>CAXTHW010000075.1:0-2352 GCA_964244245.1 uncultured Rubrivivax sp. | reverse complement strand
CGCGTTCTTCAGCACGTCGTTGGCGTGCGCGAAGGCCTGGTCCTGCGTGACGTCGCTCCTTGCTGCGAGCAGAAGTTCGTTGAAACCACGGTCAAGTACAGAAGGCGAAGGGCGGGCCACGGCGAATGCCGCAGGCTGCAAGCGGCAGGTCGAGCATGGCGGAATAGCCGCAGCCCGCAACGCCATCGAGTAAAATGTAGGTTGTGCGGGGGCAAAATTCGGCTTCATGCCGTGTGAGCCGCCGGCTTCGGCCAGCGGGTCCTATACCTCCCACCCCTCATTCCGACGCCTCCTGATCCACCATCAGGGGGCGTTTTTTGTTGTAGATGACGCCCTTGCGGCCTCCTTCGATGCGGTCCATGTCTTCGATTTCGACGACCTTGTCCCAGATCAGTTCAAGGTAACGCGATTCGCCGCGCTCGTAGTGGCGCTGCAAGGCCCAAAGCAAGTAGTCCACGGCCTGCAGGCCAGCCCGCTCTGGCGGGGTGCTGGCCACGATGTCCACCACGGCCGAGCGGCGGAGACCGTACTGGCTTTCGAAGCAGGCCTCGGCTTTCTGGATCGCCGCGCGGAAAGCCCGGGTGCGCGACTTGCTGCCCCGCTTGGCGAAGCAGATTTCCAGTCGGTCGGCCAACGGGTGGTAGCGGCGGAACAGTTCTTCCACCAAGGTGTCGTACAGCTCGTCGCCGCGGTAGCGATATGTTGCTTCGCGCTCGTTGCGCTGCCGCACGTAGTCCAGCAACGCCGCTTTGCGCCTCACCACGGCGTAGAAGCGCAGGTCCAGGCCCATCAGCACCTTGAAGACGTCACGCCGCACTTCGGCCACGTCGTCCTTGGCGTGAAATGTGAGTGCGGTCTTGCCGCGCTCGGGCTGCATCGACGGCACGCGCTTGAAGTACGGGTCGGCCATCAGGTTGGCACGCAACTGCTCAAGTGCGACACGCAGCGCCGCCGGGTCTGCGACATCCAGCTTGCCAAGGATGAAGGTCTTGGAGCAGCCCTCTTCGCCGACCAGGATGCGGCCCTTGGCGTCAAAAAGCGTGGGGTCGCCCGCCTCATCGACGAAGAAATGCAGCGTGCTGGGCGGGTCTGCCGTGGTCATGCGGTGGCGGTGGTCTGGAAGGCGTCGGGCCAACCGTCATGCTCGCCAATCACGCGATCAATCTCGGCCATCAGGCGCATGGTTTCCGACAGTGCGATGACGATCTTCTGCTGACGACGCTCGTCTCCTTTGGCAAAACTGACTCGCCTGTTGTCTTCACGTCGTGTTCACCCGGGAAGGCGCTCTTGTGCGCCCCCAGCAGACCGGCCATGCGGTGACGAACAAGGCATGGCCTCGTTCATCACCTCAATCCGCCTGCTTGCGCAAGAACGCAGGAATCTCGATCTCGTCCATCCCGTTGCTGGCCAGCGCGTCCACCTTCGCCGCGGCCTGTGACCGCGCGCTGCGCCAGACGCTGGGGGTATTCAGCCCGGCGTAATCGTGCTGCGGCTGCTGCGTCTGCGCTTGTGGCTGCGCGCTGCCAAGGGCCGCCTGCGTCAGGATGGGCAGGTTGTCGGTGCCGGTGCGCAGCGCCGGCTGTGCGTGGTGTGCATGCTGCGTGTGCTGTTGCTGCGGCGGCTGCACCACGCTCATCAGCGGCGGCGCGCTGCGCGTCTCGCGCGCTTCTGCCTTGCGCGCCACGCTGCTCAGCCCCGTGGCGATGACGGTCACACGCAACTGGTCGCCCAGGCTTTCGTCGTAGGCGGTGCCATAGATCACATGCGCATCGTCGGCCGCATAGCGGCGGATGGTGTTCATCGCGTTGCGGCTTTCGGCCAGCTTGAAGGTGCCTTTGCTGGCCGCAATCAGCACCAGCACGCCGCGTGCGCCGCTGAGGTCTATGCCTTCCAGCAGCGGGCAGGCCACCGCCATGTCGGCGGCCTTGGCGGCACGGTCCGGGCCGCCGGCGACTGCCGTGCCCATCATCGCTTTGCCGGGCTCGCTCATCACCGTCTTGACGTCTTCGAAATCGACGTTGACCAGGCCGGGGATGTGGATGATGTCGCTGATGCCGCCCACCGCGTTCTTCAGCACGTCGTTGGCGTGCGCGAAGGCCTGGTCCTGCGTGACGTCGTCGCCCATCACTTCGAGCAGCTTTTCGTTGAGAACGACGATCAGGCTATCGACGTTGGCTTCGAGTTCGCTCACGCCGTCGTCGGCCTGCTTGCCGCGGCGCCGGCCCTCGAACTCGAAGGGCTTGGTCACCACGCCCACCGTCAGGATGCCCATCTCCTTGGCCACGCGGGCGATCACAGGCGCGGCGCCGGTGCCGGTGCCGCCGCCCATGCCGGCGGTGATGAACAGCATGT
>CAXTHW010000074.1:0-3200 GCA_964244245.1 uncultured Rubrivivax sp. | reverse complement strand
CGCATGCTGTACGAGGTGCTGGGCGACATCTGGGTGGTGCAGCGCAACCCGTATCTCGAAGACGACCTGCTCGACAGCCGCAAGCGCCGCGGCTTGTTGATCGAGGCGCTGCACCACCGGTTGGCGGAAATCGAGCGCCGCCGTGAAGACGCCGACGCCGAGCGCGATGGTCATGTCGGCGAGCTGTTGCTGGCCGCACGCGGCGCGGTCGAGCGGTTTGCTGCCCGCTTCGCCGAGGTCTGGGACCTGCGCCAGCGCACGCGGCGCGTGCTGGGCCGCGTGACAGCCAAGGACAACATCAAGTTCGACGGTTTGTCGCGCGTGTCCCACGTCACGGACGCCACCGACTGGCGCGTCGAATACCCCTTCGTCGTGCTCACACCCGACTCCGAGGCAGAGATGGCGGCGCTGGTCAAGGGCTGCATCGATCTGGGCCTGACCATCATCCCGCGCGGCGGCGGCACCGGCTACACCGGCGGCGCCATTCCACTCACCTGGAAAAGCGCGGTCATCAACACCGAGAAACTGGAGGCGATGACCGAGGTGGAATGGGTGAGCCTGCCCGGGCTGGGCGCCAAGGTGCCCACCATCTGGACGGAGGCCGGCGTGGTGACCCAGCGCGTGGCCGACGCCGCCGAGCGCGCCGGCCATGTCTTCGCGGTCGATCCCACGTCGGCCGAAGCAAGCTGCATTGGCGGCAATGTGGCCATGAACGCCGGCGGCAAGAAGGCGGTGCTCTGGGGCACCGCGCTCGACAACCTGGCCTCTTGGCGCATGGTGACGCCAGACGGCAAATGGCTGGAGGTCACGCGCCTGGCGCACAACCTCGGCAAGATCCACGACGCTCCGCTGGCCCGCTTCGAGCTGAAGTACTTCGACGCCTCCGGCAAGGTGCTGGAGCGCACCGAGACGCTGGACATCCCGGGCGCCACCTTCCGCAAGGAGGGCCTGGGCAAGGACGTCACGGACAAGTTCCTGGCCGGCCTGCCGGGCATCCAGAAAGAGGGCTGCGACGGCCTCATCACCAGCGCCCGCTGGATCGTCCACCGCATGCCGGCGCACGTGCGCACCGTCTGCCTGGAGTTCTTCGGCAACCCGAAGGACTGCGTGCCGTCCATCGTCGAGATCAAGGACTATCTGTTCAGCCAGAAAGACGTGCTGCTGGCCGGGCTGGAGCACTTGGACGACCGCTACCTGCGCGCAGTCGGCTACGCCACCAAGAGCAAGCGCGCGCTGGCCAGCATCGGCGCGTCGGGCCTGCCGAAGATGGTGTTGTTCGGCGACATCGTCGGTGACGACGCAGACGCCGTGGCGCGCGCCACCAGCGAGGTGGTGCGCATCGCCAACAGCCGCAGCGGCGAGGGCTTCATCGCCATCAGCGCCGACGCGCGCAAGAAGTTCTGGCTCGACCGCAAGCGCACCGCGGCCATCGCCAAGCACACCAATGCCTTCAAGGTGAACGAAGACGTGGTGATTCCGCTGCCGCGGATGGGCGAGTACACCGAAGGCATCGAGCGCATCAACATCGAGCTGAGCCTGCGCAACAAGCTCCAGTTGCTCGACCGGCTGGAAGCCTTCTTCGCGCAGGGCCGGCTGCCGCTGGGCAAGGACGACGACGCTGGCGACATTCCCAGTGCCGAGCTGCTGGAAGACCGCGTGCAGCAGGCGCTGGCGCTGCTGCGCGAGGTGCGCGCGCTGTGGCAGTTCTGGCTGGGCCACCTGGACGACCAGCAGCCCGACAGCGGCCGCAGCGTCTTCGCGCTGATGCAAGACCACACGCTGCGCGCGTCTTGGAAGACGCAGGTGCTCAAGCCCTTGCAGGCCCTGTTTGCCGGCAGCGCCTTCCTGCCCTTGCTGGCGCAGTGCCAGGCCATCCACAAGGACGTGCTGCGCGGCCGTGTGTGGATTGCCCTGCACATGCATGCAGGCGACGGCAACGTGCACACCAACATCCCCGTCAACAGCGACAACTACGAGATGCTGCAGACGGCGCACGAGGCCGTGGCCCGCATCATGGTGCTGGCGCGCCGGCTGGACGGGGTGATCAGCGGCGAGCATGGCATCGGCATCACCAAGCTCGAATTCGTCACCGACGCCGAGCTGCAGCCCTTCACCGACTACAAGGCCAGGGTCGATCCCGAAGGGCGCTTCAACAAGGGCAAGCTGCTGCGCGGGACGATGACCGACGCGATGCCCGCCGACCTCAGCGCCGCCTACACGCCGAGCTTCGGGCTGATGGGGCACGAGTCGCTCATCATGCAGCAGAGCGACATCGGCGCCATCAGCGACAGCATCAAGGACTGCCTGCGCTGCGGCAAGTGCAAGCCCGTGTGTGCCACCCATGTGCCGCGCGCCAACCTGCTGTACAGCCCGCGCAACAAGATCCTGGCCACCAGCCTGCTGATCGAAGCCTTTCTCTACGAAGAGCAGACGCGCCGCGGCATCAGCTTGAAGCACTGGGAAGACTTCGAAGACGTGGCCGACCACTGCACCGTCTGCCACAAGTGCGAGTCACCTTGCCCGGTGAACATCGACTTCGGCGACGTCAGCATGAACATGCGCAACCTGCTGCGCAAGATGGGGCAGAAGAGCTTCCGTCCTGGCAACGCGCTGGCAATGGCCTTCCTCAACACCACCAACCCGCAGACCATCAAGCTGATGCGCGGCGCGATGGTCGATGTCGGCTTCAAGGCGCAGCGCTTCATGAACGACCTGTTCAAGCCGGCCGCCCGCAAGCAGACGGCCGCGCCGCCGGCCACGCTGGGCACTGCGCCGCTGAAAGAGCAGGTCATCCACTTCATCAACAAAAAGATGCCCGGCGGCCTGCCCAAGAAGACGGCGCGCGCGCTGCTGGACATCGAAGACCGCGACTACGTGCCCATCATCCGCAACCCGGTGGGCACCACGGCCGAGAGCGAGGCGGTGTTCTACTTTCCCGGCTGCGGCAGCGAGCGGCTGTTCAGCCAGGTGGGCCTGGCAACGCAGGCCATGCTGTGGCATGCCGGCGTGCAGACGGTGCTGCCACCCGGCTACCTGTGCTGCGGCTATCCGCAACGCGGCAGCGGGCAGTTCGACAAGGCCGAGAAGATCATCACCGACAACCGGGTGCTCTTCCACCGCGTGGCCAACACGCTGAACTACCTGGACATCAAGACCGTGGTGGTGAGCTGCGGCACCTGCTACGACCAGTTGCAGGGCTA
>CAXTHW010000073.1:0-3462 GCA_964244245.1 uncultured Rubrivivax sp. | reverse complement strand
GGTAGATGCGCATCATCTCCTGCTGCATCTGCTGCGGCTTGTCTTTCAGCCGCTCGCGCATCTCCATCACCTTGGGGTTGACGGCCTTCATCTTGGCCATCGACTTGTAGGCGCTGGCGTTGAGCCAGTAGAAGGCGATCTTCAGCAGCACCACCAGCGCCACGATGGCCCAGCCCCAGTTGCCGATCAGCCCGTGCAGATGGTCGAGCAGCCAGAACAGCGGCTTGGACAGCGGCATCAGCCAGCCGTAGTCCTTCACGTACTCCAGCCCGGTGGCCAGCTCGGCCAGCTTTTTTTCTTCCTGCGGGCCGGCGAACAGCACGGCGTCGAAGGTCTCGCTCGCCCCGGGCGCCAGCGCCGGCAGCGTGAAGGACATGTTGATGTTATAGACCTTCACGCCCAGGCCGTTGTCGCCCGCCTCGCTGGTGGACAGCTTGAACTCGCGGGCCTGTGGCGCGTTGTGCAGCCAGGCGCTGGCGAAGTAGTGCTGCACCATCGCGACCCAGCCGTAGCTGGCCGTCTGGTCGTGCTCGACCTTGCCCTTGTCGATGTCCTTGAAATCGATCTTCTTGAACTTGCTGTTGTCGGTGTACAGCGCCGGGCCGGTGAAGGTGCTGGCGAAGGCAGAGCCGCCGGGGCCGGCATGGCCGTCGCGCTTGAGCTGCAGATAGAGCTGCGGCGCAGGCACCGCGGCAGCACCCAGATTGGCCACCTCGTGCCGCACGTCGATGGCGTATTGGCCGCGGTGCAGCACATAGGTCTTGACGAGCTTGACGCCTTCGTCGGCGGAGGCGAAACGAACGCTGATGTCGTTGCTGCCGTCCTTCAGCACCCGCTCGCCGGGCAGCAGCCGCATCGGGCTCAGGTGCGTCACCGGCACCGGCACGTTGACGAGCCCTGTCTCGGCCATATAGACATGCTGCGCGGTGTGGTCGAACAACACCACGTTGGACTCTGCGCGCGGCTTCTTGGCGGCGCCGAACAACTCGATGAAGGGCTCGTACCACTCCTGCTCCTGCAGCTCCTTCTGCTGCAGCAGCTCCAGTCGCACCAGCGTGCCGCCCACGCTGCTGAAGGTGGCCTTGACGACGTCGGTGCTGACGGTGACGGTTTCGGCCACCACCGACGCTGCCGCCGTGGGCGCTGCCGGCGCGGTGCCGGTGCCTGCGGTGGCCGCCGCGGCGGGCACTGCTGCGCCTGGCACCGGGTTCGGGCTTGCGCCCGGCGCCGATGCGGCAGCCGGCGGGCGCCCGCCCAGCCCACCCAGCAACGACGGGTGGCCGTTGGACTTCTGCCACGCGTCCCAGAGCAGGAACAGCGAGGTTGCAAATACCACCCACAGCAGGGTGCGGCGCATGTCGGTCATGGGAGATGTCGGGTTCGGGAGAGGTCGTCGGCCGGCGGCCGCACGAGACGTGTGAAGAGGCCGCGCGGCAAATGCTCGGGCACGGGGTCGAGCCCGCCAGCGCACCACGGATGGCAGCGCAGCAGCCGCGCGCCGACGAGCAGGCTGCCACCGGCAGCGCCATGCCGCTGAAGGGCGTCGAGCGCGTACTGCGAGCAGCTCGGCTCGAAGCGGCAGGCGTTGCCCAGCCAGGGCTTGAGCAGCAGCCGGTAGCCGCGCACCGCCAGCAGCAAGGCCTGGCGCGGCATGGCCCGCGTGGCGGCCAGCATGCGGCTCGCGTGCAACGGCGCGTGCAGACGCGCGTGCAGGTGTGCCTGCAGGCGTGCGTGCAGGTGTGAAAGCAGCTTCATCTCAGCGGGCAGCCCGCTGGAAGAGCTGGTCGAGCTCGCCATGCACTGCATCGCGCAAGGCGGCAGAGGCGGCGGAGGGGAACTGCGCCGTCGGGAAGGGCGCGCGCAGCCGCACCAGCCACAGCCCCGGCGCAAGAAGCCCGGTGTGCCTGTCCATCGCGCTGCGGATCTGCCGCTTCAGCAAGCTGCGGGTGACGGAACGGCGGGCGTGGCGCTTGGGTACCACGGTGCCCAGCCAATGCCCTTGCGGCGAATTATCCACAGGTGGTGGGACAAGCGGTGGAATGGTTGTGGATAACTCTTCGCGGCCAGCCCCGCGCGCAAGCCAGACCGGCACGAAGGGCTTGCTGGCCACATGGTGAACGGCGAAGTGAGCACTTCGGGACCGCGCTGCGGTCTTCAACATGCGTTCGAAATCGGACTTGTGCACTGCTTCAGCCCGTTTGCGCTAAGGGTCTGGGCCTGGGCCTGGCCCGTCACCGGGTCACCGTGAGACGGAGGGCATCGACCTCCAGACTGCCGGTCAGGCAGGCGTTGTGCCTGCCGTTCTGCCTGACTTTCTGCCTGAGGTTCGGACTCCCTTCAGACCGCCAGCCTCTTGCGCCCCTTGGCGCGGCGTGCATTGATGACGGCGCGGCCGCCGCGGGTCTTCATGCGCACCAAAAAGCCGTGCGTGCGTGCACGGCGGATTTTCGATGCTTGGTAGGTGCGCTTCATCGCTGTTCGTCCTCAATTCGGGAAACCCACGATTACAGCAAGAAATGCTTTCCCGGTCAACCACTTGCACCACAAGCCGGGGCTCTGCGCGGGTCTTGACCCTGGCCCTGAAACTGTGGATAACCTCGCTTCGCCGGCTGTGGGGCCCGTAGAATCCGGCCCCTTGAAAAGAAGATGTCCACAATGAGCCTCGACCCGGGCCCCGACTGCCCAGACCTTTGGCAGCGCGGCTGCGAACGCCTCGCCACCGAGCTTCCGGAACACCAGTTCAACACCTGGATCCGCCCGCTGCCGCCAGGCGAGCTGAGCGGCAGCGCGGCCGATGGCGCCTTGGTGTCGGTCAGCGTGCCCAACCGCTTCAAGCTCGACTGGATCCGTGCCCAGTACGCAGGGCGCATCGAGTCGGTGCTCAGCGATCTGGCGGGCAAGCCGGTGCGGCTGGCATTGACGCTGGCCGCGCGCGGCCAGGACGGGAGCGCGAGCGCCGGCCCGCGGCCTTCCTCCGACATCGGCACGGGCAACGGCGCGGCAGCGATGTTTCACGACGGCCAGGGCGGGCATGCGCCGCGGCAAGGGGCTGCCCTGCAAGCCGCGCAGGTGCTGCAGGCGCTGGCAGGCGACACGGCCCGGCTGCAGCAGCGCAGCACCTTGTCGCAGGACGCTCAAGCCAGCAGCACCGCGCCTGCGGCCAGCCGCAACAAACTCAACGGATCGCTCACCTTCGACTCACTGGTGCCCGGCCGTGCCAACCAGATGGCGCGTACCGCCGCGCTGCACGTGGCCGGCGCACCCGGGCAGATGTACAACCCGCTGTTCATCTACGGTGGCGTCGGCCTCGGCAAGACGCACCTGGTGCACGCGGTGGGCAACTCGCTGCTGAAAGACAGGCCCGATGCACGCGTGCTGTACCTGCACGCCGAGCAGTTCATCAGCGACGTGGTGAAGAACTACCAGCGCAAGACCTTCGACGAGCTGAAGGCCAAGTACCAC
>CAXTHW010000072.1:0-4404 GCA_964244245.1 uncultured Rubrivivax sp. | reverse complement strand
GAGCGGCTGAAAGACAAGCCGCAGCAGATGCAGCAGGAGATGATGCGCATCTACCGCGAGGAGAAGGTCAACCCGCTTGGCGGCTGCCTGCCCATCGTCGTGCAGATGCCGTTCTTCATCGCGCTGTACTGGGTGCTGCTGTCCACGGTGGAGATGCGCAGCGCACCGTGGATCGGCTGGATCACCGACCTGTCGGTCAAGGACCCCTGGTTCATCCTGCCGGTGCTGATGACGCTGTCGTCGCTGTTCCAGGTGTGGCTGAACCCGAAGCCGGCCGACCCCATGCAGGCCAAGATGATGTGGATGATGCCGCTGGCGTTCTCGGTGATGTTCTTCGTCTTCCCGGCCGGGCTGGTGCTGTACTGGCTGACCAACAACATCCTGTCCATCGCGCAGCAGTGGTTCATCAACAAGCGGCTCGGGGTGCTGCACACCTGAGCGCCGGCCCGACCCGTGAGCCTGAGCTGTGACAAGCGCACGTTAGGGGCAGCGCATCCCGCAAACGGGGGTTGAGCCGGCCTGCTGAACGGCCGACCATGCAGTGATGCGGGCGACCCGGTTTCACCACCGGCTCAGGAGCGCCGCGAGAAGACCTTGCGATTCCTCAAGAGGCCGTCTGCGTCTCCAACCCGCGCCATTCCTGCCGCTTGTGCGGCGCGGCGGCGCACCACAATCCACACACGATGTGCGCCGCTCCTGCGGGCTCGCTGGCCCGCCACCGTGACCCGATTGCCGCCATCGCCACCGCCAGCGGGCGCGGCGCTGTCGGCATCGTGCGGGCGTCCGGCGCCAACCTGCTGCCGCTGGTGCAGGCGCTGTGCGGCAGGCCGCTCGTGCCGCGCATGGCCACCCTGCTGCCCTTCACCGCCGCAGACGGCAGCCTGCTCGACCGCGGCCTGGCCATCTACTTCTCCGCGCCGCACTCCTACACCGGCGAAGACGTGCTGGAGCTGCAGGCCCATGGCGGCCCGGTGCTGCTGCGGCTGCTGCTGGCGCGCATGCTGGAGACTGGTGCCGGCATCGGGCTGCGCATGGCCGAGCCTGGCGAGTTCACCCAGCGCGCCTTCCTCAACGACAAGCTCGATCTGGCGCAGGCAGAGGCCGTCGCCGACCTCATCGACGCCAGCACCGAAGCGGCAGCGCGCGGCGCAGCCCGCTCGCTGGCCGGCGCTTTTTCCGCCGAGATCGACGCGCTGGCCGAACGCACCGTGCGGCTGCGCATGCTGGTCGAAGCGACGCTCGACTTCCCCGAAGAAGAGATCGACTTTCTCGAGCAGGCCGGCGCCCGCGCCCAGCTCGACCGGATTGCCGCCGCCATCGACGCAGCGCTGGCCCGCGCGCGCCAGGGCGCCCTGCTGCGCGACGGGCTGCGCGTGGTCATCGCCGGCCAGCCCAACGTCGGCAAAAGCTCGCTTCTCAACGCCCTGGCCGGCGCCGAACTGGCCATCGTGACGCCCATCCCGGGCACCACGCGCGACAAGGTGAGCGAGACGATCCAGATCGAAGGCGTGCCGCTGCACGTCATCGACACCGCCGGGCTGCGCACTGCACAGGACGAGGTCGAGCGCATCGGCATCCAGCGGAGCTGGGAAGCCATTGCCGATGCCGACGCCGTGCTCTTCCTGCACGACCTCACGCGCCGCGGCCAGCCGGCCTACGATGCGGGCGAGGCGGCCATCGCGGCGCGACTGCCGGCCGACGCGCTGCACGTCTTCAACAAGGCCGACCTGGCGCCTGCCGAAGCCTTTGCCGAAGCGCCTGCCGATGCGCCGGCCGAAGCGCCCGGGCTGCGCCTGTCCGCCCGCACCGGTGAGGGCCTGGAGGCGCTGCGCCAGGCGCTGCTGCTGCGCGCCGGCTGGCTGCCGCAGTCCGATGGCGTCGCGGTCGCCCGCGCGCGCCATGTCGAGGCGTTGGCCCGCGCGCGCGGCCACCTGGAGCGGGCGCAGGCGCATGCCGCCGTGCACGACGCCGCGCTGGACCTGCTGGCCGAGGAACTGCGGCTGGCGCACGGCGCGCTCAGCGAGATCACCGGGGCGTTCTCGAACGAGGATTTGCTGGGCGAGATCTTCAGCCGCTTCTGCATCGGGAAGTGAGCCCGGCTGCAGCGCCGACAAAGGCGGCAGCCGCCGCCCGGGGGCGTCTCACGCAGCGGCGGCAATCTCGCGCAGCGCCTGCTCGAAGACCTCTGGCGGCTGGCCGCCCTGGATCAGATGCCGGCCGTTGATCACCACCGACGGCACGGCGCTGATGCCCAGCTGCTGCCAGTGCTGCTCGGCAGCGCGCACCTCGGCGGCGAATTCTTCGCCGGCCAGGATCTGCTCGGCGCGCGGCACGTCCATGCCGACTTCGGCCACCACGTCCAGCAGCACCGCGTGGTCGCTGATGTCGCGGCCCTGGCCGTGGTAGGCCTTCAGCAGCGCGGCTTTCAGCGCATGCTGGCGGCCCGGGCCTTGCTCCTCCAGCCCGGCCCAGTGCAGCAACCGGTGCGCGTCGAAGGTGTTGTGCACGCGTTTGCGTTCACCGAAGGTGAAGCCGACCGCCGCGCCGCGCTCGCGCAGCGTGGCGCGCGCCGCTGCAAACTGCGCCGGCGTGCGGCCGTACTTGCGGGCTAGGTGCGCGTCGGCATCTTCGCCCTCGGGCGCCATCTGCGGGTTCAGTTCGAAGGGCTGGAACTGCAGTTCGACGGCGATCTCGCCACCGAGTGTCTCCAGTGCGCGCTCCAGCGCGCCCAGGCCGACGGCGCACCAGGGGCAGGCCACGTCGGAAACGAAGTCGATCTTCAGGGCTGGCTTCATGGCGGTGTGTCCTTCGCGGTGTCCTTGTTCGACCCGGCGATCATGTCGAAGCGGAACAGCCGGCACTCGATAGGGCCATTCCACAGCGGCACGCGCCGGCTTTCCTTCAGCCGCATCAGCGTCGGCAGCTTCATGTCGGGGCTCAGCAGCCAGCCGCTCCAGCCGGCGTAGTGGCGCTTCCAGTGCCCCGCCAGGCCGGCGAAGAACTCGGTCGATGAGCCGCCGCCTTCGAAACCCTGGCGCCCGCTTTCCGGGTCGAGGCGTGATCCGGTGCCTTTGGCCGCGATGCGCTCGCCATACGGCGGGTTGAGCATCAGCGTGCCGCGCGCGGCCGGCGGCATGCGTTGCAGCGCGTCGGCGGTCTTGAAGTCGATGGCATGGGCGACGCCTGCGCGTTCTGCATTGCGGGTGGCGAAGTCGGTCATGCGGAAACTCACGTCGCCGGCGAACACCGGCACGCGCGGCGCGTGCACCCGCGCCTTGGCAGCCACCTGCAACGCCTGCCAGGCCGGCAGGTGCGGCTTGAAGGGCTGCATGCGTTCGAAGGCGAAGCGGCGCAGGCTGCCGGCGGCAATGCCGCAGGCCAGTTGCGCTGCCTCCACAGCAATGGTGCCGGCGCCGCAGCAGGGGTCGAACAGCGGGCCGTCGTCGGCGCGGCCCTGCCAGCCGGCGGCGGCCAGCATCGCGGCGGCCAGCGTCTCCTTCAGCGGCGCCTCGCCCTTGGCCTCGCGCCAGCCGCGCTTGAAGAGCGCCTCGCCCGAGGTGTCCGCATACAGCGTTGCATGGTCGGGGCCGACGAAGAGCGAGATGGGCAGATCGGGCCGGTGGGTATCGACGCTGGGCCGCTCGCCGGTGGCGTCGCGCAGCACGTCGCAGACGGCGTCCTTGATGCGCAGCGCGGCGAAGTTCAGGCTTTGCAGCGGCGAGCGGATGGCGGTGACATCGACGCGCAGAGTCTGCTGCGGCGTGATCCAGTGCAGCCACGGCACATGGCGCGCCAGGTCGTAGAGATCGTGCTCGTCGCGGTAGGGGCCTTCGATCAGCGGCCAGAGCACACGCTGGGCCAGCCGGCATTCGAGGTTCAGCGCCATTGCCGTGCGCTCGTCGCCTTCCACCCAGACGCCGCCGCGGCCGCTCTGGGGCGTGCTGCCGGTGATGCGCAGCACCTCGTCGGCCAACATGGCCTCGGTGCCGCCGGCGCAGGGCAGGAAGAGCACCGCCATCACCGCCCCGCCACTACAACGCCTTGCGCAGCGACGCCGGGGCGATCTTCAGCGCTTCGCGGTACTTGGCCACCGTGCGCCGTGCGACCTGGATGCCCTGCTCCTCCAGCATGCTGCTGAGCTGGCTGTCCGACAGCGGCTTGCCCACGTCTTCTGCCGACACGAGCTGCTGGATCAACGCCCGCACCGCCGTGCTCGACGCGTTGCCGCCGGCATCGGTGTTCAGCGAGCTGCCGAAGAAGTACTTCAGCTCGAAGGTGCCTTGCGGCGTGGCCATGTACTTGGCGGTGGTCACGCGCGAGATGGTACTTTCGTGCAGGCCCAGTTCGTCGGCGATCTCGCGCAGCACCAGCGGCTTCATCGCGATGGCGCCGTGGCTGAAGAAG
>CAXTHW010000071.1:0-5579 GCA_964244245.1 uncultured Rubrivivax sp. | reverse complement strand
CGGCCTTCGCGCTTGAAGAAGCTGCCGGGGATCTTGCCGGCGGCGTAGGTCTTCTCGATGTAATCGACCGTCAACGGGAAGAAGTCTTGCCCGGGCTTGGGGTCGTTCTTGGCCACCACGGTGGCCAGGATCACCGTGTCATCCACCGTCACCAGCACGGCGCCGCTGGACTGGCGGGCGATTTCGCCGGTTTCCAGCGTGACGGTGTGGCCGCCCCACTGGAAGGTTTTCGTGACCTTGTTGAACATGCTCATGCCTGTCTCTTTTCTTGATGTGGGGCCGGCGCGATGCCATTCCAGCGAAGCTCTTGCCCGTCGTGCTGCCAGGGCGTCGGTGGAATGACACGGCTGCGTCCGTGCCCGGGTTGAACAATCGAAAAGGGGCCGCCGCGCGCAGCGGGCCCCCGCTCTCGCTTCTTACTTTCTCAGGCCCAGCTTGGCGATCAGCGCCGTGTAGCGGTCAGCGTCCTTGCCTTTCAGGTAGGACAGCAGGCGCTTGCGGGCATTGACCATCTTCAGCAGGCCGCGGCGGCCGTGGTGGTCTTTGGCGTGCAGCTTGAAGTGCGGCGTCAGTTCGTTGATGCGCGCGGTGAGAAGCGCCACTTGAACTTCAGGGGAGCCGGTGTCGGCGGTGCCGCGCGCGTTGGCGCTGACGATCTCGGCGGTGCGGGCTGTTGCCAGAGGCATGGAGGATTTCCTTGGTGTTGGAAACCGCCGTGCCGCACGCTTGCCCTGTGCGGGAACGGTTTCCGAGTGGACTTGCGAACGCCAGTGAAACCGACCGGCGCCGTGCTGTGCCCCCACGTTGCCGCAGGGAACCGGAGATTATAGCCGCAGCGCCTGGGCCAGCCGCTGCAGCCCAAGGTCGAGCCGCGCCGGGTCTTGCGACGCGAAGCACCAGCGCAGCCAGCCCTCGCCTTCCGGCCCGAAGGCGCCGCCCGGCGCCAGGCCCAGACCATGCTGCATCACCAGCTCCTTCGCGAACGCCAGCGAATCGTCACGGCCCTCGACGCGAAAGAACGCATACAGGCCGCCCGGCGGGCTGGCCACGGTGACGCCCGGCAAGGCCTGAAGCCCCGGCAGCAGCCGGTCGCGGCAGGCGCGCAGCCGCTGCACCAGCGCCGGCACGGTGGCATCGGCAGTCGCCAGCGCGGCCTGCCCGGCGCGCTGGATGAACACCGGCGCGCAGGAACTGTTGAACTCCAGCAGCTTGGCCGCGTCTGCCTGCGCACCCCGCGGCAGCACCAGCCAGCCCAGCCGCCAGCCCGTCATCAGAAAGCTTTTGCTGAAACTCTGGGCGACGATGAGGCGGTCTTCTGGCGTGCTGATGTCCAGGAAGCTGGGGGCGGCAGGCGTGTCGCCGAAATAGATCCGCTCATAGACCTCGTCGGCGATGATCCAGGTGCCGGTCTTGCGGCAGTGGTCGAGCAGCGTCTGCTGTTCGCCGCGCGTCAGCGTCCAGCCTGTCGGGTTGTTCGGCGCGTTGACCAGCAGCACGCGCGTGCGTGCCGTCACCTTTGCCAGCAGTTCATCCTGGTCCAGCGCCCAGGCGCCGGTGCTGGACGGCCGCAGCGGCACACGCGTGACCTGCGCACCCAGGATCGCTGGCTGCGCGGTGAGGTTGGGCCACACCGGCACCACCGCCACCACCTCGTCGCCCGCGCCCACCAGCAACTGCATCGCCAGCATCAACGCGCTGACGCCCGAGGACGTGACGGCGATGCGCTCGGCGTCGATCTGGCCATGCAGCCGGCTGGCGTAGGCGGCGATGTCCTGCCGCAGTTCCGGCAGGCCGAGGTTGTGCGAATAGAAGGTTTCGCCCTGGGCCAGTGACGCGGCCGCTGCATCGCGGATGGGCTGCGGCGTGACTTCGTCGCTTTCGCCGAACCAGAACACCAGCAGGTCGCTGCGGCCGAGGCCAGCATTGGCGACCTCGCGGATCTTCGAGCCCGGCAGGGCCTGGATGGCGGCGCGCATCGCTTGTCTCCTTGTCAATCGGGCCGCGTGCATCGAGGTCTTGAAAACGGCAGCGGCGCTGCCAGTTGGGAAGCACGGGCGCAGCAGACAAATGAACAGCGGCGCCGCCAACCACCATTCTAGGAGTGCAGCATGTTCATCGTTCCCTTCTCCCATTCTTCGTCCCACCTGGCCCGCAGCGTGGACCGCTTCTTCGACGGCCTGGACAACAGCCGCAGCCCGGCGCTGGACGTGGCTGAAACCGACAGCGCCTACAGCGTCACGCTCGACCTGCCGGGCGTCGCCAAAGACGATGTGAAGGTCAGCGTCGATGGCCGCCGCGTCACCGTGCAGGCGCAGGGCAAGACCGGCACCGCGAAGTCGGACAAGTCAGACAACGGCGACCGCATCATCTACCGCGAGCGTGCCGCAGTGAACTTCTCGCGCAGCTTCCGGCTGCCGGTGGAAGTGAACCAGAGCGAATCCGGCGCCAAACTGGAAAACGGCGTGCTGACGCTGACGCTGGCCAAGCGCAACGCCACCGGCGCGGCGCAGATCACCGTCAACTGAGCAACCGAGCACCAGGCCCGGCAGGGCTAACTGCCTCGGCGAGCGGCCACCGCGGCCGCACGTCGAAGGCGCCATCGTCGCGCGTCTCTGCCAGCCCGCACTCCAGCCGCAGCGCTGCGGCCAGCGCGATCATCGCGCCGTTGTCGGTGCACAGCGCCAGCGGCGGGTAGTGCACGACGGCACGCATCTTCGCTGCGCCGATGTTCAGCATCTCGCGCAGCCGCAGGTTGGCGCCCACGCCGCCCGCCACCACCAGGCGCTTCAGTTCTGTGTCGCGCAGCGCGCGCAGCGACTTGGCCACCAGCACATCGACGATGGCCGCCTGCGTGGCCGCCGCCAGGTCGGCGCGCGACTGTTCGCAGACGTTCGGCCCCAGCTTGCGGTGCTGCACCATCACCGCCGTCTTCAGCCCGGCGAAAGAAAAATCGAGGTTGCCGCTGTGCAGCAGCGGCCGCGGCAGCGCGAAGGCCGCGGCATTGCCGAACTCGGCCATGCGCGCCAACGCCGGCCCGCCGGGGTAGCCAAGGCCCAGCAGCTTGGCGCTCTTGTCGAAGGCCTCACCGGCAGCGTCGTCGATGGTCTCGCCCAGCAGCAGGTAGCGGCCGACGCCATCGACCCGCATCAGTTGGGTGTGTCCACCCGACACCAGCAGCGCGACGAACGGGAAGCTCGGCGGGTCCTCGGCCAGGAAGGGCGACAGCAGGTGCCCTTCGAGGTGGTCGACGCCCAGCGTCGGCTTGCCCAGCGCGACGGCCAGCGCCGCCGCCACGCCGGCACCCACAAGCAGCGCGCCGGCAAGGCCGGGGCCGCGGGTGTAGGCCACCACGTCGATGTCTGCCAGCGCGCAGCCGGCATCGGCCAACACGCGGCGCGCCAGCGGCAGCACGCGGCGGATGTGGTCGCGCGAGGCCAGCTCGGGCACCACGCCGCCGTAGGCCTTGTGCATCTCGGCCTGGCTGTGCAGCGCGTCGGCCAGCAGCCGCGGCGTGGCGCCGGGCCGCGTCTGCACCAGCGCCACGCCGGTTTCATCACACGATGACTCGATGCCCAGCACGTTCATGCGGGGAGTCTAGCGGCCGCCACCAGCAGCACGCAGCCTTGGCGGCGGCGCGGAAGTTGCAACGTCACCGGCATGTCCATCACGGCTGCCACCCGCATCGTCATCGTCGCGCCAGACACCCTCATGCCTGAGCCTGGCGACGATGCAGCAGCGCTCGAAGCAGAACGTTCGCGCAGCCTGCGCATCGGTCTGCTTCAGGCCGGCTACAACATCGTCGCGGTGCTGCCGGTGGATGCCTTCCTGCCCGACCGGCTGGCGCAGATCCAGCCCGACATGATCATCGTCGATGCAGAGAGCCAGGCGCGCGACACGCTGGAGCATGTGGTGATGGCCACGCGCGACGCCCGCCGCCCGATCGTGATGTTCACCGAGGACACCGACACCAGCCACGTGCGCGGCGCCATCGCTGCCGGCGTGACGGCCTACGTGGTGGCCGGCCTGGCGCCCGATCGGGTGAAGCCGGTGCTCGACATCGCGCTGGCGCGCTTCGAACACGAGGAGTCGCTGCGCCGTGAACTGGCCGAGGCGCGCACCCAGCTCGCCGACCGCAAGCTGCTCGACCGCGCCAAGGGCCTGCTGATGCAGCGCCACCAGATCGGCGAGCCCGAAGCCTATGCGCGGCTGCGCAAGGCGGCGATGGACAAGGGTTTGAAGATGACCGAGATCGCGCAGCGCATCGTCGATGCGGCCGATCTGCTCGGCTAGCGCAGGCGCGCAACGGTCAGGCGCAACGGCCAGACGCGACGTGCCAGCGCACCAGCCAAGCGCGCTTTGCCGCCCGCTGGTGCAAGTGCGCCGTGGCCCGGCGGCAAATACAGCCGAATCGCAGGCACGCGTATTGCATAGCTCGATCTCAGAGAGAGATCAAAGCCGATTTCTCGCCAGCGCCGGCCGGCCGCAGTGATTGCGGTGGTCCGGCGGGACAAGGGCGTCCTCACCACGCAAGCCGCAAGGCCTGCCGCCGTGTGGACGCCTTTTCGCATTCTTGGCCTTCAATTTGCACACCACCATGACCTCACACAATCCAGGACGCATCGACATGGGACGCCGAACTCTCGTCAAGGCGGCCGCTGCCACCAGCGCCGCCGGCCTCGTGCCCGGGCTCCATACAGCCGTGTATGCGGCCGGCAGCGACAAGCCCGAGAAAGAGGAAGTGCGCATCGGCTTCATCCCGCTGACCGACTGCGCCAGCGTGGTGATGGCCTCGGTGCTGGGCTTCGACAAGAAGTACGGCGTGAAGATCGTCGCCACCAAGGAGGCAAGCTGGGCCGGCGTGCGCGACAAGCTGGTCAACGGCGAACTCGACATGGCGCATGTGCTGTACGGCCTGGTCTATGGCGTGCACCTGGGCCTGGGCGGGCCGAAGAAAGACATGGCCGTGCTGATGACGCTGAACAACAACGGCCAGGCGATCACGCTGTCGAAGAAGCTGGCCGAGAAGGGCGCGGTCGATGGCGCCAGCCTGGCCAAGGTGATGGCATCCGAGAAGCGCGACTACACCTTCGCGCAGACCTTCCCCACCGGCACCCACGCGATGTGGCTGTACTACTGGCTGGCCAGCGTGGGCATCAACCCGATGAAGGACGCCAAGGTCATCACCGTGCCGCCGCCGCAGATGGTGGCCAACATGCGCGTGGGCAACATGGACGGCTACTGCGTCGGCGAGCCCTGGGGCCACCGCGCCATCATCGACGGCATCGGCATCACCGCCGTCACCACGCAGGACATCTGGAAAGACCACCCGGAGAAGGTGCTGGGCACCACCGGCGAGTTCGTCAGCAAGTACCCCAACACCGCGCGTGCCGTGACGATGGCGGTGATGGAAGCCGGCCGCTGGATCGACGCCGGGCTGCAGAACAAGAACAAGATGGCCGAGACCATTGCCGACAAGTCCTACGTCAACACCAGCGTCGATGCCATCAACCAGCGCATCCTGGGCCGCTACCAGAACGGCCTGGGCAAGACCTGGGACGACCCGAACTACATGAAGTTCT
>CAXTHW010000070.1:0-6645 GCA_964244245.1 uncultured Rubrivivax sp. | reverse complement strand
GCGCTCTTTCAAGCGCCGAAGCACCGAGGGTGCCACGAACTTGGAAACATCACCGCCCAGGCTGGCAATCTCGCGCACGAAGGTGCCGCTGACGAACTGGAACTGATCCGACGGCGTCATGAACACGGTTTCCACCTCGGGCATCAGTTGGCGGTTCATGCCCGCCATCTGGAACTCGTACTCGAAATCACTCACCGCGCGCAGCCCGCGCACCACCACCTTGCCGCGGTTGTCCACCACGAAGTCGCGCAGCAGCCCGCGGAAGGCCGTGACCTCGACGTTCTTGTAAGGCGCGGCGATCTCGGTGGCGATCTCCATGCGCTCGGCGATGGTGAACATCGTGCGCTTGTGGTGGCCGGCGGCCACTGCCAGGATCAGCCGGTCGAACAGCGTCGAGGCACGGCGCATCAGATCTTCATGGCCCAGCGTCATCGGATCGAAGGTTCCGGGGTAAACAGCGACTGTCGGTTTCACTGCGGTCACGGCTCGGTCCTCGGCGGGGCGACGGCGGCAGTGTAGTCCCGCCTGAAAAGCTGGAAGTGCACTGCGCCGGCGCGCGCCTGGCGGTACGGCGCCAGGCCCGGCGGCGCCTCGGCCAGCGGCGCAGCAGCCTCGACGTAGAGATAGCCGCCATCCGCCAGCAAGCGCGCAGCCGCGGCTGCCGCTGGCGCGGCCATCGCTGCGTCGAACGGCGGATCGAGCAGCACCAGTTCGAAGCAGCGCGGCGCGCTGGCGGCCATCCAAGACAGCGCCTCGCTGCGTTCCACGCGCAGCGCTTCGGCTTTCAGCCGCAGGCGCGACGCATTCAGGCTGGCGACGAGTTGCGGGTCACGTTCGAGCAGCAGCACCTGCGCAGCGCCGCGCGACGCGGCCTCGAAGCCGAGCGCGCCGCTGCCCGCAAAGGCGTCGAGCACGCGCCAGCCGGACAGGTCTTGCCCCAGCCAGTTGAACAGCGTTTCGCGCACCCGGTCGGGCGTGGGGCGCAGGCCCGGCAGGTCGGCCACCGGCAGCTTGCTGCGCTTCCACTGGCCGCCGATCAGGCGCACTTCGTTCGGCCGGCCGGCCGTCAGGCGCACGGCCTGCGGCTTGCCTTCGACGAAGCGGACGCGGTGCTTCACGGCGGGCGCGTCAAAGCCGCACCGGAATGCCGTCGCGCGCCATCAAGGCCTTGGCCTGACCGACCGTGAACTCGCCGTAGTGGAAGATGCTGGCGGCCAGCACCGCGTCGGCCCCGCCGATGCGGATGCCGTCGGACAGATGCTGCAGCGCGCCGACGCCGCCGGAGGCGATCACCGGCACCGGCACTGCGTCGCTCACCGCGCGCGTCAGCGCCAGGTCGAAGCCGCTCCGCGTGCCGTCGCGGTCCATGCTGGTGAGCAGGATTTCGCCGGCGCCATGCTCCGCCATCTGCGCCGCCCAGGCCACGGCGTCCAGGCCGGTGTTCTTGCGGCCGCCGTGGGTATAGACGTCCCAGCCGCCGGCCTCGCCCGCACGGCGTTTTGCATCGATGGCCACCACGATGCACTGCGCGCCGTACTTGTCGGACGCATCGCGGATCACCTGCGGATCGGCCACCGCCGCGGAGTTGAAGCTGACCTTGTCGGCACCGGCGTTGAGCAGCCGGCGCACGTCGGCCACCGTGCGCACGCCGCCGCCTACCGTGAGAGGAATGAAGACCTGGGACGCCACCGCCTCGATGATGTGCAGGATCAGGTCGCGGCCGTCGCTGGTGGCGGTGATGTCGAGGAAGGTCAGTTCGTCGGCGCCCTGTTCGTTGTACCGGGCCGCGATCTCCACCGGGTCACCGGCGTCGCGCAGCTCGACGAAGTTGACGCCCTTGACCACGCGGCCGCCGGTGACGTCCAGGCAGGGAATGATGCGCTTGGCGAGCATCTACAACGCGGCGGCCAGCTCGTCGGCCCGGCTCTGGGCCAGCGCGAAATCGAGCGCGCCGGTGTAGATGCTGCGGCCGCAGATCACTCCCTCGATGCCTTCGAACTCGACCGCGCACAGCTTCTCGATGTCGGCCAGGCCGGACAGGCCGCCCGAAGCGAAGACCGGGATGGTGAGCGCCTGCGCCAGCTTCACGGTGGCGTCGATGTTGATGCCTGTGAGCATGCCGTCGCGGCCGATGTCGGTGTAGATCACGCCTTCGACGCCGTAGTCCTCGAACTTCTTGGCCAAGTCCACCACTTCGTGCCCCGTGAGCTTGCTCCAGCCGTCGGTGGCCACCTTGCCGTCTTTTGCGTCCAGGCCGACGATGATGTGGCCGCCGAACGCGCTGCAGGCGTCTTTCAGGAAGCCAGGGCTCTTGACCGCGGCGGTGCCGATGATCACGTAGCTCAGGCCGTCGTCGAGGTAGCGCTCGATGGTGTCCAGGTCGCGCAGGCCGCCGCCGAGTTGCACGGGGATCTCGTCGCCCACCTCGCGCAGGATGGCCTTCACCGCGCTTTCGTTGACCGGCTTGCCGGCGAAGGCGCCGTTCAGATCCACCAAGTGCAGCCGCCGGGCGCCGGCGTCGAGCCAGCGTCTGGCCATCGCCGCAGGGTCTTCGCCGAAGGTGGTGGACGCCTGCATGTCGCCTTGTTGCAGGCGAACGCAATGGCCGTCCTTGAGGTCGATGGCGGGGATCAGCAGCATGGCTGGCGCGGCTTGGTGGTGGGGGAACCGGGGGGTTGGATCAGGGCGTCCAGCGCAAGAAGTTGCGGTACAGGCTGAGGCCGTCGGCTGCGCTCTTCTCGGGGTGGAACTGTGTCGCAAAAATGTTATCCCGCGCCAGCGCCGCGGTAAAGCGGGCGCCGTAGTCGGCAGTGCCTGCGGTGTGGCGCGCGTCCGACGGATCGGCGAAGTAGCTGTGCACGAAATAGAACCAGGCGCCGTCCGGAACGCCTTGCCACAGCGGGTGGGCGCTCTGCTGCACGCGGTTCCAGCCCATCTGCGGCACCTTGAAGCGGCTGCCGTCGGGCTGCAGGCGGCCTTCGAGCCGGAAGCGGCGCACGACTCCGGCAATCAGCTTGAGGCCTGGCGTGTCCTGCTCCTCGCTGTGGTCCAGCAGCATCTGCATGCCGACGCAAACGCCCATCAGCGGCTTGTTGGCTGCCGCGTGCAGCACGGCGGCCTGCAGCCCGGAGTCGCGCAGCTCACGCATGCAGTCGCGCATCGCGCCCTGGCCGGGCAGCACCACGCGGTCGGCGGCCAGCACGTCGGCCGGGCTGGACGTGACGCGCACCTCGTGCCCTGTCTCGGCCGCCACATGCAGCACCGCCTGCGACACCGACCGCAGGTTGCCCATGCCGTAATCGACCACGGCGACAAGACTCACAGGCTGCCCTTGGTGGACGGGATCACGCCGGCCGAGCGCGGGTCGGCCGCCAGCGCCATGCGCAGTGCGCGGGCGAAGGCCTTGAACACCGTCTCGCACTGGTGGTGGGCGTTCTCGCCCTTGAGGTTGTCGATGTGCAGCGTGACGAGCGCGTGGTTCGCGAAGCCCTGGAAGAACTCGAATGCGAGCTGGGTGTCGAAGCCGCCGACCATGCCGCTCTTGAACGGCACGTCCATGTGCAGCCCGGGGCGGCCGGAAAAGTCGATCACCACACGCGACAGCGCTTCGTCCAGCGGCACGTAGGCCTGGCCGTAGCGCGTGATGCCGGCCTTGCTGCCCACCGCCTGCGCCACCGCCTGGCCGAGCGTGATGCCGACGTCTTCCACCGTGTGGTGGCCGTCGATGTGGAGGTCGCCTTGGGCCTGGATGTCGAGGTCGATCAGGCCGTGGCGGGCGATCTGGTCGAGCATGTGGTCGAAGAAGCCGATGCCGGTGGACAGACTGGCCTGGCCGCTGCCGTCCAGGTTCAGGCGCACACGGATCTGCGTTTCCTTGGTGTCGCGCTGAACGTCGGCTGTGCGGTCCATCTAGAGACTTTCTTTCAGCGCTTGCAGCATCAGCGCGTTCTCGTCCGGCGTGCCGACGGTCAGCCGCAGGCAGTTGGCCAGCAGCGGGTGCAGGCCGGCGATGTGCTTGACCAGCACGCCGCGCGCCTTCATGCCGTCGAAGGCGCGCTGTGCATCGGGCAGGCGCACGAGGATCATGTTGGCGTCGCTGTCGAAAGGCTGCACGCCGGGCAGCGCGCGCAGCGCCGCCCGAAGCCATTCGCGCTGCTCACGCAGCACCCGCGCCTGGCGGGCGTATTCGTCAGCGTGGTCGATGGCGAACAGCGCCGCCTCGGCATTCAGCACGCTGACGTTGTACGGCGGACGCACCTTCTCGACCTCGTCGATGAGCGCTGCCGCGCCGCACAAATAACCCAGCCGCACGCCGGCCAGGCCGAACTTGCTCATCGTGCGCATCACCAGCACATGCGGGTGCGCGGCCATGCGCTGCATCCAGGTGCGCGACGAGAACGGCTGGTAGGCCTCGTCGAACACCACCAGCCCGTGCTGGCGGCCGACCGCAGCGACGATGCGCTCGACCGTGGCCTCGTCGAAGAGGTTGGCCGTCGGGTTGTTCGGGTAAGCGATGTAGGTCAGCGCCGGCCGGTGCTGTTCGATGGCGGCCAGCATCGACAATTCATCCAGCTCGAAGGCGGCAGTCAGCGGCACGCCGACGAAGCGCAGGCCGCGCAGCCTGGCCGACATCTCGTACATCACGAAGCCCGGCAGCGGCGCCAGCAGCGTGGCGCCCGGCACGTTGCACACCACGGAAAGCATGTCGATGAGTTCATCTGACCCGTTGCCCAGCATCATCTTGCAGCCGGCCGGCAGCTCGACGAACTCCGACAGCGCCGCCACCACGTCGGCCGTGCACTGCGCGGGGTAGCGGTTGATCGCCACGTGGGCGAGCCGCTCGCCCAACTCACGCTGCAGCTCGGGCGGCAGCGTGAACGGGTTTTCCATCGCGTCCAGCTTGACGAGGCCGGCGCTCGGCTGGATGGCGTAGCCGTGCATGGACTTGACGTCCTGGCGGATGGTAAGTGCGATGCGGTCGGCCAGCGACGGTGCGGCGGGTGATGTCATGCGGGTTGGCCGAGCAATTGCGGCCCGGCGATGAAGGGGTTGACGATGCGCACGCCGTCGATCTGCTGCCCATGCTGCAGGTCTTCGGTGAGCAGCCAGTTGCAGCCTTGCTGCTGGGCGGCGGCCACCATCAGGGCGTCCCAGTAGTTAACGCCGTAGCGGCTCTCCACAGCCCAGGCAGTCTCGACAGTGGCCTGGTCGATGGGCCAGGGCTTCCAGTGCTGGTAACGGCGAATCTCTGTCCGAGCGTCATCCTGCGACAACGCTTGTGCAAACTTCTTGCGGACGTTCACATAGAACTCGTTGAGCACCTGGGTGCTCAGCCGCCCGCACCGCTGCTCCCAGCAGACCTGAAGCCAGCCGCGAGCGCGGTCGCGCTTGTCGGGGTCCTTGTCATCAACCCCGTAAATGAGCACGTTGGTGTCCACGAACACCACGGCCGTCACTTGCTTCCCCGGTCGTAAATTTCCTCGCGCGTCAGATAGCGTCCCGTCGAAACGCCAAAGCTTTTGAACTCGAGCGCCTCCTTCATCGCGCGTTCATAGGCGTCGTCATGGCGCATTTTCTCGGCCAGCAACTCTCCCACCAGGCGCGAGACGCTGGTGTTGCGGCGTGCGGCTTCCATGCGTGCCCAGTCGGCGACGCTGTCTTCCATCGTGACCGTGACGTTCTTCATTCGGCCTCCATTCAAGCGCACGATTTTCGTGATGCACGAACTTCGTGTCAAACCATCAGCCGCATCCGGGCGGCGCGGGCATGGGCCTGCAAGCCCTCACCATCCGCCAACTCGGCGGCCACCGGCCCCAACAAGTTGGCGCCCGCTTCGCTCACTTCGATGATGCTGCTGCGTTTCTGGAAGTCATAAACGCCCAGTGGCGACGAAAACCGCGCGGTGCCGGCCGTCGGCAGCACATGGTTGGGCCCGGCGCAGTAGTCGCCCAGGCTTTCGCTGGTGAAGGCGCCGAGGAAGATGGCACCGGCGTGGCGCAGCAGCGGCTCCCAGCGCTGCGGCTCCAGCGCGCTGACCTCCAGGTGCTCCGGCGCGACCCGGTTGCTCAAGTCGCATGCTTCTTCCATGCTGCGCGTCAGCACCAGCGCGCCGCGGCCTTCCAGGCTCGCGCGGATGACGTCGCAACGCGGCATTTCCGGCAACAGCCGCTCCATCGCCGCGCGCACGGCGGCGATGTAGGCCGCGTCAGGGCAGAGCAGGATGCTCTGCGCCAGTTCGTCGTGCTCGGCCTGGCTGAAGAGGTCCATCGCCACCCAGTCGGGCGGCGTGCTGCCGTCTGCCAGCACCAGGATCTCGCTTGGCCCGGCGATCATGTCGATGCCGACCTGGCCGAACACACGGCGCTTGGCGCTGGCGACGTAGGCATTGCCGGGGCCGGTGATCTTGTCCACGCGCGGAATACTTGCGGTGCCCCAGGCCAGCGCCGCCACCGCCTGCGCGCCGCCGATGGTGAACACCCGGTGCACGCCAGCGACGTGCGCCGCGGCCAGCACCAGCGGGTTGCGCTCGCCGTGCGGGGTGGGCACCACCATCACCACCTCGCCGACGCCGGCCACCTGCGCCGGAATGGCGTTCATCAGCACGCTCGACGGGTAGGCCGCCTTGCCGCCCGGCACGTAGATGCC
>CAXTHW010000069.1:0-6829 GCA_964244245.1 uncultured Rubrivivax sp. | reverse complement strand
TTGAAATGGCAAAAGGCAAATTCGAACGCACCAAGCCCCACGTCAACGTGGGCACCATCGGCCACGTGGACCACGGCAAGACCACGCTGACGGCGGCCATCACCTCGGTGCTGGCAGCCAAGTTCGGCGGCGAGGCCAAGGCCTATGACCAGATCGACGCAGCCCCTGAAGAAAAGGCCCGCGGCATCACCATCAACACCGCGCACGTCGAGTACGAAACCGCCAACCGCCACTACGCCCACGTCGATTGCCCGGGCCACGCCGACTACGTCAAGAACATGATCACCGGCGCCGCGCAAATGGACGGCGCCATCCTCGTCTGCTCAGCCGCAGACGGCCCCATGCCGCAAACGCGCGAACACATCCTTCTGGCCCGCCAGGTCGGCGTGCCGTACATCATCGTGTTCCTCAACAAATGCGACATGGTCGATGACGCCGAACTGCTCGAACTCGTCGAAATGGAAGTCCGCGAACTCCTCGACAAATACGACTTCCCCGGCGACAACACCCCCATCATCCACGGCAGCGCCAAGCTCGCCATGGAAGGCGACAAGGGTGAGCTCGGCGAACAAGCCATCATGAAGCTCGCCGACGCCCTGGACAGCTACATCCCGCAGCCCGAACGCGCCATCGACGGCGCCTTCCTGATGCCTGTCGAAGACGTCTTCAGCATCTCCGGCCGCGGCACCGTCGTCACCGGCCGCGTCGAGCGCGGCGTCATCAAGGTCGGCGAAGAAATCGAGATCGTCGGCATCGCAGCAACGCAGAAGACCACCTGCACCGGCGTCGAGATGTTCAGAAAGCTGCTCGACCAGGGCCAGGCCGGCGACAACGTCGGCATCCTGCTGCGCGGCACCAAGCGCGAAGACGTGCAACGCGGCCAAGTGCTGTGCAAGCCCGGCAGCGTCAAGCCGCACACCCACTTCACCGCCGAGATCTACGTCCTCAGCAAAGAAGAAGGCGGCCGCCACACCCCGTTCTTCAACAACTACAGGCCGCAGTTCTACTTCCGCACGACCGACGTCACCGGCGCAGTGGAATTGCCGAAAGACAAGGAAATGGTGATGCCCGGCGACAACGTCAGCATCACCGTCAAGCTGATCAACCCGATCGCGATGGAAGAAGGCCTGCGCTTCGCCATCCGCGAAGGCGGCCGCACCGTCGGTGCCGGCGTGGTTGCGAAGATCATCGAGTAAGGGTTGCCGAAGGGGTATAGCTCAATTGGCAGAGCGTCGGTCTCCAAAACCGAAGGTTGGGGGTTCGATTCCCTCTGCCCCTGCCACCCGGCGTGCCGAGTGGCGCTGAAAACCAGCCCGCGGGGTCTGCAAAGGCTCCCGGGCTTTGTTCCTGAATGAAAGTCATGGCCACCCAACCTCAAGTCGAAACCGTTTCCACGGGCGCCGACAAAGCCAAGCTGGCTGTCGCGGCGCTGCTGCTCGTGGGCGGCGTCGTCGCCTTTTATGCGCTGAGCCAGAAGGACCTGTGGCTGCGCGTCGTCGCGCTGCTGGTGCTGGTGGCGGGCGCTGTCGCGATGTTCTTCACCGCCGAATCCGGCCGCCAGCTCACCGCCTTCGGCCGAGATTCGGTCAAGGAAGTGAAAAAGGTCGTCTGGCCGACGCGCAAGGAAGCCTTGCAGATGACCGGCTACGTGATCGGCTTCGTCGTCGTGATGGCCTTGTTCATGTTCCTCACCGACAAGACGGTGGAGTGGGTGTTGTACGACCTGATCCTGGGCTGGAAGCGTTGAGGTGACCTGATGAGCGACCCCGAAGTCACCCCTGTCGAAGCCACCGAAGCCACCGCGCCGGTGGTCCCCAGCACCAAGCGCTGGTACGTCGTGCACGCCTATTCCGGCATGGAGAAGGCGGTCGAGCGCAACCTGCGCGAGCGCATCGACCGCGCCGGCATGCAAGACAAGTTCGGCCGCATCCTCGTGCCGACCGAAGAGGTGGTGGAGCTGAAGAACGGCAAGAAGGCCGTCACCGAACGCCGCTTCTTCCCAGGCTACGTGCTGGTCGAGATGGACATGGCCGACGACACCTGGCACCTGGTCAAGCACACCGGCAAGGTGACCGGCTTCGTCGGCGGGGCACGCAACCGCCCGGCGCCGATCTCCGAAGCCGAGGTGATGAAGATCGTCAACCAGATGCAGGAAGGCGTGGACAAGCCCCGGCCGAAGGTGGAGTGGACGGTCGGCGAACTGGTGCGCGTCAAGGAAGGCCCGTTCACCGACTTCAACGGCGCCGTCGAAGACGTCAACTACGAGAAGAGCAAGGTCAAGGTCTCGGTCACGATCTTCGGCCGGGCCACCGGCGTCGAACTCGACTTCGGTCAAGTCGAGAAGATTTGAATTCGCAGGCGTTTCCCGACGCAGCCCCGGGAAGCGCCAACGTTGTTTTGGGCTGAGTGACGAGGAGCCAGCTTCCACTGGCGTTTGAACTCGATTAGGAGCCATTCATGGCAAAGAAAATCGTCGGCTTCATCAAGCTGCAAGTCCCGGCGGGCAAGGCGAACCCATCGCCACCCATCGGCCCGGCGCTGGGCCAGCGCGGCCTGAACATCATGGAGTTCTGCAAGGCGTTCAACGCCCAGACGCAGGGCTACGAGCCAGGTCTGAAGCTGCCGGTGGTGATCACTGCCTTCGCTGACAAGTCGTTCACCTTCATCCTCAAGTCGCCGCCGGCGACCGTGCTGCTGAAGAAGGCCGCCAAGCTCGACAAGGGCTCCGCCAAGCCGCACCTCGACAAGGTCGGCGTGGTGACGCGCGCGCAACTCGAAGAGATCGCCAAGACCAAGATCAAGGACCTCACCGCCGCCGACATGGACGCCGCGGTCAAGACCATCGCCGGCTCGGCCCGCTCGATGGGCATCACGGTCGAAGGAGTCTGACGATATGACCAAGCTCACGAAGAAGGCCAAGGCCCTGCAAGGCAAGGTCGATAGCAACAAGCTGTACCCGCTGGCCGACGCGTTGTCGCTGGTGATGGGTGCGGCCACCGCCAAGTTCGACGAATCCATCGACGTGGCGGTGCAGCTCGGCATCGACGCCAAGAAGTCCGATCAGGTGGTGCGTGGCGCCGTCGTGCTGCCCAACGGCACCGGCAAGACCAAGCGCGTGGCGGTGTTCGCCCAAGGGGCCAAGGCCGAGGAAGCCAGGGCGGCCGGCGCCGACATCGTCGGCATGGACGACCTGGCCGCCGAGATCAAGGCCGGCAAGATGGACTTCGACGTCGTGATCGCGTCGCCCGACACCATGCGCATCGTCGGCCAACTGGGCCAGATCCTGGGGCCCCGCGGCCTGATGCCGAACCCGAAGGTCGGCACCGTGACGCCCGACGTGGCGCAGGCCGTGCGCAACGCCAAGGCCGGCCAGGTGCAGTTCCGGGTGGACAAGGCCGGCATCGTGCACGGCACCATCGGCCGCCGTTCGTTCGAGGCCGACAAGCTGGTCGGCAACCTGCGGGCGCTCATCGACGCACTGAACAAGGCCAAGCCGGCCACCAGCAAGGGCGTGTACCTGCGCAAGGTGGCGGTGTCCTCGACGATGGGCCTCGGTGTCCGTGTGGACACGCAGACCATCGCAGCCGCGGCCGCGTGATTTGGAAGGATTGGCGGGGTGGGCGTCGCTCACCCCTCGAAGGTTTGGTGGGCTGGCCCCGGGCAACCGGAGCCAGGCCATCCAAGACCGCTGGTGGGGCAGCACGAGCAGCCCCTTAATCGCCAGCGCAGATGGCGGTCCCGCTGAAGACAGGTTCTCGTCGAGGGTTCCTTGAAAGCAGCAGGTCGCTGATTCCCCGGTGTGTCGCGCCGCAAGGCAAGACACGTTTTTGTGTGAGGAGCAGACCTTGAGTCTCAATCGCAACGAGAAGGCAGCCGTGATCGACGGCGTGTCGGCGCAAGCCGCACGTTCGCAGACGCTCGCGCTGGCCGAGTACCGTGGCCTCACCGTGGCCCACCTCGATACGCTGCGCCGCCAGGCGCGCGACAAGGGCGTTTATCTTCACGTGCTGAAGAATTCGCTCGCCCGTCGCGCCGTCAACGGCACGCCTTTCGAAGTGGCCGCGGACGCCATGGTCGGCCCGCTGATCTACGGCTTTTCCGAAGATGCCGTGGCTGCGGCGAAGGTCATCGCCGACTTCGCCAAAGGCAACGACAAGCTGGTGGTTAAGGGCGGCGCCTACGCCGGCAAGGTGCTGAGTGCGGAGGGCGTCAAAGCCCTGGCAGCCATCCCGAGCCGCGAAGTGCTGATCGCCCAGGTGGCCGGCCTGCTGAAGTCGCCGATCCAGCGGCTGGCAGCCGTGTTGGCAGCGGTGGTTGAAAAGCAGGGTGGCGGCGCGTCCGCGCCCGAGCCGGAGCCTGCCGCCGAAGCCGCTGCAGAACCCGCAGCGGCCTGATCCGCCCCACGCATCTCTGATTCATTGAACTTATCCCTTTCGAGGAACCCCAAATGGCATTCGATAAAGACGCTTTCCTGTCCGCGATGGACAGCATGTCGGTGATGGAACTCAATGACCTGGTGAAGGCCATTGAAGAGAAGTTCGGCGTTTCTGCCGCTTCGATGGCCGCTCCGGCGGCCGGCGGCGGCGGCGCTGCCGCTGCTGTCGTCGAAGAGAAGACCGAATTCAACGTGATGCTGCTCGAAGCCGGCGCCAACAAGGTGCAGGTCATCAAGGCCGTGCGCGAACTGACAGGCCTGGGCCTGAAGGAAGCCAAGGACCTGGTCGATGGCGCACCCAAGGCCGTGAAGGAAGCAATTCCGAAGGCCGATGCCGATGCAGCGCTGAAGAAGCTGCTCGACGCCGGCGCCAAGGCAGAAATCAAGTAATCGGTCTGCGTGCTCCCGGGGGCCCTGCCCCGGGGGGCACTTGAAATGGCCGCGAGAGCGGCCATTTCAAGTGTTCTCTGATCCGACTGCAGAGAACGGGTTTGGTCGGACTCCGGTGCAATGCCGGGGTTGTCCGCCAGCGGCAGGTAGTGGCCTGCCACCAAGCAATCGAGCGCAATACTCGAGCAGCCAGTCGCCGACGAAATGCATTCCCGGCCAGGAGTGCGTTCTCGACACGGAGAGTTCAATGGCGCAAGCAACCCCCTACACATTCACCGAGCGCAAGCGCATTCGCAAGAGCTTCGGCAAACGTGCGAGTGTTCTCAACGTTCCTTATCTGCTCACCATGCAGCGGGAGTCCTACGTCGCGTTCCTGCAAAAGGACGTGCCGCCCGCCAAACGCAAGCCTGAAGGGCTGCAAGCGGCCTTCCTGTCGGCATTCCCGATCACATCCCACAACGGTTTTGTGGAGATGAAGTTCATCGAGTTCAACATCGCGAAGCCGCCGTTCGACGTGCGCGAATGCCAGCAGCGCGGCCTGACCTTCGCCGCCGCGGTGCGCGCGAAGCTGCAGATGATCATCTACGACCGTGAATCGCACCCGGCGAAGGTGGTCAAAGAGATCAAGGAGCAAGAGGTCTATATGGGCGAAGTACCGCTCATGACCGACTACGGCTCCTTCGTCGTCAACGGCACCGAGCGTGTCATCGTCAGCCAGTTGCACCGCAGCCCCGGCGTGTTCTTCGAGCACGACAAGGGCAAGACGCACAGCAGCGGCAAGCTGCTGTTCAGCGCCCGCATCATCCCGTACCGCGGCTCCTGGCTCGACTTCGAGTTCGACCCGAAAGACGTGCTGTTCTTCCGCGTGGACCGCCGGCGCAAGATGCCGGTGACGATTTTGCTCAAGGCGATTGGCCTCAACCCCGAGCAGATCCTGGCGCACTTCTTCGTCAACGACACCTTCCGCCTGATGGATTCGGGCGCGCAGATGGAGTTCGTGCCCGAGCGGCTGAAAGGCGAGGTCGCGCGTTTCGACCTCACCGACAAGAGCGGCACCGTCATCGTCGAGAAAGACAAGCGCATCACCGCGCGCCACGTCAAGCAGATGGAAGCCACGGGCACCGGCTTCGTCAGCGTGCCGGAAGACTTTCTCGTCGGCCGTGTGCTGGCCCGCAACATGGTGGACCCGGAAACCGGCGAGATCGTTGCCAAGGCAAACGAGGAAGTCACCGAAGCGCTGCTGAAGAAGCTGCGTGTGGCCGGCATCAAGGACATCCAGTGCGTCTATACCAACGAGCTGAACCAGGGCGCCTACATCAGCCAGACGCTGGCCGCCGACGAAACGGCTGACCAACTGGCTGCGCGCGTCGCCATCTACCGCATGATGCGGCCCGGCGAGCCGCCGACGGAAGACGCCGTCGAGGCGCTGTTCCACCGCCTCTTCTACAGCGAAGACACCTACGACCTGAGCCGCGTCGGCCGCATGAAGTTCAACGCCCGCGTGGGCCGCGACGTGCCCGAGGGCAAGATGACCTTGAGCAACGAGGACATCCTCGACGTCGTCAAGATCCTGGTTGATCTGCGCAACGGCAATGGCGACGTCGATGACATCGACCACCTCGGCAACCGCCGCGTGCGCTGTGTCGGCGAACTGGCCGAGAACCAGTACCGCAGCGGCCTGGCGCGCATCGAGAAGGCAGTCAAGGAGCGCCTGGGCCAGGCCGAGACCGAAGCGCTGATGCCGCACGACCTGATCAACTCCAAGCCGATCTCTGCGGCGCTGAAGGAGTTCTTCGGCGCCAGCCAGCTCAGCCAGTTCATGGACCAGACCAATCCGCTGAGCGAGATCACGCACAAGCGGCGCGTCTCCGCCCTCGGGCCGGGTGGTTTGACGCGTGAGCGTGCCGGCTTCGAGGTGCGCGACGTGCACCCCACGCATTACGGCCGCGTCTGCCCGATCGAAACGCCGGAAGGCCCGAACATCGGCCTGATCAACTCGCTGGC
>CAXTHW010000068.1:0-7084 GCA_964244245.1 uncultured Rubrivivax sp. | reverse complement strand
GGCGTGATGTTCACCATCGACACCGAATCGGGCTTCAAGGACGTGGTCTTCATCACCTCCAGCTACGGCCTGGGCGAGACCGTGGTGCAGGGCGCCGTGAACCCCGATGAGTTCTACGTCCACAAGCCGACGCTAAACGCCGGCAAGTTCGCGGTGATCCGCCGTGTGCTCGGCTCCAAGCTGCTGCGCATGGAGTTCACCAGCGCCGACGAAAAGGCGGCGGGCGGCAAGCTGGTGAAGGTGATCGACACGCCGCCCGAGCAGCGCAACCGCTATTCGCTGAACGACGCCGACGTGACCGAGCTGGCCAAGTACGCGCTGATCATCGAGAAGCACTATGGCCGTGCGATGGACATCGAGTGGGGCAAGGACGGCGTCGATGGCCGCATCTACATCCTTCAGGCCCGGCCCGAGACAGTGAAGAGCCAGTCCGAAGGCAAACTGGAGCAGCGCTACAAGCTCAAGGGCGCAAAGGGCACGATCCTCGCCGAAGGCCGCGCCATCGGCCAGAAGATCGGCACCGGCCCAGTGCGCCTGGTGCGCTCGACGGCCGAGATGGACCGCGTGCAGCCTGGCGACGTGCTGGTCACCGACATGACGGACCCCAACTGGGAGCCGGTGATGAAGCGCGCCAGCGCCATCGTCACCAACCGCGGCGGCCGCACCTGCCATGCGGCGATCATCGCGCGTGAACTGGGCATCCCCGCGGTGGTTGGCTGCGGCGACGCCACCGAGAAGGTGCAGGAAGACGCGCTGGTCACCGTTGCGTGCAGCGAAGGCGACACCGGCTACATCTACGACGGCCTGCTGGAGACCGAGATCAGCGACGTGCAGCGCGGCGAGATGCCGTACTGCCCGATCAAGATCATGATGAACGTCGGCAACCCGCAGCTCGCGTTCGACTTCGCGCAGATGCCGAACAGCGGCGTCGGCCTGGCGCGGCTCGAGTTCATCATCAACAACAACATCGGGGTGCACCCGAAGGCGATCCTCGACTACCCGAACATCGACCCCGACCTCAAGAAGGCGGTGGAGTCGGTGGCCCGCGGCCATGCGTCACCGCGCGCCTTCTATGTCGATAAGCTCACCGAAGGCATCTCGACGATTGCCGCCGCGTTCTTCCCGAAGACGGTGATCGTGCGGCTGTCCGACTTCAAGAGCAACGAGTACCGCAAGCTGATCGGCGGCACGCGCTACGAGCCCGATGAAGAGAACCCGATGCTGGGCTTTCGCGGTGCCAGCCGCTACATCAGCGGCGACTTCCAGGACGCCTTCGCGATGGAATGCGAGGCGCTCAAGCGCGCACGCAACGAGATGGGGCTGACCAACATCGAGATCATGGTGCCCTTCGTGCGCACCGTGCGCCAGGCCGAGCGCGTGACGCAGATGCTGGCAGAGCGCGGCCTGAAGCGCGGCACCCAGGGCTTGCGGCTGATCATGATGTGCGAGGTGCCGAGCAACGCCATCCTGGCCGAGCAGTTCCTGGAGCACTTCGACGGCATGTCCATCGGCTCGAACGACCTGACGCAGCTCACGCTGGGGCTGGACCGCGACTCCGGCCTGGAGCAACTGGCCAGCGACTTCGACGAGCGTGATCCGGCCGTGAAGGCGTTGATCTCGCGCGCCATCGCGGCCTGCCGCGCCACCGGCAAGTACGTGGGCATCTGCGGCCAGGGGCCGAGCGACCACCCCGACTTTGCCGACTGGCTGGCGGCCGAAGGCATCGTCTCGATCTCGCTGAACCCCGACACGGTGGTCGAGACCTGGCAGCGGCTGGCCGCTGGCTGACAGCGCAGATGCAGCGCTACTGGCAGCGCAACCTGCGCCTGATCGCGGCACTGCTGGTGGGCTGGTTCGGCGTCACCTTCGGCGTTGCCTACTTCGCTCGCGAGCTGTCGTTCGCGTTCTTCGGCTGGCCGTTCAGCTTCTGGGTGGCATCGCAGGGCGCGCTGGTGGTCTTTCTGTTGATCGTCGTGGCCTACACGCTGCGCATGCAGACGCTGGACGCCACGCTGGGCGCTGAAGCCGACGCCGAGGGCTGAGTTTGCGCAGCGCATTCCGCCGCCGGCTCGATCTGACCTACGGCCTGTACACCGCCGCGCTGGTCGGCTTCATTCTGCTGATGGCCTTGTTCGAGCGCCTGGGCATGGGGCGCAACCTGCTCGGGCTGACGATGCTGCTGGCCACGGTGGCGCTGTACGCGGCCATCGGGCTGCGCTGCAGGACGTCCGACGCGGCCGAGTACTACGTGGCCGGCCGCCGGGTGCCGGCGTTCTACAACGGCATGGCCACCGCGGCCGACTGGATGAGCGCCGCTTCGTTCATCGGCCTGGCAGGCACGTTGTATCTCGGTGGCTACAACGGGCTGGCCTTCGTGCTGGGCTGGACGGGCGGCTACTGCCTGGTGGCGCTGCTGCTGGCGCCGTATCTGCGCAAGTTCGGCGAGTACACGATTCCCGACTTCCTGGGCGCGCGCTACGGCGGCGCGCTGCCGCGGCTGATGGGCATCGTCAGCGCGGTGCTGGTGTCCTTCGTCTATCTGGTGGCGCAGATCTACGGCGTCGGGCTGATCACTTCGCGCTTCACCGGCTTCGGCTTCGAGATCGGCATCTTCGTCGGGCTGGGCGGCGTGCTGGTCTGCTCGTTCCTGGGCGGCATGCGCGCCGTCACCTGGACGCAGGTGGCGCAGTGCATCATTCTCGTCATCGCCTACTTGGTGCCTGTCGCCTGGCTGTCGCTGAAGGTCACCGGCAACCCGCTGCCCCACGCCAGCGTGGGCTACGTGCTGAAGGACGTGAGCGCGCGCGAGGCGCAGATCGCGGCCGACCCGCGCGAGCAGCAGGTGATCGAGGTCTATCGCCAGCGCGCCGCAGCAGCGGCCGCCAAGCTGCGCGACGTGCCGGCCGCGATGGCCGCCGACCGCGCTGCCGCGGAAGCGCGCGTCAGCGCCCTGCTCGCAGAGCCGGCCCCGCTGTTGCAGTTGCAGGCCGCGCGCCGGGTGCTGTCGGCACTGCCGCGCAACGAGGCCGATGCACGCCAGCGCTACACCGCCGAGCGCGATGCTGCCGCCGGCTGGGCGCAGCCGCTGGGCGGCATGGCGCCGCATGCGCAAGCGTTCGCGGGCGACCCGCGTGGCGCGCCGTCGGGGGCGTCCGACAACGAGATGTCGCGCCGCAACTTCCTGGCGTTGGTCTTCTGCCTGATGCTGGGCACCGCCGGGCTGCCGCACATCCTGACGCGCTACTACACCACGCCCTCGGTGCAGGAGGCGCGCAAGTCGGTCGCCTGGACGCTGCTCTTCATCTCGCTGCTATACCTGAGCGCGCCGGCGCTGGCGGTGCTGGTCAAGCACGAGGTCTTCAATGCGCTGGTCGGCACGCCTTTCGACAGGCTGCCGGCGTGGATCAGCGGCTGGGCGAAGGTCGATCCTTCGCTGCTGCAGATCAGCGACGTCAATGGCGACGGCATCCTGCAGTTGGGCGAAATCCACATCGGCGCCGACATCGTCGTGCTCGCCGCGCCAGAGATCGCCGGGCTGCCGTTCGTCATCTCGGCGATGGTGGCGGTGGGCGGCTTCGCCGCTGCGCTGTCCACCGCCGACGGGCTGTTGCTGACGATCTCCAACGCGCTGTCGCACGATCTCTACTACAAGCTGATCGACCCCCGCACGGCCGGCTCGCGGCGCGTGGCGGTGTCCAAGGTGTTGCTGCTGGTGGTGGCGCTGGCGGCCGCCTACGTGGCGTCGATGAAGATCGCCGACATCCTGTTCCTGGTGTCGGCTGCGTTCTCGCTGGCGGCGGCCACCTTCTTCCCGGCGCTGGTGGCCGGCGTGTTCTGGAAGCGCGCCAATCTGTGGGGCTGCGTGCTGGGCATGCTCAGCGGCCTGGCCGTCACCAGCTACTACATGGCGACAACGCAGCCCTGGCTGCGCAGCGTCTTCGGTGTCGTGGCGCCGCTGGCGGACTGCACGTGGTTCGGCATCGCGCCGATTGCGGCGGGTGTCTTCGGCGTGCCGGCTGCCGTGCTGGCACTTGTGCTGGGCAGCCTGCTCAGCGCGGCGCCCGGTGCCGCATCCAGCGCCTGGGTGGACCGCATACGGGACCCCAGGCCAGTGGCATGAGCTATACTCGAAGGCTTTTCCCTTGCCGCACCCCCGGTTGACGCTGGTGTGCGGCTTCCTCCGGCAAGCCAGTGAGCAGGCTCACGCAGGCAAGCCGGGAATCCACAAGGAGTGTGCATGCGTCACTATGAGATCGTGCTCTTGATCCACCCGGATCAGAGCGAACAGGTTCCGGCGATGCTGGAACGCTACAAGACCCTGGTCACCGCGGGCGGCGGCAAGGTCCACCGCGTCGAAGACTGGGGCCGGCGCCAGTTGTCCTACATGATCCAGAAGCTCGCCAAGGCGCACTACCTGTGCCTGAACATCGAGTGCAGCAACACCGTGCTGACCGAGATCGAAACGGGTTTCCGCTTCAACGACGCCGTGCTGCGCCACCTCACCGTGAAGAAGGACAAGGCAGAGAACACGCCGTCGATCATGATGAAGGCGGTGGAACGTGAAGAGTCGCGCAAGTCGCCGGCTCCCGCGCCCCAGCAACAGCAGCAGGAGGCTGCCGCCTGATTCCGCTGGCTGCGCCTGACGCCGGCAAGCCGAAGTGAACCGACTGGTTCTTTCGGCGCAGTTGGTGGAAAAGGGCGCCATGCGCTACACCCCCGCCGGGCTGCCGGCACTCGACTTGAGCCTCAAGCACGAGTCGGAGCTGTCGGAAAACGGCACGCAGCGCAAGGTCTCGCTGGAGGTCAAGGCGCTGGCGATCGGGGATGTGACGGTGGCGCTGAAGGCGGCTGCCCTGGGCAGCAGCGGCGAGTTCGCCGGCTTCCTGGCAGGCTTTCGCAACGGGCGCGGTTTGCGGTTTCACATCACGTCGGTCAGCCTCGCGGCTTGACTCTTTTGTTCCAGATCATCGTCATCCAATTTTTGGAGGTCTCATATGCCCCCGCCACGTGGTAAAGGCCGCTTCTCGAAAGACAAGCGTCCGAAGCGCAACACCCAGTCGCTGCTGTTCCGTCGCAAGCGGTTCTGCCGCTTCACGGTCGCCAACGTCGAGCAGATCGACTACAAGGAAATCGACACGCTGCGCGATTTCATCGGCGAGAACGGCAAGATCACGCCGGCCCGCCTGACCGGCACGCGGGCGTTCTACCAGCGCCAGCTCACCACCGCCATCAAGCGCGCGCGCTTCCTGGCGCTGCTGCCCTACTCTGACCAGCACAAGGTCTGAGGGAGTCACCATGCAAATCATCCTGTTGGAAAAGATCGGCAAGCTCGGTGACCTGGGCGACGTGGTCAAGGTGAAGGACGGTTACGCCCGCAACTTCCTGATCCCCACCAAGCAAGCCCGCCGCGCCACCGAGGCCGCCATCGCTGAATTTGCCGGCCGCCGCGCCGAGCTGGAAAAGGCCGCAGCCGCCAAGCTGGCCAGCGCGCAGGCGCTGGGCGAGCAGCTTGCCGGCAAGACCGTACGCATCGTGCAAAAGGCCGGGGTCGATGGCCGTCTGTTCGGCTCGGTCACCAATGCCGACGTGGCCGAAGGCCTGACCAAGATGGGCCTGGCGATGCAGAAATCGCAGGTGCGCATGCCCAATGGTCCGCTGAAGACCACGGGCGAGCACACCGTCACCGTGGCGCCGCATGGCGACGTGGTGGTGGACGTCACCGTGCTGGTGGTTGCGCAGGCCGACTGAGCGCGTTAGTCTTGCTGTCGCAGGGAAGGCCGGCAGTCGCCGGCCTTCTTCATTTCTGCGGCGCAAGTTGTCCCGCTTCCTCCCCCGGCTGTCCACAGACTTGCCCACAGCCCTGCCGGAATCACCATGTCAGCGCTCTTCGATTCCCGAGACTCCAGAGATTCCCCAAGCCAGGCGCCGCGCGATGACGAGGTGGCCCGGTTGCGCCTGCCACCGCATTCGGTGGAGGCCGAGCAAAGCGTGCTGGGCGGCCTGCTGCTGGACAACCTGTCCTGGGACCGCGCGGCCGACCTGCTGACCGAAAGCGACTTCTACCGCCATGAACACCGGCTGATCTTCAGCGCGGTGGCTGCGCTGGTAAACGCCAGCAAGCCGGCCGATGTGATCACGGTGTTCGAGCAGTTGCAGAGCCTGGGCCGGGCCGACGACTCCGGCGGGCTGGCCTACCTGAACGCGCTGGCGCAGAGCGTGCCGAGCGCCGCCAACATGCGGCGTTATGCAGAGATCGTGCGCGAGCGGGCGATCCTGCGCAAGCTGATCAGCGCCAGCGACGAGATCGCCACCAGTGCCTTCAATCCGCAGGGCCGCGCCGTCACCGAAATCCTGGACGACGCGGAAGGCAAGATCTTCAAGATCGGCGAGGAAGGCTCGCGCCAGCGGCAAGGCTTCCAGAGCATCGACAAGCTGGTGGTGGCGCTCATCGACCGCGTGCAGGAACTGCACGACAACGGCGCCGAAGAGGTCACCGGCGTGCGCACCGGCTTCTACGATCTCGACCGCATGACCGCTGGCCTGCAGAAGGGCGACCTCATCGTGCTGGCCGCCCGCCCGTCGATGGGCAAGACCGCGTTCGCGCTGAACATCGCCGAGCATGTCTCGGTGGCCGAGGGGCTGCCGGTGCTGGTGTTCTCGATGGAAATGGGCGCCTCGCAGTTGGCGCTGCGCATGGTGGGCTCGCTCGGCCGCATCGACCAGCAAAACCTGCGCACCGGCCGGCTGCGCAGCGAAGAATGGGAGCGTTTGACCGGCGCGGTGGACAAGCTCGGCCAGGTGCAGCTTTTCATCGACGAGACGGCGGCGCTCACCGCGTCGGAGCTGCGGGCGCGCGCAAGGCGCATGGCACGCCAGTTCGGCGGCACGCTGGGGCTGATCGTCATCGACTACCTGCAACTGATGAGCGGCTCGAGCAGCAGCGAGGAAAACCGGGCCACCGTGATCGGTGAGATCTCGCGCGGGCTGAAGGCGCTGGCCAAGGAACTGCAGTGCCCGGTGATCGCGCTGTCGCAGCTCAACCGCAGCGTCGAGACCCGCACCGACAAGCGCCCGATGATGAGCG
>CAXTHW010000067.1:0-7350 GCA_964244245.1 uncultured Rubrivivax sp. | reverse complement strand
CCAGTGGGCGCTGATCCTCGCGATGGTGACGATCGCCTCGCCCTACTGCATCTGGGTGCTGAAGCAAGCCTCCGACAAGCTGCCCTGGGAACTCGACGAGGCCGCGCGGATGGACGGCGCCAGCGCGTTGCAGCTCTTCCGCCTGGTGTATCTGCCGTTGATGGTGCCGTCGCTGGTGGCGGTGGGCACCTACGCCTTGCTGCTGGCCTGGAACGAGTATCTCTATGCCTTCCTGCTGCTCAGCAACGACAAGGACGTGACGCTCTCGGTTGCGTTGGGCAATTTTCTTTCTGCCGATGATTCGCCGTGGGAATTGCTGATGGCCACCGGGCTGATCTATGCGCTGCCGCCGGCGGCCATCTACTACGCCTTCAAGCGCTACATGGTTTCGGGCCTGACGGCCGGTGCCGTCAAGAGTTAAGGACCCAGCATGGCATCCGTTTCCTTCCGCGACATCAAGAAGACCTACGGCCGCGTCAAGGTCATCCACGGCATCGACTTCACCATCGCCGATGGTGAATTCGTCGTGCTGGTGGGCCCCAGCGGCTGCGGCAAGAGCACGCTGCTGCGCATGCTGGCAGGGCTGGAAGAAATCACCGGCGGCGAGATCGTCATCGACGGCAAGGTGGTGAACGACCTCGAATCCAAGGACCGCGACATCGCGATGGTCTTCCAGAGTTATGCGCTGTACCCGCACATGACGGTCGGCGAGAACATGGGCTTTTCCTTGCGGCTGCGCAAGGCCGACAAGGACACGACCGAAGAGCGCGTGGCCAAGGCGGCGCGCATCCTCAACCTCGACAAGCTGCTCGACCGCTACCCGCGTGAGCTCTCCGGCGGCCAGCGCCAGCGGGTGGCGATGGGCCGCGCCATCGTGCGCGACCCCAAGGTCTTTCTCTTCGACGAGCCGCTGTCCAACCTCGACGCCAAGCTGCGCGTGGCGATGCGCGCCGAGATCAAGGCGCTGCACCAGCGGCTGAAGACCACCACGGTCTATGTCACGCACGACCAGATCGAGGCCATGACGATGGCAGACCGCATCGTGGTCATGCACGACGGCATCATCGAGCAGATCGGCACGCCGCTCGAACTGTTCGACCGGCCGGGCAATTTGTTCGTTGCGCAGTTCATCGGCTCGCCGTCGATGAACGTCTTCAGCGGCACACTGCGCGGCGGCGGGGTCGAGGCGCTGGGCGTGCGCTGGCCGCTGCCGCCTGCCGCCGCAGCCCGCGCTGCCGACGGTCAGGCCGTGCAGTACGGCATCCGCCCGACCGACCTGATGCCGGCGGCCGACGGCATTGCCGCCAAGGTGGTGGTGGTCGAGCCCACTGGCGCTGAAACCGAATTGCTCGTCGAGGTGGGCGGCCAGCAGCTCGTGGTGGTGATGCATGGCCGCACGGCGGCCAAGCCCGACGACACCATCTTTCTGGCCGTCGATGCGGCCAAGGCCCATGCCTTCGAAGCCGGTTCGGGCAAGCGAATCCAGTGACCGCGCCGCTCGTCGTGGTGATGGGTGTCAGCGGCTGTGGCAAGAGCACCATCGGCCAGCAGTTGGCCGATGCGCTGGCGCTGCGCTTCATCGAAGGCGATGCCTTGCACCCGCCGCGCAACGTGGCGCTGATGGCCGCAGGCACCGCGCTGACCGACGATGACCGGCGCGACTGGCTGCTGACGCTGGCCGCGCGCCTGGCCCAGGCGGCGGCCGCTGGCCAGGGCCTCGTGGTCTCCTGCTCCGCGCTCAAGCGCAGCTACCGTGATCTGCTGCGCAGTGGCGCGCCGGGCCTGCGCTTCGTCTATCTGAATGGCAGCCCGGCACTGCTGGCCGAGCGGCTGGCCGCGCGTGCCGGGCACTACATGCCGGCGTCGCTGCTGCAAAGCCAGCTCGACACGCTGCAGGAGCCCGCTGCCGAAGAGCACGCGATCAGGCTCGACATCGCCCACCCGCCGCCGGCCCTGGTGGCAGCGGCCCACCGCCAACTCGACACCACCACCGCATGATCACGCAGCAGACTTTTCGCCTCGACGGCCGCACCGCGCTGGTCACCGGCTCGTCGGCCGGCATCGGCCTGGCGCTGGCGCGCGGGCTGGGCCAGGCCGGCGCCACCGTCGTGCTCAACGGCCGCGACACCGCCCGGCTGCGCGCCGCCCACGAAGCGCTGGCCGCCGAGGGGCTGGCGGTGCACAGCAGCGCCTTCGACGTCGGCGATGCGGCTGCGGTGGAAGACGCTGTGGCCGCCATCGAAAGCGGCATCGGCGCCATCGACATCCTGGTCAACAACGCCGGCCTGACGCGCCGCGCGCCTTTCCATGAACAGCCGGCCGCCGACTGGCAGCTCATTCTCGACACCAACGTGAAGAGCCTGTTCGTCGTCGGCCAGGCGGTGGCGCGGCGCATGGTGGCGCGCGGCAGTGGCCGCATCATCAACACCTGCTCGGTGCAGAGCGAGCTGGGCCGCCCGGGCACCGCCGCCTACGCCGCCAGCAAGGGCGCCGTGAAGATGCTGACCAAGGGCATGGCCATCGACCTGGGGCCGCACGGCATCAACGTCAATGGGCTGGGGCCGGGCTACTTCAAGACCGAGCTGACCTCGGCGCTGGTGGCCGACCCGGCCTTCAGCGCCTGGGTGGTGAACCGCACGCCCAACCGGCGCTGGGGCGACGTGGAAGACCTGGCTGGCGCGGCGGTCTTCCTGGCCAGTGATGCTTCGCGCTTCGTCAACGGCCACATCCTCTATGTCGATGGCGGCATGACCGCTTCGCTCTAGCCATGGACAGCTTCAACAAGGTCGTCCTGTTCACCGACACCGACGGCCGTGCGCGCTTTCGCGACGAGCCGCTCGCCTTCAGCGAAGGCAAGCCGCAGGCCCTGCTGACGCCGCTGCAGCCCAGCGGCGGCTACCAGTTCCGCCGCAGCCCGGTGGGCTTTCGCAGCGACTTCCATTGCACCGACAACCCGCAGTGGGTCTTCATCCTCGGCGGCGTGATGGAGATCGTCCTTCAGGACGGCAGCGCGCGCATCTTCAACCCCGGTGACAGCTTCTACTCGGCCGACCTGCTGCCGCCAGGCGCCCGCTTCGATGCCGCCGTGCACGGCCACTGGAGCCGCCAGCTCGGCCCCGAGCCGCTGCGCACGCTCTTCGTCCGCGGGTGACGCCGGTGCCGGCCAAGAACTTCCACGGCCACACGCTCGATCTGCTGGGCGAAGCCATCGTCGGTGGCCGCTATGCGGTGGGTGCCGCCATCCCGCCCGAGCCGCTGCTGGGCGAAGAGTTCGGCGTCAGCCGCACGGTGGTGCGCGAGGCGGTGAAGTCGCTGGTGGCAAAGGGGCTGCTGATCACGGGCCCGAAGCTGGGCACCCGCGTGCTGCCGGAGGACGACTGGAACTGGTTCGACCCCGACGTGGTGCAGTGGAAGTCCAAGGTCGGCCTGAGCCGCGAGTTCCTGCGTGATCTCCAGGAGCTGCGCCGCGCGGTCGAGCCGGCAGGCGTGCGCCTGGCGGCAGAGCGCGCCACGGCGCAGGACATCGCAGAGATCGAGACCGCTTACGCCGGCATGCAGTCGGCCATCGAGCACGGCGGCGACTACGTGTTCCACGACCTGCGCTTCCACCAGGGGCTGCTGCGTGCCTGCCACAACCGCATGGTGGTGCAGATGAGCAAGGCGCTGGGCGCGCTGCTGCGCACCAGCTTCGAGATCAGCACCACGCGGCCCGACGGGCCGGCCACGTCGCTGCCGCTGCACAGGGCCGTGCTGGACGCGGTGATCGCACGCGCGCCGCTTCAGGCAGAGCGGGCCTGCCTGGTGCTTATCGACGGCGCACAGCAGGACATCGAGCAGGTGCTGGCATCGCGCCGCAAGCTGCCGTCGCTGCGCGCGCCGGCACCGCGGTTGAAGGCGCGCCGCCCGGTCAGCGTCTGAGCAGGGTGCCCGCGCGGGGCGTGCGCTGCTGGCCGCGGGCTGGCGGCGGGCCTGATCAGGCCTTGATGCCGAGCTTGTTGACGAGTTGCTTGAAGGTGTCGTTGTCGCGCCGCATGTTGGCGCGGAAGGCCTCGGCGTCGGCATAGGACTGGCCCATGCTCAGGCGGTCCAGCGCGTCCTTCAGCACCGCCTCGTCGGCGCACTTGCGGGCCGTGTCGGCCAGGATGGCGATGACGTCGGGCGGCGTGCCCTTGGGGGCCGCCAGGCCGCGCCAGGTGCCGATGGACAGGTCGATGCCGCGCTCCTTCAGCGTCGGCACGTTGTCGAAGCCCTTGAGCCTGCGGTCGGCCATCACCGCCAGCGTCTTGAGCTTGCCGCTGGCGACATGGGTTGCCACTTCGCCAGGGCTGACGGCCACCGCATCCACGTGACCGCCCAGCAGCGCGAGGACGGCGGGCGCCGCGCCGCTGAAGGGGATGGGGTTGTACTTGACGCCGACCTTGTCTTCCAGCGCCGCATGCGCCAGGTGCCAGATCGAGCCGGGGCCGGAATTGCCCATCTTCACCTCGCCGGGCTTGGCGCGGCTGGCGGCCAGGAACTCTTCGATGGTGTTCCACGGTGCGTCGGCGCGCACGGTGATGGCAGCCGGGTCGGCGTTGAGCCGGGCGATGGGGGTGAAGTCTTCGTAGGAGAGCTTGCTCAGGCCCAGGTGCGGCACGATCACGATCTCGGCGAACACGATGGCCAGCTTGTAGCCGTCGGGCCGGGCGTTGATCATCTCGCCGTGGCCGATCATGCCGGACGCGCCGGGCCGGTTGATCACGGTGATGGGCTGCGGCAGGTGCTTCTTGGCGGCTTCGGCAAAGGCGCGGGCCAGCACGTCGGTGCCGCCACCCGCGCCGGCCGGCACGATGAGTTCGATCTGGTGGTTGGGGTAGCCGCTGCCCTGTGCGAACAGCGTGCCGGGCAGGGCGGCCAGCGCCGCTGCGGCCAGCAGGCTGCGGCGGTTCAGGTCATGGTCTTGCATGGATGGTCTCCTTGGGTGGCGTCGCGCTCACTCTTTGACGGAGCCGGTGAGGCCCGACACGTAGTGCTCGACGAAGAACGAGTAGATGAAGGCCACCGGCAGCGAGCCCAGCAGCGCACCGGCCATCAGCGGGCCCCAGTGATAGACGTCGCCCTCCACCAGCTCGGTCACCACGCCCACCGGCACCGTCTTGTTCTCAGACGACGAGATGAAAGTCAGCGCATAGATGAACTCGTTCCAGCTCAGCGTGAAGGCGAAGATGCCGGCGGAGATGAGCCCCGGCACCGCCAGCGGCAGCACGATCTTGACGAGGATCTGCCAGCGTGTGGCGCCGTCGATGAGCGCGCACTCTTCCAGCTCGAACGGGATCGAGCGGAAGTAGCTCATCAGCAGCCAGGTGCAGAAAGGGATCAGAAACGTCGGGTAGGTGAGGATCAGCGCCCAACGCGTGTCGAACAGCCCCAGCTTGAAGACGATGGCCGCGAGCGGAATGAACAGGATGGACGGCGGCACGAGGTAGGCCAGGAAGATCGACAGCCCCACCTGCTTGGAGCCGTTGAAGCGCAGCCGCTCGATGGCATAAGCCGCCAGCACAGACGCCACCAATGAGAACGCAGTGGACACCACCGACACCACCACGGTGTTCCACAGCCATTCCGGGTAGGCCGTCTCGAACAGCAGCTTGTGGAAGTGCACCAGCGTCGGCTTCACCACCCAGAACGGGTTGCCGCTGCGCGACAGCAGTTCGTTGTCGGGCTTCAGCGACGTGATCACCATCCAGTAGAACGGGAACAGCAGCACGATCAAGAACACCAGCAGCGGCAGATAGACAGTCACCAGCCGCCGCGGCACCGTTTCCAGGTAGCCCATGCCGCCGCTGTCGGTCTTGCCGTCGTCCTTGGGGCCGCGCTGGGGCTTGGTGATCGCGCTCATTTGTCGCTGCCGCCCTGCTGCCATGCGCGGCGCTGCAAACCGAAGTAGCTGAAGAGGATGGCGGCCAGCAGAAAAGGCACCATCGCGATGGAAATTGCGGCGCCTTCGCCCAATGCGCCGCCCGAGATGGCGCGCTGGAACGACAGCGTCGCCATCAGGTGCGTGGCGTTCAGCGGGCCGCCGCGCGTCAGCACATAAATCAGTTGAAAGTCGGTGAAGGTGAACAGCACCGAGAACGTCATCACCACCGCGATGATGGGCGTGAGCAGCGGCAGCGTGACGTGGCGGAACTGCTGGAGCGGCGTGGCGCCGTCGATGGCCGAGGCTTCGTAGAACGACGGCGAGATGGTTTGAAGCCCGGCCAGCAGCGTGATCGCGACGAAGGGCACACCGCGCCAGACATTGGCGAAGATGGTGGACAGGCGCGCGTTCCACGGGTCGCCGAGAAAGTCGATGTAGCGGTCGATCAGGCCCAGCTTCAGCAGCCCCCAGGAAATGATGGAGAACTGCGAGTCGTAGATCCACCAGAAGGCGATGGCCGACAAGGCCGTGGGCACGATGTAGGGCAGCAGGATCACCGCGCGGAAGAAGGTCTTGAAGCGCAGGTTGCGGTTGAGAAGCAGCGCCAGCCACAGGCCCAGCGCGAACTTCAGGATGCTGGCCACCACCGTGTAGAAGAGCGTGTTGAACAGCGCTAGCCGCGTGACGCTGTCGCCCAGCAGGTAGGCGTAGTTCTCCAGGCCGATCCACTCGCCCGGGCGGCCCAGCTTGGCATCGGTGAAGCCCAGCCAGGTGCCCAGGCCCAGCGGGTAGGTCAGGAAGACCAGCAGCAGCAGCGCCGCCGGCAGCATGAACAGCAGCCCCAGCGCGTTGCGGTTGTTCTGGAGTTTCTCCAGCATTGCGGCGTCCCGACCCGTCCTGCCCGATCAGACTTTGTAGTAGCGCTCGGCGCGTTTCTGCGCGCGCTCTGCGGCTTCCTTCGGCGTCTTGGAGCCGCTCACCGCTTCAGCCACCATGTTGACGACGATGAAGTCGGCGCCGGCCCCGGCCGAGGCATAGCCCAGCCTGCCTGCATAGCCTGCCGGCCGCATGTTCTTCACGCCGTCGCGGTAGGGCGTGTTCTTCGGGTCCACCGTCCAGATGGCCGACTTCTCGTAGGCGCGCAGCGGCTGCGCGATGTAGCCGCCGGCACCGGTGAGCCAGGAGTCGAACTGCTCCTGCTCCATCATGAAGCGCAAAAACTCCTTGGCCGCCTGCGGGTACTTGGTGTACTTCATCACCATCTGGTTGAAGAACAGATGGCTTTCTGTCGGCACACCCACCGGGCCGACCGGGAACGACGCATGGTTGATGTCGGCAGCCATCTCCTTGACCTTCTCGTCTTTGGAGTTCTTGGCCGCGTAGTAGATCGAGATGCCGTTGTTGGTGACGCTGATCTGGCCGTCGAGGAAGGCCTTGTTGTTGTTCGGGTC
>CAXTHW010000066.1:0-9826 GCA_964244245.1 uncultured Rubrivivax sp. | reverse complement strand
TTCGACCTCGGTGTGACCTGATTTGTCACCGTATTGCTGGAACGATCTACTAGCGCTGCCCTTCGCTCAAGGTGTCGAGCTGGAACAGGCCCGATTTGTCCACCGCCCAGATGTCGAAGTACTTGACGCTGCCCATCTTGGTGGGCGCCGGGAAGGGGCCTGCGCGGCGGATCAGCGCCACCACCCAGGGCGTGACCTCCTTCGCTGCGGCGGGCTCGCGCACCACGGTGACATTGACGACATTGCCGGTGGCGTCGATCTCGGTCTCGGTGATCATCATCGCGTACATCAGCGGCGGCAGCTTGCCGCGGAAGATGCGCATCGGGTAGGCCGCATAGAGGTGGCGGGCACCGTCGATGCGGTATTCCTTTTCGATCTCGGCCGCCGATTCGCGCGGGGCGCCGGCCACCAGTGGCGCGGGCACCATCGTGAATTGCGCCTGCGCAGCTCCGGCCACAAGCAGCCCCGCGACGAGCGCAAGGCGACGCAGCGTTGGTGCCGTGGCAGGGAGCGTGATTGTCTGCATGTGGTGCAACCCGGGCGTGAAGCGAAAGAAATGCACGGCCCTGTCGTGAGCCCGAAACGAGCTTATACGATGGCCCGCCAATGCAGCATCGGCAACCCGAGCGACGCTGCGCCGATGGTAGGCAGAAACTAACGCAACCAGCCTTTGCGTCGGAAGTAGATGAAAGGCGCCGCCACCGAGGCCACCATCAGCCCCAATGCAAACTGGTAGCCGTAGGTCCAGCCCACCTCCGGAATGCCTGGAAAGTTCATCCCATAGACGCTGGCGATCAGCGTGGGCGGCAGCAGCGCGACGCTGGCCACCGAGAAGATCTTGATGATCTTGTTCTGGTTGATGTTGATGAAACCCACGGTGGCGTCCATCAGGAAGTTGATCTTGTCGAACAGGAAGGCGGTGTGCGAGTCCAGCGAGTCGATGTCGCGCAGGATCTGCCGCGCTTCCTCGAACTGCTCGGCGCCGAGCTTGCGGCTGCGCATCAGAAAGCTCAGCGCGCGCCGGGTGTCCATCACGTTGCGGCGGATGCGCCCATTCAGGTCTTCTTCTTTGGCAATCGCCTTCAGCACCTCGCCGGCAGCGCGGTCGTCCACGTCCTGCTTGAGCACGCGCACGCTGACTTTCTCAAGGTTGTCGTAGATGCCTTCGAGCGCATCGGCCGAGTACTCTGCATCGGCGTCGTAGAGCTTGAGCAGCACGTCCTTCGCGTCTTCGATCAGCGCCGGGATGCGCCGCGCGCGCAGCCGCAGCAGGCGGAACACCGGCAGGTCGTCGTCGTGCACCGAGAACAGCACGCGCTCGAAGAGGATGAAGGCGACACGCACGTTGCGCGACTGCTTGCCGTCGGGGCCGTCGTCGCCGTCGATGAGGAAGTCGGAGCGGATGTGCAGCTCGCCGTTGTCTTCTTCGTAGAAGCGGGCCGACTCTTCCAGGTCGTCATCGACGATGTCGTCTGGGATCGTGAGGCCGAAGCGGGCGGTGATCCAGGCCTTTTCCTGCGGCGTCGGCGATTCCAGATCCACCCACACCGGTTGCAGGTCGGCCAGCGCTTCGGGCTGGTCGATCTCTTCCTGGAACAGCCGGCCGTTGGCCAGCGTAAAGACGTTGAGCATGCCGTCTCCGAGAGGGCTGAAAGTCGGGCCGGGTTGACCGCCGCGCTTCAGCGCTGGAGCCGAAGCAGGCGGTCAGCCTGTGTGGCTGGGGTCCATGCGTCTGCTCCTGGGAAAGCGACCGTCGATTATGGCAGCCGCCCTGATGCAAAGCGTCACGTTTCGGCCCTTGCCGCGGCCCGGCCAAGCGCTTGCAAGGCCCTTGCATCGCGGGCACACTGGCCTGGACGCCCTTGCCAGCCGGCACCCGCCGCAGCGCAGCGCCACCGCCGGCATTCGCCGATTCAGCACCCCCACCCCACCCGCCTTCCCCCCGACGCCGGCCCCCCACAGCGGGCCGGCATGTTCTCCACTCCCCTCGCAAAGGAGGCTTCGATGAACTTGACGATCAGCGGACACCATCTGGAAGTCACACCCTCTCTCAGAGAGTATGTGCTCACCAAACTGGATAGAGTCACCCGACACTTCGACCAGGTCGTCGATGTCACCGTGATGCTGACCGTCGAGAAACTGAAGGAAAAGGAACGACGGCAAAAGGCGGAGGTGACCTTGCACGTGAAGGGCCGCGACATCTTCGTCGAGCACAGCAGCGAAGACCTCTACGCCGCCATCGACCAGTTGATGGACAAGCTGGACCGCCAGGTCTGCCGCCACAAGGACCGCCTGCAAGACCACCACCACCAGTCGCCCAAGCGGCTGGACGCCAGCGTCGGCTGAAGCGCCGCTCTGTGCCAGGCAAAACGGCCCGTGTGGCCGTTTTTTGTTGTCCGCCGCCATGCTGTTGTTGCAACGCCGCAAGAGTTGACGTTTCCCCGCGCTCAGGGTGGCAGCGCAGCGCTGCGCGCGGCGGGCCGGTTGCTATGATTGCCGCTCAACAACAGTCCGCGGTGGCAGCGCAATGCAGTGCAGTGAGCCGGCCGCAAGGGGAACCGCCCCATGAACCGTCTCGCAGCCATCCTGCCTGCCAGCAATGTGCTGGTCAATGTCGATGCGACCAGCAAGAAGCGCGTGTTCGAGCAAGCCGGGCTGCTGTTCGAAAACCAGCACGCCGTGGCGCGCGGCATCGTCACCGACAACCTGTTTGCCCGCGAACGGCTGGGCTCCACCGGCCTGGGGCACGCGGTGGCCATTCCGCACGGCCGGATCAAGGGCCTGAAGAACCCGCTGGCCGCCGTGGTGCGGGTGCAGCAGCCCATTCCCTTCGATGCGCCGGACGACGAAGCGGTGATGCTGCTGATCTTCCTGCTGGTGCCCGAAGCCGCGACCCAGCGCCACCTGGAAATCCTTTCTGAGATCGCCGAGATGCTGTCGGACCGCGAACTGCGTGAGCGGCTGAAGGCCGAGCCCGACGCAGGCGCGGTGCACAAGCTGATCCACGACTGGGAACCTTTGAAGTCCGTGGCCTGAATGAAGCCCACGTCGATCAGCGCGGAGGCGCTGTTCGAGGCGCACCGCGAAGCGCTGCGGTGGGAGTGGATCGCCGGCCATGCCCACCCCGAACGCCGCTTCGACGACGCGGCAGTGCGCGACGCGCAATCGTCTGCCGACCTGGTGGGCTACCTCAACTACATCCACCCCTACCGCGTGCAGATCGTCGGCCGCCGCGAGGTGGCCTACCTGCTGGCCACGGCCCCCGACGACCAGGAGCGGCGCATCGCCCGCATCGTGACGCTGGAGCCGCCGGTGCTGATCGTCGCCGACGAGCAGACGCCACCCGACCGCCTGGTGGCCATGTGCGACCGCGCCGAGATTCCGCTCTTCGTCACCCGCGAATCAGCCGGCCACGTGATCGACGTCGTCCGCGCCTACCTGGCGCACTTGTTCGCTGAGCGCACCACGCGGCATGGCGTGTTCATGGACATCCTGGGCCTGGGCGTGCTGCTCACAGGAGAATCGGGCCTGGGCAAGAGCGAACTCGGGCTGGAGCTGATCAGCCGCGGCCACGGCCTGGTGGCCGACGACGCGGTGGACCTCTACCGCATCAGCCAGACGGCGCTGGAGGGCCGCTGCCCGGACCTGCTGCTCAACCTGCTGGAGGTGCGCGGTATCGGCCTGCTGGACATCAAGGCCATCTTCGGCGAGACCGCCGTGCGGCGGAAGATGCGGTTGCGGCTGATCGTGCACTTGGTGCGCAAAGAGACGATGGAGCGCGAGTTCGAGCGCCTGCCCTACGAGCCGCTGCACGAAGACGTGCTGGGCATCCCGGTGCGCAAGGTGGCCATCGCGGTGGACGCCGGGCGCAACCTGGCGGTGCTGGTGGAAGCGGCGGTGCGCAACACGGTGCTGCAACTGCGCGGCATCGACACCTACCAGGAGTTCATCGAGCGGCACCAGCGGGCGATGGAGAAGGAATAGGCCGCACCGGCTCGCTCGTGTCGGCTCATTTGTGCCGGTACTCGCAATCGGACTTGGTGCAGCGCGCGTACAGCGCCAGCGAATGCTCGTGCAGTTCGAAGCCGCGCTTTTCGGCGATGGCGCGCTGGCGCTGCTCGATGTCGGGGTCGAAGAACTCCTCGACGCGGCCGCAGGTCAGGCACACCAGATGGTCATGGTGCTGACCCTCGTTCAACTCGAAGACCGACTTGCCCGACTCGAAGTTGCTGCGCGTCAGCAGGCCCGCCTGCTCGAACTGCATCAGCACCCGATAGACCGTGGCCAGGCCGATGTCGGCGTTGTCGGTGAGCAGCGCCTTGAACACGTCTTCGGCCGTCATGTGGCGGCGCTCTGCGTGCTGGAACACCTCGAGAATCTTGATGCGCGGCAGCGTCGCCTTCAGGCCGCTGCTCTTCAGTTCGTCGGCGTTGGTCATGGCTGTTCCGCGGCTGGCCGCCGGCCAAAAGCGCCCGGCTAGAATCCTGCCATCATAGCCAGCCCGCCTCTCGCCGCAGCAGCGGCGCCCGGCAACTCCATGCGCCTCGTCCTGCTTCCCGTGTTGAGCATGCTGTTGATCGGCGGCTGCGCGTCGCTGCAGTCCACCGACAGCATCGTCGGGCTCATCACCCCCTACCGGATCGACATCGTGCAGGGCAACGTGGTCACCAAGGAGCAACTGGCGCTTCTCAAGCCCGGCATGTCGCGCAACCAGGTGCGCGACGTCCTTGGCTCGCCGCTGCTGACCGACGTCTTCCACGCCAGCCGCTGGGACTACATCTTCACCATCCGCCGCCCCGGCACGCCGCCGCAGCGGCGCAGCGTGGTGGTCGAGTTCGACGGCGAGACGATGAAGTCGGTGGAAGCGCCCGAACTGCCGTCCGAGCGCGAGTTCGTCGCAGCCATCAGCCGCACCCGCAAAGACGATCTTCAGACGCCCAAGCTGGAGCTGAGCGACGACGAGCGCAAGGCACTGCCGCCGCCGCCCAGGCGCGAGGTGCCGGCGGCCGAGCAGCCCAGCGGTGCGGTGCGCGAGTACCCGCCGCTCGAATCGGCGTCATGACGTCCGCGCCATGACGCGGGCGCGATGACCGCCGCCGCATGAAGATCGCCATTGCCGGCGCTTCCGGGCGCATGGGCCGCATGCTGATCGAGGCCGTTGCCGCCAGCGGCGACTGCAGCCTCAGCGGCGCGCTCGACGTCGCCGGCAGCCCCGCCCTCGGGCAGGACGCCGCCGCCTTTCTCGGCCGCAGCACCGGCGTGGCGATCACCGCCGATCTGCAGCGCGGCCTGGCCGGCGCCGACGTGCTCATCGACTTCACGCGGCCCGAAGGCACGCTCGCGCACTTGGCCGCCTGCCGCGCGTGCGGCGTGCGCGCGGTGGTCGGCACCACCGGCTTCAGCGCGGCACAGAAGGCCGAAATCGGCGCCTTCGCGCGCGAGCTGGCCATCGTCTTCGCGCCCAACATGAGCGTGGGCGTCAACGTGGTGCTGCGGCTGCTCGACATCGCGGCGCGCTCGCTGGCCGACGGCTACGACATCGAGGTCATCGAGGCGCACCACCGGCACAAGGTCGATGCGCCCAGCGGCACCGCGCTGGCGATGGGCGAGGTGCTGGCCGGCGCGCTGGGCCGCACGCTGGAGGCCGACGGCGTCTTCGCGCGCGAAGGCCACACCGGCGAGCGCAGGCCAGGCAGCATCGGCTTCGCCAGCGTGCGGGGCGGCGACATCGTCGGCGATCACACCGTGCTCTTCGCCGGCACCGGCGAGCGCATCGAGATCACCCACCGCAGCAACAGCCGCGCCAACTACGCCGAAGGCAGCCTGCGCGCCGCCCGCTTCCTGGCCGGCCGCGCGCCGGGGCTGTACGGCATGGGCGACGTGCTCGGCCTGGCCGGCTGAGCGCCTGAGCATGTGAGCGCCTGACTGCGATGGACGGCTTGCAGGATTTCTGGACCCGCAGCGACAGCGTCGGCCGCGCGGTGGCCTTGCTGCTGCTGGCCATGTCCGTCACCGCGTGGGTGCTGATCCTCTGGAAAGGCTGGCTGCTGCGCCGCGCCGGCAGCGACATCGAGCGCGCGGTGCCTGCCTTCTGGGACGCCGGCTCGCTGGACGACGGCCGCAAGCGGCTGGCCGCGATGGACCGCGAAAAGCTGCTGCTGCCGCTGCTGGCAGCCGCCACCGCCACGCCCGCAGCCGGCACGCTGCAAAGCTCCGGGCTGCCCGAGTCGCAACTGACCCGGCGCCTGCGCGACGCGCTGCACCGCGGCGTCTCGCACCTGCAGTTCGGCCAGGTGCTGCTGGCGTCCATCGGCAGCACGGCACCATTCATCGGGCTGTTCGGCACCGTCTGGGGCATCTACCACGCACTGATCGCCATCGCCGCGGCCGGCAGCATCACCATCGAGAAGATCGCCGGCCCGGTGGGCGAGGCGCTGGTCATGACGGCCGCCGGCATCGCCGTCGCCATCCCGGCCGTGCTGGCCTACAACGTGTTCGGCAAATGGGTGGGCGGCTGCGAAGCCGAACTCGAAGGCTTCGCGCACGACCTGCGCGAGATGGCGCTCGACGCGCAACGCTGAGCAGCCCCCGCCATGGCATTCGGCCGCCTCGAACGCACGCCGCGGCCGCCGCCGATGAGCGACATCAACATGACGCCGCTCATCGACGTGATGCTGGTGCTGCTGGTGATCTTCATGATCAGCGCGCCGCTGATGACGAGCAGCCTGAAGCTCGACCTGCCGAAGGCCGAAGGCGCCCGGCCCAGCGACGCACCGGCCTTCATCGCGCTGGCCGTCGATGCACGAGGCCAGTTCTTCGTCGGCGACGAGCGGCTGGACGCAGCGCAACTGGTGCAGCGCGTGCGCGCCGCTGCCGCCCGAGACCCGCAGACCGAGATCCAGTTGCGCGCCGACAAGGCCGTGCCCTACGGCCGTGTGGCCGAACTGATCGGGCTGGTGCAGGAGGCCGGCTTGTCGCGCATCGGGTTTGTCACCGAGGCGGTGGGGCGTTGAGAAGCATCTCGATCAAAGAAGCGGCGACAGCGCGGCTGGTTATTTGTACAGTTCACGGATGCTGACCGAAGCCGCATTTCGCTGGGGGCTCGACGCCTCCCAGAGCCTGGGCCGCGAGGCGCAGCGCGATCTGGGGCAGTTCATGACTCCGCAGCCGATTGCAGACTTCATGGCCCGGGAAGCGGTCAAGTCCTTGGCTTTGCACACCGTGCGGCTGCTGGAGCCGGCTGCCGGGACAGGCGTGCTCGTCTCGGCCGCAGTGCACGCCTTGCTCGACGGAGGCCACCGCCCGAAGCGCATCGAAGTGCTGGCCTATGAGATCGACGCGCGCCTGATGCCGGCACTGATGCAAACCTGCGCATCGTTGCAATCACTGGCGTCTTCCCATGGCGTCGATCTGCATCTGAGCTTGCGCAATGAAGACTTTCTTCTTTCGCCGCCTGCTCTGGCAGGCGATGCGGTTGTCGATCTGGTGATTGCCAACCCACCCTATTTCAAGCTGCCGGCGTCCGACCCGCGATCACGCGCACATGCTTATGCCGTTCATGGGCAGCCCAACATCTACGGCCTCTTCATGGCGGCGTGCGCACGCTTGCTCCGTCCGGGTGGGCAGTACTGCTTCATCACGCCACGGTCGTGGACCAATGGCCCGTATTTCGCGGCGGTGCGAAAGACATTGTTCGCCCGCTTGTCGCTGCAAGCCATGCATCTCTTCAGCAGCCGCAAAGACCATTTCAGCAAAGACGACGTGCTTCAGGAAGCAATGGTCTTGTGGGCGTCGGACTGCGCGACCGGGTTCGTGGACATCAGCGACAGTGCCGGCGCTGGCGACCTGGGCCTGCGCCGGCCCTCCGCCGTCCCCATTGGGGCCGTGGTCACCCAGCGCGATCTGGTCGTGCAATTGGGGGCAGCGACCGACGGCGCCACGTCACCGCGCTGGCCCGAAACGCTCGGGTCGTTGGGATTGTCGGTTTCCACCGGACCGACCGTCGCATTCAGAGCCCGCGACAGCATCGAAGACGCGCCGAGCGCAGGGTCTGTTCCGCTTCTTTGGATGCAGCACGTGCGTCGCGCTGGCGTCAGTTGGCCGCTTGGCCGCAAAGGCGAACGCATCCGCGTCGGCCCATCGACCAGTTGGATGCTGGTCCACAACGAGCCGCTGGTTCTGCTGCGGCGCTTCAGCCCGAAAGAAGAATTGCGGCGCGTTACCGCCACAGCGTATCTCGGCCATTTGCCGGGCCGATTTCTCGGCCTGGAAAACCATTTGAATTACATCTATCGACGGGGAGGCAGCCTGTCCGCCACCGAGGCCGTGGGTCTTGCGGCGGTGCTGAACAGCGCGCAGGTGGAAAGGCATTTGCGCGCATTCAGCGGAAACACCCAAATCAACGCAACGGACCTGCGAACCCTGCCATTGCCGGGCTGGAAGCAGATCGTGGCCATTGGTGCCAGTGTCCCAGCGGGCTGCGAAGATCTGGCCTTGATCGACCGCCTGGTCAACCGCGGGCTGGAGACCGAGCCCTTGGCCGAGGCCGTGTGACGGGCGCCCCGCATCTCCCGCCACTGCCCGCCGTTCGACAGGTCCAAGACCGCCTTCAGTCGATCTTTCCGCCGCAGTTCGAACGCCGTGCGCTGCTGGTCGGAGACCTCTGCGCTCGCGCCGTCTTCGTGTTTCTCTATGGCGGGTTCATCCAGGGCTCCGGGCGGTTTCTCCGCCCGTCGCACATCTATCTCTTCACCGACGAGCAAGCGCAGCGCACCGACGATGACGAACGCCTTGCATGGGTGGCGTCAGCATCGACCTTCGGCTTCCGTCCGCCGGGTAAGCGCTGGTACGCCGACACCAGCCGGGAAACGCTGCGTGATGACTTGATCCGCAACCGCCTTCTCGTGCTGGGCGTGGTTCACCGCCTGTTGAATGTGCCCACCACGTCGAGCCGTCCCATCTACTTCCTTCCCGAACACTTCGCGGCCTTGTTCCACCCGCTCGTGACTGGCGCGGCATTGGAAAGCGAGATCGACAAGTGGCGTTCAGCGCATCTCGACCCCGCCGTGCTCAGCAGGATGCGCCTTCGCCAGGCGCATCTGGTGTCCGACGCGGGCGATGTTCTCATCGACATGCCTGACCGCAGCCGCGTTCGCATACGCGGCGGCCCGTCGTCGTCGCTGATGAAAGGCATCGTCGAGCAATTCGCGCCGCGCTATTTCAAGCAGGCGGCCGTCCTTTGGCTCAGTGGCAGTGACAGAAAGACATGGCCGCAGTTTGTTGAGACGGCAGCGGCAGTGGGCCTGCATTTCTCGGCGTCGGAAGAATTGCCCGATCTGATCCTTGCCGACCTTTCGTCCGAATCACTGCCCCGATTCGTCTTCTGTGAAATCGTGGCAACGGACGGGGCAGTGACGGCGCAGCGCAAAAAGGCACTGTTGCGGCTGGTGGAAAAGTCATCCATCCCGGTGGAACAGGTGGAGTTCCTCACCGCATTCGCCGACCGCGATGCGCCTGCCTTTCGCAAGAATTTCGGGCGGCTCGCAGAAGACACGCTGGCGTGGTTCGAAAGCGAGCCTGGCTTGCTGATCAGGCTCCAGCGGCTGCCGTGAAGCCGCGGCGGCCCGGCTCCTAGAATCCGGCCATGAACGACAAATACGTCCCCGCCGAAGTCGAAGCCGCCGCACAGGCGCACTGGGCGGCCACGGGTGCCGCGCGCGTCACCGAAGACGGCAGCCGCCCGAAGTTCTACGCCTGCTCGATGCTGCCCTACCCCAGCGGCAAGCTGCACATGGGCCATGTGCGCAACTACACCATCAACGACATG
>CAXTHW010000065.1:0-10132 GCA_964244245.1 uncultured Rubrivivax sp. | reverse complement strand
CATGTAGGCGTCGATGTCGCCCTGCACGAAGCGGCTCCAGCGCAGCACGCGCAGCTTGGCGCCTTTCTCGGGCTTGAAGGCCAGCGCCTGCGCCTGCACGGCGGGCGCCCAGATGGCGCCGGTGCCCAGCGCCGCGGTGGCGGCGACGCCGGCCGTGCCTTCGAGGAAGCGGCGGCGGTTGAAGTCGTTCATCTTGTGTCTCCGAACAAATGGAAGTGCGGCTCAGGCCGCGAGCCGCCGGCCTGAGCCGGCATCGAAAAGGTGCGCCCGGCTCAGGTCGGGCAACAGATGGATGGTGCTGCCGGGCGTGAAGGCGTGGCGGTCATGGAACACCACGGCCAGCTCGCGCCCCTGGTGGCGGCAAGAGACGAAGGTGTCGGCGCCGGTGGGCTCGACCACCGCCACCTGCGTGGCGATGCCGCCTTGCGCAGCCAGCGCCAGGTGCTCTGGCCGCGTGCCGAAGACCACCGGCTGCCCGTCTGCGCCGCCGCTGCCGGGCGGCGTGGCGAGCAGCGTGCCGTCGGCCAGTTCGACGCTGGCGCTGCCGCCCGTGCGGCGCAGCGTGCCGGGCAAAAAGTTCATCGCCGGCGAGCCGATGAAGCCGGCGACGAACTGGTTGGCCGGCGTGTCGTACAGCTCCAGCGGGCTGCCTTTCTGCTCGATGCGGCCGTCGCGCATCACCACGATCTGGTCGCCCATCGTCATGGCCTCGATCTGGTCGTGCGTGACGTAGATCGACGTGGTCTTCAGGCGCAGGTGCAGCTCCTTGATCTCGGTGCGCATCGCGACGCGCAGCTTGGCGTCGAGGTTGGACAGCGGCTCGTCGAACAAAAACACCTGCGGGTCGCGGACGATGGCGCGGCCCATCGCCACGCGCTGGCGTTGGCCGCCGGAGAGCTGGCGCGGGTAGCGCTGAAGCAGCTCGGTCAAGCCCAGGATGCCGGCCGCGCGCGAGACCTTGCTTTCGATGGTGGCCTCGTCGTCCTTGGCCAGCATCAGCGCAAAGGCCATGTTCTGGCGCACCGTCATGTGTGGGTAGAGCGCGTAGTTCTGGAACACCATCGCGATGTCGCGCGCCTTCGGCGGCAGCTCGTTGACGCGCTGGGCGCCGATGCGGATTTCACCGTCGCTGATTTCCTCCAGCCCGGCCAGCATGCGCAGCAGCGTGCTCTTGCCGCAGCCGCTGGGGCCGACCAGCACGGTGAACGACCCGTCGGCGATGTCGATGTCCACGCCATGCAGGATTTCGGTGGCGCCGAAGCGCTTCTTCACCTGGCTGATGGTCACGCTCGCCATGCGGCACGTCTCCTTCGCAATCACACAACACCCTGGCCGACGATAAGGCGCTGCCCATCCGGGCTGCCATCGGATTTACCCCTTGTCGCGCTGCTGAAGTTGTCTGATAACCTGACGACATGGATGCTGTCTTGTCCGCCGCAGAGGGCCGGCCGGGGCGCCTGGCCCGGGAGTCTCTGGCCGACCGCCTGGCGCAGCGGCTGTCGGCGCAGATCGAGGCGGGCGCGCTGGGCCCCGGCGACCGGCTGCCCACCGAGGCGCAGCTTGCCGCCACGCACGGCGTTTCTCGCAGCGTGGTGCGCGAGGCGGTGCACCGCATCAAGTCGCGCGGGCTGGCGGTGTCGCGCCAGGGCTCGGGCGTCTTCGTTGCCACGCCTGCGGAGAACAGGCCGCTGGAGTTCGACCCTGCGGTGCTGGAGTCGGTCGGCGCGGTGGTGCATGTGGTGGAGGTGCGGCGCGTGCTGGAAGGCGAGATCGCAGCGCTGGCCGCGCAGCGCGCCACGCGGGCGCAACTGGCGGCACTGCGCCGGGCACTGGTGGCCATCGACACCGCCAGCACCGCCGGCCGCGACGGCGTGGCTGAGGACCTGGCCTTCCACCGCGCCATCAGCGAGGCCACCGGCAACCCGCAGTTCAGCCGCGTGGTCGGCTTTCTGGAGCAGTACCTGCGCGAGGCAATGCGCATCACGCGCGGCAACGAGGCCCGCCGCGCCGACTTCATGGAGGCGGTGCGCGGCGAGCACCGTGCCATCGTCGATGCCATCGCCGCTCGCGACGTGCGGGCCGCGCGCCGGGCGGCCACCACCCATTTGCTGCGCAGCGAGCGCAGGCTCGAAACCGGCGGCATCCTGCGGCCCCGCCGCGGGCGCTGAGCGGCCGTTTTCCCCCACTTCCAAAGGACCATCGCGATGAAGATCCTGATCACCGGCGGCGCCGGGTTCGTCGGCGCACGGCTGGCGCGTGCGCTGCTGGCGCGGGGCCGGTTGGCCGGCCGCAGCATCGAGCAGCTCGTGCTCGCAGACCAGGCCGCTGCACCGGCCGACCTGGCGACCGACCCGCGCGTGCAGGCGCGCGTGGCACCCTTGCTGGCCACTTGCGAGGGGCTGCGCGACGAGCACTTCGACGGCGTCTTCCACCTCGCCTCGGCCGTCTCGGGCGAGTGCGAGGCCGACTTCGATCTGGGCCTGCGGTCCAACCTGGACAGCACGCGTGCCTTGCTGGATGCGCTGCGCGCGCGCGCCGGCCAGGGTGCAGCGCCGGCGCGGCTGGTGTTCAGCAGCTCGGTCGGGGTCTTCGGGCCCGACCCCGCCATCCCGCTGCCGGCACTGGTGGGTGACACCACGTTGGCCGCGCCGCAAACGTCCTATGGCACGCAGAAGCTCATCTGCGAGCACCTGGTGGCCGACTACACGCGCAAGGGCTACATCGACGGCCGCGCGGCGCGGCTGATGACGGTGACGGTGCGGCCCGGGCGGCCGAACGGCGCCGCCAGCTCGTTCTTCAGCGGCATCATCCGCGAGCCGCTGGCGGGCGTGGAATCGGTCTGCCCGGTGAGCGCCGATGTGTCGCACCCGGTGTCGTCGCCACAGCGCACCGTGGACGGGTTGATCGCCGTCTATGAAGCCAGCCGCGAGGCTTTCGTGGGCCGCACCGCGCTCAACCTGCCGGCGCTCAACGTCACCGTGCAGCAGATGCTCGACGCGCTGGAGGCGGTGGCCGGCCCGGCGGTGCGCGCGCGGGTGCGCTTCGAGCGCGACGAACGCATCGCCGGCATCGTCGCCGGCTGGCCCAAGGGCGCCACCGCGGCACGCGCCGCCGGCCTGGGCCTGCTGCCGGAAACCAGCTTCGAAGACATCATCCGGCAGTACATCGCCGACAACGCCGGCACCGCAGCACTCCAGGGGATGGCATGAACCAGATCGACCTGCAAGGCCGCGTGGCGGTCGTTACCGGTGGCGCGCAAGGCATCGGCTATGCCATCTGCGAACGGCTGCTCCAGTCCGGCGCGTCTGTGCTGCTGTGGGACGTGGATGCCGGGCGGCTGGACGAGGCCTGCAAGATGCTGGCGCTGCTCGGCCCCGTGGGCGGCCATGTGGTCGAACTCACCGACGACGCCGCGGTGGCCGCCGCCACCGCCGCGGCGGTGGAACTGCGCGGCCGCATCGACATCCTCGTCAACAACGCCGGCATCACCGGCGGCAACGGCACGACATGGGATCTCGATCCCGCTGTGTGGCGCCGCGTGATCGAGGTCAACCTGATCGCGCCCTACCTCACCTGCCGCCATGTGGTGCAGCAGATGCGCAAGCAGCAATACGGCCGCATCGTCAACATCGCGTCGGTGGCCGGCAAGGAAGGCAACCCCAACGCTTCGCACTACAGCACCAGCAAGGCGGGGCTGATCGCGCTGACCAAGTCGCTGGCCAAAGAGGTGGCGACGCAGGGCGTGCTGGTCAACGCCATCACACCGGCGGCGGCCAAGACGGCGATGTTCGGGCAGATGCAGCAGACGCACATCGACTACATGCTGAGCAAGATTCCGATGGGCCGTTTTCTCGAAGTGCAGGAAGCCGCCGCGATGGTGGCCTGGCTGGCCAGCGAAGAGTGTTCTTTCAGCACCGGCGCGGTGTTCGACATCTCCGGCGGGCGCGCCACGTACTGACGGCCGGCCGGTCGAACTTGGCGGAAAATCGGCGCGCCCGCTTCCTGGGCACACCGTGCTTGAACCGAATCCATGGCTGCCTTCGACACCCAACGCGTGACCAGTGTCCACCACTGGAACGAATCGCTCTTCACCTTCACCTGCACGCGCGGCGCCAGCCTGCGCTTCGAAAGCGGACACTTCGTGATGGTGGGGCTGCTGCTCGACGGCAAGCCGCTGATGCGGGCCTACAGCATCGCCAGCGCGCACTATGCCGAAGAGCTGGAGTTCTTCAGCATCAAGGTGCCCAACGGGCCGCTGACGTCGCGGCTGCAACACCTGAAGGTGGGCGACGAGGTGTTGATCGGCCGCAAGCCCACCGGCACGCTGGTGCTGTCGGACCTGCTGCCCGGCCGCCACCTGTACCTGTTTGCCACCGGCACCGGGCTGGCGCCCTTTTTGAGCATCATCCGCGACCCCGACACCTATGAGCGCTTCGAGAAAGTGGTGCTGGTGCACGGCGTGCGCGTGGGCAGCGAGCTGGCCTACGCGAAGTTCATCGAGGCCGAGCTGCCGCACGACGACTTCCTGGGCGACGAGGTGCGCAACAAGCTCATCTACTACCCCACCGTCACGCGCGAGCCCTTTCGCAACCAGGGCCGGCTGACCACGCTGATCGAGAACGGCAAGCTGACCGACGACATCAGCCTGCCGGCGCTGAACCCGGCCACTGACCGCGCAATGATCTGCGGCGGCCCGGCGATGCTGGCCGACCTGCGCCTGGTGCTGGACGCGCAGGGTTTCGAGATCAGCAAAGGCATCGGCCAGGCCGGGCACTACGTCATCGAGCGCGCGTTCGTCGAGAAGTGACGCGCTGGCGCAAGGCGCGGCGCGTGGACGAGGTCGGGCGCCGCTCTGCCATTGGCACAGCGCCATTCGAATGGTTAGCCCTTCGACGTCTGCGATGATGCTGACATCGAGCAGATATGCGCTGCACTACCGATGGCGCAAGTGCGAGCGAATGAAGCGCACATGTTTTGGAAGCGCCACCTTGGATTGATGCTGCCTCCTACCCGGAATTGCCGACTTGGTGTTCGCACGGCGCACACTGGCATACGTCGGCCCCCTCGTCGTTTCGTATGGAACGCAACATTCTCGTCCGTTGCCTCGGCGGTCGGGTCGGAGGTGAATCACAGCTGGGTGAAGGCTGGCCGTAGGTCACCCAAGGGGCTTGGCCTTGATCCGGCCGTGAGCCGCGTAACGTTCGCCAAGGGGGTTGTCAGCAGGCATTTTTTGGCTGGTAACCCTGAGGGCAGAGGGCGACTCGCCCCCTTCCCGCTGGCGGGAACGGCGGGGAATGGGTGGCCGCCGCGACGCCAAAATTGGTTGTTGCGTTTCGCACGAAACGGCATAGAGGCGCAAGCACTTGATGCACTCGGTACAGTGCCAAAGGGGCGCTTAGCTGGAGGGATAGCTCAACCGTCACTTTACCTGGGCTTGTCAAATGCTAAACGGGTAAACTACGCGTCCTCCGCAGACTGGGTCGCGTGCGTCATAGCGTCAAATCGGAAATCTAGTATCAAGATGCTGAATTCAAATGCTCGCCATATCGGTCCGGCGTATCGGAAAATGCGCGCCATGGTACGAAGGGTCATTCCCCTGCGGCAACGCCAGCAGCTGCTTCGCGTACTCGATCCTCGTCACCAGCGTGGTCAACTCTTTGACCCTGAGCAGATTCCCCGTCTTGTCGACACCTATTTTCGTTATGGCTCCTCCATCGGCACCCCGTGGGACGAATTCAGAGATGCGCACTTGCGCTTGCCCAATTGGTTTCGGTACGATCTCGACCCTTTGAGTTCTACGTTTCGAGAGCAACAACTCCGACTCTGGCAATTGATTGCGGGTGTGGACCGACCGTACGATCCAACGATCCATGAGAAGGAGCACGAACTGGATCGCGTTGATGCGATCAGACGTCCCGGCTACTACATAAGGCGTGACGACGACGCAATCTCTTCGGCTTCGGATCACATCATTGCAATTGGCATGCTACTGAAACACTGTGGCCTCAGGGCCGGCGATTGGGCCTTGGAGTACGGTCCTGGCTTTGGTCAAGGCGCATTGACACTGGCCAGACTGGGCGTGAACGTGGACACGGTGGACGTATCAGAGAGTTTTTGCTCCAGAGTGCAGCAACAAGCTGAGTTCTTTGACGTCCCGCTAACCGCGTTCAATGGGCAGTTTGGCATGAGTCCCCGCCCCGGTCGGAAGTACAAGGTCATCTGGTTCTACGAAAGCTTTCACCACTGCCTGGCTTTTCAACAGCTTTTGCCCGTCCTGCGTGACTTGCTAGCAGAAGGAGGTCGCGTGATACTGAGCGGAGAGCCCGTCATGGAAACGGAAAATACCGCGGTCCCATACCCTTGGGGCGTTCGCCTCCACAGTGAGGTCATTGCAATCGTTCGACGACTGCATTGGATGGAGCTGGGCTTTTCAGAGCACTTTCTCTACCGCATTTTCGCAGATGCTGGCTTTGCTGGCACGCGCATCGACTGCGACCCAACGCTATTCGGCCGACAATACCATTTTATAGTCAAGTAGTCGCAATGAAGACCATCTATCGCGTTGCCTGACTTCCGCTATCGGGCGATTGACACCAGCGCTGTCCGGTTGCACACTAAGCTGCGGCAACGCAGCGGGCGCGGCCAGAGGTCATGAGGGAGAAGAGACATATGTCTAAATTTAGGGTGATATTGGCAGGCTTGTTGTTAGCGATTGGCAGCTCGACAGGCGCCCAGAATGTGACGCCGGAGGGCTTTGAATACAGCACTTTCGTGGGCTATCAGGCTTGGTTCAATGTGCCGAACGACGGTATGAGCAGAGGTTGGACGCACTGGAACCGGAACCCCTTCGCGGCGATGACTGCATCCACTATGATCGTGGACATGTGGCCCGACCTGACGGAATACCCATCTACGGCGATTCAGGCGACGCCATTTTCGTACGGAGGGGGTGGATACGCATACGCCTACACAGGTGTGGCCGACGGCGTGGTCGATGCCCATTTCCGATGGATGCAGGAATACAAAATCAAAGGCGCATTTCTTCAGTGGTTCGTTGTTGACGATATGGCGTACCGCCTCGGAATCGCAACTACGGCGAAAGCGAAGGCGGAAAAGTACGGTCGGAAGTTGGTCATCGAGTTCGATATCTCAGGCACCAAGAACCAGCCAAATTGCGGCACCGGGGCAGCACTGGTTCAATGCCTAAAGACGCGATGGATGAGTGCCGTGGACGCTGGTATCACTAGCTCCGCCGCTTACCAGACGTTTAATGGGAGGCCCCTTGTCGCAGTTTATGGCATCGGGATGAAGACCCAGGATCACTTGACTGCGGTTGACGCGGCCAATCTGATCACATGGTTCAAGACGGGGGCACCTACGCAGTACCGCGCCAGTATTATGGGGGGCGTGGCTACCGGTTGGCGCACCAACGGCACTGACGCGATCAGCACGAATGGCAGTCAGTGGCAGAGCAACTACGCGTCACTTGATATCATCTCGCCATGGACGGTGAATCGCTACAATTCGCCGTCGGCTGCTGCCTCTTACATTTCATCGAATACCGGACCGGATTTGACAGTCATTCGACAGCGCAACCAACGCTATCTCCCCGTCGTTTTTCCCGGATACAGCGCAACAAACCTCGCGGCCACCCCTGCAAACGAGGTTCAGCGATTCGGTGGCGACTTCCTCTGGTCGCAAACGCGTGCTCATGCCGCGCTTGGAGAGACCGGGTTTTTCGTTGCCATGTTCGATGAGATCGACGAGGGAACAGCGATCTACAAGACTGCGCCTACCTCGACAACGGCGCCCAGCAGCTTTTACACTGTCAAACTCAATGCCGACGGTGCGACTTTGCCTAGTGATTGGTATTTGCAAGTCAACCGGACGCTGGTTGACGCGATTGCTCAACCAGGGTACTCCGGCTTTCTCAGTACGACGCTTCCGATGTTCGCCGTTGCGGGCGGGCTCAGCATGCCCGCAGGGACAATCCGTACCGGAGGTCCGTTCACATTCAACTATCAGACTGACGGAAATCTAGTTGTCTATCGCCTGGGCGTCCCGGTTTGGGCCTCCGGCACCGGGGGATACTTATGTTCCCCGACGACCTGCTCTGCCATTTTTCAGTCGGACGGTAACTTCGTTCTTTACCAAAACTCTACGCCCTATTGGTACACATCGACAGTGGCCCCTGGCGGTCGCCTCGTTGTGACCTCAAGCGACCCGTTCCTCACCGTTCTTGCGCAAGACGGAACAACACTATTTACTACGGGCAGCAGCATTAGCACGCCAGTGGGCGTCTTCAATCTGAGGGCCGTTACCAATGTGTGGTTTAACGGTGGCAGGATGACTTACCAAGCCGATGGCAATTTAGTCATCTACGACACGACCGGCCAGCCGCTCTGGGCTTCCGGAACGGGAGGCGGAGCCACCTGCTCCCCCACGTCCTGTTTCGCCACCTTTAAGACGGATGGCACCTTCACGTTGTCCAGGAACGGCATCGTCTACTTCTCCACCGCCGGGGGAAACGGGAACAGTAGGTTGAACATTGGCGCCTCGCCCCCCTACTTGAGCCTCACTTTGGAGGGACAGCAAGTGTGGCCTTAAGTCAGTCCGGGCGGGCCACGGATCGATCGTATTCATGCAGGTTCCTTGCCTACTCCAGCGCCAACTTAGTACAGCGTCGCCCGCTGGCGAGGTTGTAGCGCCGTGTCGTAGGCAGCGCCGTCGATGCTGGCGCCGCTCAGCGCTTCGAGGATGGCGCCCGGTGAGGGCAGGGTGCTGCCTGCGGCCACATGCCCGGCCACGCTCCACAGCCCGGATCGCTTGACCGCCCGCGCGCACTGGAAGAAGACGCTGGCAACCGCGACCACCAGCACCGACGCTGGTGCCTTGCCATCGACCGCGAAGCGCGCGCAGAGCGCGGGTGACGCGCTGATGCGCGCCGTGCCGTTGACGCGCAGCGCCTCGCCGCAGCCGGGGATGAGGAACAGCAGCGCGACGCGCGGGTCGAGCGCGATGTTGCGCAGCGAGTCGATGCGCTGGTTGCCGCGCCGGTCCGGCAGCAGCAGCGTGTGGGCGTCGGCCACCACCACGAAGCCCGGCGCGTCGCCGCGCGGCGAGGTGTCCAGGCCCTGCGCACCCACTGTTGCCAGCACCGCAAAAGGCGCCGCCTCGATGTAGGGCCGGTACAGCGGGTGCACATGGTCGGCCACCTTCAACAGCGAGGTGTCGCCCGGGCCGCTGCTGTAGATGCGGCGCAGCGCGGCCTCGTCGGCCAGGTCGTGCGTGGTGTCGGCGGCCAGTTCCCGCAGCGCCTGCAGCGCGGCCGCGTCCATCAGCCGATGCGCCCCAGCAGCAGGTACTCCATCAACGCCTTCTGCACATGCAGCCGGTTCTCGGCTTCGTCCCACACCACCGACTGCGGCCCGTCGATCACCTCGGCGGCCACTTCTTCGCCGCGGTGCGCGGGCAGGCAGTGCATGAAGAGCGCGTCGGGCTGGGCCACCGCCATCATCTCTTCATCGACACACCAATCGACGAATGCCTTGCGGCGCTCTTCGTTCTCGGCCTCGTAGCCCATGCTCGTCCAGACGTCGGTGGTGACGAGGTGGGCGCCTTCGCAGGCCTGCATCGGGTGGTTGAAGAGCTTGAAGCAGCGGCTGTCGCGGATGCCGGCCACGGCGGCGTCGATCTCGTAGCCGCTGGGCGTGCTGACGTGCACCGTGAAGCCCAGAATCTCGGCCGCCTGCAGCCAGGTGTTGGCCATGTTGTTGCCGTCGCCGACCCAGGCCACCACCTTGCCTTCGATGTCGCCGCGCTGCTCGATGAAGGTGAAGATGTCGGCCAGGATCTGGCACGGGTGGTATTCGTTGGTCAGCCCGTTGATCACCGGCACGCGCGAGTGCGCGGCAAAGCCGTCGAGCTTGGCCTGCTCGTAGGTGCGGATCATCACGATATCGACCATGCGGCTGATCACGCGGGCCGTGTCTTCCACGGGCTCGGCGCGGCCGAGGTGGCTGTCGCCGGTGGTCAGGTGGACGACGGAGCCGCCCATCTGGTACATGCCGGCCTCGAAGCTGACGCGGGTGCGCGTGCTGGCCTTCTCGAAGATCATCGCCAGCGTGCGGTC
>CAXTHW010000064.1:0-10550 GCA_964244245.1 uncultured Rubrivivax sp. | reverse complement strand
GGCGCCGGCACGATGGGCGGCGGCATCACGATGAACTTCCTGAACGCCGGCATCCCGGTGACGATGCTCGAGATGAAGCAGGACGCGCTGGACCGCGGCGTGGCCACCATCCGCAAGAACTACGAAGCCCAGGTCAAGAAGGGCAAGCTGAAGGCCGACAAGTACGAGCAGCGCATGGCCTTGCTCGACACCACGCTGGCCTACGACGGCATCAAGGACGCCGATCTCGTGATCGAAGCGGTGTTCGAGGAGATGGGCGTCAAGGAAAAGGTCTTCAAGACGCTCGACGAAGTGGTCAAGCCCGGCGCCATCCTCGCCAGCAACACCAGCACGCTGAACGTCGATGCGATCGCGGCCTTCACGAAGCGCCCGCAAGACGTCGTCGGCATGCATTTCTTCAGCCCCGCCAACGTGATGAAGCTGCTGGAAGTGGTGCGCGGCGAGAAGACCGCCAAGGACGTGCTGGCCACCGTGATGGCGCTGGCCAAGAAGATCAAGAAGACGGCCGTGGTGTCTGGCGTCTGCGACGGCTTCATCGGCAACCGCATGATCGAGCAGTACAGCCGGCAGGCCGGCTTTCTGCTGGAAGAAGGCTGCACGCCGCAGCAGGTGGACAAGGCGGCAGAGAAGTTCGGCTTCGCGATGGGCCCGTTCCGGATGGGCGACCTGGCCGGCAACGACATCGGCTGGGCCATCCGCAAGCGCCGCTACGGCGAGAAGCCCGGCATGCGCTACAGCAAGACAGCAGATTTGCTGTGCGAGATGGGCCGCTACGGCCAGAAGACCGGCGCCGGCTGGTACGACTACGTGCCGGGCAAGCGTGACGCCATTGCGTCCGACGTGGTGGTCAACATGATCGCCGAGCACCGCAAGACGCTGGGCATCACGCCGCGCAAGATCGGCGATGAAGAGATCGTCCAGCGGCTCGTCTATGCACTGGTCAACGAGGGCGCCAAGATCGTCGAGGAAGGCATTGCCAGCAAGGCCAGCGACATCGACATGGTCTATCTCACCGGCTACGGCTTCCCGCTGCACCGCGGCGGCCCGATGTGCTATGCCGACACGCAAGGCCTCTTCAACGTGGTGCAGACGATGAAGAAGTTTGCCGCCAACCCGCTGGACGACGCGTCATTCTGGCAGCCCGCGCCGCTGCTGGCGCGCCTGGCCGCCGAAGGCAAGACCTTTTCCTGAGCTGAAGGACAACCGACCATGAGCCAAGCCGTCATCGTTTCCACCGCACGCACGCCGCTCGCCAAGAGCTGGAAGGGCGCCTTCAACATGACCCACGGGGCCACGCTCGGCGGCTTTGCCGTCAAGGCGGCGGTCGAACGCGCCGGCATCGACCCCGGCGCCGTCGAAGACGTGCTGATGGGCTGCGCCAACCCCGAAGGCGCCACCGGCATGAACATCGCGCGCCAGATCGCGCTGCGCGCCGGCCTGCCCGTCACGGTGAGCGGTGCCACCGTCAACCGCTTCTGCTCCAGCGGGCTTCAGACCATCGCGATGGCCGCGCAGCGCATCATTGCCGGCGAAGGCGACGTGTTCGTCGCCGGCGGCGTGGAAAGCATCTCCTGCGTGCAGCAGGAAATGAACCAGCACATGATGGTGGACAGCGCGCTGAAAGAGATGAAGCCCGAGATCTACTGGAGCATGCTGCAGACCGCCGAGCAGGTGGCCGCGCGCTACAAGGTGCCGAAGGAGCGGATGGACCGCTACGGCGCCGAAAGCCAGCAGAAGGCCTGCGCCGCCAACGAGGCCGGCCGCTTCAAGGACGAGATCGTGCCCGTCACCGTGACGGCCGGCGTGGCCGACGCGGTGCTGGGCCTGCGCAGCAAGGAAGTCACCGTCAGCGCCGACGAAGGCCTGCGCCCGGGCACCACCTACGAGAACATCAAGGACATCCGCACGGCCCTGCCGGGCGGCGTGGTGACCGCCGGCAACGCCAGCCAGTTCAGCGACGGTGCCGGTGCCTGCGTGCTGGTCAGCGAAGCCTATGCCGAGGCCAAGGGCCTGAAGCCGCTGGGCCGCTTTCTCGGCTTTGCAGTGGCCGGCTGCGAACCCGACGAGATGGGCATCGGCCCGATCTACGCGGTGCCCAAGGTGCTGAAGCGCCTGGGCCTGAAGGTGTCGGACATCGACCTCTGGGAACTCAACGAGGCCTTCGCGGTGCAGGTGCTGTACAGCGCCGACACCATCGGCATCCCGATGGACCGGCTCAACGTCAACGGCGGCGCGATTGCGCTCGGCCACCCCTATGGCGTCAGCGGCCAGCGGCTGACCGGCCACGCGCTGATCGAAGGCAAGCGCCGCGGCGCGAAGAAGGTCTGCGTGACGATGTGCATCGGCGGCGGCATGGGCGCTGCGGGCGTGTTCGAGGTGCTGTGAAGCGGTTTGCCGCCGTCGGGCTGGCGCTGGCGGCTGCCGCTGCGCAGGCCGCCCAGCGGCCGGACGAGACGCGCGCTGAAGTCATTGCCACCGAAGGCGTGGTGGTGGCCATCCAGCACGGCGACTGCAAGCTGGCGACCGAGCGCCTGAACGCAGGCCTGGCGAACAAGTACCCAGGCTTTTATCTGTTGGCCGGCACCATGTACGAAGAAGGCCTGTGCCTGAAGCCGAACTGGGAGCGCGCTGTGCAGATGTACCAGCGCGCTGTGGGCGCCAAGCACATGGGAGGCGTCGGCCGGCTGGTCGCCGGCTATGCCGACCGCAGCCGCGACCCGGCAGCGGCACTCTGGTGGGCGCACCAGCCGGGTGGCGTGCCGATGCCTGGTGCTTGCCGCATGGCTGCTTTCGTTCTTGAGTCACCGGACGCGCTGGTTGCCGAACTGCGCGCCTGGCCGGCGCAGCGGCTGGCGGCCTGCGTCTATGCCGTCGGCGTCCTGGCCGCCGTCTCCGGCGATGCCCAGTACCCGCGCTATGCCGCCGAGCACGCACTGGCTGGCACCATTGAAGTGAGCTTCCAGCCAGCCAGCGGCACGCTGGAGTGGCGAACGGTCGAGTTGCAAGCCAAGCAGATTCCCGGCCTCGTCAGCAGCGGTGCCTTGCTGGACCGGGCCAGCCGCAGCGTGCGCGACGAACTCGAATCGTCGTTGCGGCAGGTCGGCGAGCGCGCCCTGCGCCGCTTCGAACGGCCGGCCGGCATCGACCCCGCATGGAGCTTGACTGCCACCTATGTCTTCAACATCCGGTATGACTGACCCGGCCCCCGGCGTGCTGCGCACGCCCGATGCGCGCTTTGCCGCGCTGCCCGGCTACCCTTGGGCGCCGCACTACCTGCAGCACGGCGCACTGCGCGTGCACCACCTCGACGAAGGCCCGCGCGACGCACCCGTCACCGCGCTGTGCCTGCATGGCAACCCGAGCTGGAGCTACCTCTACCGCAGCATGATCCCGCCGTTCACCGCCGCCGGGCTGCGCGTGGTGGCGCCCGACCTGATCGGCTTCGGCCGCTCGGACAAGCCGGCCGACGAGGCTGCGCACAGCTTCGAGATGCACCGCGCCATGCTGCTCGACGTCATCACGCAGCTCGACCTGAAAAACATCCTGCTGGTCTGCCAGGATTGGGGCGGCATCTTCGGCCTGACCTTGCCGATGGCGATGCCAGAGCGCTTCACGCGGCTGCTGGTGATGAACACCACGCTGGCCACCGGCAGCATCAGCGACGGCTTTCGCCAGTGGCGCGCGTATTCCAACGGGCAGCCCGACCTGGCGGTGGGCAAGCTGCTGGCGCGCGGCCGGCCGGAGATGACGCCGGCCGAGGCGGCGGCCTACGACGCGCCTTTTCCTGACCGCAGCCACAAGGCCGCGTTGCGCGTCTTTCCCAACCTGGTGCCCGAGCACGCCGACGCGCCCGGCGCCGCCACCAGCCGCGAGGCAGCGGCCTTCTGGCGCGAGCGCTGGGCCGGCGACAGCTTCATGGCCATCGGCATGCAAGACCCGGTGCTGGGCGCGCCGGTGATGCACGCGCTGCGGGCGCAGATCCGCAACTGTCCGCCGCCGCTGGAGGTGCCGGCGGCCGGCCACTTCGTGCCCGAGTGGGGCGCGCCGGTGGCGCAGGCGGCGTTGCTGCACTTCGGCCTGGCGTGATGCACGGGCCTGGCAGCACCCCGCGGCTGAACGGAGACTGAGCCGGTGGATGTCGATCTCGATGCCGTGCGCGGCTTCTTCCGGCTGGCGCCGTTCATGGTCGATCTGGGCGTCGAGCCCACGGCCGTGGCGCCGGGCCGCGTGACCACCACGCTGCAGTTGGCACCGCGCCACCTGCAGCACATGGGCCAGGTGCATGCCGGCGTGATGGCGGCGATGGCCGACCACACGATGGGCGCCGCCGCGCAGACGCTGGCGCGGCCGGGGCAGTGGATCGTCGCCGCCGAGCTGAAGACCAGTTGCCTGCGCGCGGCACGGGGCGAGCGGCTGGTCTGCGAAGCGCAGGTGCTGAAAGCCGGCGGCCAGATCAGCTTCACCGAAGCCGAGGTGTATGTCGTGAACCCGGCCGAAACCCCGGCCGAAACCCCGGCCGAAACCCCAGCCAAGACCGCAGCCGACCCGGCCGCCCGGCGCACGCTGGTCTTCAAGGCCTCGGCGACGATGGCCGTCATCGCAAAAGCTTGAGCCAACCATGCGCGCCACACTCGACTTTTTGCTGCACGACTGGCTCGGCGTCTCGTCCCTGCTCGACCGGCCGCGCTTCGCCGACCATTCGGTGGAAACCTTTGCCTCGGTGCTCGACACCTGCGAGCGCATCGCCCGCGAGAAGTTCGCGCCGTTCAACCGGCTGGCCGACACGCAGGAGCCGCAGGTCGTTGCCGGCGCCGATGGCGAGCGCGTGCAGTTGCCCGAGGCCACGCACGCCGCGATGCTGGCCTACGTCGGCTCCGGCATGCTGGCCGCCGCGCAGGACCACGACGCAGGCGGGATGCAACTGCCCTGCGTCATCGAGATGGCTGCCAACGCCTTCTTCAGCAAGGCCAGCGTCGCGATGGGCGGCTACGCCATGCTGACCAGCGGCAACGCCAGCCTGTTGATGGCGCATGGCACGCCGCTGCAACGCGAGGTGTTCGCGAAGAACGAATTTGCCGGCCGCTGGTTCGGCACCATGTGCCTGAGCGAGCCGCAGGCCGGCTCGTCCTTGTCCGACGTGGCCACCCGCGCCACGCCCGACGGCCCGGGAGCCGAGGCCGACCCGCTGGGCCCGCGCTACCGGCTCAAGGGCAACAAGATGTGGATCTCGGCCGGCGAGCACGAGATCACCGAGAACATCGTGCACCTGGTGCTGGCCAAGATCCCCGGCGCCGACGGGAAGCCCGTGCCCGGCACGCGCGGGGTCTCGCTGTTCATCGTGCCGAAGAAGCTGGTGGACGAACAGGGCGCACTCACCGGCGAACGCAACGACGTCGCGCTGGCCGGCCTGAACCACAAGCTCGGCTACCGCGGCACCACCAACACGCTGCTGAATTTCGGCGAAGGCCGCTTCCCGGTGCGCGGCGCGCCCGGCGCCATCGGCTACCTGGTCGGCCGCCCCGGCGAGGGCCTGCGCTGCATGTTCCACATGATGAACGAGGCGCGCATTGGCGTCGGCCTGGGTGCGGTGATGCTGGGGTATGCCGGCTACGAAGCCAGCCTCGACTACGCCCGCCAGCGCCCACAGGGCCGCACCACCGGGCCCGCCGGCAAGGACCCGGCGCAACCGCAGATTCCCATCGTCCAGCACGCCGACGTCAAGCGCATGCTGCTGGCGCAGAAGAGCTATGTCGAAGGCGGCCTGGCGCTGGAGCTGTACTGCGCGCGTCTGGTCGATGAGCAGCACACCGGCGATGCGGCAGCCGCAGACGAAGCCCGGCTGCTGCTGGACGTGCTGACGCCCATCGCCAAGAGCTGGCCCAGCGAGTGGTGCCTGGAAGCCAACTCGCTGGCGATCCAGGTGCACGGCGGCTACGGCTACACGCGCGACTTCATGGTCGAGCAGTACTGGCGCGACAACCGCCTGAACATGATCCACGAAGGCACGCACGGCATCCAGGGGCTGGACCTGCTGGGCCGCAAGGTGGTGATGGACGGCGGCGCCGGCTTGAAGCTGCTGGCCGCGCGCATCAGCGACACCGCGCAACGCGCCGGCCATGTCGAAGGGTTGGCGCAGCCCGCCAACGCACTGGCCGCGGCGCTGCAACAGCTTGGCGCCGCCACCAAGTCCGCCTGGGCCACCGGCGTGCCGGAAGAAGCGCTGGCCAACGCCACGCCCTACCTCCAGGCCTTCGGCCACGTGGTGCTGGCCTGGCTGTGGCTGGACGTGGCGCTGGCCGCTGACCGGCACAGCGGCGCAATGAAGCAAGGCAAGCTCTCGGCCATGCGCTACTTCTTCGACTACGAACTGCCGAAGATCGGCGCCTGGCTGGGCGTGGTCGCCAGCCGCAACGCGGTCTGCCGCGAGATGCAGGACGGGTGGTTCTAGATGAGCGCCAGCGCCATCGAGAAGCTCGTCTGGTCGCTGATCTACGGCGGCCTGCTGGTCGGCAGCCTCGGCATCTTCCTGCTGCGCGACAGCGATGCTTTCGGCTGGACGCTGCTCACGCTGGCCGGCCTGGCCGTGACGGCCGGCGTGCTGCTGATCTGGGCGCGATCACGGATGAAAACGACACCCCAATTCAAAGGAGACAGACCATGAGCACCCCCGTTCAACAACTGTTCGATCTCAGCGGCAAGACCGTGCTCGTCACCGGCGGCTCGCGCGGCCTCGGCCTGCAGATCGCAGAAAGCCTGGGCGAGGCCGGCGCCAGCATCGTGCTGACGTCGCGCAAGGCGTCCGACCTGGAAGAGGCCGCGGCCGAGTTGCAGGCCAAGGGCATCAGCGCGTCCTGGGTGGCCGGCGACGCCAGCGATCCGACGCAGGTGCAGGCGGTGGTGGACGAGGCGATGCTGCGCCTGTCCCGCATCGACATCCTCGTCAACAACGCCGGCGCCACCTGGGGCGCGGCGGCCGAAGACCACCCGCTGGAAGCATGGGACAAGGTGATGAACCTGAACATCCGCAGCCTCTTCATGTACGCGCAGGCGGTGGCCCGGGCCAGCATGATTCCCAACAAGAGCGGGCGCATCATCAACATCGCGTCCATCGCCGGGCTGGCCGGCAGCCTGGACATGAAGTTCATCGCCTATGGCACCAGCAAGGGCGCCGTGGTCAACTTCACCCGCACGCTGGCCGGCGAGTGGGGGCCGCACGGCATCACCGTCAACGCGCTGGCGCCGGGTTTCTTCCCGAGCAAGATGACCAAGGGCGTGCTGGCGCACTACGGCGTGGACAAGCTGGCGTCGGCCGCGCCGCTGCGCCGCATCGGCGACGACGACGACCTGAAAGGCGCCGCGCTGCTCTTCGCCAGCGCCGCCGGCAAGCACATCACCGGGCAGATCCTGGCGGTGGACGGCGGCGTCTCGGCGGTGCACGCCGGCTGACGGGGGCGGCGCGGTGGAGTTCAAGGTCCGCATTCCGTTCGTCGAGCTGCTCGGCTTCGAGCTTCAGCGCTTCGAGCCCGGGGTTGCCGAGATCCACCTCGATCTGCGCGATGAACTCACCAACTCCTGGGGCGTGGCGCACGGCGGCGTGGTGATGACGCTGCTCGACGTGGTGATGGCGCATGCGGCGCGCAGCCCGTCACAGCCCGGTGGCGAGCCGCAGCCCGGCGTGGTGACGGTGGAGATGAAGACCAGCTTCATGCGCCCGGGCCAGGGCCGGCTGCTGTCCACCGGCCGCCGGCTGCACAAGACCAGCTCACTGGCCTTCTGCGAAGGGCTGGTGCACGACACTGCCGGCGCGCTGCTGGGCCACGCCACCGGCACCTTCAAATACATGACGGGCCTGCCGGTCGGCGGCCGCCGTGTCCAACGTCTCGATGCATCGGACTGAACCATGAACAACCAGCAAATCCATCTGGCCTCGCGCCCCACAGGCGAGCCCACGCCCGACAACTTCCGCTTCGTCGAACAGGCGTTGCAGCCCTTGACCGAAGGCCAGGTGCTGGTGCGCAACCACTTCATGAGCCTGGACCCGTACATGCGCGGCCGCATGAACGACGGCAAGAGCTACGCCGTGCCGCAGGCGCTGGACACCGTGATGGGCGGCGGCACCGTCGGCGAGGTGGTGGAGTCGCGCCACGCCGGTTTTGCGCCCGGCGACAAGGTGGTCGGCATGGGCGGCTGGCAGTTGTATGCCGTGCTCGACGCCGGCCAGCCCGGCGTGCTGCGCAAGGTCGATACCACGCACATTCCGCTGTCGGCCTACCTCGGCGCGGTCGGCATGCCTGGCGTCACGGCCTGGCACGGGCTGGTGAAGATCATCGAGGCCAAGGCCGGCGAGACGGTCGTGGTCAGCGCGGCCAGCGGCGCCGTCGGCAGCGCAGTCGGCCAGCTTGCCAAGGCGCGCGGCTGCCGCGTGGTGGGCATTGCCGGCGGCGCCGAGAAGTGCGGCTACACCGTCGATGAACTCGGCTTCGACGCCTGCATCGACTACAAGGCCCACAAGGAGCCGAAGGCGCTGTACGGCGCGCTGAAGGAAGCCACGCCGGACGGCGTGGACGGCTACTTCGAGAACGTCGGCGGCGCCGTGCTCGACGCGGTGATGGCGCGCATCAACGCCTTCGGCCGGGTCGCCTTCTGCGGCATGATTTCCGGCTACAACGGCGAGCCGATCCCGCTGGCCAACCCGCAGTTGATCCTGACCCAGCGCATGAAGCTGCAAGGCTTCATCGTCTCCGAGCACATGCAGAGCTGGCCCGAGGCGCTGAAGGAACTGGGCGGCCTGGTCGCCACCGGCAAGCTGAAGTACCGCGAGACGGTGGCACAAGGCCTGGCCGCGGCGCCCGAGGCCTTCATCGGCCTGCTGAAGGGCCGCAACTTCGGCAAGCAGTTGGTCAAGCTGGTGTGAACTGGACCTGGTCGCGCTTCCACGAGCTGGGCGTGGACAACCTCTACGACGCGCTGGCGCTGCGCTGCCGCGTCTTCATCCTGGAGCAGGGCGCCTTTCTCGACCCCGACGGCGTGGACCGCGATGCCTGGCACCTGCTCGGCCGTGACGGCAGCGGCGCGTTGCAGGCCTATCTGCGGCTGGTGGACCCGGGCGTGAAGTACGCCGAGCCGTCTCTCGGCCGCGTGATCACAGCCGCCGAGGTGCGCGGCAGCGGCGTCGGCCGCGTGCTGATGGCCGAAGGCCTGGCGCGCAGCGCGCAGGCCTGGCCGGGGCATGGCATCCGCATCAGCGCGCAGGCGCGGCTGTCGCGCTTCTATGCCGATTTCGGCTTCGTCGCCGTCGGCGACAGCTACATCGAAGACGGCATTCCGCACCAGGAAATGCTGCGCAGCGGGGCATGAACGTGGCCACGCACGCGGTCTTCAACCAGAGCACGCCGCTGGCCGGCGCCAACCTCTTCCGCGCCAACCGGCCGCTGCGCGACGCGCTGCGCTTCCACAGGCCGGGCCTGGACACCACGCAGCTCGACGCGCTGGGCGCGCTGGCGGGCTCGGCCGAGATGCAGGCCCATGCGCGGCTGGCGAACACGCACACGCCTGCGCTGCGCACGCACGACCGCGTCGGCAACCGCATCGACCAGGTCGAGTTCCACCCCAGCTACCACGCGCTGCTGGGCGCCGCGCTGCAGAACGGCCTGCACGGCGCCCCCTGGGCGCGGGGTGCCGGCGCGCACCTGGAGCGCGCTGCCGGCTTCATGCTGTTCACCGAGGCCGAGCCGTCGGTGCTGTGCCCCGTCTCGATGAGCTATGCGGTGACGCCGGCCCTGCGCGCCAACGCGGCACTGGCGGCCGATTGGGCGCCCAAGCTGGCCGGCACCACCTATGACCCGCGCTTCGTGCCGGCAGCCTTGAAGCCGGCCGTGACCATGGGCATGGGCATGACCGAGAAACAGGGCGGCTCGGACGTGCGCGCCAACACCACCCGCGCCGAGCCCGACGGCCACGACGCCTGGGGCGAGCGCTGGCGTCTCACCGGCCACAAGTGGTTCTTCTCGGCGCCGATGTGCGACGCCTTCCTGGTGCTGGCGCAGACCTCGGAAACGCCCGCCGGCCTGAGCTGCTTCTTCCTGCCGCGCTGGCTGCCGGACGGCACCGTCAACGCCATCGCGATCCAGCGGCTGAAGGACAAGCTGGGCAACCGCGCCAACGCCAGCGCGGAGGTCGAGTTCAACGGCGCGGCGGCCTGGCTGGTGGGCGAGGCCGGGCGCGGCATTCCGCAGATCCTGGCCATGGGCGCGTTGACGCGGCTGGACTGTGCCTTGGGCACCGCCGGGCTGATGCGGCAGGCGCTGTCGCTGGCCTTGCACCACACGTCGCAGCGCAAGGCCTTCGGCAGGCCCCTGGGGGCGCAGCCGCTGATGCAGACCGTGCTGGCCGACCTGGCGCTGGAAAGCGAGGCGGCCACCGCGCTGGCGCTGCGGCTGGCGCAGGCGGTGGACCGCAGCGAGAACGATGGCGACGGCCATGAGGCCAGAAACAACAATGACGGCCACGAGGCCAGAAACAGCAATGACGGCCACGAGGCCAGAAACAGC
>CAXTHW010000063.1:0-10725 GCA_964244245.1 uncultured Rubrivivax sp. | reverse complement strand
TCGTCGTTGACGTCGAGGATGAAGCGGCTCATGTCCTGCTTCTCTTCGACGTTCATGCCGGCCATCGGCTCGTCGAGCAGCAGCACCTGCGGCTCCATCGCCAGCGCGCGGCCCAGGTCCACGCGCTTTTGCAGGCCGTAGGACAGGCGGCCGACGGGCGTCTTGCGGTGCGCCTGGATCTCCAGGAAATCGACGATGCGCTCGACGACTTCGCGGTGCTCGGTTTCCTCGCGTTCGGCCGCGCCCCAGCGGATGGCCTGCTGGAAGATGTTGGTCTTCATGCGCAGGTTGCGCCCGCTCATGATGTTGTCCAGCACGCTCATGCCCTTGAACAGCGCCAGGTTCTGGAAGGTGCGGGCAACACCCATTCTTGCCACCTGGCGGCTGTTCATGTGGCTGAAGGTCTGGCCGCGGAAGCTGATGCTGCCCTCCTGCGGCGCATAGACGCCGTTGATGCAGTTGAGCATGCTGCTCTTGCCGGCGCCGTTGGGCCCGATGATGGCGCGCAACTCGTGTTCGCGCACGTCGAAGCTGATGTCGGTCAAGGCCTTCACGCCGCCGAAACGCAGGCTGATGTTGTTGACCTCCAGCACCACACCGCCGATGCGCCGCGCCATGCTCAGGCCGCCTTCTTCAGGCTGGCAAACGTCTTGGCGTCCACCGCCTTCAGCGTGGCCGAGACGCTGCCGCTGCGCCCGTCTTCGAACCGGACGGCGGTCTCGATGAACTGCTCGCTCCTGCCGCCGTAGAGCGCGTCCACCAGCACCTGGTACTTCTCGCCGATGGGGCCCCGGCGCACCTTGCGCGTGCGTGTCAGCTCACCGTCGTCGGCATCCAGTTCCTTGTGCAGCACCATGAAGCGGTGGATCTGGCTGCCGGCCAGCAGGGCGTCCTGCGCCAGGTCGGCGTTGACCTTCTCGACGCAGTCGCGCAGCAGCTCCAGCACCTGGGCGCGGCTGGCCAGATCGGTGTAGCCGGCATACGGCAGGTTGCGCTTCTCGGCCCAGTTGCCGACGGCTTCCATGTCGATGTTGAGAAAGGCGCAGACCTTCTCGCGCCCGTCGCCGAAGGCCACCGCCTCCTTGATGAACGGGAAGAACTTGAGCTTGTTCTCGACGTACTTGGGGGCGAACATCGCGCCGTCGTTGGGGCCGCCCAGCAGGCGGCCCACGTCCTTGGCGCGGTCGATGATCTTCAGGTGGCCGGCACTGTCGATGAAGCCAGCGTCGCCGGTGTGGTACCAGCCGTCGGCCGTCAGCACCTCGGCGGTGGCGGCCGGGTTCTTGTAGTACTCCTTCAGCAGCCCGGGCGAGCGGACGAGGATCTCGCCGCTGTCGGCGAGCTTGATCTCCACGCCGTCGATGGGCACGCCCACCGTGTCGGCACGCGCTTCGTTGTCGGGCTGAAGGCAGACGAAGACGGCGGTCTCTGTCGAGCCGTAGAGCTGCTTCAGGTTGATGCCGATGCTGCGGTAGAAGCTGAACAGGTCGGGCCCGATGGCCTCGCCCGCGGTGTAGGCCACGCGCACGCGGCTCAGGCCCAGCGTGTTGCGCAAGGGGCCGTAGATGAAGGCGTTGCCGGCGGCGTACTTGAGCCTGTCGGCCAGGGACAGCGGCTTGCCGTCCATCCGCGCCGGGCCCACGCGCTGCGCCACGTCCATCGCGGTCTTGAACATCCAGCGCTTGATCGCGCCGGCATCTTCCATGCGGATCATCACGCTGGTCAGCAGGCCCTCGAAGACACGCGGCGGCGCGAAGTAGTAGGTCGGCCCGATCTCCTTCAGGTCGATCATCACGGTGGCGGCCGACTCCGGGCAGTTGACGACGTAGCCGCAGGCCAGCCACTGCGCATAGCTGAAGATGTTCTGGCCCACCCAGGCCGGCGGCAGGTAGGCCAGCACTTCTTCGCTGGCGGTCAGCTTGTCGAAGCGCGCGCCGGCAGCGGCGCGGTCGAGCAGGCTGAAGTGGGTGTGCACCACGCCCTTGGGGTTGCCGGTGGTGCCGGAGGTGAAGAACATCGCGGCCACGTCGTCGGGCTGGCCGGCGGCAAGCTCCGCGTCGTAGAAACCGGGGTGCGCGGCGTCGAAGGCGCGGCCGGCTTCCAGCAGCGCGTCCAGCGGCGCCAGCCCGGCCTCTGCGTAGTTGCGCAGGCCGCGCGGGTCGTCGTACCAGATGTGGCCGATCTGCGGGCACTGCGCGCGCAACTCCAGCAGCTTGTCGGCCTGCTCCTGGTCTTCGACGATGGCGTAGGCCACCTCGGCGTTGTTGATCGGGAACACGTACTCGGTACTGGCCGCGTCCTGGTACAGCGGCACCGGCACGGCGCCCAGCGCCTGCGTGGCCAGCATCGCGGCGTACAGGCGCGGGCGGTTCTCGCCCACCACCACGAGGTGGTCGCCCCGCTTCAGGCCGGCGGCGGCCAGGCCGCAGGCCATCTCGCGCACCAGCAGCGCCAGCGCGGCCCAGCCCAGCGGCTGCCAGATGCCATAGACCTTTTCGCGCAGCGCAGGCGCCTGCGGCCTGGCCTTGGCGTGGTCTTGCAGCAAGCGGGGAAAGGTCGTACGCAAGGGCGGCTTCCTGGAACGTCGGCGCCGATTCTGGGCAAGCGTTTGACGCCATGTTGTCGTTCTGACGACAATCCTAGGGACAGTACCAAGGGGTCTTTCCCGCACAGCCGATGAAGCAAGCAGCGCCCGAAGCGGCGGCGGTTCCGGGCGCCGCGCTGGCGGCGCGCTCGCGCAGCGCCAGCAGCGATGAATTGCGCGGCATTCCCTGGCTGGCGCCGCTGGACGCCGATGAGCGCGCGCGCGTGGCGGCCGACATGCGCGTCGTCACGGTGGCGGCCGGCGAGCTGGTCTGCCGCATCGGCCGCCCGGTGACGTACTGGTTCGGCCTCATCGACGGGCTGCTGAAGATGAGCAACGACGATGCCTTGCTGCGCGGCCGCGCCGTGCCAGTCACTTTCGCCGGCCTGTCGCCGGGTGGCTGGTTCGGCGAGGGCACGGTGATCAAGCGCGAGCTGTACCGCTACAACGTCCAGGCCTTGCGCAAAAGCCTGGTGGCCGGCATCGGCACCGACACTTTCCACTGGCTGCTGGACCGCAGCATCGGCTTCAACCGCTTCGTGATGACGCAGTTGAACGAGCGGCTGGGCCAGTTCATCGCAGCGCGTGAGATCGACCGCATGGGTGACGTGGACGAGCGCGTGGCGCGCGGCCTGGCGGCGCTGTTCCACCCGCTGCTGTACCCCGGCGTCGGCGAGTTGCTGCGCATCACGCAGCAGGAGCTGGGCTACCTGGTGGGGCTGTCGCGCCAGCGTGTCAACGAGGCGCTGCGCGCGCTGCAGGCAGCGGGCGTGATCCGCGTCGAATACGGCGGCGTGCGGGTGCTCGATCTGGAGCGCCTGCGCCGCTACCGCACGCCTTGAGCGCGGCGCCGCGCTGCCGTGGCCAGCAGCCCCAGCCCGGCGAGCAGCAGCGCGCTGGTGGCCGGCTCCGGCACGGCGCTGACGGCCAGGTTGGTGATGGTCAGCGACGAGACGCCCAGCACGTCCTCGGTGTCGGCCACGCCGAAGGCCAACGTCACGGTGCCGGCCTGCGCGAAGCCGGCGCTGAAGCCTTGCGTCGCGGCGCCCGGCTGCGCGGTGGTGGCCAGCGTGTGGAGCCGGCCGTCGAGCACGACGAAGGCATGGTCGAGGAAGTCGGTCTCGCGGCTGCTGAAGGCCCAGTCGAAGCGGAGCTGCTGGCCGGCCGCCACGCTGAAGCTCTGGCTGACCAGCGAGCCTTCGAAGACGAACTGGCCGCCGACGTCCAGTGCCTGCACCGGCAGCCCGGCGGCGGCGGCCAGCGCGCTGTAGTCCACCGCCGAGGTGCCCGACAGGTTGAAGGGCTGGTCGCCAGCGCCGTCCAGATAGGCAGTGGTCAGCGTGATGGCGCCGCCCTGCGCCACCACGTCGCCGGTGGCCTGCCAGCCGGCGAGGCTGGCGGTGCCGGCTTGCGCGCAGGCGCTGCCTGCGGCCAGCAGCAGGCTGGCGGCGGCGAAGGTGTTCAGTTGCAGTGAGGTCATGGTGTTCGGCTCAAGTGAGAGGACTGGGGCTGGGGCTCAGCGCACCAGCACGTCGCGCAGCGGGTCCAGGCTGGCGGGGCTGACGCCGGTCAGCGTCAGCAGCGGGCGGAAGCTGGCGGCGCTGCCCGCGCCATCGGTGTCGATCTGCACGCTGGTGCCGCCGGCCACGGCGACGAAGCGCAGCACGCCGTCGGCGACTGCGCTGCTGCCGTTGCTGCCGCCGTAGCCCACGCCGGCCAGCAGCGCGCGCAGGTCGATCAAGTCCTTGCCGGGCACGAAGTCGGTCACCGTGTCGCCCGCGTCGCGCACCGACGTGTAGCGGAAGACGTTGGTGCCGGCGCCGCCGGTCAGCGTGTCGGCACCGGCGCCGCCGGTGAAGATGTCGTCGCCGGGCGTGCCGGTGAGCGTGTCGCGCGCGGCCGTGCCGTCGATGGCCTTGAACAGGCTCACGCCCACCAGCACCGGGTCATGGTCGGACGCGCGGTAAGGCTGCGTGCCGACATAGGGGTCGGCCGGGCAGGGAACGCCGGAGCACAGCGCTGGCGCCTTGAACTCCAGGTTGTAGTCCTGTGCGACGCTTTCGTCGGCGTCGATGTGCCAGTGCGTCGTGCCCACCACCTTGGGCGAGAAGCTGGCGCTGGTGATGGCGTGGTCCAGCCGGCCGGCGGTGCCGTCGAAGACATACGAGTAGCCCAAGCCCTCGTAGCGGCCCGACTGGTCGATGTAGCCGTTGCTGGTGAGGGCGTGGATCGGGTCTTCCTGCGCGTAGGCGTTGAAGTCGCCGACCAGCAGCACGTCGTTGCTGCCGCTGTTGGACTGGAGCTGCGCCACATAGCTGCGCAGTTGCTGTGCCTGTTGCACGCGCAGCGCGTTCCAGCAGCCCTGGCCGTCGCCGCTGTCCAGGTTGCCGGCGGCGTCTGCGTCGGTCGGTGCCGGGCAACTGCCCTTGCTCTTGAGATGGTTGACGACCAGCGTGAAGCGCTCGCCGTTGGCTGCTGCAAAGGTCTGCGCCAGCGTCGGCCGGTTGTTCACGGGGCTCACGTCGCTGGACGACGCGCCCACCCGGGCCAGCCTGGCCGGCTTGTAGATCATCGCCACCTTGATGGCGTCGGTGCCGGTGCCTGTGCCGGTGCCTGTGGCGTTCGCGGGGTCGGGCACCACGGCGTAAGTGCCCGCGCCGACGCGGGCGTTCAGCGCATCGACCAGGTTCTGCGGCGCCACGCTGCCGTTGTTCTGGATCTCCATCAGCCCCACGGCGTCTGCATCCAGCCCGGCCAGCGCGACGACGATCTTGTCGCGCTGGCGGTTGAACTCGGTGATGTTGTTGGCGCCGCGGCAGTTGCCGGCCGCCGTGCTGCTGGCCAGCGTGCAGCCCTGGCCGGTCTGCCCGTCGGCGGTGTTGCCGTTGGTGAAGGTGGTGAAGAAGTTGAGCACGTTCATGCTGCCCAGCCGCAGGTTGCCGCCCACCGCGGCCGGTGCCGGCGGGCGCGGGTTGCTCACCGTGATGGTGGGCGCCTCGGTGGGGTGCAGCCGGTACAGGCCGAAGCCGGCGTTGCTGGCGGTGGCCAGGCCGAAGTCGAGCACGCCGGTCAGCGTGGCGATGCTGTCGCCGGCCCGCGGCACGCCGTTGCTGCCGATGTAGGGCGTGGGGTTGCGGTTCTGCGCCGTGCTGCCGTCGTCCAGCAGAAAGCGGCTGCGCGCCTGCTCGTCGGCCAGTGCCAGCGCCTGCGGGGTGCCGGGGCGGTGGCGGTTGGTCACCGTCTCGTGGCGGCCCACGCCCAGCGTGAGCTGGCCGTAGCGCGCCTCGAAGAAGTTCTGCTGCACCGTCAGGCCACTGAAGCGCAGCAGCATGCCCTCGAAGCGCTCGAAGCTGTCGCCCGGCGCCAGCGGCAGGCTCACCGCTGTCGGCACGATGCTGTAGCCGGTGCCGAGCTGGGTGACGGCCGAGACGCTGCTCAGCTCGGTCAGCGGCTTGGTGGCGGTGTCTGCGTTGCTGGCAGTGCCGACGTTGAATTCGGTCACCGTCGCGGCCACCCGCACCAGGCTGCCGACGGTCGGAAAGAACTGCGTCGAGAAGACGAAGATGCCGTCCGACGTGGCCGGGTTGCCGTCACCGGCCAGGTCCTGGATGAAAAAGCCGTTGCTGTTCAGCCGCGTCACCACGCCGGTGGTGCTGACGGCCTGGCCGGTAAAGGGGCTGGCGCTGCCGCTGCCTTGCAGCGTGTAGATCGGCGTGTCGGCGGCGCACGCCAGCGACTGCAGCGCGGCCAGCGCCAGGGCGGCGGCGCTGCTGCGCAGGAAGGGGTGTCGGTGCATGGCGTTGCTCGCTGGCGGGAGTGTGCAGAAGGGATGGGCGGCAGTGCTGCGTCTGTGCTGCGTCAGTGCTGCGTCTGTGCTGTGTCAGGCGCGGCGGCGTGCCGCTGCGCCCACGGCGGCAGCGCCGGCCAGCAGCAGCGCCCAGGTGCCGGGCTCGGGCACGGCGGTCACGGTGAAGGCCGTGGTCACCGGCACCGTGGCCGCGTAGCTGCCGTTGCTGGTGTCCACCGTCCAGTTGGACACGTCACCCACCAGCGCCTTGTACCCGGCAAAGCTGGGCTGGCCGGTGCGCGGGCCGGTGTACTCGGCATAGTCGGGCGTGGCACCGGGCGCGTTGGTGTTCAGCCGGATGGCGCTCAGGCCCTCCACCAGGCCGGTGTTGGCGATGGAGCCGTCGGCGGTGAAGCTGCCGTTGGTGATGGCGGCCACGAAGGCGGTGGGCGACGTGGCGCTGCTGCCGGTATAGACGTAGAGCACCTCGTTGCTGTTGGCGATGCCGTAGTTGGCGCTGCCGCTCACCGCCTCACGCGACAGCGTGCCGACCGACGCGCCCAGCGTCACCTTGTCGGTCTGCGTGAAGCGGATCACCGTGCCGGCCGCAATGGTGCCCGCGCCCGAGGCCCACGACAGATAGCTCTCGCCAGTGTTGAAGGCAGTGCCGGACCATTCGTTGTCTGCAAAGTAAAGTTTGCTGCCGGCCGCCAGATCGACGAAGGTGACGAGCGCGAAGCCGTCTTCGTCGGCATTGAAGGCGGTGAAGGCCAGGTCGCCCGCGGTCAGTGCTTGCGCGGGCAGCGCCACGGCGGCTGCGGCGGCCAGCGCCAGGAGTTGCTTGTTCATCGGTGATCCTCGTCCTTGCGGGGCGCGACATGCAGCCCCGGCCACCGCAGGGTAGGCAGGCGCGATGAATCCACCGTGACATGGCCGCACAGCCCGCGATGACCCCGCTGCCGGGCGGCCGGCCGGCCGGGCCTAGACTGCGCCGTCGCTGACTTCCAGCGCCCTCGACCGGCGTGCTTTCCATGACCTCGATATTCCTGCGTCCAGCCCATTCTTTGCATCGGCTGCGGTGGCTGTTGCTGTGCGCCACGCTGACGCTCACCGTACCGGCGTCTTTCGGCCAGGGCGCCCGGCCCGCGCTGCCCGGCGGCCTGGTGCAGGCCAGCAGCGTGGAAGGCATCACCGAATACCGGCTGCCCAACGGCCTGCAAGTGCTGCTGGTGCCCGATGACGCCAAGCCCACCACCACGGTGAACCTGACCTACCACGTCGGCTCGCGGATGGAGAACTACGGCGAGTCCGGCATGGCCCACCTGCTGGAGCACCTGATCTTCAAGGGCACGCCCACCACGCCCGACCCCAAGGCCGAGCTGGCCCGGCGCGGCCTGCAATTCAACGGCACCACCTCGTTCGACCGCACCAACTACTTCGCCAGCTTCTCTGCCAACCCGGAGAACCTGCGCTGGTATCTGTCCTGGCAGGCCGACGCAATGGTCAACAGCTTCATCGCCCGCAAAGACCTCGACACCGAGATGACGGTGGTGCGCAACGAGATGGAAAGCGGCGAGAACAGCCCCGGCCGCGTGCTGCTCCAGCAGGTGATGGCCACCATGTACTGGTGGCACAACTATGGCAAGAGCACCATCGGCGCGCGCGCCGACGTGGAGAACGTCGATATCGCGCGGCTGCAGGCCTTCTACCGCCGCTACTACCAGCCCGACGACGCCACGCTGATCATCGCCGGCAAGTTCGACAGCGCCCAGGTGCTGGCCTGGGCGGCGCAGTATTTCGCCGCCATCCCCAAGCCGCAGCGCGTGCTGCAACCCACCTACACGCTGGACCCGGTGCAGGACGGCGAGCGCACCGTCACGCTGCGCCGCATCGGCGGCTCGCCGCTGCTCTACGTGGGCTTCCACATCCCGCCGGTGTCCAGCCCCGACTTCGCCGCCGCCGAGCTGCTGACCAGCATCCTGGCCGATGCGCCTGCCGGCCGGCTGCACAGGCGGCTGGTGGAAAAAGGGCTGGCGGCCAACACCTTCGGCTTTGCCTGGAGCCTGGCCGAGCCGTCGCCGATGTTCCTGGGCGCCACGCTGGCGCCAGGGCAGGACGTCGCCAAGGCGCGTGCCGAGCTGCTGGCCACGCTGGACGGCGTGGCCGGCGAGCCCATCACCACCGAAGAGCTGGAGCGTGTGCGCCAGCAGTGGCTGAACAACTGGCAGCTCGGCTTCACCGACCCCGAGCAGGTGGGCGTGCAACTGTCCGAAGCCATTGCCGGCGGCGACTGGCGCCTCTTCTTCCTGCAACGCGACCAGGTCAAGAAGCTCACGCTGGCCGACGTGCAGCGCGTGGCGCGCGAACGCCTGCTGCCCGACAACCGCACCGTCGGCACCTACATCCCCACCGACAAGCCGCAGCGTGCGCCGGCCCCGGCAAGGGTGGACGTGGCGGCGCTGGTGAAGGACTACAAAGGCGACGCCACCGGCGCGCAGGCCGAGGCCTTCGACGCCACGCCGGCCAACCTGGACGCGCGCACCCAGACAGCCACGCTGCCCAGCGGCATGCGCCTGGGCCTGATCCCCAAGGGCACGCGCGGCAACGTGGTGCAGGCGCGGCTGCGGCTGCGCTACGGCGACGAGAACAGCCTGAAGGGGCTGGAGACGGTGAGCGCCTTCACCGGCAGCATGCTCAACAAAGGCGCGGCCGGCATGACGCGGCAGCAGATCAGCGATGCCTTCGACCGCCTGCGCGCCGAGGTGAACATCGGCGCCGGCGACCAGACGCTGACCGCCACGCTGACGACCACGCGCGACAACCTGCCGGCGCTGATCACGCTGGTCGGCACGCTGCTGCGGCAGCCGACGTTTCCCGCCGATGCGCTGGAAGAAACGCGCCAGCAGCGCCTGGCCTCCATCGAGCGGCAGCGCAAAGAGCCGGCGAGCCTGATCGCCAACACGCTGCAGAGGCACAACAACCCCTACCCGCGCGGCGACCTGCGCTACGCCTCCACCTTCGACGAGATGGAGCAGGACAGCAAGGCGGTGACGGCCGAGCAGCTCAAGGCCTTCCACCGCCGCTTCTACAGCGCGGCGCGCTCGGAGTTCGCAGCGGTCGGCGACATGGACGTGGTGGCCGTCAACAAGGCGCTGGCCGCGGCCTTCGGTGACTGGGCGCAGCCGGCCGCCGGGCCGCTGCCTTTCGTGCGCATCCCCGAGCCCTGGCGCACGCCCAAGCCAGAGCGCTTCGTGCTGAAGACGCCCGACAAGCAGAACGCCAACATGATGGCCGAGCTGATGCTGCCGGTGATGGACCGCGATGCCGACTACCCGGCGCTGGTGATGGCCAACTACCTCTTCGGCGGCTCCACCGCCTCACGCCTGTGGACGCGAATCCGCGAGCAGGACGGGCTGAGCTACGGCGTCAACACCGGCATCAACTGGAACCGCATCGAGCCCAACACGCGCTGGATGGTGACCGCCATCTTCGCGCCGCAAAACCAGGCCAAGGTGGAGGCGGCGCTGTTGGAAGAAACCCGCCGCGTGCTGAAAGACGGCTTCTCGCAGGTGGAGCTGGACGCGGCGCGCGGCGGCCTGTTGAGCGAGCTGCGCCTGTCGCGCGCGCAAGACGCCGCGGTGGCTGCACAGCTCGCGCAGAACCTCTACCTGGAGCGCAGCTTCGCCTTCGCGCAGCGCCTGGACGACGCCATCGCCAAGCTCAGCGCCGAGCAGGTGAACGCGGTGATGCGCAAGTACATCGACCCGGCACGCTGGGCAATCGCCTGGGGCGGTGACTTCAAGACGCCTTGATGCGCGGCGTGCCGCTGGGCAGGCTTGCGCTGCTGTGGGCAGCGCTGCTCGCGCCAGCGCCCGCGTTGCCGCAGCCGGCTGCGGGACTGCAGGCCTTGCAGGCGCTCGACAGTGCGGGCCGGGCCATCGCCGCCGCCGGTTGCACCAGGCCGCGGGAGGCCAAGACCAGCCAGGTGGGCAGCAGCGGCGACGAGATGCAGGCCATCGACTGCCGCAGCTTCCGGCTGGCGATCTACAAGCCGCGCGGCGGCGCTGCGGCGCCGATGGAACTGGTGGTGCTGGCGGCTGACGGGCCGGCGCTGCCGGCTCTACCGCCCTGTTGCGGCGTGGGTGCCGACGCTGCCGCCGTGCAGGCCCAGCTCGGCCCGCCTGCACGGCAACATGGCGGCAGCTTCAGCTACCGACTCGGCGCGGCCGGGCCGGGCGGTGACAGCATCACGTTCGAGACGGAAGGCGGGCTGGTGCGAGCCGTGGTGTGGAGCTGGCGCTAGCCCGTCTTTCTCAATTCGACCCTGACACCGCTGCTAAGTTGTTGATTTGAC
>CAXTHW010000062.1:0-10758 GCA_964244245.1 uncultured Rubrivivax sp. | reverse complement strand
TCGCAAGACGTGGTGCTGGGCCTGTACTACGCCACCCGCGAGCGCATCAACGGCATCGGCGAAGGCATGATCTTCAGCGACCTGCAGGAATTGCAGCGGGCGCTGGACAACGCCGTGGTCGAGGTCACCGCGAAGATCTCGGTGCGCATGGTCGAATGGACCAAGGACGCCGAGAGCGGCGAATTCACCTCGGCCATCAAGCTGGTCGAAACGACGGTCGGCCGTGCGCTGCTGTCGGAAATCCTGCCCAAGGGCCTGCCGTTCAGCAACATCAACAAGGCGCTGAAGAAGAAGGAAATCTCACGTCTCATCAACGTGTCTTTCCGCAAGTGCGGCCTGAAGGAGACGGTGGTCTTTGCCGACAAGCTGCTGCAGGCGGGCTTCCGCCTCGCCACGCGCGCCGGCATCTCGATCGCCATCGACGACATGCTGGTGCCCAAGGAAAAGCCAGGCCTGATCGAGCGCGCCGAGAAGGAAGTCAAGGAGATCGAGCAGCAGTACGTCTCGGGCCTGGTGACCGCCGGCGAGCGCTACAACAAGGTGGTGGACATCTGGGGCAAGACCGGCGACGAAGTCGGCAAGGTCATGATGAGCCAGCTTGCCAAGCAGAAGGTCGCCGACCGCAACGGCAAGCAGGTGGACCAGGAGTCGTTCAACTCCATCTACATGATGGCCGACTCGGGCGCGCGTGGCTCGGCCGCGCAGATCCGCCAGTTGGCCGGCATGCGCGGCCTGATGGCCAAGCCCGACGGCAGCATCATCGAGACCCCGATCACGGCCAACTTCCGTGAAGGCCTGAACGTGTTGCAGTACTTCATCTCCACCCACGGCGCCCGCAAGGGCCTGGCGGACACGGCGTTGAAGACGGCCAATTCGGGCTACCTGACGCGCCGCCTGGTCGATGTGACGCAAGACCTGGTGGTGACTGAAACCGACTGCGGCACGCAGAACGGCATGAACCGCCGCGCGCTGGTCGAAGGCGGAGAAGTCATCGAAAGCCTGCGTGACCGCATCCTGGGCCGGGTGACGGCGGTCGAGACGCTGCACCCCGAGACGCAGGAGATGATGGTCTCGGCCGGCACGATGCTGGACGAAGACTTGATCGACGTGCTGGAAGCAGCAGGCGTCGATGAGGTCAAGGTCCGCACCGCGCTGACCTGCGGCACGCGCTTCGGCATCTGCGCCAAGTGCTACGGCCGCGACCTGGGCCGCGGCGGGCTGGTCAACGTCGGCGAAGCGATCGGCGTGATCGCCGCGCAGTCGATCGGTGAGCCGGGCACGCAGCTCACGATGCGCACCTTCCACATCGGTGGTGCGGCTTCACGTGCGGCAGTGGCATCCAGCGTGGATGCCAAGAGCGAAGGCATCATCGGCTTCAACGCCACGATGCGCTACGTGACCAACGGCAAGGGCGAACTGGTGGTGATCTCGCGTTCCGGCGAGATCGTGATCAGCGACCCCCACGGCCGTGAGCGCGAGCGCCACAAGCTGCCGTACGGCGCCATCCTCAACATCAAACCCGACCAGCAGGTCAAGGCCGGCACCGTGCTGGCCAACTGGGACCCGCTGACCCGCCCGATCATCACCGAGTTCGCCGGCCGCGCGAAGTTCGAGAACGTCGAGGAAGGCAACACCGTCGCCAAGCAGGTGGACGAGGTCACCGGCTTGTCCACGCTGGTGGTCATCGACCCGAAGCGCCGCGGCGCCGCCAAGGTGGTGCGCCCGCAGGTCAAGCTGCTGGACGCGGCCGGTGTCGAGGTCAAGATTCCCGGCACCGACCACGCGGTGACCATCGGCTTCCCGGTCGGGGCGCTGATCCAGATCCGCGATGGACAGGACCTGACGCCAGGCGAAGTGCTGGCGCGCATCCCGATGGAAGGCCAGAAGACGCGCGACATCACCGGCGGCCTGCCGCGGGTGGCCGAGCTGTTCGAGGCCCGTTCGCCCAAGGACGTCGGCATCCTGGCCGAGATCACCGGCACCGTCAGTTTCGGCAAGGAGACCAAGGGCAAGAACCGCCTGCAGATCACCGCGCCCGAAGGCACGGTGCACGAAGAGCTGGTGGCCAAGGAGAAGAACATCCTGGTCCACGAAGGCCAGGTGGTCAACCGCGGGGAGCTGGTGGTGGACGGCAGCGCAGACCCGCAGGACATCCTGCGCCTGCTGGGGATCGAGGAACTGGCGCGCTACATCGTCGATGAAGTGCAGGACGTCTATCGCCTTCAGGGTGTGAAGATCAACGACAAGCACATCGAGGTGATCGTGCGCCAGATGCTGCGCCGCGTGCAGATCACCAACGTCGGCGACAGCAAGTACATCAACGGCGAACAGGTCGAACGGTCGGAGCTGCTCGACACCAACGACGCGCTGCGCGCCGAAGGCAAGCTGCCGGCAACCCACGCCGACGTGCTGCTAGGCATCACCAAGGCGAGCCTGTCCACCGACAGCTTCATCTCGGCGGCGTCGTTCCAGGAGACAACCCGCGTGCTCACCGAGGCTGCCATCATGGGCAAGCGCGACGAGCTGCGCGGCCTGAAGGAGAACGTGATCGTCGGGCGCCTGATCCCGGCCGGTACCGGGATGGCCTTCCACGAAGCCCGCAAGGCCAAGGAAGCCATGGACGAAACCGAGCGCCGGGCCATCGCGATGCAGGAGGCCGAGGAACTGGCCGCCGTGCAGATGGCGAATGTCGATGCAGCCACCGCGGCTGCTGCCGCAGCCGGCGACGCTGGCGAGTGACAGGCGCTGTGCGCTGAGGTGCAAAGGCGGCTTCGGCCGCCTTTTTTTCGCCCGTGCATCACTGTCGAGATTCGGCCGGTCAGGCAGCGCCGATCACCAAAAGAAACGGGCCGACGAATCGGCCCGTTGGCTTGCGCTGGCCTTTCAGCCAGCCACTTGCGACAGGGTCACGCCTTGGCGCTGGTGCGCCGACGGGCGATGCCCACACCAGCCAGCGCGAGGCCCACGAGGGCCAGCGAGCCGGGCTCGGGCACTTCGATGACTTCACGGCCGATCTTGGCGATCACAGCGCTCTCGAAGTCCTGGAACGTCGCTGCCGTTTGCAGGAAGGCGTTGGTGCCGCCGACGATGTTGTTCTGGTAGAACGCGGCCAGACCGCTTTCGCCGAGGATGGCAAGGCCGTTGATGGTGTCGATGCCCGAGGCCAGCGCGGCATTGCGTGCGGTCAGCGTGTTGGCGCCGTCATTTTCTGCGCCGTCACCCGACACGTCGATCACTTGCCGCGACGACTCGAAGCCGTTGCCAGCGGCGCCGACTTCGGTGCCAAACAACGGCGTGGCGAAATTCAGCACGCTGCCAGGCGCGGTAGAGCCGGAGAAAGCACGCGAGACACCAGCGATTGCAGCAGCGAATGCATTGGCACTGGCTGCGTCGGTGATCTGCGTCCAGCCCACTTGTACCGACTGCTGACCGCTGCCGGACCACTCGATGTACGTCACCGCGATGCCACCGCTCAGCGTGCCGATGTTCGCCTGAACAACGGCGTCCTGGAACGCGTTGACGTAGCCCGTGCGCTGGAGGTTGTATTCCGTCGTGTCCACGCTGCCGGAGACGTCCACCAGCAATGCCAATTCGAGAGCAACCGGCACGGCTTGGGCTTGGCCTCCCACCATCAGAGCAGCAGCGCTTGCGATGGCCCCGGTCCACAGTTTCAGTTTCTTCATTTGTATCCCCTTGGTTGTGCAACGCGCTCGACATAGCGCCGCAGGCAGCCATTAGCCAAAACCATGCCAGTGTTGTAAACCTTTGATATTGCGTGAGTTTGTCGCAGATCAGGTCATTGGAGCCCGACGGTTGTCAGCCCGATCGACATCCCTAACTTGACGCCTTCCCCTCGCGCGTCCAGTTGCGTTGCGACTTTTCGAGTTCCAAACCACCGACGCTGCGGGATACTTGAAAACCGGCGGCCGAATGCGCCGCGATTGCGCAACCGGGGGGAGCAACGCATGGCAAAGAACGCAAATGTCCTGGTCACTCTGCTCGCTGTCGCGGCGCTCTTGTCGGCCTGCGGCGGCCAGAAAGAAGCGGAGTTGCTGGCGGCGGCAAAGGCTTCGCTGGACAAGAAGGACGACAAGGCCGCCGTCATTCAGCTCAAAGGCGTGCTCCAGAAGGCGCCGTCGTCCGCAGAAGCCAGGTTCCTGCTTGGCACCGCATTGCTGGCCACTGGAGACGCCGTCGGCGCCGACGTTGAATTGCGGCGCGCCAGGGAACTGCAGTATCCCGACGAGAAGCTGGTGCCTGCGCTGGCGCAGGCGATGCTTGCAACGCGGCAGTATCCAAAGCTGATTGCGCAGCTCGGGGCCGTGCAACTGTCGCTGCCTCAGAACGTGGTCACGCTGCAGGTCGCGTTGGCCGGCGCGTTTGCCGCGCAGGGTGCCATGGGTGACGCGCGGGCGGCCCTCGGCCGGGCGTTGGCGGCCGATCCGCAGTCCGCGCCCGCGCTCATTGCGCAGGCGCGGCTGCAGGTGGCCGGCGGTGACGTCGAGGCTGCGCTGGCGGGCTTGAACCAGTTGCTGGCGGCCCGGCCCGACAGCGCCGAGGCATGGCAGCTCCACGGCGACCTGACGCTGCGCTACAAGAACAACTTGGTTGCGGCGGGCGACAGCTACCGCAAGGCGCTGGCCGTGCAGCCCGACCTGGTACCAGCGCACGCGGCCTTGATCACCCTCAGCTACCTGCGGCAAGACGAGACGGCGGCCAAGCGGCAGATCGACGCGCTCAACGCCGCTGCGCCAGGGCATCCGCTGACCCGACTCTACGAGGCACAGAAAGCATTCGCCGCCGCCGATTACAAGCGCGCCAATGACTTGCTTCAGCCCATGGTGGCCGCACTGCCGGACAACGTGAGCCTTCTCTTCCTGGCCGCCGCCACCGAATTGCAGTTGAATGCGCTGTCGCAGGCCGAACGCCATTTGCAAAAGGCGGTGCAATTGCAGCCGCAGTTCGCTGCTGCGCAGCGTCTGCTCGCCAAGGTCTATTTGCGGGCAGGTCAGCCGGCAAAGGCAGTTGCCTCGCTGCGTCCGTTGCTGGACAAGGAGGGTGCCGACGTCGAAACGCTGACCATTGGCGGCCAGGCGCAATTGCTCGCCGGCAATGCCGCTGCTGCCAATGCCCTGTTCACCCGCGCCGCCAGCCTGAAGCCGGCCGATGCGCCGGCGCGCACAGCGTTGGCAGTGGCGCAACTGGGCAGGGGCAACGGCGACACCGCGTTCAACGAATTGCAGTCCATTGCCGCTGCCGACAGTGGGACGGCTGCAGACATGGCGCTGATCAGCGCCCGTCTGCAGCGCAACCAGCTCGACGCTGCGTTGAAAGCCATCGAAGCGCTGGAGCGCAAGCAACCCGACAACGCCGCCGCCGCCGACCTGCGTGGGCGGGTGCATCTGCTGCGCAAGGAGCCGGCCGCGGCGCGCCAGTCTTTCGAGCAGGCTGTTCGCCGCGACCCGCGCTACTTTCCTGCGGTGTCGAATCTGGCGGCGCTCGACTTTTTGGAGAAGAAGCCCGAAGCGGCAAAGGCCCGTTTCGAAGCGCTTCTCAAGCTGGAGCCGAAGAATGTGCAGGCGCTGTTGTCGCTGGCCGACCTGGCCCGCTACGGCGGCGCCACGCGCGCCGAGATCGCAAAGTGGATCGACGCAGCCATCCAGGCCGACCCCGGCGACCCGCAACCCCGCCTGGTGTTGATCGACCTGCTGGTGGCAGCAAGCGACTCCAAGGCAGCCCTGGCCGCTGCTCAGAAGGCCGCTGCCGCGGTGCCCGCCAGCATCGAGATCCAAGCCCGCCTGGGCAGCGCACTGCTGGCGGCCGGTGACGTCAACCAGGCCATCGCGACGTTCGGGCGGCTTGCCAACGAGCATGCCGATGCGCCACTGGGCCATCTGGGGCTGGCCGAGGCCAGCCTGGTGAAAAAGGACTTCGTTGCAGCGGGAAAGAGCGCGCAGCGGGCGCTCGAGCTGGAGCCTGGATCGTTGGCGGCCCAGCGCCTGGCCATCTTCGCCGCGATGGGGCAGAGAAAGCCGCAGGACGCCTTGCGGGTCGCCCGCAACGTGCAGGTGCAACGTCCCAAGGAGGCGCTCGGCTTCCTTCTGCAAGGCGAGATCGAAGCCGAGCAGAAGCACTGGCCCGCGGCAGTGGCTGCATTCCGCGCTGCAGTGGCGCAGGCAAGCCCGGCGCAGGCGCCGGCCCGGCTGCACTTTGCGCTGCTGCAGGCCGACATGGGCGCGGAAGCGGCGCGCTTTGCCGAGTCGTGGCAAAGCCAGCATCCGAAGGACACGCTGTTCGTCCTCTACCTCGCCGATGCTGCCTCCGTTCGGGGAGACCTCGCCGTCGCAGAGCAGCACTACCTGCATGTCTTGAAGCAGCAGCCCGACAATTCCCTGGCACTCAACAACCTGGCCTGGGTCAGCATCAAGCAGAAGAAGCCCGGCGCCGTGGGCTTTGCCGAGCGGGCCGTCAAGGCCGCTCCAGGGCGCTCGGCCTATGTGGACACACTCGCCTCGGCCCTGTCCAGTGATGGACAGCACGCGAAGGCCATCGAGATGCAGAAGCAGCTCGTCGATAGCGCGCCAGACGCGCCCGCATACCGCTTGACGCTGGCGAAAATCTACCTGCAGTCCGGTGACAAGGGCAAAGCACGCACGCAACTCGAGCTGCTTTCGAACACACGGTTTTCCGGCCAGACCGAGGTGGCCGAACTCCGCAAGAGCGCCGCGCTATAGCAGCGCTGTTCCGGCTGCAAAGGCCGGAGCCCACGCCTGCGGCGTCAGCACACGCAGCTTGTGCTGCCGGGCGCGAGCCGCCAGCTTCAGCAGAGCACGGTCGTGTGTGATCAGCCAGGCACAGCGGCGCTCGAGTGCCAGGTCGATGAACACTTGATCGTCCGCGTCGGTGCACCGCAGCCGCGACGGCGCCGGCTCGGCACAGGCCACCGACCGGAGATCGAAGACGGCAAGCGCCTGGTCGGGCAGCGGCAGCCAGCGGGCGAGGCAGCCATGGCCCAGCATCTGCGCGAACTCGCGACGCATCGCGGCGGTGGCCAGCCAGCACAAGGCGCCAGCGTCGATGGCTGCGGCCAGCGGGGCGACGCGCGGGTCCCGAAAGACCAGCCAGTCGAGCAGCACGTTGGTGTCCAGCACGGCGGACGGCGGCGCTGCGACGCTCAAAACAACCTCACTTGCTGCCCAGGCACGCTCCGAATATAATGGAAGGCTTTTCGGCAGACTTTGTGCCGCGCTTGAAGTGCGCGCGCCGGCTGCTCAGACCCACCGCAGGTGGCGAGACACAAGCTGCTGTTTCCCGAAAAGAGAGTCGCTTCAGACATAGATTCCAACGGGAACGAGCACCAAATGCCAACCATCAACCAGCTCGTGCGCCACGGCCGTGAGGTCGAGGCCACGAAGTCCAAGTCACCGGCGATGCAGAACAGCCCGCAACGGCGCGGCGTCTGCACCCGTGTGTACACCACCACGCCGAAGAAGCCCAACTCCGCGCTGCGCAAGGTCGCCAAGGTGCGCCTGACCAACGGGTTCGAGATCATCTCGTACATCGGCGGCGAGGGCCACAACCTGCAGGAACACAGTGTGGTGCTGGTCCGCGGCGGCCGGGTCAAGGACCTGCCTGGCGTGCGCTACCACATCGTGCGCGGCTCGCTCGACCTCCAAGGCGTCAAGGATCGCAAGCAGTCGCGCTCCAAGTACGGCGCCAAGCGCCCGAAGAAGGCCTGATCAGCCGCCCCCATGCGGCCGCGCTTCCCTTGAAGGCGGCCGAGTAAGTGAAGGGCCCGAATGGCCTTTCGCGGTGCCGGCACCAGCCCGGCACCAACTGAAACCGAAGAAGGAACTCCCATGCCACGTCGTCGCGAAGTACCCAAACGAGACATCCTGCCTGACCCGAAGTTCGGCTCCGTCAACCTGTCCAAGTTCATGAACGTCATCATGGAATCGGGCAAGAAGGCGGTGGCCGAGCGCATCATCTACGGTGCGCTCGACCAGGTCGAGAACAAGTCCGGTAAGGACCCGCTCGAAATCTTCATGGTCGCGCTGAACAACATCAAGCCGATGGTCGAAGTGAAGTCCCGCCGCGTGGGCGGTGCGAACTACCAGGTTCCCGTGGAAGTTCGCCCCGTCCGCCGCGAGGCGCTGGCCATGCGCTGGCTGAAGGAATCGGCCCGCAAGCGCGGTGAGAAGTCGATGGCCGCCCGGCTGGCCAACGAGCTGCTGGAGGCCTCTGAAGGCCGCGGCGGCGCGATGAAGAAGCGCGACGAAGTGCACCGCATGGCAGAAGCGAACAAGGCGTTCTCGCACTTCCGCTTCTAAACCCTGCTTCCGGCCGCCTCTACGGGTTATCACCAACCCGAAGGCGGCCCCTGTTTTTGGAGAAAGACCATGGCCCGCAAGACCCCCATCGAGCGCTACCGCAACATCGGTATCAGTGCGCACATCGATGCCGGCAAGACCACCACCACCGAGCGCATCCTGTTCTACACGGGTGTGAACCACAAGATCGGTGAAGTGCACGATGGCGCGGCCACCATGGACTGGATGGAGCAGGAGCAGGAGCGCGGCATCACGATCACCTCTGCCGCGACCACCTGCTTCTGGAAGGGCATGGACATGTCCCACCCCGAGCACCGCATCAACATCATCGACACCCCGGGGCACGTCGATTTCACCATCGAGGTCGAGCGTTCGATGCGCGTGCTCGACGGCGCCTGCATGGTGTATTGCGCCGTGGGCGGCGTGCAGCCGCAGAGCGAGACGGTCTGGCGCCAGGCCAACAAGTACAAGGTGCCGCGGCTTGCGTTCGTCAACAAGATGGACCGCACGGGTGCCAACTTCTACAAGGTCTATGACCAGATGAAGGCGCGGCTGAAGGCCAACCCGGTGCCCATCGTGCTGCCCATCGGCGCGGAGGAAAACTTCACCGGCGTGATCGACCTCATCGTGATGAAGGCGATCATCTGGGACGAGGCCTCGCAGGGCATGAAGTTCGAGTACCAGGAGATCCCGGACGAGCTGCTGGCCGAGGCGCAGAAGTGGCGCGAGAACATGGTGGAAGCCGCCGCCGAAGCCAGCGAAGAGCTGATGAACAAGTATCTGGAAACGGGCGAACTGTCCGAGGCCGAGATCATGGACGGCATCCGCAAGCGCACCATCGCCGCCGAGATCCAGCCGATGCTGTGCGGTACCGCGTTCAAGAACAAGGGCGTGCAACGCATGCTCGACGCCGTGATCGACTTCATGCCGTCGCCCCTGGACGTGCCGCCGGTGCCGGGGCATGACGACGACGACAAGGAAGTGGTGCGTCACGCCAACGACACCGAGAAGTTCGCAGCGCTCGCGTTCAAGCTGATGACCGACCCCTACGTCGGCCAGCTCACGTTCGTGCGCGTCTATTCGGGCGTGCTGAAGTCCGGTGACTCCGTCTATAACCCGATCCGCGGCAAGAAAGAGCGCATCGGCCGCATCCTGCAAATGCACGCCAACCAGCGCGAAGAGATCAAGGAAATCCTGGCAGGCGACATCGCTGCCTGCGTGGGCCTGAAGGAAGTGACCACCGGCGAAACCCTGTGCGACCCGACCGCGATCATCACGCTGGAGAAGATGATCTTCCCCGAGCCGGTGATCAGCCAGGCCGTGGAGCCCAAGACCAAGGCCGACCAGGAAAAGATGGGCGTTGCCCTCGGCCGCCTGGCCCAGGAAGACCCGTCGTTCCGCGTCAAGAGCGACGAGGAATCGGGCCAGACCATCATCTCCGGCATGGGCGAGCTGCACCTGGAAATCATCGTCGATCGCATGAAGCGCGAGTTCGGCGTGGAGGCCAACGTCGGCAAGCCGCAGGTGGCCTACCGCGAGACCATCCGCAAGGCGATCTCTGACGTCGAAGGCAAGTTCGTGCGCCAGTCCGGCGGCAAGGGCCAGTACGGCCACGTGGTGCTGAAGATCGAGCCGCAGGAGCCCGGCAAGGGCTTCGAGTTCGTCGATGCCATCAAGGGCGGCGTGGTGCCGCGCGAGTTCATCCCGGCGGTGCGCAAAGGCATCGAGGACACGCTGCCGAACGGCGTGCTGGCCGGCTACCCGGTGGTGGACGTGAAGGTCTCTTTGACCTTCGGCTCCTACCACGAGGTGGACTCGAACGAAAACGCGTTCAAGATGGCCGCGTCCATCGGCTTCAAAGACGGCTGCCGCAGGGCCAGCCCGGTGATTCTTGAGCCGATGATGGCGGTGGAAGTCGAGACGCCGGAAGACTATGCCGGTGGCGTGATGGGCGACTTGTCCAGCCGCCGCGGCATGGTGCAGGGCATGGACGACATGCCCGGCGGCGGCAAGGTCATCAAGGCCGAGGTGCCGCTGTCCGAGATGTTCGGCTACAGCACCACGCTGCGCTCGATGTCGCAAGGCCGCGCGACCTACACGATGGAGTTCAAGCACTACAGCGAGGCGCCGAAGAACGTCGCCGACGCCATCATCACCGCACGCAGCAAATGACGACCACCCCCGAAGCGCCTACGGCGCTCCCCCTCAAGGGGGCGCCGCTGGCGGACCGGCGAAGCCGGATCCGCGGCGTCTGCTTGGGGGTTTAGCCGCTTCGAGTTTCTGTTGGTCTTCGGCCCCGATGTCCAGCTGCCAGTGGCAGGGCGATGCGCGGAGACCTTAAACAATCACTGGCAACGCTCTTTCTTGGAGAAATTGAAATGGCAAAAGGCAAATTCGAACGCACCAAGCCCCACGTCAACGTGGGCAC
>CAXTHW010000061.1:0-10830 GCA_964244245.1 uncultured Rubrivivax sp. | reverse complement strand
GCGCTGCGCTGCGCGAGGCTGCGCACCTCGCTGGCCACCACCGCGAAGCCGCGGCCCTGCTCACCGGCCCGCGCTGCCTCCACCGCGGCGTTCAGCGCCAGGATGTTGGTCTGGAAGGCAATGCTGTCGATGACGCCGATGATGTCGCCGATCTTGCGGCTGGCGGCCTGGATTTCGCCCATCGTCTGCACCACCTGCGTCACCAGGCTGCCGCCGCGCGCCGCCACCTCGCTGGCGCCCTGCGCCAGCACGCTGGCCTGGCGGGCGTTTTCCGCGCTGGTGCCGATGGTGCCGGTGAGCTGCTCCATCGACGACGCCGTCTGCTGCAGGCTGGACGCCTGCTGTTCGGTGCGGGTGGACAAATCCTGGTTGCCGTCTGCGATCTGCGCGCTGGCCGTGGCCACGCCATCGACGCCGCTGCGCACGCTGCCCACCACACGCACCAGCGCCTGGCGCATGTTCTGCATCGAGGCCATCACGCTGCCGGGGCGGGCGGTGGCAGCACCGCTGTCGGCCAGGTCGCCGTCGGCGATGCGCTCGGCCACGGCGGCCAGTGCATCGGGCTCGGCGCCGAGCGCGCGCACCAGCGAGCGCGTGATCAGCACCGCGCCCGCGACACCGGCCACCAGCCCCAGCGCGCCCAGCACCGCCATCGCGATGGTGACGTTCTGCGCCAGGCTCTGCGAGCTGTCGAAGGTCTGCGCCGACTCCTTCACCTGCCAGCCCATCAGGCGGTCCATCGCGTCGATGAAAGCCGGGTTGAGCGGGCTGACCTTCTGCTCCAGCGCGGCCTTGGCGGCGTCGAAATTGCCGGCCGCCAAGGCAGCGGCCATCGGCTCGAAGCCGGTGTCCACCAGCGCCGCCAGCGTGCGGGCCATCTCGTCGGCCAGCTTGCGTTCAGCCGGGTCCAGGCGCTCCACGGCGAAGAGCTTCCAGGCGGCGGCCGATGCCGTGCGGTTGTCGCGGTACTGCTGCACGCGCTTGGTGACGACATCGGCCTTGGCGTGCAGCAGGGCGTCCATCAGCAGCACGCGGTCACGCGTGGCGAGGTAGCGCATGCTGGCCAGTGCCTTCAGCGGCACGGTGCGCTGCATGTAGATGGACTGCAAGGACGCATTGGTCTGCGCCAGTCCCCACGCCCCCAGCGCCGCGATCGCCAGCCCCAGCAGCAGCAGCGTGCCGAAGCCGCACGCCAGGCGCTGGCCCACGCTCAGCCGGTTGATGTTGAACATCTGCATCTCCGTCGGTTGTCTGGATGGTCGTGCCCTGCTTTTCGTCAGACATGATGCAAAGTTGAGGGCTGGCCCGCGCTGCGGCAAGCCGATGGGCCGCAACTAGAATCGGTGGCTCACTCCCGCGGCGCTGCGATGCGCGCGCCCGTCGCATGCCAGGCAGCACCTTCGGCACACTGTTCTGCGTCACCAACTTCGGCGAGAGCCACGGCCCCGCCATCGGTTGCGTGATCGACGGCTGCCCGCCCGGCATGGCGCTGGCGGCAGCCGACATCCAGGTGGAACTCGACCGCCGCCGCCCCGGCACCAGCCGCCACGTGACGCAGCGCGACGAGGCCGACGTGGTCGAGATCCTCTCCGGCGTGCACGAGGGCCTGACCACCGGCACGCCCATCGCATTGCTCATCCGCAACACCGACCAGCGCAGCAGGGACTACGGCAACATCCTCGACACCTTCCGCCCCGGCCATGCCGACTACACCTACTGGCGCAAGTACGGCCTGCGTGACCCGCGCGGCGGCGGCCGGTCTTCGGCCCGGCTGACGGCGCCCACGGTGGCCGCAGGGGCGGTGGCGCGCAAGTGGCTGCGCGAGCGCCATGGCACCACCTTCGTCGGCTGGATGAGCGCCCTGGGCGAGATCGAGATCCCGTTCGACAGCACCGAGCACATCGCGCACAACGCCTTCTTCGCGCCCAACGCGGCCATCGTGCCGGCACTGGAAAGCTACATGGACGCGCTGCGCAAGGAAGGCGACTCCTGCGGTGCCCGCATCGAGGTGCAGGCGCGCGGCATGCTGGTGGGCCTGGGCGAGCCGCTGTACGACAAGCTCGACGCCGACATCGCCCACGCGATGATGGGCTTGAACGCCGTCAAGGGCGTCGAGATCGGCGCCGGCTTCGCCTGCGTGGCGCAGCGTGGCAGCACGCATGGCGATGCGCTCACGCCGGCAGGCTTCGACGGCAACAACGCGGGCGGCGTGCTGGGCGGCATCTCCACCGGGCAGGACCTGGTGGTGCGCATCGCCATCAAGCCGACCAGCTCGATCCGCACGCCGCGGCCGTCGGTGGACAGGCAGGGCGCGCCGACCGTGGTGCAGACCTTCGGCCGCCACGACCCCTGCGTCGGCATCCGCGCCACGCCCATTGCCGAGGCGCTGCTCGCGCTGGTGGTGATGGACCACACGCTGCGCCAGCGCGCGCAGTGCGGTGACGTGGCGCTGCCGGTGCCGCCGATCCCCGCCGCGCGGCCGGCGGCCGGGTGAGGCCAGCGCTGCCGGTCTTCGCGTTCAGCACCGTCTGGTTCAGCTATTTCGCTGCCATCGGGATGTTCAACCCGTATGCGCCGCTGTGGTTCAAGGACCTGGGCTACTCGACGCTGGCCATTGGCGCGATCTCGTCGATGCAGAGCTGGACGCGCGTCGTCGCGCCCTATGCCTGGGGCTGGCTCGGCGACCACGGCGGGCACCGGGTGCGGCTCATCCGGCTGGCGGCAGGCGCTGCGCTGCTGGCCGTCAGCGGGCTGCTCTTTGCGCGCGGCTACAGCGCGGTGGCCTTCTGCACCGTGCTGCTCTTCCTGGCGAACGGCGGCGTGGTGCCGCTGTCTGAAGCCACGCTGGCCGCGCATCTGCACACCGCGCAGGGCGGCATGGACACCTCGCGCTACGGCCGCATCCGCATGTGGGGCTCGGTCGGCTTCATCGTCACCGTGGTGCTGGCCGGCGCGCTGTTGCAGGGCTTCGGCATCGGCCTCTTCCCCGTGCTGGTGGTGGCGATGTTCGGCGGCCTCTGGCTGGCCACGCTGCGGCTGCCGGCCACGCGGGACGACGTGTCGGGCCATGCGCAGCTGCCGTCGATCATCGCGGTGCTGCGCCGGCCGGCGGTGGCGTGGTTCTTCGCGTCGGTGTTCTTCACGGTGCTGGCGCACATCAGCCTCTATGCGTTCTTCTCGCTGTACCTGGACAGCCTGGGTTACCGCAAGACGGCAGTGGGCGGCCTGTGGGCGGTGTCGGTCGTGGTGGAGATCGCGTTCTTCTGGTTCCAGGGCCGGCTGTTCGCGCGCATCGCGCCGCATGTCTGGCTGCAATGGGCCGCCGGGTTGTCGGTGCTGCGCTTCGCGGCCATCGCATCCTTCGGCAGCCTGCCTGCGGTGCTGGTGCTGGCGCAACTGCTGCACGCGCTGACCTTCGCGGCCCACCACGCGGCCTGCATCGTGCTCATCAACCGCCACTTTCCCGGGCCGCTGCGCGGCCGCGGGCAGGCGCTCTACACGGTGCTGGGCTACGGCCTGTCCGGCGTGCTGGGCGGCGTGGGCGGCGGCTGGCTGAGCAGCCGGTTCGGCTTCCCGGCGGTGTTCTGGGCGGCCGCTGCTGCCGCTGCTGCGGGCTGGGTCTGCGTGCGGCTGTCGGCAGCCAAGGCAGCGTAGCCGGGCGGCGGCACCCGGCGCGCTCAAGCGCGCGCCATTTCGACCGACAACCTCCACAGGATCGGAGTCGCCGTCGAATGGCCGTTGAGCACAAAGCCGATGCAAGCCGGCACCACAGAAGGCCCGTCGAACGCCTGCGCGCGCTGACGGCCACGCTCAAGGTGCGCCTGGCGCTGGCCAGCGTGGTGGTGATCACCTGCTGCATCGCGCTCAGCACGCAGCTCGTGCTGAACCGCGTGCACACCGGCGTGCAGCAGGCGGTGATGGACCTGGAGCGCGGCAATGCAGAGCGCATGGCCAGCCTGCTGTCCAGCCGCATCGTCGGCCTGCAGACGGCGCTGCGCACGCTGGCCGACGACCCGCAGCTCAAGGCCGCGGCCGACGACCCGGCCGCGCTGCGGGCCCGGCTGGCCGCCACCCACACGCTGCGCACGCTGTTCGCCAGCCTCTTCGTCGCCCAGCCCGATGGCCGCGTGGTGGCGCTGGTCGATGGCGATGGCGCGCGCGACCCCGGCATCAGCATCGCCGACCGGGCCTACTTCCAGAAGACTGCGCGGCTGCTGCAGCCGGTGGTGTCCGAGCCGCTGATGGGCCGCTTGTCGAAGGAGCCCATCGTGCAGCTCACGGTGCCCGTCATCGGCGCGCAGGGCAGGCTGCTGGCCGTGGTGGGCGGCACGCTGCGCCTGGCCTCGCGCAACCTGCTGGCCGAGCTGACGCAGGACAGCAGCGCCGCAGACGACCCGGTGGTGACGCTGGTGATGGACGGCAGCGGCAACATCCTCTCGCACCGCATCGCCCAGCGCGTGATGACGCCTGCTGCTGCCGAGCCCGGCCTGGCAAGCGCCATCGCGCGCTGGGAGCGGCAAGGCCGGCCCATCGAGGTGACGGGCGACGCCACTGCGGCGGGCGGCACCATCGTCGCCAGTGCCGGCGTGGCCGTGGCCGACTGGGTGGTGCTGCGCGTGGCCAGCGAAGACACGCTGCTCGGCGGCCTGGTGGCGGCGCGGCGCGACAGCCTGCTGCTGGCCGCCACCGTGGCGCTGGCCGGTGGCCTGCTGCTGCTGGGCCTGCTGGGCTGGCTGCTGCGCCCGCTGGCCCGCCTGCGCCGGCGTGCGCTGGCGCTGGGCGACGCAGAGCTGCCCATCGACGAAGGCTGGCCCGACGCAGCAGGCGAGATCGGCCAGCTCGGTGCCGTGCTGCGCCGCGCGATGCAGGACCGCAGCGCCAGCGGCAGCGAGGCGGCCAATCTGCTGCGCATGATGAAGTCGGTGCTGGCGGCGGCGCCCATCGGCATCGCGTTCTCGCGCAACCGGCGGCTGGAGCTGGTGAGCCGCGAGTTCGCTGCGCTGCTGGGCTGGCCCGAAGACGCGCTGGCAGGCCAGCCGAACAGCGTGCTTTATGCCTCGCAGGGCGAATACGAGGCCATGGCGCCGCAGGTGGTGCAGGCCTTCGATGCCGGCCTGCCTTTCGTCACCGAGCTGCAGTTCCGCCGCCGTGACGGCAGCACGCTGTGGGGCCGGCTGCAGGGGCGGCCGGTCGAAGCGGGGCAGCCGGATGCCGGCACCATCTGGCTGCTGGAAGACGTGACGCTGCAACGCGCCGAGCTGGAGCGCCTGTCCTGGTCTGCAAGCCACGACGCGCTGACGCGGCTGGCCAACCGCAGCGCCTTCGAGCTGCGCATGCAGGCCCTGCTGAACCAGCAGTCTGCCGACGCTGCTGCCCCGCCGTCGGTGCTGCTGTTCATCGACCTCGACCACTTCAAGCGCATCAATGACAACGCCGGCCATGCCGCTGGCGACCAGGTGCTGCAAGACGTGGCCGGGCTGCTGACCGCCAGCGTGCGCGCCAGCGACCTGGTGGCCAGGCTGGGCGGCGACGAGTTCGCCGTGCTGATGCCGCGCTGCGAGCTGGACACCGCGCTGCGCGTGGCAGACCGCATCCGCGCCGGCACCCGCCTGCTGGGCAGCGACGTCGCCGGCAAGCGCCTGGCCATCGGCGCCAGCATCGGCGCGGTGCTGCTCGAAGCCGGGCTCGGCCGCGCCGAGCTGATGGCCCGTGCCGACAGTGCCTGCTATGCCGCCAAGCGCGCCGGGCGCGACGTGGTGCACCTGGCCCAGCCGCTGGCGTGATTCCCTTTCCACCATGAGCGGCACCACCCGGCCCCCGCGCACCGACGCCAGACCGCACCGCCGCGTGCGGCGCTCGATGTACCTCGCCTTCGCTCTGCTGGCTGCGCTGGCCGCGCTGCAGGCCGCCTTTGCGCACCGCTTCGAGCGCATCCGTGCCGGCGATGCAGAGCTCATCAGCCTGGCCGGCAGCCAGCGCTCGTTCACCCAGCAGATGGGCCGCATGGCCGCGCTGGCAGGCGGCGATGCCAGCGTGACGCTGTTGCACGCCGACCTGCTGGGCCAGGCGCTGGACCGCTCGCGCTCCGACGCGCTGATGGTCGAGGCGCTGCTGCAGCGCCAGCTCGCCATTGCAGACGACGACAGCGGCGCGGTGAAGCCGGCGCTGGCAGCCTGGCAGGCCGCACGCGAGCGCATCTGGTACCGCTGCGAGGCCCTGCTGAACCGGCTGGCGGCCGGCGACACCGAGCGCGTGGCGGCGGCGGCAGCCGCGGTGCAGCTCGAAGTGCAGCCTGCGTTTGCGGCGGCCTCGCGGCTGACTGACCGCCTTCAGGCGGTCGCGCGCGACCGCAGCCACCAGCAGGTGCAGTTGCTCGAAGGCGGCATGGCGCTGACGCTGCTGCTGCTGGGCGCGCTGAGCCTGCTGGTGGTGGAGCCCACCGCCAGCGCGGTGCAAGGCCATGTGCGGCGGCTGGCGCGCCAGGCCGAAGAACTGGCGCACCTGGCGATGGTGGCCGAGCGCACCGACAACCATGTGCTCATCACCGACCGCGAGCGCCGCGTGCAGTGGGTCAATGCCGCCTTCACCCGCCGCAGCGGCTACCGGCTCGACGAGGTCATCGGCAAGAACCCGGCGCAGTTGCTGCACAGCCCCAACAACGACCCGGCCACGATGCGCCGGCTGCAGCAAGCGGTGCAGGCCGGCGAGGCGGCGCGCGCCGAAATGCTCAGCGTGGCCAAGGACGGCAGCGAATACTGGCTGGAGCTGGACCTGCAGCCGCTGTTCGAAGACGGCGGCCCGGTGCGCGGCTTCGTCACCGTGGGCACCGACATCACCGAGCGCCGCCGCCTGCAGGAGCAACTGCGCAGCTCGGCCCGCACCGACGCGCTCACCGGCCTGCCCAACCGCGCCGTGGTGCTGGACCGCGTGCAGCGCGCGCTCAGCCATGCGCAGCGTCACCCGGGCTATGGCTTCGCGGTGCTGTTCATGGACTTCGACCGCTTCAAGCAGGTCAACGACACGTTGGGCCACGCCGCGGGCGACGAGCTGCTGCGCCAGATCGGCCGCCGCATCGAGGACACGCTGCGCCCCGGCGATGCGGTGGCCCGCGTCGCCTCCGAGGTGCACACCGCCGCGCGGCTGGGCGGCGATGAGTTCGTGGTGGTGCTGGAAGGGGTGCGCAGCGCGGACGAAGCACGCCTGGTGGCCGAGCGGCTGCTGGAGGTGCTGGCCCGGCCCTACCAGCTCGGCTCGCACACGGTGCAGTCCAGCGCCAGCATCGGCATCGTCGCAGCCGACCGCACGGCCGACCTCGGCAAGCACACCGCCGACGACGTGCTGCGCGACGCCGACACGGCGATGTACGAAGCCAAGCGCGGCGGCCGCGGCCGCTGCGTGATGTTCGACACGGCAATGCACGAGCGCGTGGTGCGCGCACTGGAAACCGAGAACGACCTGCGCCGCGCATTGCGCGACGGCGAGCTGTTCGTCGTCTATCAGCCTGTGGTCGAGATGGCCAGCGGCGGCGCGGTCGGCGTCGAGGCGCTGGTGCGCTGGCGCCACCCGACGCGCGGCGTGGTGCCACCGGTGGAGTTCATCGCGCTGGCCGAGGAATGCGGCTTGATCGACGCCATCGGCCAGCAAGTCCTTCAGGCGGCTTGCCGCCAGTTCGCGCGCTGGCGCAGCGAGCTGGGCGCGCTGGCGCCGCGCGAGATGGCGGTGAACCTGTCGCGTGCGCAGCTCAAGATGCCCGGGCTGGTGCCCGAAGTGCGATGGGTGCTGGAGCAGAACGGCATGCAGCCGCAGGAGTTGCAGTTCGAGGTGACGGAAAGCCTGGCCGCGCAGGACGAGCGCGTGCAGGCCACCTTGCGCGAGCTGAAGGCGCTGGGCGTGCGGCTGGCGCTGGACGACTTCGGCACCGGCTATTCGTCGCTCGCCTGCCTGCACCAGTTGCCGGTGGACACGGTGAAGATCGACCGCTCCTTCGTCAGCCATGCGGAGACGGTGGAATACCACCGCGTGCTGATCGAAGCCACCATCCGCGTCGCCCAGACGCTGGGCATGACGACGGTGGCAGAAGGCATCGAGACCGCCGGCCAGGCCGCCTTGATGGCGCGTCTGCGCTGCGACCGCGGCCAGGGCTACCTGTTTGCCAAACCCTTGCCGGCGGCCGAGCTGGCACGCTGGCTCCAGGCCCGGGCCGCAGCAGCCGCGCTGGCGCCAGTGCCGGCCGAACAGGGCGCCTGAGAGCCTGCATTCCGTCATGCGCCGGCCGCGGGCCGTCGTGATACTTTGCAGTTGGTCGCCCTGAACCCGCGCTTCGTCGCAGCCGCGGCCGGCGCCTGGCGGCCCCACCTAAACTGCGCCGGCTCCCAGCAAGAGGGGCATGGGCGAACGAACCGAGGGTGACGGCATGAAGAAGACATGGCTGGCGGGCGGCGTGCTCGTCCTGGTGGCGGCGGCGGGCGCCGGCGGCGCCTGGTACAGCGGCCTGTTGCAGCCTGCATCGGTGCAGGCCAAGGCGGCCGACGGCAAGGACGTGAAGAAGGGCAAGGACGGCAAGCCCGAGGTGCCGCTGGAATTCATCAGCCGCGAAGTGGTGCAGCCGTCGATGGCGCGCATGCCGGCCCTCGTGGAGTTCTCCGGCCCGCTGGTGGCGCCGCAGACGGCCATCGTGCGGGCCAAGGCCGCCGGCACGCTGCTGTCGCTGACGGTGGCCGAAGGCAGCCGCGTGACGGCTGGCCAGGCGCTGGGCAAGGTCGATCTGGCCGAGCTGTCCAGCCGCGTCGCAGAGCGCAATGCCAACCTCGAATCGGCGCGCGCCACGCTGGCCCAGGCCGAGCGCACGCACGCATCGAACGAGCGGCTGGCGGCGCAGCAGTTCATCTCGCCCATCGCGCTGGACAACTCGCGCGCGGCGGTGGACACCGCCCGCGCTTCCTTCAACGCGATGCAGGCGGCGCTGGACACGATGCGCGTGAGCCTGCGCGACGCGTCGCTGGTGGCGCCCATCTCGGGCATCGTCGCCAAGCGCAGCGTGGTGCCCGGCGAGAAGCTCGCGGCCGAGCAGCAGGTGTTGACCATCGTCGATCTGGCGCGGCTGGAGCTGGCAGGCAGCATCGGCACGCACGAGGTGTCGCGGCTGTCGCCCGGCATGGCGGTGAGCGTGTCGGTCGAAGGCATGGCGCAGCCGGTCACCGGCCGCATCGCGCGCATCGCGCCGGCTGCCGAGCCGGGCACGCGGTCCATCGGCGTGACCATCGAACTGGCGAACGCGAAGGAGACGCTGCGCGCAGGCCAGTACGCGGTGGCCCGTGTCACGCTGCCCGACGATGCCGACCGGCTGACGGTGCCGGTGGCCGCCGTGGGCAACACCAGCGGGCAAGACCATGTCTGGGTCATCGAGAACGGCGTGCTGGCGCGGCGCGCCATCACGCTGGGCAGGCGCGACGAGCGCGAAGGCCGGGTCGAGGTGCTGGGCGGCCTGGCGCCGGCCAGCCAGGTGCTGGCGGCGCGCTTCGACAACCTGCGGGAAGGCGCCAGGGCGCTGGTGGTGGCGGCCAAGTCGGCCGCGGTGGCATCGGCCGCCGCATCGACACCTGCCAACCTGAAGTAAGCCAACAAGCAAAGGCGGCCCGCCATGTGGATCACCCGCGTCGCGATCAAGAACCCCGTCTTCGCCGTGATGGTGATGGTGGCTTTGTGCGTGCTGGGCCTGTTCTCGCTGGCCAAGCTGGGCGTCGAGCAGATGCCCGACATCACCTTCCCCGGCGCCTGGGTCGAGGTGCAGTACCCCGGCGCATCGCCCGAGGCGGTGGAGCGCGAGATCACCAAGCCGCTGGAAGAAGCCGTCAACAGCGTGGCCGGCGTCAAGCGCATCACCTCGCGCGCGCTGGAAGGCAAGGCGCAGACCAATATCGAGTTCGGCCTGGACGCCGACATGGGCCGCGCGATGCAGGACGTGCGTGACCGCATTGCCGCTGTGCAGGCGCAGTTCCCGAAAGACGCCAAGGCGCCGACCATCGCGCGCTGGAACAACGACAACAACCAGCCGGTGGTCAACCTGGCTCTGATGAGCAAGACGCGCAGCCCGCGCGAGCTGTCGATCATCGGCGACCAGACCGTCGGCAAGCGGCTTCAGCGTGTGGAAGGCGTGGCGCGTGTCGATATCAGCGGCCTCACGGTGCGCGAGGTGCGCATCGACCTCGACCCGCAGCGCCTGCGCGCCTACAACATCACGCCGGCGGAGATCAGCACCGCGCTGCGCGAAGCCAATGCCGACCAGCCGGTGGGCCTGATCAGTGACCCGGTGCAGGACGCGCTGTTGCGCGTGGAAGGCCGGGTGCGCGACCCCAAGCAGTTCGAGAACCTCATCATCGCGCGCCGCGGCAGCCTGGCACTGAGCCTGGCCGACCTGGGCCAACTGGTGGAGCGCGAGAAGGAGCCCGATTCCAGCGCCCGCATCAACGGCCAGAAGGCCATCAACTTCAACGTCTTCAAGCAGCAGGACGCCAACATCGTGGCCACCGGCGACGCGGTGAAGAAGGCGATGGACGAGCTGCGCACCAACCTGCCGCCCGACGTGGAACTGCGCCTCATCTACGCCAGCAGCGACTGGGTCAAGGGCTCGCTCGACGGCCTGAAGCACACGCTGGTGGAAGGCGCGCTGCTCACGGTGGCCATCGTCTTCCTGTTCCTGCATTCGTGGCGCAGCACCATCATCACCGGGCTGACGCTGCCGATTGCGGTGATCTCCAGCTTCATCGCCGTCTATGCCTTCGGCTTCACGCTGAACTTCATGACGATGATGGCGCTGAGCCTGTGCATCGG
>CAXTHW010000060.1:0-12543 GCA_964244245.1 uncultured Rubrivivax sp. | reverse complement strand
GCCGGCACGTTGGCGCGCAGCATGCCCATCATGCCGCCGGGCATGTTCTTGTCGCAGCCGCCGATCACCAGCACGCCGTCCATCCACTGGCCGCCGACGCAGGTCTCGACGCAGTCGGCGATCACCTCGCGCGAAACCAGGCTGTACTTCATGCCCTCGGTGCCCATCGCCATGCCGTCGCTGATGGTGGGCGTGCCGAAGGTCTGCGGGTTGGCGCCGGCTTCGCGCAGCGCCTCCACCGCCGCGTCGGCCAGTTTTTGCAGGCCTGAGTTGCAGGGCGTGATGGTGGAGTGCCCGTTGGCCACGCCCACCATCGGCTTGCCGAAGTCGCCCTCGGTGTAGCCCATCGCGTAGTACATGCTGCGGTTGGGCGCGCGCGCCACGCCTTCGGTGATGTTCTTCGAGCGGCGGTTGCTGGCCATCTGCGTCTCCTTGCCTGTGTCTTGTGGGGGGCTGCAAAGTATCCACAGCGCCGCGGGCTGCGTCCAATATATTGCAGAGCGGGGATTGATTCGCCGGGGGCCATTGGATGATCGAGTTGCGACCGTTGCGCCAGTTTGTGGCACTCGCCGAAGAGCTGCACTTCGGCCGCGCCGCGCTGCGCCTGCACATCACGCAGCCGCCGCTGACGCTGTCCATCCAGGCGCTGGAGCGCAAGCTGGGCGCCAGCTTGTTCGACCGCACGCAGCGCTCCGTGGCGCTGTCACCGGCCGGCCAGGCGCTGCTGCCGAAGGTGCGCCGGCTGCTGCAGGCCGCCGACGACCTGCCGCGCCAGGCGCAAGCAGCCGCCGCCGGGCTGTCCGGCCAACTGCGGCTGGCCTTCGTCTCCAGCATCACCTACGGCCCGCTGCCGGGCTGGCTGCGCTCGTTCCGTGCGGCGCAGCCCGACGTGGGCCTGCAACTGCGCGAGGCCACGCTGGACGTGCAACTGGCCGCCTTCGCCGCAGGCGAGATCGATGCCGGCTTCGTGCTGCACGCAGAAGGCGCGGTGCCGCCGGGGCTGGCTGCCTGGCCTGCGCTGCGCGAGCCGCTGGTGATGGCGCTGCCCGAGGCGCACCCGCTGGCGGCGGCGCGCAGCCTGCGCTTCGCGCGCATCGCGGCCGAGCCGCTGGTGATCTTTCCGCGCGGCATCGCGCCCTCGCTGTTCGACGCGGTGGTGGGCTTCTACGGTGCGCAAGGCGCCACGCCGCACATCGCGCAAGAGGCCATCCAGATGCAGACCATCGTCAACCTGGTGGCCGCCGGCATCGGCCTGGCCTGGGTGCCGGCGTCGATGCAGCAGTTGCAGCGGCCCGGTGTGGTGTACCGGCCGCTGGCCGGCGCGGCGCTGCACTGCCAGACCAGCCTGCTGTGGCCGGAACCGGCGCCGCCCGTGGTGCAGCGCTTCGTCGAACATCTGAAGGCGTTGCCGCGGGGCGAACAGCGACAATCCGCGCTCTTGAACTCCTCCCGCAAGGGACGCCGCTGATGCTGGTGCATCCCCAATTCGACCCCGTGGCACTGTCACTGGGCCCAGTGCAGATCCACTGGTACGGGCTGACCTATCTGGTCGCCTTCGGGCTCTTTCTGCTGCTCGCCCTGCCGCGCGTGCAAACGCCGCAGTTCGCCAGCCGCGGCTGGACGAAGAAAGACGTCGAAGACCTGCTGTTCTACGGCGTCATCGGCGTGGTGGTGGGCGGCCGCCTGGGCTATGCGCTGTTCTACAAGCCGGGGCACTACGCGGCCCACCCGCTGGAAATCTTCGAGGTGTGGAAGGGCGGCATGTCGTTCCACGGCGGGCTGATCGGCGTGATGCTGAGCACCGGTCTCTTCGGCTGGCAGCGCAAGCATCCCTTCCTGGAGGTGATGGACTTGATCGCGCCCTGCGTGCCCACCGGGCTGGCCGCGGTGCGCATCGGCAACTTCATCAACGGTGAGCTGTGGGGCCGCGCGGCAGACCCATCGCTGCCCTGGGCGATGGTGTTCCCGCAGAGCGGGCAGATGATTCCGCGCCACCCGTCGCAGCTCTACCAGGTGGGCCTGGAGGGGCTGCTGCTCTTCGTGCTGCTGTGGCTGTACGCCAGGACGCCGCGGCCGCGCGGCCAGGTGGGCGCGGCTTTCGTCTTCGGCTACGGCGTGTTCCGCTTCATTGCCGAATACTTCCGCGAGCCCGACAGCTTTCTCGGGCTGCTGGCGCTGAACATGAGCATGGGCCAGTGGCTGTGCGTGCCGATGATCGCCGGCGGGGCGCTGCTGTGGTGGTGGTGCGGGCGCGGCGGCGCAGCCGGCCAGGTAGCATGGCCGTGATGCGACAAGTTTTTCTCGACACCGAGACCACCGGCCTGTCCGCCGAGACGGGCGACCGCATCGTCGAGATCGGCTGCATCGAGATGGTCAACCGCCGGCTCACCGGCAACCGGCTGCACCACTACCTGAACCCGCAGCGCGCCAGCCACCCGGATGCAGTGCGGGTGCACGGACTGACCGACGAGTTCCTGGCCGACAAGCCGCCGTTCTCAGCCGTTGCCGACGAGGTGCTGGCCTTCCTGGCAGGCGCCGAGATCATCATCCACAACGCTGCCTTCGACATCGGCTTCCTGAACGCCGAGCTGGCCCGGCTGGGCCGCGGCAAGGTGGCCCAGCATGTCGGCAAGGTGACCGACAGCCTGCTGATGGCGCGAGAAACCTACCCCGGCAAGGCCAACTCGCTGGACGCACTGTGCAAGCGGCTGGAGGTGGACAACAGCGACCGCGCTCTGCATGGCGCGCTGCTCGACGCCGGGCTGCTGGCCGAGGTCTATATCCGCCTGACGCGCGGCCAGAACTCGCTGGTCATCGAAGCCGGCGGAAGCGACGCCGGCACCGCCATCCAGGTGGCGGCTGTCGATTTGTCGAGCTTCCTGCTGCCGGTGCTGCGCGCCAGCGCGGCCGAAGCCGAAGCACACGTGGCACTGATGGCGGAGCTGGACAAAGCCAGCGGCGGCCGGGCGGTGTGGCGAGCGGAATCACTGGAGGAGTCGCAGGCGGCCGTGGCATAATCCAAGGCTGTTTGCAGCAGACTTGGGCGGTTAGCTCAGCGGTAGAGCACTGCCTTCACACGGCAGGGGTCGCAGGTTCAAACCCTGCACCGCCCACCAAGATGCATGCAGCACATCGACAACGCAGCCACCTCCGGGTGGCTTGTTCATTTGTGGATGGCAAGAACGCTGACGTCACCAGGCGCATTGCGCGGTGCGGACGCAACTGGCAACGCCCGGGCCGACATGCTTGGGCATCGCGGCGGGCGGAATGAAGGCGTTGCAACGCGGCACGCCGTTGAGGTTGTCGAACATCGTCGTGAAGCTGCAGTTCGGCGGGTTGGGCAGGAAGGCGCTGTCGCTGATCTCGATGCGGGCGCGGGCATCGCTGGTCTGGAACGAGGTGCCGTGGATCGCGCTGCCGACGATGCTGACCCGCCCGTCACCGCCGACATCGATGCCCTGGTTGTAGATCTGGCTGTTGTGCACTTCGAGCACGCTGCCACCGCCCAGCGATGCCAGGCTCGCGATCTGCAGGATCGAGTCTTCGACCCGCACATGCGAATTGGCATGCACCCCGATTTCATTGACCGTTGAATGGGTGATCAGCACCTCGGCATCCTGCGTGTAGATCTGCCAGGCCGTGAGGCCCAGGCGCACGTTGTCGAGCACCAGGCGGCCATCGTCCACCGACATGTTGACCAGTCCGACGCTCAGGCCGTCCAGCGTGTGCGTGCCGCCGATGATCGCGAAAGACACCTTGAGTTCGCCGCCCAGCGGCAGACCGAAGCCGTCGATGTGAAAGCGCGAGCCGGAATGCGACTCGATCCCCAGCACCGCTTTGGAGTTTGCAAGATCGAGCTGCCAGCCGATGCCTTGCAGGGTGGGCGCCCGCCGACCGATGCTGAACGAGTAGGCGACTTCGAAGCCGGCGCCATCCACCTGCTCCGGCAACTGGAAACGGCCGGACGAATGGTCGTTCAGTTCCATCCAGACGGTCTGCCCGACGCTGTCTTGAACCGACAACGTGGCCTGCGCGCGCAGGTACAGCTCGGACGGTGCGTTCTGCGACGCGACCACGCGCACGGTGGCCTGCTCGTGGATCTGCGTGAGCAGCCAGCTCCGTGCATAGTTGAGCCGGGCGTACATGATGGTCGCCTGTGAGCGGTCGCGCACCCGGTGGTACATGAACTTGGGCTCGTCGTTCTGGCTGGTGACGATCTCGGATTCGACAACCACCAGACTGGCGTCGTCGTAGGTCTGGATCTCGCGCTGCTGGCGCACCTGCTGCTGAAACTCCAGCACGCCACCGGCGACGTAGAACGTGCCCCTGCCGCGCGCAACCAGGTTGCCGGCGATGGTGAAGCGCCGGTCCGGCGCCCCACGGTAGTTGACGAACACGGTGCCGTTGCCCTGGATCGTGAGGTCGCCGGTGACGGTGCAGGGCTGGGTGATCACGATCACGCCGGTGACTGTCTGCGGGCCGGCATTGCAGATGTTGCCCTGCGCAAAGGCGTCGGGGGAGCACAGCGACAGCAGCGACAGCAGCGCCAGCACGCCGGACAGACAGCCCACCCATGCGCGTGTCAACTTCGACATTGGATGGTTCCTGCAATGCGCCGCAACCAGCGGTGACGCGCATTGTGGACTGCCAGAGCATCGGCCAGTGGCCGCCGGTCAGCGAGCCGCCGACCGCATGAGCAAACACGATCTTCTTCTTTGTGCCGAGCCCGCGGTCTGCACCAGAGTGCCGGATTGCTCCTGTCCTGTGCCGCCGGCCTGCACCCCCCCAATGAACTTCCAACAACTGCGCTCGGTGCGTGAAACGGTCCGCCAGGGCTTCAACCTCACGCTGGTGGCCGAAGCCCTCAACACGTCGCAGCCCGGCATCAGCCGGCAGCTCAAGGAGCTGGAAGACGAGCTCGGCATCGAAGTCTTCGCGCGTGCCGGCCGCCGCTTTCTCGGGCTGACGGAGCCCGGCAAGGCCGTGTTGCCCATCGTCGAGAAGCTGTTGCACGAGGCCGAGAACCTCAAGCGCGCAGGTGCCGATTTCTCCAGTGCCGACCGTGGCCTGCTGACCGTGGCTGCCACCCACACACAGGCCCGCTACGCCATGCCGTCTGCGGTGAAGGACTTCTGCGCCGCCCATCCCCGGGTCAACTTGCATCTGCAGCAGGGCTCGCCGCGGCAGATCGCGCAGCAGGTGATTTCCGGCGACGTGGACCTGGGCATCGCCACCGAGGCGCTGGCCGACTTCCCTGAACTGGTGGCCCTGCCTTGCTACCGCTGGACGCACGTCGTCATCGTGCCGCGGCAGCACCCGCTGGCGCTGGAAGCCAGCGCCGGGCAGACGCTGCGCCTGAGCCGCCTGGCGGAGTTTCCGCTCATCACCTACGAGCTGGGCTACACCGGCCGCGGCCATATCGACGAAGCGTTTGCAAGGCAGAACATCGCCGCCCACTTCGTGCTGCAGGCGATGGACGCCGACGTCATCAAGACCTATGTCGAACTGGGCATCGGCGTGGGCGTGATCGCATCGGTGGCCTACGACGCCGAGCGCGATGCCGGCCTGGTGGCCATCGACGCGCGCCACCTGTTCGCCACCAACACGACGCGCGTCGCGCTCAAGCGCGGCAACTTCCTGCGCGGCTACGTCTATGACTTCATCCACACCTTCGCTGCCAGCCTCACGCGCGAGGTGGTGGAAAAGGCGCTCGCCAGCCCCGCCGGACAGCAGGTGGAGCTGTGACGCAAGCGCGGCACGACGCCTTGCGCCGCAGCCTGCTGGCCGGCACCGCGCTGGCCGCTGCCGGGCTGCACGGCGGCTTGCGCGCCCAGACCGCCGCCTACCCGGCAAGGCCGCTGCGCGTGGTGGTGCTGCTGCTGGCGCTGTCGTCGCACACCATCAACCCATTGGTGCAGAAGACGCCTTACGACGTCGAGCGCGACTTCGCCGCGGTCACGCGCGTGGTGAGCCTGCCGCAGTTGATCTTTGCCAGCACCGGCGCGCCGTTCACCACGCTGGCGGGGCTGGTGGCGCATGCGCGCCGCCATCCCGGCGCACTGAGCTATGCCACTGCGGGCAGCGGCTCGCCGTCGCACATTGCCGGGGAATGGCTGAAGCAGCGCACAGACACCTTCTTCGTCCACATCCCGTACCGCGGCGGCGGCCCCGCCACGCTGGACGTGATCGGCGGCGTGCTGCCCATCGGCATCCTGTCGATCAGCGCCGTTGCCGCGCAGGCCAGGGCGGGGCGCGTGCGCCCGCTGGCCGTCACCACGCGCCAGCGCAGCCCTGCGTTTCCGGACGTGCCCACCGTGGCCGAGGCCTTGCAACTGCCCGACTACGAGGTGGATTCCTGGATCGCCGCTTTCGCGCCGCGCGCCACGCCGGTAGCCGTGGTCGAACGGCTGAACGCCGAGATCAGGCATGTGCTGGCCGAGCCGGACGTGGGTGCGAAACTGTTGGAGCAAGGCGCCATCGCGGCGCCGTCCACGCCCGAGCAACTGGATGCCATCGTCAGGCGCGAACTGCGGCAGTGGCAGGCCGTGATCACCGCGGCGCGCATCCAGCCCGATTGATGTGGCACGCTCAGGTGCCGCGACGCCGCGCTGCCTGCCCCGGCCGTCTTTCCACCGCCCCCCTGCGAGCCACACCATGTCCGAACGCCAGCCCGACCACGCCATCGACGCCCAGTTCACCAACCGATGGTCGCCGCGCGCCTTCACCGGCGAGGCGTTGGACCACGCCACCCTGCTGCGCATTCTGGAAGCCGCGCGCTGGGCGCCTTCGGGCTTCAACGCCCAGCCCTGGCGCTTCATCTATGCCCACACCGGCACGCCGGCCTGGCAGCCCTTGTTCGGCACGCTGTCGGCCACCAACCAGGGCTGGGCGCAGCGCGCGTCCGCCTTGGTGCTGGTGCTGTCGCGCAGCCAGTGGCAGGCGCCGGGGCAGCAGCAGCCGCAGCCCAACCTGACGCACGCCTTCGACGCCGGGGCCGCCTGGGGCCATCTGGCACTTCAGGCCTCGCTGCTGGGCTGGCACACGCATGGCATGGGCGGCTTCGACCGTGACCTGGCGCGGGCCACGCTGGGGGTGCCGGCCGACCACGCGCTGCATGCCGTCGTCGCGCTCGGCCGGCGTGCCGACAAGGCGGTGCTGCCCGAGGCGCTTCAGGTGCGCGAGGCGCCCAGCCAGCGGCTGCCGCTGGTGCAACTGGTGGCCGAAGGCCGCTTCTCGTTTGCCGGCTGAGCGCGATGCAAGGCACTGACGCCGCGCCACCGCGCGCTTCCATCATCCAGCCGCTGCGCGACTTCATCACCGCCACCGCCGCTGCACTGTCGGCCCGCCCTGCGGAGGCGCAGGCGCTGGACAGCGTGCGCCCGCTGCTGGCCGCGCTGGTGGCGCAAGACGGCTGGCTGCCCGACGCGCTGGCCCAGCCGCACCCGCAGCACTACCAGCAACACCTGCTGTACGCAGACCCGCTGGGCCTGTTCTCGGTGGTCAGCTTCGTCTGGGGCCCCGGCCAGGCCACGCCGGTGCACGACCACACCGTGTGGGGGCTGATCGGCATGCTGCGCGGCGCCGAGCTGTCGCAGGGCTATCGCCGCAGCGCGGACGGTGCGCTGGTCGAGGACGGGCCGCCGCTGCGGCTGCTGCCCGGCCAGGTGGACGCGGTGTCGCCGCGCATCGGCGACATCCACCGCGTGGCCAATGCCTTCGACGACCGCGTGTCCGTCAGCATCCACGTCTATGGCGCCAACATCGGCCGCGTGCAGCGGCATGTGTTCGCCGACGACGGCAGCGTCAAGCCCTTCGTGTCCGGCTACGCCAACGCCTGGCTGCCCAACCTGTGGAGCGCGTCTTGAGCACCGCCTTGCAACGCACCAGCGCCGCGCGCGTGCGCGACATGCTGCGCGCACGCCAGGAAGTCGCCCTCGTCGATGTGCGCGAGGAAGAGCCCTATGCACAGGCGCACCCGCTCTTCGCGGTGCAGTTGTCGGCATCGCGGCTGGAGCTGGATGCGCCTTGGCGCTTGCCGCGCCGCAGCGTGCCGGTGGTGCTGTACGACGACGGCGAAGGCCTTTGCGAAGCCGCTGCGCACAAGCTGCTGGCGCTGGGCTGGGCCGATGTCAGCCTGCTGGACGGCGGGCTGGACGGCTGGCGCCAGTCTGGCGGCGAGTTGTTCCGCGACGTCAACGTGCCGAGCAAGGCTTTCGGCGAGCTGGTGGAGCACGACTGCGGCACGCCGTCGTTGCCGGCAGAAGAGGTCAAGGCGCTGCTGGACAGCGGTGCCGACATGGTGGTGCTGGACGCCCGCCGCGACGACGAGTACCGCACGATGAGCATCCCCGGCGGCACCAGCGTGCCGGGCGCCGAACTGGTGCTGCGCGCACGCGCGCTGGCGCCCGACCCGGCCACGCGCATCATCGTCAACTGCGCCGGCCGCACGCGCAGCCTGATCGGCGCGCAGTCTCTGGTCAACGCCGGCCTGCCCAACCCGGTGGCGGCGCTGCGCAACGGCACCATCGGCTGGCTGCTCGCCGGCTTTGCGCTGGAGCATGGCCAGCAGCGCAGCTTCCACGACGCGGGCGCTGTCAGTGCCACCGCGCTTGCGCAGGCGCAGCAGGCCGCGCAAGGCCTGGCCGAGCGCTCCGGCGCCCGGCGCATCGGCGCCGACGGCCTGGCCCGCTGGGCCGCCGACGCACAGCGCACGCTGTATTGCTGGGACGTGCGCACGCCGGCAGAGTACGCAGCAGGCCACCGGCCCGGTTTCGGCAGCGCGCCCGGCGGGCAACTGGTGCAGGAGACCGATGTCTTCGCCGCCGTCCGCGGCGCCCGCATCGTGCTGGCCGACGGCGGCCCGCACAGCGACGGCGTGCGCGCGCCCATCACCGCCCACTGGCTGGCGCAGATGGGCTGGGAGGTGGCCTGGCTGGACGCGCCGGCCAGCGCCGCCGAGGCGGGCGCACGGCAGCCCGCCCACGCGCCGCTGCCGGCCGTCGGCAGCGTCAGCGTGGCCGAGCTGGCCGCACTGCTGCGCGACGGCACGGCCACGGTGATCGACTTCGCGCCCAGCGCGCAGCACGTCAAGGGCCATCTGCCGGGCGCCTGGTGGGCCTTGCGCTCGCAGCTTGCCGCCGCGCTGGCGGCGCTGCCTGCGCCGCCAGCGGCGCCACAGCGCATCGTCACCACCTGCGGCAACGGCCTGCTGTCGCGCCTTGCGGCTGCGGACCTGCAGGCGCTGACCGGCGCGCCGGTGGCCGCGCTCGACGGCGGCAACGCGGCCTGGGCCGCCGCCGGCTTGCCGATGCACACCGGCGGGCAGCACCTGCTCAGCCCGCGCATCGACCGCTACCGCCGCCCCTACGAAGGCACCGATGCGCCGCGCGCGGCGATGCAGGCCTACCTGGACTGGGAGTTCGGCCTGGTGGGGCAGCTCGCGCGCGACGCCACGCACGGGTTCAAGGTGCTGCGTGCCGATCAGCCGCCCACGGATGCGCCCGCAAACAGTCTGGCGGAACTGAAGCAAGGCATCAGGCAAAGCATTCGGCAGCGCAGGCCGCGCAGCGATGCAGGCCGTTGACACCAATGTGCTCGTCAGCCCGGTGCTGCAGGACGCCGACGTGGTGACCGCAGAACAACAGCAACCTTGTGCAGACCGCACCGGCTGGATCAAACTGCGCCGCGCCTGCCAGCGCAGCGCCGCAGGGTCACCGCGAAGAACCAGCTCGGCGAGAAGGAGACAGCCCTGAAGACCACACCCTGCCTTGCATCTGCGGCTTGTCTTGGCATTGCCCTGCTTGCGGCTGCCACGCCGGCCGGCGCCCAGCAGCCGGACCGCCAGGCCCGCGCCTGGGCAGCCAGTTGCGCCGCCTGCCACGGCACCGAAGGCCGCTCGGCAGGCGGCATTCCACCCATTGCCGGGCGGGATGCAGAGCAGCTTCATCGCACGCTGCTCGAGTTCAAGAACGGCCAGCGCCCGGCGGCCACGGTGATGCACCAGCACACCAAGGGCTACACCGACGACGAGTTGCGGCGCATCGCGCAGCAGTTCGGTCGCAAGGAAGCCCCATGACGCTGCGCCGCCGCCAACTCGTGCTCGCCGGCATGGCCGGCATGGCCGGCCCGGTGGCCACCCTGGCCGGCTGTGCCACCGTCGTGGGCAGCAAGCCCATCGGCCGCGTCGTGGTCGTCGGTGGCGGCTTCGGCGGCGCCACCGCTGCCAAGACCATCCGCCAATGGGAGCCGCGCATCGAGGTGACGCTGGTCGAGCGCAATGCCAGCTTCATCAGTTGCCCCATCAGCAACCTGGTGGTGGCCGGCCACAAGCAGCTCGCCGACATCACGCTGCCCTACACCGGCCTGGCGCGCCACGGCGTGCAACGCGTGCAGGACGAGGCCACGCGCACCGACTTCGACAACAAGCAGGTGCGGCTGGCGCGCGGCGAGCCCTTGCCCTATGACCGCCTGGTGCTGGCGCCCGGCATCGACTTCCAGTTCGACAAGATTGCCGGCCTGGAGCGCGCAGGCCCCGAGGGCCGCGTGCTGCACGCCTGGAAGGCCGGCGCCCAGACAGTCGAATTGCGCGCGCGGCTCGAGGCCCTGCCCGATGGCGGCGTGTTCGCCATCAGCATCCCGAAGGCGCCCTACCGCTGCCCGCCCGGGCCCTATGAACGGGCCAGCCTGGTGGCGCAGTATTTCAAGCAGCACAAGCCGCGCAGCAAGGTGCTGGTGCTCGACGCCAACCCCGACCTGGTGTCCAAGAAGGCCTTGTTCCTGAAGGCCTGGGACGACCTCTACAAAGGCATCATCGACTACCGCCCGAACAGCGAACTGCTGGAGTTCGACGTGCGCAGCAATGTCGCCAGGCTGCTGACCGAGGACGTCAAGGCCGACCTGTTCAACATCATTCCTCCGCAGCAGGCGGGGCGCATCGCACAGCCGCTGATCAACGTCAACGGCCAATGGGTGGGCGTGGAATTCCAGACTTGGGAAGCCGCGCTGGCAAACGGCGTGCATGTGATCGGCGACGCCATCGCCGCGGCGTCGGCCATGCCCAAGAGCGCCTTCATGGCCAACAACCACGCCAAGGTCGTGGCCGACGCGGTGGTGGCGCGGCTGACGGGGCAGCCCATCAACGAGGCGCCGATCATCGCCAACACCTGCTACAGCTTCGTCAGCGACAGCGAAGCCATGCACGTTGCCAGCGTGCACAAGTGGAATGCCGAGCAGAAGACGCTGCTGCCGGTGGCGGGCGCCGGCGGCCTGAGCACCGCGCGCAATGCAATCGAAGCGGGCTACGCGCTGGCCTGGGCGCGCAACATCTGGGCCGACGCGCTGGGCTGAGCGGTCTGCCCGCCGCGCACTTCGGCGTCAGACGGCGGCCAGCGCCTGCTCCAGGTCCGCCAGCAGATCGTCGATGTGCTCGATGCCCAGGCTCAGCCGCACCGCGTCTTCGCTGACGCCGGCCTTGTCGAGTTCGGCCGGCGACAACTGCCGGTGCGTGGTGCTGGCCGGGTGCGTGGCCAGGCTTTTGGCGTCGCCGATGTTGACCAGACGGGTGAAGAGCTGCAGCGCATCGAGGAAGCGGGCGCCGGCCGCCCGGTCTTCGCCAGCCGCGCTCTTGACGCCGAAGGTCAGCAGCCCCGAGGCCTTGCCCGACAAATACCTTGCCACCAGCGCGTGGTCGGGGTGGCCTTCCAGCCCGGCGTAGTTGACCCAGCTCACCTTGGGGTGGGCAGCCAGCGCCTTGGCCACCGCCAGCGCGTTGTCGCTGATGCGGTCCACCCGCAGGGCCACGGTCTCGATGCCTTGCAGGATCAGCCAGGCGTTGAACGGTGAGATCGCCGCGCCGATGTTGCGCAGCGGCACCACGCGCGCACGGCCGATGTAGGCGGCCGCGCCGAGCGCATCGGTATAGACCACGCCGTGGTAGGACACGTCGGGCTCGTTCAGGCGCTTGAAGCGCTGCTTGTGCTGCGCCCACGGAAACTTGCCGCTATCGACGATGGCGCCGCCCACTGCCGTGCCGTGGCCGCCCAGGTACTTGGTCAACGAGTGCACCACGATGTCGGCGCCATGCTCGATGGGCCGGCTGAGGTAGGGCGTGGGCACCGTGTTGTCCACGATCAGCGGCACGCCGTGGCGGTGTGCCAGCTCGGCCAGCCTGGCGATGTCGGTCACGTTGCCTTGCGGGTTGCCCAGGCTTTCGACGAACACGGCCTTGGTGCGCTCGTCGATGAGCGCCTCGATCTGCTCGGGCTGCCGGTAGTCGAAGAAGCGCGTCTCGATGCCGTACTGCGGCAGCGTGTGGGCAAACAGGTTGTAGCTGCCGCCGTACAGGCCCGAGGTGGCGACGATGTTGTCGCCGGCCTCCGAGATGGTCAGTATCGAGTAGGTCACCGCCGCCTGCCCGGACGCCAGCGCCAGCGCCGCGATGCCGCCTTCCAGCGCGGCCAGGCGCTGCTCCAGCACGTCTTGCGTGGGATTCATGATGCGGGTGTAGATGTTGCCCGGCACCTTCAGGTCGAACAGGTCGGCGCC
>CAXTHW010000059.1:0-12876 GCA_964244245.1 uncultured Rubrivivax sp. | reverse complement strand
TGAACGTCGAAGAGAAGCAGGACATGAGCCGCTTCATCCTCGACGTCAACGACGAATTCGGCACCACCATCGTGCTGATCGAGCACGACATGGGCGTGGTGATGGACCTGGCCGATCGGGTGGTCGTGCTCGACTACGGCCGCAAGATCGGTGACGGCACGCCCGAGGCGGTGCGCGCCAGCCAGGACGTGATCGACGCCTACCTGGGCGTGGTGCACTGATGCACTTCTTTGCCGAGGTGCTGGTCGGCGGGCTGCTCGCGGGGGTGATGTACTCGCTGGTGGCGCTCGGCTTCGTGCTGATCTACAAGGCCTCTGGCGTCTTCAATTTCGCGCAGGGTGCGATGGTCTATTTCGCGGCGCTGTCCTTCGTCGGCATCCTGGGCAAGGGCGTGCCCTTCGGCCTGGCGCTCGTGCTGGCGCTGGCGCTGATGGTGGTGTTCGGCATCGCGACCGAGCGCTTCGTGCTGCGCCCGCTGGTGAACCAGCCCGCCATCTCGCTCTTCATGGCGACCATCGGCCTGGCCTTCTTCCTCGAAGGCCTCGGCCCCTTCCTGTGGGGCAACGAAAGCCACGAGATCCGGCTGGGCATCCCCGACGAGCCGCTGCCCTACTTCCTGGAGAAGTACAACTTCGCGCTGTCCACGTTCGACCTGTCGGCCGCAGCCATCTGCGCCGTTCTCGTCGCCAGCCTGGCGCTGTTCTTCCAGAAGACCAAGGTCGGCCGCGCGCTGCGCGCGGTGGCCGACGATCAGCAGGCGGCGCTGTCCATCGGCATCCCGCTGCAGCGCATCTGGATGCTGGTGTGGGGCGTGGCCGGCTTCGTGGCGCTGGTGGCCGGGCTGCTCTGGGGCGCACGCAACGGCGTGCAGTTGGCGCTGGTGTCGGTGGTGCTCAAGGCGCTGCCGGTGCTGATCCTGGGCGGCTTCACCTCGGTGCCGGGCGCCATCGTCGGCGGGCTCATCGTCGGCAGCACCGAGAAGCTGGCCGAGGTCTATCTGGGGCCACTGGTCGGCGGCGGCATCGAGAGCTGGTTCCCCTACGTGCTGGCCCTCGTTTTTCTGCTGGTGCGGCCGGAAGGCCTGTTCGGCGACAAGCACATCGACCGGGTCTGACGAGATGCTGTACCGCGAAGCCGGCCAATTCAAGACGAGCTATGCCGCCGACCAGCAGTTGCTGCCGATCCGGCAGGACCGCATCGCCTTCCTGCTGCTGCTGGCCGTCGTGTTCGTGGTGGTGCCGCTGTCGGTCACCGACTACTGGTTCACCGCGTTGCTGATCCCGATCCTGATCTTCTCTCTGGCCGCCGTGGGGCTGAACATCCTCACCGGCTACGCCGGCCAGTTGTCGCTGGGCTCGGCGGCCTTCATGGCGGTGGGCGCCTTCGCCGCCTACAACCTGGTGCTGCGGCTGCCGTGGCTGCCGCAGACCGTCTCTTTCCTGCTGGCCGGCGTCTGCGCGGCCGGCGTGGGCATCGCGTTCGGCCTGCCGTCGGTGCGCATCAAGGGCTTTTATCTTGCGGTGGCCACGCTGGCGGCGCAGTTCTTCGTGGTCTGGGCGTTGCAGAAGTTTCCCTGGTTCACCAACAACAGCGCGTCTGGCGTGATCAGCGCGCAGCCTGTCTTCTTCTTCGGCATCGCCATCGACACGCCGCGCCGCAACTACCTGTTCGTGCTGTCCGTGGTGGCGGTGCTCGCGCTGGCGGCCAAGAACCTGGCGCGCTCGAACACCGGCCGCGCCTGGATGGCGGTGCGCGACATGGACGTGGCGGCCGAGGTGATCGGCATTCCGCTGATGCGCACCAAGCTGATGGCGTTTGCGATCAGCTCGTTCTACTGCGGCGTGGCCGGCGCGCTGTACGCCTTCTGCTACATCGGCACCGTCGAGCCCGAGGCCTTCTCACTCGACATGTCGTTCCGCATCCTGTTCATGATCATCGTCGGCGGCCTCGGAACGATCATGGGCGCGTTCATCGGCTCGGCGTTCTTCAACCTGCTGCCGATCTTCCTGTCCGTGGCGATCCCCGCAATGGCCGGAGCACTGCACGTGCGCTTCGACAAGGCCTCGCTGACCTACATCGAATACATGATCTTCGGTGCGCTCATCATCTTCTTCCTGATCGTCGAACCGCACGGCCTGGCCCGGCTGTGGCAGACGGCGAAGGAAAAGCTGAGGATCTGGCCCTTCCCGCATTGACCCGCTTGCAAACCAAGGAGACGACAACCGTGAACCGAACCCTCAAGACCTTTTGCGCCGCGGTGGCGCTGGCAGCCGCATTGCCCGCATTCGCGCAGACCAACGAGCAATTCGTCAGCGTGCTCTCGTTCCGCGTCGGGCCTTATGGCCCTGCCGGCACCGGCATCTTCGGCGGCTTCATCGACTACATGCAGTACGTCAACCAGAAGGAAGGCGGCGTGGGCGGCGTCAAGCTCACCTGGGAGGAGTGCGAGACCGAATACCAGGCCGCGCGCGGCGTGGAGTGCTACGAACGGTTGAAGACCAAGAGCCCCACAAAGGGCACGATGATCCACCCGGTCTCCACGCCCATCACCTACGCGCTGCTCGACAAGACGCTGGCCGACAAGGTGCCGCTGGTGCAGACAGGCTATGGCCGCACCGACACCATCGACGGCCGCTATTTCCCCTGGGCTTTTCCGCTCATCACCACCTACCCGATGCAGGCGACCGCGATCGTCAAGTACATCCGCAGCAAGGAGAAGGACAACCTGCGCGGCAAGAAGATCGCGTTCCTCTACCTCGACAGCGCCTACGGCAAGGAGCCCATCACCTATCTGCAGGCGGAAGCCAAGGTCAACGGCTTCGACCTCACCACCATCCCCATCACCGCGCCCGGCACCGAGCAGGGTGCGCAGTGGCAGCAGATCCGCCAGAGCCAGGCCGATTACGTGATCTTCTGGGGCTTCGGCGTGATGAACCAGGCGGCGCTGAAGGCGGCGCAAAAGATCGGCTACCCGCGCGACAAGATGATCGGCAGCTGGTGGGCCGGCTCGGAAGAAGACACCGTGCCAGCGGGCGACGCTGCCAAGGGCTACCTCTCGGCGGCGATGAACGTCGCGGGCAAGACGCCGCTGATCCTGGACATCGAGAAGACGCTTTATGGCGGCAGCCCCACCGGCAACATGCAGGACCGCAGCAAGATCGGCGGCATCAACTACAACCGCGGCGTCGTCATCGGCCTCATCACCGTCGAGGCGCTGCGCGTGGGCCAGGCCAAGTACGGCAAGAAGGTGCTGAACGGCGAAGAGGTGCGCTGGGCGCTCGAACACCTGAAGCTCAACGATGCGCGACTGAAGGAACTCAACGCCTCCGGCCTGATGCCCGCGGTCACCACCAGCTGCGCCGACCACGAAGGCTCCGGCAAGATCAAGATCCAGCAGTGGGACGGCACGAAGTGGACGCTGGTGTCCGACTGGATCGACGGCAACCGCGCACTGGTGCGGCCGCTGCTCGAGCAGTCGGCGATGGACTACGCGAAGTCGCGCAACATCTCGCCGCGGGACTGCGCCAGGGAAGGCTGACGCGCCGCATCGCGATGAGCACGCCGCCCGCCCCGCCGGTTGCCGCAGCACAGCGGCAGGCCTTCCTCGAGGTGAACAACGTCGAGGTGATCTACGACCACGTCATCCTGGTGCTGAAAGGCATCTCGCTGACGGTGCCGCAGGGCGGCATCGTCGCCATCATGGGCGGCAACGGTGCCGGCAAGACCACCACGCTGAAGGCCATCTCCAACCTGCTGCGGGCCGAGCGTGGCGAGGTCACCAAAGGCTCCATCGAGTTCGACGGCGCACGCATCGACAGGCTCACGCCCAACGACCTGGTGCGGCGCGGCGTGGTGCAGGTGATGGAGGGCAGGCACTGCTTCGCACACCTGACGATCGAGGAGAACCTGCTCACCGGCGCCTACACCCGGCGCGACGGCCGCGCGGCCACGGCGGCGGCGCTGGAGCAGGTGTACGCCTACTTTCCGCGCCTCAAGACGCGCCGCACCAGCCAGGCCGCCTACACCTCGGGTGGCGAGCAGCAGATGTGCGCCATCGGCCGCGCCTTGATGGCCAACCCGAAGATGGTGCTTCTCGACGAACCGAGCATGGGCCTGGCACCGCAGATCGTGGAAGAAGTGTTCGAGATCGTCAAAGACCTGAACCAGCGCGAGAAGGTCACCTTCCTGCTGGCCGAGCAGAACACCAACATGGCGCTGCGCTATGCCGACTACGGCTACATCCTGGAGAGCGGCCGCATCGTGATGGACGGCGAGGCGAAGGCGCTGCGCGAGAACGAGGACGTGAAGGAGTTCTATCTCGGCATGGGCGGCGGTGACCGGAAGAGCTTTCGCGACGCCAAGAGCTACAAGCGGCGCAAGCGGTGGCTGTCATGAGCGATGCGCTGCTGCAACGGCTGAAGCAAGACCTTCGCGCGCTGGGCCTGGGCGAACGCGCCGGGGTGTTCGAGCGCCGTGGCCTGGCGGTGGCCAAGCTCGCGCTGGCCGGCGGCGCGGTGCAGGCCGCAGTGGTGAAGAAGCCGTCGCGCAACAGCCCGGAATGGCGACACGAGACGCTGGCCGACAGCGCCGCCGCGCGCGACTTCGTCGCCGACCTCAAGAAGAAGCTGAATACCTGGGGCGACCGCGATGACTGAGTTCTACGACGCGCTGGAAGCGCGCGCGCCCGCCGAGCGCGAAGCCGCTTTGCTGGCGGCGCTGCCGGCGCAGGTGCAGGCCGCCCTGCAGACGCCGGCCTTCGGGCAAACGCTGTCCGGCGTGAACGCCCGCGCCATCTGCACGCGTGCAGCGCTGGCCGCCCTGCCCGTCACCCGCAAGCACGAACTGCTGGCGCGCCAGCAGGCCGGGCGGGCCGAGCCAGGCGGCGGCCCCTTCGGCGGCTTTTCCAACATCGGCTGGCGCGCGCTGGGCCTGCAACGCAGCGCACGGCGCGTCTTCCAGTCGCCCGGGCCCATCTACGAACCCGAAGGCCGCGGCCCCGACTACTGGCGCTTCGGCCGGGCCTTGTTCGCCGCCGGCTTCCGCGCCGGCGACCTGGTGCACAACAGCTTCAGCTACCACCTCACACCGGCCGGCGCGATGATGGAAACGGGCGCCGAGGCCATCGGCTGCACGGTGTTTGCAGGCGGCGTGGGCAACACCGAGCTTCAGTTGCAGGCGATGGCCGAGTTGCGCCCCGATGCCTATGCCGGAACGCCGAGCTTTCTGCGCATCGCACTGGAAAAGGCCGACGCGCTGGGCCTGGCGCTGCCGACGCTGCGCAAGGCGTCGGTCGGCGGCGAGGCCTTTCCGCCGGCCTTGCGCGACGCGCTGCACGGCCGCGGCATCGAGGCCTACCAGAGCTACGGCACCGCCGACCTCGGCCTTGTCGCTTACGAAACCGCCGCGCGCGAAGGCCTGGTGCTGGACGAAGGCGTGATCCTGGAGATCGTGCGCCCGGGCACCGGCGAGCCGCTGCCGGACGGGGAGATCGGCGAGGTCGTCGTCACCGCGCTGAACGCCGACTACCCGCTGCTGCGATTCGGCACCGGCGACCTATCGGCCGTGCTGGCTGGCCGTTGCCCCACTGGCCGCAGCAACACCCGCATCAAGGGCTGGCTGGGCCGCGCCGACCAGACCGCCAAGGTCCGCGGCATGTTCGTCCACCCCGGCCAGGTGGCCGAGGTGCTCAAGCGCCACCCCGAAATCGGCCGTGCGCGGCTGGTGGTGCAAGGCGAGATGGCCAACGACCGCATGACGCTGCACGCCGAGTGCGCCGGCACACCCGAAGGCCTGGCCGACCGCCTGGCGCAAAGCCTGCGCGACGTCACTAAGCTGCGCGCGGAGGTGGTGTTGTGCGCACCGGGCAGCCTGCCCAACGATGGCAAGGTGATCGAGGATCTGCGGCGCGTGGGCTGAGCCTGGCGGGATGCGCCCAACGGACGTTGCGGCCAAGGCATTCAGCGGTCATGTCACCTTTGGCTGCCGAGAAACATCACCGCGTGACCGCGCAAGGCGGCAGCGAATCGCGAGAAGCTGAGGTCGTCAGAAGGTTGGGAAACGACCGTAGCCTTAGAGTTGGTCGCCATCAAGAAGCACGCGGCGGTATAGAGCCGCTCGAGCACCAGGCGTCGGCACAACATTTCGTACCGTTCAGCGTACGACACACCTTGGTACCGAGCGGCCTTTGGCGCCACCTGTTGACGCGGCTCACCTCGGAACATTGGATCGACGGCAAAGTAGGGCTCCTTGTTCGCAACCGGCCGCTTGACGCTGTCTCTGTCCTCCAGCAGAAAGAGGTAGCCGAGGAATGGCGCAGCGCAACCTTGGCCGAAGCGGCCTTCTCGAAACGCCGTCCAGATGTCCTTGGCACTGCCAACCGCCTCTTCAGCGCGGTTGTTGACGTTGTTGCCTATCGATTTGCCCGCTTGGGACTTGAATTCCATTGCGAGGACAAGCTGACCTCCCGAGACGACAATCAGATCCCACTTCTTGGTGGCCCGAAAGTAACCTGGCAGTTCAAGCGCAGTCCGGGTGCGGACATCCAGGTCTTTGAGGCCGCTGTCGCAAAGAACGTCCCGGACGAGAATTTCCAGTGCCCCCATCTGCGTGCCGCCGGTGACCTCTCCGCGGGTTCCGGCGTCAATCTTTCCCGCTTGAGCTGCTTTTCCTTGTTGGCACTCCGGGCATCCCAATAGCTTTGTACGGCCCTCTGCAGACGCTGCTCCACGTCAATGCCTTTGTTCACAGCGGCTTCCCTTCCAGACTCGCCCACTCTTCTTTCGACAATCCGTAGAGTTCAAAAGCAGCGCGATTGCAGGCTGCCATGTCAGAGGCTTCGCCAGCCCTGGTCAATTCTTGCTGCAAGCGCAAAGAAACATCCGTCCACCTGGGCACGCGAATGCGCCGCAGGTACTGCGCCTGGAACCGCAGAAAGCCTCCACGCATGCGGGTGGAGTACGTTGCAACGAAGAGGCGCGCGATGCCCGACAACAACAGGGCGCGCAGTGCCTGCAACTCCCACTCGTCGGAGGTGATGAAGTAAAGATTGTGATGGGGGTAAAGATGACCCGATTCGTGAACGACGTTGGCTTCGCCCTTGATATCGGGAATCAGCAGTTTCGGGCGCAGCGCGAGCGATGGCGTGATCCTGTCGATGGTTCGATACCAGTTCGATGGCGTCTTCTGCGCACAATGGCGACCGGCGATCTGATCTTTGCGCGATTCAAAGTAGCGCTTCAATTTCGGATAGTCGCCGAGAGTGACCAGTCTGCCGTCGTCGGCGAAAGGATTGATCACGCCCAGCCCCTGCCACTGCACCGTGCCCTTCGAGATGTCGCGCGTCGTGACCAAAGGCAGTTTGCGCTCCTCCTCGACGTCCAATTCATCCATCGGGCCAATGAACACCTTGTCTGCCCCCGTTGCCACGCCGATTCCGACCCTGCAACCGACGTCAGAGATCAAAGGGAACCGTTGCTCTATTGCGCGCACCAGCGCCAATTGGTCGGATGCGCCAAGAATCCAGGGCTCCGATCCCGCCGTGACAACACCCATTTGCCGAACGGCACTGCTTCGAACCGGCAACTGCGCTGCCGCGAGATCGCGCGAAAGCTGGCTCAGCGCGTGGCGCTCGATGGCGGGCTGACGCGCAATCCGGGTTGGGCCGGATGGTTCACGGGAAATGATGGTGATTGCCGGATATGCGATCACATCCTTCTGAAATGCTGGCGTGTCGGTCATGTCGATGTACGAACGCAGATGAAAGTGCTCGGCGACGAGCGCCCGCAGTGGTCCGCCGTAGCGGTTCTTCATCCATCGGTCGGCACAGATGAAGCCCAGAGTACCGCCGGGTACCAGACTGAGCAACGATCTTTCAATGAAGGGAATGTAGAGGTCGGCGCGGTCATACACGGTCCTGTACCGGCTGCGGTACTCCGCAAGCAGCACGTCTGGGATCATCTCCTGCCGAACATAAGGCGGATTGCCGGCAACGACATTGAAGCTGCCCGGCAGATCAGCAAGCAGAAAGTCGCCGTGGACAAGCCAGCGGTTCGTGATTGCACTTGCCGCATCCATTGCGATACCCGCGCCGACCAGTTTTGAGACAACGGCAGCGCGGGTCTGGGCGAACGTGTCGCGGTGCAGTTCAACAGCGCAAATGCAGTTGCCCAGTGCCTCCAATGGCTGCGCTTCTTCACCCGATGCTCGCCAGGCGACAAGCAGTCTTTCGATGATGGGCAACAGAAAGTCGCCTGCACCGAACGAGGGCTCCAACATCCTGCGACGGTGCAGCGGCTGATCGCAGGTATAGCCGATGAGATCCAGGATGAAGTCCACGACTTCTCGGCGCGTGAAGATTGCACCGCGCTCGTCAACACCACCCGCAGTTGCCAGGGATTCGACAGCCGCCGCGACCGGGCAGGAATCAAACAATGAGGGCTGCCGAAGGAGCAGACTGAGGGTCATGAAGGCCTTGCCCAGGATAGGAGCCGCGTACCTGTCGGCTCTGGCCCCCATCGTAGTCCGTCGTGCAGCAAATCAGGCTTCATCTGCGCGACCGCCACGGGGCACACACGCAGCACCGGCCATCCGCAGCGGTTGCGGTGGCGGTTGCACGGTCGTGCCGCTTACACGTCCGACTTCACGTTGCCATCCTTCACCACCTTGGCCCACAGCGCGATCTCGCTGTGGATGAACTCGGCGAAGCGCTCGCTGCTGCCGCCGCCGTCTTCGGCGCCGTAGTTGTCCAGGCTGGCCTGCACGTCGGGCATTGCCAGCACCTTGTTGACCTCGTCGTTCATCCGCCTGGCCATCACCGCCGGCAGCTTGCCCGGGCCGACCAGGCCGTACCAGGTGGTGGCCTCGAAGCCGGGGTAGCCTTGCTCGGCCATGGTGGGCACGTCGGGGTAGCTCTTGGCGCGCTTGGCGCGGGTCTGCGCAATCGCCACCAGCTTGCCGCCGCGCACATGCGGCGTGGCAGCGGTCATGGTTTCGAAGGCGTACTGGATCTGGCCGCCGATGAGGTCGGTGATCACGGGCGCGCTGCCCTTGTACGGCACATGGATCGCATCGACCTTGGCGCGCTGCTTGAACAGCTCCAGCGCCAGGTGCTGGGCCGAGCCCGAGCCGGCCGAGCCGAAGCCGATCTGCCCCGGCCTGGCCTTGCACAGCGCGACGATGTCCTTCACGGTCTTGGCCGGCTGCTCCTGGTTGCAGACCAGCAGGTTGGGCGTGACGCCGACCAGCGCGATGGGGACGAAGTCGCGCTCGACGCTGTAGCGCAGCTTGGGCTGCAGGCTCGGTGCCAGCGCATGGCTGTTGATGTGCGCCATCAGCAGCGTGCTGCCGTCGCTGGGCTGGCCGGCCACGTACTCGGCGGCAAGCACGCCGGCCACGCCGGCCTTGTTCTCGACGATGACCTGCGTGCCCCACAGCGCCCCCAGCTTGACCGCGAGGATGCGCGCCAGCGCGTCGGTGCCGCCGCCCGGCGGGAAGCCGACGATGATGCGCACCGGGCCGGCGGGCAGGCCGGCCTGCGATTGCAGTTGCGATTGCGCAAACAGCCGGGGGAAGGCCAGCGTGGCGGCGCCGGCAATCCCGGCCTGGAGCAGAGTGCGTCGTTGCATGGAAAGTCCTTCGGTCAGGCAGCGGCCTGCATCGTGGCCTGTTGCGGGTGGGAGGCGAAGTAGGCCATCGCGGCCAGCACGCCGCTGCCGGCGGTGGCCACGCCCGCCAATTTGAACCCCATCTCGACGCCGCTCAGCGCAGCCATCAGCGTCAGGTCATTGCAGTCGCCGAGGTGGCCGATGCGGAACATGCGGCCCCGCACCTTGCCCAGACCGGTGCCGAGCGAGAGGTCGAAGCGCTCGTGGATGAGCCGGCGCAGCGCGTCGGCGTCCACGCCCGGCGGCGTGACCACGCCGGTCAGCACCGGCGAATAGACAGCCGGGTCGGCGCACTGGATCGGCAGGCCCCAGGCGCGCACCGCCGTGCGCACGCCCTCGGCCCAGCGCTGGTGGCGCGCAAAGACCGCCGGCAGGCCCTGCCCGAGCAGCATCTCCAGCGCCTCGTGCAGGCCGTACAGCAGATTGGTGTTGGGGGTGTAGGGCCAGTAGCCGCCGGCATTCATCTCGACGATCTCGTCCCAGGCCCAGAAGGCGCGCGGCAGCCGGGCGGTCTTCGCTGCTTCCAGCGCCTTGGGGGACAGCGCATTGAAGCTGATGCCCGGCGGCAGCATCAGCCCCTTCTGCGAGCCGCTGATGGTGACGTCCACGCCCCAGGCGTCGTGCCGGTAGTCGGCGCTGGCCAGGCCCGAGATGCTGTCCACCAGCAGCAGCGCCGGGTGGCGCGCGGCGTCGATGGCGCGGCGCACGGCGGCGATGTCGGAGGTGACGCCGGTGGAGGTTTCGTTGTGCACCACGCAGACCGCCTTGATCGCGTGCTGCGGGTCGGCGCGCAGGCGCTGCTCGATCAGCGCGGCATCGACGCCATGGCGCCATGCGGTGGGCAGGCCGGTGGCCTCATCGATGCCGGGCCGTGACAGGAACTCGGGTTGCAGGCCCAGGCGCAAGGCCATCTTCTGCCACAGCGATGCGAAGTGGCCGGTCTCGAACATCAGCAGCGCGTCGCCCGGGCTCATGGTGTTGGCCAGCGCTGCCTCCCACGCGCCGGTGCCGGACGCCGGATAGATGACGACCGGGTGCCGCGTCTGAAAGACCTGCTGCAGGCCCTTCAGCACCGCCTTGCCGAGCAACGCGAACTCGGGGCCGCGGTGGTCGATGGTGGGCAGGCTGATCGCCCGCAGGATGCGGCCGGGCACCGGGCTGGGGCCGGGGATCTGAAGAAAATGGCGGCCGCTGGGATGGTTGTCGAGCGGGATCATCGGTAGCGGCTCCAGCGCGGGAATACGATCAGTTTTGCATACAAAATGCGCTTGTCAAGAGAAAATCCCCTAGACTCTCTCGCAAAGCGTTGGCAACTTTGTATGCGAGGAGGCGCGAACCGGTGGCCGAGATCATTTCCATCCCCCGCCAGGTGCTGCACCAGGAAGTGGCCACGCGGCTGCGCCAGCGCATCGTCGAAGGCCACATCCAGCCGGGCGCCAAGCTGAATGAGCGTGAGCTGAGCGAGCAGTTGCGCGTCTCGCGCACGCCGCTGCGCGAGGCCATCCGCATGCTGGCCGCCGAAGGCCTGGTGGCGTTGCTGCCCAACCGCGGCGCGGTGGCGGCGCAGATGTCGCCGCAAGACGTGGCCGACACCTTCGAGCTGATCGGCGGCCTGGAAGGCCAGTCCGGCGAGCTGGCTGCGCAGCGCATCACCGCGGAAGAGACCGCCGAGATCCAGGCCTTGCACTACGAGATGCTGGCCGCCTACACCCGGCGCGACCTGCCCACCTACTACCGGCTGAACGCGCAAATCCACGCCTGCATCAACACGGCAGCGCGCAACCCGGTGCTGACGCAGACCTGGCGCAACGTCAACGCGCGGCTTCAGGCGCTGCGCTTTCGCTCCAACTTCGACGAAGCCAAGTGGGCGCGCGCGGTGCAGGAGCACGAGCAGATGGTGGCCTTGCTGGCGGCGCGCGACGCGGACGGCCTGCGCCGGCTGCTGGTGCAGCACCTTGAGCACAAGCGCGAGGTGGTGCTGGAGTTGATGCAGTCGGGCGCGCTGCACACAGTGCAGGCGGCATCCGCATGATCGAGCCACTGCAGCGCCGGCTGCGCGCCGAGACCCAGGGCGAGCTGCTGTTCGACGCCGCATCACGCGGGCGTTATGCCACCGATGCATCGATCTACCAGCAAATGCCGCTGGGCGTGTTCGTGCCCACCACGCAGGCCGACGTGGCCGCCGCACTGGCCATCGCGCGTGACCTGAAGGTGCCGCTGCTGCCGCGCGGTGGTGGCACCTCGCAGTGCGGCCAGACCACCGGCGCCGCGCTCGTCATCGACAACAGCAAGCATTTGCGCCGGCTGCTGGCGCTGGACGTCGCTGCGATGACCTGCGAGGTCGAGCCCGGCATGGTGCTGGACCACCTGAACGCCGCGCTGAAAGCGCACGGCCTGTGGCACCCGGTGGATGTATCGACCAGCGCGCAGGCCACCATCGGCGGCATGGCGGGCAACAACTCCTGCGGCTCGCGCAGCATCGCCCACGGCAACATGGTGCACAACGTGATGGGCATCGATGCCTGGCTGGCCGACGGCAGCAGCGTGTCGTTCGGGCCGGTGGCTGGCCTGGGCGCGCGTGAACGCGGCATTGCCGATGTCGTGCGCGGCCTGGCCGAGCGCCACAGCGCGGAAATCGAAGCCCGCTGGCCCAAGGTGCTGCGCCGCGTGGGCGGCTACAACCTCGACATCTTCCACCCGCAGAGCGAGCTGCCGTACACCCAGGACGGCAGCGTCAACCTGGCGCATCTGCTGGTGGGCGCCGAAGGCACGCTGGCGGTGTACAAGTCGCTCAAGCTCAAGCTGGTGCCGCTGCCGCGGGCCAAGGCGCTGGGCGTCGTCAACTTCCCGACCTTCCGCGCGGCGATGGACGCGGCGCAGCACATCGTGAAGCTGCAACCCAGCGCGGTGGAGCTGGTGGACCGCACGATGATCGAGCTGTCGCGCGCCAACCCTGCTTTCCGGCCGGTGATCGAGACGGCGTTGATGGGTGCGCCCGAGGCCATTTTGCTGGTCGAATTCAGCGGCGACGACAAGCCCGCGTTGCTGCGCAAACTCGACCGGCTGGCCGAGCTGATGGGCGACCTGGCGCAGCCCGGCAGCGTGGTGCGGATGGAGGCCGACGCACCGCAGAAGGCGCTGTGGGAGGTGCGCAAGGCGGGCCTCAACATCATGATGAGCCTGAAGGGCGACGGCAAGCCGGTGAGCTTCATCG
>CAXTHW010000058.1:0-13114 GCA_964244245.1 uncultured Rubrivivax sp. | reverse complement strand
TTGAGCAGGTTGTAGGCGATGTTGGCGGCGTCGATGTTGGGCAGCACCAGCAGGTTGGCTTCGCCGGTCAGCGTGCTGTTGGGCATTTGCGCGCGGCGGGTGGCGGCGTCGAGCGCCGCGTCGCCATGCATCTCGCCATCGACTTCCAGCCAAGGCGCCTGCTCGCGCAGCAGCGCCAGCGTGCGCCGCATCTTCACGGCGCTGGGGTGGTCGCTGGTGCCGAAGTTGGAATGGCTGAGCAGCGCTGCCTTGGGCTGCACGCCGAAACGCATCATCTCCTCGGCAGCCATCACGGTGATCTCGCACAGTTCTTCGGGCGACGGGTCGGCGTTGACGTGGGTATCGACCAGGAAGACCTGGCGGCCGGGCAGCATCAGCCCGTTCATGCAGGCATAGACGCGCACGTCCTGCGGCGTGCTGGGGCTGCCGCCGGGCGTGGGGCCGATGACCTGGTCGATGTAGTGCAGGTGGTTGGCGGTGGTGCCCCAGGTGCCGCACAGCATGCCGTCCACCTCGCCCTTGTGCAGCAGCATCGCGCCGATCAGCGTGAGCCGGCGCCGCATCTCGATCTTTGCCACCTGCACCGTGATGCCCTTGCGCTCGGTCATCGCGTGGTAGGTCTGCCAGAAGTCGCGGTAGCGGTGGTCTTGCTCGACGTTGACGATGTCGTAGTCGGCGCCTTCCTTCAGCCGCAGGCCGAAAGCGTCGATGCGCTGCGCAATGATGGCCGGGCGGCCGATCAGCGTGGGCCGCGCCAGCCCTTCGTCCACCACCACCTGCACCGCGCGCAGCACGCGCTCTTCCTCGCCCTCGGCAAATGCGACGCGCTTGCTGGCCAGCGGCGCCCGCTTGGCGATGTTGAAGATAGGCCGCATCGTCTGGCCCGAGGCATAGACGAAGGTCTGCAGCTTCTCGCGGTAGGCGTCCATGTCCTGGATCGGCCGCAAGGCCACGCCCGACTCGGCCGCCGCCTGCGCCACGGCGGGTGCGATCTTCATCATCAGCCGCGGGTCGAAGGGCTTGGGGATCAGGTATTCGGCGCCGAAGCTCAGCGTGGCGCCCGCGTAGGCGGCGGCCACCACTTCGCTCTGCTCGGCCTGCGCCAGCTCGGCGATGGCGTGCACCGCTGCGATCTCCATCGCGTCGGTCACCGTGGTGGCGCCGGAGTCCAGCGCGCCGCGGAAAATGTACGGGAAGCACAGGACGTTGTTGACCTGGTTCGGGTAGTCGGTGCGGCCGGTGGCGATGATGGCGTCGTCGCGCACCGCCTTCACGTCCTCGGGCAGGATTTCCGGGTTGGGGTTGGCCAGCGCGAAGATGATCGGCGCGCGCGCCATGCCCGCCACCATCGCCGGCTTGAGCACGCCGCCGGCCGACAGGCCGAGGAAGATGTCGGCGCCGGGCATCACGTCGGCCAGTGTGCGCAGCTCGGTCTTCTGCGCGAAGAAGTCCTTGTCGGCGTCCATCAGTTCCTTGCGGCCTTCATAGACCACGCCGGCAAGGTCGGTCACCCAGATGTTCTCGCGCTTCAGGCCCAGCTTGACCAGCAGCCCCAGGCAGGCCAGCGCCGCTGCCCCTGCGCCGCTGGCCACCAGCTTGACCTGCCCGATGGCCTTGCCCACCACCTTCACGGCGTTCAGCGTGGCGGCGCCCACCACGATGGCGGTGCCGTGCTGGTCGTCGTGGAAAACGGGGATCTTCATCCGCTCGCGCAGCGCGCGCTCGACGTAGAAGCAGTCCGGCGCCTTGATGTCTTCGAGGTTGATGCCGCCGAAGGTGGGCTCGAGCGCGGCGATGATGTCGATGAGCTTGTCGAGGTTCTTCTCGTTCACCTCGATGTCGAAGACGTCGATGCCGGCGAACTTCTTGAACAGCACCGCCTTGCCTTCCATCACGGGCTTGGCCGCCAGCGGGCCGATGTCGCCCAGGCCCAGCACCGCGGTGCCGTTGGTGATGACGCCCACCAGGTTGCCGCGCGAGGTGTAGCGGAAGGCGTTGGCCGGGTCGGCGACGATCTCTTCGCAGGCCGCCGCCACGCCCGGCGAGTAGGCCAGCGCCAGGTCGCGCTGGTTGACCATCTGCTTGGTGGCCGCAATGGCGATCTTGCCCGGCGTCGGGAACTCGTGGTACTCCAGCGCGGCGCGGCGCAACTCGGCCCGCTTGTCGTCGGCTTGCCTGTCCTTCTCCGTTCCCATGGCAACGCCCCCGGGCGTCTCTTCGAGGTTCGACATCGCGCAGGTCTCCTGGTCGTCTTCCCGCCACGGCGCGGGCCGGGATTGTAGGGTCGCAGTGTGGGGCCGCAGCGTCCCGCCACCCATGCGAGAAACTGCGTAGCAGCCCCCATGCCGTCAGCGCGAATACTCCGGGCTGCATCCATTTCATGGCCACCACAGCAGCCCCACCCGCCCCCGGCCCGCGCCGCACGCGCCGCGCCTTGCTGTGGGGCGTGCTGGTGCTGCTGCTGCTGGTGGCGCAGACGCTGCTGGTGGCGCTGACGCTGAGCTACGAAAGCGCCCGCGCGCAAGACCAGGCAGACGCCGTGGCCAGCGAAGCCGCGGTGGAGATCAAGCGCGACCTGCTGCGCAGCATGCAGGCACTGCAGGCGCTGATGTGGGGCGCGCCGCAGCCGCAACACTGGCGCAGCAGCGGCGACGCGCTGCTGCGCGGCCAGCGCGAGCTGCTGCGCGTGGAGCGGCGCGACAGCCTGGGCGCGCTGGCCGACGCGCTGGACACGCCCTTCGGCGAGCCGCTGTTCCGCCAGATGCCGCGTCAGGCCTTGCAGGTGGACACCGAGCTGGCCTGCGCCGCCGCGCTGCGCATGGCGGCGCCCACGTTCTCGCGCAGCTACTTCGTGCCGATGTCGGGCGGGCACGGCCTGGAGGTGACGGACCTCTGCATTCCGGTGAAAAGCGCCGGCCAGGATGCCGGCTTCGTGGTGGGCATCTTCTCGCTGCCCGCGCTGCTGGACGGCGCCTCGGCGCGGGCCGGCCGGGCCCACGAGCTGAGCTTCGTCGAGGGCGATGGCACCCGGCTGGCACGGGCCGGCACCGCGCGCGGTGCCGGTGTCTATCTGGCCGAGCGGCTGGTGGATCTGCCCGGCGTCAGCCTTCAGCTCCGCGCCGACGCCACGGCCGGCCGGCCCAGCCTGATTCCCAACCTCACGCTGGCGCTGGTGCTCGGCCTGTCGATCGCGCTCTTTGCCGTGGTGCTGCTGCTGGCGCGCGACGTGCGCCGCCGCGCCCGTGCCGAGGCCGCGCTGGCCGAGGCGCTGGCCTTCCGCAAGGCGATGGAAGACTCGCTGCTGACGGGGCTGCGCGCGCGTGACCTCAGCGGCCGCATCACCTACGTCAACCCGGCGTTCTGCGCGATGGTGGGCTTCACCGCCGACGAGTTGCAGACGCCGCTGCCGCCGTACGCGCCACCGCACACGCCGCCGTACTGGCCGCCCGAGCAGGCGCAGACCTACGCAGAGCGCCAGCAGAACCGGCTGCACGGCGTCGGGCGAGAGCTGCCGGAATCGCGCGAAGGCCACGAGACGGTGTTCATGCGCAAGAACGGAGAGCGCTTCCCGGTGGTCATCTACGAGGCGCCGCTGGTCGATGGCCAGGGCCGGCACACCGGCTGGATGAGCGCGGTGCTCGACATCAGCGCGCAGCGCCGCATCGAGGACATCGCGCGCCAGCAGCAGGACAGGCTGCAGGCCACGGCGCGGCTGGCAACGGTGGGCGAAATGGCGTCGCTGCTCAGCCACGAGCTGAACCAGCCGCTGGCCGCCATCGCCAGCTATGCCAGCGGCTCGCTCAACATGCTGGATGCGCCCGAGCAAGAGACGCTCGGCCTGCTGCACGAGGCCTTCGGCCGCATCGCGGAGCAGGCCGAGCGGGCCGGCCGCATCATCAAGAGCGTGCACCACTTCGTGCGCCGACGCGAGCAGCAGCGCGAGACCATCGCGGCCGACGTGCTCATCGACGCGGTGCTGCCGCTGGTGCGGCTGCAGGCGCGCAAGAGCGGCACCCGCATCGTGCTGGACATGCCGCCAGTGCCGGCGCGCGTGCCGCGCGTGGTGTGCGACCGCACGATGCTCGAACAGGTGCTGCTCAACCTCACGCGCAACGGCATCCAGGCGATGGAAGCCGACACGCCGCTGGGTGCGCGCGTGCTGCAGATCCGCGTGCGCCAGACCCATGCCGCATGGGTGACCTTCACGGTGGCCGACGCAGGCCCCGGCATCGCGCCCGAGGTGGCGGCGCAGCTTTTCACGCCCTTCTTCACCACCCGCAGCGAAGGCATGGGCCTGGGCCTGAGCCTGTGCCGCACGGTGATCGAGCAGCATGGCGGCGCGCTCGACTTCGGCCGCGGCCCGCACGAGCGCGGCACCGAGTTCCGTTTCACGCTGCCCGCGCACCGCGCCGCCGATTCAGGCGAAACTGCGGTCCCGTCTTCCGCGCACTCCCCGGCCCATGGCCCTTGACGCTCGACTCGGCATTCCGGTGGTCTATCTGGTGGACGACGAAGACGTCGTGCGCGATGCACTGGCCTGGCTGCTGCGCTCACGCCGGCTGCTGTCCGAAGGCTTTGCCAGCGCGGAAGCCTTCGAGGCGCACATCGCCGGCCGCCGCACACCCTGGCCCGACGCGCCTTCGTGCCTGCTTCTCGACGTGCGCATGCCAGGCACCAGCGGGCTGGTGCTGTTCGAAAGCCTGGTCGGGCGCGGCCTGCTCGCCGCCTTGCCGGTGATCTTTCTCACCGGCCATGGCGACGTGCCCACCGCGGTGGCGGCGGTCAAGCGCGGCGCCTTCGACTTCGTCGAAAAGCCGTTTTCCAACAACGCGCTGGTGGACCGGGTGGAACTGGCGCTGCAGGCCAGCGCCCACGCCATCACGCAGCGCAGTGCCGACGGCCTGCTGCACGGCGCACTGGCCGAGCTGACCGAGCGTGAGCGCGAGGTGATGGCGTTGGTGATCGACGGCCGGCAGAACAAGGCCATTGCCGACGCGCTGGCCATCAGCGTGCGCACGGTGGAAGTGCACCGCGCCCGCGTCTTCGAGAAGATGAACGTCAAGTCGGCGGTGGAACTGGCCAACCTGCTGCGCGAGAACGGGCGCTGAGGCGGGGCTGCGGTGGGCGAATTCGAGCTGATCGACAGGTTCTTCAAGCGCCCGCCGCAGCGCGCTGCGCTGGGCATCGGCGACGACTGCGCGCTGCTCGACGTGCCGCCCGGCATGCGGCTGGCCGTCTCCAGCGACATGCTGGTCGAAGGGCGGCATTTCCTGTCCACCGTGGCGCCGGAGCGGCTGGGCCACAAGGCACTGGCGGTCAACCTGTCGGACCTGGCCGCCTGCGGTGCCGAGCCGCTGGCGTTCACGCTGGCGCTGGCCTTGCCGCGGGCGGATGAGGCCTTCATCGCGCCGTTCGCGCGCGGGCTGTTCGCGCTGGCTGAAGCACATGGCATCGAACTCGTCGGCGGTGACACCACCGCGGGGCCGTTGACGCTGTGCATCACCGTCTTCGGGGTGCTGCCGCAGCGCCAGGCCCTGCTGCGCAGCGGCGCCCACGCGGGCGACGACATCTGGGTCAGCGGCCGGCTGGGCGACGCGCGGCTGGCGCTGGAGGTCTTCCGCGGCAACGTCGGTCTGCCCGAGGCTGACTTCCAAAGTGTGCGGCTGGCGATGGAATGCCCTGCGCCGCGCGTCGCGCTGGGCATGGCGCTGCGCGGGCTGGCCAGCAGCGCCATCGACCTCAGCGACGGGCTGCTGGGTGACCTGGCGCATCTGTTGCGCCAGTCCGGCGTGGGCGCGGTGGTGGATGTCGATGCGCTGCCGCGCAGCGCGGTGCTGGCGCGGCAGCCGGCCGCGTTGCAGCAGCAATGCCTGCTGGCCGGCGGTGACGACTACGAACTGCTGTTCAGTGCGCCGCCGGCATCGCGCGATGCGGTGCTGGAGGCCGGGCGCCGGGCTGGCGTGGCCGTCACCCGCTGCGGCGCCATCGAGGCCGGCAGCGCGCTGCGCGTCGTCGATGGCCGCGGCGCAGCGCTGGCGGTGGCGCTGCGCGGCTTCGACCACTTCGCCTGATGGCAGCGCAGCGCGTCAGCGCCGGATTCATGCTGCGCCACCCGGCGCGCTGGGTGGCGCTGGGCTTCGGCAGCGGCCTGTCGCCCAAGGCGCCAGGGACGGTGGGCACCTTGTGGGGCTGGGTGGCCTTTCTGGTGCTCAGCCGCTGGCTGGGCCCCGGGCAGTGGGCCACCGTCATCGTGCTCGGGCTGGCCGTCGGCTTGTGGGCCTGCACGCTGACGGCGCAGCACCTGGCGATTGCCGACCCCGGCGCCATCGTCTGGGACGAGATCGTCGCGTTCTGGATCATCCTCTGGCTGCTGATGCCGGCTGGCCTGTGGACGCAGCTCGCTGCCTTCGTGCTGTTCCGGCTGTTCGATGCCGTCAAGCCCGGGCCGGTGGGCTGGGCCGACCGGCTGTTCAAGCAGCGCTCGGGCCAGGCCATCGGCTGGCGCCAGGGCCTGGGCATCCTGTTCGACGACCTGGTGGCGGCGGCCTGCACGCTGCTCGTCCTGGCATTGGGGATGCAACTGTGGAGATGAGCCACTTCGAGCCGGCGGTGCTGGCACTGGCAGCCGCGCTGCGCCAGCGTGGCTGGCGCATGGCAACGGCCGAGAGCTGCACCGGCGGCCTGATCGCTGCCGCCTGCACCGCCGTGGCAGGCAGCAGCGACTGGTTCGAGCGCGGCTTCGTCACCTACAGCAACGCAGCCAAGCAGGAGATGCTGGGTGTCGATGCGGGGTTGATCGGCGCACAGGGCGCCGTCAGCGAGGCGGTGGCGCGCGCGATGGCAGCCGGCGCGTTGCAACACGCCCCGGTACAACTGGCCGCTGCCGTCACCGGCATTGCCGGGCCGGGCGGCGCGGTGCCGGGCAAGCCGGTGGGCACCGTGTGGCTGGCCTGGGGCACGGCCAGCGGCGTGCAGGCCGAACGGCTGCAACTCGGCGGCGACCGCGCGGCGGTGCGCGCCGCCACCGTGGCGGCCGCATTGCGGCGCCTACTGGAAGCCGCCACCGCGTGAAGGTGCTGCTGGCCGGCGAGATCGGGGCCGACTGGCAGCGCGAACTGGCGGCAGCCATGCCCGAGGCCGTCTGGCTCAACCGCGCCGACGCTGGCGCCAATGCCGATGCCGATGCCGATGCCGCTGTGGTCGCCAATCCGCCGCCGGGCGCGCTGGCCGGGCTGCCGCGGCTGCGCTTCGTCCAGTCGCTGTGGGCCGGTGTGGACCGGCTGCTGCTGGACGCCAGCGTGCCGCAGCACCTGCCCATCGCGCGCATGGTGGACCCGGCCATGGCCGCCGCGATGGCCGAGACGGCACTGTGGGCGACGCTGGCGCTGCACCGCGGCTTCTTCACCTATGCGCTGCAACAGCGGCAAGCGCTGTGGCGCCAGCAGCCCCAGCGCCGCGCCGACGAAGTGGCGGTGCTGGTGCTGGGCCGCGGCGCGATGGGCGGCGCCGTGGCCGGGCGTCTTGCGCAGCAAGGCTACCCAGTGACCGCGTGGCGGCGCGGCGAGGCGCTGGCGCCGCTGCTCGAACGCAGCCGCATCGTCATCAACCTGCTGCCCCTCACGCCGCAGACGCGCGGGCTGCTGAATGCCGGCTTCTTTGCGGCGCTGCCGGCCGGGGCCGCCATCGTCAACCTCGGCCGCGGCGCGCATGTGGTGGACGCCGACCTGCTCGCGGCGCTGGACAGCGGGCACCTGGGGCATGCGGTGCTGGATGTGTTCCAGACCGAGCCGCTGCCAGCGGCGCACCCGTTCTGGCAACACCCGCGGCTGACGTTGCTGCCGCATGCTGCTGCGCTGACGGACCCGCGCAGCGCGGCGCCGGTGGTGGCGGCCAACCTGCGCGCGCTACGCGACGGCCTGCCGCTGGCCCATCTGGTGGACCGCGCCAGAGGGTATTGACCGCAGCATCCGCATCCGGGGGGATGGAACCAACAATCACACTTCATACAATCCTTTACTACTCGGGCAGTGTCCGTGCCTGCGTCTGAGGAGTTGCGATGAACAGTGTGTTGAGCGTGGCCCTCACCGCGGCGGTGCTGGCGACCCCGATCGCCCAGGCGCAGAGCGGCATTGCCGGCCAGGTGAAAGACGCCAAAGGCGGCGCCTTGCAGGGCGTGACCGTCGTCGCGCTGATCGAGCAGGACCCGGCAGACCTGCGTGCCGCGCACCTGCTGCACCTGGCAGTCAATGGGGGCGGGGCGGTCGGCGGCCAGGCGCTGATGGAGCGCAGGCGCTGGGTCGTCACCGATGCAAAAGGCAAGTACACCATCCCCGATCTGCCGCCGGGAAAGTACAGCCTGCTCTACACCGCGCCGCGGTTTCGCGCGCTGCGTCGCACCGGCGTGCAGGTGCGGCCCAAGGCGGTGGCACCGGTGGATGTGGCCCTGGCCCCGGAGCAGACCGTCCAGCCTGCAGTGCAGCCCACCGTGCAGGACCAGTACAGTGCCATCGTCGAGTGGCAGCAGCCGTCGGGCGACGAGGTCCTGCCGATCCACGTGAGCCTGCTGCCGAACGGCAGCCTGTTCTTCATGGAGCCGATCTTCGGCATGGTGCCCACGCCTTACAACGTGCCGCCACCGGCGGCAGTGCAGATTGCACCGATGCAAAGCCCCGTGCCGCCACTGACCTACGACCCGTCCACCGGCATCCAGACCGGCAAGTACCTCACCTGCGCCGGCCACGCACTGATGGACGACGGCAACCTGTTCTTCAGCGGCGGCACCTACGTGCACTGGAACGTCAACAACCCCGGCAAACCGCCGCAGGGCGCCATCGTCGAAGGGATCGTCGAGTCCAAGACATACAACACCGTCTCCAACACCTGGGCCAGCAACCCGGATTCCGGTGGCACCGGCGCGGCCAGCGGCCGCCCGCTGCGCTGGTACCCCACGGTCACCCGGCTGGCCGATTCGAAGATGATGCTGACGGGCGGCTACGAAACGGTGTTCCCCACCTTTGGCCACAACCGCAGCGTCGATGTGTTCGACCCGGCGAGGAAGTCCTGGGCGACACTGTCTGGCTTCGCCGACACGCCCGACGGCATCGCCAACCCAGACTACACCCATGTCTTCCAGTCACCGGCAAGCGCCGGTGCCGCGCAGGCCGTGCTGGTGTTGGGCGGGTCGGCAGAACCGATGCTGCTGGTGGGCAGCGGCACCCGGCCGGTGTGGCGGCGGTCCGGCAAACTGCGTCCGGGTGCGCAGCAGCACATCGACAACGCCGCTCCCGCCAAAGTCGTGCCCAACCAGGGCTCGTCCAGCGCGATGCTGCCCATCCGGCTGCCGGAAAGCGGCTGGGGCTACGCCAACGGCAGCCTCATCAACGTCGGCGGTGACGAGAGCAGCCTGATGGAAGGCAACGTCGATGTCTATGACCCGGGCTCTAACGCATGGCGGCCGTCGATCCCGATGAACGGCCGCCGCCACTACCCGACGGCCACCATCCTGCCGGACGGCCGCATCCTGATCCTGGCCGGCCATGCGCCGGTGGGCGACATCGACCAGACGGGGCACGCCGAATACATCGACCCGAAAAACGGCTTTGCCCACACGGTGGGGATGGCGCGCATGCCCGAAGTGCGCGGCTACCACGCGATGGCGATCCTGCTGCCCGACGGCCGCGTGATGGTGGGCGGTGGCAACGACGACGGCGGTGTCGGCACCGAGAAGCCCAACTTCCGCTACTACTACCCCGACTACATGTTCAAGCCGCGGCCGGAGATCGTGTCCGTGCAGCCCGCGATCAAGATCAACACCGACTTCCCGGTGCTGGTGCCGCACCGCGCCAGCGTCGATGAAGTGGCGTTGCTGGCGCTGGGCTCGATGACCCACTCCTTCGACATGGGCCAGCGCAGCGTGCAGCTCCGGCTGCAACCGGGGCACCGCACCCTGAAGGTGGGCGCGCAAGGCGAGTTGGAGGAGGCGGGCGCGGGCGAATGCCTGAAGAGCACCCTCACCTGCTACGACAAGTACCTGGTCCAGGCGCCCACCAGCCGTGAACTGGCGCCGCCCGGCCACCACATGCTGTTCGTGCTCGACCGCGACCGCGTGCCGTCGCTGGGCAAGATGGTCAGGCTCGTGCCCTAGCAGCACGGGCAGCCGGCTGTGGCTGCGGCTGCTGCCACTGCACGCCCAGCGCCAGCCGCGGCCTGCCCGGTGGTTGCAGGCTTTGCAGCGTCATCAGCACCAGCCGCCGCAGCCCGTCCCAGGGGTCGGCAGGCCACTCCGGGTGGCGCAAGCCCTTTGCCAGGCCGTCGCAGATGCTGGCCGCTTCCACCAGGTGCTGCGTCTGGTGGCCGGCCAGCAAGGGCACGGCGCGCTCGACGAGCTTTTGCTTGGCACCCCAGATGCGCGCATCGGCCATCGCCAGCGGCAGCGGCTTGCCGTCGTCCAGCGCGGCGCGCACGCGGGCGATGGCGCGCAGGTCTTCGGCCAGCGTCCAGTGCACGAACACGGCCGATTCGCCTTCGGCGCGCAGCCCGTCGAGCATGCGCAGCGCGCGCGCCACCTGGCCGGCCAGCACCGCCTCACCGAGCTTGAAGACGTCATAGCGCGCGACGTCCAGCACCGCCGCTTCCACCTGCTCGAAAGCCAGTTCGCCTTGCGGATACAGCAGTGCCAGCTTCTGCAATTCCTGGTGCGCGGCCAGCAGGTTGCCTTCGACGCGGTCGGCAAAGAAGGCCAGCGTCTGCTGGCCCGCCTCGCCCGGCGGCACGCGCTGGCCCTGGCGCGCCAGCCGCTGCGCCAGCCAGGCTGGCAAGGCCTTGCGCTCCACGGGCTCGACGCGCAGCACGGCGCCTGCGGCTTCGAGTGCGCTGAACCACGCCGCCTTGGTCTGCTGGAAGTCGAGCTTGGGGCATTGCACCAGCGTGACCACGCCATCGGCGAGCTGCCGGCAATAGCGCTGCAAGGCGTCGGAGCCGTCCTTGCCGGGTTTGCCGGAGGGGATGCGGATCTCGATCAACTGGCGGTCGCCGAACAGGCTCATCGCCTGCGCCGCACCCAGCACGCTGCTCCAGTCGAAGTGGTTGCCGCTGACGGTGAACACCCGGCGCTCGGTGTGGCCGGCGGCGCGGGCCGCGGCGCGGATGGCGTCGCCCGCCTCCTGCGCCAGCAGCGGCTCGTCGCCATGCACCGTGTACAGCGGCTGGATGCCACGCGCAAGATGGGCGTCGAGTTGTTCGGCGCGCAGTTGCATCGCTGGCCTTTCAGACGCCGATGGCGGCAAGCCGGCGCATCACCTGCGCCACCACGTCGGATTGCATCTCGCGGAAGAGGTCGGCCTCTTCCTGCTCCTTGGCCAGCGCCAGCGTCTCGCTGTAGCTGAGGTCGCGCGTGAGCAGCAGTTCGGCCGGCGCGATGAGCACCTTGCCGGCCGGCGTGCTGGCGCGAAAGTTGAGCTTCACGCGGAGCTGGAATTCACGCACCTGGGCCGCCGAGGTCGAGGCCACCACCACCTTCTGCCGTTCGTCGGCCAGCGCATGCAGCACCACCTCGGCTTGCGCAGGCGCATCGACGATGCGCACGCTCTTGACGAGGTTGCGGCGCAGTTCCTCGGCCAGCGGCGAGCGCGGCGCGAAGCCGGTGAGGGCGATGCTGTGGAAGCTGAGCGTCGGCGGGCGGCGCAACTGGAAGCCGCAGCCGGCCACAGCGGCAGCCGACACGGCCGACACGGCCGACAACAAGGCGCGTCGCCGGCTAGACGACCACATTCACCAGCCGCCCGGGCACGACCTTGACCATCTTCACCGGCCGCCCTTCGCCGAAGCGCGCCACTTCAGGCAGCGCCCGCGCCAAGGCCTCGATGCTGCTGCTGCTGGCGTCTGCCGCCACGCGCAAGGAGCCGCGCAGCTTGCCGTTGACCTGCAACATCAGTTCGATCTCGGCGCGCACCAGTGCAGCGTCGTCCACCTGCGGCCACGCGGCGCTGACGATGTCGCCGTCGAACCCCAGCGCGCTCCACAGCGCATGCGTGGCGTGCGGCGCTGCCGGGTACAGCGTGCGCAGCAGGATGCCGAAGGCCTCGCGCAGCGTGGCATCGTCGGCCGCTGCTGCGCTGGAAGACGACGCGCCCGGTGCCGCGTCTTCCAGCGCATTCAGCAGCTTCATGGCACCAGACACCACGGTGTTGTATTGCAGGCGGTCGTAGTCGTGGCTGATCTGCCGCAGCAGCGTGTGCACCTGCAAACGCAGCGCGTTGGTGCCTTGCGGCGTGGCGGCAGGCTGCGCCAGACGTGCCCCGTGCTTCGCGCCGAAGGCCCAGAGCCGGCGCAGAAAGCGGAAGCAGCCCTCGGCGCCGGAATCGGACCAGGCTGCGCTCTGGTCCGGCGGGCCGGCGAACATGCTGAACACGCGCGCACTGTCGGCACCGAAGCGGGCGATGATGTCGCGCGGCTCGACGACGTTGTTCTTGCTTTTCGACATCTTCTCGATGCCGCCCAGGCTGACGGGCAGGCCGTCGCCTTTGGCCGTGGCCCCCAGCGGGTGGCCGCGCTCGTCGCAGCGCACGTCCACTTCGTTGGGATAGAACCAGCGCTTCTTGCCCGCCGCGTCTTCGCGGTAGTAGGACTCGTTGAGCAGCATGCCCTGCGTGAACAGGTTCTTGAACGGCTCGCTGAACGTCACCAGCCCGAGGTCGCGCATCGCCTTGGTCCAGAAGCGCGCGTACAGCAGGTGCAGCACCGCATGCTCGATGCCGCCGATGTACTGGTCCATCGGCATCCAGTGCTCGACGCGCCCATCGACCATGGCGTTGTCGTTGTCCGGGCAGCAGTAGCGGAGGTAGTACCAGGCCGAATCGACGAAGGTGTCCATCGTGTCGGTCTCGCGCCGCGACGGCATGCCGCACTGCGGACACGGCACGTTCAGGAAAGCCTCGCACTTGTTCAGCGGGTTGCCGCTGCCGTCGGGCACCAGGTCTTCGGGCAGCAGCACGGGCAGGTCCTGCTCGGGCACCGGCACGGCGCCGTGCTCAGGGCAATGGATGATGGGGATGGGTGTGCCCCAGTAGCGCTGGCGGCTGATGCCCCAGTCGCGCAGCCGCCAGGTGGTCTTCTT
>CAXTHW010000057.1:0-13232 GCA_964244245.1 uncultured Rubrivivax sp. | reverse complement strand
CGTCATCGGTCAGGCCGTTCGGGTCTTTCCAGGTCGCGATGTCGCGCGACATGTTCACCTCTTGCGGCATCCAGTGGTTGGCGCAGGTGGCCAAATACTTTTCCCAGGCCCATTTGTATTTGAACGGCACCAACTGGTTGACATCGGTCTGGGCATTGATGATGCGCTTGTCGGCGGCATTGACACGGCGTTGTGTGCTCGGCGCGGGCGTCTTGGCAGCATGGACAGAAGCCTGGGTGGGCAGCACGGCGGCGGATGGGGCTGACGCTGTCGGCACTATCTCCACGATCGGCACTATCGATGCGATGGGCTCAATGTGCGCAACATGCGCGGAGGCTTCAACTTCTTCTTCCCAGACCAGCATGTGAGTACGTCCTGTCATCCTGAATTATCCGAGTGTTGTGTGCGAACACCAAGCACTTGTTGACATCGGGCCGCGCCCGTTGTTGTGACCCCGCATCGAAAGCGCTGGCACTGGCGCCCATGCCGCTCCTGCCCTGGTCCATCCCTTCATTGACAGGCCTCGCAATCCGGGTCATCGATCGCACAGAACTTGATGTCGCTGGCAGGCTCGCTGGAGACTTCTGCCATCGCCATCGACTGCATCGCCACGGCATTCATCGCACCTGCGGAGACGGTCGATTTCTCGGCATACGTCGCACTCGTCGTGCGCAGGTAGTAGGTCGTTTTCAGGCCGCGCAGCCAGGCCAGCTTGTAGGTTTCGTCGAGCTTCTTGCCCGACGCGCCGGCCATGTAGATGTTGAGCGACTGCGCCTGGTCGATCCACTTCTGCCGCCTTGCGCCGGCCTCGACGAGCCACCGGGCATCCACCTCGAAAGCCGTCGCGTAGAGGCGCTTCAATTCGTCGGGCACACGGTCGATGGCGCGCAGCGAACCATCGAAGTGCTTCAGGTCCATCACCATCACGTCGTCCCACAGACCCAGGCGCTTCAGGTCGCGCACCAGGTACTCGTTGACCACGGTGAACTCACCTGACAAATTGGACTTCACCGAGAGATTGCCGAAGCAAGGCTCGATGGACGCATCGACGCCGATGATGTTTGAGATGGTGGCCGTCGGCGCTATCGCGACGCAGTTGGAGTTGCGCATGCCGTGTTCGCGAATGCGCTCGCGCAGGCCTGTCCAGTCCATCGCAGAAGAGCGGTCCACATCGACGTGGCCGCCGCGCTGCGCCGCCAACAGATCCAACGAGTCCTGCGGCAGCACCCCCTGGTCCCACAGCGAACCACGGTAGCTCGAATAACGGCCGCGCTCCGCTGCCAGCTCGGTCGATGCCCAATAGGCGTGGAAGCACAGTGCTTCCGTCGAGCGGTCTGCGAACTCCACTGCCTCCTGGCTGGCATACGACAGGCGCAGTTGGTACAGGCTGTCCTGAAAGCCCATCAGCCCCAGGCCCACCGGGCGGTGACGCAGGTTGGAGTCGCGCGCTTTCTTGACAGCGTAGTAGTTGATGTCGATCACGTTGTCGAGCATGCGCATCGCCGTCGCGACCGTCTTCTTCAACTTGTCCTGATCGACCTGCCCGTCTTTCAGATGCTGGGACAGGTTCACCGAGCCAAGGTTGCAGACCGCGATCTCGCTGTCGCTGGTGTTCAACGTGATTTCGGTGCACAAATTGGACGAGTGGACGACACCCACGTGCTGCTGCGGGCTGCGCACGTTGCAGGCGTCCTTGAAGGTGATCCAGGGGTGGCCTGTCTCGAACAGCATCGACAGCATCTTGCGCCACAGGTCCTTGGCCTGCAGGCGCTTGAAGAGCTTGATCTCTCCCCGGTCGGCCTTGGCTTCATAGGCCGTGTAGGCCTCCTCGAATGCCTTGCCGAACTTGTCGTGCAAGTCCGGGCAGGTGGAAGGCGAGAAGAGCGTCCAGCTTCCGCCGTCCACGACACGCCGCATGAAGAGGTCGGGGATCCAGTTGGCGGTGTTCATGTCGTGCGTGCGCCGACGGTCGTCACCTGTGTTCTTGCGCAGCTCGAGGAACTCTTCCAGGTCGAGGTGCCAGGTTTCGAGATAGGCACAGACGGCGCCTTTGCGCTTGCCGCCCTGGTTGACGGCCACCGCCGTGTCGTTGACCACTTTCAGGAACGGCACCACGCCCTGGCTCTTGCCGTTGGTGCCCTTGATGTAGGAGCCCAGAGCACGCACGCGCGTCCAGTCGTTGCCCAGGCCGCCGGCGAACTTGCTCAACAGCGCGTTTTCCTTCAGCGCCTCGTAGATGCCGTCCAGATCGTCGGCCACCGTGGTGAGGTAGCAGCTCGACAACTGCGAGCGCCGTGTGCCGCTGTTGAACAGCGTCGGCGTGCTCGACATGAAGTCGAAGCTGGACATCACGTCGTAGAACTCGATGGCGCGTGCTTCGCGGTCGATCTCGCCCAGCGACAGGCCCATCGCGACGCGCATGAAGAAAGCCTGCGGCATTTCGATGCGCTGCTCGTCGATGTGCAGGAAGTAGCGGTCGTACAGCGTCTGCAGGCCCAGGTAGTCGAACTGCAGGTCGCGCTCTGGCTTGAGCGCTGCGCCCAGACGGGCCAGGTCGAACTGCAGCAGCTTGTCGTCCAGCAGCTCGGCATCGACGCCCTTCTTGATGAAGCGCGGGAAGTACTCGGCATAGCGCTCGCTCATCTCTTCCTGGCGCACCTCACCGCCGATCACTTCACGGCGGATGGTGTGCAGCAGCAGCCTTGCAGTGGCGCGCGTGTAGGCGGGGTCTTTCTCGATCAGCGTCCGCGCGGCGAGGATGGCGGCCTTGTACACCTCGTCCATCGGCACGCCGTCGTAGAGGTTGCGGCGCGTCTCTGCCAGGATCGGCTCGGCCTTCACGTCGTCGCCCAGATGCGCACAGGCCGATTCCACCAGGCCGCGCAAGGCAGCCATGTCGAGCGCCACGCGCTGCCCTGCGTCGATGACGTACAGCACGGGCGCTGCCGGTTTGGCCGGCACCGTCTGGCGCGCCCGCTCCTGCGACCGGCGCTCGCGGTACAGCACATAGGCACGCGCCACTTCGTGGTGGCCGCCGCGCATCAGGCCGAGTTCGACGTGGTCCTGCACGTCTTCGATGTGGAAGGTGCCACCACCGGGCCGGGAGCGCAACAGCGCGCGCACCACCGATTCAGTGAGCCGGTCCACCGTCTCGCGGACGCTGGCCGACGCGGCGCCTTGCGTGCCGTGCACGGCCAGGAAGGCCTTCATCAGCGCGACCGCGATCTTGTTCGGTTCAAACGCGACCACCGCGCCGTTGCGCCGGATGATCTGGTAGCCGGCATAGGCGGACGGTGCGGGCGTGCCGCCCGTCGTGCCCGCGGCGATGGAGCGAACCGTTGCGGCGCTGCCTGGCGCTGCGGCTGGAACAGATTGCATGCATTCCTCTTTTGGACGGAACTGTGAACGTCCACGGTGGACGCAACAGGTTGTTGGGGGGTCGAGCGGATGCCGTCTGGACGGTCAGGACGGTCAGCACGAATGGCACGGATGGGATGGACAGTCGATCGGTGGCGGCAACCGGTGACGCGCGATGTGGCGGGTGTCAGCAGCCTGCGGTCAAACCGGCGCAGGTGCTGGACGGGGTGCGTTCTGCACCCGGCGCCACGGCACGAAAGACGGTTTTTGCGGTGCCCATCGAAGTCACGAGAATATCACGATGAGGCACTATATCTGGGGTGCGTGTGCCCAACAAGCACTACAGGTAGTGTGTCGCTGAGGGCCTTCCCTGATGGCATCCTGGCCGCTGCGACGGCGCGGCGCGCTGCTGCTTCAATGGCACTGCGGCAGCCGCAGCGCCCATGGCGCTGCGATGCAAAGCGCCCCGCCAGCGGCGCCGTCTCAGCGTTCGCCGGGGTCTGCGAAAGGCAGCAGCGGCTTGCGGCCACGCAATGCCCGCCGCAGCCCCGCCCAGTCGAAGCCCGGCCCCGGGTCTGCCTTGCGGCCGGGCGCCACATGTTCGTGGCCAACCGCTTCGCAAAGCGGGTAGCGCCTGGCCAATGCCCGCAGCAGGCGGGCCAGCACGGCGTATTGCGCCGTCTCGAAGTCACCGCCTTCCAGCCCTTCCAGCTCGATGCCGATGGACCAGTCGTTGCAGTTGTCGCGGCCTCGCCAAGCCGATTGCCCTGCGTGCCAGGCCCGCGCGTCGCAGGACACGAACTGCAGCAGCGCGCCGTCGCGCCGCAGCACGAAATGGGCCGACACCTGCAGCCCGCGCAGCCCGTCGAAAGACGGGTGCGCATCGCAATCCAGCCGGTTGGTGAACAGCCGCTCGATGGCGTCACCGCCATAGTGACCCGGCGGCAGGCTGATCGAATGCAACAGCGCCAGCGTCACCGCACAGCCCGCTGGCCGCGGCCCGAAATTGGGCGACGGACACTGCCGTGCGGCCGACCACCAGCCCCCCTGCCAGCGCGCCGGCGCCACCATCAAGACCCTGCGCTGCCCTCGCCCGGCCCGATGTCGGCGCCGATGCCCAGCCGGGCCATGCGGTAGCGCATCTGGCGCAGTGACAAGCCCATGCTGGCGCCTGCCGCGGTGCGGTTGTAGCGGTGGCGCTCCAGCGCGCGCTCGAGGATCTCGCGCTCGACCTGGTCGAGGTAGGCGGCCAGGTCGCGTGGCAGCGGCAAGGCGGCATCGCGCACCGCCACTGGCGCGGCGGGCTCGACGGCGGCGGCCGCCGGCCGTGCTGCCGCGCTGGCACGCAGGGGCTCGGTCTCAACGGCTTCGGCCTCGCCGAGCGCCGCGAGGACGGCGTCCGGCAGGCCGAGGTCCAGCCGTTCGATCACCGCGCCACCCGACAAGGCCAGCGCACGGTGCAGCAGGTTTTCCAGCTCGCGCACGTTGCCGGGGAAGCCATAGCGCATCAGGTGGTCGAGTGCCGCGGCCGACAAGGCCGGCACAGGGGTCACGCCTGCGTCGGCGGCCACGCGCTCCAGCACCGCGGCACAGACGGCGGGCAGGTCGCCGATGCGTTCGCGAAGCGGCGGCACGACGATCTGGATCACGTTCAGCCGGTAGAACAAGTCCTGCCGGAAGCGCCCCGCCTGCACCTCGGCACCCAGGTCCTTGTGGGTCGCACTGACGATGCGCACGTTCACGGCATGCTCGGCCACCGCGCCGATCGGGCGCACCGCTCTTTCCTGGATCACGCGCAGCAGCTTGCTCTGCATCGCGAACGGCAGGTCACCCAGCTCGTCGAGGAACAAGGTGCCGCCTTGCGCGGCCTGGAAGAAGCCGTCACGGTCTTCGTGGGCGCCCGTGAAGGCACCTTTGCGGTAGCCGAAGAACTCGGCCTCCAGCAAGGCCTCCGGGATGGCGCCGCAGTTGACGGCGATGAAAGGCATGCTGCCCCGCGGGGAGACGTCGTGGATGGCGCGCGCCACCAGTTCCTTGCCGGTGCCCGACTCGCCGTGCACGAGCACCGGCGCCATGCTGCGCGCCACCTTGCCGACCAGGCCGCGCACATGCTGCATCGCGGCCGAGCTGCCGGCCAGGCGGTCCAGCGCACGGCGCGGGCCCTGCGGACCCTGGGCGCCGGACGCGCCGGACGCACCGGACGGCCGCTGCTCCGCCACCCGCGGCCGCGGCGCCTCGCCGGTGGCTGCCCGGCCGAGCGCAGAAGCCACCACGGCGCGGAACTGCCGCAGGTCCACCGGCTTGGTGAGGTAGTCGTAGGCGCCTGCCTTCAGCGCTTCCACCGCGTTCTCGGCCGAGCCGTAGGCGGTGATCACCATGGCCTTTTCGCCGCGGCCGGCTTCTTCCAGCCGGCGCAGCAGGTCGAGGCCGCTGCCGTCGGGCAGCCGCATGTCGGTGATCACGAGGTGAAAGCGCTGCGCCTGCAACGCGGTCCAGGCCTCGGCCACGCTTTCGGCGCTCTCGACGTCATAGCCTTCGCGCAGCAGCGTCAGCTCATACAGCGTGCGCAGGTCGGGCTCGTCATCGACGACCAGCAGTCGGTGCTTGGGAATGGCGTTCACGGCAAGGGCAGCGGATGCAGCAGGTGGATGCCGACTTTCATGGCGACAAGGGCAGATGGGCGTCGGCCAGTGCCAGCGGCGCGCGCTGCATCGTCACCCGGAACTCATTGCGTGCCTGCTCGGCGGCCGGCAGGGCGTGGTATTCGATGCTGGCGCCATAACGCTCGCACAGCTCGCGGCAAATGTACAGGCCCAGGCCGGTGCCTCGGCTGCGCGTCGAGAAGAAGGGCTCGAAGAGATAGGGCTCGACATCGGGCGCGATCAGCGGCCCGTCGCTCGCGACCGCAAGCACCGCCAGCCCGGCCGGCGTATTGGCCGCAGTCGGCGCCATCGGCGCCATTGGAAAAGCGGCGCCGTCCTCGCGCCCGGCCAGGCGCAGCACGATGGCACCTGCGGCACCGCTGGCATGGCGGTGCGCGTTGTCCAGCAGGTTGACCAGCACCCGGCGCAGATGCTCGGGGTCGAAGGACACGCCCAGCGCGTGGGCCGGCAACTCCACATGCAGCCGGCTGCTCGGCCCCAAAGGCAGCGCAGCGCCGCGCACCCACTCCGCCGCGGCGGCAGCCACCTCTGCCGTGGCGTCGATGGCGCGCGGCGGCGACGTGCTGCCCGGCACCAGTTCCATCACGTCATCGACGATGCGCTTCAGCCGCTCGGCGTTGTCGGCCACCATGCGCGCCAGCCGCTGCTGTGCCGGCGTCAGCGTGTCTTCGAGCAACAGCGCGTTGGCCTGCGAAATGGCCGCCAGCGGATTGCGGATTTCGTGTGCGATGCCGGCCGACACACGCCCCATCGCGGCCAGCTTGTCCTGCCGCACACGGGCCTGCGCGGTGCGCACGTCTTCCAGCAGCAGCACGCAAAAGGGCTCGCCCGCGCCCTCTTCCGCGCGCGAGCCCGCCAGCGCACGGCCCCGCATGAAGCGCACCCGCATGCGCACCATGCGCGGCGCGCTGTCGGAAAAGGCCAGCCGCAGCTCGCGGCCGGCCGCCGGCCAGTCGCCTTCCGTCAGCGCCTGCTCGACGGCCTGGCGCAAGGCAGCCCAGGCCGGCTGCGCGCCCAGCTCGAAGGGTGCCGGTGGCGCCAGGCCGCCATCGGCCAGCAACGCACGGGCGGCAGGATTGGCAGCGCGCACGCGCAGCGCGCGGTCCACCACCAGAACGCCATCGACCATCTCCTCGATCACGAGCCGGTTCAACTGCGCCTGCTGGCGCGCCAGCTCCAGGCTGCCGCGTGCGGTCTGCTCCTCGCGCACCAGCCGGCCCGCCAGTTCACCGGACAGCAGCGCAATCACGAACAGCCCCAGCCCGGCCAAGCCGGACTGCAGCATCTGCGTCGGCATGTCGCCCGCGCCCAGGCCGTTGTGCCAGGCGGTCAGCAGCAGCATCAAAGCCACGCCGGCGGCGGTGCCCAGCGCCAGCAGGCGCTGCGTCATCACCCCGGCCATCAGCACCGGCAGCACCAGCAGCGCCGCATAGTTGAAGCTGGCACCCGACCAGCCCGCGTGCAGCACGCCGAAGGCCAGCAGATCGACGCCTATCGTCGCCAGCCACTGCCTGCGTCGCTGTGCCGGCGGCACGCGCGGCGCCACCAGCGCCCGAAAGCGCGGCAGCAGCCACAGCGTGATGGCCTGCACGGCATAGGCGATGCACACCAGCGTCAGCAGCACCGGCACGCGCTGGCCCAGCAGGTTGCTGGCGCCCTGCGCGGCGACGAGCGCCACGCCGAAGGCCGCCCGCACCGCCGCATAGCTGCGGTAGATGCGGCTGAGCGCGGTGTCGTCGGGCGCCGTGCCACCGCGCCCGGCCCGCCGGCCGGGAAGGCCGTGGCCCGCATCGAAGCCGTCGCCAGCCCAGGCCGGCTCGAAGCTCGACTCCCCGCTGAACCAAGACGCTTCGTCGCGCCGCTGGTCACCGCGCCTGTCGCTTTGCCGGCGGTCGGCCTGCCGCCGCTCGGCGTTGTCGCCGCTCATTTCGGCGGTCAGCGCGGCCCCGCCAGCCGGTGGGCTTCGGAGCAGAACGGGCGGCCGGCTGCATCGGCGACGGTGTCGCCCTGCGCCAGGTGGACGCCGCAATGGGCGCAGGCCACCATCGCCACCGGCTGGGCCTTGCCGCGCCGCGGCTTGGGCGCGGCGCCCGGCTGGCGGCGCCCCAGGCCGAACATCAGCCACAGCACCACGCCCACGACCAGGATCACCAGCAGGTACTTCATCGCAGCGTCATGGCGGTGACCGGCCGAGCAGCACTTCCAGCACGAAGCGCGAGCCGATGTAGCCGAGGAACAGCAGCGCGGTGCCTGCATAGAGCCAGCGCGTGGCGCGCCGGCCGCGCCAGCCGCGGCGGCGGCGGCCGAACAGCAGGCCGCCGAAGACGAACCAGGCCAGCAGCGAGAACACCACCTTGTGGTCCCAGCGCCACTGCGCGGCGGAGACGGCGCCCAGCACCAGCGTGGCGGTGAGCACCGCGAAGCCGGCTTCGACGAAGCGGAAGGTCAGCCGCTCCAGTTGCAGCAGCGGCATGCCGAAAGCACCGCCAGGCGCGGTGCTGCGCAGGCGCATGCGGCGCTCTGCGGCGTCCAGCAGCAGCGCGTGCAGTACCGCTGCGCCGAACAGACCGTAGGAGCCGACGCCCAGCGCAAAGTGCAAAGGCGCCAGCGGCGATGCATACAGCCGCGGCTCGCCGGGAAAGGTGGCCGCCAGCAGCACCGCCAGCGCGCCGGCCAGCGCCAGCCAGCGCCGCACGCCCGGCACCGGCACCAGCCGGCTCTCGACGGTGTGCACGGCCACCACCAGCCACACCGTCATCGACAACACCGGCGCAAAGCCGAGCCGCGCGCCCGGCAGCGGCTGGCCCCAGCCGCCGATGTCGAGGATCAACACGCCAAGATGCGCCACCCAGCCGACCAGCAGCGCGACAGCCGAGAAGCGCCCGGTGAGCGCAGGCGGCAGCGCCGCGATGCAGTAGCCGGCCACCGCCAGCAGCGCAATGAACAACGGCCCGCCGCCGCTGAGCAGCGTGGGCTCACTCGATAGAATCATGGCGACAGTGTACTTTTGCGGGCTGCCTGCGCCGCCCGCCCGCAGCCAATGGCATCGACCCTATCCGACCGCCTGTCCAGGATGGTCAAGACGATGCGCGGCCAGGCCCGCATCACCGAGAGCAACGTGCAGGACATGCTGCGCGAAGTGCGCATGGCCTTGCTCGAGGCCGACGTGGCGCTGCCCGTGGTGCGCGACTTCATCGCCCGCGTGAAGGACAAGGCACTGGGCCAGGAGGTGGCCGGCTCGCTGAACCCGGGTCAGGCGCTGGTCGGCATCGTGCACAAGGAACTCGCCGCCACCATGGGCGACGCAGGCCCGGAAGGGTCGCCTCCCCGGCCCGTTGCCGACATCAACCTCGCAGCGCAGCCGCCCGCGGTGCTGCTGATGGCCGGCCTGCAAGGCGCCGGCAAGACCACCACGACAGCCAAGCTTGCCAAGCACCTGATCGAGAAGCGCAAGAAGAAGGTGCTCACCGTGTCGGCCGACGTCTATCGGCCGGCCGCCATCGAGCAGTTGAAGACGGTCACCAGGCAGGCCGGCGCCGAATGGTTTCCGTCGTCACCGGCCGACAAGCCGCGCGACATCGTGCTGGCCGCGCTGGACCATGCCAAGCGCCACTACTTCGACGTGCTGCTGGTCGATACCGCCGGCCGGCTGGGCATCGACGAAGCGCTGATGGCCGAGATCAGCGAACTGCACGCGCTGCTCAACCCGATCGAGACCTTGTTCGTCGTCGATGCGATGCAGGGCCAGGACGCGATCAACACCGCCAAGGCGTTCAAAGACGCGCTGCCGCTGACCGGCGTGATCCTGACCAAGCTCGATGGCGACTCGCGCGGCGGCGCGGCGTTGTCGGTGCGCGCCATCACAGGCGCGCCGATCAAGTTCGCCGGCATCTCCGAGAAGATCGACGGGCTGGAAGTCTTCGATGCAGAACGCCATGCCGGCCGGGTGCTGGGCATGGGCGACATCGTCGCGCTGGTCGAGGAAGTGCAGAAGGGTGTCGATCTGCAATCGGCGCAGAAGCTGGCCGACAAGGTCAAGTCCGGCGGCGGCTTCGACCTCAACGACTTCCTGATGCAGATCACGCAGATGAAGAAGATGGGCGGCATGGCCGGCCTGATGGACAAGCTGCCCAGCCAGTTGACGGCCAAGGCGGCAGGTGCCGACCTGGGCAAGGCCGACCGCGACGTCAGCCGCATGGAAGGCATGATCTGCTCGATGACACCGCTGGAGCGCCGCAAGCCGGAACTCATCAAGGCCAGCCGCAAGCGCCGCATCGCTGCCGGCGCCGGCGTGCATGTGCAGGAGGTCAACCGCATGCTCAACCAGTTCGAGCAGATGCAGGGAATGATGAAGAAGATGAAGGGCGGCGGCCTGATGAAGATGATGAAGCGGATGGGCGGCATGCCGGGAATGCCGCGCTAGAGGAGCGCTTCGTCGCGGGCTTGGCGTGCGCAAAATCACGTTGCGCCCTCGCTTCGCGGTAGCCTGAAACGGCTGGTCACGGCTCTCGCGCCGCATGCGTTGATCGGCCAGCGGGTGTCGTCTAGCTTGAGGCCTGGCTCGCTCCACGCGCTCGACGACATGGACTTCCTGGACCCTCTCGCTTCGCCCGCGTTGCTTGCGGCCTTGCTGCTGCTGTTGTCGATGCTCGCGCTGCGCCTGCGACAGCGGCCACGCAGCGCGCAGCCACCGCGCGAGGCGCTGGACACCTTGCAGGCCTGGCCGCCGACGCTGGCGCGCGTGCTGTCCATCCACGAGCGCCAGGCCTACGAGCTGCTGCGCCGGGCGCTGCCTGGCTTCATGGTGCTGGCGCAGGTGCCGCTGTCGCGCTTTCTGCGCGTTCCCACGCGGCATCCGTATGGCGACTGGATGCAACGCGTCGGCGCGCTGGGCGCCGACCTGCTGCTGTGCGACGGCGGCTCGCGCGTGCTGGCGGTGATCGACATCCGCATGGCGCAGGAGACCGAGCGCAGCCGGCGCCGCCACGAACGGCTGGCGCGGGTGCTGAAGGCGGCCGGTGTCCGCGTGCATGTCTGGCGCGAAGGCGAGTTGCCGACGCTGGCGCAGGTGCGCAGCACGCTGGGGGCGGAGCTGGCAGGCGGCGACGCCGCGCCCAGGCCGACCGCATCACGCCCGATGCCGCTGATTCCGGTGCCGGAGATCCAGCATCTGCTGTCGGCCGGCGACCAACTGGCCTTCGACGCCGCGCTGGAGCCGGTGCCCTCGGCGTTCTTCGAAGAGATGGATCAGCTCAGCAAGGCCTGAGCGAACTCGGCGGCGTCGAAGGTCTGCAAGTCTTCGACCTTTTCGCCGACGCCGATGAAATAGACCGGCATCGCCCTGCCCTGCTCCGCGGCCCAGCGCGCGATGGCCGCCAGCACGCCGCCTTTGGCCGTGCCGTCGAGCTTGGTGACGATGAGGCCCGTCAGGCCGAGCGCGGTGTCGAAGGCCTTGACCTGCGCCAGAGCGTTCTGGCCGGTGTTGCCATCCACCACCAGCAGCACCTCGTGCGGCGCGCCGGCCTGCGCCTTGGCGATGGTGCGCCTGATCTTCTTCAGCTCTTCCATCAGGTGCAGTTGCGTCGGCAGGCGGCCCGCCGTGTCGGCGATCACGACGTCGCAGCCGCGGGCGCGGCCGGCGGTCACGGCGTCGAAAGTCACCGCCGCCGGGTCGCCACCTTCCTGGCTGACGACTTCGACGCGGTTGCGGTCGGCCCACACGGCCAGCTGCTCGCGCGCGGCAGCGCGGAAGGTGTCGGCCGCGGCCAGCAGCACCTTCTGGTCGGCCGCCGCGAGATAGCGCGTGAGCTTGCCGATGGTGGTGGTCTTGCCGGCGCCGTTGACGCCCGCCACCATGATGACCGTCGGGCTGGCGCTGCCGATGACGAGCGCCTTTTCCAGCGGCCGCAGGAGGTCGGCGATGGCCTCGGCGAGCAGCGCCTTCACGGCAGACGGCTCGCTGGCCCTGGCATCCTTCACGCGCCGTTTCAGGTCACGCAACAGGTGCTCGGTGGCCGCCACGCCGGTGTCGGCGAGCAGCAGTGCCGATTCGAGGTCCTCGTACAGCGCGTCGTCGATGCGCGTGCCGGTGAAGACCTGTGTGATGCTGCCGCTGGTCTTGCGCAGGCCTTGCTTGAGGCGGTCGATCCAGCGGGCGCGGGGCTCTTCGACCACGGGGGCGGGGTCCGGGGCGGCTTCTGCTGCGGCCTTGGGTGCAACTTGCGGAGCGGGCTCCGGTGCGGGCGGCAGCGGCGCCGGCTGCAGGGCTTCACCGGCCCCGAGACTCTGCTTCAGGCGGTCCATCCAACTGGCCCGCGGCTCGGGGGCTGGCGCTGGTTCCGGGCTGGTGGACGCAGTTGCCGGCGGCACCTGCTCCGGCGCGGCGGCAGCGTCGGGCGGCGGCTTCTTCTTGAAAAAACTGAACATCGCACTTCCGAATTTGAGCCGACTTATAATGCCTGGCTCAGGCGCTTTAGCTCAGCTGGTTAGAGCGACGGAATCATAATCCGCAGGTCCGGGGTTCAAATCCCTGAAGCGCCACCAGACACATCAGACACACCAGACGCGTCGTCCAGATTCATTGCCCCACACCGTCCGGCCCGAGTGCACACCTCGGGCCGATTCGTTTTCCACAGCCACTGGGTCAACACCATGCTCCGCTGTGTCGTGCTGCTCGCCGCGCTTGCAGTCTTGCCGGCCGCTGCCCAGATGCAGCGCAACTTTCCTGCCAATGCCCTGCGCGGTGAGCTGACGATGACGCAGCCGCCCGACGTGCTGCTCAACGGCGTGCCGGCAAGACTGGCGCCCGGCGCCCGCATCCGCGCACAGAACAACATGATGGCGCTGCCCGGCACGCTGGCCGGCCAGCGGCTGCCGGTGCACTACACGCGCGAAAGCAACGGCCTGCTGCTCGACATCTGGGTGCTGACGCCGGCCGAACTGGCCCAGCGCCCGTGGCCGGTGAACGATGCGCAGATGAAGGCCTGGGCCTTCAACCCGGCCGGGCAGACCTGGACTCCGCAATGAGCAAGAAAGTCTTCATCCGCACCTTCGGCTGCCAGATGAACGAGTACGACTCGGACAAGATGGCCGACGTGCTGCGCGCCGCCGACGGCTACGAGCCGACCAGCGAGGTCGAGCAGGCCGACCTGATCCTCTTCAACACCTGCTCGGTGCGCGAGAAGGCGCAGGAGAAGGTCTTCAGCGACCTCG
>CAXTHW010000056.1:0-14438 GCA_964244245.1 uncultured Rubrivivax sp. | reverse complement strand
GGCCTCAACATCATGATGAGCCTGAAGGGCGACGGCAAGCCGGTGAGCTTCATCGAAGACTGCGCCGTGCCTTTGCAGCACCTGGCCGACTACACCGACGCGCTCACCGCCGTCTTCCGCAAGCACGGCACGCGCGGCACCTGGTACGCGCATGCATCGGTCGGCACGCTGCATGTGCGGCCCATCCTCGACATGCGGCAAGGCGGCGCGCAGAAGATGCGCGCCATCGCCGACGAAGCCAGCGCACTGGTGCGCAAGTACAAAGGCGCGTACAGCGGCGAACATGGCGACGGCCTGTGCCGCGGCGAGTGGATCGCGTGGCAGTTCGGCCCGGCGCTGAACGACGCCTTCCGCGCGATCAAGACCCACCTCGACCCCGGCAACCTGCTGAACCCGGGGAAGATCATCGACCCGCCGAAGATGGACGACGCGGCCTTGTTCCGCTTCGCGCCGGGCTACAAGACCATCGCGTTGAAGCCTGTCTTCGACTGGTCGGCCTTCGACGTGCAGAACGACCCTGTGACCGAACAGACCACCGCACCCGGCACCGGCGGCGACAGCACCGGCGGCCTGGCCAAGGCGGTGGAGATGTGCAACAACAACGGCCACTGCCGCAAGTTCGACGCCGGCACCATGTGCCCGAGCTACCGCGTCACGCGCGACGAAATGCACCTCACACGCGGCCGCGCCAACACGCTGCGGCTGGCGTTGTCGGGCCAGCTCGGGCCCGATGCCTTCACGTCCGACGCGATGGCCGGGACGATGGATCTCTGCGTCGGCTGCAAGGGCTGCAAGCGCGACTGCCCCACCGGCGTGGACATGGCCAAGATGAAGCTCGAATGGGCCGCCCACCGGCGCGCGCGCCACGGCCATTCGCTGCGCGACAGACTGATCGCGCGGCTGCCGGACATGGTGCATCTGGCTGGCCGCATGCCTTGGCTGTTCAACCTGCGTGACCGGGTGCCCGGCGCCGCCGCACTGTCCGAACGCTGGCTCGGGCTGTCGGCCCGGCGCGCGTTGCCACGCTTTCGCAGCGACAGCTTCTGGACCGAGGCGCCGCGCCTGACGCTGGCCACTCGCGAGCAGGTGCTGGCCGCGGCCAAGCCGGTGGTGCTGTTCGTGGACACCTTCAACGGCAGCTTCGAAACCGAAAACGCCACCGACGCGCTGCGGCTGCTGCAGGCCGCCGGCTACACCGTGCATGTGGCGCTGAAGCGCAACGGCCACCTTTGCTGCGGCCGGCCGCTGCTGGCCGCCGGCATGGCCGACGCCGCCAAGGCCAAGGCAGCAGAGTTGCTGGCCGCGCTGCTGCCGTTCGCAGAACGCGGCATCGCCATCGTCGGGCTGGAGCCGTCTTGCCTGTTGACGATGCGCGACGAGATGCTGGTGATGGGCCTGGGCGCAGGCGCGGCGGTGGTCGCAGGCCAGGCGCTGCTGCTGGAGGAGTTCATCGCGCGCGAAGCCCGCGCCGGCCGCTTCGCGCCGGGCTTCGGGCCCGCGACGCAGCGGATGCGCGTGCACGGCCACTGCCACCAGAAGGCCTTCGGCGCGATGCCGCCGGTGCTGGAGGCGCTGAAGCTGATCCCGGGCGCCGCCCCGGAGTTGATCGACAGCTCCTGCTGCGGCATGGCGGGCAGCTTCGGCTACGAGGCCGAGCACCATGCCGTGTCGATGCAGATGGCCGAGCTGAGCCTGCTGCCGGCGGTGCGGGCCGCGCCCGACGCGTTGATCGTCGCCGACGGCACGAGCTGCCGGCACCAGATCGCCGACGGCGCCGGCCGCCAGGCCTTGCATGTGGCACGGGTGCTGGCGGCGCACCTGGCCTGACACACGCCGCTACGTAGTTTCCGCCACGGCGCAAGCCGCCGCGCCGCCCTACCATTGGCCGCCACCGAACCGCCTGCTGGAGACAAGCCCTTGAAGACCCAGATCCTCGCCCTCGCCGCCGCCACACTCGCCGGCTCCGCCGCTGCCGCCTACCCCGAGAAGCCGGTCACGCTGGTCGTGCCCTTCGCAGCCGGCGGCCCCACCGACAAGGTGGCGCGCGACCTGGCCGAGGTGCTGCGCAAGGGCCTGAACAACCAGACCGTCGTGATCGAGAACGTCGGCGGTGCCGGCGGCACGCTGGGCGCCGCCAAGGTGGCCAAGGCCGCGCCCGACGGCTACACGCTGCTGCTGCACCACATCGGCATGGCCACCAGCCCGGCGCTGTACCGCAACATGCCCTACAAGACGCTGGACGACTTCGAGTACATCGGCATGGTCAACGAGGTGCCGATGACGCTGATCGGCAAGCCCGGCCTGCCGGCCAACAACTTCGCCGAGCTGCGCACCTGGATCGCCGCCAACAAGGGCAAGATCAACCTCGCCAACGCCGGCCTGGGCGCCGCGTCGCACCTCTGCGGGCTGCTCTTCATGCAGGCGATGGGCGTCGAGATGACGACCGTGCCGTACAAGGGCACCGCCCCGGCGATGACCGACCTGCTGGGCGGCCAGGTCGATCTGATGTGCGACCAGACCACCAACACCACCGGGCAGATCGAGTCCGGCAAGGTCAAGGCCTACGCCGTCACCACCATGAAGCGCCTGACGACGCCTGCGCTGGCCAAGCTGCCGACGCTGGACGAGTCGGGCCTCAAAGGCTTCAACGTCTCCATCTGGCACGGCATGTACGCGCCCAAGGGCACGCCCAAGGCCGTGGTGGACCAGGTCAACGCGGCGCTGCGCAGCGCGCTGAAAGACGCCGACTTCATCAAGCGCGAAGAAGCACTGGGCGCAGTGATCATCAGCGACGCGCGGGTGGGCGGCGCCGAGCACAAGAAGTTCGTCGAGTCGGAGATCAACAAATGGGGGCCGGCCATCAAGGCCGCCGGCCAGTACGCCGACTAGGCCACCCGCAGCGGGATGGTCACCGGCCCGTCGTTGACCAGCGTGACCTGCATGTCCGCGCCGAACACGCCGGCCGCCACGGGCCGGTGCCGCGCCCGCGCCAGGGCCAGCAGTTCGTCATAGAGCCGCCGGCCCAGGCCGGCCGGCGCGGCGCCCGTGAAGCTGGGCCTGTTGCCGCCACTGGTGTCTGCTGCCAGCGTGAACTGCGAGACGATCAGCAGGCCACCCTGCACGTCCTGAAGGCTGCGGTTCATCTTGCCTGCAGCGTCGCTGAACACGCGCAGCTTCAGCAGCTTGTCCAGCAGCTTCGCGGCCTGCACGCCTGTGTCGGCCGGCTCGGCGCACACCAGCACCAGCAGGCCGCCTTCGATCTGGCCGACGGTCTGCCCCTGCACCTGCACGCACGCCATCGCCACACGCTGCACGAGGGCGATCACAGCAGGTCCTTCGGATCGTCGAAGTGCGCTTCCACGTCCATCGGCAAGAGCTGGATGCTGGCGCGCAGCCCTGGCACGGCGCTCATCAGCGCCTGCTCCACCGACGCGCGCACGGCAGCCGCCCGGCCCAGCGTCCAGCCCGCGGGCATGTGCATGTGCAGGTCGATGAAGCGGCGCTGGCCTGCGCTGCGCGTGGCGACATGGTCGAAGCGGATGGCGGGGTGGCGGAAGCTGTCCAGCGTCTTCTCGATCTCGGCCATCACCGGCGCTTCCAGTGCCTCGTCCATCAGCCCGGCCGACGAACGCCAGACCAGCAGCGCCCCTTCGCGCAGGATGTTCAGCGCCACCGCCACGGCCACCAGCGGGTCCAGCCACAGCCAGCCGGTGGCCATCACGCCCAGCAGCCCCAGCACCACGCCTGCGGAGGTCCAGACATCGGTGTAGAGGTGGCGTGCATCGGCTTCCAGCGCCATCGACCGCACGGCGCGCGCCTTGCGCAGCATCGACCAGGCCAGCACGCCGTTCATCACCGAGCTGAGCACCGACAGTGCCAGGCCCAGCCACACCGCCTCCAGCGGCTCGGGGTGCAGCCAGCGGTGCACGGCGGCCCAGGCAATGGCCAGCGCCGCAGCGAAGATCATCACGCCTTCGAAGCCGCTGGAGAAGTACTCGGCCTTGTGGTGGCCGTAGGGGTGGTCTTCGTCGGGCGGCCTGGCGGCGATGGTGACCATCGCCAGCGCGAAGATCGCGCCGGCCAGGTTGACCAGCGATTCCAGCGCGTCGGACAGCAAGCCCACGCTGCCGCTCACCCACCAGGCGCCCGTCTTCAGCCCGATGGTGGCCACCGCCACCGCGATGGACAGCTTCAGGTAGGCCTTGACCTGCACTCAGGGCCCGAGCGTCACGCGCGCGAACTTGCGTTTGCCGACCTGCACCACCACCGTGCCGGCAGCAAGCTTCAAGCCCTTGTCGCTGACCACCGCACCGTCGATGCGCACGCCGCCCTGCTCCACCAGCCGCAGCGCCTCGCTGGTGGACGGCGCCAGCCCGGCCTGCTTGAGCAACTGGCCGATGGCCAGCGGCGCGCCGCCGAGCGCCAGCTCGGCAATCTGCTCCGGCACGCCGCCGCTGGCGCGAAGCTGGAAATCGGCCTCGGCCGCGTCTGCCGCTGCCGCGCCGTGGAAGCGCGCGGTGATCTCGCGCGCCAGCAACACCTTGGCGTCCTTCGGGTTGCGGCCCTGCTCGACCTCGCGCCTGAGCGCGGCGATCTCTGCCTCGGGACGCGCAGACAGCAGCGTGGTCCAGCGCCACATCAGCGTGTCGCTGATCGACAGCACCTTGGCGAACATCGTGTTCGGCGGCTCGGTGATGCCGATGTAGTTGTTCTTGCTCTTGGACATCTTCTCGACGCCGTCCGTGCCTTCCAGCAGCGGCATCGTCAGGATGCACTGCGGCTCCTGGCCGTACTCCTGCTGAAGGTGGCGGCCCACCAGCAGGTTGAACTTCTGGTCGCTGCCGCCCAGTTCCAGGTCGCTCTTCAGCGCCACCGAGTCATAGCCCTGCATCAGCGGGTAGAGGAACTCGTGCACAGAGATCGGCGTGTTGCCGGCAAAGCGCCTGGCGAAGTCGTCGCGCTCCATCATGCGGGCCACCGTGTAGCGCGCTGCGAGCTGGACCATGCCGCGCGCGCCCAGCGGGTCGCTCCACTCGCTGTTGTAGCGGACCTCGGCGCGCTCGATGTCGATGACGAGCGCGATCTGCTCGAAGTAGGTCTTGGCGTTGGCCTCGATCTGCTCGCGCGTCAGCGGCGGGCGCGTGTTGTTGCGGCCGGACGGGTCGCCGATCATCGAGGTGAAGTCGCCGATCAGCGGGATCACCGTGTGGCCCAGATCCTGCAGCTGCCGCATCTTGGTAAAGACGACGGTGTGGCCCAGGTGCAGGTCGGGCGCGGTGGGGTCGAGGCCGAACTTGATGCGCAGCGGCTGGCCGGTGGCCTCCGAGCGTGCCAGCTTGCGTGCCCATGCGTCGGCCGGCAGCAGCTCTTCACAGCCGCGCAGGCAGACGGCCATCGCCGCGCGGACACCGTCCGACACATCGCCCGGCGGGGAAGCGGCAGGAGTTGGCAAAGGAGCCTTGCTGAGATCTGCCATCGGTGCTTTTCCGGGTTATTCCAGGGCCCCTCGAACAGGGGGTTCGATATACTCGGCGCCCACAGGCAGCACCGAATGGGCGCCGAATTCTAGTGCCCGCTCGACGCTTGTTTGCGCGTCTGGCCGGCGTTGACAAGACAGCAGGAATCAGACGTTGGCCCTGGACTCCATTTCACAGCGCTGGCTGCAACAGTCGCAGCGTGTCGTTCAACAGCACCGCCGCAGCGTCGTCGCTGCCGCCATCACCCTTCTCGGCGGCTTTGCCGTCACCGCCTTCGGCATTGCGCCGCTGGCGCCCGACGCAGCGCTGCTGCCGCAGCGCCTGGTCACCGAACTGGTGACGCCGGCCGATCTGCACGGCCAGCTCGACGCGTTGGCCGATCACCCGCTGTCGCTGCGCCGCAATGACATCACGCGCGGCACCGACACCCCGCAAACCCTGCTCGCCCGCCTGGGCGTCAACGACGCATCGGCGCTGGCCTTTCTGCGCAGTGACGCCACGGCGCGCAAGCTGCTGGCCGGCCGCGGCGGCAAGATGGTGCAGGCCAGCGCGTCGGACGATGGCACGCTGTCCGAACTGGTGGCGCGCTTCCCGGCCGAACGTGCCGAGCAGGCCAGGACCCACTTCACGCGGCTGACGATCACCCGCGTCGATGGCCGCTGGCTGGCGCGGCTGGAGACAGCGCCGCTGGCCACGCAGGTGCGGCTGGGAAGCGGCACGATCCGCAGCTCGCTCTTCGCCGCCACCGACGACGCGCTGCTCCCAGACGCCGTGGCCGCGCAACTGGCCGACATCTTCGGCACCGAGATCGATTTCCACCGCGAGCTGCGCAAAGGCGACACCTTCAGCGTCGTCTATGAGGCGCCCACCGCCGACGGCGAAGTGATCGCCTGGAACGAAGGCGCAGGCCGCGTGCTGGCGGCAGAGTTCGTCAACAACGGCAAGCCGCACCATGCGGTGTGGTTCGGCGGCGAAGCCAGCGCAGTGGCGGGCGCCGGCGCCGGCAAGGGCAGCTACTTCGGCCTCGACGGCAGCAGCAAGCGCCGCAGCTTCCTGACCAGCCCGATGGAGTTCTCGCGCATCACCTCGGGCTTCGCGATGCGCTTCCACCCCATCATGCAGACCTGGCGCGCCCACCTGGGCGTGGACTACGGTGCGCCGATGGGCACGGCGGTGCGCAGCGTCGGCGAAGGCACGGTCGATTTCGCCGGCCAGCAGAACGGCTACGGCAACGTCATCCAGATCCAGCACGGCGGCGACCGCTCCACCCTCTATGCGCACCTGAGCCGCATCGACGTGAAGAAAGGCCAGCATGTCGGCCAGGGCCAGTCCATCGGCGCGGTGGGCATGACGGGCTGGGCCACCGGGCCGCATCTGCACTTCGAGTTCCGCGTGCACGGCCAGCACCAGGACCCGATCAGGATCGCCCGCGCGTCCGAGCCGGTGACCATCGATCCATCGGCCCGCGCCCGGTTCGCCGAGCTGGCGAAGGGCCTGAAGGCGCAGTTGCAGGTGGCCGAAACGCTGGCCAGCGCGCGCGGCCGCACGGAGTAGGCGCGCGCCCCATGGCGCTGTTCATCGGGCTGATGTCGGGCACCTCGCTCGACGGCGTCGATGGCGTGCTGGCCGACCTGTCGGCCACGGCGCAGCAGGTGCGCGCCCATGCGCACAGCCCCTTCGCCGCCTCGCTGCGCGCCGAACTGCTGGCGCTCAACGGCGGCACCGGGGATGAACTGCACCGTGCCGCGCTGGCCGCCAATGCGCTGGCGCGCGCCTATGCCGGCACCGTGCAATCACTGCTCGCGGCGGCCGGACGCAGCGGCGCTGACGTCCAGGCCATCGGCGCCCATGGGCAGACGGTGCGCCACCGGCCTGGTGAGTTCGACGGCAGCGGCTACACGCTGCAATTGCTGAACGGCGCGCTGCTGGCCGAGCTGGCCGGCATCGACGTGGTCTGCGACTTCCGCGGCCGCGATGTCGCTGCCGGCGGACAAGGCGCGCCGCTGGTGCCTGCCTTCCACGCCCAGCGTTTCGCGCAGCCGGGGCGCGATGTGGCGGTGCTCAATCTCGGCGGCATCGGCAACTTGAGCCTGCTGCCGGCGCATGGCCCGGTGAGCGGATTCGATTGCGGCCCGGGCAACGCGCTGATGGACCACTGGTGCCAGTTGCACACCGGCAAGGACTTCGACGACGGCGGGCGCTGGGCGGCCGGTGGCCGTGTCGATGCCGCGTTGCTGGCCCGGCTGCTGGCCGACCCCTACTTCCAGCGGCTGCCGCCAAAGAGCACCGGCCGCGACCTGTTCCACGCCGGCTGGCTGGCGGCACAGTTGCTGCTGGTGCCGCCTTTGCCGGCGCAGGACGTGATGGCCACGCTGGCCGAGCTGAGCGCCCGCGCCGCCACCGATGCGCTTGAACGCCACGCGCCAGACACGACGCTGGTGCTGGTCTGCGGCGGCGGTGCATTCAACACCCATGTGATGCAGCGCCTGGCCGCATTGCGCCCCGGCATGGCAGTGAAGAGCACCGCAGACGTCGGCGTGCCGCCGGACCAGGTGGAGGCGCTGGCCTTTGCGTGGCTGGCCTGGGCGCACACCGAGCGCAGGGCCGGCAACTTGGTGGAAGTGACCGGGGCGCGCGGAGCGCGGGTGCTCGGCGCGCTGTACCCGGCCTGAAGGGCTGGAGAACTGGTGGACCGGGAGTCAGCCGGCGATCAAGCCGAGAACGACGACCCGCAGCCGCAGGTGGTGGTGGCGTTCGGGTTCTTGATGACGAACTGCGCGCCCTGCAAGTCGTCTTTGTAGTCGATCTCGGCGCCGCCAAGATATTGCAGGCTCATGGCGTCGATGAGCAGCGTGACGCCGTTCTTCGTCATCTGCGTGTCGTCGTCGTTGATCACTTCGTCGAAGGTGAAGCCGTACTGGAAGCCAGAGCAGCCGCCGCCCTGCACGAAGACGCGCAGCTTGAGGTCGGGGTTGCCTTCTTCATCGACGAGCTGCTTGACCTTGTCGGCAGCGCTGTCGGTGAAGACCAGCGGCGCAGGCATCTCGTCGTGCGCTTCGGCCAGGGCTTGGAGGGGTTCGGCAATCGCGTTCATCTAGGCTCCAGTCAGGCGTCGTTCGACGCTGCCAGTTTAAGTGCAGGTTTTTCGGCAGCTTTCAAGGGCTTCAGCTCGCCGTGGATCATTGCACCGGGGTGCATTTCGAGAACTTCGTAGCGTACATCACCGACGATGCGCGCCTTGGGCTGCAATTCGAGCAACTCGTCCGAGAAGACGGGCCCGTGAACCTCTCCGTTGATGATCACATGGCTGGCTTTCACCTTGCCATGCACCCGGGCTTTCTCGCTGATCACGAGGATGCTGCGCGTGTCGCCGCTGGCGGTGACGTCGCCCTGCACCTCGCCGTCGATGCGCAAGCCGTCCGTGAAGCACAGCTCGCCGCGCACCACCATGCCGTCGCCGACCAGGCTGCGGATCGGTGGCTGCTTCTTCTTGCCGAACACCATGCGTTGTCTCCTCGGGCAAGCGCGCGCTGCGTGTGGCTACAGCTTGGCGGTCTGCGCGGCGCGCACGGCGCCCTCGACGTCCATCACCCTGGCCTGCACCGTTTTTATCACGGCGTCTGCCGGGTGGGCCATCAAACCTTCGACGCGCGCGTACTGCCGCATCAGCAGCGGCTTCGGGCCGCCGGGCAAGGACAGCGTCCAGGGCTTGCCGCCTTGGGTGCCGCTCAGCAGCAGGTCGTAGCGGCCGCTGAATTCGGCGCTCCCCTTGCCGTTGTGCATCACCAGCAACTGGTAGCGCAAGGTGCCGGGCGTGGTGATCTCAGCCTGCAGGCCGCGCAGTTGCAGGCCCTCGCCTGTGGCAGGCAGCAGCCGCTCGAAGAAGCCCAGGTCGGCCTGCATCGACTGCTTGTCGGCCTCGAGCTGCCGCAGTTGCTGCACCAGCCGCTCCTGCGCCGCGCGTTCGGTCTTCAGCAGGCTGTCCGCCGTGTTGGCGACCGAGGTGGCACGCTCGCCGTCGCTGCGCAGCCTGCTAACCTCGGTGCGCAGCCGCGCCAGTTCGTGCTGCGCGTCGCGGTCCAGGCCGGCGATGCTCTTGCCGAACTCGAAGGCCCACAGCGCGATGGCGGCGGAGAAGCCGAAGACGACAGCAGCCACCGCCCAGCGCAAAGGCCAGGGCAGATGGCTGCGGACGATCACCCGCGGCGCGCTCACCGACCAGCGGCGGCGCAGCAGTTTCCAGCGCATGGGCGCGAGGCCCGTGCCGCGAGTTAACGCTTGCTGAACTGCTTGCGGCGGCGCGCCCCGTGCAGGCCGACCTTCTTGCGTTCGACTTCGCGCGCGTCACGCGTCACGAAGCCGGCACGGCTGAGGTCGGGCTTCAGCGCGACGTCGTAGTCGATGAGCGCACGGGTGATGCCGTGGCGCACCGCGCCGGCCTGGCCGGATTCACCGCCGCCATGCACGTTGCACTTGATGTCGAAAGACCCGTCGTTGGCCGTCAGCAGCAAAGGCTGCTTGACGATCATGATCGAGGTCTGACGGCCGAAATAGTCATCGACGGTCTTGCCGTTGACGACGATCAGGCCGGTGCCCTTTTTGATGAACACGCGCGCCACAGAAGATTTGCGGCGGCCGGTGCCATAGTTCCATTGTCCGATCATCACCAGTCCTCAAATCTCGAGCGGCTTGGGTTGCTGAGCGCTGTGCGGGTGCGTTGCACCGGCATAGACCTTCAGCTTCTTGATCATCGCGTAGCCCAGCGGCCCCTTGGGCAGCATGCCCTTGACGGCCTTTTCGATGGCGCGCCCGGGGTGCTTGGCCTGCATGTCCTTGAACGCGGTGGCGTAGATGCCGCCCGGGTAGCCGGAATGCCGGTAGTAGATCTTGTCGGTGGCTTTGGCGCCGGTGACGCGGATCTTTTCTGCGTTGACGATGACGATGAAATCGCCGGTATCGACGTGAGGCGTGTAAATGGCTTTGTGCTTGCCGCGCAAACGGAGTGCCACTTCGCTGGCAACACGTCCGAGCACCTTGTCGGTGGCGTCAATCACAAACCAGTCGTGCGTCACTTCGGCCGGTTTGGCACTGAAGGTCTTCATGGTGGTTCTTCAAAGAGCATGCCCGGGAGCCGGGCGATGCGTTCAACGGCACTGGCCGGGTGGCCCCATCACCGCAGACACCGCCGCCCGTTGGCGCCAATTGTCTTGGCCTCGCGGGGTCGGCACGGTGCAACGGAAACGCCTTTCCCTGCCGATTTCGGGAAAGCCTTTGAGTATATACCGCGGCAAGCAGCAAGGCGGCCCGCGAATCAGCGGCCTGCTTCACGGGGGGTTGAGGGTAAACCCTAGATCGTTCCGCTACCATGGACGCATGAGCCAAGCCACCACTCCGTCTCCCGCTCTCCGGCGCGTGCCGGTGCGCTCGCTGGCCGCCCGCCACCGGGAGCGCATTCTGGCGCACCTGCTGGCGCTCGACCCGCGTGACCGTTACCTGCGTTTCGGCCATGCCGCGAGTGACGGGCAGATCGCCCGCTACGTGGACCAGATCGACTTCGAGCGCGACGAGGTCTTCGGCATCTTCAACCGCCGCCTCACGCTGGTTGCCATGGCGCACCTGGCCACCCTGGGCGATGCCGACGCCAACGCCAACGCCAACGCCAACGCCAACGCCAACGCGCCGCGCAACACCACGTCGGCCGCGGAGTTCGGCGTCTCGGTCGCCCGCCATGCACGCGGCCGCGGCTGGGGCGCCCGCCTCTTCGACCGCGCCGTGCTGCACGCGCGCAACCGCCATGTGGACACGCTGATCATCCATGCGCTCAGCGAAAACAGCGCCATGCTCCACATCGCACGCGCAGCCGGCGCCAAGGTGCAGAACGACGGCCCGGACGCGATGGCGCGCCTGAAACTGCCGCCAGACAACTTTGTCTCGCAGATGGAAGAACTGGTGGAGCAGCAGGTGGCCGAGTTCGACTACGGCCTCAAGGTGCAGGCGCACCGCCTCGACGCCTGGTTGCACCGGATCAGCGACGCACCTGCACACAATACCGCCCCCGATCCAGGGGTGCCCGAGGGCGACGTGCACATGCAAGCGCGGGATCACGGCCAGGCACCCCCGGTTTAATATCGGCGCAGGTTCATCGCAGGTCGCCAGGGCGGACGGCGGCGGTGTTTCACCGCTCACCGCGCCCCCATGCAGCAAGCCCTTCCGTGGATCCTCGCCTCGATTGCATTGGCCCTGCTGGCTGGCGCCGGCGCGCTCTGGCTGCTGAGCAAACGCAAGCGGCCGCCCCAGCCGCTGCCCAACGAGTGGACGCTGGCCGCCCGCCCGGTGTTCAGTTCCGATGAGCGCCGTGTCTATCGCCAACTGCGGGAGGCGCTGCCACACCACATCGTGCTGTCCAAGCTGCCGCTGGTGCGCTTTTGCCAGCCGACAGATCCCGCCGAAGTGCGGTTCTGGTACGACCTGCTCGGCGCCATCCACGTGACCTTCGCCGTTTGCAGCGCCAACGGCCGTGTGCTGGCCGCCATCGACCTGGACACCGACCGCAGCAACTCGCGCCGCGTGCAGCAGATCAAGCAATCGGTGCTCGGCGCCTGCCGGGTGCGCTATCTGCGCTGCCCGGTGGACCATCTGCCGTCGATTCCTGAACTCCAGTTGCTCGTGCCGCACAGCGTGGCGCCCACGCGCGGGCCGCAGCCGGCGCCCACCATGAGCCAGGCGCGTGACAACCTGGCCAGCACCGTGGCCTCACGCCGGCGCGAGCGCACCACGCTCTGGCAGGACTCCGGCTTCTTCCAGGATTCCTTCTTCGGTGCCGACGCGCGGCCCGATGCCGGCATGCCCAGCGACTTCGGCGGCTTGCGCGACATGCCGCGTGGCGGGCCGCCCGCCCGCGACAGCGCAGGCGACATCGGCGGCGTGGTGGTGGACGGGCCGCCGCCGCAGCGGCATTGATGACCGCCGCGCTGGGCTACGCCGACCTGACGCCGGCGCAGGTGCTGGACGCGCTGGACGCTGTGGGCCTGCGCGGCGACGGCCGCATCCTGCAGCTCAACTCCTACGAGAACCGCGTCTTCCAGGTGTTCCTGGAAGACGGCAGCGCGGTGGTCGCCAAGTTCTACCGGCCCGGCCGCTGGAGCGACGCGCAGATCGTCGAGGAACACGGCTTCGCGCTCGAACTGGCCGCTGCCGAAGTTGCCGTGGTGCCGCCGCTGGTGTTGCAGCCGGCGTCCGGCGCGGTGCTGCTGCACGGCGCCCCGCCGACGCTGGCCAGCCTGAACGGCCACCGCTTCACCGTCGCTGCGCGCTGCGCCGGGCGCGAGCCGGAGCTCGACAACCCCGAGACGCTGCGCCGCATCGGCAGCTTCATCGGCCGGCTGCACGCCGTCGGCCGCCAGCGCGCGTTCGCGCACCGCCACCGGATGGACGCGCGCACCGACGGCCGGCGCGCGCTGAAGCTGCTGCAAGACGGCGGCTTCGTGCCCGGCGACCAGTTGCCGGCGTGGCTGGCGACCTGCCAGCAGGCGCTGGATGCCGTCGAAGCCGCCTTCGACGCCGCCGCGCCGCTGGCCACCTTGCGGCTGCATGGCGACTGCCACATCGGCAACGTGCTGTGGCGCGAGACAGGCGCGCACAGCGGCCCGCATGTGGTCGATCTGGACGACGCGATGCAGGGCCCTGCGGTGCAAGACCTGTGGATGCTGGTGTCAGGCGACGCGCAGACGATGGCGCGCCAATTGAACACGCTGCTGCAAGGCTATGCGCAGTTCAGCGATTTCGACGACCGCGAACGGGCGTTGATCGAGCCGCTGCGCACGTTGCGGATGCTGCGCCACAGCGCCTGGCTGGCCGAGCGCTGGAGCGACCCGACCTTCCCGCTCAACTTCCCGTTCTTCGGCACGTCGGCCTATTGGTCACAGCAGACCACGCAGTTGCGTGAGCAACTGGAGGCTATGCAGTCGTCGTTAGCAGCCGGTTGACGCGCTGCACATAGCCGGCAGGGTCTTCGAGCTGGCCGCCTTCGGCCAGCAAGGCCTGGTCGAACAGGATCTGCGCCAGGTCGTCGAAGCGGCCATCGCCTTCCAGCCGCTTGACCAGCGCGTGGCCGGGGTTGACTTCCAGGATCGGCATCGACTTCGGCGCGCTCTGGCCGGCCTGCTTCAGCAGGCGCGACAGGTGCGAACTCATGTCGCCTTCGTCCACCACGATGCAGGCCGGTGAATCCACTAGCCGGGTGCTGGCGCGCACGTCTTTCGCCCGGTCCTTCAGCGCTTCTTTCAGACGGTCGAGCACCGGCTTGAAGGCGGTTGCGGTTTCCTCGGCCTGCTTCTTTTCCTCGTCGTCCTGCAGCTTGCCGAGATCGACGCCGCCCTTGGCCACGCTTTGCAGCGGCTTGCCGTCGAACTCCATCATGTTCGACAGCATCCACTCATCGACACGGTCGGTCAGCAGCAGCACCTCGATGCCCTTCTTGCGAAAGATCTCAAGCTGCGGGCTGTTCCTCGCTGCACCCAGCGTGTCTGCGGTGACGTAGTAAATGGCGTCCTGGCCTTCCTTCATGCGGCCCACGTAGTCAGCGAACGAGACACCGCTGTCGGCCGTGGTGGAGGCAAAGCGCAGCAGCTTGGCCAGCCGCTCCTGGTTCTGGTGGTCTTCACCGATGCCTTCCTTTAGCACCGCGCCGAACTGCTCCCAGAACGCCGCGTACTTGTCCTTCTGGTTCTCCGCCACGTCTTCCAGCATGCTGAGCACGCGCTTGGTCGAGCCCTCGCGGATGGCCTTCACGTCGCGGCTTTCCTGCAGCAACTCGCGGCTCACGTTCAGCGGCAGGTCGGCGCTGTCGATCACGCCTTTGACGAAGCGCAGGTACACCGGCATCAACGCCTCGGCGTCGTCCATGATGAAGACGCGCTTGACGTACAGCTTCACGCCGCCGCGCTTGTCGCGGTTCCACAG
>CAXTHW010000055.1:0-16563 GCA_964244245.1 uncultured Rubrivivax sp. | reverse complement strand
CCGTACATCTACGGCCATCGCAACAAGATCCACATCATCAACCTCGAGAAGACGCAGCCGCTCTTCAACGACGCGATGAAGTTCGTCCGCCAGCTCAGCGCCCGCCGCGGCACGGTGCTGATGATCGGCACCAAGCGCCAGGCGCGCGACGTCATCGCGATGGAAGCCCAGCGCTGCGGCATGCCCTACGTCGATCAGCGCTGGCTGGGCGGCATGCTGACCAACTTCAAGACGGTCAAGGGCTCGCTGAAGAAGCTCAAGGACATGCAGGCCACCAAGGACGCCGGCACCGAGCAGATGATCAAGAAGGAAGGCCTGATGTTCGAGCGCGAGCTGGTCAAGCTCGAAAAGGACATCGGCGGCATCCAGGACATGGCCGCGCTGCCCGACGCGATGTTCGTCATCGACGTCGGCTACCACAAGATCGCGATTGCCGAAGCCAAGAAGCTGGGCATCCCGCTGATCGGCATCGTCGATACCAACCACTCGCCGGTGGGCATCGACTACGTGATCCCCGGCAACGACGACTCGGCCAAGGCCGTGGCTTTGTACGCCCGCGCGGTGGCTGACGCCGTGCTCGAAGGCCGCGCCAGCGCCACCAACGAGGTGGTGCAGGCCGCCAGCGGCAACGACGAGTTCGTCGAGGTCCGCGAAGAAGCCTGACCCGGCGCGGGGCGGCCCACCGCCCAGCCCACCCAAGTCCGCCCCCGGCGCTGCGCGCCGTGGGCGGCTCTCAAGCCCGATGGAGTACGCATATGCCCGCAATCACTGCAAGCATGGTGGCCGAACTGCGCGCCAAGACCGACGCGCCGATGATGGAATGCAAGAAGGCGCTGACCGAAGCCGAAGGTGACGCCACCCGCGCCGAAGAGATCCTGCGCGTCAAGCTCGGCAGCAAGGCCGGCAAGGCTGCGTCGCGCGTCACCGCGGAAGGCGTGATCGCCGCCACCGTGGAGGGCAGCACCGGCGCGATGGTCGAGGTCAACTGCGAAACCGACTTCGTCACCAAGAATGACTCGTTTCTGGCCTTCGCCAAAGCCTGCTCCGGGTTGATCGCGTCGGCCGCCCCGGCCGACCTGGCCGCGCTTGCGTCGCTGCCGTTGGCGCAAGACGGCTTCGGGCCGACCGTCGAAGACGTGCGCCGTGGCCTGATCGGCAAGATCGGCGAGAACATGTCGATCCGCCGCTTCAAGCGCTATGCCGGCGGCGGCAAGCTGGCGAGCTATTTGCACGGCACGCGCATCGGCGTGCTGGTGGAGTTCGACGGTGACGACGTTGCCGCCAAGGACGTGGCGATGCACATCGCCGCAATGAAGCCGGTGGCGCTGGCCACCAGCGACGTGCCTGCCGAACTGATCGAGCGCGAGCGCCGCGTGGCCGCCGAGAAGGCGGCCGAGGATTCCGCCGCTGCGGTGGCCGCCGGCAAGAACGCGCAGCCGCCGGAGATCGTGGCCAAGCGGGTCGATGGCGCGGTGCAGAAGTTCCTGAAGGAGGTCTCGCTGCTCAACCAGACTTTCGTGAAGAACGACAAGCAGACCGTCGAGCAGATGCTCAAGAGCGTGGCCACCACGGTCAAGGGCTTCACGCTCTACGTGGTGGGCGAAGGCATCGAGAAGAAGGTCGATGACTTCGCGGCCGAAGTGGCAGCGCAGATTGCCGCCGCCAAGGGCGAGTAGGCGCCCCTTACACTCGCAGATCGACTTCTTCGAAAAAGGGCTCCCCGCATGCCGGCATACAAGCGCATCCTGCTCAAGCTGTCGGGTGAGGCGCTGATGGGTGACGACGCCTACGGCATCAACCGCGCGACCATCGTGCGCATGGTGCAGGAGGTGCAGGAAGTCACCCGGATGGGCTGCGAGGTGGCCGTCGTCATCGGCGGCGGCAACATCTTCCGTGGCGTGGCCGGGGGTGCTGTCGGCATGGACCGCGCCACCGCCGACTACATGGGCATGCTGGCCACCGTGATGAACGCGCTGGCGCTGGCCGACACCATGCGCCAGGAGGGCATGACAGCGCGCGTGATGTCGGCCATCGCCATCGACCAGATCGTCGAGCCCTACGTGCGACCCAAGGCATTGCAGTACCTCGAAGAAGGCAAGGTGGTGGTCTTCGCCGCCGGCACCGGCAACCCATTCTTCACCACCGACACGGCAGCCGCGCTGCGCGGCGCAGAGATCGGCGCCGAGGTCGTCTTGAAGGCGACCAAGGTCGATGGCGTCTATACCGCCGACCCCAAGAAGGACGCCGCTGCCATCCGCTACACCAGCATCACCTTCGACGAGGCCATCTCGAAGAACCTTCAGGTGATGGACGCAGCCGCATTCGCTCTGTGCCGTGACCAGAAGCTGCCGATCCGCGTGTTCAGCATCTTCAAGTCGGGCGCGCTCAAGCGCGTGGTGCAGGGCGAGGACGAAGGCACGCTGGTGCACGTCTGACCGGACTCAGGAAGCTGCCATGACGATTGCAGACATTCGCAAGACGGCCACCGACAAGATGGCCAAGTCGGTCGATGCGTTCAAGAACGAACTGCACAAGATCCGCACCGGCCGCGCCCACCCGGGGCTGCTGGACCAGGTGCACATCGACTACTACGGCTCGATGGTGCCGATCAGCCAGGTTGCCAATGTCAGCCTGCTCGACGCCCGCACCATCACCGTCCAGCCCTGGGAAAAGGGCATGGGCGCGAAGATCGAGAGGGCCATCCGCGAGTCCGATCTGGGCCTCAACCCGTCGGCCCAGGGCGACCTGCTGCGCGTGCCGATGCCGGCACTCACCGAAGAGCGCCGCCGCGAGTTGAGCAAGGTGGTGCGCCATGCCGGCGAAGACGCCAAGATCGCAGTGCGCAGCATCCGCCGCGACGCCAACGACCAACTGAAGAAGCTGCTCAAGGACAAGGCCGTCAGCGAAGACGAGGAGCGCCGCGCGCAAGACGAGGTGCAGCGGCTGACCGATGCCACCATCGGCACGATCGACAAGCTGGTGCAGGGCAAGGAAGCCGAAGTGATGGCCGTCTGAGCCACGCCGTTGCAAGCCACCCGCCCGCCATGTCGCACATTCCTCTGACGGAGACCCTGGTTCCCACCGGCAACGAGCCGCTCAGCGTGGTGCCGCGCCACGTCGCCGTGGTGATGGACGGCAACGGCCGCTGGGCGCGCCAGCGCTACATGCCGCGCTTCTTCGGCCACAAGCAGGGCGTGGACGCGCTGGTGCGCTCGGTCAACGCCTTTGCCGCGCGCGGCGTCGAATACCTCACCGTGTTCGCGTTCTCGTCAGAGAACTGGAAGCGGCCGTCCGAAGAGGTGTCCGGGCTGATGGGCCTGGTGCTGGTGGCGGTGTCCAAGTACCTCACCAAAATGGCCGGCGACGGGGTGCGCATCCGCATCATCGGCGACCGCTCGGCCGTCTCGGACAAGCTGCGCCAGGCCTGGGAACACGCAGAGAAGCTGACCGAGCTGAACGCACGCATCACCTTGTCGGTGGCCTTCAACTACGGCGGCCGCTGGGACGTGGTGCAGGCCTGCCGCCAGGCCATCGCCGAAGGCGTGCACCCGGACGACTTCGACGAGGCCTATCTCTCGCGCCACATGGCGCTGTCGTTCGCGCCCGACCCCGACCTGTTCATCCGCACCGGCGGCGAGATGCGCATGAGCAACTTCCTGCTGTGGCAGGCCGCGTACTCCGAGCTGTTCTTCACCGAGTGTCTGTGGCCCGACTTCGGCGACGCGCAGATCGACGCGGCGCTGGCCGCCTTCGCGCAGCGCGACCGCCGCTTCGGCGGCATCCGCCCGCAGGCGGTGGCGCGCGAAAGCGGCTGAGCGCCACCCATGCTGCGAACGCGGGTCATCACCGCCCTCGTCCTCATCGCCATCCTGCTCGGCTCGCTGCTGGCGCCCGGCCATCTGCCGTTCGCCTTGCTGACGCTGGTGCTGATTGCAGCCGCGGGCTGGGAATGGGGCAGGCTGAACCAGGCGGGCGACACCTGGGCCGTTGCGATGGCGCTGCTGCTGGCGGCGGTGTGCGGCGCCACGCTGCTGGCTGGGTGGAACGAAAGCGCCCCGGCGGCTGCCTGGTGGCTGGCCGCCGCGCTGTGGCTGCTGGCGGGCACCGTGGCGCTGCGCAGCGGGCCGGCCGCCTGGCCGCAACTGCCGCGCGCGGCGCGCTGGGGCATCGGGCTGGTGGTGCTGTGGGCCGCCTGGCTGGCCATCAGCCATGCGCGTGCGGTGGGCATCAACTTCATGCTGTCGGTGTTCTGCCTGGTCTGGGCGGCCGACGTTGCGGCCTACTTCGGCGGCCGCGCCTTCGGCAGGCGCAAGCTGTCGCCGTCCATCAGCCCGGGCAAGAGCTGGGAAGGCGTCTGGAGCGGCATGGCCGGCGTGCTGCTGCTGGCCGCGTTGTGGATCGCCCTGGACCGCAGCTTCGCCTTCGACAGCCCCAGCCTGTACACCGCGCTTCAGCAGAAGATCGGCCTGGCCGGCATGGCCGCCGCGCTGCTGGCGCTGTCGGGCATGAGCGTGGTGGGTGACCTGGTCGAGTCGCTGGTCAAGCGCGCGGCGGGCGCCAAAGACAGCAGCCGGCTGCTGCCCGGCCACGGCGGCGTGCTCGACAGGGTGGACGCGCTGCTGCCGGTGGTGCCCATCGCGCTGGCATTTGCCGGGCTGTGAGACGGTCGATGCCGACACCGCAGCGCCTCGTCATCCTCGGCTCCACAGGTTCGGTGGGCTGCAGCACGCTGGACGTGGTGGCGCGCCACCCGGAGCGCTTCCAGGTCGTCGGCCTGAGCGCCTTCGAGCGTGTCGAGGCGCTGGCTGCGCAGTGCCGCAGCTTCCGCCCGCGCGTGGCGGTGCTGCCCACCGAAGAGCGCGCAGCGGCCTTGCGCGCCTTGCTCGACGGCGTGCCCACCGAGGTGCTGGTGGGCCCCGCCGCGCTGTGCGAGATGGCAGCCGCCAGCGATGTTGACAGCGTGATGGCGGCCATCGTCGGCGCGGCCGGGCTGCCGCCCTGCATGGCCGCGGCGCGCGCCGGCAAGCGGCTGCTGCTGGCCAACAAGGAGGCGCTGGTGGTGGGCGCCGGGCTCTTCATGCAGGCGGTGGCCGACGGGGGCGCCACGCTGCTGCCCATCGACAGCGAGCATTCGGCGATCTTCCAGTGCCTGCCGGAAGACCGCAGCACCTGGGCGCAGCGCATCGACCATATCGTGCTCACTGCCAGCGGCGGCCCGTTCCGCCAGCGTGACCCGGCCACGCTGCACGCCGTGACGCCAGAGCAGGCGGTGGCGCACCCCAACTGGGTGATGGGCCGCAAGATCTCGGTCGATTCGGCGACGATGATGAACAAGGCGCTGGAGGTGATCGAGGCGCACTGGCTGTTCGGCCTGGCGCCAGAGCAGATCCGTGTGGTGATCCACCCGCAGAGCATCGTGCATTCGATGGTGGTCTGCCGTGACGGCTCGGTGCTGGCGCAACTGGGCACGCCCGACATGCGGGTGCCCATCACCTTCGGCCTGTCCTTCCCCGAGCGCATCGAATCCGGCGCGCCGCGGCTCGACTTTCTGGCGCTGTCGGCACTCAGCTTCGAGCCGCCCGACCCGTTGCGCTTTCCCGGGCTGCAGCTGGCCTGGGAGGCCTTGCGGGCGCCGGCCGGATCCACCGCCGTGCTCAACGCCGCCAACGAAGAAGCGGTGGCCGCCTTTCTCGGCGGCCGCATCGGCTTCACCGCGATCCACACCGTCAACGCCTGCACGGTCGAGGCGCTGGCGCCCCGGCTGGGGCCGGTGGCGTCCATCGGCGACCTGCTCGCGCTGGACGAACGCGCCCGTGCCTTGGCGCGCAACACCATCGAGGGTCTCGCACCGTGATCACCACCGTTCTGGCTTTCATCTTGACGCTCGGCGTGTTGATCGTCGTGCACGAGTACGGCCACTACCGCACCGCGGTGGCCTGCGGCGTGAAAGTGCTGCGCTTCTCGGTCGGCTTCGGCCGCGTGCTGCTGCGCTGGAAGCGCGGCCCGGACGGGACAGAGTTCGTGCTCTGCGCGCTGCCGCTGGGCGGCTATGTGCGCATGCTCGACGAGCGCGAGGCACCGGTGGCGCCGGCCGAGCTGCCGCGTGCCTTCAACCGCCAGCCACTGTGGCGGCGTGCCGCCATCGTCAGCGCCGGCCCGCTGGCCAACCTGGCGCTGGCGGTGCTGCTGTATGCCAGCGCGCACTGGATCGGCATCGACGAGCCGCAGGCCGTGCTCAGCACGCCGGCCCGCGGCAGCCTGGCCGAAGCCGCTGGCCTGCGCGCCGGCGACTGGGTGCGTGCGGTGTCGAAAGACGGCAGCGACTGGCAGGAACTGCAGTCGATGACCGACCTGCGCTGGCTCGTCACGCAGGCCGCGCTGCACGGCGAGGCGCTGCAGTTGCAGGCCACCGACCGCGACGGCCGCGGTCCGCGCAACCTGCGGCTGGACCTGTCGGCCCTGGGCTCGCGCGACGTCAACGCTGCGCTGATGAAGCAGATCGGCCTCGGGCCGGCCTACAGTGAAGCCCGGCTGGGCGAGGTGAAGGCAGGCGGCCCCGCGGCGGCTGCCGGCCTGCAGCGCGGTGACCGCGTGATCAGCATCGACGGCGTGGCGGTGGCCGACGCGCAGGCGCTGGTCGAGCGCATCCGCGCCAGCGTGCAGGGCAACACCGGCGTGCCGCTGCGCTGGCTGCTCGACCGCGCGGGCCGCAACGTCGAGGCCACCGTGACCCCGCGCGCCGCAAAAGACGGCGACCGCCTGGTCGGCCGCATCGACGCGGTGGTGGGCCAGCCGCCCGCGATGGTGAAGGTGCGGCACGGCCTCTTCGAGGGCCTGGCGCAGGGCGCGTCGCGCACCTGGGAAGTCTCGGCGCTGACGGTCAGGATGCTGGGCCGCATGCTGATCGGCGAGGCATCGCTCAAGAACCTGAGCGGGCCGCTGACCATTGCCGACTACGCCGGGCAGTCGGTGCAGCAGGGGCTGGCCTACTACCTGGGCTTTCTGGCGCTGGTCAGCGTGAGCCTGGGCGTGCTGAACCTGCTGCCGCTGCCCATGCTCGATGGCGGCCACCTGATGTATTACATTTTCGAGGCCGCCACAGGCCGGCCGCCGTCCGACATCTGGCTTTCACGGCTGCAACGCGGCGGCATCGCGCTGCTGCTGATGATGATGTCGGTTGCACTCTTCAACGACGTGGCCCGCTTGCTGGGCCTGCAGTAGATCCCCTTTCCCCGCCCCCTCATGCTCCCAGTCTTTCAGACCGCTTCGCTGCGCCCGGCAGCAGCCTTCATCGTGGCAGCGGCGGCCTTCATGCTGCCCACGGCGCACGCCGCGGTGACGCCCTTCGTGTTGAAGGACATCCGCATCGAAGGCCTGCAACGCACCGACCCCGGCACCGTGTTCGGCGCCTTGCCCTTCCGCATCGGCGACACCTACAACGACGACAAGGGCGCCGCCGCGCTGCGCGCGCTGTTTGCCACCGGGCTGTTCAAGGACGTGCGCATCGAGATCGAAGGCCAGGCCGCGGTGGTGATCGTCGATGAACGCTCCATCATCGCGTCGGTCACCTTCGTCGGGCTGAAGGAGTTCGACAAGGATCCGCTGACCAAGAGCCTGAAAGACGCCGGCATTGGCGAGGGCCTGCCCTTCGACAAGGCGCTGGTGGACCGTGCCGAGCAGGAAATCAAGCGCCAGTACTTGAGCCGCAGCCTCTACGGCGCCGAGGTGGTGACCACCGTGACGCCCATCGAGCGCAACCGCGTCAACGTGACCTTCACGATGACCGAGGGCGACGCCGCGCGCATCCGCGAGATCCGCATTGTCGGCGCCACCACTTACAGCGAAGGCACGCTGCGTGACCTGTTCGAGCTGAACACCACCGGCTGGTTCAGTTGGTACAGCAAGACAGACCGCTATTCGCGCAGCAAGCTCAACGCCGACCTCGAAACGCTGCGCGCCTACTACGTGAACCGCGGCTATCTCGAATTCGCGGTCGAATCGACCCAGGTCACGATCTCTCCCGACAAGCAGGACATCACGATCACCATTTCCATCCGCGAGGGCCAGCCCTACACGGTGACGGCGGTGCGCCTGGAGGGCGACTACCTCGGCAAGGAAGACGAATTCAAGGCCCGCGTGCTGGTGCGCCCCGGCACGCCCTACAACGGCGAGGCGGTATCAGAAACCGGCAAGCGCTTCACCGACCTCTTCGGTCTCTACGGCTATGCCTTCGCCCGCGTCGAGCCGCGGCCGGAGATCGACCGCGCCAACGGCCAGGTGGTCGTGGTGCTGGCCGCCGAGCCGCAGCGCCGGGTGTATGTGCGCCGCATCGAGGTGGCAGGCAACACCCGCACGCGCGACGAAGTGGTGCGCCGCGAGTTCCGCCAGCTCGAATCGTCGTGGTATGACGGCAGCCGCATCAAGCTCTCGCGCGACCGGGTCGATCGGCTCGGCTACTTCAAGGACGTGAGCGTCGATACCAACGAGGTCGCCGGCTCGCCCGACCAGGTGGACCTGACCGTCAAGGTCGAAGAAAAACCCACCGGCAACCTGCTGGTCGGCGCCGGCTATTCCAACGCAGAAAAGCTGTCGCTGACGGCGTCGATCCAGCAGGACAACGTCTTCGGCTCGGGCAACTACCTGGGCGTGGAAATCAACACCAGCAAGTCGCAGCGCACGCTGACGCTCAGCTCGGTGGACCCGTACTTCACGGTCGATGGCATCTCGCGCCGCTTCGACATCTACTACCGCACCAGCCGCCCGTACAACAGCCTGGGCGACGCTTATTCGCTGTCCACGCCGGGTGCCTCGGTGCGCTTCGGCGTGCCGTTCTCGGAGTACGACACGGTGTTCTTCGGCATCGGCGCCGAGCAGACGCGCATCGGCGCCTCGGCCGGCATCCCGCTGAGCTACCTGAACTACCGCGCCACCTATGGCGCCAACAGCTATTCGGTGCCGCTCACGCTGGGCTGGCAGCGCGACGGCCGCGACAGCGCCGTCGCGCCCACCACCGGCCGATACCAGCGCGTCAACCTGGAGTGGGGCGCAGCAGGCGATGTGCGCTATCTGCGCACCAACCTGCAGTTCCAGCAGTTCGTGCCGCTGCCCTGGCGCATGACGCTGGGCTTCAATTCCGAGGTCGGCTGGGGCCAGGGTCTGGGCGGCAAGCCCTTCCCGGTGTTCAAGAACTTTTTCGGCGGCGGCCTGGGCACGGTGCGCGTGTTCGAGCAGGGCTCGCTGGGCGTGGTTGACCCGACGGGTGCCTACATCGGCGGCTCCAAGCGGCTGAACCTGAACACCTCGCTGTACTTCCCGGTGCCAGGCACCGGCAACGACAAGTCGCTGCGGGTCTTCGCCTTCGGCGACGCGGGCAACGTCTGGCGCGATGGCGAGGACATCGACATCAAGACGGTGCGCGTCTCGGCCGGCCTCGGCCTGTCGTGGATCTCGCCGGTGGGCCCGCTGCAGCTCAGTTACGGCACGCCTTTGCGCGTGCAGCGCAACGATAGAATCCAAAGATTCCAATTCCAGATCGGGACTGCGTTCTGATGAAGATGACGCCTTTGAAATCGCTTGCTGCCGCATCCGGCGTGGCGGCGATGTTGACGCTGGCCCCGGCGGTGCATGCGCAGGATCTGAAGATCGGCTACGTCAACAGTGAACGGGTGCTGCGCGAGGCGGCGCCCGCCAAGGCGTCGCAGGCCAAGCTGGAAGCCGAGTTCAGCAAGCGCGAGCGCGACCTGAATGACCAGGGCACCAAGCTCAAGGCAGCGGCCGACAAGCTCGACAAGGACGCCCCCACCTTGGCTGAATCCGAGCGCACCCGCCGCCAGCGCGAGCTGGTGGACCAGGACCGTGAGCTGCAGCGCAAGCGGCGTGAGTTCCAGGAAGACCTCAACCAGCGCCGCAATGAAGAAGTGGCCGGCCTGGTGGAGCGCGCCAACCGCGTGATCAAGCAGATCTTCGACAGCGAAAAATACGACGTGATCCTTCAGGAAGTGGTCTTTGCGGGGCCGCGCGTCGATATCACCGAGAAGGTGATCCGCTCGCTGAACGGCCCCGCGCCGGCCGCTGGCCCCAGCAAGTAGGCGCCGCGGGCCGCAGGCGTGCAGGTCCGCCTCGGTGAACTGGCCAGCCGGCTGGGCGGCGAGTTGCTCGGCGACGCCGGCGTCGTGGTCAGTCGTATCGGCCCGCTCGAAGGCGCGACGCCGCAGACCATCTCCTTCCTGTCCAACCCGCGTTACCAGAGCCAGCTTGCTTCCTCTGCCGCCGGCTGCGTGATCGTCGGGCCGGCGATGCGTGATGCGGCCGCCGCACGCGGCGCGGCCATCGTCTGTGCCGACCCCTATCTGGCCTACGCACGGCTCACGCAGTGGTGGGCGGCGCAGCGCCGCGGCCCGGTGCCGGGCGGCGTGCACGCCAGCGCAGTGGTCGAGCCCGGCGCGCTGCTGCACCCGTCTGCGCAGGTCGGCGCCATGGCCTACGTGGCCAGCGGCGCCAGCATCGCCGCGGGGGCGGTGGTGGGCGTGCAATGCCATGTGGGCGCTGGTGCGGCGGTGGGCCAGGGCAGCGTGCTGAAGCCGCGCGTCACGCTGTTGGAAGGCTGCAGCATCGGCGCCCGCTGCATCGTGCACAGCGGCGCGGTGATCGGCGCCGACGGCTTCGGCTTCGCGCCTTCCGAAGGCCGCTGGGAGAAGATCGAACAGCTCGGCGGCGTGCGCATCGGCAACGACGTGGAGATCGGCGCCAACACCTGCATCGACCGCGGCGCGCTCGACGACACGGTGCTCGACGACGGTGTGAAGCTCGACAACCTGATCCAGATCGGCCACAACGTGCACATCGGCGCGCACACCGCGTTCGCCGGCTGCGTGGGTGTGGCGGGCAGCGCCAGGATCGGACGCCATTGCACGGCAGGCGGCGGCGCCATCATCCTGGGCCACCTGGAGCTGGCAGACCATGTGCACATCAGCGCGGCCACCGTGGTGACGCGTTCCATCCACAAGCCGGGCCAGTACAGCGGCGTGTTTCCGATGGATGACAATGCATCCTGGGAGAAGAATGCAGCCACGCTGAAACAGCTTTACACGATGCGCGAGCGGTTGCGGGCGCTGGAGAAGAAGACATGACCGTGCCCGTGCTCGACATCCACCGCATCCTCAAGAAGCTGCCGCACCGTTATCCCATCCTGCTGGTGGACCGGGTGCTGGAGCTGGAAAGAGGCGTGCGCATCAAGGCGCTGAAGAACGTCACGATCAACGAGCCGTTCTTCGCCGGCCACTTTCCGGCACGGCCGGTGATGCCGGGCGTGCTGATGCTCGAAGCGCTGGCGCAGGCGGCGGCGCTGCTGTCCTTCGAGTCACTTGAGATGGACCGGGGCGACGACACCGTGGTCTATTTCGTCGGCATCGACGGCGCGCGTTTCAAGCGCCCGGTCGAGCCCGGCGATCAGCTCATTCTCGAAGCCAGCATCACGCGCGCCAAGGCCGGCATCTACAAGTACCACACACGCGCCACGGTGGATGGCGAACTGGCCGTCGAGGCCGAGCTGATGTGCACGATGCGCAAGGTGGCCTGACGATGGCGGCAGTGCATGCCAGCGCCATCATCGACCAGGCGGCCGAGCTGGCGGCCACGGTCAGCGTCGGGCCGTATGCGGTGGTCGGCGCGCAGGTGCGCATCGGCGACGGCACGACGGTCGGCGCGCATTGCGTGATCGACGGGCCCACCACCATCGGCCGCGACAACCGCATCTTTCCCCATGCCGCACTGGGTGCCGCGCCGCAGGACATGAAGTACCGCGGCGAGCCGACCGAGCTGCACATCGGCGACCGCAACACCATCCGCGAGTTCTGCACCTTCAACCGCGGCACCGCGCAGGACGCGGGCGTCACCCGCATCGGCAACGACAACTGGGTGATGGCCTATGTGCACATCGCGCACGACGTGCAGCTCGGTGATCAGACCATCCTGGCCAACAACGCCACGCTGGCCGGCCACGTGCATGTGGGCGACTGGGCCATCGTCGGCGGGCTGACCGGCATCCACCAGTTCTGCAAGGTGGGCGCGCACGCGATGACGGGCTTCCAGAGCCATGTCTCGCAAGACGTGCCGCCGTTCATGATGGTGTCCGGCAACCCGCTCGCGGTCCACGGCTTCAACGTCGAGGGTCTGCGCCGGCGCGGCTTCTCGCGCGAGCGCATCGCGCTGGTCAAGCAGATGCACAGGCTGCTCTACCGCGACGGGCTCACGCTGGAGCAGGCCAGGGCCGCGATCCAGGCATTGCGCGGCACGGTCGAGGGCGGCGATGCCGATGTCGCGCTGCTGCTCGACTTCCTGGCTGCCTCCAAGCGCGGCATCGCGCGCTGAAGCCGCCGCCGGTGCCGCAGCCCATGCGCCTGTCGATGGTGGCCGGAGAAGCCTCGGGCGACCTGCTCGCCGCGGCGCTGCTGGCCGGCCTGCAGCAGCGCTGGCCCGCGCTGCACAGCGACGGCATCGGCGGCCCCCGCATGCGCGCTGCCGGCTTCGATGCCTGGTGGCCGAGCGACACGCTGGCGGTGCGGGGCTATGTCGAGGTGCTGCGCCACTACCGCCAGATTTCCGGCATCCGGGATGCGCTGGCGCGGCGGCTGCTGGCCGACCCGCCGCGTGCCTTCATCGGCATCGACGCGCCCGACTTCAATCTCGGCCTCGAAGCCAGGCTGAAGGCGGCCGGCACCAAGGCCATCCACTTCGTCTGCCCGTCGATCTGGGCCTGGCGCGGCGGCCGCGCGAAGAAGATGGCGGCCAGCACCGACCATGTGCTGTGCCTCTTCCCCTTCGAGCCCGACCTGTTGCACGCGCATGGCGTGGCGGCCACCTATGTGGGCCATCCGCTGGCCGACGTGATCCCGCTGCATGCGCCGCGCGAGGCGGCACGCCAGGCGCTCGGCCTGGCCCCTGGCGATGCAGTGGTGGCGGTGCTGCCGGGCAGCCGCCGCTCCGAGATCCAGGCCATCGCGCCGGTCTTCCTGCAAACGGTGGCGCTGCTGCACCGGGCGCGGCCGGGCCTGCGCTTCCTGCTGCCGGTGGCACCCGGCCTGCGCGCGATGGTCGAGCCGCTGCTCGCCGCCCATGCGCCGGATGCCGGACTGCAGTTGCTGGACGGCCGCTCGCACGAAGCGCTGGCCGCCTGCGACGTGACGCTCATCGCCAGCGGCACCGCCACGCTGGAAGCGGCGCTGTTCAAGCGGCCGATGGTCATCGGCTACCGGATGGCCGCGCTGAGCTGGCAGTTGATGAAGCGGCTGGCCTACCAGCCCTGGGTCGGCCTGCCCAACATCCTGTGCCGCGACTTCGTCGTGCCCGAGTTCATCCAGGAGCGCTGCACGCCGCAGGCGCTGGCCGCGGCCGTGGAGGCCTGGCTGGACGACGACGAGGGCGCGCAGGCGCTCAGCCAGCGCTTCGACCAGCTCCACCATCTGCTGCGCCGCGACACCGCGCGCCAGGCCACCGATGCCATCGCGCACATCATTGCCGCCTGAGCTGCGCGCCGCGCGCGCCCGCTGGCGCATCACCGCGCTGCTGGCAGGCGTGGACGAAGCCGGGCGCGGGCCGCTGGCCGGGCCGGTGGTGGCCGCGGCGGTGATGCTCGACGAGCTGAAGCCGATCCGCGGCCTGGCCGACTCCAAGGTCTTGTCGCCGGCGCGCCGCGAACGGCTGTTCGACGAGATCCGCGCCAAGGCCTTGTGCTGCGCCATCGGGCAGGCCAGCGTCGAAGAGATAGACACGCTGAACATCCTGCAGGCCACCTTGCTGGCAATGCGCCGCGCCGTCGAAGGGCTGCGGCTGCCGCCGCGCCACGTGCTGGTGGACGGCAACCAGTTGCCCCGCCTCGCCGTCCCGGCCGAGGCCGTGGTGCGCGGCGACGCCACGGTGCCGGCGATCTCGGCCGCATCCATCCTGGCCAAGGTGCACCGCGACCGGCTCTGCGTCGAACTGCATCTTCAATGGCCGCGCTACGGCTTCCACGGGCACAAGGGCTACGCCACGGCAGAACATCTGGAAGCGCTGCGCCAGCACGGCGCCTGCCCGGCGCACCGCCGCAGCTACGCGCCGGTGCGCGAGGCGCTGGAGCGCCAGACGTGACGCCGCCGCCGGCCGCCACCGCCACCGCCACCGCCATCAGCGCACGCGACAACCCGCTGCTGCTGCGCGTGCGGCGGCTGGCGCAGGATGGTGGCGCCTACCGCCGCGTGGGCGCCGTCTGGCTGGAAGGCGAGCACCTCTGCGACGCGTTGCGCGCGCGTGGCCTTGCCGCCACCCAGGCGCTGGTGACAGACACCGCCTGGCGCGGCATTCCGCGGCTGCAGGCGCTGGCCGCCTGGGCACCGAAGGTGGCGGTGCTGCCCGATGCGCTGTTCAAGACCATCGGCACGCTGGAATCGCCGGCCGCCATCGGCTTCCTGATCGACCTGCCGGCCGCGCAAGCCATCGACCCGCTGGCAGCCAGCGTCGTGCTCGACCGGCTGCAGGACGCAGGCAACGTCGGCAGCATCCTGCGCAGTGCCGCGGCGCTGGGCTGCGCGCAGGTGCTGGCGCTCAAGGGCACTGCGGCGCTGTGGTCGCCCAAGGTGCTGCGCGCCGGGATGGGCGCGCACTTCGCGCTGCGTCTGCTCGAAGGGCTGGACGAGGCCGCTCTGGCCGCGCTGCAGGTGCCGCTGCTGGCGACCAGCTCGCACGCCGCGCTGGCGCTGCCGCAGGCCGCATTGCCGCAGCCCTGCGCCTGGGTGTTGGGGCACGAAGGGCAGGGCGTGTCGGCCACGCTGTTGGAGCGTTGTGCGCTGCAGTTGCGCATTCCGCAACCGGGCGGCGAAGAGTCCTTGAACGTGGCCGCCGCGGCGGCGATCTGCCTCTACGCGAGCGCTAGTAGATCAAGCGGTCGGGGCTGATGTCGCGCAGGATCGTGGTGGCGATCTCTTCGATGGACTTGTGGGTGGACGACAGCCACTGGATGCCGTCGCGCCGCATCATCGCCTCTGCCGCGCTGACCTCGTAGCGGCAGTTCTCCAGCGACGCGTACTTGCTGGCAGGCCGCCGCTCATGGCGGATCTGCGCCAGCCGCGTGGGGTCGATGGTGAGGCCGAAGCACTTGCGCTTGAAGGGCGCCAGCGACGACGGCAGCTTGCCACGCTCGAAGTCGTCGGGGATCAGCGGGTAGTTGGCCGCCTTGATGCCATGCTGCATGGCCAGGTACAGCGAGGTCGGCGTCTTGCCGCTGCGGCTGACGCCGACCAGGATCACATCGGCGATGTCGAGGTTGCGCGAGCTTTGCCCGTCGTCGTGCGCGAGGCTGAAGTTGATGGCCTCGATGCGGCCGTCGTATTCGGCGCTCTGGCTCACGTCGGAGAAGCGGCCGATGCGGTGGTTGGACTTGATGCCGAACTCCACTTCCAGCGGTTCGACGAAGGCGCGCAGCATGTCCAGCACCAGCCCTTTGCAGCCACTGTCGGTGACGATCTGTCGAATGGGGTCCTCGACCAGCGTGATGAAGACGATGGGCCGCTTGCCTTCGCGCTCGGCGGCGGCGTTGACCTCGGCCACCACGCTCTGCGCCTTCTCGACCGAGTCGATGAAAGGCCGCCGCACGTGGCGCTGCTTGGCTGGAAACTGGGCCAGGATCGAGTTGCCGAAGGTTTCGGCCGTGATGCCGGTGCCGTCGGAGACGAAGAAGACGCTGCGTTCGGTCATGGGCCATCATAAGGACAGATGTCCTTAGAATCGCCCCCAAATTCCGCCGTCCCAGCCGTGAGCCCCTTCAGCCGAGAACCCGAAGAACAACGCTCTGAAGCGAGTGGCCCGCCTGCGCCCCCGGAAGCACCGGTTTTTTCATTGCACGGAGCTTTCTCATGTCACAGGCCCAACAAGCCCCTCTGGCGACCGCCCTGGTCGTACCTTTTGAACAACTGAGGATGCACGACGTCGAGGTGGTGGGCGGCAAGAACGCCAGCCTCGGCGAGATGATCAGCCAGCTTGCCGCCACTGGCGTGCGCGTGCCCGGCGGCTTCGCCACCACGGCGCATGCCTTCCGCCAGTTCCTGCGCCACGAGGGGCTGGCCCGGCGCATCGAAGAGCGGCTGGCCACGCTGGACACCGACGACGTGCGCGCGCTTGCGCAGGCCGGCGCGGAGATCCGCGAATGGATCGTGCAGACGCCTTTCCCGGCCGACCTCGACGCAGCCATCCGCGCGCAATACCACCTGCTGGCGGCCGACAACCCGGGCGCCACTTTCGCAGTGCGCTCGTCGGCCACCGCCGAAGACCTGCCCGACGCCTCATTCGCAGGGCAGCAGGAAACCTTTCTCAACGTGAGCGGCATCCACGAGGTGCTGCACCACATGAAGGAGGTCTTCGCGTCGCTCTACAACGACCGCGCCATCAGCTACCGCGTGCACAAGGGCTTTGCGCATGGCGAGGTGGCCTTGTCGGCCGGGGTGCAGCGCATGGTGCGGTCCGACCAGGGCGCGGCAGGCGTGATGTTCACCATCGACACCGAATCGGGCTTCAAGGACGTGGTCTTCATCA
>CAXTHW010000054.1:0-17944 GCA_964244245.1 uncultured Rubrivivax sp. | reverse complement strand
CAGCGCCTCGGCCACCGGCTCGTAGTTGCCGGCCGCCGCGTGCGTGCTCTTGAAGTTGCCGCGGCACAGGTGCATGGCCAGCGTCATGCCGGGCGGCTTGTGCGCCACCACCTTGTTGATGAACATCGCATAGCGGTGCGGCAGTTCGTTGGGGTCGTCGCCGCGCTGGCGCGCCGCCTCGCGCATCTTCTCGTCGCACAGATAGGCCATGTTGGTGTCGTCCATCTGCACGTAGCGGCAGCCGGCGTTGTAGAGCGACTGCAGTTCCTCGCCATAGGCCTTGGCCACGTCGTCGTAGAAGGCCGGGTCCAGCTCGGGGTAGTGCTCCTTGCTGATGCCGGCGCGGCCACCGCGGAAGTGCAGCATGGTGGGCGACGGGATCGTCACCTTCGGCAGCGCCGGCGCAGCCTCGGTGCTGAGCAGCGCCACCTGCCGCTTCAGGTACTCGAAGTCGGCGCGCTGGATGTCCTTCACGTGCTGCACCTTGCCCACCACCTTCATCACCGGCGGCGCCAGTTCCTCGCTGCCGTCGGGCCGGATGATGGTGACGGGGATGTCGGTCTTCACACCGCCGATCTGCGCCAGAAAGTCGATGTGGAAATAGGTGCGGCGGAACTCGCCGTCAGTGATGCTCTGCAAGCCCACGTCATGCTGGAACTTGACGATCTCGGCGATGGCCTTGTCTTCCACCGCGCGCAACTGCGCCGCGGTGATCTCGCCCCTGGCCTTCTGCTCGCGCGCGTCGAGCAGGAACTTCGGCCGCAGGAAGCTGCCGACATGGTCGGCACGGAATGGCGGTGCGGTGCGGGTCGTCATGGTGTCTCTCCTTCGTGTGTTCAGTGTTTGGCGGCCACGCCCAGCCAGGCGTCCAGCGGCGCGGGGTCGGCTAGCAGCGCGGCGCTGGTGGCGCGGTAGGCGATGCCGCCGCGGTCCAGCACCACCGCGTCGTCGGTGACGCCCAGCACCATCTGCGGGTGCTGCTCCACCACGATGGACGGCAGCCCTTCGTCGCGCGCCACGCGGCGAATGGCGCGCAGCAGCTCTTCCACGATGATGGGCGCCAGCCCTTCCAGCGGTTCATCCAGCAGCAGCAGCTTCGGGTTGAGCACCAGCGCGCGGCCGAAGGCCAGCATCTGCTGCTCGCCACCCGAGAGCTGCGTGCCCAGGTTGCCCTTGCGTTCGGCCAGCCGCGGAAAGAGGTCATAGACGCGGCCTGCCGTCCACGCGCCCGGGCGGGCGACGGCGCTGAGGTTCTCGTCCACCGTCAGCGACTTGAAGATGTTGCGCTCCTGCGGCACCCAGCCGATGCCGGCAGCGGCACGCTCGTGCACCGGCAGCGCGTGGATGGCGCGGCCGGCGAGCGTGATGCTGCCAGCGTGCCGCCGCGTCACCCCCACCAGCGTGTCCAGCAGCGTCGTCTTGCCGGTGCCGTTGCGGCCCAGCAGCGCCAGCGAGCGGCCGGCCTCCAGCGTGAAGCTGACGTCGCTCAGCACCACGGCTTCACCATGGCCGCAAGTCAGGCCCTGCACCACCAGCAGCGGCTCAGCCATGCCTGGCCTCGCCGACGGCCGTCTCGCCCAGATAGACCGCCCGGACCTGCGGGTCGGCCGCAATCTGCGCCGGCGTGCCCTCGGTCAGCACGGTGCCGTTGACGAGCACGGTGATGCGTGTGGCAAAGCTGAACACCAGGTCCATGTCGTGCTCGATCAGCACCACCGACACATCCGCCGGCAGCGCGGCCACGGTGGCCAGGATGTCGGCCCTTTCGCTGGCCGGCACGCCGGCAGCGGGCTCGTCCAGCAGCAGCACCTGCGGCTTCTGTGCGACGGCCAGCGCAATCTCCAGCAGGCGGCGCTTGCCGTAAGGCAGCTCGCGCGTCAGCCGGTCTGCATGCTGCTCCAGGCGGAACTGCCGCAGCAGTGCGTCGCACTCGGCGGCGATGGCTGCGTCCGCGCCCATCGGCTGCCACCAGCGGCGCGCCGCATCCACCCGGCCTGCGACGGCCAGCGCCAGGCTTTGCAGCGGCGTCAGCGAGCCGAACAACTGGTTGATCTGGAAGGTGCGCACGAGGCCCAGCCCGACCCGCTTGTGCGAAGCCATGCCGGTGATGTCGCGGCCCTGAAGCTCCACGCGGCCAGAGGTGGGCGCCAGCACGCCGGTGAGCTGGTTGATCAGCGTCGTCTTGCCGGCGCCGTTGGGGCCGATCAGCGCATGGCGGGCGCCGCGGCGGATGTCCAGCGAGACATCGTTGGTGGCCGTGATGCCGCCGAAGCGCTTGACCAGCGCATGGGTGCGCAGCACCACGTCGTCGCTCACCGCTTGAACCATGTCCAGGGGCGGAACAGCCGCTCGCGGCCGACGAGCATCAGCACCACGAGGAAGAGGCCGATCCAGAAGTTCCAGTACTGCGCCGTGAAGGCCGAGATCAAGTCGTGCAGCACCTTGAACGCGATGGCGCCCACCAGCCCGCCCCACAGCCAGCCGGCGCCGCCGATCACCAGCGCCAGCATCACGTCGGCACTGCGGTGGAACTCCAGCACGTCGAGCGACGCGAAGCCGGTGGTCTGCGCCAGCAGCGCGCCCGCCGTGCCGGCCAGTGCCGCGGCCAGCGTATAGACCGCCGCCAGCCGGCCGTTGACGCTCAGGCCGATGGCAGCCACGCGCAGCCGGTTGTCGCGCAGGGCTTGCAGCGAGATGCCCAGCGGCGCGTGGACGATGCGGCGCAGCAGCAGGAAGGCGATGAACAAGCAGCCCAGCGAATAGAAGGACGCGACGCGGGCGCCCAGGTCGAAGTCGAAGCGGCCGATGAACGGCACGACCAGCGGCCCCATCACCACGCCCTGCAGCCCGTCGGTGCCGCCGGTGATGCCGTCGAACTTGTTGGCCAGTTCCAGCAGCACCAGCGCCACGCCCATGGTCACCATCAGCCGCGTCAGGTCGGTGCCGCGCACGATCATCGGGCTGGTGAGAAGGCCCAGCAGCGCGCCGAGCAGCGTGCCCACCGCCAGGCCCGCCAGCGGGTCGGGCATCACATGCTTGGCGAACAGTGCAGCGCCATACGCGCCCACGCCGAAGAAGGCCGCGTGCCCCAGCGAGACGATGCCGGCATAGCCGAGGATGAGGTCCAGCGACAGCGCGAACAGCGCCAGGATCGCAATCTCGTTGACCAGCGCCGCATGCTGGCCGAAGGCGATGGGCACGGCCCAGATCAGCAGCCACAGCGCCACCTCCCACCAGCGCCAGCGCGACGGCGCGCGCAGCAGCTGGGCGGCGTTCATCGGCGTGGCGCTCATCTGCGGGCCTCACGGCTGACCAGCCCCTGCGGCCGCCACAGCAGGATGGCGATCATCAGCACATAGACGATGAAGGCGCCGAGCTTGGGCACGTAGTACTTGCCCATCACGTCGGCGATGCCAAGCACCAGCGCCGCCACCAGCGGGCCGGTGATGGAACTGGTGCCGCCGACGGCGCAGACGATGAGGAAATAGACCATGAACTTGAGCGGAAAGCTCGGGTCCAGCCCCAGGATGTCGGCACCCAGCGCGCCGCCCAGCCCGGCCAGGCCCGAGCCCACCGCGAAGGTGACGAGGAACACGCGGTTGACGGGGATGCCCAGGCCCGCGGCCACCCGCGGGTCGTCCACCGCAGCGCGCAGCCGGCTGCCGAAGCGGGTGCGCGTCAGCAGCGCCTGAAGCAGCAGCGCCAGCGCGACGCACACGACGACGATGAAGAGCCGGTACGCGCCCATGCCGAGCTGCCAGGGCCCACTGCCGAACTCGAAACGGTGGCGCAGCATCTCCGGCAACTGCACGTTCTGCTGCTGCGAGCCCATCACGTAGTCCACCGCGGCCACCGCCATGAAGGTCAGGCCGATGCTGAACAGCACCTGGTCGAGGTGCGGCCTGCCGTACAGCGGCCGGTACAGCGTGCGTTCGAGCAGCGCGCCGAGCGCCGCGGTGGCAATGAAGGCCACCGGCAGGCAGGCCAGAAAGGGCCAGCCCGCGCGCTGCATCAGCGCCACCAGCACATAGCCGCCGGCCATCGCAAAGGCGCCGTGCGCGAGGTTGATGAAGTTCATCAGCCCCATCGTCACCGCCAGCCCCAGCGACAGCACGAACAGCAGCATGCCGTAGGCGATGCCGTCGAAGAGCAGCGTCAGCACGGCATGCCTACTTCAGCTTGCCTGGGTCTTTCACCGACTTCTGCACGTCGAACTCGACGTTGTAGAGCTGCCCGTCCTTCTTCTCGACCTTGCGGATGTAGATGTCCTGCACGATGTCGCGCGACTGCGCGTCGATGAGCACCTGGCCGCGCGGGCTTTCGAAGAGCTGGCCCTTCATCGCCGCCAGCAAGGCGTCGCCGCCTGCCCCCTTGGTGGCGTCCAGCGCCTTGTAGAGCACACGCATGCCGTCCCAGCCGCCCACTGCCATGAAGTTGGGGCGGAACTTGGCGGCAGCCTGGAAATCGGCAACGAACTTCTTGTTCATCGCGCTCGGGTGTGCGGCGGAATAGTGGTGCGAGGTCACGACGCCCAGCGCCACGTCGCCCATGTCGTTCAACTGGTCGTCGTCGGTCACGTCACCGGTGGCGATGAGCTTGATGCCGGCCTTGTCGAGCGCGCGCTCGCCGAACTGCTTCATGAACTGCGCGCCCTGGCCCGACGGCAGAAAGACGAACAGCGCATCGGGCGATGCATCGCGCACCTTCTGCAGCACCGGCGCGAAATCGGGGCTGCGCAGCGGCGTGCGCAGCTTCTCGGCCACCGTGCCGCCGTTCAACTGGAACTGGCTGACGAAGAACTTCTCTGCGTCGTTGCCCGGGCCGTAGTCGGCCACCAGCGTGACGACCTTTCTGACCTTGTTCTTGGCCGCCCATTCGGCAATGCCCACCGCCGCCTGCGGCAAGGTGAAGCTGCTGCGGATGATGTACGGCGAGGCCTCGGTGATCGACGAGGTGGCCGCCGCCATCACCAGCATCGGCGTCTTGCTCTGCGTCGCAATCGGCGCGGTCGCCAGCGCCAGCGGCGTGAGGCCGAAGCCGGCCAGCGCCACCACCTTGTCGTTGACCACCAGTTCCTGCGCCAGCCGGCGCGTGGTGTCGGCCACACCGGCATCGTCTTTGATGATCACCTCGACCTTCTTGCCGCCGGCCTTGCTGCCGTTCTGCGCCTGCCAGAGCTTGATGGCGGCGTCGATCTGGCGGCCGGTGGAGGCCGACTGCCCGGTCATCGGCAGGATGACGCCGATCTTCACGGTGTCGCTCTGCGCCTGCGCGCTGCCGGTGGCGAGCGCGGAGAGTGCGCCGAGCGCGGCCAGCGTGCCGAGGTGGTGTCTTCTGGTGATCATCGTTGTCTCCTGGTGTTGTGCAAACGGGTGCCGCTGCGCACGGGCTTGAAGTGGCGTGGAATTGTCAGCGTCTGCGCCCGGCATGTCGGCTCTAGCTGCTATGCCGCGGCGGCATGCGACGAGGCCGCTGGCGTGTCCGGCCGGAACGAAGAATCGAGCACCAGCAGCCCGCTGCCGCGCCCGTCGGCCACGCGCGAGACGCAGGCGCACAGGCGCCGGTTGCCGGCCTGCTCGGCGGCGCTGAAGAAGACGTCGCGGTGGTCCACCTCGCCTTGCAGCGACAGCACATCCACCGCGCATAGGCCGCATTCGCCGCGCCGGCAGTCGAACAAGGTGTCCACGCCGTTCTCGCACAGCACGTCGAGCAGCGAGCGGTCTGCCGGCACCTCCACCTCCAGCCCGTGGCGCGGCACGCGCACGCGAAACGGCTCCACCGCGCGGTTGCCGCTGGAGCCGAAGGTCTCGAAGCGCAGGTCTGCAACGGCGCGGCCGGCGCGCGCCCAGGCCGCCTGCGTGGCTTGCAGCAAGGGCACCGGGCCGCAGATCAGCAACTGCGCGCGCGGCGGCAGCGCGGCGATCTCTGCGTCCAGGTCGATACGCTCGCCGCGGGCATCGACGAAGGTCTGCAGCCGCTCGCCGAGCGCAGCGCGCAGGGTGTCGGCGAACACCAGCTCATCGTCGCTGCGCACCGCATACGCCATGCGCAGCGGGCTGCCCCGCGCGGCCAGTGCCAGCGCCATGCCCAGCATCGGCGTGATGCCGATGCCGCCGGCCACCAGCAGGCTGTGCGCTGCCGCCACCGGCAGCGGAAAGTGGTTGTCGGGCCCGGCGACGGGCAAGTTGTCGCCAGCCCGCAGCGCGGCCATGAAGCGCGAGCCGCCACGGCCGGGCAAAGCGCGCTTGACGGCAATGGGGTACAGCCCCTGCGCCTGGCTGTCCTGCGGGCGGCCGACGAGGGAGTAGTGGCGAATGTCTTCGTGCACACCGGTGTGCGCAGTGTCCAGCCGCACCCGCACACGCAGGTGGCTGCCCACCGTCCACGGCCGCACGCCGCCCGGCGGGCGCAGCCAGAGCCCGCGCACGCTGGGGCTCAGGTCTTCGGCGCGCTCCACAGTGGCGTCGGTCCAGTTGTCGTCGCTCTGCATCGCGTTGGCCTTTTCAGCGGCGGCGCAGCAGCGCTGCGCCGGGCACGCGCAGCATCGCCTGCCGGCTGGCGAGTGCTTCGCTGAGGTTTTGCTGCGCGATGCGGGCGTGCTCGCGCATCAGCGCTTCGGCCCGCGCGCCCTCACGCCGCGCGATGGCCTCCACCACCGCGCGGTGCTGCTCCTGCGCGATGACCAGCGTGTCGCGCGCCTGCGGCCCGGTGCTGCGCACCATCACGAAACCGTTGGGCGACGCAAAGGGTTGCGCCGCCGCGCGCTCCACCTGCCGGCGCACGACCGCGCTGCCGCACATCTCGGCCAGCAGCGCATGGAACTCGCCGTTGTGCTGCACATAGCCGCTGAACGCCGCCTCGTCGAGCGCCGGTGCGGCCAGCAGCGCGTCGATGGCGGCCAGGCAGCCGGCCACCTCGGCCATCAGCGACGCAGAGACGCCGCGCTCTGCGGCCAGCCGCGCGGCAAGCCCTTCGAGCGTGCCGCGCACCTCGATGGAGTCGCGCACCTCGGCCTCACCGAAGGCCTTGACGACGAAGCCGCCGCCAGGCAGCGCATCGAGCAGGCCTTCGTCCAGCAGCTTTTGCAGCGCGGTGCGCACCGGCGTGCGCGAGACGCCCAGCCGCTCCACCAGCGCCAGCTCGGGCACCCGGTCGCCCGGCGCCAATTCGCCGCCGACGATCAACTCGCGCAGCCGCAACTGCGCCTTGACCGTCTGCGAAGCGTCTGCGTCGATGGCAGCCAGCACCATGGTCACCCTGCGCGCAGCGGGATCACGCGGCGTTCTTTCGCCACCAGGCCGTCGATGAGCCGCCGGGCCCACATCGCGCCGGCGTCGATGTTCAGGTTGTAGAAGCGGTAGCCCGGGTGTTCGTCGATGGCACGCTGCTGCGCTTCGAGCACCAACTCGTCTTCACGGAAGATGCCGGCCACGCCTTCGCGCAGCTCGTGCGTCAGCCGCTGCTCGTGCAGGCTGTAGTTGCGCGCGAAGGCCCAGAAGTAGTGGCAGCTCGTCTCGGTCTCGGGTGTGATGGTGTTCAGCACGTAGCCGTTGACGCCGCGGCTGCGGTCGCCATCGCGCGCCCCGCTGCCGGCGGCAGCCACGCCCACGTCGATGGCCACCGTGCAAGGCGCCTCGAAACGGATGATCTGCCAGCGGTCCACCTTGCCTTCGTAGCCCAGCGCGTGGCGGATCTGCCCGCCCCAGAAGGGCGGCGGGGCGATGTTGTCCATCCAGCGCGTGACGGTGGCGCTGCGCTCGCCGTGGGTGGCGACGAAGGGCGCCTCGGCCACCTCGCGGCTGCCGATGGACGAGCCGTGCACGAAGGTTTCGTGCGTCAGGTCCATCAGGTTGTCGATCACCAGCCGGTAGTCGCAGCGCACCGGAATCATCTTGCCGTCGCCGGCCCACTGGGCGTCGTCGTTCCAGTGCAGGTCAGGGATCAGCGCTGGGTCGGCCTGGTCGGGGTCGCCGGGCCACACCCAGACGAAACGGTGGCGCTCGGCCACCGGAAAGGCACGCACGCAGGCCGACGGGTTGATGGTCTCCTGCGACGGCATGTGTGTACAGCGCCCCGTGGCGTTGTATGCAATTCCGTGGTAGCCGCAGACCACTTCATCGCCCTCAAGCCGGCCCAGCGACAGCGGCAGCAGGCGGTGCCAGCAGGCGTCTTCCAGCGCCGCGGCCTGCCCGTCCTGCGTCCGGAAGAACACCATCGGCGTGCCGCAGATGCGGCGCGGAAAGAGGCTGCGCTGGAGTTCGACGTCGTAGGCGGCGGCGTACCAGGCGTTCAGCGGAAAGGAAGCTGGCGGCATGGCGCTACCCCGTCGTTGTATACAGACGGGATACTAAACAAGCGGCGGCGCCAGCGCTTTCGGGTTTACCCGTGAGTGGTTGTCACGGCTGCGGCGGCTGTGGCGGCTGCGGCAACTGCCTTCAGGTGCCAGTCGAGCAGCCGGTTCATGTGGCCCAGCGAGACGAAGTGCGCGTGCACCATGCCGAGCACACCGCTCTTGTGCAGCTCCAGCACCAGCTCGTCGGACAGCGTGTTGAGCTTGCTGTCGTCCACCGTCAGAAAGCCATCGACGGCCAGCGTGCTGCCGTCGGGCAGCGTGGCGTCGTAGCGCATCTCGCGCAGCAGGTCCAGGTCGCGCAGGCGACGGCACATGTGCTGGGTGCGCTGGATCTCGGTCTCCAGGCTTTCGAGCTGGGTCTGCACGTTCGCCATGAAGGCCGTGCCCTCGCCTTCGGCATTGAACATCGGCTCGCCCGCAGTGCCAGACAAGGCCGTGGCGGCGGCGTCGAAGACGATGGCGAAGCGGTCCTTGTCGATGCGGCCGATGGCAAACGGGTACAGCCGCAGCACGGCCGGCTGGTAGCTGGCGCGCCAGGCCACGCCGTCGAGGTACAGGTTCTGCTCTTTCTGCAGCCCCAGCACCGCGATGGGCGCGATCTCCGGCTTGCCGTCTTCACCGGCGCCGGCATTCACGAAGACGACCGGGTACTCGCGCGCGACATCGCCGAACTCGACCGCCGCCACGAAGATGGCATTCAACCGCGATGCCATCGTCCAGTCGGTGAGCGGCCAGCTCACGCGCATGAAGCGGTGGTCATTGCGGTCCAGCGCCACGGGCTGCTTGTGCAGCAGCGCATTGATCATGTTGTTTCTCCAGGGGTTTCGGTGCGGCTCACCAGCACCTTATCGACACGTTTGCCGTCGAGATCGACGACTTCGAAGCGCCAGCCCTGCCAGTCCACCGTGTCGGTGGTCTTGGGCAGCCGGCCCAGCAGCAGCATCACCATGCCTGCCAGCGTGTTGTAGCGCCCGCGCTCTTCGTCGGGCAGCTCTTTGAGTTCCAGCCGGTCCTTGAACTCCGGCACCGGGATCAGGCCGTCCATCAGCCAGCTTCCGTCGTCGCGGCGCACCGCCCAGGAGTCTTCGTCGCTGGGCGTACCGAACTCGCCGGTGATGGCTTCCAGCACGTCACGCTCGGTGATCACGCCCTGCACCGCGCCGTACTCATCGACCACGAAGACGAGGTCGGTCCGGCTGGCGCGGAAGTGCTCCAGCAGCTCCATGCCGGACAGCGTCTCGGGCACGAAGACCGGCGCCTGAAGCAGCTTGTTCAGGTCCAGCGGCTCACCGCGTGCCAGCGGCTGCAGCAGGTTGTGCGCGCCGACGACGCCGATCACGTCGTCCAGCCCGCCGCGGCATACCGGGTAGCGCGAGTGGCCGTCGGCTGCGATCAGCGCCAGGATTTCCGGCGCGGGCGCGTCGGCGTCGAGCCAGACGATCTCTGCGCGCGGGATCATCATCGAGCCGATCTGCCTGTCGTCGAGGCGGAAGACGTTGCGCACCATCTGGTGCTCCTGCGCCTCGATCACGCCGGCATCCAGCCCCTCTTCGAGGCTGGCCGCGATTTCCTCTTCCGTCACCGCGCGCTGCGGCCCGCCGCTGATGCCCATCAGGCGCAGCACGGCGTTGGTGCTGGCCGACAGCAGCATCACCAGCGGGCGCACCGCGGTGCTCAGCCAGTTCATCGGCGTGGCCACCAGCCGGGCCACCGTCTCGGGGTAGATCTGGCCCAGCCGCTTGGGAACCAGCTCGCCGAAGATGATGGTCAGCACCGTGATGATGATGACCACCAGCGCCGTGGCAGCCACGCTGGCCGGGCGCAGCGCGACGTGGAAGGTCTGCACCAGCCACTGCGCCAGCGGCGCCGAGAAGGCGTTCTCGCCGACGATGCCGTTCAGCACGCCGATGGAGGTGATGCCGATCTGCACCGTCGAGAGCCAGCGCGTGGGGTTGTCGTGCAGGTCCATCGCGGCCTGCGCGCCCGGTTCACCGCTTTCCACCATCACCTGCAAGCGCGCCTTGCGGCTGGCGGTGAGCGCCATTTCCGACATCGCGAAGACGCCGTTGAGCAGAATCAGGAAGACGAGAAGCGTGAGGTCCATGCGCGCCGCCCGTGCGGCGCAGGGCAGACCTTGGGAGGGACAGGGAGCGTAGCAGAATCAGGCCATGATCTACCTCGTGGGCGACGTGCAGGGCTGTGATGCGGCACTGGGCCGGCTGCTCGCCGAATGCGGCTTTTCACCGTCGCGCGACCGCGTGGTGCTGCTCGGCGACCTGGTCAACCGCGGGCCGCAATCGGGCGCGGTGCTGCGCCGCTTGCAGGGCCTGGGCAATGCCGCCGCCTGTCTGCTGGGCAACCATGACCTGCACCTGCTGGCCGTGGCGGCCGGCGGGCGCAGCCTGCAGCGCGGCGACACGCTCGACGACATCCTCGACGCGCCCGACCGCCAGGCATCGCTGGACTGGCTGCGCCACCAGCGCATGGCGCTGCTGGAAAGCGGCTGGCTGTGCGTGCACGCCGGCGTGGTGCCGCAGTGGGACACGGCCACCACGCTGGCGCTGGCCGGCGAAGTGGAAACCATGCTGCAAAGCCCGGCACTCGACGACTTTCTGCGGCTGATGCCGGGCAACAAGCCGGAGCGCTGGGACGACGCGCTCAGCGGCAGCGATCGGCTGCGCTGCATCGTCAACGTGCTGACGCGCATCCGCTTTTGCAGCGCCGACGGCACGCTGGATTTCAAGACGAAAGACGGCGCAGAAGCAGCACCGCCGGGCCTGCACCCCTGGTACGCCGTGCCCGGCCGCCGCAGCGGCGGCCAGCCCATCGCCTTCGGCCACTGGAGCAGCCTGGGCCTGCTGGTGCAGCCCGACCTGCTGGCGCTGGACACCGGCTGCGTCTGGGGCGGCGCGCTGACTGCAGTGCGCGTGGACGGCGGCCGGCAGGAGGTCTGGCAGGTGGCTTGCGCAGAAGCCGAAGGCGGCAGGCCCGGCGTCTAGAATTCAGCCCTGGCAAAGGAAGCGTGGCCGAGCGGTTGAAGGCTGCAGTCTTGAAAACTGCCGAAGGGGCAACTCTTCCGTGAGTTCGAATCTCACCGCTTCCGCCAGTTCATCGTCTTTTTCGTCCAGTCCTGGCGACTGATCGAGGCCGGCGATCGTTCGCTGATCAGGCCTTCTTGCCTCGGACGCGTGTCCTGACCCCAGTCCAATCCAAGGGCTCCGCTCAGGCGATTTGCCGCTTCAGCTTCGCCAATCGAGCGAGGCGGCCAGAAGACGCACTCTCGGGACGGCGATCTACGAAAATCAAATGGGGTTTTGCGTTGGAGATTAATTTACTATCCTGCGCATCACCCCGACGACAACGATCGCCATGATCCGCTGCCATCTCTCGTCCTTCATGGGCCGCGACAAGCTCAACATCGCGGACGTTGCGCGCCTCACCGGCCTGAACCGCAGCACGATCACGGCCCTGTACCGCGAGTCTGCGACCCGGGTCGAGCTGCCGGCCATCGAGCAGCTCTGCGCGTTGTTCAAGTGCTCGGTCGGCGAGTTGCTGGAAGTGGCGCCCAGCGCCACCAAAGGCACCCCATGACACTGAGCCAAGCCCGCTGGCATGTCATCGCCGAAAGCAACTTCGCATGGGAGCGCGAAGCCCTCGACTGGCTGCGCGGCCACCTGCCTAACCGCGATCCGTGGCACGTCTGGACGAACTTCGAGTTCATCGACGACGAGGGCAAAGTCAGCGAGGTCGATGCCCTCGTGCTGTCCCCCGTCGGCCTCTTCCTCGTCGAAATCAAGAGCCGGCCCGGCGTACTGACCGGCGACGCGCACAGTTGGACCTGGTTCACCGACGGCCGCACCAACACCTACGACAACCCGCTGATCCTGGCCAACCGCAAGGCCAAGCGCCTGGCCAGTCTGTTGAAGCGCCAGCCAGCGATCGCCAAGGCCAAGATGCGCCTCCCGTTCGTCGAGCCTGCCATCTTCCTGTCCTCCAGCAGCCTGGCCTGCCGCCTGGAAGGCATCGCCAAGAGCGCCACCTTCCAAAGTGGCCGCCCCGGCTCCATTGATGACGACGGCATCGTCGGCGCCCTGGCCAATGGCATTGCCAACCGTGGCGCCACAACGGTCGATGCGCAGCAGGCCCGCGCCATCGCACGCGGTCTCAACGAGGCAGGCATCCGCCCGTCCAACAAGCACCGCCAGGTCGGCGACTACAAGCTCGGCAAGCTGCTTGCCGAAGGCGAGGGCTTCCAGGACTGGGAAGCCCAACACGTCTCCATCGAGACCGTGCACCGCCGCGTGCGCATCTACACCGTTGCCACGGCCTCCAACCCCGAGGCCCGCGCCAACCGCGTGCGCCAGGCCCGGCGTGAATTCGAGGTGCTCGAAGGCATCGACCACCCCGGCATCCTCAAAGTCAAGGACTACAAAGAAACCGAGCTGGGCCCAGCGCTGGTCTTCGACCACGACCCCAAGGCCGTGCGGCTGGACCACCTTCTGCGTGACCACGGAACGCGGCTCACCGTCACCCAGCGCCTGCAGCTTGTGCGCGACATCGCCGAGACGCTGAAGTACGCGCATTCCAAGCGCCTGTACCACCGCGCCTTGGGGCCGCAGAGCATCCTGGTGCAGAACGTCGAGAGTGGCAGCTACCAGCTGCGGTTGATGAACTGGCAGACGGCATCGCGCAACGCAGGCGACTCGGCGTCGCCCGACACCGTGCACCGCACCACCGGCACGCGGCATGTGGAGGACTACGTCGAAGACCCTGGCCTGGTGTATCTCGCGCCCGAGACCACCCGTGCCGACCCCGCGCACGGCCCCAGCCTGGACGTGTTCTCGCTAGGCTGCATCGCGTACCACGTGTTCAGCGGCCAGCCACCGGCCGAGTCGGTGCTGGACCTGAACGAGAAGCTGCGCGTCGGCCAGGGCCTGAACCTGTCGGACGTGATGGACGGCTGTGGCGCACACCAGCAAGAACTCGTGCACGTCGCCACCTGCCCCGAGGTGCTGGCCCGCTACGACACCATTCGCGGCTTCCTCGATGAACTCGATGGCGTCGAAGACGAGCTGACCACGCCCGACCCCGAAGCCACGGTGGACCCCGGCGTTGCCGGCAAGGACGACAGGCTCGAAGGCGGCTTCACCGTCGTCAAGCGCATGGGCAAGGGTTCGTCCAGCGACGCCCTGCTGGTGCGTGAAGACGGCAGTGAGGAAGAGCTGATCCTCAAGGTCGCGCTGGACGTGGCCCACAACGACCGCCTGGTCGCTGAAGGCGAGGTGCTGGCCAAGCTGCACCACCACAACATCGTGGCCCACCGGCGCACGCTCAGCGTGGCCGGCCGCACGGCGCTGCTGCTGAAGACGGCAGGCGACAAGACCCTGGCCGAGACGCTGAAGGACGTGCGCGAACAAGGCCGCCTGTCGCTGGACATGCTTCAGCGCTTCGGCGAAGAACTCATCGAAGCGGTGAACCACCTCGAGGCCGAAGGCGTGGCCCACCGCGACATCAAGCCCGAAAACATCGGCATCACGCGCAACCGCACAGGCAAGCTGCAGCTCGTGCTGTTCGACTTCTCGCTGTGCCGCACGCCCACCGACAACATCACCGCCGGCACGCACCCCTACCTCGACCCGTTCCTGTCGCTGCGCAAACCGCCGCGGTGGGACCTGTATGCCGAGCGCTTTGCCACCGCCGTCACGCTCTACGAGATGGCCGTCGGCCAGCCGCCGGTGTGGGGCGACGGGCAGACCTCGCCCGCCATGCTGGACGTGGAAGCCACCATCGAGAGCGACGTGTTCGACCCCGTCACGCGAGAAGGCTTCACCGCGTTCTTCTCCAAGGCGCTGAAGCGCGACTACAGCCAGCGCTTCGACAACGCCGAAGACATGCTCCGCGCCTGGCGTGCCATCTTTGCGGCCCGCCAGACTGTGCACCCGGGCGCCGGCAGCGCCGAGAGCGGCGTGGCCGCGACCTTGCAGCAGGCGGCGATGACCGCGACACCGCTCACCACCATGGCAGAGCTGGGCTACAGCCTGGAAGCGCAGGACGTGCTGGAACGCATGGGCATCCACAACGCCCGCGAACTGCTGGCCGTCGACCGCATCCGCTTCCGCTACCTGCGCGGCGTGGGCGACAAGATTCGCAAGGAGATCAGGCTCACGGCCAAGGAGCTGGCTCGTCTGCGCCCTGACCTCACACAGGGCCGTAGCACAGCGCACGACGCAGACGAAGACGCGGGCGGCGCCGTCAGCGTCAACGAATTGGCTTCGCAATTGCTGCCCCGCCGGCCCGCAGGCGACGACCGGCCGGAAGACACCGCACTTGAGCGTTACCTGGGCCTGGACGATGCCGTGAAGCCAGGCGCCTGGCCCACGGTGGGGGAAGCTGCGCAGGCCAGCGAGGTGGACCGTGCGGTGCTGACCACCGCACTCATCAAGGCCCGCGAACGCTGGCTGCGCAACACCGCTTTCACAGAGCTGCGCCTGCAGCTCGAAGCCCTGCTGCGCAGCCAAGGCCAGGTGATGAGCGCGCAAGAAGCTGCCCTGGCGCTGCTCTCGCTGCGCGGCTGCGAGGAGCAAGACGACACCGAGCGCCTGCGCCAAGCCAGCGCCGTGCTGCGCGCTGCGGTAGAGGCCGAATCGCACCTTGACCAACCGCGTTTCGAAGCCTTCGACCACGCGCCGGTCACCCTCATCGCCACCGCTGCCGCCTGGGCCGACTACGCGCGCCAACTGGGCATTGCAGCCGACGCCTGCGCGATGGCCGACCCCCTGCTGCCGCCCGCACGCGTGCTTGAGATGCTGGAAGGCGTTTCGCCGCCCGCTGCGGCAAGCACCGCAGCAGGCGCAGGGGCGCCAATCTCGCCCGCACTCTCACCCACGCGCCTGCTGCGCCTGGCCGCATCTGCCTCGCGCAAGGCTGCACTGTCCAGCCGACAAGAAATCTACCCCCGCGGCATGCCCGCGCTGCAGGCACTGAAGCAGTCCATCAACGCCCTGGTCGGCGCCACGCTCAGCCCCAGCGCGCTGCAAACCCGCGTGCGTGGCCGCTACCCCGAGGCCACGCCCCTGCCCGGCCGCCCCGAGCTGGACCGCCTGCTCGACGAGGCCGGCGCTCCGTTGAACTGGGACCCCACCGCTGCGGACGGCGCAGGCGCCTACCGGTCAGCCACGCTGGGCAGCACCGCCACGGCCGGCACCACCACGCAGTTCTCGCGCCAAGGCACGATGCTGAGCACTGGCGCCGGGCCCGACAGCACGGTGGTCGATGCGAAAGCCGCCGAAGAGCGGCTGCAGCGCAGCCTGCGCCAAGGCGGCCTGCTCGTCATCACTGTGAACGCTCGCCTGGCCCGCAGGGCCGAGGCCGAATTGCTCCATCGCTTCCGTGAGCCCATGGGCGCAAGCCACGGCTTGAAGCGCATGAACCTCGACGCATTGCTGCTGAACGAGCTGAAGGCGCAGGCCAGCGCTGCGCGTGTGGACTGGAACGTCGTGCTGCACGCCGACGCCACCGACCCTACGACCAAGGGCAGCAGCCGCGACTGGACCAATCTGATGCGCCTGGTGCAGCGCACGCTGCCCGCGCTGCGCACCGCACTGCTGCAAAGCCCTGCGCCCGTGCTGCTGGTCAGCGCCGGCCTCTTGGCCCGCTATGACCTGATGCCGCTGATCACCGAGATCGAGGCCACCGCTGGCCGCCCGGCGCAAACGCCCAGCGTCTGGCTGCTGCTGGCCACCGCCCACCAGGGCCTGCCGGTCATCGATGGCGTGGCCGTGCCGCTGGTCAACAACATCGACAACACGCAGACGCTCGCATTGCCGCAGGCCTGGGTGGAGAACCAGCACCGCGCAGGCGCCACGGCTTGAGCAAGCAGAACAAGACCCCAGGGACAAACAACACGTGATCAATGCTCCCCGACTGCTGGCTGCCCTCACCCACCAGCTCAAGCGCCTGGAAGACGACCTGCGCCAGCGCATCGGTGAGCAGCCGGACTTGGACGTCAGCCTGCGTGCCGAGTGGCAGGCCGCCCGCGACGCTGACCGCTGCGCCGAGACCTTCGAGACCTGGGCCGAGCAGGTCATCACCCAGGCAGGCGTCCACTGGCTGCTGAGCTGCGTGTTCCTGCGCTTCATTGAAGACAACCAATTGCTCGACCGTCCCTGGCTGGGTGGCACGCCCGAGTCTGGCCGCCTCGCCTTGGCCCGCGACCGGCACGAGGCCTACTTCCAGGCCCATCCGCTACAAAGCGACCGCGACTACCTGCTGGCCTCATTCCGCGAAGCAGGTGCCTTGCCCGGCCTGCGCACCTTCTTCGACGAAGCGCACAACCCGGCCTTTCGCCTCGGCATCAGTGGTGATGCCGCCATGGCCCTGCTTCAGTTTTGGTGGAACAAGAACCCCGACACTGGCGCGCTAACGCACGACTTCACCGACGCCACTTGCAACACTCGCTTCCTCGGTGACCTGTACCAGGACCTGAGCGAGGCCACCCGCAAGCGCTACGCGCTGCTGCAGACACCCGAGTTCGTCGAGGAATTCATCCTCGACCGCACGCTCACGCCGGCCATCCGCACTTTCGGCTTTCGCGAAGTGCGCATGATCGACCCCACCTGCGGCTCAGGCCACTTCCTGCTCGGCGGCTTTGCGCGAATGGTGGACGAGTGGCAACGCAACGAGCCTGCACGCAACCCGCGCGACATCGCGCAGAAGGCGCTGGATGCGGTGGCCGGTGTGGACCTGAACCCCTTCGCCGTGGCCATCAGCCGCTTCCGCCTGCTGGTGGCGGCGCTGCAGGCCTCGGGCATTGCTCGCCTGTCGGAAGCGCCCGATCTCCGCATCCACGTGGCCATCGGCGACAGCCTGCTGCACGGCCGCCGCTTCGGCCTGGCGGGGAAGTCGGCCGTGCGCAGCGAACAGTTGTTCGACGAGCGGCAGGCGCACGCTGACGAAGGACTGGAACACGCCTACGCCAGCGAAGACCTGGCCCAGGTGCAGCAAATCCTTGGCCGGCAGTACCACGCCGTGGTGGGCAACCCGCCCTACATCGTCGTCAAGGACGCGGCGCTGAACGCGGCCTATCGCAAGCGCTACGCCAGTTGCCACATGAAGTATTCGCTGGGCTGCCCGTTCACTGAGCGGTTCTTCGAGCTGGCCGTGACCGGTGAGCGTTTCGGGCAGGCCGGCTTCGTCGGTTTGATCACCACCAACAGCTTCATGAAGCGGGAGTTTGGCGCGAAGCTGATCGAGGACGTTCTGCCGCGACTGGACCTTACGCACGTCATCGACACATCCGGCGCCTACATCCCGGGGCACGGCACGCCAACGGTCATCCTCCTTGGGTGCCATCGCCCGCCGCATGACGAGCGGGGGTCTGAGCACAACACCGTGCGGGCTGTGATGGGCATCAAGGGTGAGCCGAGCAAGCCAGAGGACCCGGCGAACGGGCTGGTGTGGCGCGCCATCGTCGAGCAGATTGATCACGCTGGCAGCGAAAGCCAATTCGTCAGCGTTACCGACACGCCGCGCAGCACGCTAGTAGTCCGTTCCATCAAAGAAGTTACGAAATGATCGATAATTGCATCGGCG
>CAXTHW010000053.1:0-19771 GCA_964244245.1 uncultured Rubrivivax sp. | reverse complement strand
GCGGCTGACGCTCAACTCACAGGTTATCCACAGAAATCTGAGAAAGACGGGCTAGGGCTAGATGAACCTGCGCAGCACGCGCCGAGCATCGTTGGGGCGCAATGCTCCCCCTCAATCCAACGGCCAGGGTGCCGCCTTCGGCAGCGTCATCACCGGTGCCGCATCCGGCGTATCGACCCCACGCCACCACGGCGTGACGCCCTCGGCCCGCGCCGGCTCCATCGGCTCGCCGAGCAGCGGCATCGCGAGCTGCACGCCTTGCGCTGGCGCTTGCGCCAGCAGCACCTCGGCGGGCTGATCCCAGGGGTGCAGTGCCAGGCTGAAGGTGCCCCAGTGCACCGGCAGCAGCACGCCGCTGCCCAGCAGCGCATGCGCCTTCAATGCGTTCTCGGGCCCGAGGTGGATGTCGCCCCAAGACGGGTGGAAGGCGCCCACCTCCAGCAGCACCAGGTCGAAGGGCCCGAGCCGCTGGCCGATGGTTGCAAACTCGGTGGTGAGCCCCGTGTCGCCGCTGAAGAACACCCGGTGCCGCGGCGTGCGCAGCACGAGGGACGACCAGGCCGTGGCGTTGCGGTCCTTCAGCCCGCGGCCCGAGAAGTGCTGCGACGGCGCCGCGGTGATCTCCAGCTCGCTGCCCGGCAGCGTGTGGCTGTCCCACCAGTCCAGTTCGGTGATCAGCGCCGGCTGCACGCCGAAGAACTCCAGATGCGCGCCCACGCCCAGCGAGGTGACGAAGGGCACCTGCATCGCCGCCAGCTCGCGCACTGTCGGGTAGTCCAGATGGTCGTAGTGGTCATGCGACAGCACCACCAGGTCGATCTTCGGCATCTTGCGCAGCGGCACAGGCACCGGCTGGAAGCGCTTCGGCCCGGCCAGCCGCGACGGCGATGCGCGCGGCCCCCAGACGGGGTCGGTCAACACGCGCAGGCCGCCGATTTCGATCAGCACCGTCGAGTGGCCCAGCCAGGTGGCGCGCAGGCCGCTGGCCGGTGGCTGCGCCCAGGTGCCGCGCGGGTCCAGTGACGGCAGCGGGCCGCTCGGCGCACGGCGCGTGCCGCCGCAGAGAAACTCGGTCAGCGTCGGCTTTGGCACCGTGCTGTCGCGCAGGCCGGGCAGCACCGGGTGCACGTTGCGAAAGCCGTCGCCCGCCCAGCGTGGTGACGCCTGCATCCGTTCGAGCCGGGCGCCCTGCGCCCGCTTTCCAAAGGTTTTCATGCTGTCGGCCGCCCACAGTTGCGAAGATGATGCGATGTTGGCGCATCCGCCAGACCTTGATGAGGACCGTGCCCATGCTGCGAACAGCCGCCGCTGCCCTGATTGCGTTGATGGCCTTGTCCGGCCAGGCCGCCCATGCCGAAGAGATCGGCACCGACCGGCCCGACTTCGCCGAGTCCAGCGCCGTGGTCGGCAAAGGCCGCTTCCAGATCGAGACCTCGCTGGCCGGCCTGCGCGACAGTGCCGGCGGCAGCAGGACGCGCCTCACAGGCACGCCCACACTGCTGCGTTATGGCATTGCCGACACGGTGGAGCTGCGGCTGGAAACCGACGGCTGGCAGCGCAGCACCGTGACGGACACAGCCACCGGCCTGCGCGTGCGCGAGAAGGGCGCGGCCGATGCGTCGCTGGGCCTGAAATGGCATGTGCGTGATGGCGACGAGAAGGCCGGCAGCGCCGCGTTGGCCTGGCTGCTGCATGCCGACATCGACAGCGGCTCGGCGGCCTACCGCGGCCAGGGCGTGCGGCCGTCGCTGCGGCTGGCGATGGAATGGGAGCTGGACGACGAGGTCTCGGTGGGCCTGATGCCGGGCCTGCTGCTGGACCGCAGGGAAGGCGGCGGCCGCTATGCCGTCGGCATTGCCGCGGTCACCGTGTCCAAGGGCTGGACCGAACGCTGGCACAGCTATCTGGAACTGGCCGGCCAGCGCCTGGCCAGCAAGAAGAACGGCGGCTCGGTGGTGACGCTGGACGTGGGCGCCACCTACCTGCTCACGCAGGACGTGCAGCTCGACCTCGGCGTCTCGTTCGGCACCACGCGCTACACGCCCGATTTCGCCTGGACCACGGGCGTGTCGATCAGGTTCTGAAGCAGGTTGGACACGCCAGCGGCCACATGGCCGGCGGGCACATGGCGGGCGGCGTTCTCGATGTGGCCGGTCTGGTCGTCGAAGAAGAAGTCGGGCTCGAACTCGCGCAGGAATTCGCCCTTGGCCAGGCCGCCGAGGAACATCGCCTCATCGACCTCGATGCGCCAGTCCATCAGCGTGCGGATGGCGCGCTCGTGCGCCGGCGCGCTGCGCGCGGTGACCAGCGCGGTGCGCACGCGCATGCGGCGTGGCGCCATGCCTTGCGGCTGCTGAAGGCGGTGCAGCGCCTCCAGCAGCGGCTTGAACGGCCCGGGCGCCAGCGGGGTGGCGCTGTGGTCGCGTTCGTGGCTCTGGAAGGCGTCCAGCCCGTCGCGCTGGAAGACCTGCTCTGCCTCGTCGGAGAACAGCACGGCGTCGCCGTCGAAGGCGATGCGCAGCTCGTCGGGGTGCTCGGCGCTGGCGCGCTTGCTGTGCGGGAACACGCGCGCTGCCGGCACGCCGGCGCCGAGCGCCGAGCGCACGTCGGCCTCGTTGGTGGACAGGAAGAGGTTGGCCGCCAGCGGCCGCAGGTAGCGCCACGGGCTTTGGCCGCGGGTGAAGACGCCGCGCTGGATCGGCAACCCGTAGTGCTGCGCCGAGCGGAACACGCGCATGCCGGACACCGGGTCGTTGCGCGACAGGATCACCACCTCCACGCGCTGCAGCGGCGGCAGTTCGGCGTTGAAGGCCAGCAGCTTGTGCACCAGCGAGAATGCCACGCCGGGCTTGGCCGGCGCGTCGATGCGCTGCAGTTGGAGCTGCATGTAGGCGCGGTCGTCTGCACCTTCGAAGACCCGGTTTTCTTCCTCGAAGTCGAACAGCGCGCGCGACGAGATCGCAACGACCAGTTGGCCGGCCAGCGTGGTGGGCATGCGGGCCATGATAGCGACGGGTCGGGCGCCAGTTGTCACACGGCAGGCGGCACAATCGGCCGACGTTGTGCTGGCATGTCGTCAGTGCCCGGAGTGAGCTCAGATGTTGAATCGGTGGCGCGGCACGGCCGCTGTGGGCTGGTTGCTGGCGGCGCTCGCGACGCTGCTGCCATCCACCGCCAGCGCGGGCAGGCCGCACGAACATGGCGTGGCCAGGCTCGACATCGCCGCTGAGCCGGCGCGCATCAGCCTGCTGCTGGAGCTGCCGCTGGACAGCCTGCTGGGCTTTGAGCGCGAGCCGCGCAGCGACGAAGAGCGCAAGCAGGCCGACCTGGCCATCACCCGGCTGCGCACGGCCGGCGCGCTGTTCCGCATCGACCCCGCCGCCGGCTGCACGCCGGGCAAGGTGGACCTGCAATCGCCCGTGCTGGGTCTGGGCGCGCAGACGGCTGCCGGCGCCTCGAAGGAAGGCCATGCCGACATCGACGCCAGCTACGACTTCGTCTGCAAGGACGGCAACCGCGCCGGCTTCGTCGAGGTGGGCCTGTTCGACTTCTTCCCGCGGCTGCAGCGGGTGGAGGTGCAGGCCGCCACGCGCAAGGGGCAGCTCAAGGCGACGCTGAAGCGGCCGGTGTCGCGTGTGCCGCTGGCGCGCTGAGCTGGCGGGCCTGCCTTTGCCCACCCTGGCGAGCCTGTGATCCGCCTGCGGGACCTGCGCTACCGCTGGCCGCGTGCCTTGGCCGACGTGGTGGACATCGACGCGCTGGACATCACGGCCGGCAGCGCCGTCTTCCTGCACGGCCCCAGCGGCTGCGGCAAGAGCACGCTGCTGGGCCTGCTGGCCGGCGTGCTGGTGCCGCAGCGCGGCAGTGTCAGCGTGCTGGGGCAGGACTGGGCAACGCTGTCAGGCGCGCGGCGTGACGCGGCGCGTGCCGACCATGTGGGCTACATCTTCCAGCAGTTCAACCTGCTGCCCTACCTGAGCGTGCTGGACAACGTGCTGCTGCCCTGCCGCTTCTCGGCGGCCCGTGCCATGCGTGCCGCCAGCGCCGGCCAGACGCCGGCCGGCGCGGCGCAGGCGCTGCTGGCACAGGTGGAGTTGCCGCAGGCGCTGTGGGCCAGGCCGGCGGGCGCCTTGTCGGTCGGACAGCAGCAGCGCGTGGCGGCAGCGCGGGCCTTGATCGGCGCGCCTGAACTCGTCATCGCCGACGAGCCCACGTCCGCGCTGGACGCCGCGCTGCGCGACGCCTTCATGGGCCTGCTGCTGGGCGCCACGCGGGCGGCCGGCAGCACGCTGGTCTTCGTCAGCCACGACGAGCGGCTGGCGGCGCGCTTCGACAGCCGCTTGTCGCTGCCGGCCATCAACCGGGCGGCGCAATGAAGGCGCTCTTCGGCATCGCGTGGCGCAGCGCGTGGAACCGGCGCGGCACGCTGGTGCTGGTGGCGCTGTCCATCGCGCTGGCCACGCTGCTGCTGCTGACGCTGGAGCGGCTGCGCACGGACGTGCGGCAGAGCTTCTCGCAGTCGGTCAGCGGCACCGACCTCATCGTCGGCGCGCGCACGGGCCCGGTGCAGTTGATGCTGTTCGCGGTGTTCCACATCGGCGGCGCCACCAACAACATCCGGATGGACAGCGTGCGCGCCATCGCGCGGCAGCCTGCCGTCGCGTGGGTGGTGCCCATCTCGCTGGGCGATTCGCACCGCGGCTATCCGGTGATGGGCAGCACGCCGGAGTTCTTCACGCGGTTTCTCTATGGCGACCGGCAGCCGCTGGCCGTCGAACAAGGGCGCGCCTTTGCCGGCACGCTGGACGGCCTGTACGAAGCCGTGCTGGGTGCCGAGGTGGCGCAGGGCCTGGGCTACGGGCTGGGCCAGCGCATCACGCTGACGCATGGTGCGGGCGGTGTGTTGGCAGTGGAGCACGCCGACAAGCCCTTCGGCGTGGTGGGCGTGCTGGCGCGCACCGGCACGCCGGTGGACCGCACGGTGTTCGTCAGCCTGCCGGCCATCAGCGCCATCCATCTCGACTGGGCCGGCGGCGCGCCGCTGCCCGGGCTGCACATTGCGCCCGCGCAGGCGCGCAAGTTCGACCTGGAGCCGCAGCAGGTGACGGCCGCGCTGGTGGGGCTGAAGAGCCGCGTGGCGGTGTTCCGCGTGCAGCGCGCGGTGGCCGACTACGAGGCCGAGCCGCTGATGGCGGTGCTGCCCGGCGTGGCGCTGGACGAGCTGTGGCAGGCCGTGGGCATCGGCGAGCGGGCGCTGATGGGCATGTCGGCACTCGTCGCGCTGGTCAGCCTGGCCGGGCTGGTGGCGGTGGTGCTGGCGGGCCTGAACGAGCGCCGGCGCGAGCTGGCGGTGCTGCGTGCGGTGGGCGCCGGGCCGCGCCATGTGCTGGCGCTGCTGGCAGCCGAAGGTGCGCTGGTCACCACTGTCGGCGCGCTGGCGGGTGCGCTGGCGGCGGCCGTCGGCATCTTGCTCGCGGGGCCGTGGATCCAGACGCGCTTCGGCATCGCCTTGCAACTTTCCGCGCCCACCGCCACCCAATGGGGCATGCTCGGCGCCGTGCTGGCCGCAGGTATGCTTGCCAGCCTCGTGCCCGGTTGGCGCGCCTACCGCCTGTCGCTCGCCGATGGGCTGTCACCCCGGAGTTGAGATGCGCAAAACCCTGTTGGCCGCCGCGCTGGCGCTGTGTGCCGCGGCGCAGGCACAAAGCCCTGCGACCAGCGTGCCGGTGCCTGGCCCGTCGCTGGGCGGCAGCAAGGCCGCGCCCAAGCCGCCGGCCGCCAAAGCCTCGCCCTACAAGACCATCACCTGGGACGAGCTGGTGCCCAAGGACTGGGACCCGATGAAGGAGTTCAAGGGCCTGGACACCTCGATGCTGCTGGACGGCGACCCGCGCACCGCGCAGATGATGAAGAAGATGCGCGAGGTCTGGGTCAACGCGCCGGTCAACCCCGCCATCGTCGGCCAGGCCGTGCGCATCCCCGGCTTCGCGGTGCCGCTGGAAGAGACGAAGGACGGCGTCAAGGAGTTCCTGCTGGTGCCCTACTTCGGCGCCTGCATCCACACGCCGCCGCCGCCGGCCAACCAGATCATCCACGTGCTGCCGAAGGACGTCGCCAAGGGGCTGAAATCGATGGACGCGGTGTGGATCAGCGGCACGCTGGCCACACTGAAGACCGACTCCTACATGGGCGCCAGCAGCTACCGGCTGGAGGCCACGGCGGTCGAGCCCTACGTGGAGCGGCCGCGTTGAAGGCGGCCGATCTCACCCGCACGATCTTTGCAGTTCTCTTCATCGGCGCGCTCATCGGCGCGTCGCTCTGGGTGCTGCGGCCGTTCATCGGCCCGGGCATCTGGGCGACGACGGTGGTGGTGGCCACCTGGCCGCTGATGCTGCGCGCCCAGCGCCGGCTGTGGGGCCGGCGCTGGGCCGCAGCGGCGCTGATGACGCTGGCGCTGCTGCTGCTGCTGGTGGTGCCGCTGACGCTGGCCATCGCCACGCTGGTGGACAACGCAGACCGCATTGCCGACGGCGCCCGCGCGCTGGCCGCGATGCAGGTGCCGCTGCTGCCGCCGGCCTGGCTGGGCGGGCTGCCCTATGTCGGCGAGAAGATCACCGAGGCCTGGACGCAGCTCGTCGCGGCCGGCGTGGGCGGGCTGCTGGGCAAGGTGCAGCCCTATGCCGGCGGCGTCACGCGGTGGATGGTGGCGCAGGTGGGCAGCATCGGCTTCGTGCTGCTGCAATTCATGCTGACCGTGGCGATTGCCGCCGTGCTGTATGCCGGCGGCGACCACGCGGCCACGCAGGTGCGCCGCTTCGCGCGCCGGCTGGCCGGCGACCGCGGTGACGACGCCGTCAAGCTGGCCGGCGATGCCATCCGCGGCGTGGCGCTGGGCGTCGGCGTCACGGCGGTGGTGCAGGCGGTGCTGGGCGGCATCGGCCTTGCGCTGGCGGGCGTGCCTTTCGCCGGGCCGCTGACGGCGCTGATGTTCATGCTGTGCATTGCGCAGATCGGCGCGCTGCCCGTGCTGCTGCCGGCCATGCTGTGGACCTTCTGGAGCGGCGACACCGGCTGGGCGATCTTCCTCGTCGTCTGGTCGGTCATCGTCGGCACGCTGGACAACTTCCTGCGGCCGATGCTGATCCGCCTGGGCGCGGACCTGCCGCTGCTGCTGATCTTCGCCGGCGTCATCGGCGGGCTGCTGGCCTTCGGGCTGGTGGGCATCTTCGTCGGGCCGGTGCTGCTGGCAGTGGCCTGGACGCTGCTGAACACCTGGATCGACGAGGCCGACACGCCGGTGGAGTAGTCCCGCGCTCAAGGCGTGCCGATGAACAGATAGGCGTTGGTCTGCCCGCTGCCGGCGTGGCCGATGCCCAGGTACACCGGGCCCAGCGATGTTTCGCCGCCCAGGAACACGGTGGACGAGTTGAGCCAGCCCTTGCGCCCGGTCTCGGTGTAGGGCGTGCCCACCTTGCCGGCCTCCAGTGCCAGGCCCAGCCGCAGGTCGCCGCGCAGGCCCAGTGGCGCGTTGCCGATGATGCGCTCCGCGCGGATCTGGCCGTAGCGCAGCTTGTCGCCGATGACCTGGCCGGTGGCAAAGCCCGACAGGTTGAGAAAACCGCCCAGGAAGCCGGCGTCGTAGGCCGGCAGCGCGCCGCGGGTGGAGCCGGTGTAGGCCAGCCGGCTGCCCAGCACCCACGGCCCCCAGCCGTCGAACTGCCAGGCCGCGCGCAGCTCCAGCGCCAGCTTGCTGTAGTCGCGCTGCGAGGACTCGAACCAACTGGTGCGCAGCGCCCAGCCGCGCGACGGGAAGTACAGCCGGTTGAGCTGGTCCAGCTCCAGCGCGGCCAGCCAGCCCGCCACATGCACCGTTTGCTCGGGCAGCACCGGCACGCCGGTGTCGATGCTGGCGGCGATGTGGCTGTCCTGCCAGCCCAGCCTGGCCTGGCCGAGCAGGCCGATGTTGATGCCGGCCAGCAGGTCGAGCGTGGCGGTGCCCACGCGGTACTCGGAGATGCGGTCGTCGTTCTGGAACACGTCGCGCCGCACCCGCCTGTAGCTGGCCGATGTCTGGACGAAGCTGCGCTGCGCAGCGTCCAGCGGCTGCATCCACTCGACGCCGGCACCGGTGTTGCTGCCGATCTCGCCGCTGAACAGCAACTCGCCGCCCAGCGCGTTGAGCCAGGTCTTCTGGTAGCCGGCGCGCAGCCCGTAGCTCGACCCCTGGCTGAGGTTGGAATCGAGGTTGACTGCGAAGCGCAGGTAGTCGGGCCCCCAGCGCTTTTCGAGCGGCGTGATGCGCAGCACATGCCGGTCGTGCTCGGTCAGCAGCGCGTAGTCCACGCCTTCGTAGCCGCCGTCGCCATAGGCGCGCAGCAGGTCGCGGTTGAGCGCACCGGTGTCCAGCGGCTCGCCGGTGCGCTGGCGCAGGTAGCGCGTCACCGTCTCCGGGTTGACGCGCTTCAGGCCCGCGATCTCGATCGCATCGACGCGTTGCGCGTCGGGCCGCCTGCCCTCGAAGCGCTGTTGCCAGACGCTGAACTCGGCTGCATCCACCGCCAGCCGCGCGAGTGCGGCGCTTTGCGCCTCTGCCGCGCTGCGCCCGCGGTCTGCCGCTTCGGCGCTGCGCGCAAAGTCGGTGGCGGTGATGCTGCCCATCTCGGGCTTGATGTAGATGTCGCCCGGCTTCAGCGTGGCCAGCGACAGGCCCACGTTCTGCTCGGTGAGGATGGCCACCATCTGCGCAGAGACGCTGAGCAGCCCGCTCACCTGCTCTGGCTTGAGCAGCGGCGAGCCGACGTTGACGGCGATCACCACATCGGCATTGCAGCGCTCGCGCACCTCGCGGATGGGCACGTTGTCCACCAGCCCGCCGTCCACCAGCTTGCGGCCGCCGTGGTCCAGCGGCGCCATCAGCCCCGGCACCGACATGCTGGCGCGCATGGCCTGCGTCAGGCTGCCGCTGCGCAGCACCACGCGCTCGCCGGTGCCGATGTCGGTGGCGATGATGGACACCGGCAGCCGCAGCTCGCCCAGGTCGCGCTCGCCGGTGTCGGCACGCACGAGCTGGTTGAAGAAGAGCTTGATCTTCTGGCCCGACACCACGCCCGGCGGGCCCGCCAGCCCGCTGTCGGTGACGCCGCTTTCGGTGCCCGGCAGGAAGCGCTGCGACAGCCGCTTGTTGCGCACGTTCAGCTCGGAATAGTCGGGGTTGTCCTGGAACATGTCGGCCCAGTCGGCGCGCGCCAGTTCCTTGCGCATCGTCGCCGGGTCGAGGCCGGCGGCCCAGGCACCCGCCACCAGAGCGCCCATGCTGGTGCCGGCCACGCAATCGACAGGCACATGCAGTTGCTCCAGCACCTCCAGCACGCCGATGTGTGCCGCGCCGCGGGCGCCACCACCGCCCAGCACCAGGCCGACGCGCGGCCGCACGGGCACGGGCGCGGGCGCGGCCGGGGCTGCTTCGGGCATGGCGGCAGCGTCTGCTGCGACCGTCGGCGGCGCTGCCGCCCACGTCAGCAGCGCAAAGAAGAAGGGGCGACAGCGGTGCAGGCGGTACGGGGCGGAACCAGGCATGCAACGATTGTCGAGGCAGGCGTTGCCGCAGCCTTTGCCGCACCGGCTGGCTGATCGGTTCCCGGGTTCCCGGGTTGCCCTTCTTGCCCGCGCGCTGCGCCTACTGCATGAAGCCGATCGGCCCGCGCTTGCCGCCCTGCGCGCCGGGCAGGTCGGCCAGCTCGATGGTGGCGCGGCCGTCCAGGCGCGCATTGCCGAAGGCCGTCATCCAGGCGCGGCGCATCTCGCGCGGCGCCATGCCGGCCAGGCGCTCCAGCACGGCGTCGCTGGGTGCTTCATCGAAGCGGCGGCCCCAGTCGTGCTGCTCGCGCAAGGCCACGTACAGGCGCAGCGCGATGGCGCGCGCCGCGTCTGCATCGGGCGCATGCACCTGATAGACGTTCATCCGGTTCAGGATGGGGTCGGGGATGTCGCGCTCGTCGTTGGCGGTGGCCACCCAGATGAGCTGGCTGGCGTCGATGGGCACCTCGGCGAACTCGTCGGTGAAGCTGAGCGCGGTGTCGTGCTCCAGCAGGCTGTACAGCGCGCCGAGCGGGTCGTAGGCGTGTTCGCCGCGCGCCTTGTCGATCTCGTCCACCACCATCACCGGGTTGGCGTACTGGCCGTCCACCAGGGTCTCGAACACCTTGCCGGGCCGCGCGCCTTTCCACTGGCTGGACGCGCCGCTGAGCACCCAGCCGGCGGTGAGCGAACTCATCGAGATGAAGCCCATGCCGGTGCCCAGCAACTGGGCGATTTCGCGGGCGAAATGCGTCTTGCCGATGCCGGGCGGGCCGAGCAGCAGCATCGGCGTGATCTCCAGCGCGTCGCGGCTGTCCTGGCACAGCGCGAGCTGGCGGCGCACGTCGTCGAGCACCTCGCAGAAGTTGGGCATCTCGTCGTAGAGGTGGTCCATCGCGGGCAGGCCGGAGGGCTTGACCTGGAAGCGCTCAGCGCCTTTTTCGAGCATGCGCTCATAGGTGCTGCGCAGCGTCTCGTGCTCCTTGGCCGGCAGCCTGGTGAGCCGCGTTTCCACGTCGCCCAGCCGATAGACGCTGCGCATCTGGGCGATCGGGATGCGGCCGCGCTCGGCGGCGAGGGGAACGAGATCGTGCGATGACGGCATGCCAGAACCTCCAACGAAGCCACAGCGAACAAGCATTCAAGCAGAACCCGCGCTGCGACATGCGCCGATCTGCGGGGCAATGTCACGCCAGTTGCCGACAAAACTTTAGCAAGACGCGCGCCTGCCGATACAACTGAGACGTCTGTGCCTTGCGGCTGACTTCTCGCTGAAACCGTGGACCCGCAAAGTTGGGGATGTGTGAACCGGCAGTGATCGCTCACAGTAGAGGCCAGCCATGTACCACCCGCTCTTGCTGCAACCCGAAGTCCTGCACGCGCTTCCCGGCCTGCTGGACGACCGCGCCGCGCGCGATGCGCAGGCCGCCTGGCCTTGCTACCGCAGCGAGGCCTTCGCCGAAGACCTGATCGCCAGCGACACGGCACCGGCGCCCACCAGCGCCGGGCCTGCCGGCTCGGCCGGGGCGCTGCTGCTGTATGCCACGCCGGTCTGCGCGGCGGTCTTCGGTGGTGCGCTGGCGTTGTTCGGCGTCGTCGCCTGAAACAATCGAAACGCGCCGCAGTCAGCGGTTGATGCAAGGCTGAAACGGCGCACCGCCACAGTGGCGGCATGACACGTGCCGCCTGCCTGCCTGCCGACACCATCGCTATCATCGGGCCGCTTCTGGAGGACGAGGCCATGGTGCAGCCTGCCGCGTTGCCCGTCGTGCTGGTGGTGGACGACGAACCCGAGTTGCGCATGCTGCTCGGTGAATATTTCGGCCGCCACGGCTTCCAGGTGCGCAGCGCGCCCGATGCCGCGGCTGCCCGCCAGATGGTGGCGCAGGAGCGGCCTGACCTCGCCATCCTCGACGTCAACATGCCTGGTGAGAACGGCCTGTCGCTGGCGCGCTGGCTGCGCGAGGCGCATGGCGGCGTCGGCATCTTGATGCTCACCACCGCGGGCGAGGCGATCGACCGCGTCGTCGGGCTGGAACTGGGGGCCGACGACTACATTGCCAAACCCTTCGAACTGCGCGAGCTGCTGGCCCGCGTGCGCGCCGTGCTGCGCAGGCTGCAGCCGGCGCCTGGGGCTGCGCCGGTGGCCGCGCCGGTGCCCGCTGCCGCATCTGCCACGTCCGCCACGTCCGCCACGTCTGCCGAGCCAGGCCGGCAGGTGCGCTTCGGCGCCTGTGTGCTGAACCTCGACACGCGCCGCCTGGCCGCGGCCGATGGCGCCGACGTCGAGATCACCGCTGCCGAGTTCGACCTGATGGCGTTGTTCGCGCGCCACCCGAACCGGCCGCTGAGCCGCGACACCATCATGGAGCAGGCGCACAACCGCGGCTGGGACGTGTTCGACCGTTCGATCGACCTGCGCATCATGCGGCTGCGCCGCAAGATCGAGCGCAACCCCGACAAGCCCGAGGTGCTGAAGACGGTGCGCAACGTCGGCTACGTCTTCGTCGCCGAATGACCGTCCACGGGGCCGCTGCGGCTGCCGACCCCGGTGTCGGCACGCTGGGGGCCACGCGCCGGCTGCTCTGGCTGCTGGTGGTGCCGGTGATGGGCCTGCTGGGCGTGCTGACGGCGCTGGAGTACGTGCAACGCATGGACGACGCCGAGCGTGACCTGCTGCGCCGTGCCGGCGAGCGCGCGCAGGAACTGGAGGCCGTGGTGCGGCCCGCGATGGGCCATGTGCAGGACCTGCGCGCGCTGATGCAAGCGCAGTGGAACCAGCCGCCCGACGCCGGCCCCGCGCTGCGCCAGGCGCTGGCGCCGCACGGCGCGGCCGGCCAGCCGGACGGCTGGTCGCTCGACCAGGCGTCGCCGGTGCAGCGCGAGCGCTTCGGCCAGGTCTGGTGGGCCGAGCCCGACGGCCGTGCGCCAGACGCTGCCTGGCTGCGGCGCGCGCAGTCGTTCGTCGAGCACGCGCGCATCGTGCACGACCGCGCGCCGGGCTTCGATGCGGCCTGGTTCGCCGCGGCCGAGGTCAACGGCTCGTTCGGCTACCCGTGGGTGGATACCGCGCGCATGCTGCGTTCGATGGGCGCGCAAAGCCTTGTCGCCATCGACGCGCCGCGCCGCGCCGCGGTGCAGCGCTCTGCCGCGGCGCTGGCGCGCAACCCCGACGAGACCACGTTCTGGGGCGTGCCCTATGTCAGCCAGTTGAACGGCCAGCTCGTGATGTCGCATGGCGCGATGGTGGTGGTGGACGGCCGCTACCGCGGCGAGGTGAGCCTCGACTTCCGGCTCGAAGACCTTCAGCGGCGCATCACGCAATGGGCCGGCGCGCCTGCCGCGCGTGCCGACGGCGACCAGGACATGCGCATCTGGATCGTCGATGCGCGCTACAACGTGCTGGCCGATTCGGCGCAACCGCTGGCCTCGCCGGCCGGCAGCGGGCTGGCCGACACCCCCGTGCGCGTGCCGCTGGCCGAGCGCCTGCCGGACGGCCTGGGCCGCGCCGACTTCGACGCCTCGCTGTTCGGCCCGGCGCGTGTGCACCGCGGCAAGGGCTGGGTGCTGACGGCTGCGGTGCGCATCGGCTCGCCCTGGCTGTACGTGCAGGCCACCCGCGCGTCTGCGCTGCGCGCGCAGGTGCTGCCGACGCTGCTGCCCAACGCGTTGCTGGCGCTGGCGCTGCTGGCGATGTTCATCACCGGCCAGTGGCTGCTGTCGCGCAGCTTCGTGCGGCCGGCGCTGGCCATCCTGGACTACCTGCATGCGCTGTCCGACGACGCCGCCACGCCCGCGCCGCAGCTCGGCAGGCGCTGGCAGGGCTGGGTGACGGCCGTCACCGACACCTTCAGGCGCCAGCGCGCGCTGCAACAGCGCGAGCGCCAGACCGAGGGACTGAAGGCGGCCATCATCGACCATGCGATCAATGGCATCGTCTCCACCGACGCCGATGGCCGCATCGTCGAGTTCAACCCCGCGGCAGAAGCGATGTTCGGCCGCCAGCGGGCCGAGGTCATCGGCCTCGCGGTGGGGCAGGTGATCGTGCCGCAGCGCATGCGCGCCGGCCATGAGGCCGGCATGGCGCGCCTGGCCGGCGGCGCCGCGCCGCGCATGATGGGCCAGCGCGTGCAGATGCCGGCGCTGCGCGCCGACGGGCGCGAGTTTCCGGTCGAGATGGTGATCTTCCGCACCGAGCTGGACGGCGCGGTGCACTACACCGCGTCGATGACCGACGTGACCGAGCGCGTCGAATCGGCAGAGCAGATCGAGCGCCAGCGCGACGCGCTGCGCCAGAGCGAGAAGCTCACCGCGATGGGCAGCCTGCTGGCCGGCGTGGCGCACGAGCTGAACAACCCGCTGGCCATCGTGATGGGCCGCGCCAGCTTGCTGGAAGAGAAGACCGAGGGCACGCCGCTGGCAGCCGACGCACTGCGCATCCGCGAGGCGGCCGAGCGCTGCGGGCGCATCGTGCGCACCTTCCTGAACATGGCGCGGCAGCGGCCGGTGTCGCGTGCGCCTGTGCAGTTGAACGACCTGGCGCGCGCCGCGGCCGAGATGCTGGGCTACACGCTGCGCAGCCACGGCATCGCGATCGAGCTGGTGCTCATCGACGGTCTGCCGGAGGTGATGGCCGATGGCGACCAGGTCGGCCAGGTGCTGCTGAACCTGATCGTCAACGCGCAGCAGGCGCTCGGTGGCAGCGGCGCTGGCGACCTGCGGCGCCGCATCCGGCTGGAAACCGGCGTCGAACAGCGGCGTGACACCCGCGAGCCGCGCGTCTGGCTGCGCGTGGCCGACAGCGGCCCGGGCGTGCCGGCCGACGTGCGGGCCAAGATCTTCGAGCCCTTTTTCACCACCAAGGCCGAGGGCATCGGCACCGGCCTGGGGCTGTCGGTCTCGCGCTCGATGGTGCGCGAGCATGGCGGTGACCTGGTGCTGGAAAGTGGCCAGGCCGACGGCTGGGGCGCGGCCTTCCGGCTGAGCCTGCCGATCAGCGGCGAGGCGCGCGACAGCACGGCGGCCATGCCGCTGGACGAGGCGCCGCCGCCCACCCAGGCGCGGCTGCTGGTGGTGGACGACGAGGCAGAGATCGCCGACCTGATGCGCTCGATGCTCGAAGCGGCCGGCTTCGAAGTGGCCACCGCCGAGTCGGGCGCGGTGGCGCTGGAGCTGCTGGAGGCGGCGCGCTTCGACGCCATCGTCTCGGACCTGCGCATGCCCGACATGGACGGCGGCGCGCTCTGGCGCGCGGTGCGCGAGCGCCACCCGGCGCTGGCGCGGCGCATGCTGTTCGTCACCGGCGACACCTTGTCGCCCGAGGCGCAGCAGTTTCTGTCCAGGGCCCGCTGCGCGAGCCTGGACAAGCCTTTCTCGAAAGGCGACCTGCTGAACGCCGTGCAGGCGCTGCTGGCCGGTTGATCAGGCCGCAGCGCTGGGCTGGGTCTGGACCTGAGCCTGGGCCGCGGCAGCATCTGCGGCTTCGATCATCGTGCTGCTGACCACCGCGTACATCGCCGTCCAGGCAGCGCGGGTTTCGGCGGTGAAGTGCGCGCCCAGGCCTTGTTCCAGCGTCAGCAGCAGCGCGCCGCCCACGGTGGCGTAGTGGCTGTCGAGCACACCGTAGCCGCCATGGCGCGCACCGAGCTGGCGCAGCACCGGCAGCAGCGCGGCGGGCTTGTCCAGCAGCCCCACGGCAGCGCCGATCATCTGCAGCAGCTTGGCCCCCTGGGCCTGCATGTCGCCCTTGAACAGCGGGCGCAGCGAGGCGTCGGCCTCGAAGAGGTTGGCGTAGAACAGCGCCGCGGCCTGCTCTGCGATGGGCAGCACGAGGGCGAAGCTGGAACGCACTTGCTGGATCTGGTCTGGGCTCATGGGGCGGCTTTCGTTGGGTGTCGTCGGGCGAAGCACAGACGATGCCGGCCGCTTGTCGCAGCGGCCTTTCAACGGCCGCGCCGCCGTGTTGCGTTTGTTGCAGCGCCCCGGGGCCGCCGTGACAATGGCGCATGGACCAACCCGCCATCGACTTCAGCAGCCTGCGCAAGGCACTGGGCGTGCTCGCCGAGGCGCTGTCGCTCTGGCATGCGCAGGACGACGCTTCGGTGCTCAAGCGGCACCTGCGCAGTGCGGTGATCCAGTCGTTCGAGTTCAGCTACGACCTGTCGCTGCGCAGCCTGCGCCGGGTGCTCGTCGAGCGCTCGGCTGCGTCGGAGCGCGTCACCGACCTGTCGTTCAACGAGTTGCTGCGCGCGGCGGCTGGCGCCGGCCTGCTGGCGGACATCGGCGCCTGGCGCACCTGGCGCGAACTGCGCAACGCGACCAGCCATGCCTATGACGAGGCCAGGGCGCAGCAGGTGGCCACCGACGCAGCGCGCTTTGCAAGCGATGCACAGGCCCTGCTGGCGGCGATGGAAGCGGCTGCATGACGGCACCGGCCCTGGACGCCTGCGAGGCGAAGGCGGTGCGCGCCATCCTCGACGCAGTGCTGCCCGGTGCGCGGGTGGCTGTCTTCGGCTCCCGTGCGACCGGCCGTGCACGGCCGTTCTCCGATCTGGACCTGCTGCTTCTCGATCCGCCGCAGCTCAGTTGGGCGCAGCGCGCCGACGTGCGGGATGCGTTCGAGCAGAGCACGCTGCCGTTTCGCGTCGATATCGTCGAGGCGGCCAGCCTGGCGCCCGGCATGGCGCAGCGCGTGCTGGCCGAGCAGTTGCCGCTGCCCTGACGCCTTCGATCCTCACTTCACCCAGGTGTTGAGCTGGATGATCGGCAGCAGCACCGCCAGCACGATGACCATCACCACCACGCCCATCGCGACGATGAGCAGCGGCTCCAGGATGGTGGCCACCGCCAGCGAACGCCGCTGCACCTCGGTGGCCAGTTGCTTGGCCGCACGGCCCAGCATCACCGGCAACTGCCCGGTCTGCTCACCCAGCCGCGCGAACATCGCCAGCAGCCCCGGAAAGCGCTTCTTGCCGGCCAGTGCGCTGGCCAGCGGCGCGCCTTCGCGCACCTGCACCAGCGCGTCCATCGCGTCGCTGCGCATCGCCCGGTTGCCCAGCGTCTCGGCGGCAGCCTGCAGCGCCTTGAGGATGGGTACGCCGGCGCCGGCCAGCATCGCCAGCGTGCCGGCGAAACGTGCCGCGTTGTAGCCGCGCAGCAGCCGGCCGGCCAGCGGCAGGCCCAGCAGGGCGGCGTCGCTGCGCTCGCGGAATGCCGTGCCGCGGCGCAGGCCGATGAAGCTGCCAATGCCGGCCGCCACCGCCAGCACCACCAGCCAGCCCCAACTGCGCACGAAGGCGCTGATGCCGATCATCGCGGTGGTGAGGAAGGGCAGTGCGCGTTTGGAACTGACGAAGACCGACGCCACCTGCGGCACCACGTAGGTGACGAGGAAGGTGACGATGACCAGCGCGATCAGCGAGACGATGGCCGGGTAGAGCATCGCGCCGATCAGCTTGGAGCGCAGCGCCTGGCGGTCTTCCAGATCGTCGGCCAGCCGCTCCAGCACCGGGCCGAGCGCGCCGCTCTGTTCGCCCGCTGCCACCACCGCGCGATAGACCTCGTCGAACTCGCGCGGCGCGGTGGCCAGCGCGCGGGCGAAGGGGCTGCCGGCGTTGACCTCGCTGCGCAGGTGCGCCACCAGTTCGCGCTGGCGCGGCTCGTCGGCCTCGTCGGCCAGCGCGGTGAGCGCACGCTCCAGCGGCAGGCCGGAAGCCACCAGCCCTGCGAGCTGCCGCGTCCAGACCGCCAGCCCGGTGCTGCCGAAGACGCGGTGCGTGAAGCGCGGCGCCGTGCCGTCGGTGCTGGCGGCGGTGACGGGCGCCACCGCCAGCGGCACCAGGTTGCGCGCGCGCAACTGCGAGCGCGCAGCCCTGGCGTTGTCGGCGTCCAGCAGGCCGGTCTGCGACTTGCCAGCAGCGTCCAGCGCCTCGAAGCGGTAGGCCGGCATCAGGAGAAGCCGGCTAGACCAAGGTCATGCGCGGATCCGGCTCCGCCGGTCCGCTGCATGCGCCCCCTCGGGGGGCAGCGACCGCAGGGAGCGTGGGGGCCAAGTCCCTGCGCGGATCCGGCTCCGCCGGTCCGCTGCATGCGCCCCCCCGGGGGGCAGCGACCGCAGGGAGCGTGGGGGCCAAGTCCATGCGCGGATCCGGCTCCGCCGGTCCGCTGCATGCGCCCCCTCGGGGGGCAGCGACCGCAGGGAGCGTGGGGGCTAGTCCCGCGTGACACGGATCACTTCCTCCGCCGAAGTGATGCCCTCGCGCACCAGCCGCTCGCCGTCTTCGCGCATCGAGCGCAGGCCGCCGGTGCGGGCGGCGGCCACCAGTTCCTGCTCGGGGGCACGGTTGTGGATGAGCGTCTGCATCGCCTCGTCCACCACCATCAGCTCATAGACGCCGGTGCGGCCCTTGTAGCCGGTGTGGCTGCACTTCTCGCAGCCCACCGGGTGCCAGAGGCCGGCGCCGTCCTGCTTGCGGCAGGCGGGGCACAGCTTGCGCACCAGGCGCTGCGCCTGCACGCCCAGCAGCGTGCTGGACAGCAGGAAAGGCTCCACGCCCATGTCGATGAGCCGCGTCACGCTGCTCGGCGCGTCGTTGGTGTGCACCGTCGCCAGCACCAGGTGGCCGGTGAGCGAGGCCTGGATGGCGATCTGCGCGGTTTCATGGTCGCGGATCTCGCCGATCATGATCACGTCCGGGTCCTGCCGCAGGATGGCGCGGAGTGCTTTGGCAAACGTCAGGTCGATCTTCGGGTTGACCTGCGTCTGGCCGATGCCGGCCAGCTCGTACTCCACCGGGTCTTCCACCGTCAGCACGTTGGTTGTGTTGGTGTCGATGCGGCCGAGCGATGCGTACAGCGTCGTCGTCTTGCCCGAGCCGGTGGGCCCTGTGACCAGCACGATGCCGTGCGGCTGCTGGATCAGCCGGTCGAAGGAGCGCAGCACCTCGCCGCTCATGCCCAGCCCTTCGAGCGTGAATTTGGATTCGGTCTTGTCGAGCAGCCGCAGCACCGCGCGCTCGCCGTGCGACGACGGCAGCGTGGAGACGCGCACGTCGATGGCACGGCCGCCGATGCGCAAGGAGATGCGGCCGTCCTGCGGCAGCCGCTTCTCGGCGATGTCGAGTTCGGCCATGATCTTGAGCCGCGAGATCATCGCCGCGTGCAGCGCCTTGTTCGGCTGCACCACCTCGCGCAAGGTGCCATCGACGCGGAAGCGCACCGCGCTGCTGCGCTCGTAGGGCTCGATGTGGATGTCGCTGGCGCCGTCTTTCGCGGCCTGCGTCAGCAGCGCGTTGAGCATGCGGATGATGGGCGCGTCGTCGGCGGCTTCCAGCAGGTCTTCCACTGCCGGCAGCTCCTGCATCATGCGGCTGAGATCGACGCCGCTTTCCACTTCGCCGATGACCGCCGCGGCGCTGCTTTCGCTGCCGGCATAGGCCGACGCAATGCGCTGCACCAGCGTGCTGCTGCTTTCGCGCTCGAAGCCGGAGACGTCGAAGAGCCGCGTCACCTCCGACAAGGCCGCGGGCGCGGTGGTCTCGGCCGCCCACAGCACGAGCTGCGCGCCGTCGTCTTCCAGCAGCAGCGTGTTGGCCTTGGCGAAGGCGTAGGGCAGCGGGTGGCGCGTTCCCATCTCAAGGCGCCTTTTGTTCCGACGGTGACGGCTGCACCGGCGTCAGCGGCTGCACCGCCGCCGCGGGCGGCCCCTTGCCGGGGATCACCGGCAGCACCGGCGCGTCGTTGATCGGGAACACCACGCTGGCGTCGGGCTGCGCGTCTTGCTGGCGGCCGCGGATCTGGTCGTAGCGGTCGGCCGACAGCCGGTTGGCGCTCTCGGCGTCGCGCATCACCACCGGGCGCAGGAAGACCATCAGGTTGGTGCGCCGCTTCTCGCGGCTTTCGCTGCGGAACAGCGCGCCCAGCCAGGGGATGTCGCCGAGCAGCGGCACCTTGGACTTGTTCTCGATGTAGCGGTCTTCGATCAGCCCGCCCAGCACGATGATCTGGCCGTCGTCCACCACCACCTGCGATTCGATGGAGCGCTTGGTGGTGGACGGGCCGGCGTTACTGGTGCCCACCGCGGCGGTGCTCAGCACGGCGCTCTGCTCCTGGTAGATCGTCATGCGGACGGTGCCGCCTTCACCGATCTGCGGGCGGATGCGCAGCGTGATGCCGACGTCCTTGCGCTCGATGGTCT
>CAXTHW010000052.1:0-21052 GCA_964244245.1 uncultured Rubrivivax sp. | reverse complement strand
TCATGATGCGGGTGTAGATGTTGCCCGGCACCTTCAGGTCGAACAGGTCGGCGCCATGCTGCGCGCTGTCGAAGGCATAGGCCACCGTCTGGTACAGCGGCACGGCGGCGGCCTTGGTGGTGGGGTCGGGCGTGTAGCCGGCATGCACGGCCAGGGTCTCGAAGCGGCGGGGGGTGGTGCTCATCGGGCGGCTCCTGCGAGAGGCTTGTGGGCTTGTGGGTTTGCGAGCGTAGGCCGGCGGGCGGCGCAAGCCAAGCGCGTTTTCGCTATGACGTCAGGCGGCCGATGGACGCGCTCAGCCGGTCGTGAACGGCTCGGGCGGCGCGGCCAGCGGCGCGCCGCGTTCGATGCGTTCGTACTCCGAGATCACCTGCGCGCCGAAGAGCAGCAGCGCGGCGGCGATCTCCAGGCTCAGCAGCACGACGATGGCGGTGGTGAGCGAGCCATAGACCACGCTCACCTGCGACAGCGTGCTGAAGTACCAGACGAGCAGGTGCCGCGTCACCTCCCACAGCAGCGCGGCGGTGAGCGCACCGATCAGCGCATGGCGCAGCGCCAGCCGGCCCACCGGCATCACCAGATAGACGGAGGTCAGCACGAAGACCTCGCCGGCCACGCCCAGCAGGTAGAGCAGCACGCCGGAGAAGCCCTTCAGCGACCAGTCGCGGCCGAACAGTTCGATGCTGTCCTGGCCGATGGCCTGCAGGCTGGCGGACACCAGCGTCACGATCAGCAGCCCCACGCCCAACGTCAGGATGTAGCCGTAGGGCAGCAGCGCCGACACCAGGAAGTGGCGGCGGCGCACCGCCACGCGGTGCACGAAGATCACCGACATCGCGTTCTCCAGCACCGTGAAGGCCAGAGAGCTGAAGAACAGCATCGTGCCCAGCAGCACCCAGCCGATCACGTCACGGTGCAGCAGAAAGTTCGCCAGCTCGGCGATCAGCGTATGCGACTGCCCAGGCACCAGCCACTCCAGGTAGCGCCCGATGGTGGCCAGCAGCAGCGGCTGCTCGATCACGTGCGACAGCGCGATCACGGTCAGGATCAGCAGCGGCATGATCGACAACAGCGCGTAGTACGCCACCGCGCCGGCCAGCAACAGGCCCTGGTTGGCGCGGAAGGCTTTCAGGGTGTGCCAGAAGAAGTGCCCTGGGCGGGCAAGCACATGCTGGACTTTGTGGCCGGGCACCATTCGCATGGCGCAACCATAGCGCCTTGCCGCCCGGCGCTTCCACCACCCTGGGGGCAACCACTATGGCCGCTGCATGCGGGCGCGCCACCCGTTGCAGTACATTGCCAGCCATTCGCTGCCGGGGTCACACAGAGGTGCGCAGATGGCCGACAAGTTGGTTCGCAAGCTCAACGATCTCGGCTACCAGCCGGTCTTTCTGCCACGCAGCGGCGTGCAGCCCGCGGAGCTGTGGTACTACAAGCGCGCAGACGACGGCGGCGGTTCCCGCCTCGTCCGCATGGGCGCGCTGTCCAAGGTGTTGCCCGCTGCCGGCGCGCTGGCCGTCACCGAGGGTGAGCTGGGCGACATCGAAGCGCAGTACACCTCCGAGAAAAAGCTCAGCGCCGCGGTGTCCTTCCTGAAGGACGCGCTGGCCTGCATCGGCATCTCGGCCGCGCCGAAGATCGATCTCGGCTTTGCCGGCTCCAGCGACTTCTCTTTCTCGTTCACCGGCGTGCGTTACCGCGCCATCGACCCCATCGACCTGTTCCCGCTGGTGGACCAGATCCAGACCGCGGGCATCCCGAAGGAGTACGTCGAGGACGGGCTGCTGCACATCGTCTATGAGTACGCCTACGCGAACGAGCTGCTGCTGTCGCGCGGCGACAAGCAGTCCTTCAGCGCCGACATCTCGGGCAAGGTCGGCGCGTACTTCGACCTCGGCCTCAAGGGCTCGGTCGCGATGGCCGGCAAGTCGGCCATCTCGTTCAAGGGCGAGGCAGGCGTGCAGGCCGCGTTCGCCTACAAGGCCGGCCGCCTGCTGCGCGAAAAAGGCCATTGGACCTTGCTGCCCGAGGTGGTGCTGCAGCGCGGCCTCACCGAAGAGCGGCGGCCTTTCGTGCCGCAACTGGCGATACCGCTGCACGTCGTTGACGAAGACGTCTAAGAGGTTGAGAGGCATTCGTATGCACCCGCGTAAGCCCCCAGAACAGGCCCAATTGAGGCGCAAAGCGCAGTCGGGTTGGGGACCCGACGAGCATTTGCAACGAAGAGTGGGCCTGTTCTGGGGGCTTACCCGGAGGGCCGGGGCGTCCAAGAGCCCTGCGCGGCGTTGCATCGCTTGCCCGCACATGAGTGCGGGCTGCGCGCTGCGCCTTGCTCAGGGCTCTTGGACGCCCCGGCGCGGGTGCATACGAATGCCTCTCAACCTCTAAGTGGCTCGGTCTTCCGGGCCTTGCCGGCATGCCGCCCACTGTTCGCATCAGCGTCGAGCCGGCGAAGGCGCAGCAGGCCGGTGCGCGGGTCGTGCTGGAAATGCTCGACCAGGCCAGCGGGCGCTTCGTCGCCATCAAGGGCGCGAACGCCGTGTTGCCGGCCAGCCTGGACATCAAACCGCCGCTGGACGACCCCGAGCAGCCGGGCCAGCCGCTGACTGCCGAGCGCGTGGCAGAACTGGCGCAGCAGTCGCCGGTGGCGCCTGCCGTCGGTCAGTATCTCCAGCGCCTGCTGCTGGGCGGCAGGCTGGGTGCTGCCTGGGCGGCGCTGCGCCAGCAGCCCATGCAGCTTCAGCTTCGCCTGGGCGCAGATGCCCGCCTGCACGCGCTGCCCTGGGAGCGCCTGTTCGACGAGCGCGGCGACTATCTCGCGCTCACCGCGGGGTCGCCGCTGGCGCGCTGGATGGACCCGCCAGCGCCGCTGGCACCGGCGCGTGCAGACGACTGGCCCATCCGCATGCTGATCGTCCACGGCGCTGCGCCCGGCCACGCGGCAGGCGGCGCTGCGCGGGTGGCGGCCGACGAGGAAATGCAGGCGCTGGAGCGGCTGCTGGGCAGCCGTGAGCTGCGCCAGGATGTCGAGTACGACGTGCTCGAGCACCCCAGCCGGCAGCAGATCGTCGAAGCCTGCCGCACCGTGCGGCCGCACGTCCTGCACGTCATCGCCCATGCCCAGGCGGCCGGCGCCGGCGCCGAGCTGCTGCTGTGGCAGCCGCCGCAGCCGGCGCAGCCCGGGCAGGCAGCGCAGCCTGCGGTCGATGACCCGTGGCGGGCAGCGGACCTCCGCCTCCAGTTGCAGGGCATCGCGCCGCGGCTGGTGTTCCTGAACGCCTGCCGCAGCAGCATCGGCGCCCAGGCGGCGGCCGCACCGCTGCCGCTGGCCAGCCTGACCCAGGCCTTTCTGCAGGCCGGCAGCGCCGCCGCGCTGGGCATGCAGGGCGAGGTGGCGGGCGACCTGGCGCAGGAGTTCGCAGAAACCTTCTACCGCCGCCTGATCGAGGACGAAGGCGCCGACATCGACGCCGCGGTGCTGGCAGCGCGCCTGGCGATGGCCGGCAAGCGCCTCGGCGCCAGCGTGACCGACGACGCCGACTGGGCCTTCCCGGTGCTGACCCGCTGCGTGGCCGCCGACGCCGTGCTGCCGCGCGCGCCGCAGCGGCTGGTGGCACCGGCTGTCGATCGCTTCGTCTCGCGGCTGCCGCAGCGGCGCGAGGCGCACGAGGCCGTGCGTTGCTGCGCCACGTCGGCCATCGGCTTGTCGGACCACCTCGCGGTCATCGTCGGCGGGCCGGGCAGCGGCAAGTCCTATCTGGCACGGTGGGCCGCCCAGGCCTGCCAGCGCGCCGGCATGCGGGTGGCCGATGTCAGGTTCAGCCCGCAAGACAAGGTGGACTGGCTCGATGCGCTGCGCTGGGTGCGTGACGGACAGCGGCGCGTCGGCGGCGCGCCGACCGTGCCCGCTGCCGACTGGCCGCTGAAGCCGGCTGCCTTCCGCCTGTTCAACTGGGCGCTGAACAGGCGCCTCGAAGGGATGCCCACCTTCGACCCGCCGGCAGACGACGGCGCGCCCATCGCGGACCTGGGCTGCGCACTGAGTGCCGCGAAGCGCCAGCCGGAAGAACTGGAAGGCGACACCTTCGCGGCCTTCCATGATGCGCTGGGCAAGGCCGGTGTCGATGCCGGTCCCGGCGCCAGCCTGTTGATCAAGCTGGACGATCTTGCCGGCATCGACCACCGCAGCCTTGTCGGGCCGTTGACCGAGTTGCTGATCAAGCCGGTGGCCACCGGCCGCCTGCCACTGGTGCGCCTGCTGCTGGTGATGGAACACGAGCAGTGGGCCGAACTGCAGCCCAGGCTGCCGCTGCGCCCGCGGGTGGTCACGGTGCCGTATTTCCAGCAGGGCGACTTCGAACGCGTGGCGCGCCAGTTGTGCCACCAATGGTCTGCGCGGCTCTACGCGATGCAGGAGGTGCGGGATTCGCTGCCGCTGGCGCTGCCGGCGCGGCAGGAGCCCAGCGAGTGGGGCATCGACGTGCTGAACTTCCTGAGCGCGCTGCTGCCGCTGGTGGCGCGGCGGCAGGGAGTGCTGGTGTGACGCTGCCTTCGGCGCTGGAGGTGTCGGCGTCGATGCAGGCGCTGCAACGCACGCTGGGCGAGGCGATGGCCTCCGGGGCCGATCTGCGCGAAGTGCTGCTGGGCGACGACGCGCGCCGCCTGTTGCCCGCCGTGCGCGTGCCGCGCCGCTTCGACGCACGGATGAGCGAGCGTGTGCTCCAGCCTGCAGCCGGGGTGGATGCCGCATCGGCGCTGGACGAGTTGATCGCTGCCGGGCTGGTGAACCCCGTGCCGGGCCGCCCCGGCTGGCTTCAGCAGAGCGAGCAGCGCCGCGCGCCGCCGCGCCCGCCCGCCGGCACCGAGGCCGCCGAATGGGCTGCCGGCGGCGCGCGCTGGCGCGCCTTGCATGGCGCGCTGGCAGACTGGTTCGACGGCCTGGGCGCGGACGGCGCACTCGAGGCGCTGTACCACCGCCTGTGCAGCGCCGGCCCCGCCAGCGAACAGGCCTGGGCTGCCGCCTACGACAGCGCGCGCGATAGCTTCGACCTGGCCCGCTGCGAAACGCTGCTGCGCCTGCTGGACGAATGCGCCCGCTTCGTGAGCCCGGCGCTGGCCACACGCGGCACCCGCGAACGTGGCCTGCTGGGCGCCCGCGCGGCCTTCGCAGACGACCACTCGCGCACCAGCCGCTACCTCGCGCGCGCGCCGCTGCTGCAAGCCTTCGAGGCGCTGTTGCAGGACGCGCAGCACTTCATCCTGCAACTCTGCGCGCCCGGCGGCAGCGGCAAGACCATGTTTCTGCGCTGGCTGGGCCCGCGCTGGTGCCTGCCGCGCGGCGTGCCGGTGGCGCGGGTGGACTTCGACTTCCTCGACCTCAGCGAACGCGGGCTGGCCGGCGCCTTCATGCTGGGCAAACTGGCCGAACGGCTGAACCCGCAGATCCCCGGCGCGCCGCTGTTCGAGCTGCTGCGCGACGTGGCCGAGGAACGCCGGCGTGCGCTGGCGCAGCCCGAGCTGTATGGCGCCGAGGCGCTGGCGCGGCTGGAGGCCGAGGTGCGCGAACGCCTGGCCAGCGTGCTGGTGGAACGCTGCGGCGGCCAGCCGGTGCTGCTGGTGTTCGACACGATGGAAGACGCCACCCTCAAGCACGAGGTCGATGTGATGGCACTCGTGCAGGCCGTCGCCGCGCTGCGCCAGCGGATGCAGGCGCTGCGGTCGGGGCCCGAGGCGCCGCGGCTGGTGCTGGTGTTGTCCGGCCGCTACCCGCTGGCAGAGCAGCACCGCGCCGTGCACGACGCCTTCGCCGACGCGCTGGTGGTGTTCCCGATCCCGCCCTTCGACGCGGCCGAATCGCGCCTGTACCTCCAGCGCCGCCTGCAAGGCATCACCCGGCAGCCGCAGACGGCGGTGCTGGACGCGGTGATCGCACGCGCCCTCGGCAACCCGTTCAAGCTGTCGCTGTATGCCGACATCCTGCTCGGCACGCCGGACATCGGCGTCGCCGAACTGGGGCAGGGCGTCGATGTCGATATGTTGTATCTGATCGAGCGCGTGCTGCGGCGCCTGGACGACGCGCCGCTGCACTGGCTGCTGCGCTACGGTGTGCTGGCGCGCCGGCTCACGCGCGACTTCGTCGAGCAGGTGCTGCTGGCGCCGATGCGCCGCTCCCTGCGCGGCGACCGGCGCCACGACGACCCCGCACGCGACGGCGTGGCCCACCGCGACTGGCCGCGCCTGTGGCTGGCCGGCAAGGGCGAGCCGCTGCAGCCGGAAGACGTGGCCGGGCTGTGGCAGCGGCTGCGGGGCTACGCCAGCGCGTCGTCTTGGATCAGCGTCGATGCGGCGGGCGCGGACGCAGTGGTGATCCAGCCCATCGCCAGCCACCCGATGCGCCGCGCACTGCTCCAGCAAGACCGCCGGGTGGTGGCGCAGATCCACCGCGCCGCCATCGCCCACGCGCGGCGCAGCGCGGCGGGCGGCCAGAGCGGCCCGAGCGGCTCGACCCTTGCCGACCTGACCTACCACGACTTCCAGCTCCGCGGCGCCGCGGCGGGCAGCGCCTGGTGGGCGCGCATCCAGGCCCGCGAGGCGAGCCACGGCGACGACGACGTGGTGCTCGCGCTGGCGTCCGTCGTGCTGTCCGACGACCTGCGCGAGAGCGAACTCGCGGGCGCCGCCGCGCAGCGCCCGCCGCTGGTGAACGACCTCACCCGCGCCCGCGCACTGCACGCGGCGGCGCGGGTGCATGCAGCGCGTGCGCAGGCCGAGGCCGACCCCACGCTGCGCGGGCCGCACGATGCCCGTGCACGCGCCTGCCTGGAGCAATACGACGCGCTGGCCGCCACGCTGCCGGCGCCCGCGGTGGACCGGGTTGCCGACGGCCTGCTGCGGCTGCGGGTGCTGGGCGCCGACCCGCGGCAGCGCGAACGCGCACGGGCCGCGCTGGAGGCGGCGCTGGGCACGCGGTTGGACGCCGCCACCCGCGGCCATGTGTTGCTGACGCTGCAACGCGCCTGGCTGGCCGATGACTTCAAGCGTTCACGCCGCTTTGCACAGCGCTGGGGCCGGTGGGCCTGGCGCGAAGGCGACGCGCGCGCCTATGGCGAGCATCTGCTGGACGAGGCGCGCACCTGCTTGCGCGCCGGCCGCCCGGCGCATGCGCTCGCGCTGCTGGTGGCCGGCCGCGAGGCGCTCTCTTCGAAGGCGGGCCACTGGTCTGACGCCAGGGCCGCGCGCCAGGCCGCGCGCGGGCTGGGCGACGAAGAGATTGCCGCGCTGGTGGCCGCTGGCGTCTTCGACGCAGCGCGCTGGCGCAACGAGCAGCTTCACGCCGCCGGCAGCGCCGCGCCCGACGCTGCCACGGCCGTGCGAAGGCAGCGGCTGCAGGCCGCGCTGCTGCTGGCCTCTGGCGACGCGCGCGGCGCCATGCGCGCCATCGGCGCGCTGCTGGCGGCACTGAAGGCCGAGCGCGAGCTGCCAGCCGAGGCCGGCGTGCGCGCCCGCATCGACGCCTTGTTCGTGCAGGCGCAGGCAGCGCGAGAGCTGATGAACTTCGAGGCCTTGCTCGACGCGCTGAGCGCCGCGATGGCGCTTCAGTCCGCGGCGGGAGACCATGCAGGCGAAGTCGCGACCCGGCTGCATCTGGCGCGCGTGCAGATGCTGGACATCGGCAACCTCCAACTGGCGGCAGAACACCTGCAGGACAGCGACGGTGCGCTGGCCCATGAGGCGGCGGAACTGCGCATCGAACACCTGTTGCTGCGCGCGCTGCTCGGCGCACTGAAGCGCGACCGTGCCCATGCCGCTGCCTTGCTGGCGCAGGCCAGGACGCTGGCCGGGGCGTTGCCGGCCGGCGCTGCCGACTGGGCGCCGCTGCTTGCCTGCACCGGCCTGCGCATCCACATCGCCGCCGATGCGGCGGACCATGCGCTGGCGCTGGCCGACGCCTGGAGCCGTGTCGATTGCTGCGGCGCGCGGCTGGCGCCGTCCAACCTGCTGCGCGATGCGCGCACCCAGCCGGCGCTGCCGGCGCCGCTGGTGCAGCGGCTGGAACGCCTCACACGCGTGGTGCCGCTGGGCGTGGCGGGCCACCGGCGGCTGCGCCCGGCAGACCGCCTGCGCCTGACGCTGCAGCGCGCCGAGCTGCTGCGCGTGGCCGGCCTGCCCAAGCGGGCTGCCGATGAATTGCTGGCCCTGGCCGGGTGGCTGCGGCAGCGGCCCGCCGGCATCTGGATGCGCGAGCTGGCACTGTGCTGCGACCGGCTGGGCATCGCAGCCGGCAGCGTGCTGCCCGGCGGCTGGTTCAGCCAGCTCGTGAAGGCCGTCCGCCACGCGAAGCCGCTGCTCGGCGCCGTCTATCTGGAAGCTGCCGAGCGTGCCGAGCGCGGCGCGGACGCCAGGCAGGCGCTGTCGCTGGTTGCGCGTTCGATCAAGGCCTGGAGCCCGGACAAATCGCCGCCCAGCGTCTGGCATCTGCGCCGGCTGGAACTTCAGGCGCGGCTGGCCGGCGCCAGCGGCCCGGGCGCAAGCGCGGCGCAGCGCATCGAGGAACTGCGGTCCCAACTGGGCTGGGCCGCGCTGGCCACGCCGCAGCGGCAACCCGACCTGCCTGCACCGGCGGCAGCGGCGGCGGCCTCGGCGCATGGCACGGTGCCAAGGCCGGTGCCGACCGCAGCCACCAGCCTGCGCATCTTCGCGTCCGACGGCGTGTTGCGCGTCGATCACCTGGAAAACGGCAGTGCAGAAGAGCGCTACAGCCAGAAGGTGGACCCGCGTTTTGCCGAGATCCTCTGGGCGATGGGGTCGCACCGGCTGGCCGACGCTGCGATGCCCGCGGTGCTGGCGATGCTGGGCCAGCGCGGCCTGCACTTCGGCCGCCTGCTGGCCAGCGCGGTGCTGCCGCAGACGCTGCTGGAGCGCCTGTGGGCGGCGCAGCGCGGCGTGCTGCTGCCGCAGGAGGTGATGGTCGAGCACAAGAGCGGCGCGATGCACGCCATGCCCTGGGAGCTGATGGTTCCCAACCTGCCGCCGGACCTGCCGCAGTGGCACGACGACGACCTGCCGATCAGCCTGCATCCGGCGGTGGGCTGCTTCTGGCGCGCGCCGCCGTCGTTCACGCTGCAAGCGCGCGTCGGCTGGGTGCAGAAGGCGCTGGGTCTGCTGATCGACCGCCGCTACGGCCCGGCCACGGCGGCCGCCGTGGCGGAGTTCCAGCGCGCCAACGGGCTGCGGCCGACCGGCGGGCTGGACGCCGCCACCGTCGCCGCGCTCGGCGCCCGGCCGCGGGCCCGTGCCGCAGCGCAAGGCCCGGCGCGCCCCCGCGTGCTGCTGATCACGCCGGGGCGCGAAGCCAACATCGAGTCGCAGCGCGGCGCAGATGCGTCCGGCACGAGCCTGGAATGGACCTATCTCGAACACGGCCTGGACGTGCAGACGCTGCACGCGCCGGACATCGACGCGCTGCGCAGCCTGCTGGCGCAGCCGTTCGGTGTCGTCCACATCGCCGCGCCGATTGCGCAGTCGCGCTCGTCGCGCGAGCTGAGCCTGCAGTTCGCGGCCACGCACGCGGCCGGGCGCACCACGGCGCTCAGCCCCGGCCTGCTGGCCCGGCTGCTGCACGGCTCGCCGCTGGTGGTGCTGGAAACGCCGCGCCCCGGCAGCCGCGACGAAACGGTGCGCCAGCTTCTGTTGCGCAACAGCTTTGCCGCGCAGTTGTTCGAGCAAGGCGAACTGGCCACCGTGGTGGCCAGCGGACTGGCGCCACCCGAAGCGCAGCAGGCCTTGTCCGACACGCTGGCCGCGGCGCTGGCCGACTGGGTGCCGCCGGCAGAACTGGTGCGCCGGCTGCGCACGACGGCCTTGCCTGCGGCGCGCAGCAACGATCTCGTCGAGATGCTGGGCACCGCCGGCATCGCGCTCTTCTGCCGTGACCCCATGGTCACGGCGGTGCACCCGGCGGCGGCCTGAATGTCGCTGCCCGGGCGCCTCTTCGCACTCGACAACAAGCTCGGCTTGCTGCGCCGCGAGACAACGGCCTGGCGCGCCGAATGCGCCGGTGCGGCGTCGCGCTTCGCTCTGCATGCATCGCAGATCGGCGCTGTCTGCGACGACCTGGACGCGATGCACCAGCGAATCGGCGAAGAGATCGGCGCTGCGCGCCCGGCGCTGGCCCACGCCCAGTTGCAGCGGCAGGAGCGCCGCATCCTGGCAGCGCTGCAGATCTGGGACAGCTACCGCGCCAAATGGGCGCTGCGCGTGGAGCCGCGGCTGGCCGAGACGCTCAACCTCATCGACGACCTGGCCTGGCAGGCTTACCGGCCGGCGCTGGAAGCGGCCATCCAGAGCGGCAGCCTGCCGCCGCAGCGTGCCAGGCTGCCGCCGCTGGTCTTTCCAAGCCCGCGCTGGAGCCCTTTCGCCCGGCCGCGCGAGCAGGGCTACGAGATCGACGAAAGCAGCGGCGCGCTCAGCCTCGTCGAAGACTTCGACGACCTGTTGCGCTGCATGCCGGTGCCGCTGATCGGCATTCCCTGGACGCAGGCGGCGCATCTTGCCGAAGCGGTGTTCGTGGGCCACGAATGCGGCCACCTCGTCGAAGAGGATCTGGCGCTGCAGGAGCCGCTGCGCCTGGCCGTGCGGGCGGCGCTGGATGCCGGCACCGGCGCGTTGGACAGCGCCGCGGAAGAGCGTGCCGCCGCATGGAGCGAGCACTGGCGCAGCGAGGTGTTCGCCGACCTCTGGGGCCTGCTCTGCTGCGGCCCGGCCTACGCCCGCATGCTGGCCGAGGTGCTGGCCGACACCGGCACGCAGCCCGAAGCCGCGCAGCCCGACCGCGCGGGCCGCTTTGGCGCCTACCCGCCGCGCGCGCTGCGCATGAAGCTGCTGGCCGAAGGGCTGCGGCGCATCGGGGCGCTGGCGCCAGCGCCCTTCGAGAACGCCGCGCTGGACATCGAGCAGCGCATCGCGTTGCTGCCGGCGCTGCCTGCGCCGATGCAGGGCTACGCCGACGATGCGGCGCCCGTCGTCGAAGCGCTGCTCGGCACGCCGCTGGCAGTGTTCGCCATGCCCGGCCAGGCGGCCCGGCCGGTGCGTGCCGTGCTCGCGTTCAGCGCCACGATGCAGCAGAAGGTGCAGGCCGACGCCAGCCGCGCGCTGCTGCGCCAGCCGCTGACGGGCGACGATGTTCGTGTGCTGTTTGCCGGCCTGGCCTGGGCCTTTCTGGAGTCGCCTGCAGACTTTCGTGATCGCGACGTGCAGGCGCGCTTCGAGGCCCGGCTCAGCCGGTTCCGCACGCAGGGCGTTCGCAGCGGCACGGCGTTGCGACAGCCGCTCGACACGGCGCAGGCACGCCAGTCGGTGGCCGACGCGGTGTTCCGCCGGGTGGACAGGCCGGCGGCGGGCTGAGCCTCGCCGGCAGGCTTCTTCAGCGGCCGGCCACGCGCCAGACCACGTCGCCCACGTCGTCGGCCACCAGCAGCGACCTGCCGCCGGGCCCGATGGCCACACCCACCGGGCGGCCGTAGGACACCGTTTCATCCGGCGCCAGAAAGCCCCACAGCAGATCGCGCGGCGGCCCTGCGGGCGCGCCACCGGCAAAGGGCACGAACACCACCCTGTAGCCGCTGAGCGTGCTGCGGTTCCAGGAGCCATGCTGGCCGATCACCATGCCGTCCACCTCGAAGCCGGGCAGCGTGCCGGCCGGCATCCAGCACAGACCCAGCGACGCGGTGTGCCCGCCCAGCGCGTAGTCGGGCGTCAGCGCGCGGGCCACCAGCGCGGCGTCCTGCGGCACGCGCGCATCCACCGTCTTGCCCCAATAGCAATACGGCCAGCCGTAGAAGCCACCGTCGGCCACCGATGTCAGGTAGTCGGGCGGTGTCTCGTCGCCCAGGCCGTCGCGCTCGTTGACCACCGTCCAGAGCCGGCCCGTCACCGGCTCCCAGGCCAGCCCGACGGGGTTGCGCAGGCCGCTGGCGAAGATGCGGCTGTGGCCCGTTGCCAGATCGATCTCCCAGATGCAGGCGCGGCCCTGCTCGGCGCGCATGCCGTGCTCTGCAATGTTGCTGAGCGACCCCACGCCCACGTAGAGGCGGCTGCCGTCCGGGCTGGGCAGCAGGCTGCGCGTCCAGTGGCCGCCGGGCTTGAAGGTGGCCACGCGGCGGGGCGGCGCGCTGAGGATGGTGGCGCCTCCGGTGTAGGGATAGGCCTGCACGCCGTCGGTGTTGCCGACGTAGAAGGTGCCGTCCACCAGCGCCATGCCGAAGGGCTGGTTCAGGCCGTCGAGCAGGGTGTGGCGCTGTTCTGCCACGCCGTCGCCATCGGCATCGCGCAGCAGCGCGATGCGGTTGGGGCTGACGCCGATGGCAGCGGCCCGGCGCATCGTGGCGAGCATCGCATGGTCGAAGATCGAGCGCGGCTGGCCGCCCGATTGCAGCGCCTCGGCCACCGTCACGTCGCCGTTGGGCAGCACCTGGATCCAGCGCGGGTGCTTGAGCCCGGCTGCGAAGGCGTTGACCGCCAGGCCTGGCGCGGCGGTGGGCAACTGGCCCGCTGCCCAGCCCTTGGCTGTCGGCATTTTCAGCGTCGGGATGCGGCCTTGCGGACGCGCGGCCGGAATGCTGGGCGCCGTGCCCACCGCGGCGGCCGGCGCTGTGCCGTGCAGCCTGCGCCACTGGATGGCGGCGCCGCCGACCAGCGCCACGGCACGGGCGAAGACATCTTGAAACGCCATCCTCGCCCTCTGCTGTTGCGCTGGCCGCGCATTGTGCAGCGCGGCCCGGATTGACGGCAGCTTGCGCAGCGGCGAAGCTTGCCGCGCATGTATGCGATCAAAGCCGAGATCAACGATCCGTCCGCCGGGTTCTTCGCGTTCGTCGCGCAGAAGACCATGTACGCGGGCAAGCAGATCGGCGCCGGCGACGTCGTCTTCCTGTTCGCCAGCGAGAACGAAGGCGGCGCCGGGCTGGTCGCACGCGCCATTGTGCTGACGGCCGAAGCCACCCCCAGAGTGGCCGGCATCGAGCGGCAGGCGCCGCGCGTCAGCATCACGGTGCGGCGCACTGCGCTGGCGCGGCGCCCGTTCGGCCGCAAGGAACTGAAGCAGTTTTCCGACTGGAGCGACGGCCGGCCCGAGACCGAACTCAACTTCAAGTTCTACCGGCAGGCCACCGACAAGATCGTCGGCCTGTCGCCAGCGACGGCGGCGTTTCTCGACACCTTCTTCTGACGGCAATGCCGGTGCAGATCGCAGTCTTGTCCAGCGCCGACGTGCCGCGGTACAAGGCCTTGATGCTCCATGCCTACGAGCACGCGGCCGATGCCTTCACGTCCACCGCCGACGAGCGCGCACGCGAGCCCGATGCCTGGTGGGCGAAGCGCATCGCCGCCGCCGACGGCCTGACGATGGCTTTCGGCGCGCTGGACGGCGGCAGCCTTGTCGGCAGCGTGGCGCTGGAGTTCTCTGCAAAGCCCAAGACACGGCACAGCGCGCTCGTCGTCGGCATGGTGGTGCTGCCTGCCTGGCGCGGCCAGGGCATCGCGCGCCGGCTGCTGCAGGCGGCGGTCGATCACTGCATGGCGCGCGGTGGTGTGCGCGTGCTGCGGCTCGAAGCGACAGAAGGCAACATGCCGGCCATCGCGCTGTACCGGCAGTTCGGCTTCATGCAGTGGGGCCTGGAGCCGCTGGCGCTGCGCACGCCGGACGGATTCAAGGCCAAGGTGCACATGTGGCTGGAGTTGTCGCCGCCCAGCGTCTGAATCAGCGCAGGCCGCGACTTCGACCTTCCTATCATCAACGATTGCCGCATCCGCATCCGCATCGCGACGCGGTGTCATGCAGCCGTTTGGCGCTCGTGGGCACCCAGCAGCGATTGAACGCGCGCGGCGAGTGCAGCGCGGTTGTCCGCCTGCAACTTGCGGAAGACGTTGGCGAGGTGGAAGCGCACCGTGGGATAGCCCACATTCATCCGGCTGGCGATCTGCTTGTCGGGACACCCGCTGCCCACCAGCAAGGCAACCTGCGCCTCGCGCTGACTCAACCGGCCCAAGCGCTGAAGCAGGGCTTCCGAATGCTCGGTCTCGCGCGGCGCCGGTGTGCCGAGTTGTTGCCAGCGCAGGCGCGCCAGCGCCGCCGTGATCGCCGGCTCCACCATGCGCAGCGCATCGATTTCGTTGGGCTCGAAGTTGCCGCGTTCCCGATGGCGCCAGATGCGGAAGTCGCCCACGCACGCGTCGCAGTCGTAGAAATAGACGTTGACGCCCCAGTACATGCGGTCGCGCCGCAGGAAGTCGTTGAAGAACTCGGTGCGCGACAACTCGTGCTGCCGCAGGATCTGCGTCGCCACGGTCGGGCGGCGGCGTTCCATCATGGGGACGGTCAATGGGTCGATGAAACGGAAGTGCTCGTCCCAAGAGCGCAGATTCTCGGGCGACATGTTCAGCGCCTTCATGCGCTCGAAGCGACGGCTATCGCCGTTCCACACCATCGATACATAAGTGTCCGCGCCCAGCAGGTCCAGCATCGGCAGTGCCAGCGCATCACGCAGTTCGTCGCCGTCGTTGGCGTCGGCCAGCAGGCGCATCACGTCGCCGAGCGCACGCGTCTGGGATGTGGACAGGTACATGGGCGTGGCAAAGCAAGTGGCGTGCAAGCGATCCTAGGCCGACTTCGCAACCCCGGGAACCCGGCCCGACCCCTAACGAAATTGTCAGGTGCAGCCGCAGGTTGCGCTTCGTAAGCTGCATGCATTCCCCCTCGGAGCACCAGGATGAAACAACCCCCACGCTCACTTCGTTCGCTGCCCCCCGCGGGGGCGCGTCAGTGCCTTCGGGCGGCCGGGCGCCACTGACATGCATGCCGCTGATTTGCCGATGACCGCGCTGCGCGAATTGCTGGACAGTCGCGCGCTCACCAGCCTCGCCCTCGTCGATCAGTTCATCGCACGCACGGAGGCGGCGGGTTCGCTCAACGCGTATGCCAGTTTCGATGCCGAAGGCCTGCGCGCGCAAGCTCGGCAGGCGGATGCACGCATCGCGGCAGGCGAGCGACTGCCACTGCTCGGCATCCCCGTCGCGCTGAAGGACAACATCGATGCATTGGGCTTCCCTTGTGCAGTCGGGACCGGCGCGCTGCAGGGTCGCGCACCGCGAGCGGATGCAGAACTGGTGCGCCGCTTGCGCGCCGCGGGAGCGCTGATCGCGGGCAAGACCAACATGCACGAGTTGGCGTTCGGCATCACGAACAACAACGCAGTGAGCGGTGCGGTTCGCAATCCGTGGGACGTGACACGCATTCCCGGCGGCAGCAGCGGCGGCTCGGGCGCCGCAGTGGCAGCGCGCCTGGTGCCAGCGGCCATCGGGACCGACACGGGGGGCTCCGTGCGCGTGCCCGCTGCGCTGTGCGGCGTGGTCGGCCTGCGGCCCACCGTGGGTCGTGTCTCTGGCGAGGGCGTGGCACCGATCTCCGCCACGCGGGACACCGGCGGTCCTATCGCGCGGAGCATTCGTGATTGCGCTTTGATCGACGCCGCCCTGACAGGCGACATGACGCCGCTGTCTGTCATTCGATTGGATGGTGTGCGCCTGGGCGTGCCGCGCAGTCCGTTCTGGGACGACCTCGATGCTGGCGTGCGACAGGTGGCCGATGACGCGCTGGCCGTGCTGCGCAATGCGGGCGCCGAGCTGGTTGAAATGAACCTGCCGGGTGTCGTCGAAGCCAGCTCGGAAGCCGGTTTCCCGATCGTATTCTTCGAGTTCGTGCGCGACATGCGGCACTACCTGTCCAGCAGGGAACGCGGCATCACGCTGGAAGAACTGGTCGCCGGTGTCGGCAGCCCGGACGTGGTCGGCGCCGTCGGTCCGCTGCTGTCCGGCGGGGCGGTTCCCGAGGGCGCCTATCGGCAGGCGCTGGACGCGCGGCAGCGCTTGCAGCGCCTCTACCAGACCGCATTCGACCAGCACCGGCTGGAAGCGCTGGTGTTCCCCACCACACCGCGCACTGCCGCACGCATTGGAGAGGACGAGACCGTGGTGCTCAATGGTCGCGATCTGCCCACGTTCCTGACCTTCATCCGCAACACCGATCCCGGCAGCAACGCCGGCATTCCCGGCGTCACGCTGCCCGCGGGCTTGGCGGGGGGCTTGCCGATGGGCCTGTCGCTCGACGGCCCGGCGGGCAGCGACCGCCGTTTGCTTTCCATCGCAGCCGCTGTGGAAGCGGCACTGCCACAGGCCCGGCTGGCACCGCTGGTCACCAGTTGAATTTCACCCACAGGAGAAGACCATGGATCGCAGACAGTTTCTCGCGGCGGCAGCCGCTGCCAGTGCCGCCCCCAGCATCTTCGCGGCCGATGCGCTGAAGGTGGCAGTGATGGTTCCGCAGAGTGGCCCCGCAGGCCTGTTCGGACCTTCGACCAAAGCCTGTGCCGAACTCGCGGCCGAAACGATCAATGCACGCGGCGGCATTCTCGGCCGCAAGCTCGAACTGCTGTTCGGCGACGCCGGCCTCGCACCCGCCGAAGCATCGCAGGCCGCGTTGAAACTGTGGAAAGGGTCGGGCGCCGCCGCCGTGATCGGCATGCACGACAGCGCTGTGCGCGGCGCGCTGGTCGGCCTGTTCAAGGCGCAGGTGCCGTACTTCTACACGCCGGTCTATGAAGGCGGTGAGTGCGCCAAGGGCACCTACGTCAACGGCGAGACGCCGCAGCAGCAGTTGCAGCCGGTGATCCCGTGGATCGCGGCCGAGCGCAAGCCGAAGAAGTGGTACCTGATCGGCAACGACTACGTCTGGGGGCGCAACACGAACGCCGCCGCCAAGGGCTACATCCAGGCCACAGGCGCTCAAATCGTGGGCGACGAGTATTTGCCGTTCACGGTGGACAACTTCGATGCGAGCCTTGCGCGCATCCGCGACAGCGGCGCCGACGCGGTGCTGGTGTCGTTGGTGGGTGGCTCGTCGGTCACGTTCAACAAGGCCTTCGCCAGCTTCGGCCTCGCCGACAAGGCGCTGCGTCTCGGCACGCTGATCGAAGAGAACACCCTTGCCGGGATCGGCGTCGCGAATGCGAAGAATCTCTATTCCAGCGCGGGTTACTTCGCCAACGTCACCACGCCCGCCGCAAAGGCGTTTGCCGACGCCTACGCGAAACGATTCGGGCCGCAGGCGCCCGCCTTGAACGGCCTGGCCGAGTCCGCGTACGAGGGCTTCCTGATGCTGGAGGCGATTGCCAAGAAGGCCGGCAGCCTGGACGTTGCAAAGATGGAAGCAGCCTGCGAGGGTGTCAGCTACAGCGGGCCCAGAGGCGCGGTGACGATGAAGGCGCGCCACGTCGAACAGGACGTGTACGTGGCCGACGTCGATGAAAAGGGGTTCCGCGTCGTCAAGACCTTCTCCCGAGTCGGTTCGGGCCAGACCTGCAAGGTGTGAAGTAAGCATGGACAGCGGCACGTTGCTGCATGCGCTGAACCTGGCCTATGCACTTGCGACCCTGGCCTTGACCACGCTGGGGCTGGCCGTCGTGTTCGGGCTGCTGGGCGTGATGAACATGGCCCATGGTGAGTTCGTGATGATCGGCGCCTACGCGGTCGTCACGGTGCAGCAATGGGGGTGGCCGATCGTCACCGCGTTCCCGCTCGCGATGGTGGCGTGCGCGGCGCTCGGCTACGTCATCGAGCGCTGGCTGATCCGCCCGCTGTACCAGCGCCCGTTCGACACTTTGCTGGCCACCTGGGCGCTGGCGATGCTTCTGCGCAAGCTTGTCGAAGCTGTCTTCGGCAAAGGCTATCGCAACGTCGAGAGCGAGCTCGGAGCGCCCGTGCAACTCGCGGGCGTGCAATACCCAGCCTATCGGCTGGCACTGATTGCGTTGGCCATTGCCATGATGGTCGGCCTCTACTTCTGGTACCGCCGCAGTGCGGCCGGTCTGCGCGTGCGCGCGATGACCGGCAACCCCATCCTTGCGCAGGCACTCGGCATCGATACACGACGCCTCGCGTCACAGGCTTTCGTTGTCGGGGTGGTGATGGCAGGCGGGGCCGGCGTGCTGCTGGCGCCGCTGGTGCGCATCGAGCCCGGCATCGGCGTGGACTATCTGCTCGACGCCTTCTTCGTGCTCGTGGTCGGAGGCCTCGGCACACTCGGCGGCTTTGCGGGCGGCGTCGGAGTGATCGGCGGCGCCAAGGCGCTCACCAGCAGTCTTGCCGGGCAGACCAGCGGATACGCCGTCGTGCTGATTCTGTCGATCCTCTTTCTCTGGCTCAAACCCGATGGTCTCTTTGCGCGCCGTTGAGGCGCCCGTCGCATTGGCAGCGGCGCTCGTCGTTCTGCCTTTCGCGACCAACGACTTCGTCGCCTATCAGGTGGCGCTCTTTCTCATTTACGGAATCGCCACCCAGGGCGTCGCATTGTGCTGGGGCCGACTGGGCTTCTTGCCACTGGGCCATGCCTTGTTCTTCGGGCTCGGCGCTTACCTCTTCGGCGGCACGCTGAAAGCGGCGCAGACCGATGCCGGTTGGCTGCTGCTCTTGCCATTGGCGCTCGCCGTTCCCGCGCTGTTGGCGTACATCGTCGCGCGTCTGGTGTTCGCGCGCAGCCTGAAGAGCGGGCCGTACTTCTCTCTGATCACACTCGCCATGACGATGCTGGGCTTTCTGGCCGCACAGCAATGGAGCGGGCTCACCGGCGGGTTCAACGGGATGGCCAACATCCCCGAGCTGCCGGGCACGGAGCGCTACACCACGCTGTACTGGGTCATCGCCGGATGCGCGGTGGCGAGCACGGCTGCGCTGACGCTGCTGTTCGCACGCCCGCTGGGTGTGCTGTGGAGCGCGCTGGCGCAGAACGAAGACCGGCTGCAGCTCTTCGGCTACGCGACCGACCGCATCAAGGCCAGCGCCTACGCGCTCTCGGCGCTGCTGGCCGCGCTGGCGGGTGCGCTGTTCTCGGTACACCAGGGCATCGTGACGCCGCAGTCGCTCGGCTTCGTGCTGTCCACCGAGTTCGTGATCTGGGCCGCCGTGGGTGGCAAGGGCAGTGCGCTCGGTTCGTTGCTCGGCGCGGTGTTGGTGGGCTACGCGTCTTCCGAGCTGCGCGACCGTTTCGCCAGTTGGGAGGTGCTCGTCGGCCTGATCTTCATTGCCGTCGTGCGCTTTCTGCCGGAGGGTGTGGCGGGGCTGGTGCGGCGGCGCCCAGTGGCGGCCGACGCGGGCACACCATTGTCCGCACCGACGGCACCACGCTTCGCGCAACCGATGCGGCTGGCCTTCGAGGCCGTCCGCACCTCACAGGCTGGCGTGAAGATCCTCGACGGACTGGACCTCGCGCTGCATGGCCCAGGCATCCGCAGCGTGATCGGGCCGAACGGCGCCGGCAAGACCTCCACGTTCAACGTGATGACGGGCCGCCTGCCGCTGGTTGGGGGCCGCATCGTGCTGGACGGTTTCGACATCGGCGGCATGAGCGCATGGCGTGTGGCGCGTCGTGGCGTCGGACGCAAGCTGCAGATCCCATCGGTCTTCGGGGCGCTGACGGTCCAGCAGAACCTGCGGATCGCTCTTTGGGCTGGACGTTTGCGCGGGGCGCTGCTCGTGCAGGGCGCACCCCATCGATGGCACAGCGAACTGCTGGACGAACTGCTGCTGCACTTCCCGGACCTCGAACGCCAGCGCGACGTGGCCGCCGGTCGCCTTTCCCAGGGTCATCGCCAGGCTTTGGAGCTGGTGATGACGGTCTTGCCCGAACCGCGTCTCTTGTTGCTGGACGAGCCCTGTGCCGGACTGTCGCCGGCCGAGACGCACCACATGATCGGCGTCATCAAGCACGCGGTGCGGCGCATCGGCGCGGCGGCGCTGCTGATCGAACACGACATCAGCGCGGTGGCCTCCATGGGCGGGGAAGTGTTCGTTCTGCATCAGGGCAAGCGGCTCGCTCAAGGCTCACTCGAGCAGGTGCAGGCCAACCCCGCGGTGCGGGCGGTTTATGCGGGAGGACACAAGTGAAGGACGGGTTCGCCTTCGATGAGGTCGTCTGCGGCTACGGTGACACGATCGTCGTGCGCGGTATCGGTGGCCACGTGGCACAAGGGCAGGTGCTCGCGGTGCTCGGGCGCAACGGGGTCGGCAAGACGACCTTGCTGCGGGCACTCGCAGGGTTCCTGCCGCTGACGGGCGGGCGCGTGACGTGGCAAGGGCGTGACTTGTCAGGCATCGAACCGCACCGCCGGCCGAGGCTGGGCATGGCCTACGTGCCGCAGGAGAACGTCGTGTTCGGCGAGCTGACGGTGGCCGATAACCTGTGGCTGCACCTCTCCGAGCGCGACCGTGCGCGCAATCGCAATCGCAATCGCAATCGCAATCGCAATTGCGAGCGCTATGCCGACGCCTTCGCAGCGTTCCCGCTGCTGACGCAGCGGCTGGACCAGCGTGCCGGCAGCCTGAGCGGCGGTGAACGCAAGCTGCTTTCGTTTGCGCGCACGCTCGGGCTGGCCGCAGACCTGACGTTGATGGACGAACCGACCGAAGGCGTCCAGCCGGAGAACATCGACCGCATGGCCGAGCTGGTGCGCAAACGCTGCGCAGCCGGAGCGAGCTTCATCGTTGTCGAGCAGAACCTGGCGTTCATTGAAGAAATTGCCGACGACGTGGTGGTGCTCGACCATGGCGAGGTCGTGGCGAAAGGCGCTCTCGCCGTTTTGGGGCGCTCTGCGATCGAGGCTCATCTCATGGTGTGACCGGGGAGCCCCGCTGCGGTCGCACCCCCCACCTCCGAGCACTTCGTCAGTGCGCAGAAGGAGTGCTGGGCCACGAGACAATTCGTCTTCATTGACCGCCTATCATCGGTTCCGCGATGCCGCTTCGCAGAAAGCTTGCCTGGCGCCGGAAAGCATCACCATTCAACGAGAAATGCAAGAAGAAGACGCTTCGTGCTTACCTGGAAATCTCAAACGCCAATGCGAAGGATTGGAAACGCTGCCTCGAAATGGGTTTGAGTGAGAGTCACTTCAGCCTGAATCCGTGACCTCACCTCGATAGACGCGCACCCTGTGGGTGATGCCGATAG
>CAXTHW010000051.1:0-24219 GCA_964244245.1 uncultured Rubrivivax sp. | reverse complement strand
AGGAACAGGAAGACGATCAGGATGGTCAGCGCCGCGCCTTCGATCAGCGTGCGCTTGACGTTGGCCACCGAGACGCGGATCGAGCGCGAGTTGTCGCGGTTGACCTCGGTCCTGATGCCCGGCGGCGTGACGGCGGCGCTGGCGGCCAGTGCCTTCTGGAGCCCATCGACGACATCGATGGTGTTCTCGCCCTGGCTCTTCTGCACCGACAGCAGCACCGTGCGCTGGCCGTTGTAGAGCGCCAGCGAGTCGATCTCCTGCGGGCCATCGACCACGTCGGCCAACTGCCACAGCTTCACCGGCACGTTGTTGCGGCGCGTGACGACGATCTCGCGGAAGTCGGCCGGGGTCTTCAGCCGGGCGTTGATCTGCACCACCTTGTCCTGCTCGCGCGAGCGGATGGAGCCCAGCGGCAGCTCCTGGTTCTCGCTCTTGATGGCCGCCACGACCTGGTCCACACCGACGCCCAGCGCTTCCATCGCAGACGGCCGCACATGGACGTTGATCTGCCGCGCCACGCCGCCCACCACGCTGACGGCGCCCACGCCGCGCACGTTCTCCAGCCGCTTTTGCAGCACCTGCGTGGCCCAGGTCGTCAGCTCCTGCGCGGTCTTCTTGTTGTCCACTGCGAGGATGGCGACGTTGAAGACCGGCTGGCCCGCGGGGTCGAAGCGCGAGATGCGCGGCTCCTTCACCTCGTCACGCAGCAGCGGGCGGATGAGGGAGACCTTTTCGCGCACGTCGTCTGCCGCCTTGCGGCCATCGACATCGAGATTGAACTCGACGATGACGACCGACGTGCCTTCGTACGAACGCGAATACAGCGAGCTGATGCCGGCCACCGTGTTGACGGCTTCCTCGACCTTCTTCGTGACCTCGCTCTCGACGATCTCCGGGCTGGCGCCGGGATAGTCCATCGCCACCACCACGGTCGGAAAGTCGATGTTCGGGAACTGGTCCACCGACAGGCGCTGGTAGCTGAAGATGCCCAGCACCACGAAGGCGAGCATCACCATCGTGGCCATCACCGGGTTCTGGATCGAGACGCGCGTGAACCACATGCTGTGTCGGCCTCCGGCTTGTCAGCGCGCCGCGGCCAGCGTCAGCGCCGTGCCTTCGCGCAACGCGCCCACCGTGCCGCGCAGCACGGTCTCGCCGTCGGCCAGACCGCTGGCGACCTCGATGGCTGCCTCGCGCTGGCCGTTGAAGGCCACGTCGCCACGCGCGCCCAGCGTCACCGGGCGGCGCACGGCGCGGCCGTCGGCCAGCGCCAGCACATAGGGTTGCGCCTGGTCGAAGCGCACCGCCGAGGCCGGCACCACCAGCGCCGTCTTGCGTTGCAGCTCGATGCTGCCGCGCGCGAACAAGCCCTGGCGCAGGCCGGCGTTGCCGGGGCCGGGCAGCAGTTGCAGGTAGGTCATCACCGCGCGCGTGCCGCTCTGCGTGCTGGGGTTGATGCGCACCACGCGCGCCGGCAGTGCGTCGGCCAGGCCATCGACCTGCACGCTGGCGCCTGCGCCCACGCGCACGGCCAGCACGTCTTCGGGCGCGACGGCGGCTTCAAGCTCGATGCGCGACAGATCGACGATCTCCACCAGCCTGGCGTCGATGCTGACACGCTCGCCGGGCTGCACCAGCCGTTGCGACACCAGCCCGCGAAGCGGCGCCCGGATCTCGCAGTCGCGCAGTGATTTGCGCGCCAGATCGGCGGCGCTCTGCGCGGCGCGCAAGGAGGCCAGCGCACCGCTTGCGCTGCTGGCCGAGGTGTCCAGCGCGTTCTTCGAAATGAAGCCCTGGTCCACCAGCGCCTTGTTGTTGTCCAGCGTGCGCTGTGCGATGTCGAGCTGCGACTGAGCGGTGGCGGCCTGGTCTTCGGCCTGCTTCAGGCGCAGCCTGTACTCGGTGTCGTCGAGCCGGCCGATCAACTGGCCCGCGACCACGGTGTCGCCTTCGCGCACCAGAAGCTGCTGCACCTCGGCGCCCACGCGGGCCTTGACGACAGCGCTGTCCACCGCCTTCAGCCCGCCAGAGACAGCCAGCGTGGCGACCAGCTCGCTGCGCTGCGCGCGGGCCACGTCGGACGGCGCCAGCTCGATGGCATGGGCGGGCGCCGACGCGGCGGCCGGGGCCGGCACGGCGGCTGCGGCGCGGCGCGACGCGAGCAGCTTGCCGCCCATGCCGGCGAGAAGCAGCACGGCCACCACGGCGGTGATCCAGCGGGAACGTCGGGTCACTTTTTTCTCTTCGTTGGGCGGCTGCGCACTTCCAGGCCGCGCAGCATGATGTCGAGTTGGGTCTGCAGCACCGCCGTGCTGTCCACCGGCGGGTTGCCTCCCACGCAGCAGCCGCCGAAGGCGTGGCGGTGGATGGCGTGGAAGATCATCGGTGCCATCAGCGCATGGGCCACTTCATGCACCGGCAGCGGCCGGAATTCTCCACGGTCGATGCCGCGCTGCACCGCGCTGGAAAACAAGTGGTCGGCCGGCGTGATGACCTCGTCGGTGTAGAACTGCGCCAGCTCGGGGAAGTTGCCCACCTCGGCCAGCACGATCTTGTGGATGCCGGCGGCCGGCGTGTCGCCGATGCGCGCCCACCAGGTGCCCATCAGCTCCACCAGCAGGTCCGAGGTGCTGCCCTCGTATTGCGCCGCCAGCTCGATGCCCTCTGCGATCAGGCTCGACAGGTTCTGCCGCACCACCGCCTTGAACAGCTCTTCCTTGCTCGGGTAGTAGAGATACAGCGTGCCCTTGGAGACACCGGCCGCGCGCGCCACTTCCTCGGAGCGCGTGGCCGCGAAGCCCTTTGCAACGAAGAGCGAGAGCGCGGCGTCCAGCAGTTCCTGCGGGCGGGTTTCCTTGCGGCGCTGGCGGAGAGAAACGGGCGGTGCTGCTTTCATTCTTTACTGACTGACTGGTCAGTAATGTAGCGAAGCGACCGGGTGCGGGTCAAGGTCGCCGCCGGGCGGCCTCCTAGAATGCCGCGCCATATGCACGGCCGTTCCTCCCTGCGCTCGCTGCCGGCCGCCGTCGGCACGGCGCTGGTGTTGATGTTGGCGCTGGCCGGCTGCGTGGGCTATGGCGGGCCGCGCACCATCACGCTGAGCGCCGCCGACCTCCAGCGCCTGGTGGACCGGCAGTTTCCGCTGGAGCGCCGGTTTCTGGAGGTGCTGGACGTCAGCGTCAGCGCGCCGCGCATGCGCCTGCTGCCCGAGCGCAGGCGGCTGGGCACCGAACTCGACGTGGCCGTGCGCGACAAATTGTTCGGTGGCCGCTGGCAGGGCCATTTGGCGCTGGATTCGGCACTGCGCTACGAGCCGCGTGACCAGAGCCTGCGGCTTCAGCAGGTGCGGGTGGATGCATTCAATCTCGACAACGGCGGCGGCCCGTTGCCGGCACAGGCCGAGCGGGTGGCCGCGCTGCTGGCCGAGCGCGTGCTGGACGACATGGTGGTGTACCGGCTGCCGCCTGAACGGCTGGCCGACCTGCAACGGCATGGCCTGGTGCCCAGCGCGGTGGAAGTGACGGCGCGCGGGCTGGAAGTGACGCTGTCGGCGGCGCCCCCGCCGCCTGCCGCCGACGGCCGCCCAGCGGCGCCTTGAGATAGGCCGGCCGCTATCATCCGCCGCTTTTGCGCGGGCACACCGCGGGGAGCGCGCTTGGACCTGATCCTGCTCGTCAAGGCCGCCGTGATGGGCGTGGTGGAAGGGCTCACCGAGTTCCTGCCGGTCTCCAGCACCGGCCACCTCATCCTCGCCGGCTCGCTGCTCCACTTCACCGGCGAGAAGAGCAAGGTGTTCGACATCGCCATCCAGACCGGCGCGATCTTCGCCGTGGTGCTGGTCTATTGGCAGCGCCTGCGCGACACCGCGGCCGGCCTGGGCTCCAGCCCGCGGGCGCGGCGCTTCGTGCTCAACGTGGGCATCGGCTTCCTGCCGGCGGTGGTGCTGGGCCTGCTGTTCGGCAAGGCGATCAAGGCGCATCTGTTCACCCCGGCGGTGGTGGCCAGCACCTTCATCATCGGCGGCATCGTCATCCTCTGGGCCGAGCGCCGGCCGGCCAGCACGGTGCGCGTGCAGGAGGTGGACGCGATGACGCCGCTGGACGCGCTGAAGGTCGGCTTCGTCCAGTGCCTGGCCATGGTGCCGGGCACCAGCCGCTCCGGCGCCACCATCATCGGCGGCATGCTGCTGGGCCTGTCGCGCAAGGCGGCCACCGACTTCAGCTTCTTCCTCGCGATACCCACGCTGATCGGCGCCGGCCTCTACAGCCTCTACAAGGAGCGCGCGCTGCTGAGTGCGGCCGATGTGCCGCTGTTCGCCGTGGGCCTGCTGTTCTCGTTTGCCAGCGCCTGGCTGTGCGTGCGCTGGCTGCTGCGCTACATCGCCACGCACGACTTCGTGCCCTTTGCCTGGTACCGCATCGTGTTCGGCGCGGTGGTGTTGCTGACGGCCTGGCAGGGATGGGTGGTGTGGGCAGAGTGAGCGGGCCGTTCATGGCCAGTGATAGCATTTGATGCATTCACTTTGCCAGCATAGATGATGTCATGCCCACTCTGAGCATCCGCGGCCTCGACACCAAGGCATTGGCAGCGCTCAAAGCGCGGGCTGCCAAGGAAGACGCGAGCGTCAACACCCTGGTGCTGCAACTGATCCAGCAAGGTCTGGGCGGCCACCCGGCCCAGCGGGCGCCGAGCCGTCACGATGACCTGGATACGCTGGCCGGCGCCTGGCGCAAAAGCGACGGGGCGGAATTCGAGCGCGACACGGCAGCCCTTGCCGAGGTCGATCAGGCTCTCTGGAGATAGGCATGCGGCCCGTGCTGCTCGACACCAATGCCTACACGGCATTCATGCTCGGGCAGGAGGATGCGGTCGAGGTGATCGCACATGCCGACAGGCTGTACCTGAGCAGCACGGTGCTCGGTGAACTGCTGGGCGGCTTTGCCGCGGGCTCGCGGGAAGCCAGGTACCGGGGCGAACTGGCGCGCTTCATGGCATCGCCAAGGGTCTCCGTCCTCCCGGTGACCGCCGTCACCGCAGACAGCTACGCACTGCTGTACGCCAGCTTGCGCCGCAAGGGCCAACCCATTCCGACCAACGACCTGTGGATCGCAGCCAGTGCGCTGGAACATGGCGCCGGGCTGCTGACACGCGACAGCCACTTCTCGCAGGTCGGGGGCTTGCGTTGCGGGCAGCGCCTGAATGATTTCCTGCCGTGACCAGGCGCATCAGGCCGCCTTCGTGAAGACCAGATCCCACACCCCGTGCCCGAGCCTGAGCCCGCGCTGCTCGAACTTGGTCAACGGCCGCCAGTCCGGCCGTGGCGCATAGCCGGCAGCCGTGTTGACGAGGCCGGGCGCGGCTGACAACACGTCGAGCATCTGCTCGGCATAGGGCTGCCAGTCGGTGGCGCAGTGCAGGCAGCCGCCGCCGGCCAGCCTGGAGGCGGCAAGGTCCACGAAGGCCGCCTGCACCAGCCGCCGCTTGTTGTGGCGCTTTTTGTGCCAGGGGTCGGGAAACCACACGTGGATGGAGCTCAGGCTGGCCGGCGCGACCATCTGCTGCAGCACCTGCACGGCGTCGTGCCGCACGATGCGCACGTTGCCCAGGCCGCCGTCGCCGATGCGCTTGAGCAGCGCCCCCACGCCGGGTTCATGCACTTCCACGCCGATGATGTCGCGCTCCGGCGCCGCCGCGGCCACCTGCGCCGTGGCGTCGCCCATGCCGAAGCCCACCTCCAGCACCACCGGCGCGCTGCGGCCGAAGGTGGCCGCAAAGTCCAGCGGCTGCGCCACGAAGGGCAGCACGAAGCGCGGGCCCAGGTCGGCCAGCGCACGCTGCTGGCCCGAACCCAGACGGCCGGCGCGCAGCACGTAGCTGCGGATGGCGCCGTGCGGCGTGGCTGTCATGCGGTCTTCTTCGGCGTTCAAAAGGCGCGCAGTGTAGCCAGCGTGGCGGTGTATCGGCAGGTGTGTCGGCGTGGCATGTCGGCGGGCGGCTCAACCCGGGCCTGCGCTCTGCCGATAACGGGACACGCGCAGCCTCGTGCGCGATGGCCCCGTTTTTCGGAGTAAGCGCATGACCCAGCCCGACACCAAGTACCGCCTTCTGACCCGCAGCGACATGGACGGCCTGGTCTGCGCGGTGCTGCTGAAGGAGTTGGGCATCCTCGGCGAGATCGTCTTCCACCACCCCAAGGACGTGCAGGACGGCAAGGTGGCCGTCACCGAGCGCGACATCCTCACCAACCTGCCCTACGTGCCCGGCTGCGGCCTGTGCTTCGACCACCACGCCAGCGAAGGCACGCGCAACAGCGGGCTCCTGTCCAAGGGCCCGACGCCCAACTACATCCTCAGGCCCGATGCCAAGTCGGCCGCCCGCGTGGTGTATGACCACTACGGTGGCAAAGCCCGCTTCGGCCGCATCAGCGACGCGATGATGGACGCCGTGGACAAGGCCGATTCCGCCGGCTTCAGCCGCGACGACGTGCTGTACCCCAAGGGTTGGGAACTGCTCAGCTTCCTGATGGACGCGCGCACCGGCCTGGGACGCTTTCGCGAGTTCCGCGTCTCGAACTACCAGTTGATGATGATGCTCATCGACTGCTGCCGTGACCTGGACATCGGCCAGATCATGGCGCTGCCCGACGTGAACGAGCGCGTCGAGCTGTTCTTCGCGCAGCATGCCTTGTTCCGTGCGCAGATCGAGCGCGTGGCCCACGTGCACGGCAAGCTGGTGGTGCTGGACCTGCGCGACGAGCCGACGATCCACGCGGGCAACCGCTTCGTGGTGTATGCCATGTTCCCGCAGTGCGACATCTCGATGCACGTGATGTGGGGCCGCGAGAAGATGAACACCGTCTATACGGTGGGCAAGTCGATCTTCGACCGTGGCAGCCGCATCGACGTCGGCGCGCTGATGCTCAAGCACGGCGGCGGCGGCCACCCCGCGGCCGGCACCTGCCAGGGCGACAACGGCGACGCCGAGGCGATGAAGCAGCGGCTGATCGCAGAGATTGCCGGCGTCACGCAGGAGCTGGTTGCCGCGGCTTGACGCAGCGCCGGCCCTTGCAATGCATGTGCCTGGGCCGGCCCTACGTTTTTGGGGTTGACCCGGCCCTGGCGCAGGCCAAACATGCCGGCCCCGCCATGCGCTGCCTGCGCCAAGGAGACCGACCGCCATGCAAACCCGTCCGAACTTCCGCGCTGCATTCCGCGCCTGCCCGGCCCTGGTCGCCTGCGCCTTGCTGGGTCTGGGCACGCCGGCCCACGCCACCCCCTTCGAGCTGGTCTATACCGGCACCTTCAACACGCAGGAAGCGCTGACGCCTGCCGCCGTCTCGGCGCCCAACTACTTCAGCGCATCGACCCCGTTCACGTTGCGCGCGCGCTTCGACGACAGCTCGCCCGACCTCACACCCCCCGGGTTTCCGTTCCTCGGCTTCAACGCCTATGTCCCGTCCTGGGCGAGCATCGAGATCGCGGGCCAGACCTACAGCATCGAAACCGCTGCAAGCAACCCGGCTGCCGGTGTTGCGGTGGCCTTGTTCGACCGCAGCACCATCTTCAACCCCGGCCGCTACGGCGTCGGGCTGATCGCCGACGTGCTGGGCGACGGGGCAGGCATCGTCGGCGACTTTCTCAGTGCATCGCCGCAATTCACGGTCGATGCGCTGACGGGCACCACCTTCGGCGACTACTACGGCGTCGGCCACGGCTCCGGCGTGTGCCTGTCGGGCAGCCCGCCCGCGTGCCCGCATGCCGTCACGCCGTGGGTGCTGCACGACAGCAGCAATGCCGCGTGGAACCTGGTGCTCGGCAACTACGAGGAAGACTATCCCGTCGCCCACACGGTGGGCGCCACCGTCGGACCGCTCAACACCGCCGTGCTGTCGGCCGTGCCCGAGCCCGCCAGCCTCGCGCTGCTGCTGGCGGGGCTGTGCGGCCTGGGCGCCGCGCGGCACCGGCAGCAGCTTGTCTGACGGCTGGCGCACTGCCGGTCTGCAGCTTGCTCCACGCTAGAATTCGCCGCGCCGGCGGGTGTAGTTCAATGGCAGAACGGCAGCTTCCCAAGCTTTAGACAGGGGTTCGATTCCCCTCACCCGCTCCAGTCGCCAGCCCCGACGTCAGCCCCGACGCCAGCCCCGCGTCCGGCGTCCGGCTCCTGCCTGACGCTGTCTGCCTGACGCTGTCTGCCCGCCGCGACGCCCGGCTTACACTGGCCCGCTTTCCTCACCGGCTTCCCATGGGCCCTGCCTTGCGCGTGCTGTGCGTTCCCAGCGGGCCGCCTCAACTGGCGGCTTCTGCCTACGGCCCCTTCGTCACGCAGGATTGCGCTTCGCTCGACGACGTGGCGCAGCAGCTCCGCGAGCAGCCGCACGACGCTCTGCTGATCCAGTTGCCCGATGCCGGCGTGCTGCTCGGCTGGCCTGCACTGTCGCATGCGGTGCTCGATGCCGCGGTGGTGGTGGTCACGCCGTCGCCCGCGCCTGCGCTGGCCGTGCAACTCCTGCAGCTCGGCGTGCAAGACCTGTTGCCGGATGCCGCCGCAGCCGCCCGCGCGCTGCGCCTTGGCATCGAGCGCAAACGCATCGAACAGGCGGCGCGCAAGGCCTACGCCACCGACTTGTCCACCGGGCTGCCGAACCACGCGCAGTTGCAGGAGCACATGAGCCATCTGCTGGCGCTGCGCGAGCGCGAGCCGGCGCCGATGGCGCTGATCGTGCTGCGCGTCGAAGGGCTGCTGCGGGTGCGCGAAAGCCTGGGCGCCGAGGCGCCGAACGTGCTGCGCCGCAAGGCCGCCGTGCGGCTGCGCGCGGCACTGCGCGCCAGCGACGTGGTGGCCTCGATCGGCACGGACGCCTTCGCCGTGCTGCTGGCGTGGATCGACTCGCCGCAGGACGGCGAGCGCGTCACCGCCAAGCTGGCGCAGTCGCTCGCCGAGCCGTACAAGGTTGCCGGCCGCACGCAGACGCTGGCCGTCAGCGCCGGCCTGGCCTCGTACCCCGAGCACGGCAAGGACGCCGACACGCTGCTGCGGCGCGCTCTCGGCCAGGCCGCATCGGTGGCCACCGTGGGCGCTGCCGGCCTGGCCGGCCCGGCCGACCGCGGGCCCGCCGCGGCGGCCAACGACGACGAGGTCTGATCGCCGCAGGCGCTTCGGCGGTGGGTCAAATCCCGCCCAGGCAGAGGTACTTGACCTCCACGTAGTCCTCGATGCCCTGGCGCGCGCCTTCGCGCCCCAGCCCGCTTTGCTTGACGCCGCCGAAGGGCACCTCGGCGGTCGAGATCAGCCCTGTGTTGATGCCCACCATGCCGTACTCCAGCGCCTCGCCGACGCGGAAGATGCGGCCCACGTCGCGGCTGTAGAAGTAGCTGGCCAGGCCGAACTCGGTGGCGTTGGCGGCCTCCACCGCCTGGGCCTCGGTCTCGAAGCGGAACACCGGCGCCAGCGGGCCGAAGGTCTCTTCCTTCGCGCACAGCATCTCGGGTGTGGCGCCCGAAATCACCGTCGGCGCAAAGAAGCGCTCACCGATCTTCTTCCCGCCCGTGACCAGCGTGCCGCCCTTGGCCAGCGCGTCTGCGACGTGGCTCTCGACCTTGACGATGGCCGCGTCGTCGATGAGCGGCCCTTGCTGCACGCCGGGCTCGAAGCCGTTGCCGACCTGGATCGCCTTCGCCCTGGCCGCCAGCTTCTCGACGAAGACGTCATAGACGCCGGCCTGCACATACAGCCGGTTGGCGCAGACGCAGGTCTGGCCGGCGTTGCGGTACTTGCTGACCATTGCGCCCTCGACCGCGCTGTCGATGTCCGCGTCGTCGAAGACGATGAAGGGCGCGTTGCCGCCAAGCTCCAGGCTGAGCTTCTTGATGCTGGGCGCACACTGCTTCGCCAGGATGCGGCCCACCTCGGTGGAGCCGGTGAACGACAGGTGGCGCACCACGTCGCTGCTGCACAGCACGGCGCCGATGGCAATGCTGTTGTCGCTGTCGGCCGGCAGCAGGTTCAGCACGCCGGCCGGCATGCCGGCGCGCTGCGCCAGCTCGGCAACAGCCAGTGCCGACAGCGGCGTCTGCTCTGCCGGCTTGATGATCACCGGGCAACCGGCGGCCAGGGCCGGCGCGACCTTGCGCGTGATCATCGCGATCGGAAAATTCCACGGCGTGATCGCGGCGCAGACGCCGATGGGCTGCTTGACGACGAGGTAGCGCTTGCTGTTGTCGGTGGTGGGAATCACCTCGCCATAAAGGCGCCGCGCTTCTTCGGCAAACCACTCGATGAAACTGGCGCCGTAGATCACTTCGCCGCGCGCCTCGGCCAGCGGCTTGCCCTGTTCCGCCGTCATGATGCGCGCCAGGTCATCAGCATGCTGGTGCAGCAGGTGGAACCAGCGCATCAGCACGGCGCCGCGCTCCTTGGCGGTTTTCGCGCGCCACGCCGGCCATGCTTTCTGCGCTGCCGAGATGGCTGCCGCCGTGTCCACCGGGCCGAGGTTGGCGACCTTGACGAGTTCCGTCCCGGTGGCCGGATCGTTGACGGCGAAGCGGCTGTTGCCGGCCACCCATTCGCCGTTGATCAGGCCGTCGGCTTTCAGCAAACCAGGGTCGGCCAGCGCGGCCAGCGGAGAAGTTGTCATGTCCATCGCGGTGCTCTTGCAGTCGGAGTGCGCAATGTAGCGTCGGCGGCGGCGATAGAATCTGGTCGTTTCAACCAGAAGCGGTGCGCAGCATGGAAACAGTCGGGCTGTTCGAGGCCAAGACGCACTTGTCTGAGCTTGTGGCGCGCGCCGAGCGCGGCGAAGAGGTCGTGATCACGCGGCACAACCGGCCCGTGGCCAAGCTGGTGCCGATCGCCACCATCACGCCCGAGCAACTGAAGCGCAGGCTCAGCGCAGTGGCGCACATGCAGGCCATCGGCGCTGAAGTGGCGGCGCGCAGCGGCCCGATCACGCAGCAGGAGATCCTGGAGTGGATCCGTGAGGGCCGGCGGTGATCATCATCGATTCGTCGTACACACTGGCGCTGGTGATGCCCGACGAAGTGCGGCCGGCCAGCATGCCGGCGGTGCTGAACGAGCAGTTGGCCGCGCCGATGATCTGGCCGCTGGAACTGGCCAACGCGCTGCGCAACAGCCTGCGCCGGGCGCGGCTGCAAGACCTTCAGGTGGACGGCCTGTTCCGGCAGATCGCTGCGTTCGACGTCGATGTCGTCTCGCCCACCCATGTGCTGCCGAAGAAGCATTTCGACGCCGCCAGGAGCCACGACCTGACGCCCTACGACGCGATGTACCTCGAGCTGGCGCTGCTGTGGCGCAGCAGCCTGGCCACGCGCGACACCGCTCTGGCGGCGGCTGCCGAACGCGCTGGTGTGCCCGTCCACCGTTGATGCGCCCGACGAACGCACGCGCCGCCTGACCCCCTGGACCGCCTTGAACCGATTTGCACGGACCCTCCCATGAAAGCCTCCGAGATCCGCTCCACCTTCCTCAAGTTCTTCGAGTCGAAGGGCCACACCATCGTCGCCAGCTCGCCTGTGGTGCCCGGCGATGACCCGACGCTGCTGTTCACCAATGCCGGCATGAACCAGTTCAAGGACGTGTTCCTCGGCTTCGACAAGCGGCCGTACAGCCGCGCCACCACCAGCCAGAAGTGCATCCGCGCCGGCGGCAAGCACAACGACCTGGAGAACGTGGGCTACACCGCGCGCCACCACACCTTCTTCGAGATGCTGGGCAACTTCAGCTTCGGCGACTACTTCAAGCAAGACGCCATCCGCTTCGCATGGGAGTTGCTGACCGAGCATTTCAAGCTGCCCGCAGACAAGCTCTGGGTCACCGTCTATGCCGAGGACGACGAGGCTTACGAGATCTGGAACAAGACCGTCGGCGTACCGGCAGAACGCATCGTGCGCATCGGCGACAACAAGGGCGCGCGCTATGCGTCCGACAACTTCTGGATGATGGGCGACACGGGGCCCTGCGGCCCCTGCACCGAGATCTTCTACGACCACGGCGCCGACATCCCCGGCGGCCCGCCGGGCAGCGCCGAGGAAGACGGCGACCGCTACATCGAGATCTGGAACAACGTGTTCATGCAGTTCAACCGCACCGAGGACGGTGTGATGCACAAGCTGCCCAAGCCCAGCGTTGATACCGGCATGGGGCTGGAGCGGCTGGCCGCGGTGCTCCAGCATGTGCACAGCAACTACGAGATCGACACCTTCGTGCACCTGCTGGCCGCGGCCAAGCGCGCTGTCGATGCCGCCGGCGCGAAAGACTGCGACAAGGATTCGCCGTCGCTCAAGGTCATCGCCGACCACATCCGCGCCTGCACCTTCACCATCGTCGATGGCGTGATCCCCGGCAACGAAGGCCGCGGCTACGTGCTGCGCCGCATCGCGCGGCGCGCCATCCGCCACGGCTACAAGCTGGGTGGGCGCAAGCCCTTCTTCCACACGCTGGTGGCGGCGCTGGCCGACGAGATGGGCGACGCCTACCCCGAGCTGCGGCGCGAAAAGCAGCGCGCGACCGAGGTGCTGAAGCAGGAGGAAGAGCGCTTCTTCCAGACGATTGCCAACGGCATGGAGATCCTCGAAGCGGCGCTGGCGTCGCTGCCGAAGGGCGGCGCCAGGGTCATCCCCGGCGACGTCGCCTTCAAGCTGCACGACACCTTCGGCTTCCCGCTCGACCTGACGGCCGACGTCTGCCGCGAACGCGGCGTGACGGTCGATGAAGCGGGCTTCAACACCGCGATGGCCAGGCAGCGCGAGCAGGCGCGCAGCAAGGCCAAGTTCAAGATGGCGCAGGGGTTGGAGTACAGCGGCGGCGCCAGCAACTTCCACGGCTACGAGCAACTGCTGCACGACACCGCCAAGGTCACCGCGATCTACATCGACGGCACGCCGGTGGACAAGGCGGTGGCGGGCGACGACGCCGTCATCGTGCTCGACCACACGCCTTTCTATGCCGAAAGCGGCGGCCAGGTCGGCGACACTGGCGAGCTGCGCAATGCGGCTGCGCGCGTGCTGGTGGAAGACACCATCAAGATCCAGGCCGCGGTGCACGGCCATCAGGGGCGCATCGTCGAAGGCCAGGTGCAGGTGGGCGACGTGATGGTGGCGCGGGTGAACGGCGAGCAGCGCGCCCGCACCGTGCGCAACCACAGCGCCACGCATCTGATGCACAAGGCGCTGCGCGAGGTGCTGGGCGGCCATGTGCAGCAGAAGGGCTCGCTGGTCAACGCCGAGCGCACGCGCTTCGACTTCACGCACAACGCGCCGATGACCGACGCGCAGATCGCGCAGGTCGAGGCGATCGTCAACACCGAGATCCTCGCCAACGCGCCGACGCAGTCGCGCGTGATGGCCATCGACGACGCGCAAAAGACCGGCGCGGTGATGCTGTTCGGCGAGAAGTACGGCGACAGCGTGCGCGTGCTCGACATCGGCAGCAGCCGTGAACTCTGCGGCGGCACGCATGTGCAGCGCACCGGCGACATCGGGCTCTTCAAGATCGTCGCCGAAACCGGCATCGCGGCCGGCATCCGGCGCGTGGAGGCGGTGACCGGCAGCAACGCGCTGGCCTATCTTCAGCAGCTCGAACACACGGTCGGCACCCTGGCCGGCGCGCTGAAGGTCACGCCGGCCGAAGTGCAGGGCCGCGTGGCCGGCGTGCTGGAGCAGGTGCGGGCGCTTGAGCGCGAAGTCACGGCGCTGAAGGGCCGGCTGGCGTCGGCGCAGGGCGACGGGCTGATGGCCCAGGCGGTGGACGTCAAAGGTCTGAAAGTGTTGGCTGCGGTGCTGCAAGGCGCCGACGCGCGGACGCTGCGCGAGACGCTGGACAAGCTGAAGGACAAGCTGAAGACGGCGGCCATCGTGCTGGCGGCCGTCGAGGGCGGCCGGGTGCAACTGGCGGCCGGCGTCACCAGCGACAGCACGGCCAGGGTGAAGGCCGGCGAGCTGGTGAACTTCGTCGCGCAGCAGGTGGGCGGCAAGGGCGGCGGCAAGGCCGACCTGGCGATGGCCGGCGGCACCGACGCAGCCGCCTTGCCGCGGGCGCTGGCCTCGGTGGCGGGCTGGGTCGGCGAGCGGGTGTGAGGCCGCCGTGATCGCAGTCGCCGGCTCGCTGAATCTGGATTTGGTGGCCCGCGTGCCGCACATCCCGGCGCCGGGTGAAACGGTGCTGGGCAGCACGCTGGCCCACCACCAGGGCGGCAAGGGCGGCAACCAGGCGGTGGCCGCGGCGCGGCTGGGTGTGCCGGTGTGCTTCTTCGGCGCGGTGGGCGACGACGGCTTCGCCGACGAACTGGCGGCCGGCCTGCGCGCCGAAGGCATCGACGACGGCAACCTGCTGCGCGTGGCCGGGCCCAGCGGCTGCGCGCTGATCAGCGTGGGCGACAGCGGCGACAACGCCATCAGCGTGCTGCCCGGTGCCAACCTGTTCGCGCCGCTGCCGCCGCCGGTGTGGCCGGCCGGCGTGCGCTGGCTGCTGCTGCAACTGGAGATTCCGCTGCCCACCGTGCTGGCCTGGGCGCTGGCGGCGCAGCAGGCCGGCGTGCCGGTGCTATTGAACGCAGCGCCGATGACCGCGCTGCCGCCCGCGCTGCTGAAGGCGGTCGATACCTTGCTGGTCAACGAGGCCGAATTGCGCGTGCTGTCCGGTGGTGACCTGGCCGCCGCAGCAGCGCTGGGGCCGCAGCGCGTGGTGGTGACGCTGGGCGCGCGCGGCTCCGCCGCCTGGCATGGCGGGCAGCGCAGCGAGCAGCCGGCGCACGACGTCTGGGTGACCGACAGCACCGGCGCCGGTGACTGCTTTGCCGGCGCGCTGGCGGCGTCGCTGTGGCAGGGCCATGGCTTCGACGGCGCACTGCGGCGGGCCGGCCTGGCAGCAGCGCTGGCCTGCACGCGGCCGGGCGCGCGCGGCGGCATGCCCGATGCGGCCACGCTGGCCGCCGCCTGGCTCGACGCAGGCGGTGCGGCATCGGGGCCGTGATGCAGCCGCTGGACGTCTGGCTCGACACCGATCCCGGCTTCGACGACTGGATGGCCTGGGCGCTGCTGGAAGCAGAGCCGGCCATCACGCTGCACGGCGTCAGCGTGGTGGCCGGCAATGCGCCGCTGCCGGCGACGCTGGGCAACGCGCTGCGCATCAAGGCGCTGCACGGTTTTGCAACGCCGGTCTATGCCGGCTGCGCCAGGCCGCTGGCGCAGCCGCAGGTGACGGCCGAAGACGTGCTGGGTGCCGGCGCGATGGCCACGCTGGGCCGCAGCCTGCCGGCAGAGCGCGCGGCGGTGACGCCCGGCGACGGCGTGCAGGCGCTCATCGCCGCGGTGCGCGCGCGGCCGGGCTGCATCACGCTGCTCGCGGTGGGCCCGCTGACCAACGTGGCCACCGCCTTCCAGCGCGCGCCCGATCTGCCCGGGCTGCTGAAGCAGCTGGTCATCATGGGTGGCGCCACCGATGGCGGCAACACCAGCGCCGTGGCCGAGTTCAACATCCATGCCGACCCCGAAGCCGCGGCGCTGGTCTTCGACGCCGGCATCGAGGTGCTGATGTTCGGCCTGAACGGCTGCCGCCACCTGCCGGCCGGTGAGCGCGAGCTGGCCGCGCTGCGTGCGCTGCCCGGCGAGCCGGCAGCGATCTTTGCCGACCATCTGGACGCCTACATCGACCTCGGCCGCCAGCACGGAGACGCCGGCATGGCGCTGTACGACCCCACGCCGGTGTTGTGGCTGTGCCGCCCGGAACTGTTCACGCTGAAGCCTGCGCGGGTGGATGTCGAGCTGGTCGGCCGCCACACGCGCGGCATGACGGTCTGCGAATTCCGCGTGCCGCAGCGCGCACGGGCCAATGCGCGGGTGCTGATGGCGGCCGACGGCGACGCCGCGCTGGCCTTCGCGGTGCAGCGGCTGGCGCGCTTGTTCACCGGCATGTGAAGATTCCACCCTGATTGCTGCATACCGCCCGCCATGACCCACCCGACCATCACCATCCGCCGCGCCACCACGAAAGACGCCGCAGCGCTGGCCGGCATCATGGGCGACCCGCTGGTGCTGCCCAACCTGATGCAATTGCCCTACACCAGCGAGGAGATCTGGCAGGGCCGGCTGGCCGAGCAGCAGGCGCCGGGCAAGACCGACTTGTCGCTGGTGGCCGAGCGCGCCGGCACCGTGGTCGGCAGCGCCGGCCTGCACCCGGCGCCGCAGAGGCGCCGCCGCCATGCCGCGCTGATGGGCATCTCGGTCGCGCGCGACGCGCAAGGCCAGGGCGTGGGCAGCGCGCTGATGCAGGCGCTGTGCAGCTATGCAGACGGCTGGGCGCACATCCTGCGCATCGAGCTGTCGGTGTTTGCAGACAACCACCGCGCCATTGCGCTGTACCGGCGCTTCGGCTTCGAGCATGAAGGCATCTGCCGCGCCTATGCGCTGCGCGACGGCGTCTATGTGGACAGCCTGATGATGGCGCGGCTGCATCCGCGGCCGCCCTGCCTGCCGGGCGCTGTGGCATGACGGCGCTGCGCCTGCGCGCCTGAGCCTGAGCCTGCCCATGCGCCTGCCACGCGACAACAGCCAGAGCGAGATCGACGCCTTCGAGCGCGTCTGCACGCGGCTGCAAGGCTTCGACGGCAAGCTGTCCGCCGAGTGGGTGGACGGCTATCTCAGCGCGGTGGCCGCGGGGCCGCTGTTGCCTGTTATCGACGACTGGCTGCCGCGCATGGCCGGCGACGCCTTCGACCGCGCTTTCGCCGACCCCGAAGACCAGAGCCAGGGCCGGCGTGCGTTGCAGACGCGGATGTCGGTGCTGCGCGACCAGCTCGACGCAGAGGCATTGTTCGCCGCGCCCGATGCGCTGCGGCTGTCACCGCTGATGCTGGCCTGGGACGACGCGATGCGTGCCGACGCGGTGGCGCAGGGCGAGGTGGCCGCGGCCGATGCGGCCCAACTGGTGACCGGTGCCGAATGGGCCGACGGCTTCTTCGACGCGATCCTCGCGCACCTCGCAGACTGGCCCTCGGAGGCCGATGCAGAGCAGGCCGCGTTGTTCGACGCGCTGCTGCACCAGGTGCATGTGCTGCGCCTGGAAGACGGCAGCGACGAACTGCGCGCGCACATCGCCCAACGCCCGGGCAGCGACGGCGCAGACCGCGACCGTCTCATTGACGACGCCTGCTATGCGGTGCAGGACCTGCGGCTGTGGTGGGTGGACCAGGCGCCCAGGTCAGAGCCGCGGCGGGTGGAACAACAGCCAGGCCGCAACGACCCCTGCCCCTGCGGCAGCGGCAAGAAATTCAAGAAGTGCCACGGGGCTTGACGGCGCCGCCGGGCTGCGCCGCACGCCAGCCACCCGCGGCCAGCCAGGCGCTCGCCTGCTCGGCAGCCAGCGGCCTGGCGAAGAGGTAGCCCTGGCCCTTGTCGCACTGAAGTTCGCCCAGGATGGCGGCCTGTCCCGCGGTCTCTATGCCTTCTGCCACCGTGCCCATGCCCAGGCTGCGCGCGACGCGCACCGTGGCTTCGATCAACACCCTGTGGTGGGCGCTGGTTTCGGCCTGGCTGACGAAGGAGCGGTCGATCTTCACGACATCCACCGGCAACTGGTGCAGGCTGGCGAGCGACGAGTAGCCGGTGCCGAAGTCGTCCAGCGCCAGCGTCAGCCCCAGGCCCTTGAGTGCGTGCAACCTTGCCTGCACCGCTTCGTCCTGCGCGGCCAGGCTTTCGGTCACCTCAAGCTGGAGCTGGCGCGCCTCGATGCCGCTGCTGCGCAGCGCCTGCTGCACCTTGGACAGCAGCGCGTCGTCGGTGAGCTGCGCGCGCGACAGGTTGACCGACAGCGTCTGCGGCGCGGCGGCGCCCAGCGTGCGCTGCCACAGCGCCATCTGGTGGCAGCTCTCGTTGAGCACGAAGTCGCCCAGCGCGCCGATCAGCCCGGTCTCTTCTGCGATCTCGATGAACTCCACCGGCGGCACCGTGCCGCGCTCCGGGTGGCGCCAGCGCACCAGCGCCTCGGCGCCGACGCAAACACCGTCGGCGAGGCGGATGATGGGCTGGTACACCACGAACAGGTCGCCATCGCGCAGCGCGCGCCGCAGCTCGGCCTCGACGCTGCCGCGGCGTGCGGCGCGCTCTTTCATCGGTGGCTCGAAGACGCAGTAGCGGGCGCCGCCGCTGCGCTTGGCTTCACGCATCGCGATGCCGGCGTCCTGCAGCACTGAGTCGGCATCTGCGCCGGCCTGCGCGCGCAGCACCACGCCGATGCTGACGCTGGCATGCACCTGGTGCTCGCCAATGCCATAGGGCTTGCACAGCGCATCGAGCAGGCGCTGCGCGATGCCGTGCACGTCGTCGGCGCGGCGCAGGTCTTCCAGCACCAGCACGAACTCGTCGCCGTCCAGCCGGGCCGCCGTGCCTTGCGCAGGCACCGTGCGGCCCGGCCCGCCGCCACCGCGCACGGCGCCGCTCAGCCGCCCGGCCACCATGCGCAGCAGGTCGTCGCCGACGGCCTGGCCCAGCGTCACGTTGATCCGGTTGAAGCGGTCGCAGTTGATGAACAGCACGGCGAATTCGTAGGCCGGGTCGGCGCGCCCGGCGGCCAGCGCACGGGCAATGCCTTCCACCACCACGGCGCGCTTGGGCAGCGCCGTCAGGGTGTCGATGCGGGTGGCGTCGCGCAACTGCGAGGCCAGGCGCTGCTGCTCCTGCTGCACCTGCAGCGACACATCGCCCAGGCTGGCCATCAGCGTGCCGCCCTCCAGCCTGAGCAGGCTGAGTTCCAGCGTCACCGGCAGCGCGCCGCGCTGTTGCGGCGCCGGCAGCGACAGCCGCAACGCCTCGCAGATCACGCCGCTGGGCGGCGCATAGGCGGCGGCCAGTGCGCGCAACTGCGGAGCCACGCCGGCCAGCGCATCGAACAGGTTGTCCAGGCTGCCGTTGCGCACCAGCGGCATCAGCAGTTGCGCCGACATCGGGTTGATCATCGTGATCTCGCCATCGGGCGCGGCCTGCATCAGGCCGATCGGCGCCTGGTACAGGAACTGCATCAGCGCTTCATAGGCGGCCGGGGAGTCGGTCGTCATCGGGCGCCTGCTCAGGGGCTGTGCGCGGCTGGGGCGGCCTGCGACAGCCCGGCGTGCCAGCACTCCACCCGGTTGCGTCCCAGCGCCTTGGCCTGGTACATCGCGGCGTCAGCGCGCTTCATCAGCTCTGCCAGTGTCCCGGTGTCGGCGGCCATCGTGGCCACGCCGACGCTCACGGTGTAGCGGATCGGCTTGCCGTCCACCTCCACGGTCTGCGCGGCGATGTGCTTGCACAGCCTTGCGGCCACGGCAGCGGCGCCGTCCAGCCCCGCGTCGGGCAACAGCACGGCAAATTCCTCGCCGCCGATGCGCGCCACCAGGTCCATCGCCCGAAAGCTGGCGCTGAGGCCGGCCGCGAGGTGGCGCAGCACGGCGTCGCCGGCAGCGTGGCCGTGGCGGTCGTTGATTGTCTTGAAGTGGTCGGCATCGACGATCACCAGTGACAGCGGTTGCGGCGAGCGCTGCCAGCGTTGCAGCTCGGTTTCAGCCGCCTCGAAGAAGGCGCGCCGGTTTGCCACGCCGGTGAGGTGGTCGCAACTGACGGACTGGCGCAGCGCCTCGTGCACCTCGCGCCGTGCGGTGATGTCGCGGATGATCAGGCTGTAGGCGTGGCCGCCCGGTGTCGGTCCATCGGCAGCCGGCAGCGGGGCGATCAGGCAACTGCCCCAGAAGCGCGAGCCGTCGGCGCGCAGCCGCCAGCCTTCGTCCAGGCTCCAGCCGCTGGCGTCGGCTTCGTGCAGCCTGTCCGGCACGCGCCTGGCGGGCATGCTGTCGGGCGGGTAGAACATCGCGAACGGCTGGCCCAGCGTGGCCTGGGCGTCGAAGCCGGTCAGCCGCGCCACGCCGGGGTTCCAGCCCAGCGCCTGGCCGCGGTCGTCCAGCGGCAGCAGCGCGTAGTCGGTGATGCCTGTCACCAGCGTGTGGATCCAGGCCTGGCTGTGGCGCAACTCGCGCTCGCGGCGGACGGCCTGCGTCACGTCGCTCAGCACCGCCATCAGGCGCTGCGCGTCGAGCTTGAGCAGGCTCAGCGACAGCACCTGCGGCCCCTTGCTGTCGGCGCGGCCGGCGTGCACCTGAAGTTGCAGCGCCTCGCACACCATGCCGTGCGGCGGCGCGAAGGCCAGCGCGCGGTGCTGAAGGTCGGGCGCCACGCCCTGCAAGGCGGTGAACAGGTTGTCCAGGCAGCCGTCGGCAGACAGCGGCATCAGCAACTGGGCCGACAAGGGGTTGGCCATCAGGATGCCGCCATCCATGCGCGCCTGGACCAGGCCGATCGGCGCCATGTAGAGGAACTGGAGCAGCGCCTCCTGGTCTTCGTCCTGCTCGCACATCACGTCGGGCGCCGCTCAGTTGGACCGCTGGACCAGCACGTAGCGCACCGGCTGCGCCGGCACCGCGAGCAGCCGCAATTTCACCTTGACAGGGCGCATGCGCAGCGTCAGCACATAGTCGATCACCACGTCCAGCGGCGCTGCGCCGGCCAGTGCATCGTCGAAGCGCTGCGCGACCAGAAAGTTGTTCATGCAAGGTGCCACCACGGTGAACAGCGGGTGGCCGACCACGCGCTCGGGCGACAGCCCCGCTGCGCGCGACTCGAAGGCGTTGTAGCGGCAGACCACGCCGTCGGCGTCGAAGCCGATGACGCCGAAGTCCAGCCCGTCCAGCACGTCGCCCGGGGTGGCCTGAAGTTCGGAGAAGAGGTGTTCGTCGGAGAAGGCGAGGGCTTGGATGGTGCTCATTGCAGTGAGGCTCGATGTTGCAATGTGCCCGCCCCGGTGCGGGCCGAAAAAGGCCGGGGCCAGGCGCGCCAGCGCGCCGGGCAGCTTGTGGATGCCATGGATGTCGGCCGACCTGCCCGACAACTTGAGTGCAGACATGCGCATGGCGTTTGCGACGATTGAAACAAGGCGGCCCCGGCGTTGAAGCGGCGTTGATGCACGCGGCCGCGAGCATCGCTGCACTGACCTTGCAACGAACGGACAACACCATGCGCTCCATCGCCTACCTCGCCATCCTCGCGCTCGACCTGCCGCTGTCGCTGTCTTTGGCGCTGCCTTTGGCTTTGCCTCTGGCGCTGCCCCTGGTGCTGGGTGGCTGCGACAGCCACGCCGCGCCGATCTCGGCAAGCGCAGCTGTCGTGCCCGCACTGCCTGCCGCGCTGCCTGCGCAGGGCCACCCAGCGCCGCAGGCCCCGCTGGACGGCACGCCGATCACGCCGCGCGAAACCGTCGGCGCGGAAATCTGAGCGCCCGGAGGGGCCGGCACTGCCGGCTCAGGCGTACTTCAGCTCGCTGGCCTTGCCGCTGAACACGCGGTAGGAGAACACCGTGTAGCCGGCGATGGCCGGCACCGTGATGGCGCAGCCGACGAGGATGACGGCCAGCGATTCGGTTGCGCTGGCGGCCTGCCAGATGGTGAGCCTGTCGATCACCACGAAGGGATAGACGCTGTAGGCCAGCCCGCAGGCGCCGAGCAGGAACACCGCCGTCATCAGCACGAAGGGCAGCCAGCACAGCTTGCCCAGCACGCGGTGCGAGTTGAGCAGCGCGCGCACGGCCAGCAGCGCCGCCACCGTCATCAGCGGGATGGGCAGCAGCGCGAAGAACTCCGGCATGCTGAACCATTTGCTGCGCACCGTCGCACTCACCAGCGGCGTGGCCAGCGAGATCAGCGCCATGCCCAGCACCACCGGCGGCCAGGCGGTCTTGGCCCAGGCCACGGCGTGCTGCTGAAGGCTGCCTTCGGTCTTCAGCACCAGCCAGCAGGCGCCCAGCAGCACATAGGCGGCCGGCAGCAGCAGCGCGATGACGGCGGCGAACACGTCGTACTCCCAGCCGCTCTGCAAGCCGGTGATGTAGCGCCCCAGCATCCAGCCCTGCGACGCGGCGGCCAGCATCGAGCCGGCGAAGAACACGCGGTTCCACATCGGCTTCTTCACCGAATGCGCCTTGACGCGGAAGTCGAAGGCCACGCCGCGCATGATCAGCCCCACCAGCATCAGCGCCACCGGCAGGTAGAGCGCGCCGAGGATCATGCCGTGCGCCTTCGGGAAGGCGATCAGCAGGATGCCCACGCCCAGCACCAGCCAGGTCTCGTTGGCGTCCCAGAAGGGGCCGATGCTGGCGATCATCGTGTCCTTCTGGTCGTCTTCGGCGCGGTGCAGCAGCATGCCCACGCCCAGGTCGTAGCCGTCCAGCACCACGTAGGCCAGCATCGCCAGGCCCATCAACCCGAGAAAGACGACCGGCAGCGCATGCGCCCAGGCGATGGTCATGCGGTCTTCTCCTTCAGCTCGGGCGTCGGCTGCTCGGCCGGCTTCTCGGCCATGTGCTTGACGACGCCGATGTAGGCGCTGATCAGCGCCAGATAGACCGTCACGTAGAGCGTGAGGGTCAGCGCGATCATCGGCGGGCTGACGTCGGACGCCACCTCGCTGACCTTGAGCAGCCCGAACACGATGAAGGGCTGGCGGCCGATCTCGGTGACGTACCAGCCGGCCAGCGTGGCCAGCCAGCCGGAAAACGTCATCGCGCTGAGCAGCCACAGCAGCGCGCGCGGCAGCCGCTCCGGCGCCCAGCCGGCGCGCCGGTACAGCCAGAGGCCGGCCCAGCCGGTGGCCAGCATCAGCATGCCGGTGCCCACCATGATGCGGAAGCCGAAGAACAGCGGCGCCACCGGCGGATGCGTGCCTTCGAACTCGTTCAGCCCGCGCAGCTCGCCGTTCGCGTCGTGCGCCAGGATCAGGCTCGCGCCCTTGGGCACCGCGATCTCGAAGCGGTTGGCGCGCGCCTTCTCGTCAGGCCAGGCAAAGAGCAGCAGCGGCGCACCGCGCTCGGTGTGCCAGATGCCCTCCATCGCGGCGATCTTCTGCGGCTGGTGGTGCAGCGTGTTCAGGCCGTGGAAGTCGCCGGCCACGATCTGCAGCGGGATCAGCACGGCAGCCAGCGTGAGGCCGGTGCGCAGCGTCTTGGGAGTCGAGTGGTTGGCCTTGTTCTTCAGCAACTGCCAGGCGCTGACGCCGGCCAGGAAGAAGGCCACCGTGAGGCCGGAGGCCAGCAGCATGTGCGTCAGCCGGTACGGGAACGACGGGTTGAACACCACCTCCAGCCAGGAGGTGACGAAGAACTCGCCATTGCGGATTTCATAGCCGGTGGGCGTGTGCATCCACGAGTTCAGGCTCAGGATCCAGAACGCGCTCATCGTGGTGCCGAAGGCGACCAGAAAGGTCGCCAGCAAATGCACCCGCTCGCTCACCCGGGCGTGGCCGAACAACATGATGCCGAGGAAGGTGGCTTCGAGGAAGAACGCCGTCAACACCTCGTAGCCGAGCAGCGGCCCGGCGATGTTGCCCACGCGCTCCATGAAGCCTGGCCAGTTGGTGCCGAACTGGAAGCTCATCGTGATGCCGCTGACGACGCCCAGAGCAAAGGTCAGCGCGAACACCTTGGTCCAGAAGCGGTAGGCGCCCAGCCAGGCGTCGTCGTGCGTCTTCAGCCAGCGCCAGCGGAAGAACAGCAGCGTCCAGCCCATCGCGATGCTGATGGTGGGGAACAGGATGTGGAAGGTCATGTTGGCCGCGAACTGCATGCGGGCCAGGATGAGGGCGTCCATCAGGTCGGCTCCTTCGTGGGTTTGGACTCTTTCTTCAGCTTGCCGGTGAATTCGAGAAGGCGCTGCACTTTGGCACCCATCTTCATCAACTGCGAGAGGGTTTGCTGGTCCAGCCGCTGCACGTCGTCGAACCAGGTCGTCATCAGCTCGATCAGGTCGTGCATGCCTTTCATGCGCTGCTGCGCGATGCGGTCTTCTTCGCTGGCCGGCGTTTCCAGCAGTGCGTTGCGCAGCATCGACAGCGTGGGCTCGATCTCGCGGCGGCGGCGCTCTTCGGCCAGCGTCTGGAAGATTTCCCAGGCGTCACTGGGAGCGTCGAAATACTCCCGGCGGTCGCCCGGCAGGTGGCGCAAACGCACCAGCCGCCAGCTCTGCAATTCCTTCAGCCCCATGCTGACGTTGCTGCGGCTGAACTCCAGCTTCTCCGCAATCTCGTCTGCATGCAGCGCCGTCGGCGAGACGAAGATCAGCGCATAGATCTGCCCCACCGTGCGGTTGATGCCCCAGCGGCTGCCCATCTCGCCGAAGTGGCCGACGAAGCTGCG
>CAXTHW010000050.1:0-26383 GCA_964244245.1 uncultured Rubrivivax sp. | reverse complement strand
CCAGCAGGATGGTCAGGTGCAGTTCGCCGCGGCCCATCACTTCGAAGATGCCGTCCTCGTCGGTCTCGCTGACGCGCAGCGCGACGTTGCTCTGCAGCTCTTTCTGCAGGCGGTCCCAGATCTGGCGGCTGGTGACGTACTTGCCTTCGCGGCCGGCCAGCGGGCTGTTGTTGACGCAGAAGTTCATCGTCAGCGTCGGCTCATCGACGTGCAGCATCGGCAGCGGCGCCGGGTTCAGCGGGTCGGTCAGCGTCACGCCCAGGCTGATGTTCTCGATGCCGTTGACCAGCACGATGTCGCCCGGCCCGGCCTCGGTGGCCTGCATGCGCTCCAGGCCCTCGAAGGTCAGCACCTGGTTGATGCGGCCCTTGTAGGTCTTGCCGCCTTCGTCGGGCGTGCCTTCACACACCAGCACGTCCATCATCGGCCTGACGGTGCCGGCGGTGATGCGGCCGACGCCGATGCGGCCGACGAAGGTGGAGTAGTCGAGCGACGAGATCTGAAGTTGCAGCGGCGCAGCGGGGTCGCCCTGGTGCGCCGGCACATGGCTCAGCACGGTCTCGAACAGCGGGCTCAGATCGGGGCCCCATTGCTCGCCGCCCGGGCCTTCGGTCAGTGATGCCCAGCCGTTCAGGCCCGAGGCATAGACGACCGGAAAGTCGAGCTGGTCTTCGTTGGCGCCCAGCTTGTCGAACAGCTCGAAGGCGGCGTTGATCACGTAGTCGGGCCGCGAACCTGGCTTATCGACCTTGTTGACCACGACGATGGGCTTGAGACCCAGCGCCAGCGCCTTCTTGGTGACGAAGCGGGTCTGCGGCATCGGGCCCTCCTGGGCGTCGATGAGCAGCACCACGCCATCGACCATGCTGAGCGCGCGCTCCACCTCGCCGCCGAAATCGGCGTGGCCGGGCGTATCGACGATGTTGATGTGCGTGCCCTTCCACTCCACCGCGCAGTTCTTCGCCAGGATGGTGATGCCGCGTTCGCGCTCGATGTCGTTGCTGTCCATCACGCGCTCGGCGACCTTTTCGTTCTCGCGGAAGGTGCCGCTCTGGCGCAGCAACTGGTCCACCAGCGTGGTCTTGCCATGGTCCACGTGGGCGATGATGGCGATGTTGCGGATCTGTTTGGTCATGAGGTTGCCTGCACTTCGAGTGGGCTCAAGAGTCGGTCGGCGATCAACTCGCCGGCGGTGATGTGGGCGCTGCCCAGAAAGGCGCGCGGTGTGCTGCCATAGACGCGCACGGTGGGCGCGTCGTCCAGCGCCACCCGGCGGCGCAGGCCGGTGAGAAAGCGGCCGGCTTCGTCGCCTTCCAAGCGAACTTCGGGCCAGCCGGCCAGCAGCGCATCGGCCGGCAGCAGCAAGGCGTCGCGCTCGGCCTCGGCCATGTCCGCCAGCCGGTCCAGCGTGACGGCATCGCACAGCCGCAGTGGCCCGCTGGCGGTGCGCCGCAAGGCCGACAGGTGGGCACCGCAGCCGAGCGCCGCACCGATGTCTTCGGCCAGCGTGCGGATGTAGGTGCCCTTGCTGCACAGCACGTCGATGACCAGCGCCGGAGCCTGCCACTGCACGATGTCGATGCGGTGAATCGTGACGCGCCGCGCGGCGCGTTCGACGGCGATGCCTTCACGGGCATAGTCGTAGAGCGGGCGGCCCAGGTGCTTCAGCGCCGAATGCATCGGCGGGGTCTGGTCGATGGCGCCGGTGAAGCGCTTCGTCGCGGCTTCGATGGCGGCCAGGTCGGCATGCACCTCGCGTTCTTCCAGCACCTCGCCTTCGCCGTCGGCCGTGCTGGTGCGCTGGCCCAGCCGCAGCGTGGCGCGGTAGGCCTTGTCGGCGTCCAGGCTGGCCTGCGAGAACTTGGTCGCGGCACCGAAGCACAGCGGCAGCAGCCCGGTGGCCAACGGGTCCAGCGTGCCGGTGTGGCCGCCCTTCTCTGCACGCAGCATGCCCTTGGCCTTTTGCAAGGCGTCGTTGCTGGTCCAGCCCAGCGGCTTGTCGAGCAGCAGCACGCCGTGCAGCGAGCGCCTTGGAGTGCGGGCTGCCATCAGTCGTCCTTGGCGCGGGTGCTGTTCGCCTTGGCGATCAATGCCGACAGGTCGGCCGCGCGCTCGGTGGTCTTGTCGAAGTGGAAGTGCAAGGTCGGCACGGTGTGGATGGACAGGCGCTTGAACAAACCGTTGCGCAAGAAGCCGGCGGCCTCATTCAACGCAAGGCCGGTTTCCTCGGCGTCGCCCACCATCACCGAGAAAAAGATCTGGGCGTGCGCATAGTCGGGCGACACCTCGACGCTGTTGATCGTGACCATGCCCAGCCGCGGATCCTTCAGGTCACGGATGAGTTGCGCCACGTCGCGCTGGATCTGGTCGGCGACGCGGAAGCTGCGGTTGACGGTGGATTTCTTGTGTCGCATCGAATGGTTCCCTGAAACGAGAGGCCCCGCAGAAGCGGGGCCCGTGATCAAGGGTCATGCGCGGATCCGGCTTCGCCGGCCCGCTGCATGCGCCCCCCCGGGGGGCAGCGACCGGGAGGGAGCGTGGGGGCTCAAAGTGTTCTTGCCACTTCCTTGACCTCGAAGATTTCCAGTTGGTCACCTTCCTTGATGTCGCTGTAGTTCTTCAGCTTGATGCCGCACTCGAAGCCTTCGGAGACCTCGCGCACATCGTCCTTCATGCGCTTGACCGACTCCACTTCGCCGGTATAGACCACCACGTTCTCGCGCAGCAGGCGGAAGCGCGCGTTGCGGCGCACGATGCCTGCGGTGACCATGCTGCCCGCCACCGTGCCGATCTTCGAGGCCACGAACACGGTGCGGATCTCGGCCGTGCCGATGACCTCTTCACGCTGCTCCGGCGCCAGCATGCCCGTCATCGCCGCCTTCACTTCATCCACCGCGTCGTAGATGATGTTGTAGTAGCGGATATCGACGCCGTTGTTCTCGGCCAGCTTGCGCGCACCGGCATCGGCACGCACGTTGAAGCCGATGATCACGGCCTTGGACGCAATGCCCAGGTTGACGTCGCTCTCGCTGATGCCGCCCACCGCGGCGTGCACGATCTGCACCTTGACCTCGGGCGTGGACAGCTTGACGAGGCTTTGCGCCAGTGCTTCCTGCGAGCCCTGCACGTCGGCCTTGACGATGATCGACAGCGTCTGTGCTGCGGCGTCGCCCAGGTTGTCGAACATGTTCTCCAGCTTGGCGGCCTGCTGGCGCGACAGCTTCACGTCGCGGTACTTGCCCTGGCGGAAGGTGGCGATCTCGCGCGCGCGGCGCTCGTCACCGAGCACCATGAACTCGTCGCCGGCCTGCGGCACTTCGGTCAGGCCCTGAATCTCCACCGGCATCGACGGGCCGGCGGCGTCTGTCGCCTTGCCGTCTTCGTCGATCATCGCCCGCACGCGGCCGTAGCTGCTGCCGGCCAGCACCACGTCGCCCTTCTTCAGCGTGCCGGTCTGCACCAGCACGGTCGCCACCGGGCCGCGGCCCTTGTCGAGCTTGGCTTCGATCACCAGGCCCTTGGCGGCTGCGTCGGTCGGCGCCTTCAGCTCCAGCACCTCGGCCTGCAGCAGCACCTGCTCCAGCAGCGTGTCGATGCCCTGGCCTGTCTTGGCCGACACCGGGACGAACGGTGAATCACCGCCGAAGTCCTCCGGGATCACGCCTTCTGCGACCAGTTCGCTCTTCACGCGCTCGAGGTTGGAATCGGGCTTGTCGATCTTGTTCATGGCCACGACGATGGGCACGCCAGCCGCCTTGGAGTGCGCAATGGCCTCCTTGGTCTGCGGCATCACGCCGTCGTCTGCCGCCACCACGAGGATGACGATGTCGGTGGCCTGCGCACCACGCGCCCGCATCGCGGTGAACGCGGCGTGGCCGGGGGTGTCGAGGAAGGTGATGGTGCCGCGCGGCGTATCGACGTGGTAGGCGCCGATGTGCTGCGTGATGCCGCCTGCCTCGCCCGCCGCCACGCGGGCACGGCGGATGTAGTCCAGCAGCGAGGTCTTGCCATGGTCCACGTGGCCCATGATGGTGACCACCGGCGGGCGGCTCACCGCGTCGGCACTGTCGTGCAGCGCGGTTTCTTCCTCGGTGAAGGCCTCCGGGTCGTCGAGCTTGGCGGCAAACGCCTTGTGGCCCATCTCTTCCACCAGGATCATCGCCGTCTCCTGGTCGAGCTGCTGGTTGATGGTGACCATCTGGCCCAGCTTCATCAGGTGCTTGATCAGCTCGCTGGCCTTGACCGACATCTTGTGCGCCAGGTCGGCCACGCTGATGGTCTCGGGCACATGCACTTCCTGCACCTGCGCCTCGGGCACCGGGCTGTAAGAGCCACCCGAGTCGCCGCGGTCGCCGCGGCGGCCACCGGCGGCGCCGCCGCGCGGCGCACGCCAGCCCGGCCGGCCGCCGGAATCACTGCGGCCTTTCAGCGCCGCGCGCTTCTTGGCGGCGTCGTCGGCCCAGCTCGAGGACAGCTTCTCGGACTTGACGTTCTTCTTGTCGCCCGGCTTGGCCACGGCGCCGGCCGGCGCAGGCGCGCCAGGCTTGGCCACGGGCTTGTGGATGGTGCCCTTGATGGCTTCCTTGGCGGGATCGACCTTCGGCGGCTCCGGCGGCTTGGCCACCATCGCCTTCTTGGGTGCGGCCATCATCGCGCGAATGGCCGCGGCCTCGGCCTCGGCTGCCTTGCGGCGGCGCGCCAGATCTTCGCCCTTGGCAGCATCTTCGGCAGCCTTGTCGGCGGCCTTCACCACACGGAGCACCGGCTTGGGCGGCTCTGCCGGTTTGGCGGCTTCCACCGGCGCGGGCGCCGGCGTCGGGGCCACGGGTGCAGGCGCCGCGGCCGCTTGCGCAGCCACCCGGGCGGCAGCTTGCGCGGCCGTTTCCCTGGCGCCGGGCTTGCCGGCCGGCTTGGCCGCAGCGGCCAGTTTGCTGGCAGCGGCGGCCTCGGCCGCTGCCTTCGCGGTGGCTTCTGCCTCCGCCTTGGCAGCCGCTTCTGCTGCAGCCGCTGCTTGTGCTGCTGCCGCTTCGGCCGCTTCACGCGCCAGGCGCTCCTGTTCTTCGCGCACGCGGCGCGCTTCGGCCAGCTCGGCCTCCTGCACGCGGATGGCTTCGGCCTGGGTGTTGGCCTCTTCCTCGCGTCGCTGAAGGTCCAGCTCTTCGGCGCTCGGCCCGGCGGCCATTTCTGCACCGGCGGGCGCGTCGTCGCGCTTGACGAAGACGCGCTTCTTGCGCACCTCCACCTGGATCGTGCGTGCCTTGCCGCTGGCGTCGGCCTGCTTGATCTCGGTGGTGGACTTCTTCGTCAGCGTGATCTTCTTGCGCTCGCCGCTGCCGGCCGTGCCGTGCGACGACCGCAGGAATTCGAGCAGACGCTCCTTGTCGCCATCGGTCAGCGCGTCTTCCGGCGACTGCTTGGCGACGCCGGCCGACTGCAGCTGCTCCAGCAGCGCCATGGTGGGGCGGTTGAGCTGGAGAGCGAACTGGGCGACGGTGGTCACGGCCATTGGCTGTTTTTCCTCGGGTGTTTCTTGTGAGCTGGGCCGGATCAGGCGGTGAACCAGTGTTCACGCGCCTTCATGATCAAGGCCCTGGCCTGCGCTTCATCAACGCCGGTCATCTCTGTCAGTTCATCGACGGCCAGGTCGGCCAGGTCGTCGCGGGTGTTCACACCGCCGGCCGACAGCTTGCCGATCAGCTCGGGCGTCAGGCCTTCCAGGTCGCGCAGATCCTGCGACACCTCTTCGACCTTTTCCTCGCGTTCGATTTCCATCGTCAGCAGTGCGTCTTTGGCACGGGTGCGCAACTCCTGCACCGTGTCTTCGTCGAAGCTTTCGATCTCCAACATCTCGGACAGCGGCACGTAGGCCACTTCTTCGAGGCTGGTGAAGCCTTCGGCGATCAGCATGTCGGCCACTTCTTCATCGACGTCGAGCTTATCGACGAAGAGCGCCCGCACCGACTCGGATTCGGTGGCCTGCTTGGCCTGCGATTCCTCGGCGGTCATGATGTTGATGCGCCAGCCGGTCAGTTCGGACGCCAGCCGCACGTTCTGCCCGCCACGGCCGATGCTGATGGCGAGGTTTTCCTCGTCCACCACCACGTCCATGGTGTGCGGCTCTTCGTTGACGACGATGGACTGCACGTTGGCCGGCGCCAGCGCGCCGATCACAAATTGGGCCGGGTCTTCAGACCACAAGACGATATCGACACGCTCGCCTGCAAGCTCGGTGGTGACACCGTTGACGCGCGAGCCGCGCACGCCGACGCAGGTGCCGATCGGGTCCACCCGGCGGTCGTGCGAGACGACGGCGATCTTGGCGCGGCTGCCGGCATCACGGGCGCAGCTTTTGATCTCGAGCAGGCCTTGTTCGATCTCGGGAACTTCCTGGGCGAACAACTCCATCATGAAGCCCGGCGCGCTGCGCGACAGCATGATCTGCGGGCCGCGCTGCGTCGGGTCCACGCCCAGGATGAAAGCGCGCACGCGGTCGCCCGAGCGCAGGTTTTCCTTGGGGATCATCTCGCTGCGTTTCAGGCGCCCTTCGACGCGGCCGCTCTCGACGATGATGTCGCCCTTGTCCAGCCGCTTGACGGTGCCGGCGAAGATCTTGTCGCCGCGCGACAGAAAGTCGTTGAGCAACTGCTCGCGCTCGGCATCACGGATCTTTTGCAGGATCACCTGCTTGGCGGCCTGCGCGCCGATGCGACCGATCGGCACCGAATCCACCGCTTCCTCGATGTAGTCATCGACCTCGATGTCGGCGATCTGCTCCTGCGCTTCGAACAGCAGGGTTTCGGCGTCGGCATTCTGCAGGCCGGCCTCGTTGGGCACCACATGCCAGCGGCGGAAGGTTTCGTAGTCGCCGGTGTCGCGGTCCACCGCCACCCGGATATCGACCTCGCCACCATGCAGCTTCTTGGTGGCCGAGGCCAGCGCAGCCTCGACGGCACTGAACACGACGTCCAGCTCCACCGTCTTCTCGCGCGAGATGGCATCCACCAGCATCAGCATTTCGCGGTTCATCGCTCCTGATCTCCTTCAACCCTTGTCGCGCCAGGCGCAGCCGTCGTCTCGGCGCCAGCCTGCTGGCCGCGCCGACCTTTGAAATCCACCACCGGAACCAGCCGCGCCTCACGCACTTCGTCGAGCGTGAAGGCCAGCACCTGCTCGGTCTTGCCATCCTTGAACACCAGGTTCCAGCCGGTCTCCGTGCGCGCCAGAACGCCCTTCCAGCCCTTGCGGCCCTGGAAGGGCAGCTTGAGCATCAGGCTGATCTCGGCGCCGGCAAAGCGCTGGTAGTCGGCTTCGGTCTTCAGCGGCCGGTCCAGCCCCGGCGACGAGACTTCGAGCCGCTCGTAATCGACACCATCCACCTCCAGTGCATACTGCAATTGGCGTGTGACGGTTTCGCAGTCATCGACGGTGATGAATTCACCGTCACCGCTGGGGTAGCTGCGGCCGGCGATGCGGTCGATGAAGACGCGCAGCAGCCCGCGCTGCGCGCGCTCGATATCGACCAGTTCGTAACCCAGGCCGCTGACCGTCTCGGCGATGGCCTGGCGAAAGCCCAGGCGCGGCGAAGCATGCCCGCCTGTGGCTGCTGCTGCTGCCGTGGCGTTCTCAGACTGTCCGGAAATGGCGGAACCGCTCAAGCTGACCTGTTTTGCTGCACCCCAGGCCAGCGGCTGCGGTGACCGACCGCGCCCGCCGTTGGAACAAACCACGTCAGCAACACGATCGAGCAAAAAAAATGGGCTGGAAGAATCCGCCCACGCAGCTTTACCCGGGAAAAGCGAATTATAGCCCGCGCTGAAAACCCCGGCAAGATGTGCACCAGCGCCGGGCGCAGGGGCGCGCCGGTGCGAGAATCCGGCCGCCTCGACACTGCCGAAAGACACCATGGGCTTTCTTGCCGGCAAACGCCTGCTCATCACCGGCCTGTTGTCCAACCGCTCCATCGCCTACGGGATTGCCCGCGCCTGCCAGCGTGAGGGCGCCGAACTGGCGTTCAACTACGTCGGCGAGCGTTTCCGCGAGCGCACCACCGCGCTGGCGCAGGACTTCGGCTCCAGCCTGCTGTTCGACTGCGACGTCAGCGACGACGCGCAGATCAGCGCACTCTTCGAGCAGCTCGGCCAGGCCTGGCCCACGTTCGACGGCTTCGTCCACGCCATCGGCTTTGCGCCGCGCGAAGCGATTGCAGGCGACTTCCTCGACGGCTTGTCGCGCGAGGGTTTTCGCATCGCGCACGACATCTCGGCCTACAGCTTCCCGGCGATGGCCAAGGCGGCCTTGCCGCGGCTGAACCCGGGCGCCTCGCTGCTGACGCTGACCTACCTGGGCGCCGAACGCGCCGTGCCCAACTACAACACGATGGGCCTGGCGAAAGCGTCGCTGGAGGCCAGCGTTCGCTACCTGGCGGCCAGCCTCGGCCCGCGCGGCATGCGCGTGAACGGCATCTCGGCCGGGCCGATCAAGACGCTGGCGGCATCGGGCATCAAGGGCTTCGGCAAGATGCTCGAAGCGGTGGGCTCACAGTCGGCGCTGCGCCGCAACGTGAGCATCGACGACGTGGGCAACGTCGCGGCCTTTTTGCTGTCGGACCTGGCGGCCGGCGTCACCGCCGAGATCACCTACGTGGATGGCGGCTTCAGCAAGATGATGGGCGGCGCGCTGGAAGACTAGTCTTCACAGCACGCCAGCCAGCACTTCGGGCACCGTGGTGGCCGGCGGTGTGTTGCGGCTGCGGCCACAGCGCACGACGCCGTCGATCATCACCATGCCGACGCCTGGAATGTCGCCCAACTGAACGCTGTCGAGCAGCGTGCGGCCGGCGGTGTGCTGGGCGCGGTCCATGAAGACGAAATCGGCCGCACGGCCGGGCTCGACCAGGCCGCAATTCAGCCCGCGGATGCGCGCGGTGTTGCCGGTGGCAAAGCAGAACACCAGCTCCGCCGGAATGCCGCCCAGGCTGGACAGCAGCGCGATCAGCCGCAGCATCCCGAGCGGCTGCACGCCGCTGCCGGCCGGGCCGTCGGTGCCCAGAATGACCCGGTGCGGGCACTTGAGCTGGAGCGCCATCTTCGCGGCGGCAATCGCGACCCGCTCGTTGCCGTTGTGCACGATCTCGATCGCGCGGCTGCTCTGCTCGCACAGCGCGCACACGTGGGCTTCTGGCAGCGCCGTGTGGCCGCCATTGATGTGGCCGATGATGTCGGCATCGGCTTCCAGCACCACGTCCTTGTCGATGAGCCCCGAGCCGGGGATCGACGGCCCGCCGGTGTGGATGGTGCTCTGGATGCCATGCCTGCGCGCCCAGGCCACCATCTGCCGTGCCTCATTGCCGGCTTTCACCGACCCCAGGCCGATCTCGCCCAGCAGCGTGACGCCGGCCGCCGCCAGCTCCGCGAAGTCGCTCTCGACCATGCCTTTCTCGATCACAGGCGCGCCTGCCAGCACCTTCACGCCGCCGGGGCGGAAGTTGTGGAAAGCCCGCTGCGCGGTGATGGCCAGCGCCTTCAGGCCGACGATGTCTCTCGGCCGCCCGGGCAAATGCACTTCGCCGGCCGAGACCATGGTGGTCACGCCGCCGTGCATCGTCGATTCGATCCAGCCGAGCTGGTTCTGCCGTGGCGTCCAGTCGCCGAAGACCGGGTGCACGTGGCTGTCGATGAGGCCGGGCGCGACGGCGCCGCCATGCACGTCGATCACAGTGTTGGCCGATGCGGTATCGAGGTCGGCTTCACGGCCGACGGCGCTGATCAAGCCATCGACCACCACGATGGCGTCTGCATCCAGCAGCGGCCGGTCGATGTCGCCCGACAGCAGCAGGCCGATGTTGCGGATGAGCACCTTGCCGGTGGGGCCGGCTGCGGCTGCACTGTCTGCCATGGGTCGTTGTCCTTTGCGACGGTTAGGGTGCGACGGTGCGCAGCACCGCGGCGATGGAGAAGGCCTCCCAGCGCGCCAGCGCCTCGGGCGACTGGGTGCTTTCGCCGAGAAACGCCGACAGGCTGAAGCGGTTGGACTGGTAGAAGTAGCCCAGCGCAGCAATCATCAGGTACAGCTCGCGCGCCGACACGTCGGTGCGAAAGGCGTTTGCCTTCGCGCCTCGGTCCAGCACCGACTGCAGCACCGCAATGGCCGGCGTGGAGTACTCCGCGGCCCGCAGTGACTTGCCGATGTGCCGCCCGCGGTGCAGGTTCTCGTTGTTCAGCAGCGTGATGAACTCCGGGTGGCGGCGGTAGTAGCCCCACATGAAGAGCATCACCGCGCGCAGCGCAGCCACCGGGTCGGCGTGGCTGGTGTCGAGTTCGGCCTCGGCCTCGTTGAAGCGGCGGTAGGTGTCTTCCAGCACCGCGATGAACAAGCCCTGCTTGCTGCCGAAGTAGTAGTAGATCATCCGGTCATAGGACTTGGCCGCCTTCGAGATCTGCTCCACGCGGCCGCCGTCGTAGCCGCTCTTGGCAAAGACCTTGGTCGCCGCGCGCAGGATGGCCTCGCGCGTGGCCTGCGCCGCCAGTGTGCGCACGCCCGGCTTGCGTGGTGCGGCGGCCCGCCCAGCCGCGGAGGGTTTGGTCATTGCGCTTGCAGTGCGTTGGTCGCTTGCGTGGCTTGGGGTCGCTTGCGTGGCTGGCGGTGGAAACCGGGGCTTGCGGCGCCTTCGCAGCGCCTGTAGCATGGGCTGCATCTGCGTTAAGTGAATACTACATGAACTGCGCTGCTTCGGGTCGAGCCCCGGCACCGGCCCCCGCACCAGCCCCGTCATCGGGGGCGCGTTGAGCGAGCACACCCGCACCGACGGGCTGGGCGGGCTGGCCACGCTGGACCCAGCCGCACCGCAGCAGCACGTGGCCCCCGGCAGGATCGAGTGCAACGCCTGCCCCGTGCTGTGCCAGATCTCCGCCGGCAAGAGCGGCGCATGCGACCGCTACGCCAACGACGGCGGCCGCCTGGTGCGGGTGGACCCGCTGGTGCTGCTGCGCCGCGACGACGCGGCTGCCAGACCCGCTGCCACGCCGGCCGCCCTGCCCGCCGCCCTGCCCGCCGCCCTCCCTTTCGCGCCACCCGACGGCACCGGCGCGGAGGATGACGGCAACACCTTCGTCACCGGCATCGGTGCCTCGACCACCTACCCCGACTACAAGCCTGCGCCCTTCATCGTGTCCTCGCAGGCCGACGGCGTGGACCTGGTGACGGTGGTGACAGAAGGCATCTTCAGCTACTGCAGCCTCAAGCTGAAGATCGACACCGACCGCTGGCTGGGGCCTGAGCAAGCCGGCGTGCGCTGCCGCGGTGAGCTGGTCGGCCATGTCTCCACCGCCGAGTACGGCTCGCAGATGCTGTCGCTCGGCGGCGTGCACCACCTCACCGGCGGCAGCAAGAAGGAAGGCCGCGTCACCTGCGAGGTGATGGAGCGCCTGGGCAACCACCAGAGCGTGGAGCTTCAGATCGACGGCGGCGCACAGCTCAGCGTGCAGGCCGGCCACGCGCCCGTGGTCGATGGCGTCGAAGAGCGGCGCATGCGCGTGGGCTGCGGCTCGGCCACCATCGGCATCTTCGCGCGCCAGTTCGCCGCATGCGCAGACGAAGTGATCGTCGTCGATGACCACATCACCGGCGTGCTGACCGAGCACCAGGCCGGGCGCTGCCTGGAGATGCGGCGCGCCGGCCTGCGCGTCAAGGGCAGGCGCTCGACGCCCGGCCGCTACTTCCAGGTCGCCAAGCCCGGCACCGGCTGGGGCGGCACCGACATCGCCGACCCGCTGACCATCCTGGAGCCGGCAGACCCGGCGCTGGCCTGGCCGGGGCTGCGGCTGCTGATGGTGTCCACCACCGGCGAGCACGCCGGCTGGTACGTGCTCGACGGTGCACTCCAGCCGCGGCCGGCCGCGATGCCTGCCGCGGTGGCCGACGTGGTGGCGCGCATCGGCGACAACTGCGAGCCGTCGCTGACCACGGTGCTCTTCGTCGGCGGTGCCGGCGGCAGCCTGCGTGCCGGCGTCACCGACAACCCGGTGCTGCTGACGCGCGCCATCAAGCAGTCGCTGGTCAAGGTGACCTGCGGCGGCGCGCCGGCTTATGTGTGGCCGGGCGGCGGCATAACCGTGATGGTGGATGTGGCGCAGATGCCGGCGCGCAGCTTCGGCAGCGTGCCCACGCCGGCCATCGTGGCGCCCATCGAGTTCACGCTGCGGCTGGCCGACTACATCGCCCTCGGCGGCCACACGGGCCATGTGCGCACGCTGGCGCAGGTGCTGGCGCAAGGCTCGTGGCATGCCGACGGCGCGCCGACCCGCCGCGTCGTGTTGCCGGCGCCGGCCGGCAACCCCTGGCCGCTGACGGCATGACGGCATGACGCCATGACCGCAGCCCGCCAGGCCCTGCCAGGTGACCGCTGGCATTTCCAGCACGGCCCCATCGACCTGGTGATCGGTGCCGACGGCGACGACGCAGCGGTGGCCGCCGCACACGAGGCCGCCTGGCTGCGCTTCGCCGGCCTGCTGGACGAACTGGTGGCCGAGCTGCCCACGCTGCGCCGCCCGGTGCTGGGGCCGTGTCCGCTGCGTGGCCGCGTGGCGCGCCGCATGTGGCACGCCTGCCGGCCCTACCACGCCGGCTTCATCACGCCGATGGCGGCGGTGGCGGGCTCTGTCGCGCAGGAACTCATCGGCTGCTACCGGCGCGACGGCGTGCGCCGCGCCTGGGTCAACAACGGCGGCGACATCGCGCTGCACCTGGAGCCCGGCACCTCGCTGCGCGTCGGCCTGGTGGCCGATGTGGCCAGGCCGAAGGCACGCACCGCCACGGGGCTGCTGCGCACCGACGGCAACTTCGAGGTGCACGCCAGCCTGCCGGTGCGCGGCATCGCCACCAGCGGCTGGCAGGGCCGCAGCTTCTCCCTGGGCATCGCAGACAGCGTCACGGTGCTGGCGCGCACCGCGGCAGAGGCCGACGCCGCAGCCACCATCGTGGCCAACGCGGTGGACGTGCAGGCGCCGGGCATCGTGCGGCAGCCGGCGCGCACGCTGAAAGACGATTCCGACCTCGGCGACATCGCCGTCACCGTGCAGGTGCCGCTGCTGCCGGCCGACACCGTGCACCGCGCGCTGGCCGCCGGCCGCCGCCGCGCCCGCGAGCTGCGGGCCAGCGGGCTGCTGTGGTCTGCCGCGCTGGTCTGCCAGGGTTGGGTCAGCACGCTCGACGACGCACAGCCGCAGCCGCTGTTGGTTCAGTAATTGCTACATGAACGCCAGATGATCGAGATCCTCCGCATCTTCACCCAGGCCGAGACCATCCACCATGAGTTCGGCCCGCGCAGCGCCCAGCCGCCGCGGCGGGGCGCGGTGGCCGCCGTGCTGCGCAACCCCTTCGCCGGCCGCTATGAAGCCGACATCCTGCCGATGATGAAAGCGCTGGAGCCCGTGGGCCTTCAGATGGCGCAGCGCCTGCTGAACGCGCTGCAACTGGCGCCCACGCAGATCGAAAGCTACGGCAAGGGCGCCATCGTCGGCGCTGCCGGCGAGGTGGAGCACGGCGCGTTGTGGCATGTGCCCGGCGGCTATGCGATGCGCCAGTTGCTCGGCTGGACGGCCGATGCGCCAGGTGCCAAGCCCAGTGCCACCCCCGGCGCCCAGCCCGCCAACGCGCTGGCCATCGTGCCGTCGGCCAAGAAGGTGGGCGCGCCCGGCACCGCGCTCGACGTGCCGCTGACCCACATCAACGCCAGCTACGTGCGCGGCCATTTCGATGCGATGGAAGTGCGGGTGCCCGGCGCGCCGCGCGCCGACGAGATCGTCTTCATCCTCGCAATGGCCGCTGGCGGCCGGGTGCACGCGCGCGTCGGCGGCTTGCAGGTGGCCGAGATCAGCCGCTGGGACGGACAGCGGTGAACAGGAGCAAGCCATGGGCGTGAACATCCGCAAGCTGGTGGTGCAGGTCGAAGAAGTGCTGGTCGAGATGGGCCAGCCGGTCAGCCCGCCGTCGCGCCGGGCCGTCGCGATGGTGGCCATCGCCAACCCCTGCGCCGGGCGCTACGTCGAGAACCTCGACGCGCTCGTCGCCATCGGCGAAGAACTCGGCGGCCTGCTCGGCGCCGAATGCGTCAAGGCGCTGGGCATCGCACCGGGGCAGGCGCAGAGCTACGGCAAGGCAGCCATCGTCGGCGAACACGGTGAGCTGGAACATGCAGCCGCCATCCTGCACCCCAAGCTGGGCGCGCCGCTGCGCAAGGCGGTCGAGCATGGCGCGGCGCTGGTGCCATCGGCCAAGAAGCTGGGCACGCTGGGCACCGCCATCGACGTGCCGCTGGGCCACAAGGACGCCGCCTTCGTGCGCAGCCACTTCGACGCGATGGAGGCGCGCATCGCCGATGCGCCGCGCGCCGACGAGATCGTCGTCGCGGTGGCCGTCACCGCCAGCGGCCGGCCGCTGGCGCGCGTGGGCGGCCTGCAGGCGCACGAGATCACCGGCCAGGACGGCCTGCGCTGACCTCCGAACTTCCACCCCGAGGACATCACCCATGAAACCCCAACACATCGCGGCGCTGGTGCTCGCGGCAGCAGCCTTCGGCGCCGTGGCGCAACCCACCGTGAAGATCGGCGAGGTCAACAGCTACAAGGCGCAGCCTGCCTTCCTGGAGCCCTACAAGAAGGGCATGGAACTGGCCATCGAGGAAGTCAACGCGGCCGGCGGCGTCAACGGCAGCAAGCTCGAACTGCTGGTGCGCGACGACAACGCCAACCCGGGCGACGCGGTGCGCGCGGCAGAGGAACTGGTGTCGCGCGAAAAGGTGCAGGTGCTGGCCGGCTCGTTCCTGTCCAACATCGGCCTGGCGCTGACCGACTTTGCCAAGCAGAAGAAGATCTTCTTCCTGGCCGGCGAGCCGCTCACCGACAAGATCGTCTGGCAGAACGGCAACCGCTACACCTTCAGGCTGCGCGCCTCCACCTACATGCAGGCCGCGATGTTGGTGCCCGAGGCGGCGGCGCTGAAGAAAAAGCGCTGGGCGGTGGTCTATCCCAATTACGAGTACGGGCAGACGGCGGTGGCCACCTTCAAGCAGTTGCTGAAGGCGGCGCAGCCCGACGTCGAGTTCGTCGGCGAGCAGGCATCGCCGCTGGGCCGGGTGGATGCCGGCGCGGTGGCGCAGGCGCTGGCCGATGCCAAGCCCGACGCCATCTTCAACGTGCTGTTCGGCGCCGACCTGGCCAAGTTCGTCCGCGAGGGCAACACCCGCGGGCTCTTCCAGGGCCGCGAGGTCGTCAGCCTGCTGACCGGTGAGCCCGAATACCTGGACCCGCTGCGCGACGAGACACCCAACGGCTGGATCGTCACCGGCTACCCGTGGTACGGCATCCAGACGCCGGAGCACAAGGCCTTCTTCCTGGCCTACCACCGCAAGTACAACGACAACCCCAAGCTCGGCTCCATCGTCGGCTACACGATGATCAAGTCGATTGCAGAAGGCCTCAAAAAGGCGAAGAGCGCCGACACCGAAAAGCTCATTGCCGCCTTCAGCGGGCTGACGCATTCCTCGCCCTTCGGCCCCATCACCTACCGCGCCGAAGACCACCAATCGACCATGGGCGCCTTCATCGGCAAGACCAAGAACGACGGCGGCCGCGGCGTGATGGTGGATTACCGCTACCTCGACGGCGCGAAGTACCTGCCGCCCGCCGCCGAAGCGAAGAAGCTGCGCCCGGCCGAGTGACCCTGCCGTGACCGCGTCGGCCCTGCTGGTGCAGTTGCTGAACGGCCTGGCCGGCGCGTCGTCGCTGTTCCTGGTGGCGGCGGGGCTGTCGCTGATCTTCGGCGTCACGCGCATCGTCAACTTCGCGCATGGCTCGTTCTTCATGCTCGGCATCTACGGCGGCTACTCGCTCAGCGGCTGGTTGACGGCGCAGCTCGGCCCGGTCGGCTTCTGGCTCGCGCTGCCGCTGGCCGCGCTGGTGGTGGGCGTGTTCGGTGCGCTGGTCGAAATGCTGCTGCTGCGCCGCATCTACCGCGCGCCCGAGCTGTTCCAGTTGCTCGCCACCTTCGCGCTGGTGCTGGTGATCAAGGACGCGGCGCTGTGGTTCTGGGGGCCGGAAGACCTGCTCGGCCCGCGCGCGCCGGGGCTCACGGGCGCGGTGAGCATCCTCGGCAGGCGCTTCCCGAGCTATGACCTGCTGCTTATCGCCACCGGCCCGCTGGTGCTGGGCCTGCTGTGGCTGCTGCTGACGCGCACGCGCTGGGGCACGCTGGTGCGCGCGGCCACGCAAGACCGCGAGATGGTGGCTGCGCTCGGCGTCAACCAGGCCTGGCTGTTCACGGCGGTGTTCGCGCTCGGTGCCACGCTGGCGGCTTTCGGTGGCGCGCTGCAACTGCCGCGCGAGCCGGCCAACCTGGGGCTGGACCTCGTCACCATCGGCGAGGCCTTCGTCGTGGTGGTGGTCGGCGGCATGGGCTCCATTCCCGGCGCCTACGTGGCGGCACTGCTGATCGCCGAGGTCAAGGCGCTGTGCGTCGGGCTGGGCACGGTCGATCTGTTCGGTGTGGCGTTCTCGTTCTCCAAGCTCACGCTGGTGGTGGAGTTTCTGGTGATGGCCCTGGTGCTGGTGCTGCGGCCCTGGGGTTTGCTGGGCCGGCCGCAGGCCGCCAGCCGCAACACCGGCGACGCCGAAGCACCACTGCGCCCGGCCAGCACTGCGTTCAGGATTGCGGCAGGCGCGCTGGCGCTGGCGCTGCTGCTGCTGCCGTGGTGGAGCGCCGGCTCGCCCTACACCACCGTGCTCGCCATCGACCTGCTGACCGCCGCACTGTTTGCAGCCAGCCTGCACTTCATCATGGGGCCGGGCGGCATGCATTCCTTCGGCCATGCGGCCTACTTCGGCCTGGGTGCCTACGGCGCGGCGCTGCTGGTGCTGCGCGCAGGCTGGCCGATGGAAGCCGCGCTGCTGGCCGCGCCGCTGGTGGCGGCGGCCGGCGCGCTGGTCTTCGGCTGGTTCTGCGTGCGGCTGTCGGGCGTCTATCTGGCGATGCTGACGCTGGCCTTCGCGCAGATCGTCTGGTCCATCGGCTTCCAGTGGGACGCCTTCACCGGCGGCAGCAACGGCCTCACCGGCGTCTGGCCGGCACCCTGGCTGGCCGACAAGACGGCCTACTACGCCGCCACGCTGCTGCTGGTGGCGCTGGCCGTACTAAGCCTGCGCCGGCTGCTGTTCTCGCCCTTCGGCTACGCCTTGCGCGCCGGGCGAGACTCGCCGCTGCGGGCCAGCGCCATCGGCATCCACGTCAAGGGCGTGCAGTGGGCTGCCTTCGTCGTGGCGGCGCTGTTCGCCGGGCTGGCCGGCGCGCTGTATGCGTTCTCCAAAGGCAGCATCTCGCCCGACAGCATGGGCGTGGGCCGCTCTGTCGATGGCCTGGTGATGGTGCTGCTGGGTGGGCTGCAAACGCTGTCCGGCCCGCTGGTGGGCGCCGTCACCTTCACCGCGCTGCAGGACAGCGTGGCGCGCAGCACCGACTACTGGCGCGCCTTGCTCGGCGGCATCGTGCTGCTGCTGGTGCTGGCCTTTCCGCAGGGCATTGCCGGCGCCGCCAGGCAACTGGCCGAGCGCCGCAAGCCCGCGCCGCAGCCGCAGCCGGAGCCGGCATGACGCTGCTGGCCGTGCGCGACCTGGGCAAGTCCTTCGGCGGCAACCGCGCCGTCGATGGCGTCAGCTTCGAGGTGGCGGCCGGCGAACTGCTGGCGCTCATCGGCCCCAATGGTGCTGGCAAGTCCACCACCTTCAACATGGTCAACGGCCAGTTGCGGGCCGACAGCGGCTCCATCCGGCTGGCCGGGCGCGAGCTGGTGGGGCTGGCGCCGCGCGCCATTTGCCGGCTGGGCGTGGGCCGCACCTTCCAGATCGCCGAAACCTTTGCGTCCTTGACGGTCGCAGAGAACGTGCAGATGGCTTTGCTGTCGGCCGACGGCCAGGTGTTCAACCCCTGGAAGCGGGCGGCGGCCCACCGCCGCGCCGACGCGCTGGCGCTGCTTGAGCAGGTGGGCATGGCGCACCAGGCCGAACGCGCGTGCAGCGTGCTGGCCTACGGCGACGTGAAGCGCGTCGAACTCGCCATCGCGCTGGCCGGCGCCCCGAAGCTGCTGCTGATGGACGAGCCCACCGCCGGCATGGCGCCGCAAGAGCGCCGCGCGCTGATGGCGCTGACCAAGAGCCTTGTGGTGCAGCGCGGCGTTGCGGTGCTGTTCACCGAGCACAGCATGGACGTGGTGTTCGCCTATGCAGACCGCACCATCGTGCTGGCCCGCGGCCGGCTCATCGCCGAAGGCACGCCCGCCGAAATCCGCGACCACCCCAAGGTGCAGGAGGTCTATTTCGGCAGTGGCAAGACCTTCGAGAAAGTCAGGGTGCCGGCATGACGCCGCTGCTGTCAGCCCAGGGGCTGAACGCCTGGTACGGCGCCGCGCAAATCCTCTTCGACGTGGACCTGCACGTCGGCCGCGGCGAGGTGGTGGCGCTGATGGGCCGCAACGGCGCCGGCAAGAGCACCACGCTGAAGGCGCTGATGGGGCTGCTGCCCAGGCGCCGCGGCCACATCGAGTTCATGGGCACCGACCTGTCGGCCGCCGCACCCTACGTGGCGGCGCGCCTGGGCCTGGGCTTCGTGCCCGAAGACCGCCGCATCTTCCACGATCTGACGGTGCTGGAGAACCTGGCCGTCGGCCGCCAGCCGCCGCGGCTGTGGCCCGACGGCACGCCGGCGCCGGTGTGGGACAGCGCCGCGCTGTTCACGCTGTTCCCCAACCTGGGCGAGATGCCGCACCGCCTCGGCGGCCGCATGAGCGGCGGCGAGCAGCAGATGCTGACGGTGGCGCGCACGTTGATGGGCAACCCCTTCGTGGTGCTGCTCGACGAGCCCAGCGAAGGCGTGGCGCCGCTGATCGTCGAGCAGATGGCGCAGACCATCCTGTCGCTGAAGGCGCAGGGCGTCAGCATCCTGCTGTGCGAGCAGAACATGCACTTCGCCGAGCTGGTGTCCGACCGCGCCTACGTGCTTGAAAAGGGCCAGATCCGCCACGCTGCGCCGATGGCAGAGCTGGCTGCCAACGATGAAGTCCGCCGTGCCTACCTCAGTGTCTGACAAGGAGAAACCATGATGCCCACCGTGAACCGCCGCAGCCTGCTGCTGGCCGCCCTGCCACTGCCGCTTTCTTTGCCACTGCCGACGCTGGCCGCAATCAAGCCCGACGCCAGCAGCGCGCTGATCGTCGTCGATGTGCAGAACTGCTTCGTCACCGGCGGCACGCTGCCGGTGAAGGGCGGCGAAGAGGTCGTGCCCATCATCAACAAGCTGGCCGCCAGCTTCGAGAACATCGTCGTCACGCAGGACTGGCACACCGCCGGCCATGCGTCGTTCGCCAGCAGTTACGCCGGCAAGAAGCCTTTCGAGACCACCAAACTGGTCTATGGCACCCAGGTGCTGTGGCCCGACCACTGCGTGCAGGGCACCGACGACGCGGCGCTGCACAAAGACCTCAAGCTGCCCACCGCGCAAGTCATCATCCGCAAGGGCTTCCACAAAGGCGTGGACAGCTACTCCGCCTTCGAGGAAGCCGACCGCAAGACCAGCACCGGGCTGGCGGCCTATCTCAAGGCGCGCGGCGTCAAGAGGCTCTACGTCACCGGGCTGGCCACCGACTTCTGCGTCGCCTGGACGGCGATGGACGCGCGCAAGGCCGGCTTCGAGGTGGCGGTGGTGGAAGACGCCACCCGCGCCATCGACCTCAACGGCTCGCTGGCCGCCGCGTGGAAGCAGATGGCCGCCAAGGGCGTCAAGCGCATCCAGTCGGCCGACGTGCTGGCTTGATTTCTCTGCACGTCAACGGCCGGCAGCAGGCGCTGGCCGTGCCGGCCGATGCACCGCTGCTGCAGGTGCTGCGCAACGACCTGGGCCTCAATGGCCCCAAGTACGGCTGCGGCCTGGGCCAGTGCGGCGCCTGCCTGGTGCTGGTGGACGGCGTGCCGGCGCGCAGTTGCGTGCTGCCGGCCGGCGGCGTGCAGGGCCGCCAGATCGTCACGCTGGAGGGCCTGGGCAGCCGCGCCGCGCCGCACCCGGTGCAGCAGGCCTTCATAGCCGCGCAGGCGGCGCAGTGCGGCTACTGCCTGAACGGCATGGTGATCGCCACCGTGGCACTGTTGAACGGCACGCCCCAGCCGACGCCGCAGCAGGTGCGCGACGCGCTGTCGCACAACCTTTGCCGCTGCGGCACGCACATCGAGATCCTCCGCGCAGTGGACCGCGCCGCGGCGCTGCTGGCGCCAAGCGCCGGGAGCCCGGCCACCCAAGCGCCATGAACCGCGCCGGTGACCGCGCCGCTGATCGGGCCGCTGACCGCGCCGCTGACCGCGCCGGCTATCGCGCCGCCAGCGGCGTGCTGCTGGTGCTGCGCCCGCCGCCGCCGGCCTTGCCACCGGCCCAGGGCCAGCCGGCGGCCGTGCCATCCAACCCGGCCGAAGGCGACGAGGTGCTGCTGGCCGTCTGGGCCGACGGCAGCGTGACCGCGCTGCACGGCCACGTCGATCTGGGCACCGGCCTGCAGACTGCGCTGGCGCAGACCGTCGCCGAAGAGCTGAGCCTGCCGCTGGAGCGGGTGCAAATGGTGCTGGGCAGCACCGGCAGCGCGCCCAACCAGGGCGCCACCATCGCCAGCGCGTCCATCCAGATCCATGCCGTGCCGCTGCGCTGCGCCGCGGCGCAGGCCGCTGGCTGGCTGGCTGCCAACGGCGGCGCGGCAGCGCTGGCCGGGCGGCATGTGGAGCTTCAGCTCGACCTGGCCGTGCCCACCAAGCCGGTGGCCGAGTACCGGCTGGTCGGCAGCGACGTGCCGCGCATCGACATACCCGCCAAAGTGAGCGGCGAGCTCGTCTTCGTGCACGACATGCGCCTGCCGGGCATGCTGCACGGCCGCGTCGTGCGGCCGCCGTATGCGGGCATCGATGCCGGTGAGTTCGTCGGCAACACGCTGGACGCCATCGACGAAGCGTCGGTCGCGCACATTCCGGGGCTGCGCGCGGTGCTGCGCATCCGCGACTTCGTCGGCGTGGTGGCCGAGCGCGAAGAGCACGCAGAAGCGGCGATGCGCGCGCTGCGCGTCACCTGGAAGCCCTGGCCGGGCATCGCCGGGCTGGACGACATGGCAGGCGCCATCCGCGCCAACCCGGCCACGCGCCGCGTGCTGGTGGAGCGCGGCGATGTCGATGCCGCCATCGCGCAGGCCGCGCAGCCGATGCAGCGCGAGTACCTGTGGCCCTACCAGATGCATGCCTCCATCGGCCCGTCTTGCGCGCTAGCCGACTGGCGCGGCAGCAGCCTCACCGTCTGGGCCGGCACGCAGAACCCGCATGTGCTGCGCGCCGATCTGGCGCGGCTCACCGGGCTGGCCGACACAGCCGTCGAGGTGGTGCGGATGGAAGCCGCCGGCTGCTACGGCCGCAACGGCGCAGACGACGTGGCGGCCGACGCGGCGCTGCTGTCGCGCGCGGCCGGCGCCCCGGTGCGCGTGCAGCTCACGCGCGAGCAGGAGCATGCCTGGGAGCCCAAGGGCGCGGCGCAACTGATGCAGGTCAACGGCGGGCTCAACGCCGACGGTACACCGGCCGGCTACGACTTCAGCACCTCCTACCCGAGCAACGGCGCGCCGACGCTGGCGCTGCTGCTCACGCGCACCATCGAGCCCCTTGCCGTGGCCTACGAGATGGGCGACCGCACCGCAGTGCCGCCTTACGCCTACGCCCACCTGCGCGTGGCAGCGCACGACATGGCACCCATCCTGCGAGCCTCCTGGCTGCGTGGCGTGTCGGCGCTGCCCAATTCTTTCGCGCACGAGAGCTACATCGACGAGCTGGCCGGCGCTGCCGGCGCCGACCCGGTGGACTACCGGCTGCGCCACCTGCAGGACGACACGCGCGCCGCCGACCTCGTGCGCAGCACGGCCGCCCGTGCCGGCTGGGTGGCGCACACCGGGCCGCAACGGCTGGGGTCCGCGGCCGGCAGCGACTGGCTGCGCGGCCAGGGCTTTGCCTATGCGCGCTACGTGCACAGCCGCTTTCCCGGCTTCGGCGCGGCCTGGTCGGCCTGGGTGGCCGACGTGGACGTGAACCGGCGCACGGGCGAGGTGCATGTGGCGCGCGTCGTCGTCGGCCACGACGCCGGGCTGATGGTCAACCCGGCGGGCGTGCGCCACCAGATCCACGGCAACGTGCTGCAGACCACCAGCCGCGCGCTGAAGGAAGAGCTGCGCACCGACGCGCGCAGCGGCGCCGTCACAGGGCTGGAATGGGGCAGCTACCCGATCCTGAGCTTCCGCGACGTGCCGGTGGTGGAGGTGCTGACGATGCCGCGGCAAGGCGAGCCGCCCCTGGGTGCCGGCGAGTCGGCTTCCGTGCCCGGCACGGCGGCCATCGCGAATGCGATCTTCGACGCCACCGGCGTGCGGCTGCGCGCGCCGCCGTTCACACCGGAGACGGTGCGCGCGGCGCTGGCAGCGGCCGAGCCGGTGCCGGCGGCCGGCCCGGCCGTCGCCACGCCACGCCAGCCGCGCCAGCCGCGCCCGCCAAGCCCGGCAAGCCCGCCGCCCAACGGGCCGGCACTGCGCCGCGGGTGGCTCGCCACCGGCGCGGCGCTGGCGCTGGGCGGGCTGACCGCTGTGGCCGGCCTGCTGGGCGCAAGACCGGCCATTGCGCCGCTGGTCGCGTCTGTGCCCGCCACCGATGCGCAGATGCTGGAACGCGGCGGCCGGCTTGCCGCGCTGGGCAACTGCGCCGTCTGCCACACCGCCGAAGGCGGCATTCCCAACGCTGGCGGCAGGCCGCTGGCAACGCCCTTCGGCACCGTTTTCAGCACCAACCTGACGCCCGACGCCGACACCGGCATCGGCCGCTGGACGCTGCCCGCCTTCACCCGCGCGATGCGTGAAGGCCTGTCGCGCGACGGCCGCCACCTGTACCCGGCCTTCCCCTACACCGCCTTCACCCGCACGACCGACGCCGACCTGGCCGACCTCTACGCCTGGCTGATGGCGCAGCCACCTGTGCGCGCGCAGCCGCCGGCCACCGCGCTGGCCTTCCCCTTCAACCTGCGGCCCTTGATGGCACTGTGGAACGCGCTGTATCTGCAACCGGGCCCGCAGCCGCAAGCCGCCTCGCGCGGCGAGTACCTCGTCAACGGCCTGGGCCACTGCAGCGCCTGCCATTCACCGCGCAATGCGCTGGGCGCAGAACAGCGCGGCCCGGCCTTCTTGTCCGGCGGTTGGGCCGACGGCTGGGAAGCACCGGCGCTGACCTCGCTCAGCCGCGCCGCCACCGCGTGGACGCAGGACGAGCTGTACCGCTACCTGCGCCAGGGCCACACGCTGGCGCATGGCAGCGTGGCCGGGCCGATGGCGCCGGTGGTGCAGCAACTGCAAGCGCTGCCCGACGCCGACATCCACGCGATGGCCGGCTACCTGGCGACGCTGAACACCCAGACGCAGCCGGCCGCGGCAACGGCGCCGGCACCTGCCGAGACAAGCGCCCTGCCCGGCCAGGCCGACCGGCTGCTCGGCGCCGCCTGCGGCGCCTGCCACCACGATGGCAACGGCCCCGCCGTGTTCGGCCTCAACCTGCCTTTGGGCCACAGCAGCAAGCTGCACAGCGACCACCCGGACAACCTCATCCGCACCGTGCTGGACGGCGTGCGCGAGCCGGCCACCCCGGCCATCGGCTACATGCCCGCCTTCCGCCATGCGCTGGACGACGCGCAGATCGCCGACATCGCCGCCACGCTGCGCCGGCAGCACGCGCCCGGCAAGCCGCCCTGGCCGGATCTGCAGGCGCAGGTGGCGCGGGTGCGTGCCGGCGCACCGCCCGTTCACAGGTAGGCGGCGGAACAGCACAGGACCGGCGTTTCGCGCCGATGGCTGTGCGGGGCGGACTAGCGCGCCGGTGCGGCCGCTGACCAGCCGCTGGCCAGCCCCCACATCCCTCACAGCCGCGGCAAGGCCTTGCGCAGCAGCTTCAGGTTGAAGGGCTTCTGAAGGTAGTGGTCCACGCGGCCGAAGGTCTCGATGACCTTCGGCTCCAGGTTGCTGGCGCCCGTCACCGCGATGAGCACCATCGCATCGCCGTAGAGCGCACGCAGGCGACGCGAGAGTTCGGCGCCGTCCATGCCGCGCATGTTGATGTCGAGCAGCACGCAGTGCGGGTCGAACTCGCCTGCCATCTGAAGCGCACTGTCACCGTCCTGCGCGATGCGGACGATGTAGCCGTCCAGCGCCAGCGCGCTGGCATAGCTCTCGGCGACGTCTGCATCGTCATCGACGACCAGTACGCGGACTTCGTCGTCCATGCGGGCCTCCTCAAGCTCCAGGTGCAGCACCGCTGCCAACCCCGATTCTGCGCCCGCCACGGCTGGCAAGACGGGGCGCTGGCGGACCTTCGCGTGCGGCGTTGTCCGACAGCAGGCGCGCGCGCCTGTCGCTAATTTTGGGCCGACGCAATCAGCGTGACAGGAGACCCCAAATGGCAACGACGAAGACGGCCGCCAAGAAGACACCGGCCACCGCAGCAGCAGCAAAGAAGGACGCAACGATTCTTTTGCAGCGCGACCACACCGAGGTGAGCAAGCTCTTCAAGCAATACCAGAAACTGGCGGATGCCGAGGCCGAGGCCAGCGAACGCAAGGCGCTGGCCGAACAGGTGTGCATGCTGCTGACGGTGCACGCCACGATCGAGGAAGAGATCTTCTACCCCGCCGCGCGCGAAGCCGGGGTGGAAGAAGACATGATGGACGAGGCCGATGTGGAGCACGCTTCTGCAAAGGACTTGATCGCGCAGATCCAGGCCGGCGAGCCCGACAGCGACCACTACGACGCGAAGGTCAAGGTGCTGGGCGAGTACATCAACCACCACGTCCAGGAAGAAGAATCGGAGATGTTTACCAAGTGCCGCAAGGCCAAGATGGACCTTGCCGGACTGGCAGCGCAACTGATGGAACGCAAGGAAGAACTGCTCGGCGAAAACGTCGAGTAGCCGCTGTCGCGGGGCGGGGCTGGCCGCAAGCCCCACCCGGGCAAACGGCCGCGGGCTAAGCCCGCACGCAATCGACGTAGAAGTGGCGCAGCCCGCTGCTGTCGTCTTCTTCCACCAGACCGTGCACGTCGGTGTCGAAGCCCGGAAATGCAGCGTTGAATTCGCGCGTGAACTTCAGGTAATCGACGATCCGCTTGTTGAAGCGCTCGCCGGGAATCAGCAGCGGAATGCCCGGCGGGTACGGCGTCAAAAGCGACGTGGTGATGCGGCCTTCCAGCGCGTCGATGGGCACGCGCTCGGTCTTGCGGTGGGCGATGTGCGCGTAGGCCTCGCTGGGCTTCATTGCGGGCTGCAGGTCCGACAGGTACATCTCGGTCGTCAGCCGCGCGATGTCGCGCTTGGCGTACATCTGGTGGATGGTCTGGCTCAGGTCTTTCAGCCCCATGCGCTCGTAGCGCGGGTGCGCGGCGCAGAACTCGGGAAGGATGCGCCACATCGGCGCATTGCGGTCGTGGTCGTCCTTGAACTGCTGCAAGGCCGTCAGCAGCGTGTTCCAGCGGCCCTTGGTGATGCCGATGGTGAACATGATGAAGAACGAGTAGAGGCCCGTCTTCTCCACCACCACGCCATGCTCGGCCAGGAACTTGGTGACGATGCTGGCCGGGATGCCGGTGGCCGCGAATTTGCCCGACATGTCCAGCCCGGGCGTGATGATGGTGCACTTGATCGGGTCGAGCAGGTTGAAGCCCTCGGCCAGCGCGCCGAAGCCATGCCACTTGTCGTTGGCCTTCAGCACCCAGTCGGCACTCTTGCCCATGCCGTCGGCGGCCAACTTGTCGGGGCCCCAGACCTTGAACCACCAGTCGCGCCCGTAGTCCTTGGCCACCTTGCGCATCGCGCGCCGGAAGTCGAGCGACTCGAGGATGCTCTCTTCCACCAGCGCCGGGCCGCCTGGCGCTTCCATCATCGCGGCGGCCACGTCGCAACTGGCGATGATGGCGTACTGCGGGCTGGTGCTGGTGTGCATCAGATAGGCCTCGTTGAAGAGGTGGCGGTCCAGCTTGCGGTCTTGCGCGTCCTGCACCAGCACCTGGCTGGCCTGGCTGATGCCGGCCAGCAGCTTGTGGGTGGACTGGGTGGCGAAGACGATCTGGTCTTTCGGGCGCGTGCGGTTCTTGCCCATCGCATGGAAGACGCCGTAGAACTTGTGGAAGGCGGCGTGCGGCAGCCAGGCTTCGTCGAAGTGCAGCGTGTCGATGTAGCCGTCGAGCGCGTGCTTGATGGTCTCGGTGTTGTAGAGCACGCCGTCGTAGGTGCTCTGCGTCAGC
>CAXTHW010000049.1:0-28270 GCA_964244245.1 uncultured Rubrivivax sp. | reverse complement strand
TAGCAGGCGTGTGCGGGGAATATTGCCAGTATCTGCCCGGCGAGGCGGCGCTTGCCGCCGACCCACGGGATGACCGGTTGTGCGTTCACTGTCTCTCCATCGACACTGCCAACACCACGCGCGTGGTGTTGGGGCCTCGGCCTGATCGCAGGTCTCTTCTGCGAAAGGGTGGCCGCTCGGGGTGTTAGCGCATCCCGGGCGGTCGCCCCATCTTTTTTCTCTTCGCGGTGAGGCGCGCTCTGCTCAGGACGCGATCCAATCCACGATTTCACGCAGTAGCAGCTCGTTCCGTGTTTGCTCCTGATCGATCACGCCATGCCCGGCATGCTCCACCGAGCGCATGACGATCTTGCCGCCGCCATAGGTGAGGGTGATGTACTGGCCGTTGCCGATGCCCCGGGTCACGCCGTCGGTCAGCGAGAAGGTCTGCGCCGGCAGGCTGTTGGCCGTGTTGTAGGCGTTCATGGCCCGCTGCAACTCCACCGTCTCGCCGACGTACTGCGCCAGCGCCGGCACCCATGTGCCAGAGGCCGACGAGCCCTTGACGTTGGCGATGCTGATTTGCGCAAGCTGCTGATTCCACAGCGCGTCGCTGAGGTGGTCGCCCGGGCCGGCATTGCCGCCCTTGATGCCGAGCACGTCGTCCAGCCGGCCAACCTGGCACCACAGTGGCCTTGGCGTGGAGGGCGCGAACGCCACGGAGTCATAGACGCCTGGCGTCGGGCCGCTGATGGTGGCGTGGTGGCTGTAGATGGGCGACTCGCGCAGCATGCGCTTGACCATCATGCCGCCATTGCTATGGCCGACCAGGTGGCAGGCCAGCACGCTGCCGAAGGTGCCCAGGATGTAGGTGCGCAGGTCTTGCAGGAACGACTTGTCATCGGAGCCGCTCCACATGTGGCCGTTGCTCCATGTCGCCACGCCAGTGGGGTAGCTCGCCGATACCGTGTTGACGCCGTTGGGGTTCCAGGCATTGCTGGTGGCGTTGGCTGTCGTGCAGGCTTGGCCCTGCACGAACACGCACAGAGCGCGGCCGGAGTCCATCAACGCCCAATTGGCGCTGTCCACAGTCGGCGGGGTGGTGAACAACACCCGCAGCGCCCTGGCGAAGTTCGCCTTGTTGCCCCCTGCCCCATGCAGGCACACGATGGCTCGCAGCGGGGCGCGGATTGGCCTGTAGATGTCCACCTTGTGCGGCCAGAAGCCTCCGCCGCTTTTCGGGATCACCTGATCGGCGTACAGCGTACCGGGCTCGGTGCGGGCGATTCGTTGCATCGCGGTGGCGCTACGGGATGCGACGGCCGCGAAGAAGGCCGAAGGCTTGCATGGCGCCACCGCTGAAGCTGGCGAGCGCGACCAGGTAGATGGTGGTGTTACCGCTGGCGGCCGAGAAGTCGAACACCTGCGGCACCAGCGGGCAGCCGAGCACAGCCGGGAGCGTGCTGTTGATGGACTGCGTTGTCACGAACTCGGTGCTGGGCAGCGTGGCCGATGCGTTGAGGGCGCCCGCAGATGTGTAAACGACCGTCGGGTTGTTCGCCACCTTCTTGCGATAGCAGACACTGCCATCTACCTCCCATTTCCCTGGCGGCAGAGCGATGCTCGTGACGTTCAGCGCGGTCGCAGTGGTCAAGTCAAGCGCAGAGGCTGCGACGATGTTGCTGGTGACGAAAATGGATGCCTGCGCGTCGAACACCACGCCAGCAGTAATCGGCGTCACCGACACGAAGATGCCGCTCGTGAGCGTGAGCACCGCCGCTTCGAGCGCTGCGAGCCGCGTCTCCAAGTCGCCCATTTTGGGCGTGGTCTGTGCTGCAAAATTTGTCATGCCTTCTCCCATTGCATGGTGCTGTTGGACCAGAGGTAGCCCAACCCCGGCCGATCTGCTTTGCTTGCCGCTTGCGCAGCGGTGTAGGGCGTGAACTGGTGAGCCTGCACCCAGCCCTCCATCTCTGACCAGCGGCCCAGCAGCGCCGAATGCCCTTCGCGCACGTTCGCGGCCAAGTGCTCGGGCTCGGACACCATCTGCGAGGTGATCTCCCCCGTGTCCAGCCGGTAGGCGCTGTACCACTCGCTCATCGCATCGCTCCCAAAACAACCACCTTCTGGTTCGCGATTTGCGCCTGCGGCGTACCGCGCCACTTGACGACTAGCGTGTTGGTGCCGGCGACACCGTTGCCGAAGACCGATGTGCCGGGCGAGTCCTGCGCCGTCTCACCGCCCCGCGTGTAGCCGATCAGCGACCCATTGAGGAAGAATTCCGCGCGGAATATGTAGTCGGTCGTGGTAGTGGAAGTGAAGCCCTGCTCCGCGTTCCAGAGCACGATGACAGGTGCGGCCAGCCCGAGGCTGAATGAGTACGACGGGAGGATGGTCTGGTAGGCGTTGTTGCCCGTGAACAGCGTCGAGTCGGAGACAGAGCGCGGCACGAGGACCTGTTCGGTGCCAATCTTCAGCGTCGTCACCGTCGCATTGCCCAGATTCGCGGTGGACTGCACGATGAGCGTGTCCGTCACGAAGGCCGTGCCCAGCAGCGTGCCGCCGACGACGAGATTGCCGTTGATGTAGGCCGTGATGGTCAGCCAGGCCGTGCCGCTGTAGATGCGGGTTTCGCTGAACGCGGCCGAGGTCTTGTACAGCGTCACCTGATCGAAGAACTGGGGCGCACCGTAGCCGCCGGCCGTCAGCGCGGCCTGGGCCTGGGTGTCGCTCCATACCGCGGTGCCGGTGATGGCGTAGGCGATGGTGACCGGGCCGCGCGGCCCGGTCGGGCCAGTCAAACCGTTGGTTCCGTTCGTTCCGTTCGTTCCGTTCGCGCCCGGCGCACCAACGATGGGAATTGCACCCGACCACGCACCAGCAGCGCCGACACGCTGGCGCATGTACAGGTCACCAGTCGCGAAGGTGCTGTGCCAGGCGGTCGCGCCGTCCACCGAATACTGCAATTCCACACTGGCGCCGAGCGGGCCTTGCACCCACACCCCGCCCTCACGCACCCAGCTCGCAATGACGACACCGAAGGCGTCCGTCTGCAACCAGATGGCGCCGTCAGGCGCGCCGGTCGGTGCCGTCATCTGCCGGTACACCGGGTTGGCCGTGGCGTTGTCGGCTGGCTTGTTGGGGCCGCTGACGGTGCCCCAGAGCAAGCTCATGTCGATGGGGCCTTCTGCTGTCCAGGCCACTGGCAGGTAGCCGGTCACTTCGCCGCTTTCGGGGTCTTCCACGTCAGCCAGCCAGGCCGCAGCCTCCCCGCCGTCGGTGTACCAGCTCGCGGTGCAGTCGGTGACGATCTGGCCGGTGACGGTGAAGGTGATGCGCGCAGCCACGGCGCTGTAAAGGCTGCCGCTGCTACGGTGCTTTGCCAGCACTGAATAGGCGCCGCTCGCAGGCCATGGCAGAAACCATTCGGTGGCCTTGCCTCGCCACACGGGTGCAGTAGCAGCCGCCCAGGTGCCCTCGAAATGGATCTCGGTGCCGTCGTAGTTGGGTGCCGTGCTGCGCTGCCAGAAGAAGCGCGCGCCGCCGCTGACGAACTCCACCGCGAAGCCTTGCACCGGACCTGGCGGCGCGCGCAGGCCGACCACCGTGTGCTGGATGTACACCGTGGCGCTGCGCGCACCGAGGCTGTTGATGGCTGTCGCGCCGATGGTCAGCACGTCGCCATCACCTACGCCAACAATGAAAGTACTGGTATCGCTGCCACTGGCACCGACGGTCTGCCAGGTGTTGGCCGCGTCAAGGAGTGGGCGGCGCCAAGTCACCTCGATGCGGCCACTGCCGTTGGCCACGTAGGCATCGGCCACGGGGCTCCAGGTGAGCAACACGCGCGGTTGCACCGTGCCGTCGCCCAGCGTTTGCAGCGTGGCATCGCCGCTGTCCGCCGCCAGGCCACTCAAGGGCGCAATGGCCCATGGGTCGGCGAGTCCGGTGTTGGGGTTGGGGTCCGCGGTGGCGGCGTCTGCCAAGTCGTAGGCGGCGGCCGAGTCCTCTTGCAGCGTCAGCGTCACAGGTGCGCTCAGGCCGAACTGCCAGTCGGTCACTGCAAAAGTCTTCAGCGTCCAGCCGTACTCGGCGCTGCTGACGCGCACCCGGTCTCCCACTTCGAGCGGCCATGCCTTGAGCTTGGCCGGGTATCGAATCACCTGCGAGTCGCGCATGCGCTCCGTGAGAATGCGCGCAATGTTCCGGCAACGGGCACGGCTGTCGGTCCACGGCAGCGACACGTCGGTCCACAACTCGGCGCCGTCTGCGGCCACGAAGGTGGCATTCTGGTATGGGTCGAAGTCGCTGCTCACGCCACTGCCGGCTGGCACGAAGTTGCCGCGCACGCCGTTGAAGATGTCGTCGATGCCGGCGCCGGCCTGCACCACCTCGATCTGGCCGTGCAGGTCATCGTCGCTCAGGTCCAGCACAGGCACCGTCCAGGCGCCGGCCAGGATGCGCCAGCGGGCGCCATAGACAGCCGTACCGGCCATGGCCTCCAGAAGGCCACCCAGCACCTCCTCGCGGCTGCCAGCGGTGCTGAAGGCGCCATTGCAGGTGTACTGCGCGCCGGTGATGGTGGTGGTGCCTTCGGTGAGCGAGATCGAGGCGTCGCAGGCGTTGGCCGCCGCGATGCAGGCCGCATCGTCGATGGCCGCAGCGCAAGCACGATGCGCGGCATGCATCGCCCCCGCCGCTTCACCCTCCATGGCCCAGCCACCCGGCGCGCCATCGCGCTGATCCTGTGCGTCTATTGCCTGGCGCTGGCGCTGGCGTTGGTGGTGACCGTGGGCATGCTCAGCATCGCCCCGGCCCGGGCGCAGACCCAGACGCAGACCCAGACGCAGACGCCGCTGCCCCCCCGCCGCAGCCGCTGCCGTGGCTGCCGCCACTGCCGTGCTGCATGAGGCGCCAGCCGCTGCCACCAGCCTGCAATACGCCCTGGGCGCCGTGGCGCTGATGAACCTTTTGCTGTCCGTCAGCACCTGGCACGCCAGCCGACAGAAGGCGGCCAGTGCCCGGCTCGACGCGCTGGAGGCCACCATCCGCACCGAGATCGCGGCCCACGCCTCGCTGCTGGTGGAGCTCAAAGCCAAGGCCGAAGAAGCCCTGACGCACGACCACCTGGCCGAGGTGTACCGCGAGCTGCGCACCATGGCCACCAAGGTGGACACCATGGTGGGCGTGCAGGAGCAAGCCACCGCTCTGCTGCGCCAGCTCTTGCAGCAGCAGCTCCGCTGACCGGCCAGGCCATGCCCGCCACCACTGCCGAGAACCGCCGCCGCAGCAGCCTGCTGGCCACGCTGTGGTTCGCCCCGGCCAGCACCGCCACCGTCAAGGCGCTGGTGTCCGAGCTGAGCAACGTGCACAACATCGCCGCCAGCGCAGACCAGGTGCGTGGTGACCTCACCTGGCTGCAAGAGCAGGGCTTCCTGCGGCTGCTGCAAGACACCGCGCAAATCACCGAGCGCGGTGCAGACGTGGCGCGCGGCGTGGCGCCGTGGCCCGGCCAATGAATACCACCGCCAAGGCGCGCAGCGGCAGCGCCGACGTCATGAGGTCCGGTCGAATCTGAACCGCTGCGGCTGGCCCGGCTGAACTCGACCAGGGCACCTCTTCCCCTTCACCCCACAACAGCGGCCCCAGCAGCAGCCCGGCAACGCAATGGCCCACCCCCGAGAAACCCGCCTCGCCCTGCGCGCCGCCTACCTTGGCGGCCTGCCGCTGGAGCAGGCCGCCATCAAGGCAGACGTGCCGGTGGCCACCGCACGCCGCTGGAAGGCCGAGGCCGTGGCGGCCGGCGATGACTGGGACAAGTTCCAGGCCGCCAGCATCATCGTCGCCGGTGGCGGGTTCGACCAGGCCATGGGCCGCGTGGTGGCCGGCGTGCTGCTGCGCTGTGAGGCATTGCTGGAGCGTGTGGGCAGCGACATGGAGATCGACCCCATCGACGCCACCAAGGCCATGGCCAGCCTCACCGACAGCCTCGCCAAGGCCCACTCCGCCGCCAAGCGCCTGATGCCCGGCACAGACCGCCTGGCCACCGCCATGGGCGTGGTGAAGGCGCTCACCAGCTTCATCCAAGAGCGCTACCCGCAGCACATCGGCGCCTTTGCCGAGGTGCTGGAGCCCTTCGGCCGCGAGTTCCTGGCCGACAAGGAGTAACGCGTGGCCAAGGCGCACACGTCGGCCAACGACTTCACCGATGAGCTGGCCGAGCTGGTGGCCAAGCTGCGCGCCGACATCGCCGCCCATCAGGCCGGGCTCGACGCGTCGCCCGCCGCGCGCGCGCACCGCCGCCGCCGCGTGCTGGTGGACGGTGACTTCCGCTACTTCGCGTACACCTATTTTCCTCACCATGTGCGTGGCACGCCGTCCATCTTCCAGGCGCACTTCTGCCAGCGCTTCCCCCAGGTGCTGCGCAACGGCGGCGGGTCCACAGAGTGGTGGATAGCGCCGCGGGGCGAGGCCAAGTCCTCCCTACTCACCAAGATCGGCCCCGCCTGGTGCGCCGTGCAGGGCCTGTTGCAGCAAGACAGCATCCTCAAGGCCGTCGGCTGGGCCAGCGCGCAGCCCCGGCCGCCCTTCATCGACTACATCATCCTGCTGGGCGCCGAGACCAAGCTGCCCACCAAGCTGCTGGAGGTGGTGAAGACCGAGCTGACCTTCAACGCAGCGCTGGCGCTGGACTTCCCCGAGGCCTGCGGCAAAGGCCCGCTGTGGAAGGTGGGCGAGTTCGTCACCCGCACCGGAATGAAGGTAGAGCCCTTCGGCGCCGAGCAGGCCATCCGCGGCACCTTCCACGGCGCCAGCCGGCCCAAGCTGCTGCTGGGTGACGACCTCATCACCGACAGTGAGGCCAAGAGCCCCACCGAGCGCAACAACCGTTGGGAGTGGCTCACCAAGGCCATCGACTACCTCGGCCCGCCTGACGGCAGCGTCAAGTTCCTGGGCGTGGGCACCATCCTGAACAAGGACGATCCCATCAGCCGCGCCAAGCGCACCATCGGCCATGTGGTGCACCACTTCCGCGCCATCGCCACGCTGCCCACCCACATGGACCTGTGGGCGCAATGCCAGGAGGTGATGCTCAACGAAGACCTGCGGGCCCAGGAAGACGCAGCCACCCGCGGCCAGGTGCTGGCTGACCCGCAGGGCCTGCCCTCGTACCGCTTCTACCTGGCGCACCAGGTGCAGATGGACGAAGGCGCCGTGGTCTCATGGCCCGAGGTGCGCTCCCTCTTCTGGCTGATGCGCCAGCGCGCCAAGGCGCCGCGCGCCTTCGGCACAGAGATGCAGGGCGAGCCCCGCAGTGATGAAGACAAGGTCTTCGCGCCCGTGCACTTCTGGGTCAACCGCCTGGCGAGCTGGGTCTTCTACGGTGGGTGTGACCCGAGCATGGGCCGCGGCGAGACGTCAGACCCATCGGCCATCCTGGCCGGCGGCTACAACCGGGACAACGGGCAGCTCAGCGTGGTAGAGGCAGCCATCAAGCGCCGCGTGCCCAGCAAGCTGGAGTCTGACCTCATCGCCTTCCAGCGTGAGTACCGCTGCCTGGCCATCGGCTTCGAGAACAACGGCGCCTTCGAGCACTCGCGCCAGACCTTCGCCAAGGCCGGCGCGCTGGCCGGCGTGCCGCTGCCGCTGGTGGGCATCACCGTCAGCGTGCCGCCAGAGGTGCGCATCGACTCGCTGGAGCCCTACGTCACAGACGCCATGGCCCCGCGCATCCTGCTGCCGCCCTACCTCACGCAGCTCCTGGCCGAGCTGGACTCCTGGCCCGAGGCGCAGACCGGCCACCACTACGACGGCCTGTCCGCCCTGTACATGCTGTGGCAGGTGGCAGCCCGCGGCCACGGCAGCGTGGGCATCAGCAGCCGCCCGCGCAAAGGCGCGGAGCGCGACCGCGCGGCACCCGACGTGGGCTTCGACCGCGGCCGCGCCCGCACCAACCTCAAAGGCTTCTGAGCATGAGCACTCCATGAGCAACCTGCTGCAAACGCGCCCCTTGACCGGCGGCCAGGTCGCCACCCGCGTGGCCGCGCTGGACTACACCTTCCTGGGCATGCTGCTGCCCAACCCGGACCCGATCCTGAAGGCCACCGGCAAAGACATCCGCACCTACCGTGAGCTGGCGCGCGACAGCCACGTCGGCGCCTGCATCCGCCGCCGCAAGAGCGCCGTCAAGGCGCTGGAGTGGGGCTTGGACCGCGGCCAGGCCGCCAGCCGCGTGCACGCCGCCGTGCGCGACATGCTCGACGCGCTGGACATGGAGCGCTTCATCGGCAACGCCTTGGACGCGCCGCTCTACGGCTACGCGCCGATGGAGATCGACTGGCAGGCCGGCACCCGCGGCACCTGGGCCGCAGGCATCGAGGCGCTGCCGCCCGAGTGGTTCAGCTTCGACAGCGACTGCAACCTGCGCTTCAAGACCCGCGCCGCGCCGCTGTACGGCGAGCTGCTGCCCGAGCGAAAGTTCCTCCTGCCGCGGCAAGACGCCACCTACCAGAACCCCTACGGCCTGCCCGACCTGGCGCTGTGCTACTGGCCCGTCATCTTCGGCAAAGGCGGCAAGCGCTTCTGGCTCCAGTTTGCAGAGAAGTACGGCAGCGCCTTCGCCATCGGCAAGCTGCCCCGCGGCGCAGAGCCGGCAGAGCGCAACGCCCTGCTCAACGACCTGGACGCCCTCATCCAGAACGGGGTGGCCAGCATCCCTGACGACGGCAGCGTCGAGTTGATCGAGATGGCTGGCAAGAGCGCCAGCGCCGACCTGTACGAGCGTCTGGTGCTGCACTGCCGCGGTGAGGTCACCATGGTGATGACCGGCACCAACCAGAGCATGGAGCAAGACGCCGGCAAGGCCAGCGCCCATGCGGGGCTGGACGTTGCGGAAGATCTGCGTGACGGTGACGCGGGCATCGTGGCCAGCGCCGTGAACCAGCTCATCCGCTGGGCGGTGGACATCAACTACCCCGGCCAGCCCGCCCCCACCTGGAGCATGTGGGACCAAGAGGCCAAAGACCAGATGCAGGCCGCCCGCGACAAGAGCAACCACGAGGCCGGCGCGGTCTTCACCCCCGCGTTCTGGGTGCGCGAATACGGCTACCAGCCGGCCGACATTGCAGCCCCGGCCGCACCCCCGCCCGCGTTACAGCAGCCGGCGCAGCAGCCACCCATGAACGCGGCCGCTGCCTTCGCGCAAGGCATCCTGGCCGCCAGCCAGGCCGACCCGCCCGACCCCACGGCGCTAGAGCAAGACGCCCTGGCCGCCGCCGCCGCGCCGGCCTGGGGCAGCATGGTGGACCAGGTGGGCGCCCTGGTGCAGGCCGCCCCCGACCTGTCCACCCTGCAACGCCGCTTGACTGATGCGTATGGCGGGCTGGACACGGCCGAGCTGGTGCGGCTGATGGGCGCCGCCTTCGCGCTGGCTGAGCTGAAGGGCATGGTTGCGGCGCGCAGCGATGCGGGGCTTTGACCGTGCCAAGCGCGGCGCGCGACACAAGTGCCAGCTTCGGCTTCGGCACCCCCTTCGCGGAGCAGCTCGCCTTCTTCCGCGCCAAGCTCAGCCTGCCCAGCGACGCGTGGGACGACATCACGAAGGCCGCGCACGACCGCGCCTTCATCGTGGCCGGCGCCGGCACCGCAGACCTGGTGCAAAGCCTGCGCAGCGCCGTTGACTCCACCATGGCCAGCGGCGGCGGCATCGGTGAGTTCCGGCAGAAATTCAAGGCCGTGGTGGCCGCTACCGGCTGGAGCGGGTGGACGGGTGAGGGCAGCGCGGCCGGCCAGGCCTGGCGCACGCGCATCATCTACCAGACCAACATGGCCACCAGCTACGCCGCCGGCCGTTACCGGCAGATGACGGAGCCCGACTTCGCGGCCGCGCGCCCGTGCTGGAAGTACGTGCATGCGGAAGGGCAGCTCCACCCGCGGCCGCTGCACCTGGCCTGGAACGGCATCACGCTGCCGCGCGAGCACGCGTTCTGGCAGACGCACTTCGCGCCCAACGGCTGGGGCTGCCGCTGCGAGATCCATCCGGTCAAGGCGCCTGCGCCAGGCGCAGCCACCGCGCCGCCGGCCGGCTGGGACAAGATCAACCCGAAGACCGGCGCGCCGGTGGGCATCGACCGCGGCTTCGACTACGCGCCAGGCGCCGCCGCTGCCACGCCATTGCAGGCGCTGGTGGACAGCAAGCTCATCAAGCTGGACGCACCGCTGGGCGCGGCCATGGCCAAGGTGCTGGAGCCGGTGCTGGCGCTGGAGCGGCGCCAGGCGTGGGCCGCCTGGGTCGATGAAGTGGCCGCCGCCATGCGGCCCGAGGGCGCCACCAAGCTGGTCGGCACAGTGGCGGCTGACACTGTGGCCGCGCTGGCCGACGCCGGCATCGAGCTGGACAACGCGGCCATCTGGCTGCGTGACCACGAGCTGGCCCACGCGCTGCGCAGCACCAAGGCAGACCGCCACGCCACACTGCCAACCGACGTATGGCGTGCCCTGCCCGATCTGTTGAGTGCTGCCGTGCCCTACATTGACACGCTCGACCAGATGCTTCTGTACGTCATCGACGCGGCAGAGCTTGCGCCCGACCTGGGCAAGGTGGTGGTGCGCGTCAACTACAACAGCAAAGGCCAGTTCGACGGCGTGCGCTCACGCATCACGTCCAACTTCATTCGCACTGGCGGCCTGCTAGAGCCGCGGAACCTGAAGGATGCGCGCTATGTGCGGCTGCGCTGAAACAGCGGTTGTGGGCGGCGCCGGACTCGAACCGGATCATGGAGGCCTTGCGACAATCCAACCGTTCCCATTGGAAACTACCGCCCACAGGGCAATTCTATTGCGAGGCACGACATGAGCAAAACCCCTCACCCCAACGCAGTGCAGCGGCAACTCCTGCTGGGGCTGCTGTACGCAGCGCGTGAGGCCAAGCCGAGCCAAGGCTGGCTCAATGAACGTGACCTGGCGTCTTCAGCCGCAGCGGCGCCGCCGGCCGGCGCCGCTCCAGACATTGCCTTTGCGCTGGACGTGCTCGACGAGCTGGGCCTCATCAACCGCAACGGCTTCACATCGCGCATCACGGGCCACGGTGTGCTGGCCTGGGAACAGGCCCGGAGCTGACGCCATGCTCACCACCGAAGTCCACGACCAGGCCGTGCGCGCCGCGCTCAACGGCTTGGCCAAGAGCCTGACAGACCTGCGCCCCGTGCTGCAAGACATCGGCGAAGACATCGTGCAGCGCGCCAAGGCCCGCTTCGGCAGCAGCACCGGGCCAGACGGTGCGCGCTGGAAGGACAAGAAGCACAAGGACGGCCGGCCCACGCTGGTGGGCGAGACGGGCAACCTGCGCCGCCAGATCGTGCGCAGCGTCTCGGGCAACACGCTCACCGTCAGCGCCAACCCGGTGTATGCCGCCATCCAGCAGTTCGGCGGCCAGATCGAGCGCGCGCCGTACAGCAAGCAGGTGCGCCACCGGACAGACGCCAAGGGCGAGCTGCTGCGCAGCAAGATCATGGGTGGCCGCGGGCTGGTCTTTGCCAAGGACAGCCACAAGCGGGCGCTGACCAGGTGGTTCGAGGTCGGCGCCCACACCATCACGCTGCCGGCCAGGCCGTTCATGCCGGTGCGTGCCGATGGCAGTCTGTACCCGGCCGAGCAGGCCGCGGTGCTGGCTGCGCTCAACGGCTGGCTGGCGAGTCGGCTGCCCTGATTTCCGGGCAAGAAAAAGCCCGCGGCGGGTGCCGCGGGCTGGGCTGGGGTCTGGGCGGGCCTATTGGCCGAGTGGCTACTACCCCAGCCACCCGCCTGTTTGAACGCCGGGAATGCGCATTCAAACGCCTCTATCGGCCTGTTTTGGGCCAATCGACCCCCAGGGTCGTCAGGGTCCGGTAGGCATCTTCGGCCGCCCGCGTCTTGTAACTGCCGCGCACCACCGCTGTGACCACATGCACGCTCGCCCCGTATCTGGCCGCGATTTCCGGGATTTCGGCGCCAGCGCGATGGTCCAGCACCATCTCGACCATGGTTGACGCCGCAGTCGGGTCACCCTGCCAGCGCTGCGCCGCCAGGGCCGCACCTGCGGTCGCCATCACCGGCGTCGCTTGCGCCGCAGGCAGCCGCTTCGCTTCAGCAAGCTGCCGCTGTAGTTGCGCGACGCGCAGCCGTTCGACCTCCAGACGGTACGTTGCCACCGCGGTGCGCGAGTTGGCTTCGTCCACCGAGTGCTTGCCGTTGGCATACAGCAGGATCAACGGCACGGCGGCGCTGCGCAGTGCGCGCAGCTTCGCCGACACGCTGCGCGGCCTCGCCAGCAGCAACACCAGTGGAAACTGTGCTGCGGCCACCACGGCAGTTTCCAACTCGTCACCTCCGTCCCTGACCATGGCAACGCGCGGCGCCGAGCCGGCAAAGCGCTCACTCGCCGTGAGCAAGCAGTAGTAGCTGACGCCAACGTCGGCGGCCAACTGGCGCAGCGGGCACCAAGGAAGCCCGGCAAGGATGACGATGGGATAGCGTGCACCGCCCAGCACATGCCAGCTCAGGGCGCCAGCCCAGCGGTTCGAATTCTTTGCCATGTCAGGCGCCCCTTTCTGCATGAAACGTGACCGCGCAGACGGCTGTCTCGATGGGCGGGAGTGCGTCATCCACCGCCGCCACCGCAATGCGCCCGCCCTCGCGCGCGCGAGCAATGCTGCCGGGTACTGAAGCCCTTCTCTCTGCGCCACGGCCACCCGGCCCGTGACAGTGCGGCCCATGCCAGCCGCAGCCAACCCCGCCGTCGCCAACACCAGCGCCACCCGCAGCACCCTGCAATGCTTCCGCGCCGGCACGCACCTGGCGCTCAGCGGCGCGCAGCTCGCCTTTGCCGGGGCTGACCTGGAGGCCACCGCCCGCGCCTATGACCCGGCGCTGCATGAGGCGCCGCTCGTCGTCGGCCACCCAGCGCTGGACGCGCCGGCCTACGGCTGGGTCAGCGGCCTGGCCTGTGCGGCCGGCGCGCTGGAGGCCACGCCCCACCAGGTGAACGCCGAGTTCGCAGCCATGGTGAACGGCGGCGCGTTCAAGAAGATGTCCGCCGCCTTCTGGGCGCCAGACGCACCGGGCAACCCGGCGCCCGGCGTGTACTACCTGCGCCACATCGGCTTCCTGGGCGCCGCAGCGCCGGGCGTGCCGGGCCTGCGCACGCCCACATTCGCGGGCACCGCAGACGGCATCGTCGAGTTCAGCGCCTGGACCAGCGGCGACAACGCATCCCTCTGGCGCGCCCTGCGCGACTGGTGCATCGGCAAGTTCGGCCAGGCCGATGCAGACACCGCGCTGCCGCCGTACCTGGTGGCCAGCGTGGAGCGCGGCGCCAGTGAAGCCATTGCCGCAGCCCCGCAGACCGTGGCGCCCATGTTCGCCCAACCCCTGAAGGACCAGACCGTGACAGAAGCCGAAAAGCTCGCCCTCGAAGCCGACAACGCCCGCCTGCGCCAGCAGCTCGCCGACGCAGCCACCGCCAACCGCACCACCCGCCTGGCCAGCGCCACCAGCGAGGCAGTCGCCTTCGCAGACGGCCTGGTCAGCCAGGGCCGCCTGGCCGCCGGCCACCGTGACGTGGTGGTGGCCACCTTCACCGCCGTGGCCGCGCAGGCCGAGGCGGAAGGCGCCGCCGTCCACTTCGGCCAGGGCGACGCCCGCGCGCCGCTGCTGCCCGCGCTGCGCACCATGCTGGCCGCGCTGCCGCTGCTGGCGCCCGCCGGCCGCCAGGCCACTGCCGCCCGCGCTGCGGACGGTGGCGGCGCCCACGCCGTGGCCTTTGCCGCGCCGGCCGGCACCGAGGTGCAGCAAGACCGCCTGGCGCTGATGGCGCAGGCCCAGGCGTACCAGCGCGCCAACCCCGGCGCCAGCTTCATCGCGGCCTGCCGCGCTGTCGGCGCCTGACCGGGCGCCTGCCCTTCACACGCATCCAGAGAGGACCAGACCATGAGTCAACAAGGCATTGCCCTGCTCACGCTGCCCGTCGTCGCCAGCGGCGCCATCACGCAGTACCGCGGCGTGGGCTTCAACCAGGCGCAGGCCACCGTGGCCGGCCAGAAGATCATGGGCATCGCCCGCCGCAGCGCCGCTGCGGGTGCAGACACCGAGGTGGTGACCAAGGGCACCTGCGTGGCAGAAGCCGCGGCCGCCTTCGCCGTGGGCGTGGCGCTGAGCATCGACGCCTTCGGCAAGGTGCAGACGGCCACCGCGCTGCAAGTGGCCGCGGGTGCCACGGCCGTCACGTCCAGTGCGGCCAACGGCGCCATCTTGTCCGGCGGTGACCCGCCGCAGTTCATCGTCGGCTACGCCTTGCAGGCCGCCGCGGCCAACGGCGACCTGGTCGAGATTCTTCTGAGCTGAACCTCCTGGCCTGAAGCCAGCCGGCCTCGCCCCACCACCACATTCATCGGAGCACTCCCCATGCCAGTCAGCAATGCCGGCGCCCGCGTCGTCGATCCCATCCTCAGCACCGTCGCGCAGGGCTACAGCTCGCAAGACTTCGTGGGCAAGAGCCTCTTCCCCACCGCCTACGTGTCGGCCAGCGGCGGCCAGATCATCGAGTTCGACCGTGATGCTTTCAGGCTGTACACCAGCCGCCGCAGCGCCGGCAGTGACACGCGCGACATCCAGCTCGGCTACCTGGGCCGCCCCTTCTCGCTGCAAAACCACCGCCTGCAAGGCGTGGTGCCGCGTGAGCACCAGCGTGACGCCAACGTGGTGGCCGGCATCGACCTGGGCGCCCGCGCCATGAACACCACCATGCGCGCGCTGTACCTCACGCTGGAGGTGGACCAGGCCGCCCTGGCCACCACGCTCGCCAACTACCCGGTGCCCAACCGGGTCACGCTGGCCGGTGGCACCAAGTGGACGCAGACCACAGTCAATCCGCTCATCGATGTGGATACCGGGCGTGAGGCCATCCGCCAGGCGTGCGGCCTGTACCCCAACGTCATGCTGGCAAGTGCAGTGGCGTTCAACGTCTGCAAGAACAACCCCAACATCGTGAGCCGCTTCCAGTACAACGGCATGGCCGGCACGGACGCGAGCCAGATCACGCCAGCCATGCTGGCGGGGCTGTTCAACGTCAAAAAGTTCGTCGTGGGGGCTGGCGTTTACTGGACGGACGCCAACGTGGCGGTGGACATCTGGGGCAACAACGTCGTGTTGGCCTATGTGCCCGAAGACGGCCTGGGTGACCCGTATGAGCCCAGCTACGGCTACACCTACACGATGGACGGCCACCCCAGCGCCGAAGAGGCGTTCTGGGACAACAACAAGGCGAGCTGGAAGTACCCGGTGGCCTTCGAGCGCCAGCCGGTGCTCAGCGGCATCACCGCCGGCTACCTGATCCAGAACCCGGCCTGACCGGGCTCGCAACTCCAGGAGCCTGCCATGTGGCTGCAAGCGTTGACGCCGGTGAAGGTGGTGCTGTCCAGCACCGGCCTGGCCGGCATCGTGGGGCCGGCCGATGGGCCGTTCGAGACCGATGCCGTGAGCGGCGCCGAGCTGGTGGCCGGCCAGGCCGCCGAAGAGGTGCCCGCGCCGGCCGCCCCGCCAGCGCCGGAGCCCGAGCTCGAGCCCGAGCCCGAGCCCGAGCCCGAGCCCGAGCCCGAGCCCGCGCCCGCGCCCGCGCCCGCGCCCGCGCCGGCCAAGCCGCTGAAAGGCCGCAAGTGACGGTGCCCGTCTCCCGCCGCCCGCCCATCCTCGTGATGGAGACCGGCGTCAACCAGGTGGCCGGCGGCGGCAGCGCTGGCTGGGTGAGCAACACGCCCGCCAACCTGGGCGACGGCCTGAGCACGAACGTCGTGTTCGACCTGGGTGCGGACTGGGACCAATACCCGATCTTCTCCCTGTCGGTGTACTCCAACGGCGCCGTCAGCTTGAGCGCCATCGCGCTGTACGGCAGCGACACGGCGGCCATCAACGTGGCCCGCAGGCTGACAGGCGCCTATCCGAACGGCGCAAACCTGACGCAGTTTTCCGCCACGCAGACCAGCGCCGCCGGTGCGGCGAGCGCCATGGCCCGGCCCTGCGGCCGCTACGTGGTGGTGGCGATCACCAACACGGCAGGCAGTGGCGCCCAAGGCCCCACGGCCAAGCTGACGCTGGCTGCCTACCCGTCCTGAGCCCCTGAGCCCACCATGCCCATCACCGCCACCGCCAGCCTCACCTACGAAATCCAGACCGTCACCATCGACGGCACTGGCGCCTGCACCGTGCTGCTGGCCGTCACCCTGGGCGGCCAGCGGCTGCAAGGCGTGCAGGCCCAGCTCGACGCCGCTGCCTGCGCGCCCATCTGGGCGGGAGTGCCGCCGCCCAACACGCCGCGCTGGCCGGACCTCAAAGCCCGCCTGTACGCCCTGCTGCAAGCGCAGGGCGTGATCCCGGGCTGATGGGCCGCAGCCACCATGGCCTACGCCACCCAGCAAGACTTGATCGACCGCTTCGGCGCGCCAGAGCTGGCGCAGCTCACCGACGCGGCCGCGGGCGTGACGATCAACACCACCACGGTGGCGCGGGCGCTGTCCGACGCAGACGCCGAGATCGACACACGCCTTGCCAGCCGCTACGCACTGCCGCTGGCCAGCGTGCCCACCGTGCTGGTGCGCGTGGCGGCCGACCTGGCGCGCTACTTCCTGTGGGACGCACGCGCCACTGAGCAGGTGCGCAACCGGTACAAAGACGCCATCAAGTTGCTGGACCAGATCGGCTCCGGCGCCGTGCAGCTCGCCAACGCAGACCTGCTGACGCCCGCCACCAGCGCCGTGGCCGTGGCCGTGCGCGTGCCCGCGCAGCAGTTCAGCGGCAACCTGCTCGACGCGTTCGCGCCGCCCCAATGAGCCCGGGCCGGTAACGCGATGGACGTCACACCCATCATCACCCGCCTGCGCGCGCAGCTCACCGGCTGGGTGGCCATCGCCGGTGCGGCAGACGCCGCCGCGGCGGTGGAAAACAGCCCCGCCACGCCCGCCGCCTACGTGGTGCCGCTGGCCGAGACGGCCGACGCGCCTGACCTGGTGGGCGTGCACCACCAGCGCCTGATGCAGGAGTTCGGCGTGGTCATCGTGGTGAGCAATCTGCGAGAGCCCACCGGTGCCGCCGCCGCGGCCGAGCTGGCCGCCCGCCGCCTGGCCGTGCGCGCCGCGCTGCTGGGCTGGGTGCCAGACGCCAGCACCGGCGAGACGGTGGCCTTCGTCGCCGGCCGGCTGCTGGAGTTCCGTGACCAGCGGCTGTGGTGGACCGATGAATTCCGCGTGATGACCGACTACAGGAGCGCATGACCATGCCCCGCAAGACCGAAGACACCAACGCCGTGGCGCTGCCCCGGCGCATCGAGCCCGTGCTGGGCGAAGACGGCAAGCCCGTCGAGCTGGGCCCGCCCTGCGCCGGCCGCTGGCTGCGCGCAGAAGACGGCGGCCTGGAGCCGGCCGACGCCGACACCGCTGCCGCCGCCGGCCTGGCTTGGCCAGGCTGAGCCCGCTCAACCTCGCAACCCTGCAACTGAAGGAGCCACCGCATGGCCGGCAGCATCCAGAACACAGTCATCCTGCTGAAAGTCGAGACGACCTCCGGCACAGACGCGGCCCCCACCAACACCGCAGACGCGGTGCTGATGATGATCAGCGGCCTGTCCGCCAAGATCGAGCAGAAGATGGCCACGCGCGACGTCCTGCGCGGCGCCTTCGGCGCGCCCGACATGCTGCCCTACACGCGGCGCGGCAGCATCAAGTTCAGCGTCGATCTGGCCGGCAGCGGCGCGCTGGGCACCGCGCCGCAGTGGGGTGACCTGCTGCTGGGCTGCGGCTTCACTGAGATCGTCACCGCCAGCACGCGGGTGGACTACGTGCCCGCCAGCACGGCCTTGAAGTCCCTCACCATCTGGGCCTACTGGAACGGCAAGCTGGAGAAGTTCACCTACTGCGCCGGCAGCGTGAAGCTCAACCTCAAGGTGGGCGAGGTGCCCAAGCTCGACTTCACCTTCACGGGCCTGGTCACGTCCGTGGCCGCCAGCGCGGCGCCCACGCCCACGCTCACCGCGTGGATTCGGCCGCTGGCCGTGGGGCCGATCAACACCTCGCAGATCAACCTGGGCGGCACCTATTCGGCCGGCGCCATTGCCGGCGGCACGGCCTTCAACTTCCAGGAGGCCAGCTTCGACATCGGCAACGACGCGCAGGACATCGACCTTGCCACCAGCGAGGTGGTGGGCGTCTTCGGCCGCAGCCCGGTGGCCAGCCTGGTGGCAGACCTGGGCGCCACGGCCGTCGTCACGCAATACACCAACATGGCCGCCGGCACGCAGACCAGCATCGGCCTCACGCACGGCACGGTGGCCGGCAACAAGGTGCTCATCTACGCGCCGGCCGGCGTCATCAACGACATCGACGACAACGTGCAGGGCAACGTGATGCTCAACAGCATGGGCTTCAGCTTGCAGCCCACCAGCGCGCTGAACGACGAGCTGCGCATCGTCGCGCTGTAGAGGGAGCAACCACCCATGTTCAAGATCATTCCGAATCCGACGTTCGAGGGCATGGTGTCCATCACCGTGCCCGGTGAAGACAAGCCCGCCGCGCTGCGCGTGACGTGGCGCCACAAGGGCCGCAAGGCCCTGGCCGTGTGGCTGAGGAAGGGCGCGCCGCAGCCCGAGCTGCAAACGACGGCCGCCACCAAGCCGCTGGACGCCAAGCCGCTGGACGATGCAGCCTGGCTGGCCGAGGTGCTGGACGGCTGGCACGGCCCGGTGGACCCGCAGGACGAAGCCGTGCCCTTCAGCACCGCCGCGCTGGCCGAGCTGCTGGACGCCTGCCCCGCTGCCGGCGCCGAGCTGCTGGCCGCCTACCTGGCGGCCATGACAGAGAGCCGCGCAAAAAACTAGCGGCGGCGGCGCGGGCCGTGCTGCAAGGCACGCCGGGCCGCCGCGACATGGACCAGGCGCTGGCCGCCTTCGGCATCACGCCCGCCGCGGCCGCACAAGTCGGCCCGCACATCGAACAGCAGGAGTGCCCACTGTGGCCCGAGCACGCAACCCCAGTGGCCATCTTCCAGCGCATGCGCGGGCAGTGGCGCATGGGCTTCGGCGGGCCGGTGGCGCTGGACTATGCGGCGCTGCCGGTGGTGTGCCGCGCGATGGGCCTGTCGGCCCGCGCGCAGCGAGAGGCTTTCGAGCCGCTGCGCGTGATGGAGGCCGAGGCGCTGGTGTGGTTTGCGGAGCAGGCGGCGTGATGAGCGGGGCAGCACGGTGAGCGAAGTCAAGCTTGTCATCCGCGGCGACTCGGCGCAGGCCGTGGCCGCTGTGGGCGCCACTGACAAGGCGCTTGATACGCTGGGCAAGACGGCGGCCAGCGCCGGCAAGAAGGTCGTTGACGGCATTGCCCCGCTGGCGCCGGCCCTGGCGCCGGTGCCCCCGCTCATCAAGCCGGTCGGCGACGGCTTCGAGGTGGCCGGCAAGAAGGTCAACCAGTTCGGCATCAGCGTCGGCCAGACCAGTGCCGCCATGCGGCAACTGCCGGCGCAGTTCACCGACGTCGTCACGCAGTTGCAGGGTGGCGCCAGCCCGCTGACCGTCTTGATCCAGCAGGGCGGCCAGATCAAGGACAGCTTCGGCGGCGTGCGGCCTGCATTGGCCGCGCTGGCCGGGTACATCTCGCCGGTGGCGGTGGGTGTGGGCTCGGTGGCCGCGGTGCTGGGTACGCTGGCTGTGGCCGCGTACCAGGGGCACGTCGAGCAGACCGAGCTGGCCAAGGCACTGCTGTTGACCGGCGACTATGCGGGCATCAGCTCCAGCCGCTTCAGCACGCTGGCCAGCGACATCAGCACCAGCGCCAACGTCACGGTTGGCGCCTCGCGCGAGCTGCTGCTGGCCGCCACTGCCACTGGCGCTTTCGGGTCGCAGTCCATCGGTACGGTCACCACCGCGATGGCCCGCCTGCAATCCATCAGCGGCGCCAGCACGCAAGACGTGGTGGCCGACTTTGCAAGCATGTCGCGCGGAGTCGCCGCCTGGGCTGCGGAGCACAACAGGCAATACGCCTTTCTCACCAAGCAGACCTACGACCAGATCAAGGCGCTGGAGCTGCAAGGCAAGACGGAACAAGCCATGGCGCTGGCCGCCGGCAAGCTGGACGAAGCGCTGAAGGACAGGCAGCCCCAGCTCGGCACATTGCAGCGGCTGTGGAAGGGCCTGGCCGAGACGGCCTCAGACGCATGGGGCGCCATGATGGGCCTGGGGCGTCAGCTGACCACGCGCGAGCAGCTCGACGTGGCGATGGACCGGCTGTCCGCACTGGGCGGCAACCTCCAGCCCAAGGCGCGCGCAGCGGCCGAGCAGCAGGTGCAATTCCTGAAGGAGGCGCTGAAGCTGGAGAACCAGCAGGCCACCGTGCGGTCTGCCAATGCCGCCGCCGAGCGCGCCGCGATTGCGGCCAAGCCGCCCGAGCTGACGGCCTGGCAGAAGATCAAAGAGAAGCCCTACATCCCCAACGACGACAGCAACTACGACCAGTACGACCGGCTGATGGCGCAGCTGCGGCAGGAAAAAGCGGCCAGCGATGACAAAGGCCAGTTCGATGCCGTGCTGCAAAAGAACGAGGAAGGCCAGGCCAAGCAGGCCGCCGCGGCGAAGAACTACCTGCAAGACCTGCGCGACCTGAACACCCGCGCCGCCGCCAGCCTGCTGGAAGACGAACGGGCACGCGGCGAAGCGTTGATCGAGCTGGACCGCGAGATCGCCAAGCGCCGGCTCGACGCGTCCGGCCTGAAGGACGGTGACCGCGAGACCGCGCTCGGCCTCATCAGCGACCAGGCGCTCACAGCCCGGCGCAACCTGGAGTCTGACCTGCGCGGCAAGGCCGAAGCCGCCTCCAATGCCACCGGAGACGCCCTCTACACCGACGTCAGCAACGCCCTGGGCGCCGCTCTGCGCGACACCAAGAACCCGGCCAAAGCATTCGCAGACGCGCTGGGCAACGCCGTGTACACGCGGCTGACCGCCAGCATCGCCGATGCGCTGGCGACGGCCGCCGTCGGCAAGGACGGCAAGGGCGGCTTCCTGAGCAGCCTGGTCAGCGCCGGTCTCAGCTTCTTCGGCGGCGGCATGACCATCGACACCGGCGGCTACGGCATCACCAACGGCAGCACCGGCGGCCTGGTGGACAACGGCCTGGGCGGCGGCCGCGCCGGTGGCGGCCCGGTGCGCGCCGGCACCACGTACCTGGTGGGCGAGCGCGGCCCCGAGCTGCTGCGCATGGGCACACAAGGCGGCAGTGTGATACCCAACCACGCGCTGGCCGGTGGTGGTAACGCGGGCGGCAACGTCTTCGTCAACGTCGAGAACAACGCTGGCGCCAACGTCAAGACCGAGACCGAGCAACGCGGCAGCGACCGCTTCGTGCGCCTGATCATCGACCAGGCCGCCGACGAGGTGGACCGGCGCATCGCCAGCGGCGGCAGCACGGACAAGGTGCTGCGCGGCGTCTATGGCGTGGGCCGCGGCGCCGGCCTGGCCCGGCGCGGTTGAGGGCGGACAAGACGCCATGGCGCTGCCCTACATCCGCCTGCCCAGCGGCTTCCCGGACTTTATGGCCGCCGGCCACACGGTGGCGCCGGTGGACGTGTACACCCAGGTGCCCGTGAGCACCGGCACGGCCATCCGCCGCCGCGTGTACACCACGGCGCCGCTGGACGTGGCCGTCACCGCCCGCCTCACCGCGGCGCAGGCCGCCGCCTTTGGCGACTGGTTCGAGGCCGTGCTGCTGGCCGGCTTGCTGGAGTTCAGCGCGCAGATCGGCGGCATGCAGCTCTTCAAGGCCGGCGGCGCAGCGCCGGCCTGGTGGCGCATGCGCTTCGTCGGCGGCCGGCCGGTGGTGACGGAGCCGCGGCCTGGCATCTACTGGCAACTGGCGGCCAAGGTGCGGCTGGTGGGTGATGCGTCTGCCACAGCGCCCGCCACGCCGCCGCTGGCCGCAGACATCGTGGCGCCCTTGCAGGCCAGCGCCAGCATCGACTACGGCCTGCCGCTGGCAGCAGACATCACCATGGCGCTGACCGGCGCAGTGGCGTAGCTGAGGGGCGCGGGCATGGACACCATCTACTTTCCGAGCGGCCTGCCCAAGCCCGTGAAGGCCACCGTCACGGCCTTCGACCGTGGCCGCTTCAGTGACCTGCCAGGCCCGCTGGCCGCAGCCGGCATGTACCGTGACTACCACGCGCAGCAGGACATTGAGCTGGTCCTCACCGGCGCTGAGGCGTACACCTTCCACACCTGGTGGCGTGATGCCGCCTACCGCGGCGGCGCCGCCTTCGCCGCAGACTGGCCGCTGCCCAGCGGTGCGGTGGGCGGTGTGCGCCGCTTCATCGGTGCGCCCAAGTGGGCGCGTGTGCACGGTGGCAGCGGCACATCGGTGTGGGGCGTGTCTTTCAGCGTCGAGATTCGCGGCGTTAACGGCGTCACCACACAGGCGCCCGTGCAGCCGGCCGGCACGCTGCTGCTGGACCAGAGCATTCCCAACCTGGGCGCCGGTGGCAACTGGGCCAGCACCTGCGACATCTACATCCCGGACGGCACGGTCACGCGCTGCTGCACCTGGCTGCACGGCGGCGGTGGCGACAAAGACCTCTTTGCCCGCTCGCTGGGCATCATGAAAGGCGGCGTGCCCTACACGGCCGCCAAGGTGTCGTGGGACATGCTGGCCAAGTACCAGACCATCGCAGTCATCCCGCGCGGCCAGTATTGCAGCGGCGTCACCAATGCGTGGAACCCGCTGGGCGCCGACGTCACTGCCGGCGGCACCAAGCCGCCGAACCGGATGTGGAGCAACCGCTTCACATGGAGCCAACAAAACGACGTGGGCATGCTCAGCGACCTGCGCGACATGATCAACAGCAGCTACCCCGGCCTGTTGCACGGCCTGGCCGGCCACTCGCTGGGCGGCATGATGACCAAGCGCTGCTGGTACGAGCTGCCCGCCAAATACAGCAAGTTCGCCACCATCAGCGGCCCGGCGCCCAACTACTACGCGGGCGTGGCCATGCCGGGCACGGTGCAGCCCATGCTGGCCATCCAGGGCGGGCACGACACCAACCTCGACGTGTTCGACGGCCCGCTCGGCCCGGGCAGCCACTTCTTCGACGCGGCCTGGATTCAACGCTCCGAGAGCTACACCGTCGCCAATGTGGCAGTGCCGCCCGGCTACTACCACGGCGAGTTCGAGCACTTCAAGCTGCGCGTGGCGGCCTACAACACAGCGCACGGCCTGGGCGCCGAGACGGTGCGGCCAGACGGCGCCAAGGTGCAGGGCGTGAAGGTGGGCGTGGCGCACTACTGGTCGCACTGCGGCAACCAGCAGGTGCTGCGTGAGTACGACGAGGCAGGCCACCAGATCATCCGCCGCAACGGCATCGACGGCTATGCGCTGCAACAGGTCACCGGCCGCCGTGTGTTCGCCGAAATCATGACCTTCATGCAACAGGCTTGAGCCAACACAGCACAGCACCATGCCCGTCCTTCTCGAACCCCTCAACGGCGCCAGCATCAGCGCCGCGCTTGCCGAGGCCGCTGCCTATGCGCCGGTCACGCGCGCGATGCTCGAAACCCTGTCGCTGAGCCACAGCACATTCACGGACCTGGCCGGTGCACCAGACGACGTGCGCATCGTCAATGACCACGCCGATCTGGTGGCCACGCTGGAAGACGCCGCCCCGCTGCACGCTGGTGAGGCAGTCACCTTCTCGGCCCTGGCCGTGGGCACGCAGTGGCCCGAGGAAAGCGACGAAGGCACGCCCAGCTTTGCCATCACCATCGACGGCGTCAGCGGCCTCGTGGTGCAGCAGCTCGACCGCGCGCTGTCCACGCTGGAGCCGGTACTGCTGACCGTGCGCATCTACGCCAGTGACGACACCACCGGCCCGGCGAACGACCCGCCGCTGGTGCTGGAGCTGGCCGAGTGCACGGTGACGGAGACGCGCGTCACCGCGCGCGCGATCTACAGCGACCCCGTTAACCGCGGCTTCCCGGGCAAGGACTATGTACGCGATGAGCACCCGGGGCTGAGCGCGCGATGAGCCCCGCCACCCAGGCCACCCATGCCCCGCACTGGGCCGCCGCCCTCATCCGCCGGCCCTACCAGCTCGGCGCCGCAGGCCCCGACGCCTTCGACTGCTGGGGCCTGGTGCGCCATGTCTTCAGCAAGCACCTGGGCGTGCAGATGCCCGTGGTGGATGTGGGCGTGCAGGCCGACCAGGCCGCCCACATCCGCGCGGCCGCGCAGGCCAGCGGCTGGCGCCCGGTGGCCACGCTGCTGCCGGCCGAGCACGACATTGCGCTGATGCAAGGCCCGCAAGGCAGGCACGTCGGCGTGATGGTGCGGGTGGACGGCAACCTGCGCCTGCTGCACGCGGTGGCCGGTGCCGGCGTGTGCCTCACCACGCTGGCGCAGGCAAGGCTGATGGGCTTTAGCGCGCCGGCTTTCTGGAGGCATGCTGATGCACGCTGAGCCGCACGCTGAGCCGCACGCCACGCAGCTCCGCTGCATCAACCCGCTGCGCCCGTTCGAACGCGCGCAGCGCCTGGCCGTGCCGCACGGCGCCACCATCGCCGAGCTTCAGCCCACAGTGCCCGGCCTGCTGCTGTGCCGCCTGAATGGCGGCTGGGTGCTGCGCCGCAACTGGGCCTATGCGCTGCGCGCGGGCGACGTGCTGGAGTGGCACGAGTTGCCGCAGGGCGGTGGCAACACCAGCAACTCGCTGCTGCGCCTGGCCATCATCGTGGCTGCCATCGTCGCGCAGCAGTACGAGCTGATCCCCGCCGCCGCCGCATCCGCCGCCATCGCGCTGTCGCCGTACATCGCCAACGCGCTGGTGCCCTTGCAGCAGCCCCCTGGCCTGAACGGCGGCGCCAGCGCCAGCCCCACCTACACCGTGTCTCTGTCCGGCAACCAAGCCCGGCTTGAGCAGCCCATTCCCGTCATCTACGGCCGCCACCTGGTGATGCCCGACTTCGCTGCCCAGCCCTACGGCATCTACGACGCCAACAACGACCAGTACTACCACGCGCTGCACTGCATCGGCCAGGGCAGCTATGTGGTCGAGCGCGTGATGATCGACGACACCGACATCGACCACTTCGCCGGCGTGCAGTACGCCGTGCTGCCCCCCGGCACCGCGCCCACGCTGGTGGCTGCCAACCTCGTCACTGCGCCCGAGGTGGCCGGCCAAGACCTCCTCACCGGCCGCTACGTCGGCGGCTTCACGGTCTGCGCATCCAAGCTCACCACTGCCCGCATCGGCATCGACATCGTCTTCCCCCGCGGCCTGGGCCTCTTCGACAGCTCGGGCAACATCGGCAACAAGACGGCCACCTGGCGCATCGAGACGCGCAAGGTCAGTGACTTCGGCGTGCCCTTGGCCGGCTGGACGGTGCTGGCCAATGAGACGCTCACCGCCGCCAGCGCCACGCCGGTGCGGCGCAGCTACCTCTACACGCTGGCCAGCCCGGCGCGCGTGGAGGTGCGGGCGCTGCGCACCGACACCAAAGACACCAACCAGCGCGCGCTGCACGACATCACCTGGGCCGGCCTGCGCGCCACCCTCAGCGCGCCTGCGCCGCTGTGCGCCACCGCCACGTACCTCGAAATCAAGGTCCGCGCCAGTGAACAGCTTACCGGCCTGAGCCAGCGCCGCGTGGCCTGCATCGTGCGCCGCAAGCTGCGCACCTGGCACCCCGAGACGCTGTGGAGCGCCGAGGTCGAGACGCGCAGCATCGCCTGGGCGCTGGCCGACAAGTGGACCAACGCCGTCTATGGCGACGGCCTGCCCGACACCCGGTGCGACCTGTACAGCCTGTGGGAGCTGGATGCCCTGTGGGCCACCCGGCAAGACAGGCTCGACATCGTGATGGACAGCCGCACAGACAGCCTGAGCGCAGACCAGATGATGGCCGGCGCCGGCCGCGCCCGCGTCTTCCGCCGCAACGGCGTTCGCACTCTCACGCGTGACGGCCGCCAGAGCGTGCCCGTCACCGGCTTCACCAGCCGCGACATCCGCCCCGGCTCGCTCAGCATCGCCTACCGGCTGGCCACCAGCGACAGCCACGACGGCGTCGTCGTCGAATACTTCGACAATCGCGCCTGGGACTGGCTTGAGATCGACTGCCCCGCGCCCGGCTACACCACGGCCACCTGGCGCAACCCCATCCGCATCAAGCTGCCCGGCGTCACCGGCGCCAAGCACGCAGAGCGTGAGGGTTTGTATCGCGCCGCAGACATGCTGTACCGCCGCAAGCTGCCGAGCTGGTCCACCGAGATGATGGGCCTGCTGCCCGCCTACGGCAGCGCCGTGCTGCTGGCCCCTGCGCTGCCCGGCTGGGGATTGGGGGCTGACGTGGCGGCCTTCGACGGGCCTGCGCTCACCCTCACGCTCAGCGAGCCGCCCGTGTGGACCACGGGCGCCGACCACTTCGTCAGCGTGCTCAATGACGATGGCACCTACACCGAGCCGCTGGCCGTGCGGCCAGGCCCCACCGCCAACACCCTGGTGCTGGCCGAGAACCTGGGCCTGAGCTTCGTGACCGACGACGCGCGCCGCGCCCGCACGCGCGTGCTCTTCGGCACTGCCGGGCAGCGCATCGTGGTGCGCGTGCTCGGAATCAAGCCTGCCGGGCGTGACGCTGACGGCAGCCCGCTCATTGCCATCGACGCGGTGGCTGAGGATGACCGCGTGCACCAGGCCGACGCGGCGCTGCTGCCCGGCCCGGCCGAGGTGCAAGACCCCGTCACGCCGGAGGACGATCTGTCTGGTGGCGGTGGCGGTGGCGGCGGCTCCACCATCCTTGTCCAGATCACCGACCAGGCCGCCAACGCGGGCCTGGGCATCGCCTACTACGGGCTGTACGCCAGCGGCCACGCAGACGTCTATGGCCTGGGCTACCTGTCCGGCGAGTGGAGCCTGGGCGGCACCATCGAGCCCGCGGCCGCAGCGGCCTTCGAGGTGCGCTACACGTACTTGGGCACAGGCGGCGCCAATGTGCACGCGCCCACCTCGGGCGCCGCATTGAACACCTGGCTGGCGCTGAGCACAGACCGCAACCAGTACCTGGACTACGCCGGCACGGCCGGTGGCGCGGGCGTCACCTGGGTGTGCGCACTGCGCGTGGAAATCCGCGACACGGCCACCAGCACCGTGCAATGCAGCGCGACCATCACGCTGATGGTCGGCGCGCCGTATGACAACCCGAACGACGGCCCCTGACACAGCGAAAGACCAAGCATGAGCCTGCTCACCGACTACAGCGAAAACACCCTGCTCACCATGCTGCGCGGCAACGCGCCCACGCTGCCGAGCACTTGGCGCCTGGCGCTCGGCAGTGCCGCCAGCGATTCGACATTCACCGAGTGCACGGCCGGCAGCTACAACCGCCAGGTCGTGGCGCGTGACCTGGCAAGTTGGGCCGGCACGCAAGGCGCCGGCACCACTGTGGCCAGTAGCGGCAGCAGCCACGCCACGAGCAACAACGCCAGCGTGAGCTACGGCACCCCCGGCTTCGGCTGGGGCACCGTGGCATACGTCGGCTTCTTCGATGGGCTGTTCAGCGGCAACTGCTGGGTCGTGGTGCCGCTCACATCACCAATCACCGTGACGGCGGGCGTCCCGGTGGTCATCGCGCCCGGCGCGATCTCGCTCAAGCTGGGTCTGACGGGCGGGATGAGCAACTACCTGTCGAACAAACTGATCGACCTGATATTCCGCGCCCAGGCCTATGCGTGGCCGGCCAACACCTACGCCTGCCTGTACACCGCAGCGCCCACCAATGCAGGCGGCGGTACCGAGGTCAGCGGCGGCAGCTACGCGCGCGTCGCCATAGCCGCCAACTCCGGCGCGTGGTCTGGCACGCCGGTAATGACGAACGGCCGCAGCAGCAACCTCAATCTCATCTCATTCCCCACGCCCACCGCCGACTGGGGCAACGTGACCCACATGGGCATCCACGACGCCAGCACTGGCGGCAACCTGATGTTCTGGGCGCCACTCACGACGCCTGGCTTCATCGCCAGCGGCGCGACCCCGCCGCGCTTCGACATCGGGGCGCTGAGCATCACATACGCGTAGCAATCAAAGATGGGGCGACCGCCCGGGATGCGCTAACACCCCGAGCGGCCACCCTTTCGCAGAAGAGACCTGCGATCAGGCCGAGGCCCCAACACCACGCGCGTGGCCCCGGCAGCAAGCGCCGCCTCGCCGGGCAGATACTGGCAATATTCCCCGCACACGCCTGCTA
>CAXTHW010000048.1:0-30012 GCA_964244245.1 uncultured Rubrivivax sp. | reverse complement strand
CGGTCGGCGCGGCACAGCAGCACGTCGGGCTGGATGCCGATCTCGCGCATCTTCTGCACCGTGTGCTGCGTCGGCTTGGTCTTCAGCTCGCCGGCGGCGGCGATGAAGGGCACGTAGGTCAGGTGGACGAAGGCGCTGTTCAGCGGCCCGAGCTTCAGGCTCATCTGGCGCACCGCTTCCAGGAAGGGCAGCGATTCGATGTCGCCCACGGTGCCGCCGATCTCGACGATGGCCACATCGACGTCGGACGCGCCGCGCTTGACGAACTCCTGGATCTCGTTGGTGACATGCGGAATCACCTGCACCGTCTTGCCGAGGTAGTCGCCGCGGCGCTCCTTCTCGAGCACGGTCTTGTAGATCTGGCCGGCGGTGAAGTTGTTGCTGCGCTTCATGCGCGTGGTGATGAAGCGCTCGTAATGGCCGAGGTCGAGATCGGTCTCGGCGCCGTCGTCGGTGACGAAGACCTCGCCATGCTGGAACGGGCTCATCGTGCCCGGATCGACATTGAGGTAAGGGTCCAGCTTGATGAGGGTGACCTTGAGGCCGCGCGATTCGAGGATCGCCGCGAGCGACGCCGCCGCGATGCCCTTGCCGAGGGAGGACACCACACCGCCGGTGACGAAGACGTACTTGGTCATGTCGTGAGGCCCGCTGCTTGCGAATGCCCTGGTGGTAAAGCGTGATTATAGGCAGCCGGTACTGGCGGCCCGGGGGGGCCCGGGGCGCGCAGCCGCCGCTGCTAGACTCCGCCCCGCTTGCACCAGGTGCCTGCCGTCCCTGTTCAAGGGCGGTGGGTTCAACGGGAAGCCGGTGAGCGCCAGGGCGAAGAGCCTGGCGCGATTCCGGCGCTGCCCCCGCAACGGTCAGCGAGGTGCGTGCCGCACGACAAGCCACTGGGGCAACCTGGGAAGGCGCGGCGCGCTTCGGCGTGGGTCCTCCCGCGCCGGCACTCGCAAGCCCGGATACCGGCCTGATGCACGAGGAGCCGGCGCCACGGTGGGTGGCGCGTGGGTGTGTCGTGGGCCGCAACGGGCCACGGCCGCGCTGCGCGTCGCCTCTACCGCAGTGCCGGCATGTGTGTCACTCATCCGCACGGGGCGTGCGGCTGGAGGCTCTCTTGATCCGTTTTCCATTGGCTCCCGCGGCATCGGCCGCTGCATTGCTTTGTTGCGCCGCGCAGGCGCAGACCATCGTCGTCACCGGCGCACGCGAACCGCTGTCACTCGAACGGCTGGCCGCCGACGTGACGGTGATCGACGCCGCCACCATCCGCGCGTCCAGCGCCGATTCGCTGGGCGACCTGCTGCGCCGCGAAGCCGGCGTGCAGCTCTCGCGCAACGGCGGCCCGGGGCAGGCCACCGGCATCATCTTGCGCGGGGCGTCGCCCAGCCAGACTGTCGTGCTGGTGGACGGCGTGCGCATCGGCTCGGCCACGCTGGGCTCGGCCTCGCTGGAGGCGCTGGGCCTGGCGCAGATCGAGCGCATCGAGGTGCTGCGCGGCCCCGGCTCCAGCCTCTACGGCGCCGATGCGGTGGGCGGCGTGGTGCAGGTCTTCACCCACCGCGGCGAGGCCGGCACGCGGGTGGATGCAGCCGCGGCGGCGGGCGGCTACGGCAGCAGTGAACTGTCGGCCGGCGTCAGCGGCGTCGGCGTCGGGTGGGACGGCGCGGCCAGCCTGTCGCGCGACAGGAGCGACGGCCTCTCGGCGCTGCGGCCGAACGACCAGTTCGGCAATTACAACCCCGACCGCGACGGCTTCACGCGCAGCGCAGCACAGGCGCAGATCGGCCTGCGGCCGGCAGCCGGCCAGCGCATCGGCCTCAGCCTGCTGAAGACGCGGCTGAACGCGCAGTACGACGCCAGCGACTTCCTCCCGCCGGCCTATGCGCAGGACAACACGCCCGACTTCCGCACCCGGCTTGCCACCGAGGTGGCCGCACTCGACTGGCGCGGCGCGCTCGGCGCCGGCCTGACCGGCAGCGCGAGGCTGGCGCGCAGCGTCGATGACAGCAGCAGCGGCGGCAACGCGCCCGACACCTTCCGCACCGTGCGCCAGCAGGCCGGCGTGCAGCTCGCGTGGCAGACCGGCGTGCTGGGCCAACTGGTCGGCGCCATCGAACACGGCACCGACGAGGCGCACGCCAGCAGCTACGCCGCCGACGTCAGCCGGCGCACCACGGCCGTGGTGGCGTCGCTCACCGGCGACAGCGGCCCATGGTCCTGGCAGGCCGATCTGCGGCGTGACGACAGCTCGGACTTCGGCGGCGTCAGCACCGGCCGGCTGGGCGGCGCCTACATGCTGATGCCGGGCCTGCGCCTGCGCGCGCTGGCCGGCACCACCTTCCGTGCGCCCAGCTTCAACGACCTCTACTTCCCTGGCTACGGCGTGACCACGCTGCAGCCAGAACGCGGCCGCAGCGTGGAGCTGGGCCTGAACTGGCGCGCCGGCAACAGCGAAGCCGCGGCCACCGTCTATCGCAACAAGGTGCGCGAGCTGATCGCCTACGAAGGCGACCGCGGCTTCTGCCCGGCCGACCCGTCCTACGACTTCGGCTGTGCGCGCAACATCAACCGCGCCACGCTGGAAGGCGCCACCTTGTCCGGCCGCCACGCGCTGGGCGCCTTGTCGCTCAGCGCGCAGCTCGATTTCCTCGGCGCGCACGACGACAAGACCGGCGCCCGGCTGAGCCGCCGCGCCGCGCACCAGGAGACGCTGGGTGCCGCGTGGAATGCCGGCACCTGGACGCTGGGCGCAAGCCTGCTGCGCCTGGGCGCGCGGCCCGACGCCGGCAAGCAGCTCGCGGCAGAAACCACGCTCGACCTGCAAGCCGGCTGGCGCTTCGCAAAGGCCTGGGCGCTGACGGCGCGGCTGCTGAACGCGACCGACCGCGACGTGGAGCCGGCGCGTGACTACCAGGGCCCGGGCCGGCAGGCCTGGCTGGGCCTGCGCTTCGACGGCGGGCTCTAGCTTGCATGCGCTGATCCTGGGCGGCGCGCGCAGCGGCAAGTCGCGCTGCGCACAGGCGCGGGCGGCGGCCTGGCTGCAGACGCCGTCGCACAGCGCCACGCTGCTGGCCACCGCCCAGGCCGGCGACGGCGAGATGCGCGAGCGCATCGCCCGGCATCGCGCCGACCGCGCGCTGCAACTGCCGGGGCTGGCGACGGTGGAAGAGCCGCTGGCGCTGCCCGAATCGATCACGGCCCTCTCCACGCCAACGCATCTGCTGGTGGTGGACTGCGTGACGCTCTGGCTGACCAACCTGCTGCTGCCGCTGCAAGGCGCGCCGCTGGCGGATGCGGCGGCGCGCCAGCAGGCGCTCTGGGAAGCGCTGGCCGCCGCGCCCGGCCCGGTGCTGCTGGTGTCCAACGAGATCGGCCTGGGCGTGCTGCCGGTGTCTGCCCAGGCGCGCGGCTTCGTCGATGCGCTGGGCCGGCTGCACCAGCAGCTTGCGGCGCTGTGCAGCCGGGTCAGCCTGTTGGTGGCCGGCATCGAGATGCCGCTGAAAGGCCCGCGGTGAAGCGCCCGCTGCCGCTGACGCTGCTGCCGCTGATGCTGCCGCTGCTGTTTCTGCTGCTTTGGGCCAGCGCGCAGGCGCAGACCACGCTGCGCGACGACCGCGGCGCGGTGCTGCGCTTCGATGCGCCGCCGCAGCGCATCGTCAGCCTGCTGCCTTCGCTGACCGAGACCGTCTGCGCGCTGGGCGCGTGCAGCCGGCTGGTCGGTGTGGACCGCTATTCCAACTGGCCGGCCAGCGTGGCCGCGCTGCCGCAGTTGGGCGGGCTGGACGACGCGCAGATCGAGCGCACGCTGGCGCTGAAGCCCGACGTGGTGCTGGCCGCCGCGTCGGCGCGCGTCGTCCAGCGGCTCGAAGCGCTGGGCCTGAAGGTGCTGGTGCTGGAGTCGCAAAGCCATGCCGACGTGCAGCGCACGCTGGTGCTGCTGGCGCAGATGCTGGGCACGCCAGAGAGCGCCACGCGGCTGTGGGCTGCCATCGAGCAGGACCTGGCGCACGCCGCTGCCCGCGTGCCGCCGCGCCTGCGCGGGCGCAAGGTCTATTTCGAAGTCGATTCAGCGCCGTATGCGGCCGGCGATGCCAGCTTCATCGGGCAGACGCTGCGGCGGCTGGCGATGGGCAACGTGGTGCCGGCGGCGCTGGGGCCGTTTCCGAAGCTGAACCCGGAGTTCGTGGTGCGCGCCCAGCCCGACATCGTGATGGCCGGCGCGCGCGAGCTGGCGCAGATGCCCGGCCGCCCTGGCTGGGCCGGCCTGCTTGCATTGCAGCAGCAGCAGAGCTGCGGCTTCGACACCACGCGCTATGAGCTGCTGATCCGCCCCGGCCCGCGGCTGGGCGAAGCGGCCTTGCTGCTGGCCGATTGCCTGGCGGGGCTGCCAGCGCGATGAAGCCGGCCGGCCCCGATGGCGCACGCCGCCGCCGGCTCGTCGCCGCGCTGGCGCTGGCGGCGCTGCTGCTGTGTCTGTTGGGCCTGCTGGCCGGCAGCGAGGGCCTGGCCTGGGCCGACCTGGGCCGTGCCGATGCGCAGGCCGTGATCGGCAGCATCCGCGCGCCCCGAACGCTGGGCGCGCTGCTGGTGGGCGCGCTCTTCGGCCTGGCAGGCGCGGTGGCGCAAGGCCTCTTCCGCAACCCGCTGGCCGACCCCTACCTGCTGGGCTCGGCGGCGGGCGCGTCGCTGGCCGTCGTGCTGGTGCTGGCTGCCGGTGCTGCCCTGGGTACCGACACGGGCCTGCCCAGCGCCGCCTGGCTGGCGCGGCTGGGCCTGGTGGCGGCTGCCTTCGGCGGTGCGCTGGCCGGCGTGCTGCTGACGCTGCTGCTGGCGCGCGGCGCCCAGCAGGGCCTGCGGTTGCTGCTGGCCGGCGTGGTGGTGGGCGTGGTGCTGGGCGCTTTGAGCGACATGCTCACCACCTGGTCGCCCGCGGCCTTGCGCGGCAAGCAGACCTTCATGCTCGGCTCCACCGCCTACCTGGGCTGGGACGCCGTGGCCCTGCTCGGCGCCGGCCTGCTGCTGGCGCTGCCGCTGGCCACCCGGCTGGCGCGCGGGCTGGACGCGCTGAGCCTGGGCGACGACAGCGCCGCCAGCCTGGGCCTGCCGTTGGCACGGCTGCGGCTGGCGCTGGTGCTGCTGCTGGCGCTGTGCACCGGGCTGGCGGTGTCGCAGGCGGGGCTGGTGGCTTTCGTCGGGCTGGTGTCGCCGCATCTGGTGCGCCGCTTCGCGCCTTCGCCACAGCGCTTCGGCCTGCCGGCCAGCGCGGCTGCAGGCGGCGTGTTGACGCTGGCGGCCGACGTGGCCGCTCGCGTGCTCATCGCGCCGCAGGAACTGCCGGTGGGCGTGCTGACGGCCTTGCTGGGCGGCAGCTATCTGCTGTGGCTGCTGCACCGCAGAGGGCTGCAATGAACGGCCAGCAGCGCCGGGCTGCGATGCCCCTGGTGGCGCGCCGGATCAGCGCCGGCCTTGGCGGCCGCGAGGTGTTGCACGGCGTGGACTGCAGCCTGTTGCCCGGCTGGACGGCCATCGTCGGCCCCAACGGCGCCGGCAAATCGACGCTGCTGCGCGTGCTGGCAGGGCTGCTGCCGCCGTCTGCCGGCCACGTGCTGCTGGGCGGCAGGCCGCTGGGCGGCTGGCCCGCGCAGCAGCGCGCGCAGCATGTCGCGTGGCTGGCGCAACAGGGTGAAGTGACCGGCGAGCTGACGGTGCGCGAGACGGTGGAACTCGGCCGCCTGCCGCATCTCGGCCTGCTGGGCATGCCGGGCGCTGCCGACCAAGCCGCGGTGGACGCGGCGATGGCCGCCACCGAGTGCACGGCCTGGCAGCAGCGCCGGCTGCATGCGCTGTCGGGCGGCGAGCGCCAGCGCGTGCTGCTGGCGCGCGCCCTGGCCACGCAGGCGCAGGTGCTGTTGCTCGACGAGCCCACCACCCACCTCGACGCGCCGCACCAGGTGGCGCTGGCGCGGCTGTTCCGCAGCCTGGCGCGCAGCCACACCGTGGTCAGCGTGCTGCACGACCTGCCGCTGGCGCTGCACGCAGACCGCTTGCTGCTGCTGCGCGACGGCCGGGTGGCCGCGGAAGGCGCGTTCGACGACCCCGCGCTGCACGCCGCGCTGGTGGATGCTTTCGACGGCGCCATCCACATCGCGCTGCACCGCGGCCACCCGATCGCGCTGCCCAACCTGGGCGCCGACGCAATGCGCCGATACTCGCCGACGCTGCAACCCAAGCCATGACCACAGGCCCGCAACGCATCGTCTGCCTGACCGAGGAAACCACCGAGTGGCTGTACCTGCTGGGCGAAGAGGCCCGCATCGTCGGCATCAGCGGCTACACGGTGCGGCCGCGCCGCGCGCGCGGCGAGAAGCCGCGCGTCTCCGCGTTTCTCGACGGCAAGATCGACAAGATCGCCGCGCTCGAGCCCGACCTCGTGATCGGCTTCTCGGACATGCAGGCCGCGCTGGCCGACAAGCTCATCCGCGCGGGGCTCAACGTCTTCATCACCAACCAGCGCAGCGTGGCCGAGATCGTCGCGACGCTGCGCCTGGTGGCCGGCCTGGTGGGGGCGCAGCAGCGCGCCGAAGCATGGATCACTGCGTGCCAGCGGCGCCATGCCGAAGTGGCCGCAGCGGCGGCGCTCTGGCCGCGCCGGCCGCGCGTCTATTTCGAGGAATGGGACGTGCCGATGATCAGCGCCATCCAGTGGGTCTCGCAGCTCATCGGCATCGCCGGCGGCGACGATGTCTTTGCCGAACTCGGCTGCCAGCGCATGGGCCGCGACCGCGTGGTGGCCGACGCGCTGGAGCCGGCGCGGCGCGCGCCCGACATCATCATCGGCTCGTGGTGCGGCAAGAAGTTCAGGCCCGAGAAGGTGGCTGCGCGCGCAGGCTGGGCCGATGTGCCCGCGGTGCGCGCCGGCCGGCTGCACGAGATCAAGTCCTGCGACATCCTCCAGCCCGGCCCGGCAGCGCTGACCGACGGGCTGGAGCAACTCCACCGCTTCTGCGCTGCATGGGCGGCGGCGTCACCGGCAGCACCGGCAACATCACCATGACCGACATCGACGACCCCGTGCTCGCAGCCCGCGTGCAGCAGCGCATCGACGACAAGACCAAGCCGCTGGGCGCGCTGGGCCGGCTGGAGGCGCTGGCGCTGCAACTGGCGCTGGTGCAGGGCAGCGAGCACCCGGTGCTGCGCCAGCCGCAACTGGTGGTGTTCGCGGCAGACCATGGCATCGCCGCGCAGGGCGTCTCGGCCTACCCGGCGGCAGTCACGGCGCAGATGGTGCTCAACATGCTGGCCGGCGGCGCCGCCGTCTCGGTGCTGGCGCGCCAGCACGCGCTGGCGCTGACGGTGGTGGACTGCGGCGTCGATGCCGACTTCGCGGCGCAGCCCGGGTTGCTGGTCGCCAAGACCTGCCGCGGCAGCGCAGACAGCACGCTGGGCCCGGCGCTCACCACCACGCAATGCAGCGCCGCGCTGGCGCACGGCGCGGCGCTGGTGCAGGCGCTGCCCGGCAACGTGTTGCTGCTGGGTGAGATGGGCATTGCCAACACCTCGGCCGCCGCCTTGCTGATGGCGCGGCTGACCGGCCTGCCGCTGGCGGCCTGCACCGGCCGCGGCACCGGGCTGGACGACGCCGGCCTGGCCCGCAAAACGAGCGCACTGCAACGCGCGCTGGACCGCCACGCCGAGGTGCAGTCGCCGCACGGGCTGCTGGCCGCGCTGGGCGGCGCGGAGATCGCGACGATGGCGGGCGCGGTGCTCCAGGCCGCCGAAGAACGCCGCGTCATCGTCGTCGATGGCTTCATCACCACCGCCGCGGTGGCGGTGGCCTCCGCGTTGCAGCCGCTGGTGCTGCAACGCTGCGTCTTTGCGCATGGCTCGGCCGAGAACGGCCACGCGCGCTGGCTGGCGCATCTGGGCGTGCAGCCGCTGCTGCACCTGGGCCTGCGGCTGGGCGAAGGCTCGGGCGCTGCGCTGGCTTGGCCGCTGCTGAAGTCGGCCGAGTTGCTGCTGGCCGAGATGGCCAGCTTCGCGTCGGCCAGGGTCAGCGGCCGTGCTGGGTGAACTGCGCTTGTTCCTCATTGCGCTGCAGTTCCTGACGCGCATTCCGGTACCCGCCTGGGTGGGCTACAGCCCGCAGGCGCTGCACGCCAGCGCACGCCACTTCCCGGCGGTGGGCCTGGTGGTGGGCGGTTTCGGCGCAATGGTGCTGTGGGCCGGCGCCCACCTCTGGCCTGCCGCGGTGGCGGTGGGCTTGTCGATGGCGGCCACGGTCTGGCTCACCGGCGCCTTCCACGAAGACGGCCTGGCCGACACCTGCGACGCGCTCGGCGGCCACGTCAGCCGCGAGCGCGCGCTGGAGATCATGAAGGACTCGCGGCTGGGCAGCTACGGCACCGTGGGCCTGGTGGCGGTGCTGGGGCTGAAAGCCGCTGCGCTCCACGGCCTGGCGGTGCGCGACTTCGGCGCCGTGCTGGCGGCGCTGCCGCTGGTGCATGCGCTGTCGCGCGCGGTGCCGGTGCTGCTGCTGCGGCTGCTGCCCTATGCCGGCGATGCCGAGCACGCCAAGGCCAAGCCGATGGCGCAGCAGGCGTCCGACGCCACATTGCTGGTCGCCGGGCTGTGGTGCCTGGTGGCCGGTTCGTTGGCCGTCGTGCAGGGGCTGGACGCGCTGCATGTGCTGCTGGCGGCACTGGCGGCCATCGGCGTGGCGCTGGGCATGCGGCGCTGGCTGCGGCTGCGCCTGGGCGGCTACACCGGCGACACGCTGGGCGCCGCGCAGCAGGGCGCCGAGCTGGTGGCGCTGCTGGCCCTGCTGGCGGCCATCGCGCACGGCTGATGGCCGGGCCGGAGCTGTGGTGCTGGCGCCACCCGCGCGCGGTGGGCGCGGCAGCGCGCTGCATCGGCAGCACCGACCTGGCGGTTGACCGGCGGCGCGCCAAGCGGCTGGCGCACCGCATCCGCGCAGCCGCGCGGGCGCAGGGCCTGCCCCGCGAAGTGAGTGTCTCGCCGCTGCGGCGCAGCCTTGCGGTGGGGCGCTGGCTGCGCCGCTGGGGCTGGCGCTTGGTGGTGGACGCGAGGCTGCGCGAGATGGACTTCGGCCGCTGGGACGGCCGGCTTTGGGAGCAGATCGCATGGGACGAGGTGCAGGCATGGCAGGCCGATCTGCTGCGCCACCGGCCCGGTGGCGGCGAGTCACTGCTGGCGTTGGCGCAGCGCGTGCAGGCCTTCGTCGCGGCGCAGCGCGGCGCGGTGCTCGTCGTCACGCATGGCGGCTGGATCAACGCCTTGCGGCAGTTGCCGGTGGAAGCGACTGCGGCTGCGGGCGATGCGCTGGATGCGCTGGATGCGGTCGATTCGGTCGATGCGGCACGCTGGCCCGCCGCGCCGCCCCACGGCACGCTGACGCGCTGGCCACCGCCCGGCGACTGAACGCCAGCCCCGGCTTGCAGTTCATCCCACCGCAGCCGCCACTGGTCGCAAGGCGCTGTCGGGCCGGCGGGTGGCTGCCTACAGTCACCCTCATTCGCTGTTCACCCCACCGCCCCATCAGGAGCCCGCCATGACCACCCGCACCGTCTCCCGCCTTGCCTCCTTCGGCCTGTCTGCCGTGCTGACGCTGGCGATGCTCGGCGGGGTGGATTTCCTCGCCACGCTGGAGCCGGCCACCAATGCGCTGCTGGCCGTGGCTGCTCCGGTGCTGGCCTGAGCGGGATCGCCAAGATGAGCAGCCTGCTGCTCTTCGTCGGCTGGTGCCTGCTCTTGGTGCTGTGCTGGCCGCTGGCCTTGCTGGCGCTGGTGCTGGCGCCGCTGGTCTGGCTGGTGGCGCTGCCGTTGCGTCTGCTGTTGCGCCTGGTCGGCCTCTGCTTCCAGGCCGTGTTCGCGTTGCTGCATGCGGTCTTGATGCTGCCGGCGCGGCTGCTGGGCCACCGCGGCTGAACGTGGGGCAGGGCGTCAGGCAGCGCGCTTGGCAGCCTTGCCGCGCATCCGCGTGACCATGAAGTTGGCGGCCTGCGTCAGATGGGTGCGCACCAGCGCTTCGGCACGCGCGCCGTCGCCGGCAGCGACGGCCTGAAGAATGGCGGCATGCTGGTCCCAGATGTCGCGCGGCTTCTCGTCGCGCAGCAGCACCTCGCCCATCACGCGCTGCGTGTAGGTCAGGTGCGTGTCCAGCGCAGGGGCGATCAGCGGGTTGCCGGACAGGCTGTAGAGGAAGCCGTGGAACTTCATGTCGGCCGCGATCATCCTGGCCACCGAGCCGGCCGCCACCGCGCGGCGCCCGGCGTCGATGAGCGCCGGGCCGGCCTTGGCGGCGCGCTCCGCCCCCAGCTCGGCCGCCCGCCGCGCAGCCAGCCCTTCGATCACCGCGCGCATGTCGTACATGTGCTGCACATGTTCCGGGTCCAGCGGCGCCACCAGCAGCCCGCGCCCGGGCGCGTCTTGCAGTACGCCCTGGTCGCGCAGCAGCAGCAGCGCCTGCTGCACCGGCTGGCGTGAGACGCCCAGCGCCTGCGCGATCTGCTCCTGGATGATGCGGTCGCCCGGCCCGAAGGCGCCGGAAGCGATCTCTTCGAGGATGGCGTCGCGCACCTGCGCGACGAGATTGGGCTGGGCGGTCAGTGCCTTCATGAATGCGGAATTCGGAGTTCCGCTAGTCTAGCGGCCGCTGTGGCGCCTACCCGGTCAACAGCCGGTCGCGCAGCAGCCGGTGCTGGATCTTGCCGGTGGCCGTGCGCGGCATCTCGGCGTCGCTGAAGAAGCGCACCGACTGTGGCCGCTTGTAGCCGGCCACCCGGCCGCGGCACCAGTCGAGCAGCTCGGCTTCGGTAGCCTCTGCCTGGCGGTGCAGCACCACCACGGCGTGGACTGCCTCGCCCCACTTGTCGTGCGGCACGCCCACCACGGCCACGTCCTTCACCTTCGGGTGGGCGCCGAGTGCGCCTTCCACTTCCGACGGGTAGATGTTCTCGCCGCCGCTGATGATCATGTTGCTCTTGCGATCCACGAGGTGGATGTAGCCTTCGGCGTCGCGGCGCGCCATGTCGCCCACCGAGCACCAGGCGCCGCGAAAGGCCTTCGCCGACTTGTCTGCGTCTTTCCAGTAGCCGTCGAAGACATAGGGCGTGCGCGAGTACAGCTCGCCGACCTCGCCGTCGGCCACCTCGCGGCCGTCGCCGTCCAGCAGGCGGATCGGCCCCGAGCCGGCCCACTCGCGGCCCACCGAGCCGAGGTGGCCGAACTGCTCTTGCGGCCGCAGCAGCGTCACCCAACCTGCCTCGGTGGAGCCGTAGAGTTCATGCAGCTTGCCGTTGCGGAAATGCTCCAGGATCGCGAGCTTGGTTTCCCTGCGCGCGGGAGCGGAAGAGACCATCAGCTTCTCGACCCGGCTGACGTCGTAGCGCGCCTTCACCGCCGCCGGCAGGCCCAGCATCATGATGTAGTGGGTGGGCACCAGCGACGTGAAGGTGACGTGTTGCCCGGCCAGCGTGGCCAGCAGCGCCTCGGGGTCGAAGCTGCGCCTGTCGTCGATGACGCAGGTGGCGCCCAGGTGGGCGAAGGTGTGGCTGAAGTACAGCGAGTTGGCGTGGCACATCGGCATCACCAGCAGCGCCGTGTCGTCGCGTGTGAAGCCCATCTCCAGCGCGGTGGCCAGTGCGATCAGCGTGCTGCCGGCGTGGCTGCGCACCACGCCCTTGGGCTTGCCGGTGGTGCCCGATGTGTACATCAGCGCGCTGGTGTCGCCCGGCCGCACGGTCACCGGCAGCGCGCCACAAGGGGCGGCAGCCAGCAGCGGCTCGTAGGCGCGCCAGCCCGTGGGCAGCGTGGGGCCGAAAGCGATGCAGGCGCCGGGCGCCACCGGCAACTCGCCGCGCACCGCGTCCACACGGTCTGCCAGCGCGTCCTGCGCGATGACGGCGCGCGCCTCGCTGTGCTGCACGATGTAGGCGATCTCGGGCGGCGTGAGGCGGAAGTTGATCGGCACCGCCACCAGCCCGGCAGCCGCCAGGGCGGCGTAGATCTCCATCCACTCGGCGCAGTTGTAGGCCAGCAGCGCGACGCGGTCACCCGGCTTCAGCTTCAGCCCCAGCAGGCCGTGCGCCAGACGGGTGGCGCGCTCGTGCCACTGCGCGTAGCTCAGGCTGCGCTGCGTATCGCGCACCGCAATCTTCTCGGGTGCGAGCCTGGCATGGGCAGCCACGGCGTCGGCCAGCGTGAGCAGGTGGGTCATGGCGGAGCGTTCCTCTGTAACAGCAGTTTAGAACTCCGAATGCAAAGCGCATGCGGGCAATCCCTGGCTTTGGACTCTGAATTCAGAATGCTACATTGCGGAGCACCTGAAAGGAAGCAGCCATGAGCAACCCGTCCAGCCGTGTGACGGAGCGCAGCGCCGCCGCGCTGATCGCCCGCTTCCTGCGCTCGCGCGGCGTGGACCGCGTCTTCGCGCTCTGCGGCGGCCATGTGATGCCGATCTGGATGCGGCTGGACGCAGAAGGCATCCGCATCGTCGATGTGCGTGACGAGCGCGCCGCCGTCTATATGGCGCACGCGCAGGCCGAGCTGACCGGCGGCCTTGGCGTGGCGCTGGTGACGGCCGGCCCCGGCGTCACCAACGCGATGACCGGCATCGCCAACGCGCACCTGGCGCGCGCGCCGGTGCTGGTGCTGTCCGGCACGCCGCCGCGCGCGCAGGAGAACCGCGGCGCGCTGCAGGACATCTCGCACACCGCGCTGGTGGCCTCGCTCACCCGCTACGCCCGCACCGTGCGCGAGCCCGACCTGGTGCTGCAGGAGCTGGACGAGGCGGTGGCCCGCGCCTTCGGCCACGGCGGCGAGCCGGGCCCGGTGTTCCTGGACTTCCCGGTGGACACGCTGCGCGCCGATGTCTGCGCTGCGGTGCAACTGCCAGAGCGCTTCTCGCCGCCGGCACGCCCGCGCCTGCTGCCCGACCCCGACGCGGTGCGCCAGGCGGTGGAGGTGCTGTGGTCGGCCAGGCGGCCTTTGGTCATCTCCGGCCGCGGCGCGCGCGGTGCCGGCCCGGCGCTGCGCCAGTTGCTCGACCGCGTCGGCGCGCTCTACCTCGACACCGGCGAGAGCCGCGGTCTGGTGCCTGAAGAGCACCCGTCGGTGGTGGCGGCGATGCGCGGCGCGGTGATGCCGCAGGCCGACGTCATCGTCACCCTCGGCCGCAAGCTGGACTTCCAGCTCGCCTACGGGTCGCCGGCGGTGTTCGGCAACGCGCGCTTCGTGCGCATCTCCGACACCGCTGCCGAACTGCGCGACAACCGCCGCGGCGCCGCCGAGATTCTGGCAACCGCGGCCGACGCGCTGACGGCGATGCTCGCCGCCGCCGGTGACCGCGCACCGGCCACCGACCGCGCCTGGGCTGCCGCGCTGCGCAGCCAGCACGTCGAGCGGGCCGACAAGCTGCTGCGTTCGATGGCTGCCGCCCCGGCCGGCAGCGACGGCCTGATGCACCCCAATCGCCTGGTCTCGGCGCTGCGCGAGGCGCTGCCCGCAGACGCAGTGGTGGTGGCCGATGGCGGCGACTTTCTCAGCTTCGCGCGCGTCGGCCTGCCGGTCACAACCTACCTGGACCCGGGCTCGCTGGGCTGCATCGGCATCGGCACGCCCTTTGGCGTGGCGGCGGCGCTGGCCTGCCCGGGGCGGCTGGTGCTGGTGGCCACCGGCGACGGCGCCTTCGGCTTCAACGCGATGGAGATCGACACCGGCGTGCGCCACCGGGCGCCGGTGCTGGTGGTGGTGGCCAACAACGGAAGCTGGGCGATCGAGGTGCGCGACCAGCAGGAAACGCATGGCAAGGTGGTCGGCACGCGGCTGCAGTTTGCCGACCACGCCGCGATGGCGCGCGCCTTCGGCGCGCACGGCGAGCGCGTCGAGCGCGCCGAAGACCTGCCCGCCGCGCTGGCGCGCGCCAGGGCCGCACTGGCGCAGGGCCGGCCCGCGCTGCTGGACGTGCTGGTCACGCCGGAAGCCGCCTCGTCGGATGCCAGGTCCGGCCTGGCGTGGGTGCCCGATCTGCAGCCGCTGGCCGCCTGGGACGCTGCCGAGCGGGCCTGGCGCGCGCCGGCCTGAAGCCCCGGCCCGAGCCGGCGGCACACGGCGCAAGCGCCGACAGCGCCGGCAGCACCGTCCCGCGTAACGCCGGGATTGCCGCAAGATAGAACTCTGAATTCAGAGTACATTGTTTTCGACACGTTGAGGATTCACGCATGCGCCTGCCCGGCCACCGCGCCTTTGTCGAATGCCGCGGCTGCGCCGAGGCAGCAGCGGTCGATGCGCCGCGCCGCCATGTCATCCGCATTGCCGCCGCAGCGCTGGCCGCCCCGCTGGCCGGCGCCGTGCGGCCCGCCGCCGCCGCGCCATCGGACCGCTTGGTCGAAGACGATGCAGAAGGCCCGCCGGCGCCGCTGCGGGTGTCGGACCTCGCCCCCGGCAAGCCGCTGCTGGCCTACCCCTTCGACCTCCAGCGCGCCGCGGTGCGCAACGAGACGCGGCTGAACAAGGTGGTGCTGATCCGCCTGCCCGACGCAGCGATGGCGCCCGACACCCGCGCGCGCGCTGCCGGCGGCGTGCTGGCCTATTCGGCGGTCTGCACCCACCAGGCTTGTGACGTGAAAACCTGGCTTGCCAAGGAGCAGGCGCTGGTGTGCTTCTGCCATGCATCCAAATTCGCGTTGCTGGACGGCGGCACCGTGGTCGCCGGCCCTGCATCGCGCCCGCTGCCGGCCCTGCCGCTGGCGCTGGACGGTGACGTGCTCGTCATCGCCGGCACCTTCACCGCGCCGCCGGGTGCAAGCCTTTGATCTGACGAAGAACCCCCCACCCCGAGGAGACACCGGAGATGAACACGCTGAAGAATGCCCTGGCCGCAGCGGCCATGGCGGCCTGCGCGCAAGCCGCCACCGCCGACACCGAACTCGGCCCCTATGCGCCGGTCACCGATGCCCGGCTGACCAACCCCGAGCCCGGCAACTGGCTGCAATACCGCGGCAACTACGCCGGCTGGGGCTACAGCCCGCTGGACAAGATCACCGACCAGAACGTCGGCCGGCTCAAGCTCGCCTGGTCGATGGCCACCGGGCAGACCGAAGGCCACCAGGCGCCGCCCATCGTCAACAACGGCTACATGTACGTCACCACGCCGGGTGCGCAAGTGATCGCGCTCGACGCGGCCAGCGGCGTGGAACTGTGGCGCTGGAAAAAGGACTTGCCGGCCGACATGCTGCAACTGCACCCCACCAACCGCGGCGTGGCGCTGTACGGCGACAAGGCCTATGTAGCAACGGTGGATGCGCATCTGGTGGCGCTGGATGCGCGCACCGGCAAGGTGGCATGGATGCAGGCGGTGGGCGACCCCAAGGCCTTGCAGTACATCACGCTGGCGCCGCTGGCGGCCAAGGGCCGGATCATGGTCGGCTCTTCCGGCGGCGAAACGGGGGTGCGCGGCTTCGTCGCCGCCTTCGACGCCGCCACCGGCAAGGAAGCCTGGCGCACCTTCACGACGGCCGCCCCCGGCGAGCCGGGCGGCGACACCTGGCCCGGCGAGACGCACAAGAACGGCGGCGGCAGCATCTGGATCACCGGCACCTACGACCCGGCCGCCAACCTGGCCTACTGGGGCACCGGCAACCCGTCGCCCTGGCCCACCGAAGGGCGCAAGGGCGACAACCTCTACACCACGTCGGCCATCGCGCTGGACGTGGACACCGGCGCCATCAAGGGCCACCACCAGTACCACCACAACGACGCCTGGGACTGGGACGAAGTCTCGGCGCCGGTGCTCATCGACACCGAGGTCAAGGGCCGCAAGGTCAAGGCTGCCATCCACGCCGGACGCAACGGCTACCTGTGGATGCTGGAACGCCAGCCGGGCGGCAAGATCGGCTTCATCGACGCCGTGCCCTTCGTCCACAACAACGTCATCACCGGCATCGACAAGAAGACCGGCCGGCCGAGCTACGACGAAAGCAAGCGGCCCGGCGTGGGCAAGGCGGTGGGCTTCTGCCCGTCGCTCTGGGGCGGCAAGGACTGGCCGCCCGAAGCCTGGAACCCGAAGACCGGCCTCTTCTACGTGCCCGCCAACAACAACCTGTGCGCAGAACTGCCGGCCGCCGAGGCCACCAAGTACAAGAAGGGCGACCTCTACATCGGCTACCCCATCGAAGGCGTTCTGGGCAGCTTGCGCTACAGAGACGACAAGGCGCCGGCCACCATCGGCGAGCTTCAGGCCTGGGACTTGAAGACCGGCAAGCTGGCCTGGGTGCACAAGTTCGACACGCCGCTGTGGGCGCCGCTGCTCACCACCGCCGGCAACCTGGTGTTTGCCGGCGGCACCAACGACCGCCAGTTCCGCGCCTTCGATGCCAGCACCGGCAAGCTGCTGTGGCAGTACAGCACGCCGTCCGGCGTGACCGCGGTGCCGACCTCGTTCGAGGTGGCCGGCGAACAGTACGTTGCCGTGCAGGCCGGCTGGGGCGTGGACGCCCAGCGCATGCAGGCCGGCATCGACACGCTCAGCGGCAAGCCGAAAGCCGTGCCGCAGGGCGGCACCGTGATGGTGTTCAAGCTGCCCAGGTGACGTGCCCTTGTTCCGACACAAGGACAGGCGCTTGCACCGACGCCTGCGCCTGTGCCGACGCTTGCACCCAGGCCCGGGTCGTGCGCCGGCAGACGCAATGACGCGGCGGCCGGCGTGGTGAGCGGGACCGGCGCGCTGCGCATCGATCTGCCGTCGGCCGGACTTCAGGTGCACGGCCTGCACGCCGGTCCGGCGCGCGCTGGCCAGCCGAGGCTGCTGCTGCTGCACGGCTGGCCCGAGTGGTCGCACGCCTGGCGGCCCGTGATGGAGCGCCTGGCAGGCCGCTTCGAACTGGTCGCGCCCGACCTGCGCGGCTTCGGCAACACGCTGCCGGCGGTGGAGGTGCCGCGTGCCGACGCCGGCCCCGAGCGCCATGCAGAGGATCTGCTCGAACTCGCAGACCGGCTCGGCTGGGCGCAGTTCGGCATCGTCGCGCACGATGTCGGCTCGTTCGTCGCGCAGGCGCTGGCGCGCCGCGCACCCGGCCGCATCAGCGGGCTCTTCTTCTTCAACTGCGCCTACCCGGGCATCGGCGCGCGCTGGGTGGCGCCGCGCCACCTGGGCGAAATCTGGTACCAGTTCTTCCACCAGTTGCCATGGGCGGCGGAACTGGTGGGCTCGTCGCCAGAGGCCTGCCGCATCTATCTGCGTCACTTCCTCCACCACTGGTCGCACCAGCGCGCGTGGGTCGAGCCCGAGCTGGACCACTGGGTTGCGCACTTCATGCAGCCGGGGCGGCTGCAGGGCGGCTTCAACTGGTACGCGAGCGTCTGGCAGGCGCGGCTGGCGGTGGTGGAAGGGCGCAGCCCGGCACTGCCGCCCATCTCTGTGCCCACGCGCGTGCTGTGGGGCGCGCAAGACCCGGTGCTGAAGGCCGAATGGGCCGACCGGCTGCCCGAGCACTTCAGCCGCCTGCAATGCGACCTGCTGCCGGCCACCGGCCACTTCGTGCATCTGGAGCAACCGGCGGCGGCGGCCGGCGAGATCGGGCGCTTCTTCGATCAGCCGTTGGCGGGTGGCGGCACGCTGATCGACAGTTCGGCATAGCCGGTGGCCGCATCGTGCTCTCGCGCGAAGGCCCAGCCGGGCAACAGCGCCAGCAGCACTTCGGCCGTCGTCCGCACGGTGCAGCCATAGGGCAGGTGGCCGCCTGAAACGCGGCCTTGCGCATCGGCCACGCTGGCATGCAGGTGCGATGCGCCAGGCCCCACGCTGCCAGCCAGGCTGAGCAGCTCACTGTCGCCGGCGATCAGCGTCAAGGCATCAGCGCCGGCCAGCCGCAAAGACGCATCACGCAGGCTGCCGATGCCCTGCAGCACGAAGGCGGCCTGCGCGCCATGGGCCACGGCCGCGGCCTCGAGCGCGCGCCGCAGGTCGTCGCCCGGATGCAGCCGCAACGGCAGCGTCTTCATGGGGTCATCAGCGCCTTCAACACTGCTTCGGCCGTGGCCAGCGGCTGCTCCATCGGGAACAGATGGCCGCCTTCGAGCCACTGCATCCGGCCGCGGGTGACGGCACGGGTGGCTGCCAGCCCCACCCGCCGCACCTCCACCGACTGCGTGCCGCCGATGAAGGCCACCGGGCACTGCGGCGGGTGCTTCTTCAGCAGCGGGCCGAAGTGGTGCGGCAGCGTGTTGTACAGCCGCGTCTCGACATCGCGGTCGAAAGCCAGGCGCACGCCGCCGGCCGGGTCGGGCTCGGTGCCGGCGGCGATGTAGTCACGCAGCACGGCGCGGTCCCAGCGCGCGAAGACCGACTTGGTCGCGAAGTGCGTGTGCGCCGCCCCGCCGGAGCCCCAGTGCTTGCGGCGTGCCTGCGACACCTTGCCCGGCGTCACCCGGCCCATCAGCCGCGTGAGCTTGATCATGCGCACGCTGTGCGCCCGCCAGCCGGCCAGCACCGGCGAGTCGAGCAGCACCACGCTGGCGGCAATGCCAGGCTGCCGGCTGGCCGCCAGCAGGCTGAGGTAGCCGCCCAGCGAGTGGCCCGCCAGATGCACCTTCTCGCCCGGCGCTTCACGGCGCACGAAGTCGATCAACTGGTTGCGCAGATGCGGCCAGTTGCTGCTGACCGCGTAGCGCGGGTCATGGCCGAACTTCTCGATTGCCAGCACCTTGCAGCCAGCCGCGCGCCAGGCCTCGAAGAGCAGCCGGTAGGTGCCGGCCGGGAAGCCGTTGGCGTGGCTGAAGACGATGGTCCGGGACATGCGAAGCCGTTGGCCGACCGCTCAGACGATACGCTCGCCCGGGTGCGTGATCTTGCGCATGGGCTCGTAGCGCATCGATCGCGTCATCAGCGGGTGGGCGCTGTCGCCACCGTCCCAGCGCGGGTCGTCGATGCCCTCGAAGACCTCGCGCAGGCGCTGGCCCCAGGTGCTGTGGATCATCTTGAAGTACGGGTTCTGGTCGTCGATGCAGACCACGTCGCGGCACGACAGGGCACCGGCCCGATAGACCAGCAGGTCCAGCGGCAGGCCCACCGAGAGGTTGGACTTCAGCGTGCTGTCCATCGACACCAGCGCGCACTTGGCGGCTTCGTCCAGCGGCGTGCCGGGCGTCAGCACACGGTCGAGGATGGGCTTGCCGTATTTGCTTTCGCCGACCTGGAAGAAGCAGGTCTCGCGCGTGGCCTCGATGAAGTTGCCGGCCGAATAGACCAGGAACATCCGCATGGCCTCGCCGCGGATCTGGCCGCCGAACACCATGCTGGCGTTGAAATCAACGCCGGTGGCCTTCAGCGACGGACCGTCCTGGTCCCACACGCGGCGCACCGCGCTGCCCAGCACGCGGGTGGCGTCGAACATGCTCTTGGCGTTCCAGATGGTGATGGGCTCTTCGTCGCCGTTGTCCAGCTTCTCGACCTGGAGGATTTCGCGCACGCTCTGGCTGATGCTCAGGTTGCCGGCCGACAGCATCACCATGAAGCGGTCACCGGGGTTCTCGTAGATCATCATCTTGCGGTAGGTGGCGATCTGGTCCAGGCCCGCGTTGGTGCGCGAGTCGGACAGGAACACCAGCCCGGCATCGAGCCGGATGCCGACACAGTAGGTCATTGGGTTGTCTCTTTCAGCAGCGCTTTCAGGCGGTAGAGGGCATCCAGCGCCTCGCGCGGCGTGAGGGTATCAGGCTCGATGGCCTGCAATGCGTCGAACAAGGGCAATGCAATCGGCGCCGCCTCGGCCTGCGGCGGCGCGGCGAACAAGTCCACCTGCGCCTGCCCGGCCAGTGCCTTGGCCTCCAGCGCCTCCAGCGTGGCGCGCGCCTGGCGCAGCAGGCCGGCCGGCATGCCGGCCAGCCGCGCCACCTGCACGCCATAGCTGCGGCTGGCGGGGCCCGGCTCGATCTGGTGCAGGAAGACGATGTCGTGCCCGCTCTCCACCGCGCTGACATGCATGTTCAGCGCGCGCTCGTGGCGCAGCGGGAATTCGGTCAGCTCGAAGTAGTGGGTGGCGAAGAGGCTGAAGCTGCGGTTGCGGTCGTGCAGTTGCGCCGCGATGGCCGAGGCCAGCGCCAGCCCGTCGAAGGTGCTGGTGCCGCGGCCGATCTCGTCCATCAGCACCAGCGACTGCTCGGTGGCACCGTGCACGATGGCGGCGGCTTCCGTCATCTCCAGCATGAAGGTGCTCTGCGCGTTGGCCAGGTCGTCGGCCGCGCCAATGCGGGTGTGGATGGCGTCGATGGGCCCGAGCCGGCAGCGTGCTGCCGGCACGTAGGAGCCCATCGCGGCCAGCAGCACGGTGATGGCCACCTGGCGCATGAAGGTGCTCTTGCCACCCATGTTGGGGCCGGTGATGACGAGCAGCCGGGTCTTCGCGTCCAGCCGGCAGTGGTTGGCGATGAACGCGGCGGCGCCGGTCTCGCGCAGCCGCGACTCGACCACCGGGTGGCGGCCGGATTCGATCTCGATGCAGGGGTAGGGCACGAACTCGGGGCGGCACCAGTCGAGCGTGCTGGCCCGTTCGGCCAGCGCTGCCAGCGCGTCGAGCGCCGCCAGCGCGCGGCCGAGGGCGGTCAACGCCGGCAGGTGCTGCTGCAAGGCGTCGAGCAACTGCTCGTAGAGCCACTTCTCGCGCGCCAGCGAGCGCTCTTGTGCCGACAGCGCCTTGTCTTCGAAGGCCTTCAGCTCGGGCGTGATGAAGCGCTCTGCGTTCTTCAACGTCTGCCGGCGCTGGTAGTCGGCGGGCACCTTGTCGCGGCCCGAACTGGTGACCTCGATGTAGAAGCCGTGCACCTTGTTGTATTGCACGCGCAGGTTGCCGATGCCGGTGCGCGCGCGTTCGCGCTGCTCCAGGTCGAGCAGGAAGGCGTCGCAGTTGCGCGTGATGCCGCGCAGTTCGTCGAGTTCGGCATCCACGCCGTCGGCGATCACGCCGCCTTCGCGCAGCAGCACGCCAGGTTCCTCGGCCACCGCGCGCAGCGCCTGCGCCACGGCGGCGTCGGGTTGCAGCCCGGCATGCAATTGCGCCAGCAGCGCGCTGCCGGCGGGCGCGGCGGCGCGCAGCGCGGGCAGCGCCGCCAGCGTGGCACGCAGCCCGGCCAGCTCACGCGGGCGCACTTGACGCAAGGCCACGCGCGCGCTGATGCGCTCGACATCGCTGATGCCACGCAGTGCGCTGCGCAGCGGCTCGAAGCCTTGCGTGATGAGCTGCGCAATGGCGTCGTGACGCGCCAGCGCGGGTGCGCGGTCGCGGCAGGGGTGCGTCAGCCAGTGGCGCAGCAGCCGGCTGCCCATGCCGCAGCGGCAACTGTCCAGCAGCGACAGCAGCGTGGGGCTGTCTTCACCGCGCAGCGTCTGCACCAGTTCCAGGTTGCGGTGGGTGGCGGGCGGCAGCTCCAGCAGGTCGCTCGCGCGCTCGACCGTCAGCGTGCGCACATGCGCGAGCGCCTGGCCCTGCGTGTGCTCGGCATAACTGAGCAAAGCAGCGGCGGCACCGTGCGCGGCTTTCATCTCCTGCGCGTTGAAGCCTGCCAACGACGCTACCTGCAATTGTTCGCGCAGCTTGCGCTCGCCCAGAGCGGCGTCGAACTGCCAGGCCGGCCGCGCGGTGCGCGCGGCGCGCAGTTGTTGCAGCGCTGGGGGCAGCGCGCTGCCGTCGTGCAACAGCTCGGCCGGGTCCAACCTCGCCAGCCAGGCAGCGAGTTCGCGCTCGCCGCATTCGGTGATGCCGAGTTGGCCGCTGGCCAGGCCCAGCCAGGCCAGGCCCCAGGCGGCGCCGGCCTGGCCGCGCTGCCTGGACACTGCCAGCAGCAGCGTGTCGGCACGGTCGGCCAGTAGTTCGCTGTCGGTCACGGTGCCGGGCGTGACGACGCGCACCACCTTGCGCTCGACCGGGCCTTTGGAGGTGGCCACGTCGCCCACCTGCTCGGCGATCGCCACCGCTTCGCCCAGCTTGATCAGCCGGCCGAGATAGCCTTCCAGCGCATGCACCGGCACGCCGGCCATCACCACCGGCTGGCCGCCGCTGTTGCCGCGTGCGGTGAGGGTGATGTCCAGCAGCCGGTTCGCCTTGCGGGCGTCGTCGTAGAAGACTTCGTAGAAGTCGCCCATCCGGAAGAACACCAGCGTCTCGGGGTGCTCGGCCTTGATGCGCAGGTATTGCTGCATCACGGCGGTGTGGGCCGACAGGTCGGCCGGCGGGGAAGCGGGCGGCGAAAGCGCTGCGGTCATGCGGTGTGGCGGTGAGTGTGGCGGTGAATGACGCGGTGAGAGACGCGGTGAATGACGCAGTGAATGACGCGGCGAATGACGCGGTGAGGCAGGAGTGTGGCGACGCCAGGCATTGTGTGCGCGTGCCACTGCGCCGCAGCAGGGCCCATCCGGGCGCTGGTGGGAAAGTCAACCGGTGCGGCGCAGAGCCGGCACGCACGCCATGGTGATCGTGGCGGCGGCCTGAACTTGCCGTGCGGCAGAGTGGACACTGTGCGTGTTCCATTTCCCTCACCGCCCGGGAGCAGACCCATGATCGCCTTCACCGTTCCGGACATGACCTGTGGCCACTGCGTGGGCACGGTGACCCAGGCCGTCAAAGCCATCGACGCCGCGGCGCAGGTGCGCATCGACCTGGACAGCCACCGTGTGGAGATCGAGCCTGCCGCGGGCGGCGATGCCAGCGCCTTCAGTGCCGCCATCGAAGGCGCTGGCTACACGCCCGTGCCGGCTTGAGTCAGCCCGGCGCGGCAGGCTTCACGGGGCCAGCCACTTGGTCGGCCGCGTCAGGCAGCCGGGCGGCCTGGTGCGCAGGCGTGCGGCAGGCCACGTCATCGAAGTCGGCCCGGGGCGCTTCAGAAGGGCGCGTCGCCGCCCTTGCGGATGTCGGCTTTGCGGATGCGGGTGGCAACCTTCTTTTCGGCAGCCCCGGCAGGCGGCGCGGCGGTCTGCACGAAGGCGGCGGTGGCGTCGGTTTCTCCCGCCGGTGCTCCCGCCACGGCCCGTGCAGCCGGTGCGGCCAGCGCCTCGGCCTCGTCCTTCAACACCCGGGTGTAGGGCGACAGCATCTGCACGAGCTGGCCATAAACCTTCGGGTTGCCGGCCACCACCTCGCGCTGGTACAGGTAGTCGGCCTCGCCGGTGAAGTTGCCGATCAGCCCGCCCGCCTCGGTGATCATCAGCGAGCCGGCGGCGATGTCCCAGGGGCTCAGGCCGGTCTCGAAAAAGCCGTCGTAGTTGCCGGCCGCCACATGGCAAAGGTCGAGCGCGGCGGCACCCGGGCGGCGCAGGCCGGCGCAGTTCTGCATCACTTCCTCGAACATCTTCAGGTAGCGCTTGAAGTTGTCGCCCTTGCGGAACGGGAAGCCGGTGCCGATGAGCGCATCGGCGAGGCGCGTGCGCTTGGACACGCGCAGCCGGCGGTCGTTGAGAAAGGCGCCGCGGCCGCGCGATGCATAGAACATGTCGTTGCGCGTGGGGTCATAGACCACTGCCTGGTGCACCTGGTTGCGGTGCGCCAGCGCGATGGACACGGCATAGAACGGGAAGCCGTGGATGAAGTTGGTGGTGCCGTCCAGCGGGTCGATGATCCAGATGAACTCGCTGTCTTTCGAGCCATGCTCGCGGCCCGACTCCTCGGCCAGGATGCCGTGGCCGGGGTAGGCGTCGAGCAGGGTCTCGATGATCACGGCCTCGGCCCGCTGGTCGATCTCGGTGACGAAGTCGTTCGGGCCTTTGCTGCCGATCTTCAGCACTTCCAGGTCGAGCGCAGCGCGGTTGATGATGGACCCCGCCGCGCGTGCCGCCTTGATGGCGATGTTGAGCATGGGGTGGAGTGCTTGCGACATGGCGGGCCTGGTTGGAACTGGAAAAGAGCGGCAGGGCGAGAATCGGCTGCACGAGACCCGGCATTTTATCGGCCCGCAGCATGACCCCAGACCCAACCCGCTTCGTGCTCGTGCAGCCCAGCCACGGCGGCAACGTGGGCGCGGCCGCGCGTGCAATGAAGGTGATGGGCTTCACCCACCTGGTGCTGGTGGCGCCGCGCTTTGCCGATGTGCTGGCGCACGCCGACACGCTGGCGATGGCCAGCGGCGCGACCGACGTGCTGGCCGGCGCACGCGTGCTGCCCACGCTGGCCGAGGCGCTGGCCGGCTGCACGCACGCCTGCGCCACGGCGATGACGCCGCGCGACTTCGGGCCGCCCACGCTGGCGCCGCGCGAGCACTTCACCGCGCTGGCGCATGGCCCGCAACGCGTGGCCTTCGTCTTCGGGCCGGAACGCACGGGGTTGTCGAATGAGGACGTGTACCGCTGCCACAGTTGCGTCAGCATTCCGACCGCCCCCGACTACGGCTCACTCAATCTGGCGCAGGCAGTGCAGTTGATCGCCTACGACTGGCGCCAGGCGCTCGGCGGCTTTGCCGTCGCGCCCCGCACCACCGATGCCAAGCTGGCCGACGTGGCCGCCGTGCAAGGGCTGCTGGCCCATTGGCAGCAGGCGCTGGTGCAGATCGGCTATCTCGACCCGGCCGCGCCGAAGAAGCTGCTGCCGCGCCTGAACCAACTCGCCAACCGGCTGCGGCTGACGCAGGAGGAAGTCCACATCCTGCGCGGCATCGCGCGCGCCGCTGCACCAGCCCCGCGGGACCCATAAGCGCCGTGAGCTATCGCAACGTGGAAGCGGAATTGACCCTGCCCCCGCGGAACTGCCTTGGCTGGTGGCGTCGGGCAACGCCGACACGCCCCGCGCCATCGAGCCGCATCGCATGCCCTCGGCCCGAAAGCTCGGCTCGCTTCGACTCGCTGACCAGATCGGAGAAGCAGCCGGCGGCGCCAAGGATGCTGAGCCGACGTCGGATGGGTGATGGGCGCATCCGCCGCTTCGGCCTGAGCCGGCGGGCCACACCGCACCGGCGCCGCCGAAATTCACGGCAAAAATCCGTCACACCATAGACAAACAGGTTGGCGACTTTCATCGCCAACCTGTTGTTTTATATGGCTCCCCGACCTGGGCTCGAACCAGGGACCTACGGATTAACAGTCCCTGGGGATGGGATTTTCTGGGATCTCCTGATACAAGTCGCCTTCAGAATACCAATTTACAAACCAACAACTTACGTCCATAGTCATTTCAAGCCGTCTCGGACCATCCTCGCCAAAACTGGCACCAGACTGGCACCAGACTGGCACCAGAGTAGCTACGGACTATGGCAAGAGATCAAGTTTCAGCGGCTACCGCGGCCATCAAATCGCTCGACAGCGGCGCGTTCGTGACGCTGCACAGTCGACTCGATCGAGGTGGTGCACTGCAGGCTCGCAAGCTCGCGAATGGCGCGGTCCAGCTCTACTGGCGCTATTCGCTCGGCGGCAAGACGAGCCGCGAGCCGATCGGCGTCTACGACCCTTCGGCCCCACCGAAGAAGCTGCAGCCGACACCTCGCGGCTATGGCCTTGCTGCTGCGCTCGAGAGGTGTCGTGAACTTGCCGACGTGCATGCAGAGCGTGCGCAGACGGGCGGACTTCGGGAGGCGAAAGCCGAGAAGCGCAAGACCTTCATCGCGCAGAAGGTGGCCGAGGCAGCGAAGTTGGAGCGCACGCTGCAAAAGCTTCTCGATGCCTACGTGGCCCACCTGAAGATGCAGGAACGGCGCAGCCACGTCGATGCCGACCAGATTTTCAAGCGCCACATCACTGATGCCTGGCCGACCGTTGCGGCGGCACCCGCGGTTGACCTCACGCCCGACCAGGTTCTTGACATGCTGCGCAGGCTGATCGAGGCCGGCAAGGGGCGCACCGCAAACAAGCTGCGGTCCTACCTGCGTGCGGCCTACCAGTGCGCGCTCGATGTGCGGACCACTGCTTCCATCCCGGTGGTCTTCAAGTCCTTCGAAGTGGTCTTCAACCCAGCGGCGCAGACCCGTCGCTCGCCGCAGTTCGATCGGGCTGACAAGCGTCCGTTCTCCAAGGCCGAACTGCAAGCCTATTGGAAGCTGATCGCCGACAGGTCCGGTCCCGAAGCGGCAGCCTTGCGGCTGCATCTCCTGACAGGAGGTCAGCGCGTCGAGCAGTTCGTTCGCTTGAAGTGGGCAGACGTGAGTGACGAAGCGGTGACGATCTTCGATGGCAAGGGACGACCAGGCCAAGGGCCTCGTGCTCACCAGATCCCACTGCTGAAGCTGGCCCGCGCAGACCTCTCACAAACGAGGCGACAGGGCGAGTTCGCGATCTCGACGACCGCCGGAAAGAAGCCCATCAGCGTGCGGACGCTTGCGGGCTGGGCTCGTGACGTTGTCGGCAACACTATCGAAGGTTTCCAACTGAAGCGCATTCGGTCCGGTGTAGAGACCCTGCTCGCGGCCCATGGCATCAGTCGAGAAGTGCGAGGCCACCTTCAATCGCATGGCCTGACCGGCGTTCAAGCCAGACACTACGACAGGCATGACTACATGCCCGAGAAGCGCTCGGCGCTGGACATCTTGAGTCGTGAGCTTCAGTCGAAGGCTGACAGGTAAGCCCACCAATGCTTATCCGCCGCGATGGGCCGTCTGCCGCCACGAGGAGCGTCTTGGGACCCTTCGGGCGCCTCCAGTACGCGAAGTGTAAGCGTCCGGCGAACCCGTCTTGAACGGAGGTTGCGCGGCGATAACGATCGTGTCCAGTTAACGAATAGCTGGACACGGTGGGAACGGAGAACAGTCGCAAGCGCCGGAGGTACACGGCGGATCTGAAGGCGCAGATCCTGGCCGAGTGCGATGTGCCTGGTGCATCGGTCGCCAAGGTGGCGATGGCGCACGGGATCAACGCCAACGTTGTGCACGGCTGGCGCAAGCTGGCGCGCGAGGCTGGGGCAGTCACTGTGTCCGAGCGATTCGTGCCGGTGGCTGTCGCTCCGGTTGTGCCGCGCGCCGACGACGGCCAAGTCATCGAGGTCGAACTGCGCCGCGGTGGCATCACGGTGAAGCTGAGCTGGCCGATGAGCGCGGCGATGGACCTGTCGGCCTGGATGCGCGAGTTGCTGCGGTGATCCGCGCTTCATGATCAAGGTTGAGGCGGTGTGGATGGCGGTGGAGCCGCTGGACATGCGCGCCGGCACCGAAGCGGCACTGGCGCGCGTGGTCAACGTGTTCGGCGCAGCCAGGCCGCACCATGCGTACCTGTTCGCCAACCGCCGCGCCAACCGCATGAAGGTGCTCGTGCACGACGGCATCGGCGTGTGGCTGGCGGCGCGGCGCCTGAACAGCGGCAAGTTCGTCTGGCCCAGGGACGTTGCCGGCACGCTGACGCTGAGTCGCCCACAGTTCGATGCGCTGGTGCTGGGCCTGCCCTGGCAACGCATTGGGGAAGCGGGCGTGATCACGCTGCTGTAGCCCGTCCATTGCTGCATCTGCCGATGGTGCTGGCAGTCCGCGCTTGGCACGATCACGCTCCGTGATCGCCGAAGACCTCGACACGCTGGATCCGCAGCAACTGCGCCAGGCATTGCGTGCCTCTCGCGCCGAGGTCGCGTTCAAGCAGGCGGTCATCAACAAGCTCACGCACGAGAACGCGATCCTCAAGCGGCTGAAGTTCGCCGCCAGGAGTGAGGCTTACACCTCCGAGCAGAAGAGCCTGCTCGAGGAGACGCTGGACAGCGATCTGGTGGCGGTGGCCGCCGAGATCGAGGCGATGGATCCCTCGACCAAGGCCGCAGGCGAGAAGCAGCCACCCAAGCGCGAGAAGCTGCCGGCGACCCTGCCGCGCCGCGAGATCCGCCACGAGCCCGAGAACACCACCTGCGGCTGCGGCACACCGATGCAGCGCATCGGCGAGGACGTGGCCGAGAAGCTGGACTACCAGCCGGGCGTGTTCACGGTGGAGCGCCACATCCGCGGCAAGTGGGTGTGCAAGTGCTGCGAGAAGATCGTGCAGGCGCCGGTGGCACCGCACATCATCGACAAGGGGTTGCCCACGACGGGCTTGCTGGCGCAGGTGCTGGTGGCCAAGTACCTGGACCACTTGCCGCTGTACAGGCAGGAAGCGATCTTCCAACGCGCCGGCCAACTGCTCGCCCGCTCGACGCTGGCGCAGTGGGTAGGCGAGTGCGGCGTGCAACTGCAGCCGCTGGTAGACGCCCTGGCTGCCGAACTGCTACGCCAGCCGGTGCTGCATGCCGACGAGACGCCGGTGGCGATGCTCAAGCCCGCGAACCTGCGAGACGGCAAGACGCACCGGGCGTACCTGTGGAGCTACTGCACGACGCCGTTCAACCCGATCCAGGCGGTCGTCTTCGACTTCGCAGACAGCCGGGGCGGACAGCACGTGCGCGCCTTCCTCGGACTGCCCGGGACGCAGGACAAGCCGGCTTGGCAAGGCAAGCTCGTCACCGACGACTTCAGCGGCTACAAGGCCTGCTTCGAGCTCGGCGTGACCGAGGTAGGTTGCATGGCGCATGCGCGGCGCAAGTTCCACGAACTCTGGGTCAACCACGGCAGCCAGGTCGGCGAGCAGGCGCTGAAGTTCTTCGGCGAGCTCTACGACGTGGAGCGCGAGGTGGTCGACGCCGACAGCCCCACACGGCTCGACGCACGAAGACGATCACGACCCGTGGCCGATGCGCTGCACCAGTGGATGCGCCATCAGCGGCAGAAGATCCCGAACGGCTCGGCAACCGCCAAGGCGATCGACTACAGCCTCAACCGCTGGGCAGCACTCACGCGCTTCCTGGACGACGGGGACCTGCCGATCGACAACAACTGGGTAGAGAACCGCATCCGGCCGATCGCGCTCGGGCGGCAGAACTGGCTGTTCGCCGGATCGCTGCGCGCCGGCAAGCGCGCCGCCGCCGTGATGAGCTTGATCCACTCGGCCAAGCTCAACGGGCTCGACCCCTACGACTACATGCGTGACGTGCTCGCGCGGCTGCCTACGCAGCCGGCCAGCCGCGTCGCCGAACTCCTGCCGCATCGCTGGCAGCTCGCCGCCTCGGCCTGACCTACGCGCCCGTCGTCAAGATGGGTTCGCCGGACGCTTACCACGAAGTGGCACCGTAGCCTAGAGAGGGCGTCGTCGCGAAGCAGAAGTCGTCGACACACCATCTGATGTCGCGCCCCTCGATAGACCTCGGCGGTGCCAGTGTGTCGAACACGGCTAGTCGCTTGTGCGAGCCGCTGCCACCATCTTCATCTGTTCACGCAATGCCTTGCGGCCCACGTTGTTGGTCGCACGCCAGGCTTTCAGGGCAAGGTCCAGAAATGCTTGCTCGGCTGGCGCCACTGAGTCGCTCTCGCGAACTTCGTCGAGCCAGCCAGCCGGCTTGCTATGGTGCTGTTCGATCTGCCGGGCCAGCTTGTCGCCGATCGGCCGCGACGACTTGATCTGGCTCCACATGCTGGGCGAGATCTGCAAGGTTGCTGCAAAGGTCTGCTCCAGCCCCTTCGGAGAGGCCCCTGAGGCGAGCGCCTTCTCGGCGTAGGCCTGGAAGAGCGCCAGTGCGTTCTGTCTTCTGGTGATGGTCGTGTTGGCCACTGTTGTGCGCAATGCAACGGGTTCAGACAACATTGTCGCAGGGGGTTGACGACACGGTAAAGACTATTTACAGTCCGCCTCCTCTGCTCATCAAACACAACTTTCTTCAAAGAGATCCATCGTGAAAACGAGGTACGTCACAAGAACCAACCGACCCATCAAGGGTCTGGTGGCGTTCGTGCGCGCCGCGGCGATGGGGTCGCTGGCCGCATGCGACGTCGCCTTGCATCAGGTCTATCCGATGAGCTGCCGATTCCCGCCATCCATTGGCGGCTGGCAGCTTGATCGGAACGAGGACCGAATGCATCCGGGAGAGGGCAGCGCGTAGACGCGCACCCTCCAAGCTCTGTACGCAGAGGCCCGGATTCCGAAAGGATCCGGGCCTTTTTCATTTCTGACTTCAACCGGCCTGCGAATCGGCGCAGACCCGCGATCGATGGATCGCACCACCGGCGACGGTGGACGCTCTT
>CAXTHW010000047.1:0-30759 GCA_964244245.1 uncultured Rubrivivax sp. | reverse complement strand
AGAAGACCTACGCCGCCGGCAAGATCCCCGGCAGCTTCTTCAAGCGCGAAGGCCGACCGAGCGAGCTGGAAACGCTGACCAGCCGGTTGATCGACCGCCCGATCCGCCCGCTGTTCCCCGATGGCTTCTTCAATGAAGTGCAGGTCGTCATCCATGTGCTGAGCCTGAACCCCGAGGTGCAGGCCGACATCCCGTCGCTGATCGGCGCCAGCGCGGCGCTGGCGATCAGCGGCCTGCCTTTCAACGGCCCGGTCGGCGCGGCGCGCGTCGGCTACATCAACGGCGACTACGTGCTCAACCCCGGCCAGAGCCAGATGGCCGGCAGCCAGATGGACCTGATCGTCGCCGGCACCGAAGCCGCGGTGCTGATGGTGGAATCCGAAGCGCAGCAACTGTCCGAAGAGATCATGCTGGGCGCCGTGGTCTTCGGCCACGAGCAGGGCCGCATCGCCATCGCCGCCATCAACGAGCTGGTGCGCGACGCCGGCAAGCCCGAGTGGAACTGGCAGCCGCCGGCCAAGGACGAGCCCTTCATCGCCAAGGTCACCGCACTGGCCGAAGGCCCGCTGCGCGCTGCCTACCAGATCCGCAGCAAGCAGGCCCGCACGCAGGCCTGCCGCGAGGCCAACGGCGGCGTCTTCGCCGCACTGAAGGCCGAAGGCACCGAGTTCGACAAGATCGAGGTCGAAGGCCTGCTGTTCGAGATCGAATCACGCATCGTGCGCAGCCAGATCCTCTCCGGCGAGCCGCGCATCGACGGCCGCGACACGCGCACCGTGCGGCCCATCGAAATCCGCACCGGCGTGCTGCCGCGCACCCACGGCTCGGCACTGTTCACGCGTGGCGAGACGCAGGCCATGGTGGCCGCCACGCTGGGCACCGAGCGCGACGCACAGCGCATCGACGCGCTGGCCGGCGAGTACGAAGACCGCTTCATGCTGCACTACAACATGCCGCCTTTCGCCACCGGCGAGACCGGCCGCGTGGGCAGCCCGAAGCGGCGCGAGATCGGCCACGGCCGCCTTGCCAAGCGCGCGCTGGTGGCGGTGCTGCCGACCAAGGCCGACTTCCCCTACACGATGCGTGTCGTCAGCGAGATCACCGAGTCGAACGGCTCGTCGTCGATGGCCTCGGTCTGCGGCGGCTGCCTGAGCCTGCTCGACGCCGGCGTGCCGCTGACGGCGCACGTGGCCGGCATCGCGATGGGCCTGATCAAGGACGCCAACCGCTTTGCCGTGCTGACCGACATCCTGGGTGACGAAGATCATCTGGGCGACATGGACTTCAAGGTGGCCGGCACCACAGCGGGCATCACCGCGCTGCAGATGGACATCAAGATCCAGGGCATCACGAAAGAGATCATGCAGGTGGCGCTGGCGCAGGCCAAGGAAGCGCGGCTGCACATCCTGTCCAGGATGGTCGAGGCAGTGGGCGGTGCGAAGACGGAAGTCAGCCAGTTCGCCCCGCGGCTGTACACGATGAAGATCAACCCGGAGAAGATCCGCGACATCATCGGCAAGGGCGGCGCCACCATCCGCGCGCTGACCGAGGAAACCGGCTGCACCATCGACATCGGCGAAGACGGCACCATCACCATCGCGTCGGTCGATGCCGACAAGGCGGAGTTTGCGAAAAAGCGCATCACCGAGATCACCGCCGAAGCCGAGATCGGCAAGGTCTATGAAGGCGCGGTGACGAAGATCCTCGACTTCGGCGCGCTGGTCAACATCCTGCCGGGCAAGGACGGGCTGCTGCACATCAGCCAGATCGCGCACGAGCGGGTCGAGAAGGTCACCGACTTTCTGACCGAAGGCCAGATGGTCAAGGTCAAGGTGCTGGAGACCGACGAAAAGGGCCGCATCAAGCTCAGCATGAAAGCGCTGCTGGACCGCCCGGAGGGCATGGCCGAAGAGCGCTTCGAGCGCCCGCCGCGCCGTGACTTCGGTGACCGCGACCGTGGCCCCAGACGTGAGCGCAGTGAGCGCAGTGACCGTGACGACCGCCCGCGCCGCGATGCAGCGCCGGTGGAAGCCGGTGCCGACGCAGCGCCGCCGGCCGCCGCGCCGAGCGAGCCCAAGCCCGAGTGAGAGCGGGCGCAGCCACCATGCGTGCCATCGAGATCACCACCCCCGGCGGGCCCGAGGTGCTGAAGCTGTGCGAACGGCCGGCGCCCGAGCCCAAGGCCGGTGAACTGCTGATTGCCGTGCAGGCATCGGGCGTCAACCGGCCCGACGTGTTGCAGCGCAAGGGCCTGTACCCCATGCCGCCTGGCGTGTCGGACCTGCCTGGCCTGGAGATCGCCGGCACGGTGGCCGGCGGGTCGGCGCAAGACCTGGCCGCGGCCGGCTTGTCCATCGGCGACGCGGTCTGCGCGCTGGTGGCAGGCGGCGGCTATGCAGAGTTCTGCGTCGCACCTGCGGGCCAGTGCCTGCCGGTGCCCAAAGGCTTGAGCGCCATCGAGGCGGCCAGCCTGCCGGAAACCTTTTTCACCGTCTGGCAGAACGTTTTCAGCATCGCCCGCTTGAAGCCGGGCGAGACGCTGCTGGTGCAAGGCGGCTCCAGCGGCATCGGCGTCACCGCCATCATGCTGGCCAAGGCCTTCGGCTCGCAGGTCATCGTCACCGCGGGCAGCGACGAGAAATGCGCTGCCTGCGTTGCGCTCGGCGCTGACCATGCCATCAACTACCGCACGCAGGACTTCGTCGCCGAGGTCAAGCGGCTCACTGGCGGCCGTGGCGCCGACGTGGTGCTGGACATGGTGGCCGGCGACTACGTGGCGCGCGAGGTCGAGTGCCTGGCAGACGACGGCCGGCTGGCGATCATCGCCGTGCAGGGCGGCACACGCAGCGGCTTCGACGCCGGGCTGGTGCTGCGCAAGCGCATCAGCATCACCGGCTCGACACTGCGCACGCGCTCGGTCGGCTACAAGACGTTGATTGCGCAGGACCTGCGCGCCGAAGTCTGGTCGCTTCTCGAAAGCGGCAAGGTCAGGCCGGTGATCCACCAGGTGTTCCCGGCGGACAAGGCGGCCGATGCGCATGCGCTGATGGAAAGCAGCACGCATGTCGGCAAGATCGTCCTGACCTGGTGAACGCGCGATGAGACGCAAGCTGGTCGTCGGCAACTGGAAGATGCATGGCAGCCGCCTGGCCAACGCAGAGTTGCTGGCGGCGCTGCTGGCGGCACGGCCTTATGCGCTGGACGTGGCGGTCTGCGTGCCTGCCGTGTTCCTGACGGAGACCGCCGCCACGCTGGCCGCCAGCGACATCCGCTGGGGCGCGCAAGACGTGTCGCCGCATGCGCAGGGCGCCTACACCGGCGAGGTGTCGGCTGCGATGCTGGCCGAGGTGGGCTGCCGCTATGCCATCGTCGGCCATTCCGAGCGCCGGGCCTTCCATGCCGAGAGCGACCAGCTCGTGGCCGACAAGGCGCAAGCCGCACTGGCCAGGGGCGTGACGCCCATCGTCTGCGTCGGCGAGACGCTGGCGCAGCGCGACGGTGGCGAGACCGAGGCTGTCGTCAAGCGCCAGCTTTCGGCCGTGATCCACACGCTGGCGCATTGCGCCGGCGAGATCGTCGTCGCCTACGAGCCCGTCTGGGCCATCGGCACCGGCCGCACGGCCACGCCCGAGCAGGCGCAGGCGGTGCACCAGGTGCTGCGCGCGCAACTGCACGCGGCCACCGGCCACGGCGACAAGATGACCATCCTCTACGGCGGCAGCGTGAAGGCCGACAACGCCGCCACGCTGTTCGCACAGGCCGATATCGACGGCGGGCTGATCGGCGGCGCTTCCTTGAAAGCGGCCGACTTCATCGCCATCTGCCGCGCGGCCTGAATCACTTCGGAGTTCTTCGCATCATGCAAATCTGGTTGACCCTGATTCACGCGCTGCAACTGCTGTCGGCGCTGGCGATGATCGGCCTCGTGCTGATCCAGCACGGAAAGGGCGCCGACATGGGCGCGTCGTTCGGCGGCGGCTCGTCGGGCAGCCTGTTCGGCGCCACCGGCAGCGCCAACTTCCTGTCGCGCTCCACGGCCGCCTGCGCCACCGTGTTCTTCATCTGCACGCTGACGCTGGCCTTCATGTCCAACAGCGTTGCAGGGCGTGATGCAGGCGCCGGCTCCAGCGTGCTGGACCGTACGGCGGTGCCTGCAGCCGCCGGTGCGAGTGCCGTCATTCCCAGCGGCTTGCCGGCTGTGCCGACGGGCGCCAACACGGCGCCCACCACCGCGCCTGCGGCCAGCGCGGCGCCTGCCATTCCCAGCAAGTGAGGCCATGCCCGGGGTCCGGGAAAGCCCTTGTTTTGCCGCTAGAATCCGCTGTTGTCCGGCGCTGGATTCCTCGTCCTGCCACCGGGCTCGCTGCTCTGACTGTCTAACGTCCCGCCGTCGTGGTGAAATTGGTAGACACGCTATCTTGAGGGGGTAGTGGCGAAAGCTGTGCGAGTTCGAGTCTCGCCGACGGCACCAACAAAAACGGAGCGCGCCGCGTTTGCCGCCTCGGCTGCAGATGGCGCGCTTTTTTTCGACCGCAACACCATTCAGACCTTCATCTGCCCGGTATGGACCTGCAACCCTATCTGCCTGTGATCCTGTTCATCCTGGTCGGCATCGGCGTCGGCGTGGCGCCGCAGGTGCTGGGTTTCGTGTTCGGCCCCAACCGGCCCGATGTCGAGAAGAACAGCCCGTATGAATGCGGCTTCGAGGCCTTCGAAGACGCGCGAATGAAGTTCGACGTGCGCTATTACCTGGTGGCCATTCTCTTCATCCTCTTCGACCTCGAAATTGCCTTTCTCTTTCCGTGGGCCGTTTCGTTGCGCGACATCGGGCCGACAGGCTTCTGGGCGATGATGCTGTTTCTCACGATCCTCGTGGTCGGCTTCGTGTACGAATGGAAAAAGGGCGCTCTCGATTGGGAGTGAATGACCATGGGCATTGAAGGCGTCATGAAAGAGGGCTTCGTCACCACATCGGTGGACAAGCTCGTCAACTGGTCGAAGACCGGCTCTCTGTGGCCGATGACCTTCGGCCTGGCCTGCTGCGCGGTGGAGATGATGCATGCCGGCGCGGCGCGCTACGACATCGACCGTTTCGGCATGCTGTTCCGCCCCAGCCCGCGGCAGAGTGACCTGATGATCGTCGCCGGCACCCTGTGCAACAAGATGGCGCCGGCGCTGCGCAAGGTCTATGACCAGATGGCCGAGCCGCGCTGGGTGCTCAGCATGGGCAGTTGCGCCAACGGCGGCGGCTACTACCACTACAGCTATTCCGTCGTGCGCGGTTGCGACCGCATCGTGCCGGTGGACGTCTATGTGCCCGGCTGCCCGCCCACCGCGGAAGCGCTGCTCTATGGCGTGCTGCAACTGCAGGCCAAGATCCGGCGCGAGAACACCATCGCACGATGAATCTCGATGTCCTCAAAGCGGCGCTTCAGGCGTCGCTCGGCGATGCGGTCAAGAGCCTCGTGCTGTCGCGCGGCGAGCTGACGTTGACGGTGCCGGCCGCCCGCTACACCGAGGCCGCGCTGAAACTCCGCGATGACCCCGCGCTGCAATTCGAGCAGATGATCGACCTCTGCGGCGTCGATTACAGCGGCTACAAGAACGACGCCTGGGGTGGGCTGCGCTATTGCGTGGTGACGCATTTGCTGTCGCTCACGCACAACTGGCGCTTGCGGCTCAAGGTCTTTGCGCCCGACGACGAATTGCCCGCGGTCGCGTCCATCAACGACATCTGGGCGGCAGCCAACTGGTACGAGCGCGAAGCCTTCGATCTCTACGGCATCCTGTTCGAGAACCACCTCGACCTGCGGCGCCTGCTCACCGATTACGGCTTCATCGGCCACCCGATGCGCAAGGACTTTCCGACCACCGGCAATGTCGAGATGCGCTATGACCCAGAGAAGAAGCGCGTGATCTACCAGCCGCTGACCATCGAGCCGCGCGAAATCATTGCGCGCGTGGTGCGTGAAGACAACTACGGCGGCATGCACTGATATGCCCGAGATCAAGAACTACACGCTGAACTTCGGCCCGCAGCACCCGGCAGCGCACGGCGTGCTGCGCCTGGTGCTGGAACTCGACGGCGAAGTGATACAGCGTGCCGACCCCCACATCGGGCTGCTGCACCGTGCCACCGAGAAGCTGGCCGAGAGCAAGACCTTTCTCCAGAACCTGCCCTACATGGACAGGCTGGATTACGTCTCGATGATGTGCAACGAGCACGCCTACTGCCTGGCCATCGAGAAGCTGCTGGGCGTCGATGTGCCGATCCGCGCGCAGTACATCCGCGTGATGTTCAGCGAGCTGACGCGGCTGCTCAACCACCTGCTGTGGCTGGGCGCGCATGGGCTGGACTGCGGCGCGATGAACATCTTCATCTACTGCTTCCGCGAGCGCGAAGACCTGTTCGACATGTACGAGGCGGTCAGCGGCGCGCGCATGCACGCTGCCTATTTCCGCCCCGGCGGCGTCTATCGCGACCTGCCCGACAGCATGCCGCAGTACAAGGCCAACCGCATCCGCAACGACAAGGCCATCAAGGCGCTCAACGACACCCGCTCGGGCAGCTTGCTGGACTTCATCGACGCCTTCACGCAGCGCTTCCCGAAGTACGTCGATGAATACGAGACGCTGCTGACGGACAACCGCATCTGGAAGCAGCGCACCGTCGGCATCGGCGTGGTGACGCCGGAACGGGCCAAGAATCTCGGCTTCACCGGCCCGATGCTGCGCGGCTCCGGCATCGCGTGGGACTTGCGCAAGACGCAGCCCTACGAGGTCTATGACCAGATGGACTTCGACATTCCGGTGGGCGTCAACGGCGACACCTACGACCGGTATCTGGTGCGCATCGAAGAGATGCGGCAGAGCAACCGCATCATCCAGCAGTGCGTGGCCTGGCTGCGCGCCAACGAGGGCCCGGTGATCACTGGCAACCACAAGGTGGCACCGCCGACGCGGCTGGAGATGAAGGCCAACATGGAGGAGTTGATCCACCACTTCAAGCTCTTCACCGAAGGCATGCATGTGCCCGAAGGCGACGCCTATGCGGCGGTGGAGCACCCGAAGGGCGAGTTCGGCATCTACATCGTCAGCGATGGCGCCAACAAGCCGTACCGCCTGAAAATCCGCGCGCCTGGCTTCCCGCACTTGGCGGCGCTCGACGAGATGGCGCGCGGCCACATGATCGCCGACGCCGTGGCCATCATCGGCACCATGGACATCGTCTTTGGCGAGATCGACAGATGACGTTCCCCGATTCCACCCTTGCCCGCTTCGCGAAAGAAGTGGCCAAGTACCCTGCCGACCAGAAGCAGTCGGCGGTGATGGCCTGCCTGGCCATCGTGCAGCACGAACAGGGCTTCGTCTCGGCCGAGGCCGAGGTCGGCGTTGCGGCCTACTTGGGCATGCCGCCGATCGCGGTGCACGAGGTCACCACCTTCTACAACATGTACAACCAGGCGCCGCTGGGCACCTGGAAGTTCAACGTCTGCACCAACCTGCCCTGCCAGTTGCGTGATGGCGAAAAGGCGTTGCAGCACCTGTGCAGCAAGTTCGGCGTCGAACCCTATGGCACCAGCGCCGATGGCCGCTTCACCATCCAGCCCGCCGAATGTCTGGGCGCCTGCGCCGACGCGCCGGTGCTGCTGCTGAACGACCGCCAGATGCTCAGCTTCATGAGCAATGACCGGCTCGACGAACTGGTCGAACTGTTGAAGGCCAACTGACCATGCTCGACCTGTCGAAGTTCAAGGCCCGCGGTGACCTCACCTGCTTCCACGGCCGCCACAAGGGCGCGCAGATCTATGCCGGCCTGAACGGCAGCAACTGGCGCCTTCAGGACTACCTGGCACGCGGCGGCTACAGCGCGCTGAAGAAGATTCTCGGCACCGACGGCGGCGCCGGCATGACGCCCGACCAGGTGATCGCCGAGGTCAAGGCCGGCGCCTTGCGCGGCCGTGGCGGCGCCGGTTTTCCGACCGGGCTGAAGTGGAGCTTCATGCCGCGCCAGTTCCCCGGGCCGAAGTATTTGGTTTGCAATTCCGACGAAGGCGAGCCGGGCACTTGCAAAGACCGCGACATCCTGGCCTACAACCCGCACATCGTGATCGAAGGCATGGTCATCGCCGCCTTTGCGATGAACATTCGCACCGGCTACAACTACATCCACGGCGAGATCTTCGAGGTGTATGAACGCTTCGAAGAGGCGCTGGAAGAAGCACGCGCCGCGGGCCTGTTGGGCGACAACATCCTCGGCTCGGCGCACAGCTTCCAGCTCCATGCCTACCATGGCTTCGGCGCCTACATCTGCGGTGAAGAAACGGCGCTGCTGGAGTCACTTGAAGGCAAGAAGGGCCAGCCGCGCTTCAAGCCGCCTTTCCCTGCCAGCTTCGGCCTCTACGGCAAGCCGACGACGATCAACAACACCGAGACCTTTGCAGCGGTGCCGTGGATCATCAACCACGGCGGCCAGGCCTACCTCGAATGCGGCAAGCCGAACAACGGCGGCACCAAGATCTTCTCGGTGGTGGGCGACGTCGAAAAGCCCGGCAACTTCGAGGTGCCGCTGGGCCTGCCCTTCGCCGAGCTGCTGCAGATGGCCGGCGGCGTGCGCAACGGCCGCACGCTGAAGGCGGTGATCCCCGGCGGCTCGTCGGCACCCGTCTTGCCTGCGAAGACCATGATGGACATCACGATGGACTACGACGCCATCGCCAAGGCGGGCTCGATGCTGGGCTCCGGCGCCGTGATCGTGATGGACGACTCGCGCTGCATGGTCAAGAGCCTGCTGCGGCTGAGCTACTTCTACCAGCACGAAAGCTGCGGCCAGTGCACCCCGTGCCGTGAAGGCACCGGCTGGCTCTGGCGCATGGTGGACCGCATCGAGCACGGCAGGGGCAAGCCCGCCGACCTGGACCTGCTGGACAGCGTGGCCGACAACATCAAGGGCCGCACCATCTGCGCCTTGGGCGACGCCGCCGCGATGCCGGTGCAGGCGATGCTGAAGCACTTCCGCGACGAGTTCGTGCACCACGTCGAACACAAGTCCTGTGCCGTTGCACAGTACGTCTAGAGCCACCCGATGATCGAACTCGAACTCGACGGCAACAAGGTCAGCGTCATCGAAGGCAGCATGGTGATGCACGCGGCCGACGCCGCCGGCATCTACGTGCCGCACTTCTGCTATCACAAGAAGCTGAGCATCGCGGCCAATTGCCGGATGTGCCTGGTCGATATCGAAAAGGCGCCGAAGCCGATGCCGGCCTGCGCCACGCCGGTGACGCAGGGCATGGTGGTGCGCACCAAGAGCGACAAGGCGGTGAAGGCGCAGCAGGGCGTGATGGAGTTCCTGCTGATCAACCACCCGCTCGACTGCCCCATCTGCGACCAGGGCGGCGAATGCCAGTTGCAGGATCTGGCGGTGGGCTACGGCGCCTCGTCGTCGCGCTACGACGAAGAAAAGCGCGTCGTCTTCCACAAGGAAGTCGGGCCGTTGCTGTCGCTCGAAGAGATGACGCGCTGCATCCACTGCACGCGCTGCATCCGCTTCGGGCAAGAAGTGGCCGGCGTGATGGAACTCGGCATGATCCACCGCGGCGAGCACAGCGAGATCACCACGATGGTCGGCAGCACGGTCGATAGCGAGCTGTCGGGCAACATGATCGACATCTGCCCGGTCGGCGCCATCACCAGCAAGCCCTTCCGCTACAGCGCGCGCACCTGGGAACTCAGCCGCCGCAAGAGCGTCAGCCCGCACGACAGCACCGGCGCCAACCTGATCGTGCAGGTCAAGGCCGGCAAGCTGATGCGCGTGGTGCCGCTGGAGAACGAAGACGTCAACGAATGCTGGCTCGCCGACCGCGACCGCTTCAGCTACGAAGGCGCCAACAGCCCCACGCGGCTGCTGACGCCGATGATCAAGCAAGCCGGCCAGTGGATGCCGGTGGACTGGAACACTGCGCTCGGCTTCGTCGCCGATGGGCTGAAGCGCGTGAAGGCCGAGTTCGGCACCGGCGGCATCGGCGCGCTGGGCACCGCACACTCCACGGTCGAAGAACTGCACCTGCTGGCCAGGCTGGTGCGCGGGCTGGGCAGCGAAAGCGTCGATGTCCGCACGCGGCATGCCGATTTCAGTGCCCCGGCCGCAGCCGGCAATGCGCGCTGGCTCGGCAGGTCGATCGCGTCGCTGTCGCAATTGCAGCGTGTGCTGGTGGTCGGCTCCTTCCTGCGCAAAGACCATCCGCTGCTCGCGCAGCGCCTGCGCCAGGCGGCGCGGCGCGGCGCGCAGATCCACAGCCTGCACGCGGTGCACGACGACTGGCTGATGCCTTTGTCGGGCACGCTGACCGCAGCGCCTTCCGCCTGGGTGCAGAGCCTGGCCGACATCGCAGCCGCCATCGCAGCGGGCACCGGCGCCACGGCGCCCATTGCCGGTGAAGCGACCGAGGCCGCGCAGGCGGTTGCCAAGTCGCTGCTGTCGGGCGAGCACAAGGCCGTGCTGCTGGGCAACGCGGCGCTTCAGCACCCGCAGGCGTCGTCACTGCTGGCGCTGGCAGCGTGGATCGCCGGGCAGACGGGCGCCACCGTCGGCAGCTTCGGCGAAGCCGCCAACAGCGTGGGCGCGCAACTCGTCAACGCGCTGCCAGGCGCAGGCGGCCTGCATGCGGGCCAGATGCTGAGCCAGCCGATGAAGGCCTTGCTGCTGCTGAACGTCGAGCCGGTGTTGGACGCGGCCGATGCCGCTGCCGCGCGCACCGCACTCGAGGGCTCCGGCCTCGTTGTCGCGATGACGGCCTTCCAGGACGCGATGGTCGATAACGCCGACGTGCTGCTGCCCATCGCCACGCCTTTCGAAACCGCCGGCTCGTTCGTCAATGCCGAAGGCCGCTTGCAGAGCTTCCACGGCGTCGTCAAGCCGCCCGGCGAGGCGCGGCCGGCGTGGAAGGTGTTGCGCGTGCTCGGCAACCTGCTGGGCCTGCCGGGCTTTGCGCAGGAAAGCGCCGACGATGTGCGCGCCGAGGCGCTGCCCGACGCCGCCGGCCTGGCCGCGCGGCTCGACAACAGCAGCGCCGCAACCCCGGCCACTGTGGCCGCGCCGGCCGGCCTGCGGCGCGTGGCCGACGTGCCCATCTACAGCACCGACGCGCTGGTGCGCCGTTCGCCCGCGCTGCAACTGACAGCCGATGCGGCGCCGCCAGTCGCCGGCCTGCCGCCGTCGCTGTGGCGGCAATTGGGGTTGCAGCCGGGCGGCAAGGTTCTGGTGGACCAGGGGCAGGGCGCGGTGGTGCTGCCGGCGCGCGAAGACGCCACATTGGCCGAAGGCACGGTGCGTGTCAGCGCCGGCCACCCGGCCACCATCGCGTTGGGCGCCATGTTTGGCGCCATCACGGTCAGCAAGGTCGAAGGAGGCTGACGCGATGTTCGACGGCATCCAGCAATTCGGCAGCAGCACCATCGGCCCCACGGCGTGGCTGGTGGTCTGGAGCCTGGTCAAGATCGTCGCGGTGGTGTTGCCGCTGATGGTCTGCGTCGCCTACCTCACGCTCTGGGAGCGCAAGGGCATCGGCTTCACGCAGATCCGCCTGGGGCCCAACCGCGTCGGCCCGTTCGGCCTGCTGCAGCCCATTGCCGACGCGGTGAAGCTGATCTTCAAGGAGATCATCCGCCCCACCGCGGCCAACAAGCCGCTGTTTTTTCTCGGCCCCATCATGACCATCATGCCGGCACTGGCGGCATGGGCCGTGGTGCCCTTCGGGCCGGAGGTGGCGCTGGCCAACGTCAACGCCGGGCTGCTGTTCCTGATGGCCATCATGTCGCTGGAGGTCTATGGCGTCATCATCGCCGGCTGGGCTTCCAATTCGAAGTACGCCTTCCTCGGCGCGTTGCGGGCGTCGGCGCAGATGGTCAGCTACGAGATCGCGATGGGCTTTTGCCTCGTGGTGGTGCTGATGGTCGCCGGCAGCATGAACATGACCGACATCGTGCTGTCGCAGGGCAAGGGCAGCTTCGCCGCCATGGGCGTCGGCCTGCTGTCATGGAACTGGCTGCCGCTGTTGCCCATCTTCCTGGTCTATTTCATCTCGGGCCTGGCAGAGACCAACCGGCACCCGTTCGACGTTGTGGAAGGCGAATCGGAAATCGTCGCAGGCCACATGATCGAATACTCGGGCATGGCGTTCGCGATGTTCTTCCTGGCCGAATACGCCAACATGATCCTCGTCAGCACGCTGTGCGTGCTGCTGTTCCTGGGCGGCTGGCTCTCGCCTTTCGCGGTGCTGTCCTTCATTCCCGGCTGGATCTGGCTCGCGATCAAGGTCTTCGTCGTCGTCACGATGTTCCTCTGGGTCCGCGCTACCTTCCCCCGCTTCCGCTACGACCAGATCATGCGTCTGGGCTGGAAGATCTTCATTCCCATCACACTGGTCTGGCTGGTGGTGGTGGGCTTGTGGATCCAGTCGCCCTTCAATATCTGGAAGTGAGATTGGCCATGTCCAGCATCGCCGCCATCAAAGACCTGTTCTCCAGTTTCCTGCTCACCGAGTTGTTCAAGGGCATGGCGCTGACCGGCCGCAACTTCTGGGCGAAGAACATCACCATCCAGTTTCCGGAAGAAAAGACGCCGCTGAGCCCGCGCTTCCGTGGCCTGCATGCATTGCGCCGCTACGAGAACGGCGAAGAGCGCTGCATTGCCTGCAAGCTGTGCGAGGCAGTGTGCCCGGCATTGGCCATCACCATCGAATCCGAAGTGCGCGACGACGGCAGCCGCCGCACCACGCGCTACGACATCGACCTGACCAAATGCATCTTCTGCGGTTTCTGCGAAGAAAGCTGCCCGGTCGATTCCATCGTCGAAACCAACGTGCTGGAGTACCACGGCGAGAAGCGCGGCGACCTTTACTTCACCAAGGACATGCTGCTGGCCGTGGGTGACCGCTACGAAAAGCAGATCGCTGCCGACCGTGCGGCGGATGCCAAGTACCGTTGATTCCGCTGACACCGCTGACACCGCTGAACGGCACCTCGCCAATGACCTCGCCAACGTCCCTCACCGCGCTCTTCTACGTCTTCTCGGCCGTGCTGCTGTTCGCCGCTTTCCGCGTGATCACCGCGCGCAGCACGGTCCACGCCGCGCTGTTCCTTGTGCTGGCCTTCTTCAGTGCGTCCTGCATCTGGATGCTGCTGCGCGCCGAGTTTCTGGCCATCACGCTGGTGCTGGTCTATGTGGGTGCGGTGATGGTGCTGTTCCTCTTCGTCGTGATGATGCTGGACATCAACAGCGACGCCTTCCGAGAAGGTTTCTGGAAGCTGTTTCCGCTGGCCGGCATGGTGGGCGCGGTGATCGCGCTCGAGATGGCGCTGGTGCTGCTGCGCGGCTTCGGCCCGTCGCCTGCGCCCGAGGTGTCGGCCAAGGCGCTGCAACTCGGCAACACGCGGCTGCTGGGCATCGACATCTACACCGGCTATCTCTACCCGCTGCAGATTGCCGCAGTGCTGCTGCTGGTGGCCATCGTCGCCGCGATTGCGCTGACGCTGCGCCAGCGCAAGGACAGCCGCCACATGGACGCCAGCGAGCAGGTGCGGGCGAAGAAGGCAGACCGGGTGCGCATCATCAAGATGCCGGCGGTGCTTCGAGAGCGCAAGGAAGGCGAAGGCGCATGACGCTCGGCCCCATCACGCTCGGCCACTATCTGTCGCTGGGCGGCATCCTGTTCGCGTTGTCGGTGGTCGGCATCTTTCTCAACCGCCGCAACCTGATCGTGCTGCTGATGGCCATCGAATTGATGCTGCTGGCGGTGAACCTGAATTTCGTCGCCTTCTCGCACTACCTGGGCGACATGGCGGGCCAGGTCTTCGTCTTCTTCATCCTCACTGTGGCGGCAGCCGAATCGGCCATCGGCCTGGCGATTCTGGTGGTGCTGTTCCGCAACCGCTCGTCGATCAACGTCGAAGAACTCGACGAACTGAAAGGCTGACGTGGCCGCATCGCTCTCTGCAAGCCTTCTGCTCGCTGTCCCGCTGGCGCCCTTGGCTGGCGCCTTGATCGCCGGCCTGGCCGGCAAGGCAGTCGGCCGCCGTGGCGCGCACACCGTCACCATCCTGGGCGTGCTGGTGGCGTTCATCCTTTCGGTGATGGTGTTGAAGTCGGTGGCGGTGGACGGCGCGCGCTTCAACGGCAGCATCTACGAATGGGCCGACATCGGCGGCCTGAAGATGGAGGTCGGCTTCCTCGTCGATGGCCTGACGGCGATGATGATCTGCGTGGTGACCTTCGTCTCGCTGATGGTCCATCTCTACACCATCGGCTACATGGCAGACGACGCCGGCTACCAGCGCTTCTTCTCGTACATCTCGCTGTTCACCTTCAGCATGCTGATGCTGGTGATGAGCAACAACTTCCTGCAGCTCTTCTTCGGCTGGGAAGCGGTGGGCCTGGTGAGCTATCTGCTGATCGGCTTCTGGTTCACCAGGCCGACGGCGGTGTTCGCCAACATGAAGGCCTTTCTCGTCAACCGCGTCGGCGACTTCGGCTTCATCCTGGGCATCGGCCTTGTCGCCGCCTTTGCCGGCACACTGGACTACGCCGAAACCTTCGCCAAGGCCGGCGACCTTGCGAAGCTGAGCTTTCCCTTTCCCGCCTGGGGCGGCGAATGGGCGCTGGTGACGGTGATCTGCATCTGTCTGTTCATCGGCGCGATGGGCAAGAGCGCGCAGTTCCCGCTGCATGTCTGGCTGCCCGACTCGATGGAAGGCCCCACGCCGATCAGCGCGCTGATCCACGCCGCGACGATGGTGACGGCCGGCATCTTCATGGTGGCGCGCATGTCGCCGCTGTTCGAGTTGTCGGACACGGCGCTGAACTTCGTTCTCGTCATCGGTGCGATCACCGCGCTGTTCATGGGCTTTCTCGGCGTCATCCAGAACGACATCAAGCGCGTGGTGGCCTATTCCACGCTGAGCCAGTTGGGCTACATGACGGTGGCACTCGGCGCGTCTGCCTATTCGGTGGCGGTCTTCCATTTGATGACGCATGCCTTCTTCAAGGCGCTGCTGTTCCTGGCCGCCGGCTCGGTGATCATCGGCATGCACCATGACCAGGACATCCGCAACATGGGTGGGCTGCGCAAGCACATGCCTGTCACTTGGATCACCGCGCTGCTCGGCTCTCTGGCCTTGATCGGCACACCGCTGTTCTCCGGCTTCTATTCGAAGGACAGCATCATCGAAGCGGTGCACGGCAGCCATCTGCCCGGTGCCGGCTTTGCGGTGTTCGCGGTGACGGCAGGGGTGTTCATCACCGCGTTCTATTCGTTCCGGATGTATTTCCTGGTCTTCCACGGCAAGGAGCGTTTCCACCACAAGCCGTTTCCGCCAGAAAGCGACGAGGCGCACGGCGCGCATGGAGACGAGCACCATGCCCCGCACGAATCACCCTGGGTGGTGACGCTGCCGTTGCTGCTGCTGGCGCTGCCGTCGGTGGTGATCGGCTTCCTGACGATCCAGCCGATGCTTTACGGCGGCTTCTTCAGCGACGCGATCGTCATCGACGCCGCCCGCCACCCGGCGATGGCCGAACTGGCCGAGGAGTTCCACGGCGCGGCGGCCATGGCGCTGCACGGCCTGGTATCGCTGCCCTTCTGGCTGGCGCTGGCAGGCGTGGCCACCGCCTGGTTGTTCTACCTGAAGGCGCCGGCCATTCCCGCGGCACTCGACCGCAGCCTGAAGCCGCTGCGCACCGTGCTCGAAAACAAGTACTACATGGACTGGTTCAACGAGCATGTGCTGGCCAAGGGCGCGCGGCTGCTCGGCATGGGGCTGTGGAAGGGCGGCGACATGGCGCTCATCGACGGCGGCCTGGTCAACGGCTCGGCGCGGCTGGTGGGCTGGGCCTCCGGCGTGGTGCGCCAGTTGCAGACCGGCAAGCTGTACCTGTATGCCCTGGTGATGCTGCTCGGCATCTTCGGTTTCATGACCTGGCGGCTGTGGCCTTTCCTGGGCGGCCTGCTGCGCTGATGGCAGGCGCGATGCTCGGCAACACGAAGAACAACGAGAGAGAAAACGAATGGGTTTGCTGAGTCTCGCCATCTGGCTGCCGATTCTTTTCGGTGTGCTGTTGCTGGCGGTGGGCAATGACCGCAACGCCGGCATGGCGCGCGCCATTGCACTGGCCGGTGCGGTGGCCTCGTTTCTGGCGACCATTCCGCTGATCACCCGCTTCGACAGCAGCACCGCGGCCTTGCAGTTCGAGGAAAAGCTGCCTTGGATCGAGCGCTTCAACGTCAACTACCACCTGGGCGTCGATGGGCTGTCGGTGTGGTTCGTGCTGCTCACGGCCTTCATCACCGTCATCGTCGTCATCGCCGCGTGGCAGGTGGTGACCGACCGCGTCAATGCCTACATGGGCGCCTTCCTGATCCTGTCGGGGCTGATGGTCGGCGTGTTCTCGGCGATGGACGGGCTGCTGTTCTACGTGTTCTTCGAGGCCACGCTGATCCCGATGTACATCATCATCGGCGTCTGGGGCGGGCCGCGGCGCGTTTATGCGGCCTTCAAGTTCTTTCTCTACACCTTGCTCGGCTCGCTGCTGATGCTGGTGGCGCTGGTTTATCTGTACTACAAGTCCGGCGGCAGCTTCGAGATCATGGCCTGGCACAAGCTGCCGCTGCCGCTGTCGGCGCAGGCGCTGCTGTTCTTCGCCTTCTTCGCCGCCTTTTCAGTCAAGGTGCCGATGTGGCCGGTGCACACCTGGCTGCCGGACGCCCACGTCGAGGCGCCCACAGGCGGCTCGGTGGTGCTGGCGGCCATCATGCTGAAGCTGGGCGCCTACGGCTTTCTGCGCTTTTCCATGCCCATCGCGCCCGACGCCAGCCGTGAGTACGCGTGGGTGATGATCAGCCTGAGCCTGATCGCCGTGATCTACATCGGCCTGGTGGCGCTGGTGCAGCAAGACATGAAGAAGCTGGTGGCCTACAGCTCCATCGCACACATGGGCTTCGTGACGCTGGGCTTCTTCATCTTCAACGAACTGGGCGTCAGTGGCGCCATCGTGCAGATGGTCAGCCATGGCTTCGTCTCGGGCGCGATGTTCCTGTGCATCGGCGTGCTCTACGACCGTGTGCATTCGCGCGAGATCGCGGCCTACGGCGGCGTGGCGAACACGATGCCGAAGTTCGCCGCCTTCGCGGTGCTGTTCGCAATGGCCAATTGCGGGTTGCCGGGCACCGCTGGCTTCGTCGGCGAATGGATGGTCATTCTCGGTGCGGTGAAGTTCAATTTCTGGATTGCGGCGTTGGCGTCCACCACGCTGATCTTCGGCGCCGGCTACACGCTGTGGATGGTCAAGCGCGTCTATTTCGGTGATGTCGCCAACGACAACGTGAAAGCGCTGAAAGACATCGACGGCCGCGAGTTCCTGATGCTGGCCTTGCTGGCCGCAGCAGTGTTGTGGATGGGGCTGTACCCCAAGCCGTTCACGCAGGTGATGCAGGTGTCGGTGCAGCAGTTGCTGGCGCATGTCGCGGTCTCGAAGATCCAATGAAATGACCACGATGAACTGGCTCGTCATCTACCCCGAGATCTGGCTGCTGGTGGCCGCCTGCACCATCACCATCGCCGATCTCTTCGTCACCCACCCGGAGCGCGGCCCCACCTTCTGGCTGACGCAGGCGGCGGTGCTCGTCTTCACTCTGATGCACCTGTGGTACTTCAACGCTGGCTTCACGCTGTACGGCATGCAGGGCATGGTGGTGACCGACCCGATGGGCCACCTGCTGGCCTTCTTCGCCGGCGCCACGATGCTGGTGACGCTGGGCTACGCGCGGCCCACGCTGGCCGGCCGCGAGATGCTCAAGGGCGAGTTCTACGTGCTGTCGCTGTTCGTGCTGCTGGGCATCTCGGTGATGACCTCGGCCAACAACTTCCTCGTGGTCTATCTGGGGCTGGAGCTGATGAGCTTGTCGCTCTACGCGCTCACGGCGCTGCGGCGCGACCATTCGCTGGCCATCGAGGCGGCGATGAAGTACTTCGTGCTGGGGGCCTTGGCCAGCGGCTTTCTTCTCTACGGCCTGTCGATGATGTACGGCGCCACCGGCTCGCTGGAGATCCCCAAGGTCTTCGAGCAGATCGCCAACAACCCGCGCATCAACAAGGAAGTGCTGACCTTCGGCGTCGTCTTCGTGGTGGCGGGTCTGGCCTTCAAGCTCGGTGCCGTGCCCTTCCACATGTGGCTGCCAGACGTCTATCACGGCGCGCCGACCTCGGTGACGCTGCTGATCGGCGGCGCGCCGCAGTTCGCCGCTTTCGCCATCACGATCCGGCTGCTGGTGGAAGGCATGCTGGGCCTGGCCATCGACTGGCAGCAGATGATGATCGTGCTGTCGCTCGGCTCGCTGGTCATCGGCAACTTCGCCGCCATCGCGCAGAGCAACCTGAAGCGCATGCTGGCCTATTCCACCATCTCGCAGATGGGCTTCGTGCTGCTCAGCCTGTCGGCCGGCGTCGTCAGCGGCAACACGCTGAGCGCCGGCAACGCCTACAGCTCGGCGATGTTCTACGTGGTGGCCTATGTGCTGACGACCATCGGCACTTTCGGCGTCATCATGTTCCTGTCGCGCCAGGGCTTCGAGAGCGAGCAGATCGATGACCTGGCCGGCCTCGCGCGGCGCAGCCCCTGGGCGGCCGGCGTGATGTCGGTGTTCATGTTCTCTCTGGCCGGCCTGCCGCCGATGGTGGGCTTCTACGCCAAGCTCGCGGTGCTTCAGGCGCTGATCTCCACCAACGTCACCTCCTACCTGTGGCTGGCCATTGCAGCGGTGCTGCTGTCGCTGGTGGGCGCGTTCTACTATCTGCGCATCGTCAAGGTGATGTACTTCGACGAGCCGGTGCAGACGGCGCCCATCCAGCGCGGCAGCGGCGTCAGCGCGCTGCTGGCGGCCAATGGCCTCGCGGTGCTGGGCTTCGGCCTGCTGCCCAGCGGGCTGATGGCGGTCTGCCGTGACGCCATCATCAGGGCGCTGACGAGCTGAGCCCCTCTTGAGCCGACTTGAGCCCGACTTGAGCACCTCCGACCCCCACCTCTTCGAGCGCCGCACCGGCGGCCGCACGCTGCTGCACGGCGGCTTCCTCGAAGTGCGGCGCGACGACGTGTCCCTGCCCGACGGCAGCCACGCCACCCGCGAGTACATCGCCCATCCGGGCGCGGTGGCGGTGGTGCCGGTGCTCGACGATGGGCGCGTGGTGCTGGTGCGGCAGTTCCGCTACCCCATCGCCAAGACCATCGTCGAGTTGCCAGCCGGCAAGCTGGACGCGGGCGAAAGCACGCTGGCCTGCGCGCGGCGCGAGCTTCAGGAAGAAACCGGCTACACCGCGCAGGAATGGGCTTTTGCCTGCGAGATCCACAACGCCGCCGCCTACTCCACTGAAAGCATCTGGATCTACTTCGCGCGCGGGCTGGTGGCCGGCGCGCAAGCGCTGGATGCCGGCGAGTTTGTCGAAGTCGTCACGCTGACCGAAGCCGAACTCGACGCGCTGGCGATGGCCGACGGCCTGCCAGACGTGAAGACCCGCGTCGGCCTTCAGTGGCTGCAACGCTGGCGCGCCGGGGCCTGGCCTTTGCAGTGGACGGCAGACGCCAGCGCATGAAAGTGCTCAACCTGCGCTGCACCAACGGCCACGGTTTCGAGGGCTGGTTCGGCTCCGACGACGACTTCATGGACCAGAACGGCCGCGGCCTGGTCGAGTGCCCGCTGTGCGGTGACCACGTCGTCAGCCGCATGCCCAGCGCGCCGCGGCTGAACCTGTCCGGCGCGCGCGCGCCGGCTGCGCAGCCGAAGGCCGAGGCCCAGGTGGCAGACGTGCAGGCCGAAGGCCGCCTGGCAGCGATGCAGGCCGCCTGGCTGCAAGGCGTGCGCCGGGTGATGGCCAACACCGAAGACGTCGGCAAGCGCTTCGCCGAGGAAGCGCGCCGCATCCACTACGGCGAAGCGGCAGAGCGCGGCATCCGCGGCGAAGCCACTGCCGAAGAGCGCGAGGCGCTGCTCGATGAAGGCATCGAGGTGATGGCGATCCCCGTGCCGCTGGCGCTCAAAGGCCCGGTGCAGTAGCCCAGGTGGCTGGCGACCGTCGTCCACTGCTTGCAGCAATGCAACAGGCAGTTCGACGTCCGGAATAGAAGAGGCGGCTGTCAAGTTGATCGCCGAAAGAAAGCCACCGCTTGCTGCATTGGTAGCTGCAACCTTCACTGGACCAGCGCCGAACCAAGGGGTTCGTTCTTCCTTTGTCTGAGGGATGAATGCCGCACCGCCAGATTGACGTTGCCGGTGCTCAGCGACTCCAATCCACGAAGGATGTGGAGGCAACCCCAATGAAACACTCAGCGCATCAGCGCGCTACGCACCCCAAGCAGCCGCTGTGCGCGGTGGCCTTGGCCTGTCGGCTGGCGATTGCGGCAGCTTCCGCCGCAGCAACCGTCGCCGCCGTCGCGCCGGCACATGCCTCGGTGTACTGGACTGGAAATGCCCCGGTCCTGACAGCCCGGTGGTTCAACGGCGTGTCTCTGGAAACCCCGGAGTTCGCCTATCTGCTTGACTGGCAGGGCTATTGCAATGCGCATCTGGGCTCGGTGTGCAGTTCGGTCACGTTTTGGAACAGCCGGGGCAACTGGGACGTCACCCGGCCCCCCACCGAATTCGACGACGTCAACGTCGGCGCCGGTGCCGAAGTGTGGGTCAGCTCCTACGACAGCAGCGTCCAGGGGCAGATCAGCGGCTTCGGACAGGCGGGGTTCCTGAGCGCGGGCGACGCCACCATCGGCATCGGCCTGAGCAGCACGCTCACCGTCGGCGCGGCGACGATCGGCAAGTTGAAGCTGACACCCGGCAGCACGTTTGTCAGCATCGGCGAATCGATCATCAGCAACCTGTCGGTGGCCGAGGGCATGCTGCGCGGCGGCAGCACGGTCATCAACAGCATCGGGGCGTCCTATGTTGACTTGCGGCTCTCCGGCGGCCACACGCTGAACCTGGCAAATTCTTCCCCCACCCCGCTGACGCTGCGCATGGCCGATCAATCGGCGTTCATCAACCACCAGGAGCTGACGGGCACCAATCGGGTGACGTGCGATGTCTGCACCACCTACGAGGCGATCTACACACCCAGCATCTTCCGCAACAAAGGCACCATCAAGGGGCCGATGTCGATCAGCTATGTCCGGTTCAACAACGACGGTGAGGTCGATATGCAAGCCGGGCTGTTCTCGGCACTGAACAGCGGCCAGCACACCGGCACGTTCAAGGGCGCTGCGGGCAGCGAGATGGTGTTCGGCTCCATCGGTGCCGGCAGCCTGGGCCACCAGTTCCTGTCGCAGAGCAGCGTGCAGTCGGACGGCAGGGTGGCGTTCTCCGGCTCGGGCCACCGCATCGCAGGCAGCTACGACGTGGCCACCACCGCGATCGGCGGGCCCGTGGACAACGCCGACGTCACCTTCGCCGGCAGTGCGGCAAAGCTCGGGCTGGTGTCGGTCGGTACGTCGAGCAACGTGCATTTCGAGACCGGCGGCACCCAGTTGAGGATCGAGCAGCTCAACGTCGATACGGCGCAGAGTTTCGCGTTCTTCACCGGCGCGGCGTCGTCCGTCGGCAGCGTGGTGCTGAACGCAGGCGGCATCAACACCACGTCGGCACTCGCCGTCACCGACAGCTTCATCTGGCGCAGCGGCACGCTCATCGGGTCGTTCTCCAGCGCCGGCACCGGCACCTTCGAGGCCGGCACCCGCGACCTGCGCGCCACGCTGGTCAACACCGGCAAGATCGACTGGAACGGCGGCAGCTTCAGCAACTGGGCCGGCGTGCTGGACAACCGCGCCGGTGCAACGTTCGCGCTGAACGGCGACTTCGGCATCACCGCCGCCAGCGGCCGCTTCGACAACGCCGGCACATTGCGCAAGGCCGTCGGCAGCGGGCGCTCCGTGCTGGCGCTGCCGTTCAACAACAGCGGCGCGGTCGAAGTGCTCGCCGGCACGCTGGCGCTGACCGGTATCGACGGCCACACGGGCACATTCACGGCCGCGCCAGGCGCGCTGCTGCAGTTGGCAGGCAAGCTGACCATCGGCACCGGCCCGAGCGCCAGCTTCAGCGGCCGGGTGGACGTGACCGGCGGCAGCTTTACCGTGCTGGCGGGTGCCGGTTACACCAACGCTGCTGGCAACGGCGTGTCGGCTGACATCGTCATTGGCAGCGGTGCCAGCTTCACCAATGCAGGCAATATCGGCTGGGCCGTCCCTTCGACGACAACCATCTCGAATGCCGGCAACCTCGCCAACCTGGCCGGCGGCCAGATGCTGGTGTCGGCCTTCGACAACCGCGCCGGCGCCAGCTTTACGAACGGCGGCGGCTTCTCCACCGGCGCGACGCTGGCAGTCCTTTCGAATGCCGGCAACCTGGTCAACCAGCCCGGCGCCCAGATGGTGGTGTCGGGCTTCACCAACCGCACCGGTGCGAGCTTCACCAACGGCGGCCTGGTCGGCATGGGCACGGCGCTGCTGGCCGACAGCACGAATGCCGGCAGCCTGGTCAACCAGGCCGGCGGCCGGATGACGGTGGTCGGCCTGGACAACAGCGGCAGCCTCGTCAACGGCGGGGAGTTGACCGTGGACGTGCTCGGCCTGCGCAACAGCGGCACGATCTCCAACACCGGTACGCTGACGTTTGCCGGCGGCTCGTCGAGCGGCAGCATCGTCAACACCGGCAGCTTCACCAACAGAGGCACGTTCACCCTGAACGGCACGACAGCATCTCCGGCCACCATCACCAACACCGGCACGCTGACCAACAGCGCCTTCTTCACCATCGGCAGCAACGGCAGCGTCACCGGCGCAGGCCGCTACGTGCAGACCGGCAACGACACCTACGTGGACGGCGTGCTGGAAGCACTGGGCGGCATCGACATCCAGGCTGGCTCGCTCGGCGGCACCGGCAAGGTGGTGGGCGATGTCGTGCTGGGCATCTACGCAACGCTGCTGCCCGGCAACTCGCCCGGCACGCTGAGCGTGAACGGCAACGTCGGCATCAGCGGCGCGTCCTACAACCCCGGCGCCAACCTGCAGATCGAGATTGCCAGCGCATCGCTCTACGACCGGCTGCTCGTCAGCGGCAATGTCAGCTTCAACGAAGCCAAGGTCGATCTGATGTTCCTGAGCGGCTACGTGCTGAACGACGGCGACAGCTTTGGCTGGCTCACCGCAGGCAGCATCAGCGACCACGGCATGACCACCAAAGTGAGCGGGCTGCCGGCCGACTGGAGCAGCCGTGTCACGAACACCGGCACGGCGCTGCGGCTGGAGGTGCTGAACGAGCCGGTGGCGGACTGGACGACCCAGATCGCGCGCAGCGGCAGCGTGCTGATCGCGCCGGCCACGGTGGCGTCGAATTGGGCCGGCGCTCCGACCGCGCTGACCGCGCTGACGAATGCAGGCAGCTTTGTCAACCAGCCCGGCGCCACGCTCGCGACCCGGTCGCTGACGAACGAGGCCGGCGCCCTGCTGGTCAACCATGGCGTGCTGCGTGTGGATTGCTGCAGCGGCCCCATCACCAACGCCGGCATGTTGCGCAACCGCGCCGGCGCAGAGCTGGTGCTGGGTGCGAACGTCAGCAACAGCGGCAGCCTGATCAACCAGGGCACCGCCACGCTGACTGCCGGCTTGACGAACCTGGCTGGCGGGCGGGTCGAAACGCCGGGCGTGTTGAACCACCAGGCCACCGGCCAGGCGATCGTCAACCGGGGCGTGTTCATTGTCGGCGGCACCCTCAACACCGAGACTTTCGGCCGCACTGGCGGGCTGAACTTCGGCACCGTGCGCAACGAAGGCGGCGAGTTCACCGTGCTGGCCGGTGGCCGTGTCCAGGGCAACGGCAGCTACGTGCAATCGTACGGTGACCTCGACGACGGCAGCACCCGTGTTGACGGCACGCTGGCGGCCAGCCGCATTCGCTTCGATTCTGGCCGGCTCAGCGGCAGCGGTACGCTGGTCGGCCCTGTCGTGCTGGGGGGCGTGCTGGTGGCGCCGGGCAATTCGCCAGGCACGCTGACCATCGACGGCAGCCTGGCGGCCAACTACACCACGTTCGAGATCGAACTGGGGTCAGCCACGCTGGCCGACCAACTGCACGTCACCGGCGCCGCGGCGTTCACGGGCGGCACGGTGGAGTTTCTCCTGACCGACGGCTACACCCCGCGCATCGGTGACGGGTTCACCTGGCTGGACGCCGATGGCAGCATCAGCGGCCTGGACAGCCTGTACTGGCGGGTCTATACCGTGACGGGCAGCGGCGCGAACACAGTGCTCTGGGAGTGGCAGACGCCCAGCGACATGCGTCTTTCGTTCCATGATGGCAGGCTCGACTTCAACGCCGCGGCGGTGCCTGAACCACAGACTTGGGCGCTTTGGTTGTTGGGTCTGGCGGCGGGAGCAGGCCTGGCGTCTCGGGGTGCAACTTCCGCGGGCAGGCTCAGGGCTGGCGCCGACGGGCACTGACGGGCTCGGCTGCGGAGAGCGTCCACCGCGCCAGGTGCAACTACAGCACGCGCCCGGGGTTCATCCGGTCGTGCGGGTCCAGCGCCTGCTTGATGCGCCGCATCAGCGCCAGCGCCACCGGCGATTTGCGCTGCGCCAGTTCATCGCGCTTGAGCTGCCCCACGCCATGCTCTGCCGAGATCGAGCCGCGGTGCGCCACCACCGCGTCATAGACGATGCGGTTGACGGCTTCTTCCTGCTCGGCCAGGAAGCGCGCGGCGTCCAGGCCCGGCGGCGCCTGCACGTTGTAGTGCAGGTTGCCGTCGCCCAGGTGGCCGAAGTTGACCAGCCGCACGCCAGGCACATGGGCTTGCAGCGCTGCGTCGGTGGCGGCCACGAAGGCCGGAATGGCCGACACCGGCAGGGCGATGTCGTGCTTGATGTTCAGCCCTTCCTCGGCCTGGGCCAGCGGGATCGACTCGCGCAGGTGCCACATCGCGTTCGACTGCGCCAGGCTGCCGGCCACCGCCGCGTCGTCGATGTGGCCGGCCTCCAGCGCCGCGCCCAGCAGCGCCTCGAAGCGCTCGCGCGCCTGGGCTTCGCCTTCGGTGTCGCTCTGCTCCAGCAGCACGGTCCACGGCGCGTGCGGCAGCGGCTGCGGCAGCGCAGGGAAGTGGCGCGCCACCAGGTCGAGCGGAAAGCGGCCCATCACCTCGAAGCCGGTGAGGCCGGCGCCCAGCCGTGCGCGCGCCAGGTTCAGCAGGGCGACACAGGCGGCCAGCGTGGCGCAGGAGGCCAGCGCCGTCATCGTGGCGGCGGGCTGCGGGAACAGCTTCAGCGTGGCCGCAGTGATGATGCCCAGCGTGCCTTCGCTGCCGATGAACAGGTCACGCAGCGCGTAGCCGGTGTTGTCCTTGCGCAGGCCGGACAGGCCGTCCCAGATGTCGCCGTCGGCGGTGACCACTTCCAGCCCCAGGCACAGCTCGCGCGCGTTGCCGAAGCGCAGCACCTGGGTGCCGCCCGCATTGGTGGCCAGGTTGCCGCCGATGGTGCAACTGCCTTCGGCGGCCAGGCTCAACGGGAACAGCAGGCCGCGTTCGGCAGCGGCGGCCTGCACGGACTGCAGCACGCAACCGGCTTCCACCGTCATCGCCAGATTGGCGGTGTCGATGTCGCGCACGCGCTGCATCCGTTGCAGGCTCAGCAGCACCTGGCTGCCGCTGCCGTCCGGCACGCCGCCGCCCACCAGGCCGGTGTTGCCGCCCTGCGGCACGATGGACACGCCGGCCGCGGCGCAGGCGCGCACCACCGCCGCCACTTCGGCCGTGCTGCCCGGCCGCACCACCGCCAGCGCCTTGCCGTGCCAGCGCTTGCGCCAGTCGCGCTCGTAGGCCGACAAGTCGCCTTCGGTCAGCACCTGCGCGGCGCCAACGGCGCTGCGCAACGCATCCAGCAATGCGGCCGTCATGCGGCTGGTTGCACAGCCGCCGCCGGTGCAGGCGCCCGCAGCCGAAGCCGGATATACACCGCGCTGGCAGCGAACAGCAGCACGCACAGCACGACCTCGGCTGCCGCCAGTGCGCGTGCCATGCCATGTTCGGTGCTGGCGCGCACCAGGCCTTCAGCCACGTACAGCCACAGCAGCAGGCTCAGCCAGCGGAAGGTGTGCATGCGGTGGCGCAGCAGGCCCCAGATGCAGGGCAGCAGCGGCAGCACCTTCAGCGCCAGCGTGCCGCGGCCGGTGGGTGCCAGCCACAGCTCCCAGGCCAGGCCCAGCGCGATCAGCCCCAGCAGGCTGGCCAGCGCCACGGCGCGTGCGGTGCGCACCTGCGGGCGCGGCACGACGGGTGGCATTGAAGGTGTGGCGGGGTCCGGCAGGGCAGCAACAGGCATGCTGGCATGATAGCCAGCATGACCTTGCCCGAGCTTGTCGCCGCCCGGCCGCGCGGGCGGCTTGCCGGCGGTGTGCGCACGGTGTGGTCGCTCGGCACCTGGCCCTGGCTGGACACCTTGCGCACGCTGCGCCTGCGTTTTCGCGAAGACCGGCTGGGCCTCACCGCCGGCAGCCTGACCTTCACCACGCTGATCGCGCTGGTGCCGCTGGTGACGGTGATGCTGGCGGTGTTCACCGCCTTCCCCATCTTCTCGTCGTTCCAGGGCGCGCTGGAGCAGTATTTTCTTCAGACGCTGGTGCCCGACACCATCGCCAAACCGGTGCTGCGCGCGCTGACGCAGTTCGCCGCCAAGGCGCAGGGGCTGGGCTCGCTGGGCCTGCTGCTGCTGGGCGGCACCGCGCTGGCGCTGATGCTGACCATCGACCGCACGCTCAATGCCATCTGGCGGGTGCGCAAGCCGCGGCCCATTGCGCAGCGGGTGCTCGTCTATTGGGCAGCCATCACGCTGGGGCCGCTCGCTTTGGGCATCAGCCTGTCGGTCACTTCGTATGCCTTGTCGGCCTCGCGCGGGCTGGTGGGCGTGATGCCCGGCACGCTGACGCTGGCGCTCAACGCGGCCGAATTCACCGTGCTGGCCGCGGCGATGGCCGGCCTCTTCCACTACGTGCCCAACACCGCGGTGCGCTGGCGCCACGCCTGGGCTGGTGCGGTCTTCGTCGCGGCGGCTTTCGAGCTGGCGAAGAAGGCGCTGGCCTGGTACGTGGCCACGGTGCCCACCTATTCGGCGGTGTACGGTGCATTCGCCACCTTGCCGATCCTGCTGCTGTGGATCTACCTGGGCTGGGTCATCGTGCTGCTGGGCGCGGTGATCGCCGCCTACGCGCCCAGCCTTCAGATGCGGGTGCTGCGCCGGCCGCCCACCGCCGGCCAGCGCTTCGAGCTGGCACTGGCCGTGCTGTCGGCGCTGCAGGCCGCGCGCCAGGGCCGGCGGCACGGCTTGTCGATGGTGGCCTTGTCGGGCCTGCTGCGCGCTGACCCGCTGGAGCTGGAGCCGGTGCTGGAACTGCTGGTGCAGATCGACTGGGTGGCGTTGATGGCCGAGCCGGGCAGCCCGCGCTACATGCTGCTGTGCGACCCGGCGCAGACGCCCGCCGCGCCGCTGCTGGACGAGTTGCTGCTGGCACCGGGCGAGCTGACCCAGTCTTTCAGGGCGCATGCGCGCTTCGAGAGGCTGACGCTGGCGGAGCTGCTGCCGGCCTGACGGCCTGACCGCCAGACAGCCACACCTGCCAGCCTTCAGGCCAGCGCGGCGCGCAACGCGCCCAGCACCGCGTCCGGTGCCTCGGACATCAGTGCATGGCCAGCCGGCAGCATGACGGTCTGCGCCCGCAGCGCCGCGGCGATCTCGCGCGACGCCTTGGGTGCCGTCATCTGGTCACGCTCGCCCAGGATCAGGTGCACGGGGCACTGCACGGCAGCGGCCGCTTGCAGCCCGTTGCGGTAAGCATCACAGACCGCGAAGTCGTGCGCGAACAGGTTGATGCCCAGCCGCCGCTGCGCCACCGCCTGGGTGCGCCGCATCAGCGCCCGGTTGCCGCCGTGCAGCCACGCGCCCGGGCCGGGGTACGACGGCTTGGCCGCGGTGCTCGACAGCGAATAGCCGTTGACCATCTCGATGGCCTTCAGCGGTGTGTCGCGCGCGGTGGCCAGCAGCGCATCGCTCACATCCATCGGGTAGGCGGTGGCCAGCATCGCCAGCCGCCGCACATGCGCCGGCGCGCGCCCCGCGGCCTCCAGCGCCACCAGCGAGCCCATGCTGTGCCCCACCAGCGCGGCCGGCCCGGCGCCGGCGGCGCGCAGCAGCGCCAGCAGCCAGTCGGCCAGCGCTTGCACGTCGGCCAGCGGCGTGCCGCCGCTGCGGCCGTGGCCGGGCAGGTCAGGCGCCAGCACCGCATGGCCGTGGTGCGCGAACCAGCGTGCCAGCAGCGTCCAGACGCTGTGGTCGTGCAGCGCGCCGTGCACGAAGACGACGCAGGGCAGGGCAGCGTCGAAGGGCTTGCCGCCCGTGTAGGCATAGGCCTCGCCATCATGGCCGTCCAGCGCCAGCATCATGCGGCGCGCTCCGCCACCTTGAAGGCGCGCTTGAGGTCGTCGATCAGGTCGTCGGCGTCTTCCAGCCCGATGGACAGGCGGATGCTGCCCGGCGTGATGCCGGCCGCCGCCAGCGCTGCGTCGTCCATCCGGAAATGCGTGGTGGATGCGGGGTGGATCACCAGCGAGCGGCAGTCGCCCACGTTGGCCAGATGCGAGAAGATCTTCAGCGCCTCGATGAAGGCCTGGCCCTGTTTGCGTGAGCCGGCCAGGTCGAAGCTGAACACCGAGCCGCAGCCGCGCGGCAGCAGCCGCTTGGCGAGCGCATGGCTGGCATGGCCTTCCAGCTCCGGGTAGCCCACGCGCGCCACCATCGCATGCGCCGCCAGAAAGGCCACCACCTTGCGCGTGTTCTCGACATGCCGCGCCATGCGCAGCGGCAGCGTCTCGATGCCCTGAAGGATGAGCCACGCGGTGTGCGGGCTCATGCAGGCGCCGAAGTCGCGCAGGCCTTCGCGGCGGGCGCGCAGCAGAAAGGCGCCGACGGTGCTTTCCTCGGTGAACACCATGCCGTGGAAGCCGGCATAGGGCGCGCAGAGTTCCGCGAAGCGGCCAGAAGCGTCCCAGTCGAAGCTGCCGCCATCGACCAGCACGCCGCCGATCACCGTGCCGTGGCCGCTCAAAAACTTGGTGGCCGAGTGGAAGACGAGGTCGGCGCCATGGTCGAAGGGCTTCATCAGCCACGGCGTGGTGAAGGTCGAATCCACCAGCAGCGGCAGCCCCACTTCGTGGCCGATGGCGCTGACGGTGGGAATGTCCAGCACGTCCAGCCCCGGGTTGCCCAGCGTCTCGCCGAACAGCAGCCTGGTGTTCGGCTGGATCGCAGCGCGCCAGCCGTCGATGTCGCCCGGCTTGACGAACGTGGTGCTGATGCCGAAGCGCGCCAGCGTGTAGCTCAGCAGGTTGTGCGAGCCGCCGTACAGCGCGCTGGACGCGACGATGTGCGCCCCGGCGCCCGCGATGGTGGAGACGGCCAGGTGCAGCGCCGCCTGCCCGCTGGCGGTGGCGACGGCGCCGGCGCCGCCTTCGAGTGCCGCCACTCGCTCTTCGAGCACCGCGTTGGTGGGGTTGCTGATGCGGCTATAGACATGGCCCGAGCGCTCCATGTTGAACAGGCTGGCCGCATGCTCGCTGTTCTGGAAGACGAAGCTGGTGCTCAGGTGGATGGGCACCGCGCGGGCGCCGGTGGCGGGGTCGGGCGCGGCGCCGGCGTGCAGCGCCAGGGTGTCGAATCCGGGGTCGGAAAAGCCGGCCATCGTGGGTGGCGCAAACGGGTTGCGCAGGCTGCAACGGTCGCAGATTGTGGGCTATATTGCCCGCATGAAAGTCAGCGACATCCTGCGCGTCAAAGGCTCCACGCTCTACACCGTGTCGCCAGACCAGCCGCTGGCGCAGGCGGTGCAGACGATGTCCGAACTCGACATCGGCTCGCTCGTCGTGATGGAGCACGGCGACCTGATCGGCATGCTGACCTTCCGCGAGGTGATCAACGCCATCGTCGCCAACGCGGGCAGCCTGGGCACGCGCGGCGTGCGCTCGGTGATGGACGACGCGCCGCTGACCTGCACCCCCGAGACCGAGATCGACGAGGTGCGCCGCATGATGCTGCAACGCCACGCGCGCTACATGCCGGTGCTCGACAAGCGCACGCTGATGGGCGTGGTGTCGTTCTACGACGTGGCCAAGACGGTGGTGGAGCAGCAGGACTTCGAGAACCGCATGCTCAAGGCCTACATCAAGGACTGGCCCGCCGCCGACGCGGCAGGCGCCACCGCCGGCTAGCCCGGCCGGCGCAGCCGGCCGTCAACCGTTGTCAGGCGCCCGCGGGCGCCAGCCGGAACACCGCCACGGCTTGCGCCAGCCGCGCCGCCTGCATCTTCAGGCTGTCGGCTGCCGCGGCAGATTGCTCCACCAGCGCGGCGTTCTGCTGCGTGGTGCGGTCGAGCTGGCTCACCGCTTCGCCCACCTGGTTGATGCCCAGGCTTTGTTCTGCCGCGGCGCTGGTGATCTCGCCGATGAGGTCGCTCACGCGGCGCACCTGCGCCACGATCTCGTCCATCGTCTGGCCGGCAGACTGCACCAGCACGCCGCCGCTGTCCACCCGCTGCACCGAGTCGCCGATCAGGCTCTTGATCTGCCTTGCCGCCTCGGCGCTGCGCTGCGCGAGGCTGCGCACCTCGCTGGCCACCACCGCGAAGCCGCGGC
>CAXTHW010000046.1:0-31734 GCA_964244245.1 uncultured Rubrivivax sp. | reverse complement strand
GCGCTGGTCAGCACGCGGATGTCGGCCGTGCTCAAGGCTTGCAAGTCGTCGCTCGTCATGAACGCCGTCTGCGCCGAGGTCAGTGCAGCCGCTTGCGCGGTGGTGAGCACCGCAAACTGCGCGGTCGTCAGCGCATTGAACTGGTCGGAGTCGAGTGCGCCCATCGCAGCAGCCGACAGCGACTTGATCGCAGCGGTGCTGATGGCACCCAGGTCGTCACTCGCCATGAAGTCGGCTTGTGCCGAGGTGATGGCGGCGACTTGCGTGCTCGTCAGCGCAGCGAACTGCGCGGTCGTCAGTGCGTTGAGGTCGGAAGAATCCAGCGCAGCGATCTGATTGGTGCCCAGAGCCACAACCTGCGCCGTCGTCAGCGCGGTGATCTGCCCACTCTCCATGCCGGCCAGCGCAGCACTCGTCAGCACACGGATGTCCGCAGTGCTCAAGGCTTGCAGATCATCGCTGGCCATGTTGGCCGTTTGAGCAGACGTCAGCGCAGCAGCCTGGTTCGTGCCCAGCACAGCGAACTGCGCCGTCGTCATCGCATTGAACTGTGCGGAGTCGAGAACAGCAATGTCGGCGGTGGACAGGGACTTGATGTTGGCCGTGGTGATCGCCGCCAAGTCGTCAGTCGCCATCGCATCGGCTTGGGCCGAGGTGATTGCAGCGACTTGCGAAGAAGTCAGCGCTGCAAACTGTGCAGTGGTCAGCGCATTGAACTGGTCCGAGTCCAGCACCGCCATCGCGGCAGTGGACAGCGACTTGATCGCCGTCGTGCTGATGGCACCCAGGTCGTCACTCGCCATGAAGTCGGCTTGTGCCGTCGTCAAGGCAGCAACCTGCGTCGAAGTCAGCACCGCGAACTGCGCCGTCGTCAGTGCATTCAGGTCCGAGGAATCCAGTGCAGCGATCTGATTGGTGCCCAGCGCCACGACCTGTGCGGTGGTCAGCGCAGTGATCTGCGAGCTGTCCATCCCCGCCAGCGCAGCGCTGGTCAGCACGCGGATGTCGGCCGTGCTCAAGGCTTGCAAGTCGTCGCTCGTCATGAACGCCGTCTGCGCCGAGGTCAGTGCAGCCGCTTGCGCGGTGGTGAGCACCGCAAACTGCGCGGTCGTCAGCGCATTGAACTGGTCGGAGTCGAGTGCGCCCATCGCAGCAGCCGACAGCGACTTGATCGCAGCGGTGCTGATGGCACCCAGGTCGTCACTCGCCATGAAGTCGGCTTGTGCCGAGGTGATGGCGGCGACTTGCGTGCTCGTCAGCGCAGCGAACTGCGCGGTCGTCAGTGCGTTGAGGTCGGAAGAATCCAGCGCAGCGATCTGATTGGTGCCCAGAGCCACAACCTGCGCCGTCGTCAGCGCGGTGATCTGCCCACTCTCCATGCCGGCCAGCGCAGCACTCGTCAGCACACGGATGTCCGCAGTGCTCAAGGCTTGCAGATCATCGCTCGCCATGTTGGCCGTCTGCGCCGAGGTCAGCGCGGCAGCCTGGTTCGTGCCCAGCACGGCGAACTGCGCCGTGGTCATCGCATTGAACTGTGCAGAGTCCAGCACCGCAATATCAGCGGTGGACAAGGACTTGATGTTGGCGGTGGTGATCGCCGCCAGGTCATCGGTAGCAAACGCGTCAGCCTGCGCCGACGTGATTGCAGCAACTTGGGCAGATGTCAGCGCCGCGAACTGCGCAGTGCTCAGTGCATTGAACTGGTCGGAGTCAAGGACGGCCATCGCGGCAGTGGACAGCGACTTGATCGCCGTCGTGCTGATGGCACCCAGGTCGTCACTCGCCATGAAGTCGGCTTGTGCCGTCGTCAAGGCAGCAACCTGCGTCGAAGTCAGCACCGCGAACTGCGCCGTCGTCAGTGCATTCAGGTCCGAGGAATCCAGCGCAGCGATCTGGTTGGTGCCCAGAGCCACGATCTGCGCGGTGGTCAGCGCAGTGATCTGCGAGCTGTCCATGCCGGCCAGCGCGGCGCTGGTCAGCACACGCACGTCGGCCGTGCTCAGCGCCTGCACGTCGTCGCTGGTCATGAAGCCGGTCTGCGCGGACGTGATCGCCGCGGCCTGGTTGGTGCCCAGCAGCGCGAACTGCGCCGTGGTCAGCGCATTGAACTGCTCCGAATCCAGCACGCCGAGCGCCGAAGCCGACAGCGACTTGATCGCTGCCGTGGTGATCGCCGCCAGGTCGTCGCTGGCCATGAAGTCGGCCTGTGCCGACGTGATGGCAGCCACCTGACCGGAGCCCAGAACGGCGAATTGCGCGGTCGTCAGCGCATTCAGGTCTGACGAATCGAGCGATGCGACCTGCGTCGTGGTCAGCACGCCGACTTGTGCACTGGTCAGCACGCTGATCTGGTCGGAGCCGAAGGCGCCCAGCGCGCCGGTGTTCAGCGCGCGGATGGCCGCGGTGCTGAGCGCGACCAGATCGTCGGTGGCCATCGTCGAGGTCTGTGCCGAGGTCAGCGACACCGCCTGCCCGGTGGTCAGTACCGCGAACTGCGCGGTGCCGATGGCGTTGAACTGCGCCGAGTCCAGCACCGACAGGCCGAAGGTGGAGATGTATGGCACCTGCGAAGCCGTCAACGCGGCCATCTGTGCCGTCGAGAAGGCGTCCCAGTCCTCCGACGTCAACCCGGCGATCCGCGACGAGGTGAGGCCTGCGATTTGAGCAGTTCCCAGTGCGGTGATGATCGTGGTCATGAATTCTTCCTTGGTCGCGGCAGCGTTCTGTGGGTCCGGATACGGGGCCAGGCAAACCCGGACCAACCGGATGCGGTGGTCGCAGCTTCTTCCTGCACTGTCGTGGTATCGGCAGTGCGCGCTTGGGGCTTGAGCGGGCAGGGCGCTGGTTGGGCCGGCGCAAGGCGGGCAATTCCGCGCAATCGGCCACGCAGATGGCGCTCAAGCCGCCAGACAGGCAGCGAGCGGGCGCCGTGAAGGCTTAAAACACCGTGCTGGTGTTCAGCCGGGCTCGGCAGCCCGCGGCACGCGGCCCATCAGGAAGAACTCGTCGTTCGGCCGCATCGCCGTCACGTTGGCCATGCGGTTGGACAAGCCGAAAAAGGCCGTGATGGCGGCGATGTCCCAGATGTCGTCATCGCTGAAGCCATGTGGCCGCAGCGCCGCGAAGTCGGCGTCATCGACCTCGTGCGATGCGTTGCAGACCTTCATCGCAAAGTCCAGCATCGCCCGCTGGCGCGGCGGAATGTCGGCCTTGCGGTGGTTCACCGCCACCTGGTCTGCGACCAGCGGCTTCTTCTCATAGACGCGCAGGATCGCGCCATGCGCCACCACGCAGTACAGGCAGTGGTTGGCGGCAGAGGTGGCCACGATGATCATCTCGCGCTCGCCCTTGGTCAGGCTGCCGCTGTCCTTCAGCAGCAGCGCGTCGTGGTAGGCCATGAAGGCGCGCCATTCGGCCGGGCGGTGCGCCAGTGCGAGAAAGACATTCGGCACGAAGCCGGCCTTCTGCTGCACCTCCAGGATGCGGCTGCGCATGTCGTCGGGCAGCGCGCCCAGCTCGGGCACCGGGTAGCGTGAGATCGCAGGGGACGTGGTGGCCATGGTCTCGCCTTGCTGGGTGTCGTGGGCCACAGCGTAGCGGCGGCACGCTACAACAGCCGCTCCTCGACGAAGAGCGTGCCCAGCCAGATCTTGAAGCGCTGCCAGGCGCTGGTGCCAGGTTCCTCGCGGCTGACGACGGCCTGGCCGCCGGCATCGATGGACGTCCATTCGATGCCGTCGCCGTCACCTGCCAGCCGCAGCTTGAAGACGCTGGCAAAGCGGTCGTCGCGCATCAGCTTGGACACGGCCTCGGTCAGCGCCGGGCTGTCGATCACCACCCCCATCTCGGTGTTGGCAGTGGCAGAGCGCCCGTCCAGGTTGACCGATCCCACCAGCAGCCTGCTGTGGTCGATCAGCGTCACCTTGGCGTGCAGCCGCGGCGTGGAATTGCCGAAGACGCCGAAGCTGCGCGAGCGCTGCGTCAACTGCGGGCTGAATTCGTAGATCTCCACGCCCAGCCTGAGCATCTCTGCGCGGTACTGGCTGTACACATGGTGCACCAGCGGCTCGTCGGTGGAGCCCAAAGAGTTGGTGAACAGCAGCATGCGCACCTGTTGCTGCGCCGCCCTGCGCATCATCGGCATGCCCACGTTGCCGGGCACGAAGTAGGGCGAGACGATGGCGACCTCGGTGCGCGCCGCCGCCATTGCTTGCAGCAGCCCGCCCATCGCAGCGGTCGGCTCGCTGCGCACGTCGCTGCCTGCCGCCTTGTCGGGTGGGTCCACGAAGACCTGGGCGCTGGCGTGGGTGAGCGCCAGCCTGCCGTCGGCCATCTGCGCATCGACGGCGGTCTGGCCGAGCGGGTCGGTGCGGTAGGCGGGCACGGCGGGCGCCGCACCGCGCACCTCGGCGTCGAACTCGGCGCGCGCCGTCTCGGCGTTGCGCGGCGTGCCCAGCAGCGCCTGCACCGGAAAGGCCAGATCGCTGTTCCAGTAGCTGTCGAAGGCGGCTTCCAGGTCCTGCACCACGCGGCCGGTGGACAGCACGTCCATGTCGATGAAGTTGGCCTGCGGGTGGCTCATGAAGTATTCGTCGGCCACGTTGCGCCCGCCATAGACGGCGATGCTGCCGTCGGCGACGAACAGCTTGTTGTGCATCCGGCGGTTCATCTGCTCGAAGCTGCCCTGCGACAGCAGCAGCCGCGCCACCGGCGCGCCGCGGCGCATCGACAACGGGTTGAAGAGGCGCACCTGCACGTTGTCGTGCGCCGCCAGGCCGCGCAGCAGGTCGTCGATCTCGGCGGCGTAGAAGTCGTCCACCAGCAGCCGCACGCGCACGCCGCGGGCGGCCGCGTCGCGCAGCTCGCGCAGCAGCGCGCGGCCGGCCTGGTCGCGGTGGACGTGGTAGGACTGCACGTCCAGCGCGCGTTCGGCACGGCGCGCCATCGCGGTGCGGGCGTTGAACGCGAATTCGCCGGTGGGCAGCAGCCGGAAGCCGGACGGCGCCGTCTCGCCCGCGGGCCGGCTGGCCGCTGCGATGCGCGACAACGCAGTGTCGCCCTGGTCGGCATGGGCGCTGGAGAGCGCCGCCGCGCCGCGCGGTGGCAAGCCGGCACAGGCGGCCAGCAGCGCGCTGGCCGCCAGCACTGCACAGTGCAGCAGCCGGCGGAGCATGGCGGGCAACGGGGCGGCCGGCATCGCATCCATCGGCAAAACTTTAGCTGCGGAACTGCATCGCGTGCAAGCGCGCATACAGGCCGCCGGCGGCCAGCAGCTCTGCATGCGTGCCCTGCTCGACCAGGCGCCCGGCCTCCAGCGCCAGCACGCGGTCTGCGTGCTCGATGGTGGACAGCCGGTGTGCGATGACCAGCGTGGTGCGGCCTTGCATCAGCCGCTCCAGCGCCTCTTGCACGGCGCGTTCGGACTCGCTGTCCAGCGCCGAAGTGGCCTCGTCGAGAATCAGCACGGGCGCATCTTTTGCAATCGCGCGCGCAATTGCCAGCCGCTGGCGCTGGCCGCCTGAAAGCTGGCTGCCGTTGTGGCCGATCAGCGTGTCCAGGCCCTGCGGCAGGCTGTCTGCAAAGTCCAGCAGGTTGGCCGCGCGCAGCGCCTCGCGCACCGCCTCCCGCGGCATCTGCGCGCCCAGCGCCACGTTGCCTGCGATGCTGTCGTTGAACAGCACCACGTCCTGGCTGACCAGCGCGAACTGCCGGCGCAGCGCCAGCATCGCCCAGTCGGCCAGCGGCACGCCGTCCAGCGTGATGCGGCCGGCGCTGGGCTCCACGAAGCGCGGCAGCAGGTTCACCAGCGTGGTCTTGCCGGCGCCAGACGGCCCCACCAGCGCCACCGTCTCGCCGGCCCGCACGTGCAGCGTGAGGCCATCGACGGCGGGCGCGCCGTCGTCGCGGTAGCGCAGGCTGACGGCGTCGAACACGATCTCGCCACGCGCGCGGCCGCCGTCGAAGCTGCCGCCTTGCTCTGACGGGCTTTGCTCGATCAGGTCCAGCCCGCGCTCCACCGCGGCCAGCCCGCGCGTCAGCGGCGCCATCACGTCCGACAAATGCTTGGCCGGCGCCACCAGTTGCAGCATGCCGGTGACGAAGGCGACGAAGTCCCCCACCGACGTGCCGCCGCTGCGGCTTTGCCACAGCGCGATGACGATCACCACGGACAGCGCGCAGGCCGCCAGCATCTGCGTCACCGGCGTCATCGTGCCGCCTGCCACCACCGCCTTGAGCATCAGCCGGCGCACCTGGTTGGCGGCCGTGCCGAAGCGCGCCGCCTGCTGCGCTTCGGCGCCGTGCAGCCGCACGGTGCGCCAGGCCAGCATGTTCTCTTCCACCACGTAGGCCAGCTCGTCGGTGGCGCGCTGGCCCTCCACCGTCACCCGGTGCAGGCGCCTGCCGAGTGCGCGCATCACCAGCGCCACCGCGGGGAAGAGCACGCCGACGATCAAGGTCAACTGCCAGTTCAGGCTGAGCAGAAAGATCAGCTGCGCCAGCAGGATCAGCGTGTCGCGCACCAGCGTCAGCATCGACGCACTGAGGATGGTCACGCCGGCCTGCGCCTCATAGACCAGCGTGTTGGTCATGCCGCTGGCCGTCTTCTCGCTGAACAGCGCCGGCGCGCTGGTCATCAGCTTGCCGAACATGCCTTGCCGCAGTTGCAGCACCGCCCGGTTGGCCGCCCAGGCCAGCCCGTACTGCGCAACGAAGCCCGACAGGCTGCGCACTGCAAAGAGCCCGATGATGGCCGTGGGCACCAGCCACAAGGCCATGCGCCCGGCCGCGAAGCCCTGGTCGAGAAGCCGGCCCAGCAGCCAGGGGATGGCGGGCTCGGTGGCGGCCGTGACGGCAGCGCCGAGCAAGGCCCCCAGCAGCCCGGCGCGGCTGCTGCGGACATAGGGCAGGAGGCGCGACAGGCGCTGAAGCAGGCTGGGCATGGGAGCGGGATTATGGGCGGCCGGCCCCGCCGTTTGCCCCTGTCTAGCCCCTGCCCAGCCCCTGCCTACAATGCCCGCCAGCCAGCACCGGGACGCCGGAATCACCGGCCGACACTGAACTTTCGCAGCCGCTACCCGGTCCCATCGCCCGTATGTCCAGCCTGTTTTCTGCCGCCCGCCTGTCTGCCGTGCTGCCCGCCACCTGGCCGCGCCGCCGTTTCATCACCGCGCTGCTGTCCGGTGCGGCGCTGCCGGCTGCGGCGCAGTTCCGCATCGAGATCTCCGGCGTCGGCGCCACCCAGGTGCCGGTGGTGGTGGCGAACTTCCGCGGTGAAGACAAGGCCGGCGTGCCCATCGCCGCCATCGTGCGCAGCGACCTCCAGCGCAGCGGCGTCTTCCGGGCCAGCGAGTCGCAGGCTGCACTGGACGAACGCAGCGAGGTCAGTGGCGCCGAATGGCGTGACCGCGGCGCCGATGCGCTGGTGGCCGGCTCGGTGGCGCGGCTGGCGGACGGCCGGCAGGACGTGCGCTTCAAGCTCTGGGACGTCGTCAAGGGCGAGCAGTTGCTCGGCCGCAGCAACGTGGTGCTGGAAGGCGACCTGCGGCTGGCCGCGCACCGCATCGCAGACGAGATCCACCAGAAGCTCACCGGCGAGCCTGGCGTCAACGCCACGCGCATCGCCTACGTGGTGAAGAACGGCCGCCGCTTCAGCCTGCACGTGACCGACGCCGACGGCGAAGGCGGCCAGGTGGCGCTGGCCAGCCCCGAGCCCATCATCTCGCCGGCCTGGTCGCCAGACGGCAACCAGATCGCCTATGTGTCGTTCGAAACGCAGAAGGCGGTGGTGTGGGTGCAAAGCCTGCTGACCGGCGAGCGCCGGATGCTGGCCAACTTCCGCGGCTCGAACAGCGCGCCGGCCTGGTCGCCCGACGGGCGTGAACTGGCGCTGACCTTGTCACGCGACGGGCTGGCGCAGGTGTATGTGATGCCTGCCGCAGGCGGCACGCCGCGGCGCCTGACCAACAGCCGCGCCATCGACACCGAGCCGGTCTATGCGCCCGATGGCGCCACCGTCTTCTTCGTCAGCGACCGCGGCGGCGGCCCGCAGATCTACCGCGTGCCGTCGGCCGGCGGCAACGCCGAGCGCGTCACCTTCAACGGCAGCTACAACATCAGCCCGGCCATCAGCCCCGACGGCCGGCTGCTGGCCTACGTCATGCGCCAGGGCAACGCATTCAAGCTGATGACGCAGGAGCTGGACGGCAGCCAGGTGCAGGCCCTCACCGACACGCAGGATGACGAAAGCCCGAGCTTCGCGCCCAATGGCCGGCTGCTGGTCTATGCCACCCGCCAGCAGGGGCGCGACGTGTTGATGACCACCACGCTTGATGGCAAGATCAAGACACGTTTGCTCACGAGTGGCGCCGACATGCGGGAGCCCGCGTGGGGTCCGTTTTCGCGCTGAACGACCCACCGCGTTCCACCGCTTCCCACAGCAGGACACAGCAGGAGAAACCAGCCACCATGAAGCCCACCAGGATCACCTTGTTCCCCGCGCTTGCCACGGTTGTCGCTCTCGCGGCGGCCGGCCTGCTGGCCGCCTGCGGCACCAGCACCGACCTGTCGCAGCCCGCCACCGCCGCCCCGGTGGAGAGCCGCAACACGGCCGACAAGCCAGCCACGGCGCCCGCCGCAGGCGCCACCGCCAGCAGCACGCCGCAGTCGCGCGTGGCCACGGTCGATCTGGCGGCGCAGAACGCCGCTGCTGCCGCGGCCCGTGCCAACGCCTCGGCAGTGGCCGCGCCCGGCCAGCGGGTCATCTACTTCGACTTCGACAGCTTCGTCATCAAAGACGACTTCAAGCCCGCACTCGACGGCCACGCCAAGGCGCTGGCCGCCAGCGCCGGCAAGCGCATGACGATCGAAGGCCACACCGACGAACGCGGCGGCCGCGAATACAACCTGGCGCTGGGCCAGAAGCGCGCCGAAGCCGTGTCACGCTCGCTCGAACTGCTGGGCGTGGCGCCCAACCAGCTCGAGGCGGTGAGCTTCGGCGAAGAGCGCCCGGCCGACGCCGGCCACGACGAAGCCGCCTGGGCGAAGAACCGCCGCGCCGAACTGAAGGACCGTTGACCATGCCCGCTGCGCGCATGTCCGCGCCCCTGAATGTCGCCCGGGCCGCCATCGCGGCGGCGGCGCTGGCCGTGGCCGGCGCGGCCCATGCCGGCCTGTTCGACGATGAAGAAGCGCGCAAGGCCATCGTCGATCTGCGCACCCGCATCAGCCAGGCCGACGAGCAGGGCAAGGCGCGCAGCGCCGAGCAGGCTGCCGCCATTGCGCAACTGCTGGAGCAGCTCACCGCACTGCGCCGCAACATGCTGGACCTGAACAACCAGTTGGAGGCGATGCGCGGCGACGTGGCCAAGCTGCGCGGCAACGACGAGCAACTCACGCGTGACGTGGCCGAGCTGCAAAAGCGCTCGAAGGACGCCAGCCAGTCGTTGGACGACAGGCTGCGCAAGCTGGAGCCGGTGAAGGTGAGCGTCGATGGCCGCGAGTTCGTCGCCGATCCGGAAGAACGCAAGGCCTACGACGACGCCATCGCAGCGATGCGCAACGGCGAGTTCGACAAGTCGGTCACGGCGCTCAGCGGCTTCCAGAAGCGCTTCCCGGCCAGCGGCTACAACGACTCGGTGCGCTTCTGGCTGGGCAATGCGCTGTACGCCAAGCGCGACTACAAGGACGCCATCACCGCGTTCCGCGGCTTCGTCAGCAACGCGCCCGAGCACCCGCGCGCGCCGGAGGCGCTGCTGGCCATGGCCAACAGCCAGGCCGAGATGAAAGACCCGCGCAGCGCCAGGAAGACCATCGAAGACCTGCTCAAGGCCTACCCGCAGTCCGAGGCAGCGCAGGCCGGCAAGGAGCGGCTGGCATCGCTGAAGTAGCGTTGTCGGCGGTGCTGCCCGCGTCGGGCTCCACCCCCCGCCCGGCGTCGCCCGACGCCGACCTCGAACGCCGCTTCGGCGGCCTGCGCCGGCTGTACGGCGATGCCGGCTACCTGCGTTTGCGCGAGGCCAGCATCGCCGTGGTGGGGCTGGGTGGCGTGGGCTCGTGGGCCGCCGAGGCGCTGGCCCGCAGCGGCGTCGCGCGGCTGGTGCTCATCGACCTGGACCAGGTGTCGGAGTCCAACGTCAACCGCCAGGTGCAGGCCCTGGGCCGCACCATCGGCCAGGCCAAGGTGGATGCGCTGCGCGAGCGCATCGCCGACATCCACCCCGGCTGCGAGGTGCTGGCGGTGGAGGACTTCGTCACGCCCGACAACTGGCCCGCGCTGCTGCCCGCGCCGGTGCAGGTGCTCATCGACGCCTGTGACCAGTCCAGCGCCAAGCTGGTGCTGGCCGGGTGGGCGCTGCACAGCCGCCAGCCGCTGGTGTGCGTGGGCGCGGCAGGCGGCAAGCGGCTGGCGCAACGCGTCGAGGTAGAAGACCTGGCCGACGCCACGCACGACCCGCTGCTGGCCAGCCTGCGCCAGCAACTGCGCAAGCGGCACGGCGCGGCGCGCCAGGGGCGCATGGGCCTGCGCTGCGTCTTCTCGCGCGAGCCCGTGGCCGCGCCGGCCGACGCCGCCTGCAGCACGGGCGGCACGGGCAGCACGGGCGACGGCAGCCTGAACTGCCATGGCTACGGGTCCAGCGTGGCCGTCACCGCCACCTTCGGCATGGTGGCCGCCGGTGAGGCCATCGCGCAACTGCTGGCGCAAGCCGGGCAGCAGAAGCCGCCTTGATTCTGGCTATACTCTGAGGCTCTGCGGACGGGTCGTTAGCTCAGTCGGTAGAGCAGCGGACTTTTAATCCGTTGGTCGCGTGTTCGAGTCACGCACGACCCACCACGCGACCTTTGCGCGAAAATCCAGGGCTCTTAGCTCAGTTGGTAGAGCAGCGGACTCTTAATCCGTTGGTCGACAGTTCGAATCTGTCAGGGCCCACCAACAATGCAGGTTTGAAGAACAACGGCCCGGCGCTAACGCCGGGCCGTTTTTTTGGACCGTCTGCGGCCAAGCGCCGGTCGGTCTTGCCGATCACGGCATCACTTCGGCAGCAGAACCTTGTCCACCACATGGATCACCCCGTTCGACTGGACGACGTCGGCAATGGTGACGTTCGCCGTACCGCCGCTTTCGTCCATCACCATGACCTTGCCGCCCGAGGACATGGCCGTCAGCGTGCCGCCCGACACGGTCTTGAGGGTGGCTTTGCCACCACCGGCCATGATCGCCTTGCCCAGTGTCGCGGCGTCCATCTTTCCGGCGACGACGTGGTAGGTCAATACCTTCGTCAGCGCAGGCTTGTTCTCCGGCTTCAGCAAGGTATCGACGGTACCGGCCGGCAAGGCGGCGAACGCTGCGTTGGTCGGCGCGAAGACAGTGAAAGGACCGGCGCCCTTGAGGGTTTCGACAAGGCCCGCTGCCTTGACTGCGGCTACCAAGGTGGTGTGGTCCTTCGAGTTGACGGCGTTGTCGATGATGTCCTTGGAGGCGTACATCGGGGCGCCGCCGACGGTGACCTGGGCCAGAGCGCCGACGGTGGAAACCGAGAGCACGACGGCCAGTGCGAGGGTGGAGAGCTTGATGGATTTCATGGGATTGTTCCGGCTTGTTTTGGGGTACTGCACAGCGCTGCTGTGTGCCGTTTGATACGCGTTGCCGGGTGCGATGGATGCGTACCGGTGCGATGTCTCGACAATGCGCCACTGATCTCGCCACTGATCGCGCCGCGGGGCGCAGCGGCCGTGCGCTTCACGCCCAACGCCCGGATGCGTCAGCGGCTGGCCATCCCGTGATCCCCAACGATCACATGCTGGATGCTCTGCGGACCCGGTGCCCCAGGCAGCGCAGCGAGCGCAGGCCCGGCCCGCAGTTGCCGCGCTAGCGCCGCGGGCTGCCGCTGCCCGACAGCAGGCCGAACGGCCCGATGGCTGGCTCTGGCGGCCGGTGGTGCTCGGGCGTGCGCGGCTGCCGGCGCAGCGCGCCTGCAAGGCGGCGGATGCGCGCGGCGACTGCTTTGATCGCGTCGATCGCATTCATCGCATTCATCGCATTCATCGCGCCGATCGAAACACGGGTGTGTGGCCGATTGAACATGGCGGACCTCCGGCAACTGGCTGAGCATGCAGTGTGCGCCGCGCCGCCGGCCGGTGAACCCCGCAAATGCGGTGCTGGCGCGGCACTTTTCACGGGCGACCGGGCCGCGGCGCGATCGGGTACAACGCTGGCTGTCCCCCGATGTTCGTGAAGCCCATGCTGCCCCCGATCCCAGACGATGAACCCGAGAGGTTGCGCCAGCTTCGTGAACTGATGGTGCTGGACTCCGCGTCCGAGCCGGTGTTCGAGAGCCTGGCGCTTCTTGCATCACAGACGTGCGGCGTGCCCATCGCACTGGTCAGCCTGGTGGACGGCGGGCGGCAGTGGTTCAAGGCCAAGGTCGGCCTGCCCGGTGTTGACGAGACCCCGCGCGAGCTGGCGTTCTGCGCCCACGCCATCAACGGCGATGCCTTGTTCGAGGTGCCCGATGCGGCGGCCGACCCGCGCTTTCGCGACAACCCGCTCGTCACCGGCGCGCCGGACATCCGCTTCTATGCCGGCGCACCGCTGGTGCTGCCGGGCGGCCAGCGGGTGGGCACCTTGTGCGTGATCGACCGCCAGCCGCGCCGCCTGGAGCCGGCGCAGGCTGCGTTGCTGCAGTCGCTGGCGCGCGTCGCGAGCGAGGTGCTGGTGATGCGGCGTGACCTCATCCTGCGTTCGCTGGACGCGAGGTCGGCGCATGAGCATGCGCTGCGGGAGACGGCCGCCTTTCTGCGCCGCACCGGCCGGGTGGCGGGCGTCGGCGGCTGGCAGCTCGAACTGGCAACCAGCGCGCTGACGTGGTCGGAGCAGACGCGCAACATCCACGAGGTGGCGCCAGACCATGTGCCCACGCTGGCCGGCGCCATCGACTTCTACGCCCCGGAAGCGCGGCCGGTCATCCAGCGCGCCGTGAAGCTGGCCATGGACGAGGGCACCGCATGGGATCTGGAGCTGCCCTTCATCACCGCCAAGGGCCGGCCGATCTGGGTGCGCGCGCAAGGCGAGGCGGAGTTCGAGGACGGGCTGCCGGTGCGTCTGGTGGGCGCCTTCCAGGACATCACCGAAAGAAAGCGGCTGGAGCAGCAGGTGGCCGAGGACGAGCGCTTCCTGCGCCTGGTGACGGACCGCCTGCCGCAGCGCATTGCCTACCTCGACCGCAGTCTGCGCTACCGCTTCGTCAACCAGGCCCACGTGCAGCGCCTGGGCCTGCCGCGGGAGCAGATCCTGGGCCGCAGCAGCGCCGAGATCACCGGCGAAGCGCCGCCCCAGCCACTGCGCGATGCGCTGCGCGCGGCGCTCCAGGGCCAGCCGCAGCAGGTGGAGTTCGAAGAACCGTCGCGCGCAGGCGGCGCGAAAGGCACGCTGCGGCTGGACTGCCAGGTGCTGCCCGACCTCAGCGAGCGCGGTGAAGTGCGCGGCCTGTTCACCACCACCGCCGACATCACCGAGCGCAGCCGTGGCGAGCAGGCGCTGCGCGAACTCACCGCCATCATCGAGAAGACGACCGACTTCGTCGTGCAGACCGACTGGCGCGGCGACATCACCTACATGAACCCGGCCGCGCGCAGCGCCACCGGGCTGGCCGCCGACGCACCGCTGGCGGGGCTGAACTTCGCAGCGTTCAGCACCGACGCGACCAACCGGCACTTTGCCGACGTCATCGTCGCGGCGGTCAACGCCAGCGGCGCCTGGGTGGGCGAAACGACGGTGCGCGTGCCCGGCGGCGCAGAGTTGCCGGTGAGCCAGATCGTCATCGCGCACCGCGACGCGCAAGGCCGCGTGGCCCGCTACTCGTCGGTCATGCGCGACATCTCGGCCGAGGCCGCCGCGCGGCGCGCCTTGCAGTTGCAGACCGCCACGCTGCGCGCGGTGACCGAGGCCACGCCGGCCATCGTGGCGGTGGTCGGGTCCGACCTGCGTTACCGCTTCGTCAACAGCGCATTCGAGCGCTGGATCGGGATGCCGCGCGAGCGCGTCGTCGGCCGCACGCTGGCCGAGGTGCTGGGCGCCGACGACCTGGAGCGCAGCCGGCCCTGGATCGAGCGGGTGATGGCCGGCGAGACGGTGCAGTTCGAGCGCGTCAACCACAAGCGCGGCAGTGGGCGCAACCTGGCGATGACCTACTCGCCGCTGGTGGCGCAGGGCGATGTGATCGACGGCTTCATCGGCGTCGGGCAGGACATCACGTCGCACCGCCAGGAAGAGAACCGCCTGCTGCGCCTGAGCGAAAGCGATGCGCTGACCGGCCTGCTCAACCGCGCCGGTTTCGAGCGCCGGCTGCAACTGGAAGTGCAGGCCGGCCGCGGCGGGCAGACGGCACTTCTCTACGTCGATCTGGACCATTTCAAGCCGGTCAACGACGTGCATGGCCATGCGGCGGGCGACCAGGTGCTCCAGCAGTTCGCGCAGCGCGTGCAGGCGGTGGTGCGGCCGTCGGACGCGGTGGCGCGGCTGGGAGGCGACGAGTTCGCGCTGCTGCTCTTCGGCGTGCGCGAGTCCGGCCATGCGCATGCGGTGGCCGAGAAGGTGATTGCCGCGGCCGGCACGGTGTTCGACGTCGGCGGGCGGCAACTGCACATCGGCGCCAGCGTCGGGGTGGCTTTCGGCGTGGCCAGCCAGGACGCCTGGAGCGACCTGGTGCAGCGCGCGGACAACCAGCTCTACCGCGCGAAGGAAGCGGGGCGCGGCAGGCACGCCGGCACCACCGACTGGGTTGCAGACACCGGGCCGGTGGATGACGCCGCGTTCGACGACAGGCGCTCGCACCGCTAGGCGGCGCGGCGAGCGGCCTGTTGTTCTGTCTTCCTGTCGTCCGGCGCAACGCTGCGCGGCGCTCCTACAACTGCCGCGAGCGCCTGCACCCACACTGCTGCATGGCCGCGCGCGCCTCGCTGCGCGGCTCCCATCCCGTACTGGAGACAAGCATGCAACGCAGACCCGTCGTTCCCGCCGCCCTGATCGGGCTTTGCCTGGCCTTTGCTGCAGCTGGCGCCGCCGCCACCGCCGGAGAGAAGGTGGATGCGGCCGTGCAAGGCGCGTCCGGCGTCGCCAACAAGACGCAGAACGCGGTGACGCATGGCGCCAAGGCGGCAGCGTCCGGCGTGGCGCATGGGGCGCAGGCGGCCGGCCGCGTGGCCGACAAGGGCGCCCGCAAGCTGGGCATTCCGGGCGCAGGAGCGTCCGCAGCGCAACCTTGACGCCGGGCGCTTGCCAGCAGGCGCCCGCGCGCCTGCTGTCATGTTCAGTCGGCCATCGCGTTGATGCTGCTGGTGCTGCTGGCGTAGCTTGCGCTCGCCCCGCCACCGCTGCCCATGTAGCGCTCGTACTCTTCGGTGTAGCGCTGGGTCAGCCTGCCCTGCATCGCGGCGTCGGCGCTTTGCCGCAATTGCGGGAACCAGGTGCCTTCTTCCTCATAGACATGGTGTTCGACGGCACCGCGGATGTGCTCCAGCTTGTCCAGATAGTCCTGCGTCATCGGCTCCAGATCGTCCAGCGCCGCGAGCTGGACCTTGGCCGCGCTCTGCTCGGTGTAGGCCTTCACCGAGTCTGCCTTTTCGCCGCTCAGCGCAATGGCCGGGTAGAGCACCGCTTCCTCTGCGTTCGAGTGGCCGGTCAGCAGCAATGCCAGTTGCTTTTGTGCAGCGCGCTGCTCGGCGGCGCTGTTTGCAGTCTTGACGGCAGCAAAGGCCGATTCGATCTGCAGATGGTGCTCCAGCACCATCGCCAGCCAGCCGCCACCGCCGGCCGCGGCCCGTGCCTTGGCACGGGCTTCGGCGCGGGCTTCATCGCTTTCCGGCGGCGTCACCGCCGCGATCACCTTGTCGAGAATGGTCATGGGCTACTCCTTGAAGACCCGGCCGGTTGACCGGTGCCTTCAAGGGCAAGCTTCAGACCTGCGGCGGGTCGGTCTCGCGCTCGAAGCGGCGCGGCGCGCCCACGGCGGTGATGAAGGCCGTGGCGGCGCCTGCGGCATCGGCGGCGTCGCCCGCAATCAGCAGCGAGGGGTCGTCGCCCGCCTCCTGCGGCACGCCGGCCTGGGCCAGCAACGCGGTGGCCGCGCCCAGCACCAGCAGCGGCTTGCAGTGGCGGTAGGTGTCCCGCACGAACTCCACCGTGTGGCCGTCTGCCGCCAGCGCCTGCACGCCGGCCTCGCCGTCGGGCAGCACGATGGCATCGAACAGAAAGCCCGGCTCGTTTTCGAGCGACGCGTCGGCATCCACCTCCTGCCCATCGGCGCTGGCCAGCGGCCCGATGTGCGGTGCCACAAGGCGCACCACGGCGCCGGCCTGCGTCAGCTTCTCGCGCAGGCTGGCCAGCGGTGCCCACACGATGCCGGGCGCCACCAGCATGGCCACCTTGCGCGCCGTCACCGTGCCGTCACCCGGCCGGGCCAGCAGCGACAGCGCGGGCGACACCGTGACCTCGGGCGCTGTCGGTTGCTCCAGCGCACGCGGCAGCGCATCGGGCACCGCGGGCATGCCGAGTTGCCGGGCCAGTTGCTCAGCCAGCGCCTCCGACGCATTGCGCAGCGAGGCCACCACCCGCTTGCGGATGGCCGGCACGGTGACCTTGCTCAGCTCGAAGCGGAAGGCCGCCGCGATGTGCGCCTGCTCTGCCGGCGACTGGCTCTCGAAGAACAGCCGCGCCTGCGTGTAGTGGTCGGCAAAGGCCTCGGGCTTGCCGCGCACCTTGGCCTGCTCTTCATTGGCCCGCAGCCGCGACGCAACGCTGACGAAGCCCTGCGACGCCCCGGCCTGGAAGGGGCAGCCGCCGGCCAGCGAGTTGGGCTCGTAAGACACGCGGCCACGTGGGATGGCCTGGCGGTGGAAGCCGTCGCGCTGGTTGTTGTGCACCTGTGCCACCGGCGCGTTGATGGGGATCTCGTGGAAGTTGGGCCCGCCCAGCCGCGTGAGCTGGGTGTCGAGGTAGGAGTGGATGCGGCCGGCCAGCAGCGGGTCGTTCGAGAAGTCGATGCCGGGCACCACGTTGGCAGTGCAGAAGGCCACCTGCTCGGTCTCGGCGAAGAAGTTGTCGGGGTTGCGGTTGAGCACCATGCGGCCCACCGGCCGCAGCGGCACCAGCTCTTCGGGGATGATCTTGGTGGCGTCCAGGATGTCGAAGCTGAAGCGCTCTGCGTCCTCTTCGGTGAACACCTGAAGGCACAGCTCCCATGACGGGTAGGCGCCTGCCTCGATGGCTTCCCACAGGTCGCGGCGGTGAAAGTCGGGGTCGGCGCCGGAGATCTTCACCGCTTCGTCCCACACCAGCGAATGGGTGCCTGCGCTCGGGTTCCAGTGGAACTTGCAGAACACCGACTCGCCTTCGGCGTTCACCAGCCGGAAGGTGTGCACGCCGAAGCCCTGCATCGTGCGGTAGCTGCGCGGGATGGCGCGGTCGGACATCACCCACATCAGCATGTGGGTCGATTCGGGCATCAGCGAGACGAAGTCCCAGAAGGTGTCGTGCGCGCTGGCCGCCTGCGGCATGGCGTGGTGCGGCTCGGGCTTGACGGCGTGGACGAGGTCGGGGAACTTCATCGCGTCCTGGATGAAGAACACCGGGATGTTGTTGCCCACCAGGTCCCAGTTGCCTTCGTCGGTGTAGAACTTCACGGCAAAGCCGCGCACGTCGCGCGCGGTGTCTTTGGAGCCGCGCTCGCCGGCCACGGTGGAAAAGCGCACGAACACCGGCGTCACCTTGCCTGCCTCCTGGAAAGGCGCGGCGCGGGTGATGTCGGTGACCGGCGCATAGCACTCGAAGTAGCCATGCGCCGCCGAGCCGCGCGCATGGACGATGCGCTCCGGAATGCGCTCGTGGTCGAAGTGCGTGATCTTCTCGCGCAGCACGAAGTCTTCCAGCAGCACCGGGCCGCGCAGGCCGGCCTTCAGCGAGTTCTGGTTGTCCGAGATCAGCATGCCCTGGTTGGTGGTCAAAGGGCGGCCGGTGGAATCGACGCGCACCCTGTCCAGCGTGTCGATGGTGGCGTTCAGGCCTTCGACGGCCAGGCTGCCGGTCTTCTCGCTGCTGTTGGTCTCGGTGGCGGTGCTGGCGGTGGGCAGGCGCGACGGCGCCTCCGCGGTGTCGCCCTCGGCAGGCTGTAGCGCGTTCTCGAAGCCGTGTTCGCCGGCCTTGGTGGTGTTGTAGGGCATGGCAGACACCAGCGCCTCGGTCTCGGCAGCCTTCAGGCTGGTGGAGTCGAGGTTGGCTGCTGTCGGAGAGCCGGCGGGGCCGCTGTCGGTGGCCGGGGGCGTGCTTGTCTTGCGTTTTGTTGGCACGGTGGGGTGTCCTGCGTAGGCGTTGTGAAAGAACCGACAGCCGGCGTCAGCCGGCATGCAGCGGCCCTGGCAATCGGCAGACCCGATGGCACGCTTGCCGACGCCAGCGCCGGTGCCGGCGCGACTCAGGGGCAGTTCAGCAGCGCGCCTTGCACCGTGCACATGCCGCGCGGGCCTTGCAGCACCGGGCCGACGCGGTTCAGCCGCGTGCCGTCGCTCGCCCAGCAGCCGGCCTGGTCGCAGCCGGTGACCGTGGGCGGCGCTGCCGGCCGGGCCAGTGGCGCCGGGGCGACACCGGCCGCAGCGCGCGGCAGCGGGGCGGCTTGCACGCGGTCTGGCGACGGGATGGGAGACAGGATCGGCGGGACCGCAACCGGCTGCTGCCCGATGTGCTGTGCCGGTGGCGGTGGCTGCCCATCGCCGCCCAGGCAGGCCTGCGCAGCCTGTTTGCGCAGGCCCTCCAGCGGGGCATCCGGCACCGGTGCCACGGGGCTGTCGGGCGCGGCCATGCGCTGGCGGGCAGCAATCACCGCGGACTCCTGCGTCTGCAAGGCTGCCAGGGCCTTGCGGCAGCCGGCGGACTGCGGCCCTGGGCCTTGACCTGGGGCCGTCTCTGCGGGCGCTGCGCCGGCAACGAGCAAGGCGGCCAACGCAAGAGCAGGCAAGGGAAGACGGCGGTGCATGCGCCGTTGGAGCGCAGGCTGGCGCTGAAGTTCAGGGCAGCTCGGCGCGCCGCGGCATGTCGGCACCGCGCCGTGAGCAGGTGATGGCGGCTGCCTGGGCAGCGAAGGCCAGCGCCCGCTGCAGGTCGGCCGCGGGCAAGGCGGCCAGCGCCTGCGGCTGCAAGCGTCCCTGCTCGGCCAGCCAGCCGAGCAGCGCGGCCTGGAAGGTGTCGCCCGCGCCCACCGTGTCGATCACCTGCACGGCCACAGGCGGCACCATTGCGCTGGCGCCGCCGGCCGTCCAACCCAGCGCGCCCAGCGCGCCGCGCGTCACCACCACGGCTTGCACGCCCTGGGCAAGCGCATGCGCCGCGAAGGCGCTGGGTGCGACGCCGGGCTGCAGCAGCGCCAGGTCTTCCTCGCTCACCTTCAGCAGATGGGTGCGCGGCAGCATCCAGGCCAGATGCGTGCGCCAGCAGGCCAGGTCGGGCTGCACGTTGAGCCGCACGTTGGGGTCGAAAGCGATCAGCGCGCGGCCACGTTCACGCTCCACCAGCGCGCGCAGCGTCGATGCTGCGGGCTCCACCACCGTGGCGTAAGAGCCGAAGCTCAGCGCGGCCAGGCCGGGTGGCACGGCGGCCAGCGCGGGCGCTTCGAGCAGACGGTCAGCGCAACGGTCGCCGTAGAAGGCATACGAGGGCACGCCTTGTGCGTCCAGCCCCACCAGGCCCAGCGTGGTGGGCGCATCGACACGCGCCACCGCGCGGGTGTCCACGCCTTCGTCGTGCAAGGCCTGGAGCAGCCTCGCGCCGGCAAAGCCGAGCGACAGCGCACCGAAGAACGCGACCGGCTGGTCGAGGCGCGCCAGGCCCACCGCCACGTTGAAGGGCGAGCCGCCGACATGGGCGTCCAGTGTTAAGCCGGTGCGCGTGGCACCGGCGGCAAACACGTCCAGCAGCGCCTCGCCGCACACCATGATCATGCTGCGGCCCCTTCCATCCTTCCATTCGATGCGCCACTGTGCACGGCCAACAGACCGGCGCCCATGCGGGTATTCCATTAATAAATCAGATTGATTTATCAACCTCGACAGCCAACAATCGACAGCACACCCGGCGAGGTGTCGGGTCCGACGGCCACAACAGATTTGGAGACAGCTCATGACGCACAGCCCTTGTCCGCGCAGCCCTCGTCCGCGCAGCCCTGGTCCGCGCAGCCCTGGTCATTCGCGCCCGGCGCGTGCCCTTGCCACGCTGCTGCTGGCGGCCACGGCCGGCGCGCAGGCGGCAGACGCGCCGGTCATCGGCCTCATCACCAAGACCGACACCAACCCCTTCTTCGTGAAGATGAAAGAGGGCGCGCAGGCGGCGGCCACCGCCAAGGGCGCCAAGCTGCTGAGCGCCGCCGGCAAGGCCGATGGCGACAACGCAGGCCAGGTGACGGCCATCGAGAACATGATCGCCGGCGGCGCCAAGACCATCCTGATCACGCCCAACGACTCCAAGGCCATCGTGCCGGCCATCAAGAAGGCGCAGGCCCAGGGCGTGATGTTCATCGCGCTCGACAGCCCGGCCGACCCCGCCGACGCGACCGACGCACTGTTCGCCACCGACAACTACAAGGCCGGGCAGTTGATCGGCCAGTACGCCAAGGCCGCGGTGGCGGCCAACTTCGCCGGCAAGCCCGCCAGGATCGCCACGCTGGACCTCTTCCCCGGCCACCCGGTGGGCGCGCAGCGGCACAACGGCTTCATGTCCGGCTTTGGCCTGAAAGCGTCTGACGCCAAGAGCAACGAGCTGTCGAAGAGCGCAGAGATCGTCTGCATGGCAGACAGCTTCGGCGACCAGGCCAAGGGCCAGACGGCGATGGAGAACTGCCTCCAGAAGAACCCCGACATCAACGTCGTCTATACGATCAACGAGCCCGCCGCGGCCGGCGCCTACCAGGCGCTGAAGGCCGCCGGCAAGGAGAAGGGCGTGCTGATCGTCTCTGTCGATGGCGGCTGCACCGGCATCAAGAACGTCAAGGCCGGCGTCATCGCGGCCACCTCGCAGCAGTACCCGCTGAAGATGGCCGCGATGGGCGTGGACGCCGGTGTCGAGTACGCCAAGGGCGGCAAGAAGGCCAAGGGCTACACCGACACCGGCGTCACGCTGATCACGGACAAGCCGATGGCCGGCGTGGACAGCAAGGACACCAAGGTCGGCACCGATCTGTGCTGGGGCAACAAGTAGCCGCCACCGCGCCATGGCCACCCGCACCACCAGGCTCCCACCCATCGCAACGCTGGGGCCGCTGATCGCGCTGCTGCTGGCGGCCGGCTTCTTCGCGACGCAGAGCGACCGCTTCCTGTCGGTGCAGAACTTCTCGCTGATCCTGCAACAGGTGATGGTGGTGGGCACCATCGCGATCGGCCAGACCTTGATCATCCTGACAGCCGGCATCGACCTGTCCTGCGGCATGGTGATGGCCCTGGGCGGCATCGTGATGACCAAGCTGGCGGTGGCTGCCGGCCTGCCGCCTGCTCTGGCCATCGCCAGCGGCCTGCTGGTGTGCATGGCCTTCGGGCTGGTCAACGGCCTGCTGGTCACGCGGCTGCGGCTGCCGCCCTTCATCGTGACGCTGGGCACGATGAACATCGCCTTCGCGATCACCCAGCTCTACTCCGGCGCGCAGACCATCACCGACCTGCCGCCGGCCATGACCCTCTTCGGCAACACCTTTGCGCTGGGCGGCGCGGCGCTGAACTACGGCACGCTCTTCATGGTGCTGATGTACGCCGTGGTCTGGTGGGGCCTGCGCGACACCCAGCCCGGCCGCCATGTCTATGCGGTGGGCAACAACCCCGAGGCCACGCGGCTCACCGGCATCGCGACCGACCGCGTGCTGGTGGGCGTGTATGTCGTCGCCGGCCTCTTCTACGGCATCGCGGCGCTGCTGTCGGTGGCGCGCACGGGCGTCGGCGACCCCAATGCCGGCCAGACCGAGAACCTGGACGCCATCACCGCCGTGGTGCTGGGCGGCACCAGCCTGTTCGGCGGGCGCGGCATCGTGCTCGGCAGCCTGCTCGGCGCGCTGATCGTCGGCGTCTTCCGCAACGGCCTCACGCTGATGGGCGTGCCCTCGGTCTATCAGGTGTTGATCACCGGCGTGCTGGTGATCCTGGCGGTGGCCACCGACCAACTCTCGCGCCGGGGAGGCCGTTGATGAGCACCTCGCACACCCTCGTGATGGAAGCGCGCGGCCTGGTCAAGCGCTACGGCCAGGTCACCGCACTCGACGGCGCCGACTTCGAACTGCGCGCCGGCGAGATCATCGCCGTGATCGGCGACAACGGCGCCGGCAAGTCGTCGCTGATCAAGGCGCTGTCGGGCGCGACGATTCCCGACGAAGGCGAGATCAGGCTCGACGGCAAACCCATCCGCTTCAGGTCGCCCATCGACGCGCGGCGGGAGGGCATCGAGACGGTCTATCAAGATCTGGCCGTCGCGCCCGCGATGACGATTGCCGAGAACCTGTTCCTGGGCCGCGAGATCATCAAGAAGGGCTTTCTGGCCCGGCTGCTGCGCATCATCGACAAGACCCGGATGCTGGAGGAAAGCATCGCGCGGATGAACGACCTGAAGGTGGGCATCCGCTCGATGACGCAGGCGGTCGAGACGCTGTCCGGCGGCCAGCGCCAGTGCGTGGCGGTGGCGCGCAGCGCGGCCTTTGCGCGCCATGTGGTGATCCTCGACGAGCCCACCGCGGCGCTGGGCGTGAAGGAAGGCAACATGGTGCTGGAGCTGATCCGCCGGGTGCGTGACAAGGGGCTGCCGGTGATCCTGATCAGCCACAACATGCCGCATGTCTTCGAGATCGCAGACCGCATCCACATCGCGCGGCTGGGCAAACGGGCCTGCATCGTCGATCCCAGGCACATCAGCATGAGCGACACGGTGGCGGTGATGACGGGCGCAATGCGGCCCGACGAGTTGCCGGCCCAGGCGCTGGCGTGACGCCGCAAGCGCCGCAAGCGGCTCTGGAGCGCGAGCCCCGCGAGCCCCGCCTGCGCCCGCGCGGGTCCAACCAGGGCGGCATGCGCCAGTTCAACGAGCGCGTGGTGCTGCAGGCCATCCGCCTGCACGGCAGCCTGCCGAAGGCCGACATCGCGCGCCTGACGCACCTCACGCCGCAGACCGTGCAGACCATCATCGCGCGGCTGGAGGCCGATGCGCTGGTGCGCAAGCTGGCACCGCTGCGCGGCAAGGTCGGCCAGCCGTCGGTGCCGATGGCGCTGAACGCCGACGGCGCGTTTTCCATCGGCATCAAGATCGGCCGCCGCAGCCTGGACATGCTGCTGCTGGACTTCAGCGGCCAGGTGCGCGAGCGCAGCACGCTGGCGTACAGCTTCCCCGAGCCCGACACGCTGTTCGCTGCCATCGAACAGCGGCTGGCGCAGCTCACCCACGCGCTGCCGCCCAGGCTGCGCGCGCGGCTGCACGGTGTGGGCGTGGCGGCGCCGCTGTCCCTGGGCGGCTGGCAGGCGCTGCTGGGGATGGCGGGGATTGCCGCCGACCAGGCCCAACCGTGGGCGCAGATCGACATCCGCGAGCGCATCGCCGCGATGACGCCGCTGCCGGTGCAGTGCGTGAAGGACACCGCCGCCGCCTGCGTGGCCGAGCTGGTGGCAGGCCGCGGGCGCAGCATCGGCAGCTACCTCTACGTGTTCATCGACACCTTCATCGGCGGCGGCCTGGTCATCGACAGCCACCTGCGCAGCGGGCTGACGGGCAATGCGGGCGCGGTGGGCTCCTGGTCGCTCGGCCTGGCCCGGGGCGGCCGGGCTCCGATGCCCGACCAGTTGCTGCGCTGCGCATCGCTGATCAACCTGGAAGCGCGCTTCGCCGACCATGGGCTGGACCCGGCCGCGGTGGCCGACCAGCGCGCGATGCAGCCGCCCTGGCGGCTGCACACCGAGCGCTGGCTGCGCGACGCGGCGCCCGCGGTGGCCCTGGCGCTGCACGGCGCGGCCTGCCTGCTGGACCTGGAAGGCGTGATCCTCGACGGCTCGTTCAGCCGCGAATTGCTGGCCGCCACGCTGGCCGCCGTGCAGCAGGCGCTGGAGCGCTACAACTGGGAAGGCGTGGCCCGCCCGGCCTTGCTGGAAGGCACCATCGGCTCCGACGCCCGCGCGATGGGCGGCGCGCTGCTGCCGCTGTACGCCAACTTCGCGCCCGACCGCGAGCTGTTCCTCAAGCTGGCCGCATGAGCCGACGCTGGCCTTGACGGCCGCGCCGGCCGCTGCTGGCAGCCGGCCGCCCCGGGCACGCCGCTGGCAATGCCGCGCGTTCTAAGATCGCTGGCAGGCGCCACCGCAACCGGCGCCGGGAAGGCAGATCGACCATGAGCGCCAGCAACATCCCGCGTTGTACCAGCGGCGTCCCGGGCCTGGACGCGGTGCTGCACGGTGGCCTGCTGCCCGGCCGCCTGTACCTGCTGGAGGGCAACCCGGGTTCCGGCAAGACGACGCTGGCGCTGCAATTTCTGCTGGAAGGCGTGCGCTTGCGGGAGCACTGCCTCTACGTCACGCTGTGCGAGACGGCAGACGAGTTGCGGGCGGGCGCGCAGTCGCATGGCATGTCGCTTGCCCAAGTGGAGATTCTGGAGTTGATCCCCGACCCCCAGAGTCTGGACGGCGACAGCGACCTCACGATGTACCACCCGTCCGAGGTGGAACTGGGCGAAACCACCCAGCGCGTGCTGCAAGCCGTCGAACGCGCCAGGCCGCGCCGCCTGGTGTTCGACTCGTTGTCCGAGTTCCGGCTGCTCGCGCAGAGTTCGCTCCGCTACAGGCGCCAGATCCTGGCGCTCAAGCAATTCTTCACCCACCGGGAATGCACCGTGTTGCTGCTCGACGACCGCACCGCCGAAGGCCCAGACAGGCAGTTGCAGAGCATTGCGCATGGCGTCATCTCTCTCAGCCAGCGGTCACCGGCCTACGGGCGTGCGCGGCGCCAGTTGGAGGTGCTGAAGCTGCGCGGCAGCGACTTCAGCACCGGCTCGCACGACCTGAGCATCCGCCATGGCGGGCTGGCGGTCTATCCGCGGCTGACGGCGGCCGAGCACGGCCGGGCCTTCGAGCGCGCGTCGGTGGCCAGCGGTGTGGCTGCGCTCGACGCACTGCTGGGCGGCGGCGTGGACCGCGGCACCAGCACGCTGCTGATCGGCCCGCCGGGTTGCGGCAAATCCACCGTGGCGGTGCAGTACGCGGCGGCCGCCGCCGGGCGTGGCGACCATGCTGCGATCTTCACTTTCGAGGAGTCACGCGCCATCCTGCTCGACCGCTCTCGCGGCCTGGGCATGCACATCCACGAAGGCGACGGCCCGGGGCAGATCGCCATCCGCCAGATCGACCCGGCGGAAGTCTCGCCAGGCGAGTTTGCGAGCCTGGTGCAGCAGGCGGTGGACAAGAACGGCGCCCGCGTGGTGGTGATCGACAGCCTGAACGGCTACCTCAACGCGATGCCGGAAGAGCAGTTCCTCATCGTCCAACTGCACGAGCTGCTGTCCTTCCTGAACAACCACGGCGTGGCCACCTTTCTGGTGGCCACGCAGAGCGGCCTGATGGGCCCCAACATGCGCTCACCGGTGGATGCCAGCTACCTGGCCGATGGCGTGCTGATGATGCGGGTGTTCGAACACGAGGGCAACGTGAAGAAGGCGATCTCCGCGCTGAAGAAGCGCAGCGGCGCGCACGACGACTCGATCTGCCAGATCTGGTTCGACGAAGGCGGCATCCACCTCGGCCCGCCGTTGCGCCATCTGCGCGGCGTGCTGACCGGCGTGCCGATGGAGCGTGAAGGCGCAGCGACGAAGAGCGCGCCGGGCGCGCGGGTGGTCGATGTCCCTTGACGCCGCCCTGGCAGCCAGCGCGCGCGACGCCGAGCGCGTGCTGGTCGTGACGCCCACGCGGCGCGACGCCCAGGTGACCGCCGACCTGCTGGCCCGGGAACGGCTGGTGTGTGTGGCCTGCCCCGACCTGGCTGCGCTGGCGGCTGAATTTGCTGCCGGTGTGGGCGTCATCGTGATGACCGACGCCGCCTTGAACGACGCGGCAATGGCGCTGGTGCTGGCTGCGCTGAACGCGCAGCCCGGCTGGTCCGACATTCCGGTGGTGCTGCTGGCGCGCGACCGCGACACCACGCCAGCCGCTTTGCGCGTGCTGCAGTCGCTGACCAACGTGACGCTGCTCGACCGGCCTTCGTCCATCCGCAGCATGCAGAGTGCGGTGCTGACGGCGCTGCGTGGCCGCCGCCGGCAATACCAGTTGCGCGAGCAACTGCTGCGGCAGGCGCAGGCAGAGCAGGCACTGCGCGAAAGCGACAGGCGCAAGGACGAGTTCCTGGCCACGCTGGCCCACGAGTTGCGCAACCCGCTGGCGCCCATCCGCACCGGGCTGCACGCGCTCAACCGTCTGCCGGCAGACAGCGCAGGTGCGGCCCGGCTGCTGGCGATGATGGACCGCCAGCTCAGCCAGCTCGTCAAGCTGATCGACGACCTGCTGGACGTCTCGCGCATCGCCACCGGCAAGGTGGTGTTGCGGCGCGAGCGGCTCGATCTGCGCACCGTGCTGGACGCCGCGCTGGAGGCCAGCCAGCCCAGCATCGCTGCCGCCGGCCACCGGCTGGAGCTGCGCACGCCGCAGGAACCGGTGTGGGTGCTGGGCGATGCATCGCGGCTGGCGCAGGTGGTGGGCAATCTGCTGAACAACGCGGTGAAGTACACGCCGGACGGTGGCCGCATCGGCCTGCGCCTGCAGCAGCAGGGCGGCGACGCGCTGCTTCAGGTCAGCGACGACGGCGCCGGCATCCCGCCCGAGATGCTCGGCAAGGTGTTCGAGATGTTCACCCAGATCAACCGCACGCTGGACCGCGCGCAGGGTGGCCTGGGCCTGGGCCTGTCGCTGGTGCGCAACCTGATGGACCTGCATGGCGGCTCGGTCACCGTCGAAAGCGCCGGGCTGGAGTGCGGCAGCACCTTCAGCCTCCGGTTGCCGCTGTGCAAGGCGGTGGCCGACGGCAGCGTCGGGCCGGGCGCGGCTGCGTCTGGCACCAGCCGCCGGCCGCTGCGCATCCTGATGGTGGACGACAACGTCGATGCCGCCGACTCGCTGTCCATCCTGCTGCAGTGCTGCGGCCACACCACGCGCACCGAGTACGCGGGCGCCGCCGTGCTGGGCGCGGTCGAGGCCTTCCGGCCCGACGTGGTGTTGTGCGACATCGGCCTGCCTGGCATGGACGGCTACCGCGTGGCCGAGCAACTGCGCGCGCGGCGCGACGCCGACAAGCTGCTGCTGGTGGCACTCACCGGCTGGGGCAGCGAGGAAGACCAGCGCCGCACGCGGCAGGCCGGCTTCGACGTGCACCTCACCAAGCCGGTCGATCTGGAGACGATCAATCTGGTGCTGGAGCGGGCTTGAAGCCCAGGCGCTTCATTGCGCCGGCCAGCGTCTGCTTCGTGCTCCAGTAGTCGGCCCAGGGGTCGGCCTGCTGGAACGACAGGTGGTCGCGTGCGGTCGTGATGGTCCAGTGGGCGCCGCTCTTGAGCTGCGGCAGATCGTCCCAGTCCACCGGCACCGAGACACCCAGCCCCGGCCGGGCGCGCGCAGAAAAGGCCACCGCAGTGGTGGCGCCATGCCCGTTGCGCAGGTAATCGACGAAGAGCTTGCCCACGCGGTTGCTCGGCCCGCTCTTGGCCACGAAGCGCTGCGGGATCACCTTCGCCAGGTGCTGCACCACCGCCTGCGAAAAGGCCTTGACGGCGTCGTAGCCCAGCCGCGGCGCCAGCGGCACCACCACATGCAGGCCCTTGCCGCCGCTGGTCTTGAGCCAGCTCTTGAGGCCCAGCTCGTCCAGCAGGTTGCGCACCAGCGCGGCTGCTTCCTGCACTTGCGGCCAGGCCGTGCCTTCGCCGGGGTCGAGGTCGAACACCATGCGGTCCGGCTTGGCTATGCTGCGCGCCACCGAATTCCAGGTGTGGAACTCGATCACGTTCATCTGCGCCGCGCCGGTCAGCGCTTGCACAGTGCTGACCTCCAGCAACGCGGCATGGCCGGGCCAGAGCGCGGCGTCGAGTTCCTTGATGCCCGGGATGCCGATCTTGTCGCCATGCTTCTGGAAGAAGAGCTGGCCGCCGATGCCTCCCGGCCCGCGCACCAGCGACACCGGCCGGCCCTTCAAGTGCGGCAGAATCCAGTCGGCGACAGACGCGTAGTAGCGCACCAGGTCGAGCTTGGTGATGCCGGTGCTGGCGTCGATGACGCGCTCGCCGTGGCTGACCTTGGTTTCCTTGGCGCCCGCCGTGGTGGCCCTGGACGGCCGCTTGCTGGCCGGCCTGGGTGCTTCTGGCGGGGCCGCCGCGGCCGGGTCCTTCGCCGTCTCGCGGACGATCTCGGTTGCCGGTTTGTCGCTGCGCAGCGCCACGTAGGCGGCATGGCGGATCTGCTGCTCCGGCGTCCATTCTGCAAACTCCACCTCGGCCACCAGCGTGGGCTGCACCCAGCGCTCGCTGCCTGGCGTGCGGCGTGACCAGCGGCCAGGCTTGGGCGCGGGGAACGGCGGGTCGGCCACTTCCAGCGGCGCCAGCGCGGCCTTCAGCGCGCGGGCTTCGTCGCTGCTCCAGCCGGTGCCCACGCTGCCGACCGGGACCAGCGGGCCGTCCGCCCCCGGGCCATGCACGCCCAGGATCAGGCTGCCCACCTGCGCCGCGTCGTCGCTGCGCTCGGTGTAGCCGCACACCACGAACTCCTGCCGCTGCTTGCACTTGAGCTTGAGCCAGCTTTCGGTGCGCGCCGAGGTGTAGGGCGCGTCGCTGCGCTTGGCGATCACGCCTTCCAGTTGCATGCGGCAGGCCGAGGCCAGCACCGAGCCGGGGTCGGCCTCGAAGTTGTCGCTGTAGCGCAGCGGCTCGGCGCCCTTCTCGGCCAGCAGCGCCTTGAGCAACTGCCGGCGTGACGCCAGCGGCACCTGGCGCAGGTCATGCCCTTCGAAGTAGGGCAGATCGAAGAGGAAATAGACGATGCCGGCGCCGCGGCCATGGGGATCGAAGGCCTTCTGCAAGGCATTGAAATCGGGCGCGCCGTTGGCACCCAGCACCACGATCTCGCCATCCAGCCAGGCCGACTGCAGGCCGAGCTTTTCGACTGCCTTCACCAGCGCAGGCATTTTGGCAGACCAGTCGTGCCCGCCGCGCGTGATCAGGCTGGCCTTGCCGCCGTCGATGCGCGCCATCACGCGGTAGCCGTCGAACTTGATCTCGTAGAGCCACTGCCCGTCTGCCGGCACGCTGCTGGCCAGCGTGGCGAGCTGCGGTGACATCGTCTTCGGCAACGCGGCTTTCACGGCGCCGGCCGGCGCCGGGGCGTCGGCCTTGGAAGGCTCGGAAGGCTTGGAAGGCTCGGAAGGCTTGAGTGGCTTCAACGGCTTGGCGATCACGCTGTCGGGCAGCGCCGTCACCACGTCGAAATCGGCCTTGGCGCGCGCATGTTCGTCGCGCTTCTTGAAGAGCAGCCAGGCCTCCTGCCGGTCGCCCGGCTTGGCGATCTTCACCAGCTCCCAAAGGCCGGCCATCTTGTGGCCGTGCATCTCGAACACCAGCTTGCCCTTGGCCAGGCCGGCGTGCGGGTCGCCCACCGGCTGCCAGGTGCCGTTGTCCCAGACGATCACCGTGCCGGCGCCATACTGGCCCGGCGGGATGCTGCCCTCGAAGCCGCGATACGACAGCGGATGGTCTTCGACGTGGATCGCCATGCGCTTGTCGGCGGGGTCGAAGCTGGGGCCCTTGGGCACCGCCCAGGACAGCAGCACGCCGTCGAGTTCGAGCCGGAAGTCGTAGTGCAGCCGCGTGGCGTCGTGCTTCTGGATCACGAACGACAAGGCGGGCCCGGTTTGCGCATGTTCGCCGCGCGGCTCGGAGGTGATGTCGAAGTCGCGCTTGGCCCAGTAGCGTGCCAGCGGCTCCTGCCTTGCCTGTGTCGTGCCGGTCTGCGATGCCGGTCCGTGCGCTGTCTGTCCGCGTGCCATGGGCATCACCTTAGAGCCGTCTGGCCGGCCATGGCAATCGCCAGGCCAGCGGTGTTGTTGTCGGACGTTTCCTGCACGCGCAGCGCCTTGCCTGGCCTAAATTGCGGGGATGAAGACAAGCATTCCGATTCTTGCTGGCATCGCCTTGCTGCTCGCCGGCTGCGCCGCTTGGCAACGCAGCCCGCCGGCCGCCGGCCAGAGCGAAGCCGAGGTGCTGGGCCGCTTCGGCCAGCCCACCGCGCGCTATGCGATGGCCGATGGCGGCACGCGGCTGGAGTTCGCCACCGGGCCGTTCGGCCGCGAGACATGGATGGTGGACATGGGGGCCGACGGCCGCGTCACCGCCGGCCGACAGGTGTTGAACGAAGCCAGCTTCGCCGACTTCCAGGCCCGCGCGCCCGGCATGTCGCGCGACGAGTTGCTGCGCACGCTGGGCCGCCCCGGCGAGCGCCGCGGCGGCGGCTGGCAGGGCGGCGAGGTGTGGTCCTGGCGCTACCCCACCAACGATTGCCTGTGGTTCCAGGTGTCCATCGGCGACGATGCCGTCGTGCGCGACGGCAGCTACGGCATCGACCCGCGATGCGACGCGCGCAGCGACCCGCGATCATGACCACCACCACCACCACCACCCTCTACGGCATCCCCAACTGCGACACCGTCAAGCGCGCCCGCGCCTGGCTGGCCGAGCATGGCGTGGAGCACCGCTTCCACGACTTCAAAAAGGCCGGCGTGCCGGAGCACCGGCTCGACGGCTGGCTGCGCAGCGCCGGCTGGCAGACGCTGGTCAACCGCAGCGGCAACACCTGGCGCCAGCTCGATGACGCGCAGCGCGCTGCCGTCACCGGCGAGACGGGCGCCCGTGCGCTGATGCTGGCGCAGGCCAGCGTCATCAAGCGCCCGGTGGTGGAGTGGGCGGACGGCCGCATCACGGTGGGTTTCCAGCCGGCGCAGTGGGCGGCGGCGCTGGCCGCGCCGGCAGCATGAGGTAGAGCCGGGTGTCGAACTCCAGTTGCCGGTAGCCCGGCAGCATGTGCTCGCACAGCGCGTAGAAGGCCTTGTCGTGCGCGGCCTCCTTCAGGTGCGCCAGCTCGTGCACGACGATCATGTCCAGCAGTGCGGCCGGCGCGTCCCTGAACAGCGCCGCGACGCGGATCTCGCGCTTGGCCTTGAGCCGGTTGCCCTGCACGCGCGACACCGTCGTCAGCGTGCCCAGCGCCTGCTGTGCGCGCCGCAGCGTGCTGTCATAGACCACCTTGGCCAGCGGCGGCGCGTTGCGCAGATGGCGCTGCTTCAGCGCCATCGCGTGGGCGTAGAGCGCGGCGTCGGTGCGCACGGTGTGGCCGTCCGGATGACGCGCGTGCAGATGGGCTGCCAATCGGCCTTCGACCAGCAATTGCCTCACCTGCGCGCGCAGCGCTTCGGGGTAGCCGGCCAGCAGCGGCAGGTCGGGCGGGCCGTTCAGCCCCGGGTGTGGTTGGGTGTCGGCCATGGCGGCGTTGTACCCGTGATCGCGGGCTCCGGCAGCGCCATCAGCACTTCACCCTGCACGCCCCATTCCACCTGCGTGAGGCCCGGCTCCAGCGCCTCCATCCGGCGGCGTTCCTGCTCCTGCGGGCTCAGAGGTTGAGAGGCATTCGTATGCACCCGCGCCGGGGCGTCCAAGAGCCCTG
>CAXTHW010000045.1:0-32249 GCA_964244245.1 uncultured Rubrivivax sp. | reverse complement strand
CGGTCTGGCGGTCGCCGATGATCAGCTCGCGCTGGCCGCGGCCGATCGGCACCATGGAGTCGATGGACTTCAGGCCGGTCTGCACCGGCTGGTCCACGCTCTTGCGGGCAATGACGCCCGGCGCCACCTTCTCGATCACGTCGGTCATCTTGGCGTTGACCGGGCCCTTGCCGTCGATGGGCTGGCCGAGGGCGTTGACGACGCGGCCGATCAGCTCCGGCCCCACCGGCACTTCGAGGATGCGGCCGGTGCACTTGACGGTGTCGCCTTCCGAGATGTGCTCGTACTCGCCCAGGATCACCGCGCCGACCGAGTCGCGTTCCAGGTTCAGCGCCAGGCCGAAGGTCGGCTGGCCGCTGGCAGTGGCGGGGAACTCGAGCATCTCGCCGGCCATCACGTCAGACAGCCCGTGAACGCGCACGATGCCGTCGGTGACGGACACCACGGTGCCCTGGTTCTTGATGTCGGCGGCTGCGCCAAGGCCTTCGATGCGGCTCTTGATCAGCTCGGAGATTTCTGCGGGGTTCAGGTTCATGGTGTTCCTTGGCGAAGCTCACGCGGTGAGCGCGGCTTTCATCTGTTCGAGACGGGCCTTGACGGAGGTGTCGAGCACCTCGTCGCCGACGACGACACGCACGCCGCCGATCAACTCTGGCGCGAGTTCGACCGTGGCGTTGAGCTTGCGGCCGAAGCGCCTTTCGAGCGCGGCCACGACGTCGGCAAGCTGCGCGTCGTCGATGGGGAATGCGCTCTGCACGGTGGCGTTCGAGATGCCGCTGCCGGCGTTGACCAGGGCCTCGAATTGCGCCGCGATCTCCGGCAGCGCCGCCAGGCGGCCGTTGTCGATCACCGCGCGCAGCAGGTTGGCGAGCCGTGCGTCCAGGCCGCCGCCGGCCACGCCTGCGATCACGTCAAAGACCTGCGCCTGCACGGCCGCCGGGTTGTCGGCGAACTGGCGCAAGGCCGGGTCGGCGGCCACCGAGGCCAGGGCGCTCAGTTGCGGCAGCAGCGCGGCAGCGTCGTGCCCCGCCGCCTGGTGCAGGGCTTCGGCATAGGGGCGGGCAATGGTGGCCAGCTCGGCCATTTCAAAGCTCCGCCTTCAGACGCGACAGCAACTCGGCGTGCACGCCTGCGTTCACCTCGCGCCGCAGGATGGCTTCTGCGCCTTTGACGGCCAGGCCAGCCACCTGCTCGCGCAGCATGTCGCGCGCCTTGACGGATTCCTGCTCGGCTTCTGCCTTGGCAGCGGCGATGATCTTCGCGCCTTCCTCGCTGGCCTTGCTCTTGGCCTCTTCGACCAGTTGCTGCCCCAGCCGCTCGGCGTCGGCCAGGCGCTTGGCGGCGTCGGTGCGGGCGGTGGAGAGTTGCTGCTCCACGCGCTGGTTGGCCACGGCCAGGTCGCTCTTGGCCTTGTCGGCGGCGCTCAGGCCGTCGGCGATCTTTTGCGCGCGCTCGTCCAGCGCGGCTGCGATCGGCGGCCAGATGTACTTCATCGTGACCCCGACGAGGATCAGGAAGACGATCATCTGGACGATGAGGGTGCCGGTGATGCTCACGTTATTGCCTCAATCACGGTGACGGGACATGGGTGGCGGTGCAAAGGCAGCGCCTTGCACGCGGCCCTCGCAGCCGCTCGCTGGCCGGCTTACTTGCCGGCAACGGCGGCCAGTTGGCCCAGGAAGGGGTTGGCGGTGGCAAACCACAGCGCCACGCCGGTACCGATGATGAACGAGGCGTCGATCAGGCCGACCAGCAGGAACATCTTGGTCTGCAGCTCGCCCATCAGCTCGGGCTGGCGGGCAGCCGATTCGAGGTACTTGCTGCCCATGATGCCGATACCGATACAGGCGCCGAGCGCGCCCAGACCGATGATCAGGCCGGCGGCGAGGGCGACAAAGCTGATGACTTCCATGGTGACTCCTAGGTCGATTGAGGTTGTGAAGGGAAAGGGAGAAAGGAACGAAAGAACGGCTCAGTCCACGCGGTCAGTGCGCGTCATGGGCCTGGCCGATATAGACCAGCGTCAGCATCATGAAAACGAAGGCCTGCAGCGTGATGATCAGGATGTGGAAGATGGCCCACACCGAGCCCAGCACGATATGCCCCAGCGCCAGAGTGATGCCCAGCGCGGACAGGGACCACGCGCCGCCGAGCAGCGCAATCAGCAGGAAGATCAGCTCGCCGGCATACATGTTGCCGAACAGCCGCATGCCGTGCGACACCGTCTTGGCGACGAACTCGACCAGTTGCATCGCGAAGTTCACGATGCCCAGCAGCACCGCGAACAGCGGGTTCTTGCTGGTGCCGAAAGGCGCGGTGAAGAGTTCGTGCACCCAGCCGCCGAAGCCCTTGATCTTGACGTTGTAGATCAGGCAGACGATCAGCACCGCGACCGACAGGCCCATCGTGACGGACAGGTCTGCCGTGGGCACCACGCGCAGGTAGGCATGCTCCGGGTTGCCGCCGCTCGCCCCGACGACCTTCTCCCAGATGAAGGGCAGCAGATCCACCGGCAGCAGATCCATCGCGTTCATCAGGAAGATCCAGACGAACACGGTCAGCGCGAGCGGCGCAACCAGCTTGCGGCTCTGCGCGTTGTGCACGATGCCCTTGGCCTGCGCATCGACCATCTCGATCAGGATTTCCACCGCGGCCTGGAAGCGGCCCGGCACGCCCGAGGTCGCCTTGCGCGCAGCGCGCCAGAGGAAGAAGCAGCCGAGCACGCCGACCAGGATGGCGAAGAACAACGAGTCCCAGGCCACGACGCTGAAGTCCACCGGGCCGAGCATTTCCTTGTTGCGCCAGTGGGTCAGGTGGTGAACGATGTATTCACCGGAGGTCTTGCCCTGTTCAGCGGCGTGTTCAACTGCTGCCATGTCTTGTCTTTTCGCCTTGCTCGTTCAACCGGGCCGTCGGCCGCGCCACAGCAGCGCCACCACATAGACCTTCATGCACACCACCAGGCCCAGCAACAGCGCCGGCCAGACCAGCGGCTGCACAACCCGGTTCGCGACGACCAGCATCGCGATGGAAAACATCAACTTGACCGACCACCACCACAGCACGCTGACGGCGCTGACGCCGGGCGAACCGCTGCTGAGCCGGCTGGTCATGCCACGCGCCATCAAGGCACCCGGCACCACCACCGCGGCCGCGCCATACAGCGCGGACCACGCAACCTCCTGCCTCGCGGTGGCCAGCGCTGCCAGCAACGCAACCACCCCCCCCACCGCGGCCTGCATGCCGATCACGCGCCACGGTGACAGTGGCGGCTCCTTGGCACGCAAAGCCTGCGCTTCTTCTCGTGTCAGCGCCTTGAAATCCGTTGCCGCCTGCGCGTCTTCACGGTCATCCCAGCGAGCATTGTTGTCTTTGAAGACGGTGTCCCCGATCGCCATGGTTCCGTGCAGTTGCGCTCAGCAAAGCCTCGGAATTATACGAAGAAACCCGCAGCCGCCTCAAACGCCCATTTCGCCGCGGGTCGAGGGCGGGAACTTCGGCCGGTGCTGAAAGGTCTGGCCTGCGCGGCCGACAATGCATGCGGCGCGTCGCCGCCGCTGTACGCTTGCCCTCCAACGATGCCTTCATTTCAAACACTGCTGACGAGCGCCGCACTGGCCTTGGCGCCGCTCGTCGCTGTCGCCGCTGCCGCCGCCGCCCCGGGGCCGACCGTCACCACGCCCCAGGTGCAGGCCGAGCTGGTGGCGCATGCGCCTGACGGCCTGGCAGCGGGCAAGCCGGTGCTGCTGGGCCTTGCCATCCAGCACCAGCCGCACTGGCACACCTACTGGAAGAACCCTGGCGACTCCGGCCTGCCCACCACATTCGAGTGGAAGCTGCCTGCCGGCGTGAGCGCGGGCGACATCCAATGGCCGACGCCGAAGAAGCTGCCCATCGGCCCGCTGCTGAACTACGGCTACGAAGACAAGCTGCTGCTGCCGGTGGCACTCACGCTGCCGGCCGGCTTCAGCGCCGACAGGCTCGACGTGGCGCTGCACGCCGAGTGGCTGGTCTGCAAGGAGGTCTGCATCCCCGAGTCGGGCGACTTTGCGATCAGCATTCCGGCGCAGGCCGCCACCGCCAGCCATGCCGCGCTCTTCGACGCCGCCCGGGCCGCGTTGCCACAGCCGGCCCCAGGCGCACGCGGCACCGCGGTGTTGCAAGGCCAGACGCTGGTGTTGCGCATCGCAGGTCTGCCGCCGGCCTGGCAGGGCAAGCCGCTGGCCGTGCTGCCCGAAACAGCCGGCGTGGTGCAGAACATCGCGGCGCCCAAGGCCGCCTGGGCCAACGGCGAATGGATGGCCGAATTGCCGCTGGACAGCCAGCGCAGCGCCGGGCCTGCCGTGATGCCGCTGGTGTTGACGCAAGCCGGCGCGCCGGCCGGGCTGGTGCTGAACGTGCAGGTCAGCGGCAACTGGCCCGCCGTCGTGGCGCAGGCGCCGCTGCCGTCGTTGAACGAGCCGGCCGCGCCGGCCGCCATGCCAGCCGCGCCGGCCGCCTTGCCCGCAGCACAAGCCGCCGGCCTGCCCGCCACGCTGTTGCTGGCCTTGCTGGGCGGGCTGCTGCTCAACCTGATGCCCTGCGTGTTCCCGGTGCTCTCGCTGAAGGTGCTCGGCTTCGCCACGCAGACGCAGACGCAGGACCGGCGCGCGGTGCTGGCCGGCGGCCTGGCCTACACGGCCGGCGTGGTGCTGTCCTTCGTCGCGCTGGCTGCGCTGTTGCTCGCGCTGCGCGCGGGCGGTGAGCAGCTCGGCTGGGGCTTCCAGTTGCAGTCGCCGGTGGTGGTGGCTGCGCTGGCGGCGCTGTTCACCCTGATCGGCCTGAACCTGGTGGGGGTGTTCGAGTTCGGCAACGTGCTGCCTTGCAGCGTGCTGACCGCGCGCGCCAGGCATCCGCTGGCCGACTCGCTGTTCACCGGCGTGCTGGCGGTGGCAGTGGCCTCGCCCTGCACGGCGCCTTTCATGGGCGCATCGCTGGGCGCGGCCGTCACGCTGCCGCCGGTGCAGGCGCTGGCCATCTTCGCAACGCTGGGCCTGGGCATGGCGCTGCCCTATCTGCTGGCCAGCGCCTGGCCGGCCCTGGCGCGTGCGCTGCCACGCCCGGGGGTCTGGATGGCGCACTTCAAGACCGTGATGGCGTTTCCGATGTTTGCCACCGTCGTCTGGCTGGTCTGGGTGGTGGGGCAGCAAGCCGGCATCGACGGCGCGGCTGCGCTGCTGGCCACGCTGGTGGCGCTGGCCTTCGTGGCCTGGGCCTTCGGCGCGCGCTCGCTGGGGCCGCGCGCGCGCTGGGGCTTCGGCGGCGCCTCGTTGCTGGTGCTGGCCGCGGCGCTGGTGTCGGCGCTGCCGATGCTGCGCGAAAGCGCCGCCACCACCACCCACGTCGAAGCCGGCTGGGAGCCCTGGACGGCCGCCCGCGTGGCCGAGCTGTCAGCGCAAGGCCGGCCGGTGTTCGTCGATTTCACGGCCGCCTGGTGCGTGACCTGCCAGGTCAACAAGCGCACCACGCTGAACCAGGCCGAGGTGCAGGCCGACTTCCGCCAGCGCAAGGTGGCGCTGCTGCGCGCCGACTGGACGCGACGCGACGCCGCCATCACCGCCGAGCTGTCGCGCCTGGGCCGCAGCGGCGTGCCCGTCTATGCGCTGTATGCCCCTGGCGCGGCAGTGCCGCGCGTGCTGAGCGAAATTCTCACCGTCGGCGAAGTGCGCGGCCTGCTGGCCAGCCTGCCGTGACCTACGAGGAGCGACCATGAAGCTGCTGTTTGCATCGTCCCTGCTGGCGCTGGCCGCCGGCTCCACGTTCGCCGCCGCCAGCGTCGGCCAGCCCGCGCCGGCCTTCAGCGCCACCGACGCCACCGGCAAGCCGGTGTCGCTGGCTGACTTCAAGGGCAGGACCGTGGTGCTGGAATGGGTCAACCCCGGCTGCCCCTTCGTCCAGAAGCACTACAACAGCGCCAACATGCAGGTCACGCAGAAGGCGGCGGTGGCCAAGGGCGCGGTGTGGCTGGCCGTCAACTCCACCGCCACCGATGCCAGCGACTACAAGACGCCGCCGCAGATGGCCGCCTGGATGCAGCAGCAGAAGGCCGCCGCCAGCGCCACGCTGATGGACGCCGACGGCAAGCTGGGCCGGCTCTACGGCGCGCGCACCACGCCGCATATGTACGTCATCGACGCGGCAGGCAAGCTGGTCTATGCCGGCGCCATCGACAGCCATGCATCCGCCAACCCCGAGCACATCAAGACCGCCACCAACTACGTCAGCCGTGCGCTCGACGAAACGCTGGCCGGCAAGCCGCTCAGCCTGAGCACCACGCAGGCCTACGGCTGCTCGGTCAAGTACGGCAGCGGCGCCTGATCAAGGCAGGCGCTGGTACTGCGCCGCCAGTGCCTTGAAGGCGTCGGCGTCCACCGGCCGGCCGAGTTCATCGGCCAGGATCGCGGCCACCGCATCGGCCTGCCTTGCGGCCTCGGCGGCGTCCAGGAAGAGCAGCCTGCAGCGGCGCGCCAGCACGTCCTCGACATCGCGCGCCATCTCGTAGCGCACCGCGAAACGCACCATCGCTTCGCTCAGCGCGGCGGCGCCGGATTCGGCGTCGCGCCAGAGCCAACGGTCGGCGCCGGGTAGTGTTTTCAGCAGCGCCGCTTCGCTGCCGTAGAGGTGCTGGCCGGGCGGCTCGGACAAGGGCCGCCCTGGCGCGTTGCCCAGCAGCGGCAGCCGCTCGGTGGCGCCGCCCGCGCGCCGCGCCAGCAGGCCATGCGCCATGCAGCGGTCCAGCACGTCTTCGGCCATCGCGCGGTAGGTCGTCCACTTGCCGCCGGTGACGGTGACGAGGCCGGAGGCGCCGATGCGCACCGTGTGCTCGCGCGAGATCGCCTTGGTGTTGTCGGCCTCGTCGCCCGAGGGTTTGACCAGCGGCCGCAAGCCGACCCACACCGAGCGCACGTCGCTGCGCTGCGGCGCGCGCGCCAGATAGCGGGCCGCCTCGCGCAGGATGAACTCGACCTCTTGCGCAAAAGGCGCCGGCTCCAGCGCCAGGTCGCCGCGCGGCGTGTCTGTGGTGCCGAGGATGGTCTTGCCGAGCCAGGGCACGGCGAAGAGCACGCGGCCGTCTGCCGTCTTGGGCACCAGCAGCGCATGCGTGCCGGGCAGGAAGCTGCGGTCCACCACAAGGTGCACGCCCTGGCTCGGCGCCACCATCGCCGGGCGCGGCGGTGCGCCTGCAGCGCGGTCCATCTGGCGCACGGCATCCACCCACACGCCGGCCGCGTTGACCACGCAGCCGGCGCGCAACGTGATCTCGGCGCCGTCGGCACCGGAGTCGGCACCGGAGTCAGCGTCTGCATCGCGCACCACCAGGCCGGTGACCTTGCCGCCCTCGCAGAGCAGCCGTGTCGCGCCGCAGTGGTTGAGCACCAGCGCGCCGCGTGCCGCAGCGGTGCGCGCCAGCAGCACCGCCAGCCGGGCATCGTCGAACTGGCCGTCCCAGTACTTCACGCCGCCCCAGAGGCCGCGGCTCTGCACGCCGGGCAGCAGCGTGCGCACGCGCTGGCTGCTCAGCCATTCGGTGCCGCCCAGGCCGCGCGCGCCGGCCAGCGCGTCGTAGGCCTTCAGCCCGACGCCGTAGAAGCCGCGCTCCCACCAGTGGTAGCCCGGCATCACGAAGGGCACGCGCTGGGCCACGTGTGGTGCGTTGGCGAGCATTGCGCCGCGCTCGCGCAAGGCCTCGCGCACCAGCGCGATGTCGCCCTGCGCCAGGTAGCGCACGCCGCCGTGCGCCAGCTTGGTGGCGCGCGACGAGGTGCCTTTGGCGAAATCGTGCGACTCCACCAGCACCACGCTGAAGCCGCGCACCGCGGCATCCAGCGCCACGCCCAGGCCGGTGGCGCCGCCGCCGATGACGGCCAGATCCCACACCCGGTCGGCGCGCAACAGCGCCAGTTGCGCCTGGCGGGCGATTGGTGTGCCGTTCACCCGCGCGTCAAGCCTTCGCGAAGTTGGTGGGCAGCCCCGGCACGTCCACGCGCAGGCTCAGCACGCAGCCGGCCAGCGGCTGTGCGGCCAGTTCTGCATCCGGCCGGCCGGCGCGCGCGGTGGTGATGAAGAGCGTGCGCAGGTCGGGCCCGCCGAAGCAAGGCATCGTGGGGCAGCGCACCGACAGCGGCAGCTCTTGCAGCAGGCTGCCGTTGGGCGCCAGCCGCAGCAGCCGCTGGCCTTCGTACATCGCGACCCAGTAGCAGCCTTCTGCGTCCACCGCGGCACCGTCGGGCCGGCCGCCATAGCTGGCGAGGTCTTGCCCCGGCAGCTTGCGCGGGAAGCTGGCGAACAAGCGGCGGTTCGACAAGGAGCCGCCGGCTCCGTCGAAATCGAACGCGAAGACGCTGTGCGCCTGCGTGTCGCTCCAGTACATCGTGCGGCCGTCGGGGCTCCAGGCCAGGCCGTTGCTGACGCTGATGTCGCCTGCCACGCGGTGCAGCCGCTGGGCCGCAAAGCAGTACAGCGCCGCGCGCGGCGGCTCGCGCGGCTCGCACAGGCTGCCCACCCAGAAGCGGCCCTGCGGGTCGGCCTTGCCGTCGTTGAAGCGCTGTGTGGCGGTGTCGTAGGGCGCGTCTGCCAGCCGCTGCTGCGTGCCGCTGGCGGGGTCGAAGACGACCAGCCCGCTGCGCAACGCCAGCAGCAGCCGCCCGCCCGGCAGCGGCGCGCAGCTTGCCACGTCGGTGTCGAAGGCCCAGCTCGCGTGCTGGCCGCTGGCAGGCAGCCAGCGGTGCAGCGCATGGCCGGGGATGTCGCACCAGACCAGCGCGCCTTGTTCGGGCAGCCAGGCCGGTGACTCGCCCAGCAGCGCGGGCGGCACCGGCAGCGGCTGGATCAAAGGCGCGGCCGGCATGGCGCTCAGACGCCTTCGACCTCGAGCTTCATCCAGCCGTCGTAGCTGGCGCCTGCGGCCACGCTGCGCAGGCCATGCGCGGCGGGGTCGGCCATGTGGATGGCGTTGCTGACGTGGCTGACGGGCTCGACGCAGTAGTAGGGCTTGGTGTCCGGCGTGAACACCACCAGGTAGGGCAGCGACGAGGTCAGCCGCATCGACAGCTTCTCGTCGCGGATGCGCGCCGGCCCGCGCCAGCCTTCGAAGCAGTTGTCGAAGCCCAGGTGCGAGACGTCGCCGTCGATGCCGGGCTGCGCCACCTTGCGCGTGGGCAGGCCGCTTGCGTCGGACTCCCAGCGCTCGGCAAGCTCGATGTGCAGCCGGCTGCGCGGCCGCTTGGTGAAGTACGGGTGCCAGCCCAGGCCCACCGGTTGCGGCTGCGCGGCGGTGTTGGTGAAGACCATGTGCAGCTCCAGCGCAGCGGGTGTCAGCACCACGCGCTGTTGCAGCTCGAAGGGGAAGGGCCAGTCCGCATCGGGTGTGTGGACCAGGCGCAGCGTGGCCTCGGTGGCGCTGCTGCCCGTCACTTGCCAGGGCCGCTGCCAGGCCATGCCGTGGACGGAATGCGGGTTGTCGTCGAAGTTGGCCGCCGTGGTGTGCTCCACGCCATGCCAGCGGAAGCGCCGGTAGCCCAGCCGGTTGGAGTAGGGCGCCAGCGGGAACGAGCCCGACAGCCGGGCGCTGGCCAGCGCGTCGGGCTCGGTGCTGCGCAGCACCGGCACGTCGCCCAGCCAGAGGCCGGCAATGCTGCCGCCCAGGTCGGGCCGCAACGCCAGGCGCAGCGCGCCGGCACGCAATTCGATGGAGGATGTGCTCATCTGTCTCTCTGTGGCTGGTCGGGGCTGCATCAGTAGCGCGTGACGCCGTCGTGCAGGTCTGCGCGCAGGTAGTGTGCGCCGGGAATCGGGTTGAAGTAGTAGGGCGGGATCTCGGCAAAGCCGAGCGATTCATAGAGTTCGCGCGCGGCTTCCATCGTGTCCAGCGTGTCGAGCAGCATGCAGGTGTAGCCGGCCTGCACGGCACGGTCGATCAGGCCCTGCGCCAACTGCCGGCCCAGGCCCAGGCCGCGAAACGCTGGCCGCACGTACAGGCGCTTCATCTCGCAGGCGTTGGCATAGTCCACGTCGGCGATGGCACGCACGGCGCCGCAGCCGGCGATCTGCCCGTCCACCAGCGCCAGCACCAGCGCGCCAGAAGGCGCTGCATAGTCGCCAGGCAGCGCCGCCAGTTCTGCATCGAAATTCTGGAAGCAGAGATCGACGTTGAGGCCGGTGGCGTACTCGCGGAAGATGCCGCGCGTGGCCTCCAGCAAGGCCGGCGTGTCGGGCTCGACGAGGCGGATGTCGGGCATGTCCCGGCTGGCGGGCCGCACCATGCTTCAGCCGCCCAGCGATACGACCCACGAGACGGCCGCCGCGCAGGCCGCTCCCAGCAGCAGCGCCAGCAGCCGCGTGGCGGCGCTGTCGCTGGCCGCCGGGATGTGCGCCGCCAGCGTCTTGTCGCCGTAGATCATCGGCCGCAGCAGGTTCTTCTTGCGGCGCAGGTAGAACACGATGGCGGCGATGTGCAGCACGGTCAGCGCGATGATGATCCACTGGCCGGCTTCGGTGTGCCAGGCGCTGGCCTTGTTGGCCACCGCGCCGCTGACGAAGCGGTTCAGCGGGCCGGTGGTGGCGATCTCGTCGTCGGCCACCAGCCCGGTGGCCACTTGCAGCAGCAGGATGCCGATCAGCGCGAAGACCGAGAAGCTGCCCACCGGGCTGTGCCCGACATCCAGAAACTCTTCGGGCCGGCCCTGGCCGCGCAGGTAGCGCAGCACCGTGCCGGGGCTATAGACGAAGCTCGAAAAGCGCGACCAGCGCCCACCGACGAAGCCCCACAGCAGCCTGAACAGCAGCAGCCCGAACACCAGATAGCCCAGCCGCAGGTGCCAGACCATCAGGCCGCCGCCGGTGTAGCCGGTGATGAGCAATGCGACGATGGCGCAGGCCAGCACCCAGTGGAACAGGCGCGTCGGCAAGTCCCAGACGCGGATGGCGAGTTCTGCTGGCACGGGCGTCGTCTGCATCGTTGCGGTGCTGGTTCAGCGCGGTGGCGGTGCCGCAACCATAACGCGAATGCGGGCCTGCGGCGGCGGCACTCGCCGTGCCTGCACACATCGGGAGTTACCCTGGGCGGCCCACGTTGTCACAGCGTGTTGCGTAAACTCGGCCATGGGCTGCGGCGTCGGCCTTCAGTCCACCCAACCGTTCGAAAGACCCCTGCATGAAACCATTGCTCCTGGCTGCGGCCACCCTGGTCTGCCTTGCCACCGCGTTGCCGGCTGCCGCGCAGTTCCAGAAGCCCGAAGACGCCATCAAGTACCGCCAGAGCGCCTTCACGGTGATGGCCACCCACTTCGGACGCATCGGCGCCATGGTGCAGGGCCGCATTCCCTACGACGCCGCTGCCGTGGCGGCCAATGCCGACATCGTCGCCACCATGTCCAGGCTGCCCTACCAGGGCTTCGTCGAGGGCACGGCGGCCAACACCAAGGCCAGGCCCGAGATCTGGACCGAGCGCGCCAAGTTCGACGCCGCCGCCACCAAGATGCAGGACGAGGTCACCAAGCTCAACGTCGCTGCCAAGGCCGGCAACGCCGACCAGGTGAAGGCCGCCTTCGGCGCGGCCGGCGGTGCCTGCAAGGCCTGCCACGACGACTTCCGCGCGAAGTAATGCCCGGGCCGGCGGCGCCTTCAGCCGTCGGCAAACCCGAGCACCACGCGCCGGGTCATCGCGCTCTTCTTCTCGGTCTTCGTCACCACCACGCGGCCCACCTCGGCGGTGTTGCGCACGTGGGTGCCGCCGCAGGGCTGGATGTCCACACCGTCGATGTCCAGCACCCGGATGCGCCCCAGCCCGCGCGGAGGCTGCACGCTCATGCTGCGCACCAGTTGCGGGTTGGCGTCGAGTTCGTCCTCGCTGATCCAGCGGTGGCGCACCGGGTGCGCCGCCGCCACCAGGCGCGCAATGCCCGCCGTCAGCGCGTCTTTGTCCAGCGGCTCGGCCATGTGGAAGTCCAGCCGCGCGTAGCCGGCCGTGATGGAGCAGCCGTCCACCGGGTGCGGCACCAGCGCGCACAGCAGGTGGGTGGCCGTGTGGAAGCGGCGGTGCGCGGCGCGCCGCTGGCCGTCGATGCGCGCCGTCACGCGGCTGCCGGGCAGCAGGCCGGACAGGTCGGCGCCGGGCGCCGGTACATGCAGGATCACGCCGGGCCGCTCTTTGTCCTTGCGCGTGTCGGCGATGGCCACGCTGCTGCCGTCGGCCAGCAACAGCAGCCCGGTGTCGCCGGCCTGGCCGCCGCCCAGCGGGTAGAACACGCTGCGGTCGAGCAGCACGCCGCCGTCTTCGACGGCCAGCACGGTGGCTTCGCAGTCCAGCAGATCGGCGTCTTCGCGGAACAGTTCTTCGGTCATGCGGACTCCAGACAGATGTCGCCGCGCGGTGTGCGCAGCACGGCGCGCAGCGCAGGGGCGCCGGGCTCGCGCACTGGCGAGACCGCCACGCCGCGCAGGCGCAGCACGTCACGCGCGCGCTCGTTGATGCCGCTCAGTTGCAGGCTTTGCAGGGCGACGGCCGATGCCGGCATCTGCGCAGCCGGGTGCCTGCCCTGCCACTGGATCAGCGTGGGCAAAGCGCCGTCGCAGCCCAGCCGCCCGTCGTCGCGCACCAGGATCTGCCAGGACAACAAGCCCTGCGGCGTGTCGCGGCTGGCGGGCAGCGGCTCGCCGGGCTGGTAGCCCACGGTGATGAGGCCCCAGCGGTGCATGTCCAGCATGGTGGACCGCGCCACCAGGTGGATCAGCCGCGGGCCGCCGGAAAGGTCGATCCCGTCCAGGCCGAACCAGCGCGGCCGGCCGGGCGGCGCGGCTTGCGGGTCGATCGCGATGATCTCCAGAAAGCAGTCGGGGTAGGCCGGCGCGCCGATGTGCAGCAGCCGGTTGTGTGTGCCCATCAGCGGGTGCTTGCCGCCCGGCCCGGGCGCCACGCCCAGCGTCGCTTCGCACCAGGCGGCGCCGGCTTCCAGCGACGGCGCGGCGACGACCAGATGGTCCACCAGCACCGTCACAGATCGACCTCGCCTTGCACCAGCGGCGTGACGTCGCCGCCCACCCAGACCGTGCCGTCCAGCGCTTGCAGATGCACCCGCCCGGCACGGCCCAGCGCCGCGCCCTGCGCCGCCACATAGGCTGCGGGCGCTAAGCCGGCACCCATCAGCCACTGCGCCAGGCTGGCGTTCAGGCTGCCGGTGACCGGGTCTTCGTAGTTGCCGCCGCCGACGAAGGCGCGCACCTCGTAGCGCGCACCATGGCCGGCGGCCTGCGGGCCGACGACGCCCAGCTTCAGGCCGTCGAGCTGTGCCCAGTCGGGCCGCAGCGCCAGCACCTGCGCCGCAGAGCCCAGCAGCAGCGCGCACCAGCCGGGGCCGTTGTCCACCCACTGGTGCTGCACCACATCGGCCTCTTGCAGCCGCAGGCCGCGCGTGATTTGTGCCAGCAGCGCCGGCTCCAGCGGCCCGCTGCGGCGCAACGGCGGCGCCGCGAACGACAGCCGTGCGCCGCTGCGCCGCACGCGCACCAGGCCCACGCCGCACTGCTGCAACACGCAGCCGGCATCACGCGGCTCGCCGCCTGCCGCCAGCCAGGCCCAGCAACTGCCCAGCGTCGGGTGGCCGGCGAAGGGCAGCTCGCCACCGGGGGTGAAGATGCGCACGCAGTAGTCGGCCGCGGCGTCGTCGGGCGGGAGCAGGAAGGTGGTTTCCGACAGGTTGGTCCAGCGCGCGAAGGCCGCCATCGTGGCGTCGCTCAGGCCGTCTGCCGCATGCACCACGGCCAGCGGGTTGCCCAGCAGCGGCGCGGCGCTGAAGACGTCGATCTGGTCGAAGCGGCGCTTCATGCTGCAAGCGCCTGGCGCAGCACGCCGGCCAGCAGCCGGATGCCGGTGTCGATCTGTGCCGGCGCCACGGTGACGAAGCTCAGGCGCAGGCAGTTGGCGTGGCCGCCGCCGGAGAAGAAAGGCGCGCCTGGCACGTAAGCCATGCCGGCTGCCACCGCCTGTGGCAGCAACGCGGTGGCGTCCAGCGCAGCCGGCAGCTCGACCCAGAAGAACATGCCGCCCACAGGCACCGTCCAGCGGCAGCCGGCGGGCATGTGGCTGTCCAGCGCCGCGCGCATGGCGTCGCGCTGGGCGCGGTAGCGGGCGCGGATGGTGGGCACATGGTCGCGCAGAAAGCCGTCTTTGATGACCTCGTGCACCACGCGCTGGTTGAAGCCGGGCGTGTGCAGGTCGGCCGCCTGCTTGGCCTGCAGCAGCTTGGGGTAGAGCAGCTTGGGCGCGATCAAGTAGCCAAGCCGCAACCCGGGCGCCAGCACCTTGGAGAAGGAGCCGAGATAGACCGCGTCCTCCCCGGCGGCGGCCGACAGCGGCGGCGGTGGCGGCTGGTCGAACCACAGGTCGCCATAGGGGTTGTCCTCCACCAGCGGCAGGCCGATGGCCGCCGCCTTGGCCGCCAGCGCATCGCGCCGGCTGGCCGACAGGCAGCGCCCGCTCGGATTCTGGAAGTTGGGCAGCAGGTAGATGAAGCGCGCGCCGCGGGCGGCGTCCAGCGCAGCCGGCAGCGGCCCTTCTTCGTCGCCTTCGATGGCGACGAACTCCGCCTCGTACGGCGCGAAAGCTTGCAAGGCGCCCAGGTAGGTGGGCGACTCCACCGCCACCGTGCTGCCGGGGTCGATGAGCACCTTGCCGACCAGGTCCAGCCCCTGCTGCGAGCCGGTGGTGATGAGCACCTGCGACGCATCGGCGCGCAGGCCGTGCGTCGCCATCTCCGCCGCCACCCACTCGCGCAGCGGCGCATAGCCTTCGCTGGCGGCGTATTGCAGCGCCTCGCGCGGCGTGTCGCGCAGCACGCGGGCGCAGGCCTCGGCCATCGCAGCCACCGGGAATGTGTCGGCCGACGGCAGGCCGCCGGCCAGCGAGATGATGCCGGGGCGCTCGGTGATCTTCAGGATCTCGCGGATCGTCGAAGGGTTCAGCCGCTCGGCGCGGCGGGCCATCGTCCAGCTCATGCAGGGTTCCTTTTCGCTTTCGTTCCCATCAACACCACGGCCATCACGGCCAGCGCAAACACCAGCGTCGGTGGCTGAAGCCGCTCGCCGAGCACCGGCACGGCGAAGAGCGGCGCCAGGAAGGGTTGCAGCAACTGCACCTGGCTGACGCGCACCACGCCGCCCAGCGCCAGCCCACGGTACCAGGCAAAGAAGCCCAGCCACATCGAAAACAGCGACACGTAGCCGAAGCCCAGCCAGGCACTGGCGCGCACCGGCGCCGCGGGCCACACCCACGCCGTCACCGGCAGCGTGAGCGGCAGCGACAACACCAGCACCCAGCAGATCACCTGCTGCGCCGGCAGCTCTGCGGACACCCGCGCGCCGGCCACGTAGCCCACCGAGGCGCTGGCCACGGCGGCCAGCAGCAGCACGTCGGCCGCGGTGAGGCTGCCGCTGCCGGACCATGCAGCGAAGGCCAGCACCAGCGCGCAACCCGCCACCGCGTTGGCCCAGAAGGCGATGGACGGCCGCTGGCGCAGCACCAGCGCAGCGACGATGGCGGTGCCCAGCGGCAGCACGCCGGTCACCACGGCGGCGTGCATCGCGTCCACCCGGCGCAACGCCAGCGCCAGGAAGAGCGGGAAGCCGACCACGGTGCCCAGCGCGCAGACCGCCAGCGCCGGCAGGTGGCGGCGCGCCGGCCGCGGTGCGCGCAGCGCCACGAGGTACAGCATGCTGAGCAGCCCGGCCAGCGCCGCGCGGCCGGCGGTCACGAAGGCCGGCGGCAACTGCGGGCTGGCTGCATCGCCGACGGCCAGCCGCGTCATCGGCAGCGTCATCGCGAAAATCACCACGCCCAGCGTGCCGAGAAGCAGGCCGCGCCTGGCTTGGTCGCCGTTGCCGATTGGTCGCATGCGACGCAGTCTATGCGAGCGCAGCAGTACAGTAGCAATACACTCCAGCATACAGACAGCAAAACTGTACCGGCCATCGGGCCGGTACAGACCGCCCCGATGCATGCAGAAGCTCCGTTGATGGCCGCCGCCGGCAGCACGCTGGCCGAGCAGCTGGCCCAGCGCTTTTCCGAGCGCATCGGCCAGCGCCTGCTGCCGCCCGGCGCGCGGCTGCCCTCGGTGCGTGACTGTGCGCAGCGCCACCGCGTCAGCGCCAGCACCGTTGTCGGCGCCTATGATTTGTTGCAGGCGCAGGGCCTGGTGCATGCGCTGCCGCAACGCGGCTTCTTCGTCCGTGACGCAGTGCCGGCCGCGCGGGACGTGTCGCCGCGCCAGACGGCGCTGCCGGCGCCGGTGGACGCCACCGCGTTGATCCGCAGCATGTTCCAGGCGCAGGGCGGCCGGCCCGCGCCCGGCATGGGCACGCTGCCGGAAGACTGGCTGGACGCCGGCATCCTGCAACGCGCGCTGCGCCGCGTCAGCACGCCGGCCGCCGCGGCAGCCTGGCTGCGCTACGGAGACCCTGCCGGTGACGCCGGTCTGCGCCAGGCGTTGTCGCGCCGCCTGGCCGGCATCGGCATCGCGGCCGATGCGGCGCAGATCGTCACCACCGTGGGCGCCACGCATGCGCTCGACATCGTCTCGCGCACCTTGCTGCAGCCTGGCGATGCGGTGCTGGTGGACGAGCCCGGCTGGGCCGTGGAGTTCGCCCGCCTCACGCGCGCCGGCATGCGGCTGCTGCCGGTGCCGCGCGGCACCGACGGGCCCGACCTGGCGGTGATGGAGACGCTGGTGCAGACCCACCGGCCGCGGCTGTACGTGACGGTGTCGGTGCTGCACAACCCCACGGGCTGCTCGCTGTCGCCCGCCGCCGCGCACCGGTTGCTGCGGCTGGCCGAGGTGCACGGGCTGACCATCGTCGAGGACGACACCTATGCCTGGCTGGCAGCGCCGCACGCAACGCGGCTGGCGCAACTGGACGGGCTGCGGCGCACCGTCTATGTCTCGGGCTTCTCGAAGATCCTCACGCCGCAGTGGCGCGTGGGCTATCTGGCCGCCGCGCCTGCATTGGCCGAGCGCTGCGTGGACAGCAAGCTGCTATCGACACTCAGCACCCCTGGGCCGCTGGAGCAGGCGCTGGCCTGGTGCCTGGAGCAAGGCCTGCTGCGCCGCCACGCAGAGCGCGTGGTGCAGCGGCTGGACGCCGCCCGCGTGCGCACCGAACGCCTGGCGCTGGACGCCGGCTGCCGCTTCGTGACGCCGCCGCAAGGCTTCTTTGGCTGGGTCGATGTGGGCTGCGACACCGAGCGCCTGGCGCAGGCGCTGCTGGACGAAGGCTGGCTCATCGCCCCCGGCGCGCTGTTCCACGCCACGCCGCGCCGCACGTCGCTGATGCGGGTGAACTTCGCCACCTCGCAGGACGCGCGCTTCTGGCGGCTGCTGAAGACCCTGCGTCCGCGGGGCTAGGCGCTGCAAATTGAAACAGCGGCAAGCGCGTGCAGCGCTCGGCGTACCATGTCGCCACCTCGATGGCATGCCCTGCGGGAGGGGCTGAAGCTCCCACAGACGATGTTCGAAACGACCCTGCCTTTCGGGGCGCCGGACCTGATGCGCGCCAGCGCTTTCCAGCGCTACCTGGACGATCTCGACCGCGTCGGTGACGGTGACGCCGGGGGCACGCGCCTGTCGTCGCTCAGCCCCTCGCTGATGCAGGATCTTCAGCGCTTCGAGCAGGGCAGCCGGTCCGGCGTCGGGCTCGAAGTGCTGGAGGTGATGGCCGCCTGCGTGCGCCATGCGCGCGATCTTCTCGTGCATCTGCAAGACGAGGCGCGCGTGGTGCCTTTGACGCTGTTTCCCACCGAGCGGCTGGCGCATTGCCCCGTGCCGATGGAGCGGCTGCTGGCCGGGCGCCTGACCGAGCTGCGCGTGCTGCACGTCGAGCCTGCGGTGCTGCGCCCGCTGGGCCACGCCGACCGCGCGCTGGTCGGCGAACGCGAGCACTACGCGCCGCTCGGCCCGTTGCTCTGGGAGCTGGCGCTGCGTGGCGCGCGCGAAGATCTGCTGCCCGAGATCAGCGGCATGGCGGCCTACCGCATCGCGCCGGGCGTCGATCTGGACGGCTTGCCCGTCTCGGGCTCGCTGGCGCAGGCGATTCCGCGCCTCAAGCGCGCCACCACCAACCTGCGCGAGATCTCGGAATGGCCCGGCTTCGACCGCGCGCGCGCCACCCGGCTTCTCAACGCGCTCTACCTCCAGGCCGGCCTGATGGTCAGCCGCTCGCACCCCGCGGCCACCAACGAAGGCTGGTTCAGCGGCAGCCGGTAGCCGGCAGCCCCCCGATAGCCGCCGGCAGCCGCGTTGGGCGTCAGGTGCCGCCGGCGCCCAGCGCCTCCCAGCGCTCCAGCGCCAGCAGCAGCTCGTCCTCGATATGCGCATGCCGGGCCTGCAGGCCGGCCACGCTCTGCGGTGCGTCGATGTAGATCCGGCTGCCGGCCAGCCGCTCGGCAATCTCTTTCTGCTCGCGCTCCAGCGCCTCGATGCGCGCGGGCAAGGCGTCCAGCTCGCGCTGCTCCTTGTTCTTCAGCTTGCCGCGCGGCGCGCTGGCCGGGGCCTTGCTGGCCGGCGTGGCCGCAGGCGTCGGGCCGGGCGCTGGGGCCGGCATCGCAGCGGGCGTCTGGGCGGTGGCGCCGGCCAGCGCACGGGCGCGAGCGCGTTGCAGCTTCCAGTCTTCGTAGCCGCCTTCGTACTCGCGCCACAGCCCTGGCCGACCGCCGAACTCGGGGTCGCCTTCCCAGGCGATGGTGCTGGTGACGACGTTGTCGAGAAAGCGCCTGTCGTGGCTGACGAGGAACACCGTGCCGGCGTAGCCTTGCAGCAGGTCTTCCAGCAGGTCCAGCGTGTCGATGTCGAGGTCGTTGGTGGGCTCGTCGAGCACCAGCACGTTGGCCGGCAGCGCGAACAGCCGCGCCAGCAGCAGCCGGTTGCGCTCGCCGCCGGACAGCGTGCGCACCGGCGAGTTGGCGCGCGCCGGTGAGAAGAGGAAGTCGGTCAGGTAGCTCATCACATGCTTGCGCTGGCTGCCGCTCTCGACCCATTCGCTGCCCGGGCTGATGGTGTCCACCAGCGTGGCGTCGAGGTCCAGCCCGGCGCGCATCTGGTCGAAGTAGGCCACCTGCAGCTTGGTGCCCTGGCGCACGCTGCCGGCGCTGGGCTGAAGCTCGCCCAGGATCAGCTTGAGCAGCGTGGTCTTGCCGCTGCCGTTGGGGCCGATCAGGCCGACCTTGTCACCGCGCAGGATGGTGGCCGAGAAGCGGTCGATCAGCGTGCGGCCGTCGCCATCTGCCGCGTAGCGCATGCTGACGTCGCGCAGCTCGGCGACGATCTTGCCGGTGGGCAGGCCGGCGTCGAGTTCCAGCTTCACCTGGCCCAGCGACTCGCGCCGCTGCTGGCGCTGTGCGCGCAGCGCCACCAGCCGCGCCACGCGGCCGACGCTGCGCGTGCGCCGCGCCTCCACGCCTTTGCGCACCCACACTTCTTCCTGCGCCAGCAGCTTGTCGGCACGCGCGCTGGCCAGCGCCTCGTTCTGCAGCTCCTGCGCCTTGGTGGCCTCGAAGGTGGCGAAGTTGCCCGGGTAGCTGCGCAGCACGCCGCGGTCGAGTTCGAGGATGCGGGAGGCCACCGCGTCGATGAAGGCCCGGTCGTGCGAGACCAGCACCAGCGCGCCACGCCAGCCCTTGAGCAACTCCTGAAGCCACTCGATCGCGTCGATGTCGAGGTGGTTGGTGGGCTCGTCGAGCAGCAGCACGTCGGGCGCGGCCACCAGCGCCTGCGCCAGCGCCACGCGCTTCTTCATCCCGCCGGACAAGGCCTCCACCGGCGTCGCAGCGTCCAGCCGCAGCCGTTGCAGCGACTCCGTGACGCGCTGCTCCCAGGTCCAGCCGTCCAGCGCCTCGATGCGGGTCTGGATGGCGTCGAGATCATCACCGCTGGCGTGCGCCTCGTAGCGCTCGCGCAGCGCGCGCGCTTCGGCCACGCCGTCGGACACCGCGTCGAACACCGTCACGCCAGGGGCGAAGAGCGGCTCCTGCGCCACATAGACGCGGCGCAGCGCCGTCTGCACCTGAAGCAGCCCGTCGTCGAGCTTCTCCAGCCCGGCCAGTACCTTCATCATCGACGACTTGCCGGTGCCATTGCGGCCGATCAGCGCCAGCCGTTCACCGGCTTCCAGCGACATCGCCGCGCCGTCGAGCAGGGCCACGTGGCCATAGGCGAGGTGGGCGTTGGAGAGAGACAGCAGTGCCACGGTCAGAGTGCCCAGTTTTCGGTGCGCAGCCCGGGGACGCGGGCAAAGTCGCGGGTGTCGTTGCTGACCAGCGTGACGCCCAGCGCTTGCGCGTGGGCGGCGATCTGGGTGTCGTACGGGCCGATGGGCGTGCCTTGCGATGCCAGCCAGGCGCGCAGCGCGCCGAACACCTCGGCGGCGGCCATGTCGAAAGGCGCCACCGTCAACGGCGCGATGAACTGCCGCAACGCGCGCATGTTGCGCTCGGAGCCGGTGCGGGCGACGCCGTAAAACAGCTCGGCGGCCGTCACCGACGAGATGCCCAGGCCGGCGCTTTCATGCGCTAGAAAGGGACATCGCAACGCCCTCATGTGTGCACCGAAAAATTATATTCGACGTAGCTATTCACCCGTCAGGCCAGCGCCGCCTCCAGTGCGCTGACGAACTGCCCGGCCACGTCGAAACCCGTTTGCTGCATGATTTCCTGGAAGCAGGTCGGGCTGGTGACGTTGATCTCGGTCAGGCTGCTGCCGATGACGTCCAGCCCCACCAGCAGCAGGCCGCGCGCCGCCAGCACGGGGCCCAGCGCTTCGGCGATCTCGCGGTCGCGCGCGCTCAAGGGCTGCGCCACGCCCTTGCCGCCAGCCGCCAGGTTGCCGCGGATCTCGCTGCCCTGCGGAATGCGCGCCAGCGCGTACGGCACCGGCACGCCGCCGATCACGAGAATGCGCTTGTCGCCCTGCACGATCTCCGGCAGGTATTTCTGCACCATCACCGTCTGCGCGCCGCCCTTGTTCAGCGTCTCGGTGATGCTGCCCAGGTTCAGCCCGTCGGGGCCGACGCGGAAGATGCCCATCCCGCCCATGCCGTCCAGCGGCTTGAGGATGATGTCGCCGTGCTCGGCGTGGAAGGCCTTGATCGCGCCGGCTTCGCGCGTCACCAGCGTGGGGCCGATGTACTGCGGGAATTCGAGGATCGCCAGCTTCTCGGGGTGGTCGCGCAGCGCCGCCGGTTTGTTGAAGACGCGGGCGCCTTCGCACTCCGCCTGCCCGAGCAGATGGGTGGCGTAGAAGTACTCGCTGTCGAAGGGCGGGTCTTTGCGCATCAGCACCGCGCCGGTGTCGGCCAGCGCCAGAGTCTGCCGGTCGGTGACGCGGTACCAGGCGTCGGTGTCACCGGTGAGTTCGATGCGCTGCACGGCGGCCATGACCTTGCCGCCGCGCTGCCACTGCAAGGCCTGCGCTTCACAGGCCAGGATGCCGTGGCCGCGTGCCGCTGCCTCGCGCATCATCGCGAAGGTGCTGTCTTTGTAGGTTTTGAAGGACGGCAGCGGGTCGGCGACGAACAGCAAATCCATGGGTGCCTGGCAGGGGTCAGCGGGAGGGGCGCCAGTGTTGCACAGCGAGCGCCAACGCGCCGGCCACCACGCCCCAGAACGCCGCGCCCACGCCCCACAGCGCCAAGCCGCTGGCGGTGACGAGAAAGGTGATCAAGGCGGCCTCGCGGCTGCTGTCGTCCTGCATCGCCGCCCGCAGCCCGCCGCCGATGGTGCCCAGCAGCGCGAAGCCGGCCAGCGCCAGCACCAGCTCTTTGGGAAACGCCGCGATCAGCCCCACCACCGCACCGCCCAGCAGCCCCATCACGGTGTAGAACAGGCCCGCCATCACGGCAGCCCAATAGCGCCGCGCCGGGTCAGGGTGCGCTTCCCGGCCCATGCAGATGGCGGCCGTGATGGCGGCCAGATTGAGCGCATAGCCGCCGAACGGGGCCAGCAGCAGCGACGCGATGCCGGTGCTGGCGATCACCGGCGACACCGGCGTGTGGTAGCCCGCAGCCCGCTGCGCCGCCACGCCAGGCAGGTTCTGCGACGCCATCGTCACCACGAACAGCGGCAGCGCGATGCCGATGGTGGCCGCCACGCTGAAGCGGGGCGCGGTGAACACCGGCTGCGCCCACTGCCACACCACGCCGCCCAGGTGGAGTTGCCCACGCGACGCCGCCAGCGCCACGCCCACCAGCAGCACGCCAGGCACCGCGTAGCGCGGCCACAGCCGGCGGCCCAGCAGGTAGGCCAGCAGCATCGCGAAGACCAGCGTGAATTCGCGCTGCAACGCGGCGAAGGCGTCGAACGCGAAGCGGGCCAGCACGCCGGCCAGCAGCGCTGACGCCAGCGCCTGCGGAATGCGGTCCATCACGCGGGCGAAAACGCCGCTGGCGCCGACGGCAATGATCAGCAGCGCGCAGACGATGAAGGCGCCGACGGCCTCGGCCATCGGCACGCCCACGCCGGCCGTCACCAGCAGCGCCGCGCCGGGTGTGGACCAGGCCGTCAGCACCGGCTGGCGGTACCACAGGCTCAGGCCCGCGCTGGTGATCCCCATCCCCAACCCCAGCGCCCAGATCCACGAGGTGGTCTGCGCCGGCGTGGCCCCCAGCGCCGCGGCGGCCTGGAAGACGATGACCACCGAACTGGTGAAGCCCACCAGCACGGCCACGAAGCCGGCAACCAGCGCGCTCAACACGGTACCGAGCGCCGCGCCCGGATCAAGCGAACGCCGCGGATCCGGCTTCGCCGGGCCGCTGGCGTTGCCCCCTTGAGGGGGCCGGCGTCAGCCGGTAGGGGGTGGTCATATTTCTGCGGATCCGGCTTCGCCGGGCCGCTGGCGTCGCCCCCTTGAGGGGGCCGGCGTCAGCCGGTAGGGGGTGGTCATATTTCCACCTTGGAGCCCAGCTCGACGATGCGGTTGGCCGGCAGGTTCAGAAAGTCGGCGGCGGCTGCGGCGTTGCGGTGCATGCCGGCGAAAAGTTTCTCGCGCCACATCGCCATGCCGCCGCCGAAGGTGGGGATCACGGTGTCGCGGCTGAGGAAGTAGCTGGTGTCCATCTCGTCGAGCGGCACGCCGCGGCCTTCCAGCAGCTTCAGCGCCTCGGGCACGTCGGGGTCGTTCTTGAAGCCGAAGTGCAGCGTGACCTGCCAGCAGTCGTGGCCCAGGCTGTCCATCTCGATGCGCTTGCTGAAGCTGACCCACGGCACTTCGTGGTGGCGCACGGTGACGAACAGGTTGTGCTCGTGCAGCACCTTGTTGTGCTTGAGGTTGTGCATTAGCGCGTTCGGCGTCAACCCGGCCTCGGCCGCCAGGAACACCGCCGTGCCGGGCACGCGCAGCGGCGGGCTGATGAACACCGCTTCGAGAAAGCCTTTCAGTTCGATGGCTTCGTCGCGCAGCCGGCCGGCCACGAGCTTGCGGCCCTGCATCCACGTCAGCATCAGCGTGAACATGCCGATGCCGATGACCAGCGGGAACCAGCCGCCGGCCAGCAGCTTGAGCATGTTGGAGGCGAAGAAGGTGACGTCGATGATGAAGAAGAAGCCGGTGGCCAGCACGCACAGCGGCAGCGGGTAGCGCCAGCCGTAGCGGATGACGTAGAAGGTCATGATCGTGGTGATGGTCATGTCCAGCGTGACCGCAATGCCGTAGGCCGAGGCCAGCTTGGATGCGGTGCCGAACAACACCACCGCCAGCACGATGAAGATGTAGAGGCCCCAGTTGACGAAGGGCACGTAGATCTGCCCGGTGTCGCGCACGGAGGTGTGCAGCACGCGCATGCGCGGCAGCAGCCCGAGCTGGATGGCCTGTTTGGTGACCGAGAACGCCGCCGTGATCAAGGCCTGCGACGCGATCACCGTGGCCGCAGTGGCAAGAAACACCAGCGGCAGCCGCGCCCAGTCGGGCGCCATCAGGAAGAACGGGTTTTCCACCGCCGACGCGTCGCGCAGCAGCAGCGCGCCCTGGCCGAAGTAGTTCACCACCAGCGACGGCATCACCACGCTGTACCAGGCGATGCGGATCGGCTTTTTGCCGAAGTGCCCCATGTCGGCATACAGCGCCTCGCCGCCGGTCACGCACAGCACCACGGCGCCGAGCGCGATGAAGGCGATCAGCGGCTGGCTGGCGAAGAAGCCGGCTGCATAAAGCGGCGACAAGGCCACCAGCACCTCGGGGTTGGCCATGATCTGCGGCAGCCCGAGGGCCACCAGCACCGCAAACCAGACCAGCGTCACCGGCCCGAAGGCCTTGCCGATGCCGCCGGTGCCCAGCCGCTGCACGGCAAACAGGGCGGTGAGCACCACCAGCGTGATGGGCAGCACGGCGTCGTGCAGGCCGGGCGCGGCAACCTCCAGCCCTTCCACCGCCGACAGCACCGAGATGGCCGGCGTGATGACGCCGTCGCCGTAGAAGATGGCGGTGCCGAACATGCCCACCAGCAGCAGCGTGCGGCGCAACTGCGGCTTGGCCGCCACCGCCGTGGTGGCCAGCGCCAGCATCGCGATCAGGCCGCCTTCGCCGTTGTTGTCGGCACGCAGGATCAGCAGCACGTACTTCAGCGAGACCACGGTCGTCATGGTCCAGAAGATCAGCGACAGCACGCCCAGCACGTTGTCGCGCGTGGCCGGCACATGGCCCGCGTGGAAGACCTCTTTCAGCGCGTAGAGCGGGCTGGTGCCGATGTCGCCATAGACGACGCCCAGGGCACCGAGGGTCAGCGCGGCCAGGGCGGCGGGGGAGCGTGGAGCGTGGGCGGAGGGCACGACGGGTTGAACGCGCCGGCCATCAGGCCGGGGCAGGAAGCGATCGTACAGCGCGCATGGTGCAGCGCACCAAGGCCCTTGCACGGCGCCTCAGGTGTAGATCTCGGCTTCGGGGTCGGTGGCTTCCAGTTCGTAGGCGGCCGCCAGCATTGCCAGGCGGCCGATCACGCCGTACATGTAGAAGCGGTTGGGGGCGCTGGCACCGGGCTTGGCGCCGGGGCGTGGCAACTGGTTGTTTTCCGCAAAGGCCAGCGGCACGAAGCTGGCGCCGGGGGTGTTGAGGTTCTCGTCGATGCCGCGCTCGGCGTGCACGCGGTAGAAGCCGCCCACCACGTAGCGGTCGATCATATAAACCACCGGCTCGGCCACCGCGCCGTTCATCCGCTCGTAGGTGGGCACGCCTTCCTGGATGATGACGTCGGTGACGTCCAGGCCGTCTTTCACCACGCTCATCTTGCTGCGCGTGCGGCCGTTGATGTCGTCCAGCTCCTTCGCATCGTGGACGGTCATGATGCCCATGCCGTAGGTGCCGTTGTCGGCCTTCACCACGGCAAACGGCTTCTCGTTGATGCCGTATTCCTTGTACTTGCGGCGGATCTTGGTGAGCAGCGCATCGACATTGGTCTGCACGCATTCCAGCCCGGTGGCCTCGGCGAAATCGACCTTGCCGCAATGCGCGAACATCGGATTGATCAGCCACGGGTCCATGCCCAGCAGCTTGGCGAACTTCTTCGCAACTTCTTCATAGCTCTGGAAGTGGCGGCTCTTGCGCCGCACGCCCCAGCCGGCGTGCAGCGGCGGCAGCAGGTACTGCTGGTGCAGCCCTTGCAACACCTGCGGCACGCCGGCCGACAAGTCGTTGTTGAGCAGGATGGTGCAGGGGTCGAAGTCCTTCAGCCCCAGCCGGCCGCGCGCGCGCAGCAGAGGCTCCAGCGTCAGCGTGCTGCCGTCGGGCAGCGGCAGTTGGACGGGCTGTTTGATCTCTTCGTCCAGCGTGCCCAGCCGCACGTTCAAGCCGGCCTGGTGGAAGACCTGCACCAGGCGCTGCACGTTGCCCAGATAAAACGCGTTGCGCGTGTTCGCCTCGGGAATCAGCAGCAGGTTTTTTGCCTCGGGGCAGATTTTCTCGATAGCCGCCATCGCGGCCTGCACCGCCAGCGGCAGCATCTCTGGCGTCAAACAGTTGAAGCCGCCGGGGAACAGGTTGGTGTCCACCGGCGCGAGCTTGAAGCCCGCATTGCGCAGATCGACCGACGTGTAGAACGGCGGCGTGTGCTCCATCCACTCCAGCCGGAACCAGCGCTCGATGGCCGGCATCGACTCGAGCACGCGCGCCTCCAGCTCGTTGATCGGGCCGGTCAGTGCGGTGATGAGGTGCGGAACCATGGCGGCGCCTTCAGGCGAGGAACGGTGGAAGATTTTGGCAGATGGGGTCGCGGTGGCGGAAAAGGAAGAGGCCGCCCGAAGGCGGCCTCTTGGAAGCGGCAAACCGCAGGCCTACTTGCTGTACGCCGTCTCGCCGTGCGAGGTGATGTCCAGACCCTCGCGCTCTTCGTCTTCGGGCACGCGCAGGCCGATGGTCAGATCGACGATCTTGTAGGCGATCAACGAGACCACCGCAGACCAGACGACGGTCAGGCCCACCGCCTTGCACTGGATGATGAACTGCGCCAGGATGCCGTCGGGGTTGGTGCCGGTGGCACCGGTGACCCAGTCGGTCACGATGCCGGGGCCGCCGAGCGACTGGGCGTTGAAGATGCCCGTCAGCAGCGCGCCGACGATGCCGCCGACGCCGTGCACGCCGAACACATCCAGCGAGTCATCTGCACCGATCAGCTTCTTCAGCCCGGTCACGCCCCACAGGCAGGCAAAGCCGGCGATGCCGCCGATCACCATTGCGCCGACGATGCCCACGTTGCCGGCAGCCGGCGTGATGGCCACCAGCCCGGCCACCGCGCCGGACGCGGCGCCCAGCATCGAGGCCTTGCCCTTCATCAGGCTTTCCCCGGCACACCAGGCCAGCACCGCCACGGCGGTGGCCGAGAAGGTGTTCAGGAAGGCCAGCGCCGCGCTGTTGCCTGCCTCCAGCGCCGAGCCGGCGTTGAAGCCGAACCAGCCCACCCACAGCAGCGAGGCGCCCACCATCGTCAGCGTCAGGCTGTGCGGCGTCATCGACTCCTTGCCGTAGCCGATGCGCTTGCCCACCATGAAGGCGCCCACCAGCCCCGCGACGGCGGCGTTGATGTGCACCACCGTGCCGCCGGCGAAGTCGAGCGCGCCCCATTGCCAGATCAGCCCGGCCTTGGCGTTCATCGCATCCACCACTTCCTTGCCGGTGTAGGCGTCCGGGCCCATCCAGAACCACACCATGTGCGCGATGGGCGCATAGCTGAAGGTGAACCACAGCACCATGAACATCAGCACCGCGCTGAACTTGATGCGCTCGGCGAAGGCGCCGACGATCAGGCAGCAGGTGATGGCCGCGAACGTGGCCTGGAACACCACGAAGACGATTTCCGGGATCACCACGCCCTTGCTGAAGGTGGCGCCGTTGGCGAACTCGCCGCCGGTCGCGTTGGGCGTGAAGACTCCCTTCAGGAACAGCCTGTCGAAGCCGCCGATGAACGAGTTGCCCTCGGTGAACGCGAGGCTGTAGCCGTAGATGAACCAGAGCACGCTGATCAGCGAGAAGGTGACGAACACCTGCATCAGCAGCGACAGCATGTTCTTGCTGCGCACCAGGCCGCCGTAGAACAGCGCAAGGCCCGGGATCGACATCATGATGACGAGTGCGGTGGACACCAGCATCCAACTGACGTCGCCCTTGTTGGGCACCGCAGCAGATGCGGCTGGCGCGGCGGAGGCTGCTGCGTCTGGCGTCATGGCTGCCGACGCGGCACCTGCCACTGCCGACGCGGCGCCGGCAACGGCAGCCATGGCCGACGATGCGGCGCCGGCCACCGCCGAGGCCGCGGACGCGGCGGCATCGGCGGCCAGCGCGCCACTGCCAAGGCCCATGAGCGCGCAGCCCAGGGCCAGGATCGTGAGAAATTTCTTCATGGTGTGTGGTTTGTTCTCGTTGGGGCTCACAGCGCGTCCTTGCCGGTCTCGCCGGTGCGGATGCGAACCACCTGCTCCAGCGTGGTGACGAAGATCTTGCCGTCGCCGATCTTGCCGGTGCGGGCAGCGCCCTCGATGGCTTCGATCACGCGATCGACGATGGCTTCATCGACGGCCGCTTCGATCTTGACCTTGGGCAGGAAATCGACCACGTACTCCGCACCGCGGTACAGCTCGGTGTGGCCCTTCTGGCGCCCGAAGCCCTTGACTTCGGTCACCGTGATCCCTTGCACACCGATGCCGCTGAGGGCCTCGCGAACTTCGTCGAGCTTGAAGGGCTTGACGATGGCGGTCACCATCTTCATGTTGTTGCTCCGCCTTCAGAAGTTGTATTTCAGGCCCAGGACCACGGTGGTCTTGGCCAGATCCTTGCCGTTCACCGTGTAGCAGGCGTCCTTGGCCTTGGAGGTGCCCACCACGGCCAGGCTGGGCACCAGGCCCTTGAAGTCTTTCGACAGCGTGAGCGAGCCGTCCCAGTAGCTGCACGCGCCGCTGTTCGGGCCGTCGATGCGCTGGTGCGCCACGTGTGGCGCCAGCATCCAGGTGTCGCCGATGTCGAAGCTGGCCGACAGGTCGAGGTAGTAGCTGCCCTTGCTGTCTGGGTTGGCGAAGGTGTTGGTCACCGAATGCGAGTACTTCAGCGTGGCCGGGCCGAAGGTCAGTGCGCCGTAGATCTCGGTGGTGTTCGCGCTGGTGGGCAGGCTGTTGTTGGGGTACTGGTAGGTCAGCACGCCGACGTCGTAGGTGAGCGAGTCCTTGATGATGTCGCCCTTGTAGCCGCCGTAGAGGTCGATCTCGACGTCGCCGTCGCCGCCTGCTTCCTTGGTCCACTTGATGGTGGAGGCCCAGGCGCCCAGGTAGAAGCCACCCTCGCTGAAGTCCAGGCCGCCCTGCAATGCGGGCTTCAGCTTGGTCTGCGAGATGCCGCGGTAGCGGTAGTCGGTGACCGCGCCGATGTTGAAGGCGAGGTCGGCGAAGGCCGTGCCGGGCAGCGTGGACAGGGCCGCGACGGCCGACAGCGCAAGAATAGTTTTCTTCATGAGGACAAGCTCCAGACGTTGCAAATGGACGACCGCTGGGGCCGGTTTGCAGCTTCTGTGCCATGCGCTGGCGCTGTCGCGCCGCCCCCGGGCCGCGCAGGGCCATCGCCGGTGGCGAAACGCGGCACCAAAACGGGGAATCTGTTCGCGCGGCACAGAAGTGGTGCGCGCGGCTGGCAAGCCGTGACAAGTTGCACGGTGGCCTGCCCCCACAATCGCGCAAACAGGGGAGGCCCATGACGCTGGCGACCGTGATCAGCCGTGCCTTGGACGGGCTGGACGCACCCGAGGTGCATGTCGAGGTGCAGTTGGCCAACGGCCTGCCGAGCTTCACGCTGGTGGGGCTGGCCGACACCGAAGTGAAGGAGTCGCGCGAGCGAGTGCGCGCCGCGTTGCAGCAGAGCGGCTTTGCCTTTCCGCACAACAAGCGCATCACCGTGAACCTGGCGCCGGCCGATCTGCCCAAGGAGTCGGGCCGCTTCGACCTGCCCATCGCGCTGGGCATCCTGGCGGCGGCGGGCAGCATCGACGCCGCCCGGCTGGCGGCGCACGAGTTCGCCGGTGAGCTGTCGCTGGCGGGCGAGTTGCGCCCGGTGCGCGGTGCGCTGGCGCTCGGGCTGGCGGTGCGCCGCGCCGGCGGCACGCGGGCGTTGGTGTTGCCGGCCGAAAGCGCCCGCGCCGCGGCGCAGGTGGGCGGGCTGGACGTGCGCAGCGCCACCAGCCTGGTCCAGGTGGTGCAGGCGCTTCAGCCGGGCGACGCCGTCGAGCCCTTGCCCAGGGCGCAGCCGCTGCTGCGCACGCTGGCCGGCGGCGGGCCGGACCTGCGCGACGTGCGTGGCCAGGCCGGCGCGAAGCGGGCGCTGGAAATCGCCGCGGCAGGCGGCCATTCGCTGTTGCTGATCGGCCCGCCGGGCACCGGCAAGTCGATGCTCGCGCAGCGCCTGCCGGGCATCCTGCCGCCGATGGACGACGAGGAAGCGCTGGTCAGCGCCGCGCTGCAAGGGCTCACGTCACAGGGCTTCGACCCCGAGGCCTTCGGCCGCCGGCCGGTGCGCTCGCCGCACCACTCGGCCAGCGCGCCCGCGCTGGTGGGCGGTGGCTCGCCGCCGCGGCCGGGCGAGATCTCGCTGGCGCATGGCGGCGTGCTGTTTCTCGACGAGACGCCGGAGTTCCCGCGCAGCGCGCTGGAGGCCTTGCGCGAGCCGCTGGAGACCGGCCGCATCACCATCTCGCGCGCGGCGCGGCAGGCGCAGTTTCCGGCGCGCTTTCAGCTCATCGCGGCAATGAACCCCTGCCCCTGCGGCTATCTGGGCGCCTTTGCGGCCACCGGCCGCGCCTGCCGCTGCACGCCCGACGCGGTGGCGCGCTACCAGGGCAAGCTGTCCGGCCCGCTGCTCGACCGCATCGACCTTCAGATCGAGATGCCGGCCGTCAAGCCGGCCGAGCTGCTGGGCCAGCCCGACGGCGAGACGTCGGCCGTGGTGGCGCTGCGCGTGGCGGCGGCGCGGACGATGCAGTTGCAGCGCCAGGGCGAAGCGAACGCGATGCTCGACGCGGCCCGCATCGACGACCTCTGCGCCGCCGACGCCGCCGCGCGCCGCTTCCTGCAAAGCGCGGCCGAGCGGCTGGGCTGGTCGGGCAGGCGGCTGCACCGCACGATGAAGGTGGCGCGCACCGTGGCCGATCTGGCCGGCAGCGCCGGCGTCAGCACGGCGCATGTGGCGGAAGCGCTGCAACTTCAGCGCGGCTTGATGGCTTGATGGCCTCATGCGCCGATGCGCTGACGCCGTGATGCGCCGATGCGTCGCTGACGGCTAGCCCAGCGCCGGCGCCAGCAGCCGCTCGGCCTGCTTGACGTCGATGGCCTGGCGCGCGGCCCAGTCGCGCAACTGGTCGTCGCCGATGCGGCCGACGTTGAAGTACACCGCCTCGGGGTGCGCCATGTAGAAGCCGCTGACGCTGGCGGCCGGTGTCATTGCCAGGCTGTCGGTCAGCCCCATGCCGATCTCCGCTGCCTGCAGCGTCGAGAACATCGCGCGCTTCACGCTGTGGTCGGGGCAGGCGGGGTAGCCCGGCGCGGGGCGGATGCCGCGGTAGCGCTCGGCGATCAGTGCATCCAGCGGCAGTTGCTCGTCTGGCGCGTAGCCCCAGAAGTCGGTGCGCACGCGCTGGTGCAGGCGTTCGGCAAAGGCTTCGGCCAGGCGGTCGGCCAGCGCCTTGAGCATGATGGCGGAGTAGTCGTCATGGTCGTCGGTGAAGAACTTTTCGCGCTTGTCCACGCCCAGGCCGGCGGTGACGGCGAACAGGCCGATGGTGTCGCCGAGCACGCCCTTGGGCGCGATGAAGTCGGCCAGGCTGCGGTTCGGGCGCTTCACGCCGTCCACCACGGGGCGCTCGGTCTGCAGCCGCAGCGGGCTCCAGCGCAATGCGACTTCGGTGCGGCTTTCGTCGGTGTAGATCTCGATCGTGTCGTCGTCCACCGTGTTGGCCGGCAGCAGCGCCACCACGCCGCTGGCCTGGAGCCAGCGGCCTTCGATCAGCCGCTGCAGCAGGCGCTTGCCGTCGCTGAAGACGCGCTGTGCCTCGCTGCCCACCACCTCGTCGCGCAGGATGTCAGGAAATTTGCCGGCCAGGTCCCAGGTCTGGAAGAACGGCGCCCAGTCGATGCACGTCGCCAGCTCGGCCAGGTCGTAGTTGCGGAAGACGCGGCGGCCGTAGAACTTGGGCCGCGGCGGCTGGTAGGCGGCCCAGTCGATGCGGGCCTTGTTGGCGCGCGCCTGCTCCAGCGTCACCAGCGGCGTGAGCTTCTTGCTGGCGTGCTGCTGGCGCACGCGCTCGTAGTCGGTGTTCAGCTCGCTGATGTAGCGCGCGGCGCGCTCGTCGGACAGCAGGTCCGAGCAGACGCCCACGCTGCGCGACGCATCCGGCACATAGACCACCGGCCCTTCGTAGTGCGGCGCGATCTTCACCGCGGTGTGCACCCGGCTGCAGGTGGCGCCACCGATCAGCAGCGGAATCTTCCTGATGCGGAAGTAGTCGTCGCGCTGCATCTCGGCGGCCACATGCTGCATCTCTTCGAGGCTCGGGGTGATGAGGCCGCTCAAGCCGATGATGTCGGCGCCCTCGACCCGCGCCTTCGCCAGGATGTCCTGGCAGGGCACCATCACGCCCATGTTGACGACCTCGAAGTTGTTGCACTGGAGCACGACGGTGACGATGTTCTTGCCGATGTCGTGCACGTCGCCCTTGAC
>CAXTHW010000044.1:0-34393 GCA_964244245.1 uncultured Rubrivivax sp. | reverse complement strand
CGCACGCCGGTGTCCAGCGGCGTGCGCACCGGGTCGCGGTCCATCGCGTTGATCGGGCGGCGGATCATCGGCTCGGGGTGCACGCCCAGCAGCGGGCCGGCGCGGTCCATCGGCTGCCCTTGTGAATCGACGACGCGGCCGAGCAGGCCGTCGCCCATCGGCAGGTGCAGGCCGCGGTCTTCGCTGCGCCGCCAGGGGTGGTTGTCATGGCCGAAGCGCGGCGGCACGCGCGGCGCAGGGCGCGGCAGCACGCGGGCGCCGCTGGCCAGGCCGTGCAGGCTGCCGGTGGGCATCAAAAAGGCGCGGTCGCCGTTGAAGCCCACCACCTCGGCCAGCACCGGGCTCTGGCCGTCGCCGATGATCTGGCAGACCGAGCCCACCGGCACCCGCACGCCGGCAGCCTCCAGCACCAGGCCGGTCACGCGGAGCAGCGTGCCCACGGCCTCCAGCGGCTGCGGCACGGTGGCGTACTCCTGCAGGTCATGCAGGTAGCGTGACCAGCGCCTGGCGCGCAGCGCGGCGTTGCCGGCGGCGGCTGCCGCGTCGAAGCTCATGCGGCGTCGCCCTCCCAGGTTTCGCTGCTGCCCATGGTGGCGGCGGCCTGCGCCCAGCGGCTGGCGATGCGGGCGTCGATGGCGCCGACGTCCGACTCCACCAGCACGCCGCCACGCTGGATGGCGCCGTTGGCCAGCAGCCGCGCGCCGCGCGCCTTCAGCGCTTCCTCGGCGCCTTCGGCCACCAGCGGCAGGTCTTGCGGGTGCACCTGCACGGTGATGTGGCGGGCGCTGAGCAGCACGTTGTTCACCGCCTCGCCGGCCACCTGCGCCACGAGCGCCGGGTTGCCCTGCAGCTCGTGGCGCAGCACCTGGCGCGCCAACTGCACGGCGGTGCGGGCCACGGCGTCTGCCACGGTCGCGTCCAGCAGGTCGAGCTGCGCGTCGAAGCTCTTCAGCAGCGCGCCGATCTGGCCTGTGGCCTGGCTGGCGAAGTTCTGCTTGAAGGCTTCCAGCGCGGCCAGGCCGTCGCGGTAGCCGTCCTGGTAGCCGGCCTGGCGCGCGGCGGCCACCTGGGCGCGCCAGTCGGCGGCAGTGGGCTCGGCGGCAGCGGCGGCGGGGCCGGCGGCAAGCCCGGCTGCGCCTTGCCGGCCCGACAGCGAGCCCGGTGTCCAGGCGGCAAAGTCGCCCAGTTCTTCCCGCGGAATGAAGCGGGTGTAGGCAGCGGCGGACTTGGCGCCGCCGGGCGGGGGCGGCACGTTTCTGATGTTGCCCGGGCCGCCCGGGCCTTTGGTCGAACTACTCATACGAACTGCTCATCGCCGCCCCCGGCCAACACGATCTGCCCTTCATCGGACAGGCGGCGCACGATCTTCAGCATCTCCTTCTGCTCGGCCTCCACCTCCGACAGCCGCACCGGGCCGCGGCTGTCCAGGTCTTCGCGCAGCGTCTCGGCAGCGCGGCTGGACATGTTGCGGAAGATCTTCTCGCGCAGCGCCGGCGTCGCGCCCTTCAGTGCCACCACCAACGAGTCGCTCTGCACTTCCTTCATCAGCGACTGGATGCCCTTGTCGTCCAGCTTCTCCAGATCGTCGAAGGTGAACATGTTGTCCATGATCTTCTGCGCCAGGTCGTTGTCGGCCTCGCGCACGAAGTCCAGCACTGCGGTCTCGGCGGCGCTGCCCAGCATGTTCAGGATCTCGGCCGCCGTCTTCACGCCGCCCATGCTGCTCTTGCGCATGCGGTCGCCGCCGGCCAGCACCTTGCTCATCACCTCGTTCAAGTCTTTCAGCGCGGTGGGCTGGATGCCGTCCAGCGTGGCGATGCGCACCATCACCTCGTTGCGCTGGCGCTCGTTGAACTGCTTGAGCACGTCGGCCGCCTGGTCGAACTCCAGGTGCACCAGGATCGCGGCGACGATCTGCGGGTGCTCGTTGCGCAGCAGCTCGGCGACAGACTGCGCATCCATCCACTTCAGGCTCTCGATGCCGCTCACGTCGCTGCCTTGCAGGATGCGGTCGATCAGCAGGTTGGCCTTCTCGTCGCCCAGCGCCTTGCGCAGCACCGACTTCACGTACTCGTCGTTGTCGGCCACCAGCATGCTTTCGTTGCTGCTCACGGCGTCGAACTTGTCGATCACGGCCTCCACCCGCACGCGCGTCACCGCCTTCATCTTGGCGATGGTCTCGCCCAGCTTCTGCACTTCTTTCGGCGCCAGGTGCTTGAAGACCTCGGCGGCTTCCTCTTCGCCCAGCGACATCAGCAAAATGGCTGCGTCTTCCACGCCGTCGTCGTCCATCGCTGCGCTCATCTACGCCGTCTCGCCGTTGACCCAGCCGCTGACGATGTGCGCCACCGCAGCCGGGTTTTCCTTGGCCAGCTTGCGCGCGGCTTCGAGCTTGTCGTTCGACTTGGGTGCTTCCAGCGCGGCCAGGCCGCCGGGGCCGCCTGGCCCGCCCAGCAGGTTGTCGCCTTCCACCACTTCGTCCACCTGGCTGCCCAGCGGCGGCGGCGGGGGCGGCGCCAGCGCTGCCTTCAAGGCCGGGCGCAGCAGCGTGAAGACGATCACCAGCGCCACCAGCGCCAGCGCGCCGGGCGCGGCAGCGGCGCGCAGCAGGTCCTGCACCCAGGGCTTCTGCCACAGCGGCTGCTCGTCGGCGGCGGGCGCTGCCTCGACACGGAAGGGCGCGTTGATCACGCGCACCGAGTCGCCGCGCTCCTTGTTGAAGCCGATGCCTTGCTGCACCAGCGCCGTCAGCTTGTCCAGCTCTTCGGTGGACAGCGGCGTGCTCACCGTCTTGCCTTTGGCGTCGGTGCTGACGCGGTGGTTCACCACCACGGCGGCATTGAGCCGGCGCACCGTGCCGGTGGCGCCGCGCAGCACGCGCACCACCTTGTCCACCTCGTAGCGCGTCTCTGCCTCGCGCCTGGCGCTGCCGCTGGCAGTGCCGCCCTGTGCCGGCTGCAAGGGCTGCGCTGCGCCGTTGATGGGCGCTGTGGCGGGCACCGGCGGCTGGTTGCTGGTGGCGCCGGGCACGCCGCTGGGCGTGGCCGGGCCGGCGTTGTTGGACTCGTCGGACTTCTTGGCCCGCACGGCCGCCTGGTTCTCACCCTGGTTGGGCTTGAACTCCTCGGAGGTCTGCTCGGTCTGCGAGAAGTCGATCTCGGCGCTGATGGTGGCGCGCAGGTTGTCGCGGCCCACCACGGGCTCCAGCAGGTCGGTTACGCGCTTCAGGTTGGCGGCTTCCACTTCGCGCAGGTACTGGAGCTGCTGGGTGTCCAGCCCCTGCGTGCCGTTGTTGTCCTGGCTGCTGAGCAGGCTGCCGCTGCCGTCGAGCACGCTCACCGCCTTGGCGCTCAGCTCCGGCACGCTGGCCGACACCAGGTGCACGATGCCTGCCACCTGCGCCCGGTCGAGCGTGCGACCCGGGTGCAGTTGCAGCACCACCGAGGCAGAGGCCTTCTGCTGTTCACGGAAGAAGCCGTTCTGGTTGGGCAGCGCCAGATGCACGCGCGCCGCCTGCACCGATTGCAGCGACTGGATGGTGCGCGTCAGCTCGCCTTCCAGCGCGCGTTGCAGGTTGATGCGCTCCTGGCCCTGCGTCTGGCCGAAGGGCGTCTTGTCGAGCAGTTCGTAGCCGTTGATGGCGCCCTTGGGCAGGCCGGCGGCGCTGAGCTTCAGGCGCAGGTCATAGACCTGCGCGGCCGGGACCATGATGGTGCCGCTGCCATCGGCAAAGCGGTAGGGCACGTTCATCTGCGTCAGCTTCTCGACGATGGCGCCGCCGTCCTTCTCGCCGACGTTGGCAAACAGCAGCTTGTAGTCGCCATGCTGCATGCTCAGCGCCAGTGCCACCAGCACGGCGGCCAGCGCGGCGATGCCGATGCCGGCCATCGCCTTGGTCCTGGCCGGCAGCGCGGCCAGCCGTGCGCCGAAGCCGCTGGGGGCTGCGATCAGTTCTCTGGGAGCTTGCGGAACCACGGCACTGTCCATGCGGCGGATTGTTCGTCGCGGCCCTGCACAGCGGTGGTGCAAGAAGCCCGGCAAAGCGCACCCTGTTCCGCGCCTCCCTGCGCACAGCGCCGCCTACAGTGCGGACATCGGCACCATGGACCTCAAACTCAAGCCCTTCGACTTCAACCAGGCGGTGGCCCGCGCCGGGCTGCAACCCAATGGCCTGCCGCTTGTGCGCCCGAACGCGGCAGCCGAAGGCGCCAGCTTTCGCAGCGCGATGGCCGATGCGCTGAAGGGTGTGAGCGACGCACAGATGCAGGCCCAGGGCATGCAGCGCGAGGTGGCGCTGGACAACCCGAGGGTGGGGCTGGAAGAGACGATGGTCGCGATGCAGAAAGCCCAGCTTGGCTTCACCGCCACGCTGCAGGTGCGCAACCGGCTGGTTTCGGCGTACAGCGAGATCATGAACATGCAGGTGTAGGCGGCTGGCCTAACGACGAACTTGATTGGCGGCAAGGGTTGTACGGGTCGGGAGGCAAGCCCCGGGCTGGGTTGCATCATCAAGGTAGGCGACGCGTACCTGCGCTCGCTGCCAGGGATGGAAGCTTGGGCGGTGCTCAACGCCGCCAAGAACGAGATCGGCGGCGTGAGCCGCTGGGCCGTGCAGTTCCAACAGTGTCAACACTTGGCAGCTTACGGGGAGATGACTTCAAGCCTGGCGAAGTAGCTCTTGTAGGGCTTGGGATCTCGGGTCAGCACACTCAAATTAGATGCCGCCGCGTGCGCGCCAATGAAGAAGTCTGGCAGCGGCGTTTGCCTGGACCCGCCTCGACGCCTGTACAGGCCGTAGGCAGAGGCGGTAAGAGCTGCAGTTGCCCACGGCAACGGCGTTCTCAGCGTTTCATAGATGTCTAGCACCGCATCGAGCGCTTTGACGTCTGGTCCCGGAATGAGAAGTTCCGAGTAAATGACAATGTTGACGTGCACCGGAGATCTTTCGCTGCACGCTTGCAATTGGCCCAACGCCCAGTCGTGCCAAGGGCTCGCCTCGTCAACGCAGTCCAACCAGATATTGGTATCGACGAGTACGCCAGCAGATCCATCGTAGCTGGCAAGACTAGCGAGAGCCACGACGCACTGTGCCTTTCGCGGGTTCGTCGCCCCGGATGAAGTTCATGATTTCGTCAGCGCCCAGTTGCCTGAATTCAGCGCTGAAGCTGCCGCGCAAGCGCGCCGCTGCGACTTTGAACTTGGCTCTGCGGTCTTCCTTGACACTCGTGGCTATAGGCGTGATGACGATCTTGCTGCCTTCGAGGCTGAACTCCACTTCACTCCCCGGAGCAACCCCAGCTGCCATGCGTATGTGCTTCGGAATGGTAACTTGCCCTTTCTCGGTGACCAGCATTGCAAACTCGCAAGTAAGACTAAGAAGTAGGAATCGTACCACCTAAAGGGACGCGACAAACGCAACGGGCTGGCCCAATTGGGGCGCAAAGCGCGGTCGGGTTGGGGCCTTGCAGCCGCGCCCTCGCGGAGGGCGGGCTCTTCGCTAGGCATGAACAGCCCGCAGGGCTGTTCATGTCCGGGCTCAGCGCCTGCGGTCGAGACCAGGCCCGCTGCCGCCGCGCCCTTCAGCAGGCCGCGTACCCCGGCACCGCGCCCGCCGCCAGGCAGATGCTGGCCCGGCCCATCGCCGACAGCTTCACGCGCAGCCTGTCGCCGCGTGCCGATTGCAGCAAGGCGCCGCCCGGTGCGGCGGCCTTGCCCGTCATGTCGAACGCGCTGGACTCCGCTTCGACGAGCCTGATGCCGCCGTGGTCTGCCGCGCGCACCGCCTTCAATTGGCAGGGCTGCGCGCTGCCGCAGGCACAGCCCGGGGCGGTGGCGACGGCCCAGCACCAATCGGCCGCGCCGGCGCGGTAGTCCAAGAACACAACCTGGCCGCGCTGGGCGGCTTCGAAGCGCGCCTCGGCGAGGTCGCTCGCCAGCGTTTCGGCCACCAGCTTCAGCCGCCCGCGTTCGGCGGCGCTGCCGAACGAAGGCAGCGCGAGCGAGGCCACCAGCGCGACCATCGCGATGGCGATCACCAGTTCGAGCAGCGTCAGGCCGTGCTGCTTCATCGCGCGTCCATCACGCGGTCAGCGGCCCCAGCAGCGCGCGCTGGGCCAGAGTTCGGCGAAGCCGCGGTTGACCGCCAGCGCAAGCTGCGGGCAGTCGTGGTCGCCGGCCTGGCTGCTGCCGGCCAGCGCGGTGGCGCTGGCGCGGTAGCTGTCGGGGCCGGTGAGATCGACGGCCAGCGTGTACAGGCCTTGCGCGCTGGTGCCTGCCAGGCCCAGCGTGCGCAGGTCGCTGGCGTACAGGCCCTGCGTCGCGCGCAGTTGCTCCTGCGCCGCCTGCAGCCGCGTCAGCGCGCCCACGGCGTCGGCACGCCTGGCCTTCTGCAACTGGCTGTTGTAGGACGGCCAGGCCAGTGCCGCCAGCACGCCGGTGACGGCGCAGCAGGCCAGCAGATCGACCAGTGTGAAGCCGCGCGCAGCGCGCCTGGCGGACATGTTCAGCCCTGCCCGAGCAGACGGCGCCGCTTCTGCGTCTGGTCGATGTAGCGCTGCAAAGCGCGCTCCGCGCTGCCGCCCAGCGGCGCCCATTCGCAACCCAGCCGCAGGCCGCTGTCGGCGGGCGGCATGGCGCTGACGTGGTGCAGCGTCAGCGCCGCCGGGAAGCGGGTGTCGGCGTCCAGTTCCACCTGCACCGACGCCAGGCGGGTGCTCGCCTGCAAGGGCGGCACGTCGTGCGGCAGCAGCAGCGCGCAGCCGCCGATGCTGACGTCCAGCACGCGCAGCGCCAGCGTCATCTCGGGCAGCGAAGGGTGGCGCAGCCGCGCGACGGGTGCCTGGCGCTCGGGCGTGCGCACGCGGTAGCCCTGGCGGCGCTGGAAGCGGTAGATCTCCGCCGGCATCGCGGCCTGCAGCACGCAGGCGCTGGGGCTGCGCACCAGCAGCAGGCCGTGCAGCTCGAACTGCAGCTTCACACTGTGGAGGTAGGCCACCGCCGCCACCTCGTCGGCGCCGATCAGGCGTTGCAACTGCGGGTTGCCTTCGTCGGCGCTGAAGTTCAGCCGCTGCTGTGCGTCGTCCAGCGCCCACAGCGTGCTGGTCAGCAGGCCGCCTTCGGGTGCGATCAGGTTGATCGCCACGCCGCCGTCGCGCAACTGGCGCAGCAGCGTCAGCAACTCGCGTGGGTGGCTGACGCGAAAGTCGGCAAAGCGGTCGGGGCCGCCATCGCCGTGCAGCGGCGCGGGCTGGGTGTCCTGGAACATGGCGTCTCAGGGTTCCAGCTCAGTGGATCGTCTTGCGCCGCCCGGCCATGGTGTCGTCCAGGTCTTGCAGCCAGGGCTCGGCCAGATGGCGGATCTCGGCGTCGTTGACGAGGATGCGCTGCATGATGCGCGACTTGAGCTTGGCCGCCTCGCCGTCCACCGCGCTGCTGCGCGCGGCGTGCTTGAGCTGGCTGATCAGCAGCACGCAGGCGCCTTCCAGCTTCACCACTTCGTCCCAGTTGCCGCAGCGGGCGGCCGACAGCATATCGACGCTGGCCTGCTCGATGGCCTCGTAGTAGCTCAACAGTTCGGTGTCCATTGCGTGTCCTCGTTGCGCCTCAGCGCTGCGGCCGGTCGGCCTGTTCGGCGATCGACAGCCAGGCTTCGCGCAGCGGCTGCATCAGGCGCTGGCATTCGTCCAGGCCGACCTCGTCGTTGCGCAGGTTGGCCAGCGTGAGCCGCATCGTCAGGTAGCCGTAGAGATCGTGCAGGTCCTGCGCCAGCGGTCCGCCGCCGCGCAGGTCCAGGCTGGCGCGCAGCCCTTCATCGACGATGCGCACCGCCCGGCCGATGGCCCGGCCCTTGGCCTCGATGTGACCCTGGCGCATGGCATAGCGGGCCTGCGCGATGGCTTCCATGAAGCCGTCGAACAGCATCGCGATCAGCTTGTGCGGGGTGGCGCCGGCGACCGCCGTTTCGGTGCCGACCTGGCGGTAGGCATTGGCGAACTGGCCTGGGCTGCGGGACGCGGTGGCGGTGCTGAACATGGTCGGTGGGCGGTCGATACAGCTGCGTTGCTGAAGTTATCGGCCGCCGCCGAAGCCACTTGAGTCAGGGCCGCCCCTGCCGGAAACCCGTCAGAGCGTGCTGCTCTTGTTCATTGCTTCGAGCTGCCCGGTGAGGTAGCTGGACAGGCCGTTGAGCTTGGCCATCGTGGTGTCCAGCGCCTCGTACTGCTTGCGGATGCGCGCCTCGGTGGCGTCCAGCCGCAGCTGCATCGCGCTCTGACTCTTGTCGTTGTCGGCGATCATCTTCGTCAGGCTCTCGTTGCGCGTGCTCAGCGAGCCCTGCGTGTCGAGCAGCGCATTGCCCAGGTCGCGGAAGCGGTCCATGAAGCCCGACGCGCCTGTGGTGTCCGCATCGCTGGCCAGCACCTTGCGCAGCTCGGTGCGGTTGGCGATGGCCGCGTCCAGCTTGGTGGTGTTGGTCGCCATCGTGCCGTCGGCCAGCATCGTGATGCCCAGGTCCGACAGGTGGGTGTAGGTGCTGGATGCACTGCTCGGCTGGTTGATCACCCCGCGCAACTGCGACAGCAGGCTGCCCACCGTGCGGTCGCCCTGCAGCGTGCCAGAGACCTTGCTCGTGGCGTCGTACTTGGTCTGGTCGTGGATGTTGGTGGCCAGCGCATTGAAGGCGGTGACGAAGCTGTTGATCGCCGTCTTCACCGCGGCGCTGTCGGCGCTGACGGTGACGTCGGCGTCGGTGTTGGCCTTCAGCAGCGTCAGCGACAGGCCGTCGGCCACGCCGGTGAGGGTGTTGCTGGCGGAGGTGACTGCAATGCCGTTGATGGTGGCGGCGGCGTTGACTGCGCTCTGGTTGCGCTGCATCTGCGAGTCGGTGCCCGTGGGGTCGTAGGCCAGCATCGACAGGCCGCTGCTGCCGTCGCCGTCGTCTGCCGCCTCGCTGGCGGTGATGCGGAAGGCGTTGTCGGCGCCGGTCAGCGTGGAGCGCAGCGCCAGCCGCGAGCCGCTGGCGTCGTTCACGATGGTGGCGGTAACGCCGGCCTTCGCGGCGTTGATCTTGTCGCGGATGCCGGCCAGGCTGGTGTCGCCATCGCCGATGACGATGTCCACGCCGGTGCTGTCTGCCTTGGGTGTGAAGGCTGTCGGTGCGGGTTCGCCGACCCAGCTTCCCAGATCGATGTGCAGCGTGCCGGCGCCGAGCACGCTGGTGGACGACGCGACGGCCCGGCTCGACAGCGTCTGCGCCGCAGCCAGGTTGGTGACGTGCACGCTGTAGCCGCCCACCGCGGCGCCGCTGGCGCTGGTGACGCTGACGTTGCCGCTGTCGCTGCTGGTGGCGGTGGTCTGGTTCCACAGCGAGACGGCGGCCACCGCCTTGGCGGCGTCGCGCATCGTCGAGGTCAGGCTTTGCAGCTTGCCGAAGGCCGACAGCTTGGTGTTGAGGTCGGTCTTGGCGTCCTGCAGCAGCGTCAGCGGGCGGCTTTCCACCGCCATCAGTTGCGGGATCAGCGTGGCGACGTCCAGCCCGCTGCCGATGCCGGTTGAGTTGAGGGTGGCCATGTCGTGTCCTTGACGGATGTCGTCATCTGTCTATCGGCCGCAGCGCGGCGGGCTTGAGCCGCTGGCGCCTGCCGACGCGACGCGGCCTGGCAGCTCAGGTCTGCAGCAGGCGCAGCACCTGCTGCGGCAACTGGTTGGCCTGCGCCACCATCGCGTTGCCTGCCTGTTGCAAGATGCTGGCGCGGCTCATGTTGGCGGTTTCCATCGCGAAGTCGGCGTCCATGATGCGGCTGCGTGCTGCCGACTGGTTTTCCGACGCGATCATCAGGTTGGAGATCACCGCGTCGAACCGGCTCTGCGACGCGCCCAGCGTGGCGCGCTCTGCGTTGACCGTGTCGATCGCCAGGTCGATGTTGTCCATCACGGCGGCGATGTCGGCACTGGTGGCCAATGAGCCGATGCCGGCCCGGCTGGTGCCGGCGTTGTCGAAGCCGGCCACCGAGGTGATGGTGGTCGAGGTCACCATGTTGGTGGTGATGATGTCGATGGTGTCGTTGGCGGTGGTGTTCGCACCCACCTGGAACGACTGCGTGCCCGAGGCCGCACCTAGAATGTTCTTGCCGTTGAAGGTGGTGCCGCCCAGCACGCGCTGGATCTCCTTCGCCAGCTCGCCGAACTCCTTGTCCAGCGAGTCCTTGTCCTGGTCGGAGTTGGTGGCGTTGCGCGCCTGCACGGCCAGCTCGCGCATGCGCTGCAAGGCGTCGCCCACCTTGCCAAGCGCGCCTTCAGCGGTCTGCGCCAGCGAGATGCCGTCGTTCGCGTTGCGCACCGCCACGTTCATGCCGCGCACCTGGGCGTTCATGCGTTCTGCGATGGCCAGGCCGGCGGCGTCGTCCTTCGCGCTGTTCACACGCAGACCCGAGGACAGCCGCTGCATCGACGTGGACAGCGAGGCCTGCGACATGCTCAGGTTGCGCTGCGCGTTCAGCGATGAGAGGTTGGTGTTGATGGTCTGCGGCATTTGCTTTGGTCCTGGCCGTGAATGTGGACTGCGTGCCACCCACATGGGCAACACGCATGAACAGATTCTGAAGACCCGCAAGCCCGCGCAATCGGCCGAAATGCGCGCCTTTGGCCGGCCAGTTCGGCACCCGCAAACGACACGACCCCGGCGGGCGCCAGCCCGGCCGGGGTCGTTGTTGCCGTGCCTTGCGGCGGCGGCTTCAGCGCAGCAGCGTCAGCACCTGCTGGGGCACCTGGTTGGCCTGCGCCACCATCGCGTTGCCGGCCTGCTGAAGGATGTTGGCCCGGCTCATGTTGGACGTCTCCGTCGCGAAGTCGGCGTCCATGATGCGGCTGCGTGCGGCGGACTGGTTCTCGATGGAGATCTGCAGGCTGCCCACCACGGCGTCCAGCCGGCTCTGCGACGCGCCCATCACCGCGCGCTCCGAGTTGACCTTGTTGATGGCCGCGTCGATGCCGTCGATGACCGAGCCGATGGTGGCCGAGTCGGCCGTCGAGTCAATCTTGGCGCGCGACGTCGCCACGCTGCCATAGGTGCCGGCCACGCTGGTGATCTCGGTCGCGGTGGTCATGTCGGAGGTGACGACGTCGATGGTGTCGTCGGCCGTGGTGTTGGCGCCCACCTGGAAGGACTGGGTGCCCGAGGCGGCGGCCAGGATGTGCTTGCCGTTGAAGGTGGTGCCGCCCAGCACGCGCTGGATTTCCTTCGCCAGCTCGCCGAACTCCTTGTCCAGCGAGTCCTTGTCCTCGTCGGAATTGGTGGCGTTGCGTGACTGCACGGCCAGCTCGCGCATGCGCTGCAGCGAGTCGCCCACCTTGCCCAGTGCGCCTTCAGCGGTCTGCGCCAGCGAGATGCCGTCGTTCGCGTTGCGCACCGCCACGCTCATGCCGCGCACCTGGGCGTTCATGCGTTCGGCGATGGACAGGCCGGCGGCGTCGTCCTTGGCGCTGTTCACGCGCAGGCCCGACGACAGGCGTTGCATGGACATGGCCAGCGAGGCCTGCGACATGCTGAGATTGCGCTGCGCGTTCAGCGAAGCGATGTTGGTGTTGATGGTCGATGCCATGGAGGACTCCAGTCGAACTGACGAATTGGCCGGTCCGGCGGACCAGGTCAGGGCGGGGTTTCGCCCTGCTGTGGGTATCGGCCAGCATCGCCAGGGCTTGAGCGCCCGGGTCTCCCGTTAAAGCCTGAAAAGAAGGAGCGCCGCCCTGGGGCGGCGCTCGCGGGGTGGGTCAAGCAGCGCCTTGGCGCTGGTTCAGCGCAGCAGCGTCAGCACTTGCTGCGGCACCTGGTTGGCCTGCGCCACCATCGCGTTGCCGGCCTGCTGAAGGATGTTGGCCCGGCTCATGTTCGAGGTCTCGGTCGCGAAGTCCGCATCCATGATGCGGCTGCGCGCAGACGACTGGTTCTCGATCGAGATCTGCAGGTTGCCCACCACGGCGTCCAGCCGGCTCTGCGATGCGCCCATCACGGCACGCTCGGAGTTGACCTTGTTGATCGCGGTGTCGATGTTGTCGATCACGGTGGCGATGTCCGAGGCGCTGGCGCTGGAGTCGATCTTGGCGCGGGTGGTGGCCACGCTGCCATAGGTGCCGGCCACGCTGCTGATCTCGGTCGTCGTCGTCATGTTCGAGGTGACGACGTCGATGGTGTCGTCGGCCGTGGTGTTGGCGCCGACCTGGAACGATTGCGTACCCGACGAAGCGCCGAGGATGTGCTTGCCGTTGAAGGTGGTGCCGCCCAGCACGCGCTGGATTTCCTTCGCCAGCTCGCCGAACTCCTTGTCCAGCGAGTCCTTGTCCTCGTCGGAATTGGTGGCGTTGCGCGACTGCACGGCCAGTTCACGCATGCGCTGCAGTGAATCGCCGACCTTGCCCAAAGCGCCTTCAGCGGTCTGCGCCAGAGAGATGCCGTCGTTGGCGTTGCGCACCGCCACGTTCATGCCGCGCACCTGGGCGTTCATGCGTTCGGCGATGGACAGGCCGGCCGCGTCGTCCTTGGCGCTGTTCACACGCAGGCCCGACGACAGGCGCTGCATGGACATGGCCAGCGAGGCCTGCGACATGCTCAGGTTGCGCTGCGCGTTCAGCGAAGCGATGTTGGTATTGATGGTCGATGCCATGGTGTACTCCGTCAGTTGATGAACAAATTTCCCGGCGAGAGCGCCGGCAGATCCTGAATGCCGCGCCGCCCTTTCAAAGCAGACGCGAACACTCCGTTGCCTGCTGCACCCGTGGCCCATGCCGCGTTGCACAGCCCGCCCGCGCTAGTCAACCGTGGAGCCCCTGCGCACCTTGCGCCTGGCGGGACATCGGCCGGCCAACCGGACCACGGAGACCGCTCGTACAGACCCCGTTGAGGGCTGTATCGGTTGGGCAAGAAGTCAACTTGAGGGGCGTGGCAGGGGGGAGCGGCAGATGTCAAGACCTCTTGAGCGGTTTAGCGCCAAGGAATACACGGCGTTTGCCGCGCAGTTGCAGCGTTTGGCCGGCCTGCCGCTGCCTAAAGTCTGGCGACATGCGGGCGTCGGCCATCGACGCCGCAGCGCCCGTCCACCCCGAAAGCCGCCATGTCGCCAGCCGCCACCAGCCAACCCACCGCCAGGCCGCATGCGGGGCTGCGCATCGGTGCTTCGCCGCCTGCAGCGCCGGCGCAGGGCGCGCCGCAGCGCGGCACGCCGCCGGCCCACCAGCAGTGGTCGCAAGGCGTGGCGCAGGCGCGCCAGGGCAGGCTGGCGCAGGCCGCAGGCCACTTCGAGCGCGCCACGCGGCTGTCGCCCGGCGTGCCGCTGTACTGGCTGAACCTGGCCAGCGTGCAGCGCAAGCTGCTGCGCACCGACGCCGCGATGGCCAGCGCAGGCCGCGCCTTTGCGCTGGACGCAGCCAACGAAACCGCCTGCCACCTGCTGGCCGAGCTGCTGCGGCTGAACAACCGCGACGCAGAGTCCTTGCAGGCGCTGTCGGCGCTGCACCCGGCCACACCGCGCAGCAGCCGGCACTGGCTGTTGCAGGGATCGGTGCTGATGGCCCTGTCCCGCTGGCAGGACGCCGCGGTGGCCTTTCTTCAAGTGCTGTCGGAGAAGCCGGCCGACATCGAAAGCTACATGCAGCTCGGCTTTGCGCTCGCCAATCTGAAGCGTTATGCAGAAGCGGCAGAGTGCTTTCGCACGGTGGCGATGCTGGAGCCGGCGCACTTCAGCGCCGCCGTCTATGCAGCGCACTACGCGGCCTGGGCCTGCGACTGGGCGCAGGGCACCGGCGACCATGGCCGGCTGCTGCAGTCGCTGCAATTGCAGGCCGACGGCGAAGAGCGGCCGGGCTTCAGCCCGTTCTGCCTGCTGGCGATGAACGACGACGCCGCGCTGCACCGCCGCGCGGCCGAGATGGAAGCGCAGCGCATTGCCCGCGTGGTGCGCGGCAGCAGCGCCTTCAAGCTGCCGCGCCAGTGGCCGCAGGCCAGCGCCGCGCTGGCGCAGGGGCGGCTGCGGCTGGGCTTGGTCTCGGCCGACTTCCGCGTGCACGCCACCAGCATGCTGCTGGTGCAGACGCTGGAGCGGCTGCCGCGCGAGCGCTTCGAGGTCTTTCTGTACTCGCATGGCGCAGACGACGGCTCGGCGCTGCGCCAGCGCATGGTGGCGGCGGCAGACCACTTCATCGAGTGCAGCACGATGAACGCCGCCGAGCAGGCTGCGCGCATCAGCGGCGACGGCGTGGCCCTGCTGGTGGACCTGAGCGGCTACACCGCCAGCACGCGGCTCGGCGTCTTCGCATTGCGGCCGGCGCCGGTGCAGGCACTGTGGCTGGCCTACCCCAGCACCATCGGCGGCGACTTCATCGACTACATCGTCGGCGACCCCATCCTCACCCCGCTGGACCACATTGCCGACTTCCGCGAGCAGATCGCGCAACTGCCGCTGTGCTACGAGCCCACCGACGAGCAGCGCGAGCACCCCGAGCCGCTGGAACGCAATGCCTGCGCGCTGCCCGAGGGCGCCTTCGTCTTCGCCTGCTTCAACCAGAGCTACAAGATCACCGAGCCGGTGTTCTCGCGCTGGTGCCGCATTCTCCAGCGCGTGCCGGGCAGCGTGCTGTGGCTGCTGGTGCCGCAAGAGGAAATCCAGCAGGCGCTGCTGGCGCGTGCGGCCGAGCGCGGCATCGGCGCTGGGCGGCTGGTCTTCGCGCCCTTCGTCAGCCCGTTGCAGCATCTGGCGCGGCTGCCGCAGGCCGACCTGTTCCTGGACACCTTTCCCTACGGCGCCCACACCACCTGCAGCGACGCGCTGTGGATGGGCCTGCCGGTGCTCACGCAACGGGGCCGCAGCTTCTCTGCCCGCGTCGCAGCCAGCCTGCTGAACGCGGTGCACCTGCCCGGGATGGCGGTGGACGGCGAGCAGGCGTATGAAGAGCGCGCCGTCGCGCTGGCCACGGTGCCGGGCGAGCTGGAGCGCATGCGCGACCATCTCTGGGACAACCGGCGCGACCTGCCGCTGTTCGACAACCAGCGCTTCACCGGCGAGCTGGCGGCGCTGTTCGAGCGCATGGTGTCCCGCTGGCAGCAAGGCCTGCCGCCGGCACCGCTGGCCGCAGCCGCCGGTTGAGCGCGATGACAGCCGGCCTGCGCATCGTCCACATGGCATCGCTCGCGCGCAGCGGCGAGACACTGCTGCTGCGCACGCTGTCGGCCCACCCGCTGGTGCATGTGGTGCATGACCTGCACCCGGCCAACAGCGAGGCCGAGACCCGCTTGTTCAAGCTGCTGCGCGTGTGGCCGGCGGCCAGCCTGCCGCGCTGGCAGATCGACCAGCACATCGCGCCCCGCAGCGTGGCGCCGGGCGCCGAGGTGCTGCTGATCAAGCAGGGCGTCTTCGCGATGGCCGGGCCGTTCAGCGGCTTCGGCCTGGTGCGCAATCCTTATGCGAGCTTTTGCTCGCTGTGGAGCTACGACGCCCGCCTGGCCGGCCAGGTGCCCAGCGATGCGCTGAACCGCCAGCACTGGCAGCAGCGCCGCCTGCCGCGGCTGCTGGCCTGGGCCGATGCCTGCTTGCCCGGGCTGGTGGGCACGCTGTTGGCCGAGGCCGACCCGGTGCTGCAATTCCTGCTGTTCTGGCAGGCGCGCGTGGCGCAGATCGTGCGCCAATGCGAGACGGTGGTCTTGTACGAAGACGTCGTGCTGCAGCCGCGGGCTGCGTTGCAGCGCATCTGCAAGGCAGCAGCGCTGCCCTTCGAGCCCGCACTGCTGCACGCAGAACGCCGGTTCAGCCCGGGCCAACGCGGCCATGGCGGCATCGATCTCGGCCAACCCATCCGCGCCACGCCGGCCTGGGCGCTGGACCTGCTGGTGCCGCTGGAGCCGTTCGAGGACGCGGTGGAACGCGGTGTCGTGCAGGCGTACCGTGGCCTGTATGCGCGCGGTGAGAAGCAGGTGCACCGCGCCCCCGACCACGCAGCGGCCTGAGACGCAAGGCTTTAGCGCCGGCCCTACCAGCCCAGCCGCTCGATCTCGCCGTCGAACGGGTCGTCCAGTGCGTTCGGCCGCAGCGGCAGCGCTGGCGGCAGAAAGGCTTTGAGCCGCCGCAGGTCACCGCAGTCGAAGGCCAGTTCGGGCAGCACGATGCTGCGCTTTTCCAGCAGCACCGAGATGTTGTAGCCATAGCGCCGCACGCGCGCCTGCCGGCAGTCGAAGCCGGCCAGCACCAGCCGGTAGAGCAGCAGCCCGGCGTTCCACAGGCTGACGTGGCCGCCGACGATCTCGCTCTTTGCCGGCGGCACCGTCAGCGCCAGCACGCCGCCTTCGCGCGTGGCAGCGTGCAGCCTTGACAGGAAGCGGTGCGCGTCGAGCTGGTGCTCCAGCACATGCGAGCACCAGACCAGGTCGTAGCGCTCGGGCAGCTCCAGCGTGTTGAAGTCGCCGACGATCACGCTGCGCTGCGGATTGCGGCGCTCGAAGTACACAGACCGGCCGTAATCGACGCTGGTCACGCGCTTGCCGAAAGCGAGGAAGACCTCGCCATGCTCACCGGCGCCGCCGCCCACGTCGAGCACGCTGTCGAACTCGTAGTCGGCCAGCACGCGCCACAGCGCCAGGTCTGCGAACTGCGGGCGCTTCAGGCCCAGCGTTTCGAAGCCGGTCAGCTCGCTGTTGGCGGCCATCTCAGGCGCGCCCGCCGACGTCGTGGCCGGACGGCTGCATTCGGCCCGTTGCGGACGTTCGCGCTTGATCGATGGTGGCGAAGGCCAAGGCCGTCGGGTGGGTGGCTCCGCTCATGTCCCCCGGCCTGGGCTTCGCCCAGCCCTCCTCCTTTACTTCGCTGCGCCACCCACCCAACGCCCTTGGCCTGCACCAGCGGTGGCACGCCTCGATTGAACAGCCACGGTGCCGGTGGATCAGGACGGTGGGGTGCTCTGCGTAGCGAAGTAAAGGAGGAGGGCGGGGCGAAGCCCCGGCCGGGGGACATGAGCGGAGCAGAGCACCCCGGCGGCCTGATCTCGCCCCGACGATCAAGCGCGGGTGCCAGGGACCGACCGTCCGCAACGGGCCACATGCAGACATCGCAGCCACGACGCAAGGGCCAACGTCAAGCATTCGCAGCTTCGCCCTGCACCTCGCCCATTGCGCGCTGCACGTTCTGCCGCAGCATCACGCGCAAGGCTTCCTTCAGGCCATCGACCTCCATCCGCAGCGTGTCGATGCGCGCGTCGGATTGGGCGGCCTGGGCAGCAGGCACGGCGGCGGGCCGCGCCGGTGTGCCGGGCATGGCTCTGGCCTGCGCGCCGAGTTGTGACTTCAGCTCGGCCACCTCGCGCCGGGTGGCGGCCAGCTCGGCTTCGCAGCGGCGCAGCGCTTCGGCAAGGCGCTTGCCGCCCACTGCCGCAAAGGCTTCGCGCTCGAAGGTGCTGTGGCGCAGCACGGCAGCCGCGTAGCCCCACCAGGTGTTGTGCAGCTCGCGCAGGTGGTTGGGTCGCGGCGGCAATTGCAGCGGCGGCTGCTGTCCGGCGCTGCCCAGCAGGGCCGACCACAGCGGCTGGCTCATGAACACATGCGAGGCGATCTGAAGGCAGCCGGCTGCGTCGTGTGCTGCGTCGAAGCGCGGCTGGCTGATCGGGCGGAAGAGCGCGTAGGCCTCGCGGCCGAACCAGACCGCTTCCTGCAACACGCCGGACGACAGGCCCACCAGCATCACGTTCTCTTCGCGCGCCAGCAGCTCGTAGGTATCGACCTCGCAGAGCAGCACCTTGCTGCCGGTGATGCGTTCCAGCGTGGCCCGTTCGCGGGCCGCGAAGTCGCCTGCCATCGGGTGCGGCTTGTAGAGCAGCGCGCCGGTGGCGGCCAGCTTGCGCAGCGTCTGGGCATGGTCGTCGGCGCGCACGAAGCGGCCGTCGTCGCCCAGCAGCGAGGCATCGCTTTCCGTCTGGCCGATATAGACGCATTGCTGGTCCAGCGAGCCGGCGGTGACCTCGTAGCGCAGCCGGTAGCGCAGCCGTGCGGCCAGCAGCGCGGCCTCGGCCGCCACCTCGTTGGCGCTGACGCTGAAGGCATGCGCAGCGGCATACAGCGCGGGGCTGTTGGTGCGCAGGCCCATGTACAGATCGGCGCCGAAGCGCAGCGGGCTCATCCGCAGGTCGAGCCAGTCGTTGCCGTTGGCCTGCACCACCTGTTGCAGCCACGGCGGCATTTCGTAGGACAGCACCAGCGCGTTGGGCGGCAGGTGGCGGCGCAAGTAGTCGGCCGCGGCCTGCGGCACGCCGTGGTAGCCGAGCACCCAGCCCGGCGTCTTGTCGCGCGGGTCGGCCGGGCCGCACAGCGCGGTGAAGCGCGCGGGGTCGAAGCCGGACAGCAGGTTGTGCTGCTGGCCGCGGCGCACGCCCTTGCCGATGTTCAGGCCGCTGGCATTGAACAGCGGCATGCGCACCAGGTCGTAGATGAATTCCTTGGCCGGCCAGAAGTCGGTGCGCAGCAGGTCGTCGAGGCAGACGACGGCGTCGTAGCGGGCGGTCTGTTGCGTGGGTTGCAGGGGCTGCATGGGCTGCTCGGGCTGCATGGGCTCAGGCCTGTTCACGTTGCCGGATGCCGGCTTCACCGGCACCGTCGGCCTCGGCCTGCGGCGGCCGGGGGAAGCGGATGCCGCAGTCCTTCAGCGCCTGGTTCAGCACCACGCGCACCAGCGCGCGTGGGTAGCGCGCCTGGCCGTGCTCGCTGCCGGCCCAGTAGTTGAAGTGGTTGCCCAGGTAGCGCGTGAGGGCCAGCGCGCTGGTCTTCAGACCGTTGGTGGAGGCCAGCAAGGCCTTCAGCACGGCGTCGATCTCCGTCGTGGTGCTGCCGATGCAGATCGGGTCGCCGGACTGCAGCAGGCCGCCGAAATTGATGTGGAAGTCGGCCGGCGTCTCGATGAAGCCGCCTGCCGAGACCAGCCAGTCTTCGTGCGCAGGCGCCAGCCCTGCTGCGTCGCTGAAGGCGTAGTTCGGGCCGCCGATGGGCCGGGTGTGCTTGACCGGCGTGTCGTCGATCACGGCCACTTTGCCCAGCCGCGACAGGCGCGGCCACAGCGCGTCCAGCCCGTAGCCGCTGATCTGCCCCTTCAGCGTGTGGAACACGCGCGCCAGCATGTCGGTGGACAGCACCGGCGCCATGATCTCGACGAAGTTGGTGAAGCGAAGCTGGAACTCGCTGTGCTGCATCGTCAGCAAGTGGGTGAAGTGCGAGTCGCGCGTCAGCGCAGGCTGCGCCAGTTCGAGCTGAAGCTCGTCGCAGATGGTGAACATGCGTGACACGGTCTCGGGCGCGGCCAGCAGATCGTCGTCGGGCAGCCAGATGTAGCGGTACTGCTGCACCGTGTCCCAGTGGGCGATGAGCGTCTGCTCCAGGCCCGGCCACTTGGCGCCCTTTTGCATGTGCACGAAGGCGGCGCCGTCGGCCACGCCACGGTCCGCCGGATGATCGTCGCCAAACCAGCTCAGCGCGTAGTCGAAGTTCTGTTCCGCCAGCCGCGCCACGGCATACGGGTGCAGTGAGCTGTCGCCGGAGCGGAAGAGGGCAAGGTAGGGCTTCATGCTGTCGTTCCTTTGGTCATGCCGTCAGCGCCTGCGCGCCCGCGACGATCTTGTGGCTGAGCGCCAGTGCGGAGGCCACCACCTGGTCCATGTTGTAGTAGCGGTACTGGCCCAGGCGGCCGATGAAGTGGACGTCGGTCTCGGCCTCGGCCAACGCTTCGTAGCGCTTGAACAGCGCCTCGTTGGACGCGTTGGGAATCGGGTAGTACGGGTCGCTGTGCGGGCCCATCGCGGTGGGGATCTCGCGCACGATGGAGGTGCCGGCGTGCTGCTGGCCGGTGAGGTGCTTGAACTCGGTGATGCGCGTCCAGGCGTGGTCGTTCGGGTAGTTCACCGTGCCCACCGGCTGGTATTGCGCGGTGGCCGGCAGGTGCACATGCTCGAAGCGCAGGCTGCGGTAGGGCAGGGCGCCGTGGCAGTGGCCGTAGAACTCGTCGATGGGGCCGCTGAAGACGGTGCGCCGCACGTCGCAGGCAGCGACGATGTCCTTGTAGGCCACCCCCGTGCGCACGAGGATGTTCGGGTGGTCCAGCAGCCGCTCGAAGAGCGCCGTGTAGCCGTGCAGCGGCATCGCCTGGAAGCGGTCGGTGAAATAGCGGTCGTCGTCGTTGCAGCGGGTGGGGATGCGCGCCGCGACGCCTGCCGCCAACTGCGACAGGTCCAGCCCCCATTGCTTTTGCGTGTAGCCGCGGAAGAAGGTGTCGCAGAGTTCGCGGCCCACCGAATTCAGCACCACGTCTTCCGACGTGCGCAACGGCGCGCGCGGCTCGCGCACGCGCTCCAGGAAGGCGGCAATGCCGGCTTCGTCCAGATCCAGCCCGTAGAGCCGGTTGATGGTGCTGCGGTTGATCGGCAGCGGCAGCAACTGCCCGCGCCGGGCATCGGGCACCGCCAGCACGCGGTGCTCGTACGGCCGCCACGCGGTGAAGCGCGACAGGTACTGGAAGACCTTCTCGCTGTTGGTGTGGAAGATGTGCGGCCCGTACTTGTGCACCAGCACGCCATGCGCGTCTGCATGGTCGTGCGCGTTGCCGCCGATGTGCGGCCGCTTGTCGATCACCAGCACGCGCTCGCCGGCCTCGGCCAGTTCGCGCGCGGTCACCGAGCCGGCGAAACCGGCGCCGACGATGAGGGTGTCCATCGGGTCTGCTGCTCCTGTCAGCGGGCATGCGGCCCGTGGCTGGCAGTCTAGGCAGCGACCCCGCGGCCGATGGCCGGAAATGGGCGGCAAAAGCGGCGCAAAAGAGGGGCGCAAAGGACGGGCGCAAAGGACGGGCGCAAGAGACGGCGCACGCGGCGGCCGGCCGCTTCGCCCAGCGCGAATTCAGCGCAGCAGCGTGACCGCCAGCCCGAGCGCGGCGCAGCCGGCCAGCAGCGGCAGCACGGCCACCTTGAAGCGCAGCAGCGCGATGGCGGCCACCGCCATGATGGCGGCCGAGACGGCGTCGAAGCGCCCGCCGAAGCCCTGCGGCCACAGCACGTGGTAGGCGAAGAAGAGCGCCAGGTTGAGGATCACGCCCACCACCGCGGCGGTGATGGCCGACAGCGGCGCGGTGAACCCCAGCTTGCCGTGCGTGGCCTCCACCAGCGGCCCGCCGGCGAGGATGAAGACGAAGGACGGCAGGAAGGTGAACCAGGTCACCACCGCGGCTGCCAGCGCGCCGCCGAGAAAGAGCGCATCCGGCCCTGCCACCTGGCGCAGCCAGCCGGCGACGAAGCCGACGAAAGCCACCACCATGATCAGCGGCCCGGGCGTGGTTTCGCCCAGCGCCAGGCCGTCGATCATCTGCGGGCCGCTCAGCCACTGGTGCTGTTCCACCGCGCCTTGATAGACATAGGGCAGCACCGCGTAGGCGCCGCCGAAGGTCAGCAGCGCCGCCTTGGTGAAGAACCAGGCCAGCAGCGTCAGCGTGCCTTGCACACCGCTGGTGGCCAGCAGGGCCGCCATCGCCAGCGCCCACAGCGCCAGGCCGGTGCCCAGCACCCGCGCCAGCCGGCCGCGCGTGAAGCGGGCATGCGGCGGCGTGGGCGTGTGGTCGTCGATGAGCGCCGGGCCGAAGCCGGCCGCGGCGCCTGGCTTGCCGCCGTGGCCGCCGCCACCGCCACCGCCACCGCCACCCAGGGCAAACGCCTGCGGCCAGCGGCGCGCGCCGAAGTGGCCCACCAGCGCAGCGGCCAGCACGATGGCCGGGAAGGGGGCGTCGAAGGCGAAGATGGCGACGAAGGCGGCTGCCGCGATGGCCCACATCCAGCGGCTCTTCAGTGCCCGCGTGCCCACCCGGTGGGCGGCCTGCAGCACCAGCGCGGTGACGGCCGGCTTGATGCCGTAGAACAGCCCCGCCACCAGCGGCAGGTTGCCGAAGCGCAGATAAACCCAGCCGAGCGCGACCAGGATGAAGAGCGAGGGCAGCACGAACAGCGCACCCGCCGCGATGCCGCCCCGCGTGCGGTGCATCAGCCAGCCGATGTAGGTGGCCAATTGCTGTGCCTCGGGGCCGGGCAGCAGCATGCAGTAGTTGAGCGCGTGCAGGAAGCGCCGCTCGCTGATCCAGCGGCGGCGTTCGACCAGTTCGCTGTGCATGATGGCGATCTGCCCCGCCGGGCCACCGAAGCTGATGAAGCCCAGCTTGAGCCAGAAGCGCAGCGCCACCTGGAAGGGCACGGCTGTTGGTGCGGGCGCGGCTGCTGGTGCGGGTGCTGATGCTGGTGCGTGGGGCGGCTCTGACGTCGTCAAGAAAACTCCGGTTGGGCGCGCCGCGGCCTGTTGTAGGAATTTGCCTGACAAGGCGCACAGAAGAAACGGGACTGAAGCGACGGAGATGGCCTGATGCCGGCTCGCAGCCCGGCTCTCTACAGTTCATTACATACCGCGCCAATTCTCGCCTCCCACCACACCACCGCACCACCGAAAGCCCACATGACCGCTGACCAGATCCTCGCTGAAATCCGTGAAGCCAATCTGTCGTACCTGATGCTGGCCCAGAGCCTCATCCGCACCGATCGCGAACAGGCGCTGTACCGGCTGGGCGTGAGCGAGGAAACGGCGACGATGATCGGCCTGCTGAGCCCCGCGCAGATGATGAAGATCGCCACCGGCAACACGCTGCTGTGCCACTTCCGGATGAGCGACGATCTGGTGTGGAACCTGCTCACCAGCCACGGCAAGAGCGCCGCCAACGAAGGCGTGAGCCGCCTGCATGCGTCCATCCTGATGGCAGGGCGCCACCAGGAAGCGGCGTAGCTGACGGCCCCCACGCTCCCTGACGGTCGCTGCCCCCCGAGGGGGCGCTTGCGACGGACCGGCGGAGCCGGATCCGTGCAAGAACCTTGGTCGATTCAATACACAGCACGAGAACCCCCTATGGCGCGTAGCAAGAGCATCCTGACAGAAGCCAAGCAGATCGAGCGTGCGGTGACGCTGATCCACCTGGGCGCGCGGCTTCAGGTGCTGGAAAGCGAAACCGACCTCAGCTACGAGCGGCTGCTGCGGCTGTACAAGGAGGTCTCGGGCAAGAGCCCGAGCAAGGGCCAGCTTCCTTTCTCGACCGACTGGTTCATGACCTGGCAGCCCAACATCCACGCCAGCCTCTTCCTGAACATCCACGAGTACCTGAACAAGGCCGCTGCGATGGACGAGATCGACACCGTCATCAAGGCCTACAAGCTGTACCTGGAGCAGATCCAGGCACAAAGCCTGGAGCCGCTGCTGAGCGTGACGCGCGCCTGGCGGCTGGTGAAGTTCGTCGATAACGGCATGCTGACGATGACCCAGTGCAGCAAGTGCAACGGCCACTTCGTGACCCACCCGCACGAGATGGCGCGCCACTACGTCTGCGGCCTGTGCAACCCACCGGCGCGCGCCGGCAAGGGCAAGCTGCCCGGCGGCCTGCAACTCGGCAGCGCGCGCGGCGACGCGGCACAGGCGCACTGAAGGTTTCGTTCCGACAGCCGGCTCAAGTCCGCCCGCGGGCGGCCGAAAAGATGGCTGTGAGTGTGTGAGAGTTTTTGTTCCATTGCTTGTCTCCTCCTGGCACAGTTTCTTCTGTGCTTTTCAGGGCGGGTTCCTCGGAACCCGCCCTTTTTCTTTTGGCGCCGCCGGTCTGGACGTTGCATCGCAATTGGCGCGGCATTGCTGCGCTTCTCGCAGTGCTGCGTAACGGCTGGCGCCACCACACTGCTGCGATGGACGTCGGCCTGCTCCGCTGGGTTCCCTGGCCGCTGCCTGCCTTGCTGGGCTGGCTGGCGGCATGGGTTGCGTATGCATCTGCCGGCACGGGCGTCGGGGGCGCCGGCAGTGGCGGCAGTGGCGGCACGCCGGCCGCCTTTGCCGTGGCTGCCGGTGTCGGCGCGGCCTGCAGCCTGCTGACCCGCGGCGCCTGGCGCCGCACGCTGGTTGCAGGCGGCTTTCCGCTGTCGGCACTGGCCCTCGGCGTGCTGCCCGCGCTGCCCGGCTGGGCCTGGCTGCTGGCGGCGCTGCCACTGCTGCTGGCCTACCCCTTGCGCGCCTGGCGTGATGCACCGTTCTTCCCGACGCCGTGCAACGCGCTGCATGGGCTGGACGCTGCCGTCACGCTCCCGCCGTCTGCCCGCCTGCTGGACGCCGGCTGCGGCCTGGGCCACGGCCTGCGCGCGCTGCACCGGCTGTGGCCGGCGGCGCATTGCGAGGGCGTGGAGTGGAGCCGGCCGCTGGCCTTTGCAGCCGGCCGGCGCTGCCGCTTCGCCAGCGTGCGCCGCGGCGACATGTGGGCCGTTGGCTGGGCCGGCTTCGACCTGGTCTATCTGTTCCAGCGCCCGGAAAGCATGGCGCGCGCCTGGGCCAAGGCGACGGCCGAGATGCCGGCCGGAAGCTGGCTGGTGAGCCTGGAATTCGAGGTGCCGGGCGCCGTGCCGGTGGCCTGCGTGGGGGCGCCCGGCGGCCGGCCGGTCTGGGTGTACCGGCCGGGCGACAGCGGCAGTTCGGCCTCAACCGTGCGCGGGCCGGGCCGATAACAGCCCAACACGACACGCGCGGGCTGCGCGTGGCGCACTGCCAAGGCTGAAACACCACCATGTTCGTCATCATCGGCTGGGTCCTCGCGCTCGGTTGCATCTTCGGGGTCTATATCTCGCACGGTGGCAACATCAGCGTGATCCTGCATGCACTGCCCTTCGAGATGATCACCATCTTCGGCGCAGCCATCGGCGCCTTTCTGGCGAACAACCAGATGAAGGTGATCAAGGCCACGATGAAGGGCCTGGGCGCCTGCTTCAAGGGCGGCAAGTTCAGCAAGGCACGCTACATGGAGCTGCTGGCGCTGATGTACGACATCCTGCAGAAGGCGCGCAAGGAAGGGCTGATGTCCATCGAAAAGGACGTCGAAGACCCGCACAGCTCGCCGCTGTTCCAGAAGTACCCGGCTGTGGGCAACGACCACCACGTCACCGAGTTCATCACCGACTACCTGCGCATGATGGTCTCGGGCAATCTGAACGCGCACGAGATCGAATCGCTGATGGACAGCGAGATCGAGACCCACCACCAGGAAGAGCATGCCGCGGTGCTGGCCATCGGCCGCCTGGCCGGCGGGCTGCCGGCCTTCGGCATCGTGGCCGCGGTACTGGGCGTCGTCAACACCATGGGCTCGGTCGGCCAGCCGCCAGCGGTGCTGGGCGGCATGATCGGCTCGGCGCTGGTGGGCACCTTCCTGGGCATCCTGCTGGCGTATGGCTTCGTCGAGCCGCTGGGCGGCCTGCTGGAGCAGAAGGTCGAGGACGCAGGCAAGGAGTTGCAGTGCATCAAGACCACGCTGCTCGCCAGCATGCAGGGCTACGCGCCGCAGGTGGCCATCGAGTTCGGCCGCAAGGTGCTCTATTCCGGCGACCGCCCGACCTTCACCGAACTCGAAGGCCACGTGAAGGGCAAGAAGTGAATCCCCCGGTAGCGGAGGCTCGCGATGGCCGGTGACGCGAAGAAGCTGCAGCCCATCATCATCAAGCGGGTGAAGAAGGGCGGCCATGCGGTGCATGGCGGTGCCTGGAAGATCGCCTATGCCGACTTCGTGACGGCGATGATGGCCTTCTTCCTGCTGATGTGGCTGCTGGGCAGCACGACCGAAGGCGACAAGAAGGGCATTGCGGACTACTTCGCGTCGCCGCTGAAGATCGCGCTGTTGGCCAGCGGCTCCGGCGCTGGCGATTCGTCGCATGTGCTCAAGGGCGGCGGCCAGGATCTCTCGCGCACCACCGGGCAGGTGAAGGGCGGCGACATCGAAGCGCCGCGCAAGACCATCAACCTGCAGGCGCTGAAGGCAGAGCAGACCCGCGCCGAAGTGGCCCGGCTCGACGACCTCAAGCGCAAGATCGAAGAGAAGATCGACGGCAACGCCAAACTGGCGGCATTGAAGTCGCAGCTCCGGCTGGACATGACGCGCGACGGGCTGCGCATTCAGATCGTCGATGAAGACAAGCGGCCGATGTTCCCCAGCGGCAGTGCCGCCGTGCAGCCCTACATGCGCGAGCTGCTGCGCGTGATCGGCGAGGTGCTGGGCGAGGTGCCGAACCGGCTCACGCTCGAAGGCCACACCGACGCGCAACCCTTCCCGGGTGGCGAGCGCGGCTACAGCAACTGGGAGTTGTCGGCCGACCGCGCCAACGCATCGCGCCGCGAACTCATTGCCGGCGGCCTGCCCGACGACCGCACCCTGCGCGTGCAGGGACTGGCGGCCAGTTCTCCTTTCGACCGGCAGGATCCGCTGGCGCCGAGCAACCGCCGCATCAGCATCATCGTGATGAACCGCGAGGCAGAAGACCGCTTCTTCCGCACCGCACCCGACAGCGTGAGCGCGCCCGAGAGCGAGGCGCCGCCCTCCATCACGCCGCAGTTGGCGCCGCAACTCGGGCGCTGATTCAAGTCACCCCACCCGCAACCGATAACCCCTTCAGTCCGCCCACCCGAGGTTCGTTCCATGAGCAATCCCACCGACCTGAAATTCCTGATCGTCGATGACTTCTCGACCATGCGCCGCATCGTGCGCGGCCTGCTGAAGGAGATGGGCTGCAACAACGCCGACGAGGCCGAAGACGGCGCGGTGGCGCTGAACATGCTGAAGGCGGCGAAGTACGACTTCGTCGTGTCCGACATCAACATGCCCAACATGAACGGCTTCGACCTGCTCAAGGCAGTGAAGGCCGAGGACTCGCTGCGCCACATCCCCGTGCTGATGGTGACGGCCGAGGCGCGCAAGGAAGACATCGTGCTGGCCGCGCAGAGCGGCGCCGCCGGCTACATCGTGAAGCCTTTCACCAAGGCCACGCTGGAAGAGAAGGTCCAGAAGATCCTGCAAAAACTGGCCGCCACGGCTTGATGGAGTGCTGCATGAAGATGGAAGACATTGCCAGCCTGGCGCCCGCCGAGCCCTTGATGGTTTCGCCCCAGGTGTTCCAGCAACTGGGGTCGATCACGAGGCTGCTGCACGACACGATGCAGCAACTGGGCGTGATGCCCAAGCTGCAACTCGCGACAGACGGCCTGCCCGATGCGCGCAGCCGGCTGACCTACATCGCCACCAAGACCGCCGACGCCGCCAACAAGGTGCTCAACTCTGTGGACCAGGCGAAGGCCGAGCATGGCTGCATCGCCAACAGCACGCGGCGCATTGCCGAGCTGATCGTCGCCGACCCGGTGAAGGCCGTGGCCTCGGGCGCGGTGCTCAACTTCGTGCAGGAGGTGGAGCAGTCCACCGCCCGCATCGACGGCCACCTGACCGACATCATGATGGCGCAGGACTTCCATGACCTCACCGGCCAGGTGGTGGCCAAGGTCGTGACGCTGGCCAACGACCTGGAAGACAGCCTCGTCAAGCTGCTGGTGCAGGTGGTGCCGCCCGACCAGCGCGAGAAGGTCGATACCAGCGTGCTGAACGGCCCGGTGGTGAACGCCGAAGGCCGCACCGATGTCGTCAGCAACCAGGGCGAGGTGGACGACCTGCTCGCCAGCCTGGGCTTCTAGGCTGCGGCAATGGCGCCGGATCGCAACGACGACCCGCGCGCCGCGTTGCAGCGCATCGAGGCGCTGTGCGCGCAGCACGCCAGCCTGTTCGGCGCGATGCTGGCCATCGTGGCCAGCCACCCGGGTGTGCCGCGTCCGCTGCTGGCCACCGCCATCAAGCAGTTCCGCCGCGACACCGATGCGCTGACGCTGGAGGACGTGGTGGGCCTGCAGGCCAGCATCGCCAACGGCGCGCAGCAGGCCTTCGAGGCCGTGCTGCGCACCCGGCGCGGCGCCGACCGCAAGGCGGTGGCGCTGCCCTTCGTGCGGCCCGATTGACGCGACAGTTGGTGTAGCCGGCCGCGGTGGCCACGTACTTGCCGACATCGGCATTCGGCACCGCCAGCGTGACTTTGCCGTCGTTGCCGGTGCGGCCCTGCGTCTCGTCGGCGTCGCGTTGAAGTGGCGCTGCCGCCGGCGCAGGCCGCAGTGGCCTGGAAGTCGGGCGCGTTTGCCCCGCTTATCGGCCTCAAGTCCGGTGGCCGGGGCGGCACCATCGACGGATGGCAGACGACGCGCAAGACCGCCACCTACCCGCCTCACAGCGCAAGATCGAGAAGGCCCGTGCCGACGGGCAGGTGGCCCGTTCACGCGACCTGGGCCACCTGACGGCGCTGGGCACCGGCATGGCGGTGCTGATCGCGCTGGCGCCGCAAATCAGCGCCTGGCTGGGCCAGATCCTGACCGACGGCCTGCGCTTCGACGCCGCGGCACTGGCGCGGCCTGGCTCGATGACCGAGCGGCTGGCTGCATCGGCCACCCAGATGCTGGTGACGGTGCTGCCTTTCGGGCTGTTGATCGGCGGCGTGGGCGCGGCGGCCAGCGTGCTGGCCGGCGGCTGGAACTTCACGCTCAAGCCGATGGAGCCCAGGTTCAGCAAGCTCGATCCGTGGTCTGGCCTGGGCCGCATGTTCGGCCGGCAGCAGCTTGCCGACACACTGAAGGTCAGCGTGCTGGCCATCGTTCTGGGCAGCATCGGCGCGCTGTACTTCAAGGCGCAGATGCAGGGCTTCGCCGGGCTGATCGCAATGCCGCTGCCGGCCGGGCTGGCGGCAGCCGGCGGCCTGCTGCAGGGCGGCATGCTGTTGCTGCTGCTGGCGCTGGCGGCCTTTGCGCTGGTGGATGTGCCGCTGCAGCGCCAGATGCTGCTGCGCCGGCTGCGCATGAGCAGCGAGGAAGTGAAGAAGGAGCACAAGGACGTCGAGGGCAACACCGAGGTCAAGGCCAAGATGCGCGCCAAGATGCGCGAGCTGGCCAACCGCCGCATGCTGGCCGCGGTGCCCAAGGCCGACCTGGTGGTGATGAACCCGACCCACTTCGCGGTGGCGCTGAAGTACGACGAGGCCAGCATGGGCGCGCCGCGCGTGGTGGCGAAGGGCGCCGACCTGCTGGCCTTCAGGATCCGTGACCTGGCGCTTGGTGCGCAGGTGCCGGTGCTGCAGTCGCCGCCGCTGGCGCGTGCGCTCTACAAGCACGCCGAGGTGGACCGCGAGATCCCTGCCGCGCTGTTCAGCGCCGTGGCGCAGGTGCTGGCCTGGGTCTATGGCCTGCGCGCTGCGGTGGCGGCCGGCAAGCCCGGCACGGCGCCGCCGCCAGCCGTCGAGGTGCCGCCCGGCTTCGACCCGCTGTCTGCCGCTGAACGCGCCGCATGAACGCGCTGATGCAACGCCTGAACGCGCTGCTCGGGCCGAATGCGGCCAGCGCCAAGATGCTGACGCTGCCGGCCTTCGTGGTGCTGATGCTGGCGATGATGGTGCTGCCGCTGCCGGCCTTCGTGCTGGACCTGCTGTTCACCTTCAACATCGCCATCGCGCTGCTGGTGATGATGGTGTCGGCGCAGATGGTCAAGCCGCTGGACTTTGCAGCGCTGCCCAGCGTGCTGCTGGTGACCACGCTGCTGCGGCTGTCGCTCAACGTGGCATCGACCCGCGTGGTGCTTCTCGAAGGCCACACCGGGCCGGGCGCTGCCGGGCAGGTGATCGAGTCCTTCGGCCACTTCCTGATCGGCGGCAACTTCGCGGTCGGGTTGATCGTCTTCGCGATCCTCGTCGTCATCAACTTCATCGTGGTGACCAAGGGCGCGGAGCGCATCGCCGAGGTCGGCGCGCGCTTCACGCTGGACGCGATGCCGGGCAAGCAGATGGCCATCGACGCCGAGCTGAACGCCGGCCTCATCGACGAGAAGGAAGCCCGCCGCCGGCGCAGCGAAGTGGGCGAAGAAGCCGACTTCTTCGGCTCGATGGACGGCGCCAGCAAGTACGTGCGCGGCGACGCGATGGCCGGCATGCTGATCCTCTTCATCAACGTGGTCGGCGGCTTCATCATCGGCATGGCGATGCACGGCTTGTCAGCCGGGCAGGCGGCGGAAACCTACGTGCTGCTGGCGGTGGGCGACGCGCTGGTGGCGCAGATTCCGGGGCTGCTGGTGTCGGTGGCGTCGGCGATGGTGATCTCGCGCGTGGGCAAGGAAGAAGACATCGGCACGCAGATCCGCGGCCAGGTCTTCGATTCTCCGCAGTCGCTGGGCATCACGGCCGCCATCGTGGGCGGGCTGGGGCTGATCCCGGGGATGCCGCACCTCGTGTTCCTGCTCATCGCGGCCGGCCTTGGCACGCTGGCGTGGAAGCTGCACCAGCGCGCCCGCCGCGCCGCCGCCGAGCCCGTGCGCAAGCCGGCCGATGCCGACCCGGCAATGCCCAACGCAGAGGCCACCTGGGACGACCTGGCACCGGTCGATACGCTGGGGCTGGAGGTGGGCTACCGCCTCATCGCGCTGGTGGACAAGGCGCGCCAGGGCGACCTGCTGGCGCGCATCAAGGGCGTGCGCAAGAAGTTCGCGCAGGACGTGGGCTTCCTGCCGCCGCCGGTGCACATCCGCGACAACCTGGAATTGAAGCCCAGCCTCTACCGCGTGACGCTGCGCGGCGCCGTGGTGGGTGAGGGCGACGCGATGCCGGGCCTCTTTCTGGCCATCAACCCCGGCGGTGCGACACAGCAACTGCCCGGCTCCAAGACCACCGACCCGGCCTTCGGCCTGCCGGCGGTGTGGATCGAGGAGCGCCACCGCGAGATGGCCCAAATGGCCGGATTTACGGTCGTTGATTGCGCGACCGTCGTGGCGACCCATCTTTCACACTTGATGCAGGTGAATGCAGCCCGCTTGCTGGGCCGTGTCGAGACCCAGCAACTCGTCGAACACGTCACCAAGCTGGCTCCCAAACTGATCGAAGACGTGGTTCCCAAGATGGTCGGTATCGCAACGCTCCAGAAGGTGCTGCAACTGCTGCTGGAAGAAGGCGTGCACATCCGCGACATGCGCTCCATCGTCGAATGCCTGGCCGAGCATGCAGCCACGGTGACCGACCCCGGTGAACTGGTCAAGCGCATCCGCACCCATCTGGCGCCGGCCATCGTGCAGCAGATCTACGGCGCCACCAAGGAGCTGGACGTCATTGCGCTGGAGCCGGAACTCGAGCGCCTGGTGACGCAGGCGCTGACCTCGCCGCACGGCGCTGCGCTGGACCCCGGCGTGGCCGACACGCTGACCAAGAGCGCGGCCGACACCTCGCGCCGCCAGGAAGACCTGGGCCACCCGGCCTGCCTGCTGGTGCCCGACCTCATCCGCGCACCGATGGCGCGGCTGCTCAAGCGCGCCGCGCCCCGCCTCAAGGTGCTGGGCCACAGCGAGATTCCTGAGACCCATTCGATCCGTATCGGCTCGATCATCGGAAGCCCTGCATGAACGTGAAACGCTTTACAGCCCGCACATCGCGCGATGCGCTGGCCCTCGTCAAGCAGGCTTTCGGAGACGACGCGGTGGTGATGTCCACCAAGCCCTGCGCCGACGGCGTGGAAGTGCTGGCGATGGCGCCCGAAAGCGTGGAGCAGCTCGAGCGCGTGGGCGCCACCGCGCCGCGTGTGCAGGCGCGCAGGGCTGCACCGGCCGCTGCGTCCCCAGCCGCCCCAGCCGCAGCACAGCCGGCGCCGCCTGCGGCCCGGCAGGCAGCCCGTGGCGCCGCCCGCACCGAGCCGATGCTGGACAACAGCGTGGCGCAGGATGTGGAGCAGCTCCAGATGAGCACGCTGTCTTTCCAGGACTACGTGCGTGACCGCATGCTCAGGCGTCGCCAGGTGGAGCTGGCGGCCGAAGCCAAGGCGCCTGTGCCGGCGCCCGCGCCCCGCGTCGGCGTGGCGTCCATCGAGTCGGCGCGCGCCCGCCAGACACAGCAACAGGCGGTGCCCGCCGCCGCGCCGCGCCGTGAGCCGCCGGTGCTGCGTGACGAGATCCGCCTGCCGGAGCCGCTGGCGCAGCGCCATGCGCCGACACCGGCGCTGGCCGACGTTGCAGTGCCGCGGCGCGACCAGACCGAGATGCTCGACGAGCTGCGCTCGATGCGCGGCCTCATCGAGCAGCGCTTCGGTGCGCTGGCCTTCATGGAGAAACTGCAGCGCCAGCCGCGCCAGGCCACGCTGACGCAGCGCCTGCTGGACAGCGGCTTCTCGCCGGCGCTGATCCGCAAGCTGGTCGAAAGCCTGCCGAGCGACATCGACGAAACCGCCTGGGCCGCAGGTGTGCTGGAGCGCAACCTCTTCACCGCCGAGCGCGAGCCGGCGCTGGAAGACCTGGGCGGCGTCTATGCGCTGATCGGCGCCACCGGCGTCGGCAAGACCACCAGCACCGCCAAGCTGGCGGCTGCCTTCGCCACCCGCCACGGCGCGGCCAACCTGGGCCTGATCACGCTGGACGCCTACCGCGTGGGCGCGCACGAGCAGTTGCGCACCTACGGCCGCATCCTCGGCGTGCCGGTGCACACGGCGCACGACCGGGCGTCGCTGGAAGATCTGCTCGACCTGCTGGCCGCCAAGAAGATGGTGCTCATCGACACCGCTGGCATGGCGCAGCGCGACAGCCGCACCCGGGAGCTGCTGGAGATGCTGTCGCACCGCGCGATCAACCGGCTCCTGGTGGTGAACGCCGCGTCGCAGGGCGAGACCATCGAAGAGGTGCTGGGTGCCTATGGCGGCGCCTCGTGCCGCGGCGTGGTGGTGTCGAAGATGGACGAGGCCGTCAAGCTCGGCCCGGTGCTCGACGCGATGATCCGCCACAAGCTGAAGATCGTGGCGGTGGCCAACGGCCAGCGCGTGCCCGAAGACTGGCACCGCCTGTCGGCCAACACACTGGTGCAGCGCGCGCTCAAGGGCGGCGGCAGCCCGGCGTGGCGGCTGGACACGGCCGACATGAACCTGGTCTTCGCGGCCGCCAACGGTGCGGGCAGCGAGCCGCCCGCGCGCCACGCCTGACCGCAAAGGCCCCACCATGCGCGACTTCTACAGCCACACCGCCCCGGCGCCGCTGGACCAGGCCCACGGCCTGCGCCGGCTGTTCGCCGGCAACCGCCAGCGCTTCATTCCGCTGGCCGCCAACCCGCATGTGCCGTTTGCCGGCGTGCTCATCGACCATGTTGCCGCCGCACTCGCGGCCCAGGGCCGGCGCGTGCTGGTGGTGGACGCGGCCGACAACGCCCCCGCGCCGCACGAGATGGCGCTGCTGGACCTGGGCGCCTGCATCGAGAACCTGTCGCCGCAGGTGGGCTACCTGGCAGCACGCGGGCTGCCGCTGGCCTTCGTGGACACGCGAGGCTCGGCCAGCGGCCTGCTGGACGCCTTGTCGCAGGCGGCGCCCAAGGCAGACGCGGTGCTGCTGCACGCCAATGCAGGCGATCTGGCGCGCATGTTCATGCGCCGGCCGGCACGGCCGGTGCTGATCGGCGCCGACCATCCGGAAAGCATCAAGCACGCCTATGCCGCCTGCAAGCTGCTCGCCCAGCGCTGCAGCCTGATGACCTTCGACCTGCTGCTGGCGGCAGACGCCGGCTCGCGGCGCGTGCCCAGCATCGCCGCCAGCGTGGCGAGCTGCGCAGACGGCTTCCTGGGCGCCGTGCTGCACGACTGGGCCGTGATCGACCCCGCGGCCGACCCGCAAGACCATGACATCGCGCTGGCGCGGCTGGTGGCCGCGCAGATGGCGCTGGCCGACGGGCCGCCGCATGCCGCCGCGCTGCACGCAGCGGCAGCCGCCGCCGCGGTGAACTGAACGACTCCGACCCCTCGAAATACAAGCCCGAAAGGCTGCCATCCATGTACACCGCCAAGGGACAACTCGACGCCGGCGCGCTGCTCAAGCAGTACCAGCCGCTGGTGCGCCGGCTTGCGCACCAGATGATCGCCAAGCTGCCCGCCAACGTCGAGCTGGATGACCTGATCCAGGTCGGCATGATCGGCCTGTCCGACGCGCTCTCCCGCTTCGACGCCGCGCAGGGCGTGCAGTTCGAGACCTTTGCCACCCAGCGCATCCGTGGCGCGATGCTCGACGAGCTGCGCGGCAACGACTGGATGAGCCGGGGCGACCGCCGCCACCAGCGCACCATCGAAACCGCGGTGCACAAGCTGGAGCAGAAGCTGGGCCGCGCGCCCAACGAGACAGAGATCGCGCGCGAGATGGGGCTGTCGCTCATCGACTACCAGGAATTGCTGGGCAAGGTGCGCGGCACCCAGTTGATCTATCTGGAGGACATGAGCGGCGACGAAGGCGACAACGACTACCTCGACCGCCACGTGGCCGACGAGGACGCCAACCCGCTGGGCCGGCTGCAGGACCAGCGCATGCGCGAGGCGCTGGTGGAAGCCATCAAGAACCTGCCGGAGCGCGAGCAGTACGTGATGAGCATGTACTACGAGCACGACATGAACCTGAAGGAGATCGCGGCGGTGCTGAAGGTGACCGAA
>CAXTHW010000043.1:0-38289 GCA_964244245.1 uncultured Rubrivivax sp. | reverse complement strand
AGGGCTCTTGGACGCCCCGGCGCGGGTGCATACGAATGCCTCTCAACCTCTGAGTGCGGACGAGAAGTCCACATGGACTTGTCGCCTCACGCAGGCTTTGGCGCGCGACAAGCGCCAAAGCTGATCGGTACCCCACAGGGCGCCGAGAGAACATCAACAAACATCGAAGAGCACACATGCACCACTCCACCAAGCTCGGACTCGCCGGCTGCGCGCTGGCGCTGGCTTCTGCACAGGCCCTGGCACAGGTCACTTTCTATCAGGACGAAGGCTTCCACGGCAAGGTGTTCAGCACCGACCGCAGCGTGGAAAACTTCAACAGCGTCGGCTTCAACGACCGCGCGTCTTCGGTGGTGGTGGAGCGTGGCCGCTGGGAGGTTTGCGACGACGCTGGCTTCGGAGGCCGCTGCGCCGTCCTGCGGCCGGGCAGCTACGACACGCTGTCCGGCATGGGGCTGAACGACCGCATTTCTTCGCTGCGGCCGGTGTCGGGGTCCGACCGCCCCGACGTGGCGCCGCCGCTGGCAGAGCCCAGCAACGCCTGGCGCCGCCGGCCGGACGAGCGCATCGTCGAGGTGCCGGTGACCTCGGTGCGCGCGGTGATGGGCACGCCGGAGCAACGCTGCTGGGTCGAGAAGGAGCAGGTGACCGAGCGCGAGCAACCCAAGGTCGGCCGCGGCGTGCTGGGCGCGGTGATCGGCGGCGTCATCGGCCACCAGATCGGCGGCGGCACCGGGCGCGATCTGGCCACCATCGGTGGTGCAGTGGCCGGCGGCGCCATCGGTGCCAACGGCGGGCGTGACCGCAACGTGGTGCAGCGCGATGTGCAGCGCTGCGAGACGGTGGCCGGCAACGCAGCGCCTGCCTACTGGGATGTCACCTACGACTACCGCGGCGTGCAGCACCGGCTCCAGATGAGCGCGCCGCCGGGGGCCACCATCGCCGTCAACGGCAACGGCGAGCCACGCCAGTGACTGCTGCTTGGCGCGACCGGACTACTGGATGAGGCCGTTCTTCAGCGCGTAGTACGTCAGATCGCTGTTGGACTGCAGGCCCATCTTTTCCATCACGCGGGTGCGGTAGGTGCTGACGGTCTTGACGCTGAGCGACATGCTGTCGGCCATGTGGCCGATGGTCTCGCCCTTGGCCAGCCGCAGGAAGACCTGGAACTCACGCTCCGACAGGTGCTCGTGCAGCGGCTTCTCTGCGCTGGCGTCCAACCCGGAGGCCAGCATCTCTGCCACCACGCTGCTGATGTACTTGCGGCCACGCACGACGGTGTGGATGGCCTTGACGATCTCCTCGGGGTCGCATTCCTTGTTGAGGTAGCCGCTGGCGCCCTGCTTGAGCAGCGTGGTGGCGTAGTGCGCCTCTGGGAAGCCCGAGAGGATCAGGATGGGCAGCTCCGGCGCGCGGGCGCGGATGGCGGCCAAGGCGTCGATGCCGCTGTGGTCGGGCATCGACAAGTCCATCAGCAGCACGTCGAGGTCGCCCTTGCGCACCAGATCGAGCGCCTCGCGGCCATTGGCCGCTTCGCCGGTGACGCGCAGATCGACGTGGTCCGAGAAATACTGGCGCAGCCCGGCGCGTACGATGGCATGGTCGTCAACAATGGCGATACGGATCATGATGTTGCCCTTGGTTGGCAGCGAGCACAGTTGGGAGTCTAGTGTCTCTGCCAGAAGGCTTGGTCGCAATGCGATGGTGGGAACGGCTGGCGCGCAGCGGCTGGCCGTTCGTGCTGGCTGCCGCGGCCGTCCTGGGCCTGCTGGAGATCAACGCAGCGGCCCACGCCAAGCTCGGCGCGGGCTTGCCGCGGCCACTGCCCGCCGATCTCTCCGGCCTGCAGGCCTGGCTGCTGGCAGGCGGCCTGAGCACGGCCGCAATGGCCTTGCTGGCGCTGTCGGCCATCGGCTTCGGCCTGCGCCAGCACCGCATGCTGCGCAACCAGGACACGCTGATCCGCGCCGTCGAACAGGCGGCCATCCAGGCAGAGCGCGAACGGCTGGACGCCGAGGTGCAGCGCCGCACCGCAGAGCTCACCGAGCTGTCGCGCCACCTGCTCACTGCGCGCGAGGACGAGCGCCACCGCCTGGCCCGTGAGCTGCACGACGAGCTGGGCGCACTGCTGACCGCAGCCAAGCTCGACACCGCCCGGCTGCGCCTGCGTGTGGCCGCCGTGTCGCCCGAGGCCAGCGAGCGCCTGGTGCACCTCAACGAGACGCTGAACAGCGTGATCGCGCTGAAGCGCCGCATCATCGAAGACCTGCGGCCGTCGTCGCTGGGCAACCTGGGGCTGGTGGCGGCGCTGCAGATCCTGCTGCGCGAGTTCGAGGACAGCTCCGACATCAAGGTGCAGGCCTGGCTGTTGCCGGTGACGCTGCGGCCCGATGGCGACCTGACGGTGTACCGCCTCGTGCAGGAGGCGCTGACCAACATCTCGAAGTACGCCAAGGCGCGCAACGTGCAGGTGTCGCTCAACCCGCGCGAAGGGCGCGCCGAGGTCGAGGTGGCCGACGATGGCATCGGTTTCGACCCGCGCGAGCAGAAGTCGTCGTCGCACGGGCTGCTGGGAATGCGCTACCGCGTCGAGGCCGAGGGCGGCACGCTGACGCTGGATGCGGCGCCGGGCCGCGGCACCATCATCGGCGCCAGTCTGCCGCTGGCCGTGTAGCGCGCCGCGGCCGTGGGCTGCGGCTGCCCTTGGGGCGGTCGGCGGCGTCCTACAGCGCGCCGGCTTGCGCGCTGGCAAGGTGAAACGCTGCCTTCTCATGGGCAGCGCAGCGGGCGGTCCCTAGAGTGGGTGTCTTCCTCACGCACCCAAGGACTGCCATGAACACCACGCAAGCTTCCAACGCCATTGGCGATGTGGCCGACCAACTCACGTCGCAGGCATCGGACAGCGCCGACGCCGCTCTGCGCTCGACACAGCGCTTCGTGAAGGACGCGGAGAACCTGGCCCGCCGTGGCATGTCGGCCGTCGCCGACCGCTCCAGCCAGCTCCGTGACCAGGCGCTGCGTGCCCAGGACACGACCTTGGGCTACATCAAGGACGAGCCGATGAAGTCGGTGCTGATGGCCGCCGCCGTCGGCGCCGTGGTGATCGGGCTGCTGGCGCTCTTCACGCGCTCGTCGCGCCGCTGAAACGGCCCTTTCGGGACCTTTCGGGAGCTGCGGTTCCCGATGCCGTCCTACAGCGACAGCGGCCGCATGCCCACGCAGAGCCGCCGCCACCCACCCTAGAGTGCGAAGACACTGGCCGGCATCACCCGGCCGGCCCAACAGGAGCCTGTCGAGATGAACCCCAACCAAGCGTCACCCACCACCCTGCGTCCGCTGTCGCGCACGGCGGCCGACCCCGCGATGCAGCTCGACGAGCAGGCCATCGAAGCGGCCAAGGCCGGGCTGGACGACGGCGCGGTGATGCCAGGCTACGGCCCGCACCGCGAGGCCATCATCCAGCTCCTGAACGACGCGCTGGCAACCGAGCTGGTCTGCGTGCTGCGCTACAAGCGCCACCACTTCACCGCCCACGGGCTTGCCTCGCCACGCATCGCCGAGGAGTTTCTGGAGCACGCCAACGAAGAGGCGGCCCACGGCGACTGGCTGGCGCGGCGCATCGTGCAGCTCGGCGGCGAGCCGGACTTCTCGCCCGAGACGCTGCAGCAGCGCAGCCATGCCGACTACGACGAATCGAACGAGCTGATGGCCATGGTGCGTGCCAACCTGAAGGCCGAGCGCGTCGCCATCGAGGCCTACCACCAGATGATCAAGTTGATCGGCGACAAGGACCCCACCACGCGCCGCCTGCTTGAAAAGATCCTCGGGGACGAGGAAGAGCACGCCGACGAACTGAAGGACATGCTCCAGCAGTGACCCGGTGAACGTCATCCAAGCAACAGCAATCGAAGGAGAATTTTCATGAACGCACGCAGCACTCTGGCCGCCACGCTGGCCACCATCGCCCTCATCGCCCTGCCGGGCTGCGCTGTGACGCGCGGCCAGGAAAGCGTCGGCGCCTACATCGACGACAGTGCCATCACCACCGCGGTGAAAGCCAAGTTCGTCGAGAACAAGACGGTCGATGCATCGGCCATCAGTGTGGAAACGCTGAACGGCACGGTGATGCTGTCCGGCTTTGCGAAGAACAGCGCCGAGCGCAGCACCGCAGAGACGCTGACGCGCGACGTCAAGGGCGTGAAGTCGGTGAAGAACGGCATTGCTGTGCGCAGCTAGTTTGCAGACGGCCGGCCCGCCCATGGCGGGCCGCAGCCGACGAACAGGCCCGCCCATGGCGGGCCTGTGCCATTTCGAGCCCGGTGCTAAGCTGCCACCCCGTTCGCACCCCTGAAGAGGCCCACATGCCCGGTCTGCTGCCCGACGTCGATCCCGACGGCCTGCTCGAATATTCGGTGGTCTTCACCGACCGCGCCATCAACCACATGTCGGAGAAATTCCAGGGCGTGATGCGCGACATCTCCGGCGTGCTGAAAGAGGTGTACGGCGCGCGCTCTGCCATCGTGGTGCCTGGCAGCGGCACCTTCGGCATGGAGGCTGTGGCGCGCCAGTTCGCCACCGGCCGCAAGACGCTGGTGCTGCGCAACGGCTGGTTCAGCTACCGCTGGACGCAGATCTTCGAGATGGGCGCCATCCCCGCGTCGCAGGCCGTGCTGAAGGCGCGGCCTGTGGGCGCAGGGCGGCAGATGGCCTACGAGCCGGCGCCGTTGGCCGAGGTGCTGGCCGCCATCGCGGCGCAGCGCCCCGACGTGGTTTTTGCGCCGCATGTGGAAACCGCTGCCGGGCTGCTGCTGCCTGACCACTACCTGCGTGCCGTGGCGGACGCGGTGCATGCGGTGGGTGGCCTCTTCGTGCTGGACTGCATCGCTTCCGGCGCGGCCTGGGTCGATATGCGGGCCACCGGTGTGGACGTGCTGGTCAGCGCGCCGCAGAAGGGCTGGAGCGGCTCGCCATGCTGCGCCTTCGTGATGCTGAGCGAGCGCGCGCGCTCCGCCATCGACGCCACCACCAGCACCAGCTTTGCCGCTGACCTGAAGAAGTGGCTTCAGATCATGGAAGCCTATGAAGCCGGCGGCCATGCCTACCACGCCACCCTGCCCACCGACGCGCTGGCCCGCACCCGCGACGTGATGCTGGAGACGCGCGCCTACGGCTTCGAAAAGCTGCGCGCCGAGCAATGGGATCTCGGCCGGCGGGTGCGCGCGCTGCTGGCGGGCAAGGGCTTCCGCAGCGTGGCGGCCGATGGCTTCCAAGCACCGGGCGTGGTGGTCAGCTACACCGACGACACGGCGCTGCACACCGGCAAGGCCTTCCTCGGCGAGGGCGTGCAGGCCGCTGCCGGCGTGCCGCTGCAATGCGACGAAGCGACCGATTTCAAGACCTTCCGCATCGGCCTGTTCGGACTGGACAAGCTGCACCACACCGAGCGCAGCGTGGCCAACCTGGACGCCGCCCTGACGCGCATCCTGGCTGGCGCCGCGTCGCAACGAGCGGCGGCCTGACGCGCCTGCAAGGCTCAGCCCCGGCGCAGCGCGAGGCGCGCGCTGGCCATCCGCTCGGCAATCGGCCCGTCGGTGCATTGCGCACTGTGCGCCAGCAGGCTGCCGGTCGAGACTTGGCCGTTGGCCAACTGCTCGAAGCGGTAGTTGGCGCGGTCCGAGCCATCGCTGTAGCGGGCGCCGGCCTTGCCCATCGCCTTCGCCTCTTCGTTCCAGACGCGCGCCGCGATGGCTCGCCCGTGGTCGTTCGGAGCGCCGATCCCGCTGGGTCCACCGGACTTCTTCCACGCGTACAGCAGCGTTGCAATGGCGTGCATGTCCACCACGATCTTGTCCGGCTCGGACGCCATCAACCGCGCCACGGCGGGGCCTTGCAGGAATTGGAAGGGCGGCCTGGTGCTGGGGTAGGAATTGTCGTGGCAGACCTTCAGCTCGCGCCGCATTGCGCGCGCGTACTCGATCGCCTTCTGCGCGATCAGCTCCAGAAGCTCCAGCCGCTTGTTGCGGCGCTTCAGCGTCGCGCGGCCGAGTGTCGTCTTCGACAGCTCCGGGTGCTTGCGCAGGTGCAGGTCGATCCAGCCAGGCGACGCTGCGCTGTTGGGGTTGCCGTTCGCGCCCTCCAGCGCCACGCCCCAGAAGCCGCTGGTGCCCGTCCAGCAGTACAGCTCCAGCGGCGTCTGCTGTCATTCGGCGGTGCGGGCGACCGTGAAGTCGGCCGTCATCACCCGCATCAGCACATGCCATTGCAGACGGTGTGAAAACTCCCCGTGCTGCGGCCCGGGGCCAGGGTCCTTCACCATGTAGCCGTTGGCCATGGCGTGCAGGAACTCGGCGCTGGACAGCAGGCCGGCAAAGATCTTGGGCTGCTCGCCGAACCAGCATTGCGTCTCGTAGAACCGCAGTTCCTTCGAGAGATGCAGGTTCTCGTGCTTGATCTGCATCAGCCGGGTCAGCGCATTGCCGTGGCGCTGCGCCGCTTCGTTCACCAGCGACCACATGCTCTGCTCGAACAAGGGCACGGCGTTGATCGCGATGAACAACAGCTTCGCGTCTGCGAGCTGCGCGGGCGTCGGCGGCGCCTGGTTCGCCGCGGTGCGGAACCAGCTCTGGTGGTCTGCGCACAGCCAGTAGCTGACGCCGCGGAAGCGGACCACTTCGTTCGGGCGGCCGTTGGGCCTGTTGCAGTTGACGACGGTGCAGGGCATGGCGGGCCTTTCGCTGGCTGGATGTCGCTGTCGAAAGTAGGTCTTCGGCCACACCCTTGCAGCGCACTACTGCGCATCGCAGACGGGAATCTGCAAACGGCCCTGGCTAGCGGCCCGGTTGCGGCCAGCCCAGCAGTTCAGCCAGCCGGCCGATCACCCACGCCGCCTCTGCGGCGCCCAGGTTGGACCCCGCGACGGTCAGGCCGCGGTGCACGCGCTCCAGCACGTCGGCCTCGGTGATGCCCAGGTCGAACTGCTTCAGCTGCGCATGCTCCACCAGCATGGTGGCCATGTCTTCGCACAGCTCGTAGCGCGCAGCAATCACATCGCGCGGCTCGCTCGGCTTCCACTTGCCCGGCGCGATGAACAACGCGATGAAGGACGGCGGAATCTGGATCTGGCTGTCGCCGCTGTCGCCACTGTTGCCGCTGTCGTCCGACATTGTATTCACCCCGCCAGATGCTGCTCGCGCAACGTGCGCTTGAGCACCTTGCCGATGGCGCTGCGCGGCAGCTCGGCCAGCACCTTCAGCATGCTGACGCGCTGCGTCTTGCCGACGCGCTGGTTCAGCCAGTCGCGCAGCGCGTCGGCACCGTTGTCGTCGGCGCCTTGCCCCGCGTGCAGCACGACGAAGGCGACCGGCGTTTCGCCCCATTGCTCCGACGGCACGCCCACCACGGCCGCGTCTGCCACCGCCGGGTGGCTGCGCAGCACGGCTTCCAGGTCGCTCGGATAGACGTTGAAGCCGCCGCTGATCACCATGTCCTTCTTGCGGTCCAGCAGCGTCAGGAAGCCGTCGGCGTCGAAGCGGCCGATGTCGCCAGTGCGGATGAAGCGCCTGCCGTCGGGGCTGAACCATTCGGCCGCGCGCGTGGCGGCGGGGCGGGCGTGGTAGCCCGTCATCATGGCCGGTGAATGGCCGACCACCTCGCCGGCTTCACCCGCAGGCAGCGTGTTGCCGTCGTCGTCGATCACGCGGATGTCGTGGCCCTCCGAGGGCCGGCCGACGGTGTGCAGCTTGTCCGGCCAGGCGCCGCAATCCAGGATGCAGGTGCCGCCGCCTTCGGTCATGCCGTAGAACTCGACCAGTGCGCCGGGCCAGCGGCGCAGCACCTCGGCTTTCAGCGCGGCTGCGAAGGGCGCGCTGGTGCAGAACTTGGTGTGGAAGGAGCGCAGGTCGAAGCGGTCGAAATCGGGCAGCGCCAGCAGCCGCTGGTACTGCACCGGCACCAGCATCGTGTGTGTCACGCGCTGTGCCGCGGCGGTCTCCAGGTAACGCCTGGCGTCGAACTTCGGCATCAGCAGCACCGTGCCGCCCCAGGCCAGCGCGGGGAAGAACACCACCAGCGTGGTGTTGGAGTACAGCGGCGTGGACAGCAGCGCCACGGTGCCCGGGCCGTAGCCGTAGGCGTTGCCGCGCCGCACGTGCATCCAGCGCATGCCGTGCGGCTGCACGATGCCCTTGGGCTCGCCAGTGGTGCCTGACGAATAGATGATGTTGAACGGCCAGCCTGGCTGTGGCGAGACCGGCGCCGGGCGGCTGCCGACCGGCGGCAGCCAGCGTTCGAGGCCGGCAAGGTCGAGCGCGATCTGCGCGACGCCCGCAGGCGCAGCGCTCGCTTGCGGGTCATTGCACAGCCAACGTGCGCCGGCATCGCCGAGCATCCGCGCCAGCGCCTCGGGCGGCACGCCCGGCGCCAGCGGCGCCACCGCTGCGCCGGCCCGCAGCGCACCCAGGAACACGGCTGCATACCAGACCGACGGCGCGTCGCACAACGCCACCGTGTCGCCGGGCCGCAGGCCGTCGCGCTGCAATGCGGCGGCCACGCGGTCCATCAGCGCGTCCAGCGCAGCGTAGTCCAGCGCCACCGTGCCGTCGTCCAGCGCGCGCCGCTGCGGCGCCTGGACGGCGTGGAAGCGAAGGGCGTCGGTGATGACGCCGAAGTCGGCGCTGAAGTCGGGTGCTGCGGCTTGCATCCCAGCGACTCTAGTACCCCTGCACCGAGGTTTCGCCACAATGCCGGCGCCACGCGCGCAGGCTGGGCATCCGCCTTGCCCACCGCGCGATACGACGCAAGCACACCTTGGACTTCCACTTCACCATGCAGGCCAACGCACAGCACGCTCTTTTGTTGCCGTGCCTTCTCGCGTGATGGCGGTGCGCCTGTGGGCGCTGCTCGGCGTTGCGCTGCTGCTGGGCGGTTGCGCGTCGCTGTGGGGCGACAAGGCAGGCGCGGAGGCCCAGGCCGCCGGGCCGCCGCTGCTGGTGTTGCAGGTCGAGGCGCCGGACGACATCAAGCCCTTGCTCGAAGCCGACCTCGACCTCGCCCGCCTGCCGGTGCTGGCGCGCGGCAAGACGCTGCCCCAGCGCGAGCTGGACCGGCTGGTGGCTGCCGCGCCGCAGCAGGTGCACGCGTTGCTGGAGACCGAAGGCTACTTCCAGAGCGAGGTGCAGGTGGAGCAGGTGGAGCAGGTGGAGCAGCCGGCCGCCGCCCCGCCCACCGTGCTGGTGCGGGTGCAGCCCGGCCCGCGCGCCCAGGTGCGCGAATTGCGCATCGACGTGCAAGGCCCGCTGGCCGCTGCCACCGAGCGCAACGAGCCCTATGCGCGCGACGCGCAGCAGGCCCTGCGCCACAACTGGGCGCTGCCGCCGGGCGCGCCCTTCCGCAACCCGTTGTGGAGCGCCGCCAAGCGCTCTGCGCTGGCGCAACTGCGGGCGCAGGGCTTCGCCAATGCCGATTGGCTATCGACCGTGGCGCGGGTGGACGCGCAAACCCAGGCCGTGACCCTGGAGCTGGTGGTGGACAGCGGCCCGCTGTTCCGCACCGGCGAGCTGCGCGTGCGCGGCCTGGAGCGGCAGAGCGAAGCCAGCGTGCGCAACCTGGCCAACCTGCGGCCCGGCACGCCGGCCACCGAAAAGACCTTGCTCGACATCCAGGAGCGGCTGCAGAAGTCGGGCCTCTTCGACAGCGCCACCGTGCAGCTCGACGCGCGCGCCGAAGACCCAGCCGCCGCGCCGGTGACCATCCGCCTCAGCGAGCAGAAGCTGCAGGAGGCCACCGTGGGCATCGGCGTCAGCTCCGACGTGGGCGTGCGCGGCACGCTGGACCATGTGCACCGCCGTGCCTTCGGCAACGCAGCCACCGCGCGCAACCACTTCGAGCTGGGCACCGTGCGCCAGGCCTGGGAGGGTGAACTGAGCAGCCACACCTTGCCCGGCCTGCACCGCAACCTGCTGGGCGGCGCGGCGGAGCGCATCGAGTCGGAGAACGACGTCGTCACGTCGGCGCGCCTGCGCGTGGGCCGCGCGCAGGAGACGCCGCGCATCGACAGGCTGGCGTTCGTCGAGGTCGAGCGCTCGCTGCGCCAGAGCGACGTGCTGAACCAGAAGTCAGACGCGATCACCGCCAACTACCACGGCATCTGGCGCGCGGTGGACAACGTGCTGCTGCCCACAGACGGCAGGGTGGCGTCGTTCCAGGTCGGCCTGGGGCAGGCCCGGTCCGACCCCGGCGGCAGCGGCCCGTTGCTGCGCCTGTACAGCCGCGCCAATGTGTTCCGCCCCATCGGCCGCAACTGGTTCGGCCAGGTGCGGCTGGAGCTGGGCCAGGTGTTCTCGCGCAGCGACGTGGTGCCGCCGGACACCATGCTCTTCCGCGCCGGTGGCGAGGCCTCGGTGCGCGGCTATGAATACCGCTCGCTGACGCCCACCGTGAATGGCGTGCAGAGCAGCGGCAAGGTGCTGTTCACCACCAGCGTGGAGCTGGCGCGGCCGATCCTGGCGCGGCTGCCGGCGCTGTGGGGCGCCGTCTTCGTGGACGCCGGCCGCGCTGCCGACAATTGGGGCGCGCTGAAGCCCGCCGTCGGCGCTGGCGTGGGCCTGCGCTACCGCAGCCCCATCGGCCCGCTGAGCCTGGACCTGGCTTATGGCGAAGAGGTCAGGCGCTACCGGCTGCACCTCAGCGTGGGGGTGACGTTTTGAAGCCGCACGGGCGCTTGAAGCCCCGCCTTGCGACCGCCCGGCGGAGCCGCTGAGATGACGACCCCTTCCGCGCCCCCCGCACCCACCGCCATGCCGCCACGCCGGCCGCCATGGCGCGCTGCCCTGCTCTGGCTGCTGGCGGCCGTGCTGGCGCTGCTGCTGGTGCTGGGTGCCGGCGCCACCTGGCTCTGGCGCAGCGACAGCGGCCTGCGCTGGCTGCTGTCGCAGGTGCCCGGCCTGCAGGTGGGTGTGATGCAGGGCCGGCCCGATGGCGGCGCGTTCGCGGTCTCGCAGCTCGACTGGCGCTCCGGCGACATCCAGCTCCACATCGAAGGCCTGTCGTGGCGCGCGTTGCGTTGGCGGTGGCGGCCCCACCCGGGCGCCTGGCTGCGCGTGGAGCTGGACGCGCCGCAGGCGCAGAGCGTGGCGCTGCGCACCAGCGACCCCACCAAGCCGCCACCCCCGGCCCAGCCGCGGCAGCCACCGGCCAGCCTGCGCCTGCCGCTGGAACTGGTGCTGCGCGGGCTGCAGGTGCAGCGCCTCCAGGTCGATCAACTGCCGCCGGTGACGGCGCTGCAGGCTGACCTGCACCTGGGCGACCAGGCCGGCGCGCTGCACCGCGTCGAGCGACTGACGCTGCAAGCGGGTGGCGTGCAGGCCAGCGCCAGCGGCGACATCGCCACCGGCGGCGAGATGGCCTTGCGGGCCGAGTTGCGCGCTGCCGCAGCCGCTGGCGCTGCGCTGCCCTGGCAGGCGCAGGCCAGCGTGTCCGGGCCGCTGGCGCGGCTGGCGCTGCAAGGCGCGCTGCGCGCGGCGCCGCTGCGGCCGGCCGGCGCCGCGGCCGGGGTGGCTGCGCCGTCGCCTGCGCAGGCCGCCGCCGAGGCAAGCGCCCAGGTGCAGGCCACGGTGCTGCCCTTCGCGCGCTGGCCGCTGGGCGCGCTGCAGGCCAGTACCGACCGGCTCGACCTGTCCATGCTGTCGCCCGCGCTGCCGCGCACGGCGTTGTCGGGCCGGGTGACGGTGAACAGCAGCGCGGCCGACGCGCCCATCCAGGGCGACATCGCCTTCAGCAACGCCAGCGCTGGCCGCTGGAGCGACGGAGCCTTGCCGCTGCGCACGCTGCGCGGCAGCCTGCAAGGCAGCCTGGCCGACCGCCAAACCCTCGAAGCGAGCGGCTTGCAGGCTGAGCTGGCCGGCACCCAGCCGGGCGGGCGCATCAGCGGCAGCGCGCGCTGGCAGGGCCAGGCGCTGGCGCTCACTCTGGCACTCGACGGGCTGCGCCCCGCGCAGCTCGACGCCCGCGCGCCGGCCATGCTGCTGAGCGGCCCGCTGACGCTGTCGCTCCAGGGACTGCCATCGCCCGACGATGCGCGCCAGGCCGGCCCGCTGTCGGGCCGCGTGCAGGCGCAGATCGACGGCCGGCTGGACGCTGCCGGCACGCAGCCGGTGCGGTTGCTGTCCGATGCAGCCTTCGACGCGGCGGCCGACGGCAGCCTGGCGCTGAAGCTGGATCGCCTGCAGCTCAGCGCCGGCGCGGCCAGCGCCACGCTGCAGGGGCAGGCCTCGCGTGACGCAGCGCGGCTGTGGGCGCTGCGCGGCAAGGCGGCGCTGACCCACTTCGACCCAGCGCTGTGGTGGCCGGGGCCAGACGGGCCGCAGGCGCGCGCCTGGCGCCGTGGCCCGCATGATCTGAACGCGGCGCTGTCGGCCGACCTGCGGCTGCCGTCGGACGCGATCAATGCCGAGCCGCGCGCACTGCTGCTGGCGCTGCGCGGCCAGGCCGAGCTGCAGCTCCAGGCCAGCCGCCTGGCCGGTGTGTCGCTGCAAGGCCGGGGCGCACTGAGCGGCCAGCCCGGTGGCGCCACGCTGGACGCGGCGCTGCGCTTCGGCGGCGACGCTGCGCCGAGGGCTGCCGTCAACCAGGCCACGGCCCAGGCCCGGCTGACGCAGCAAGGCAGCGCCGACCGCCTGCAACTCGACGTGGACGCCCCGGCGCTGGCCGCGCTGGCGCCGCTGGTGCAACTGGCTGCGCTCGCAAACGTGGCACCCGGCACCACGGCTGCCTGGCCGACGGCGGGCAGCCTGCGCGCCAGCGCGGTGGCCGACGGCCGCTGGCCGGCGGTGCAGACCCAGGGCGAGCTGCACGCGGCCGGTCTGGTGAGCGCAGCGGGCAGCGTCGGCCGCGCTGATCTGCGCTGGCAGGCGGCCGGCTTGCGGCCCGATGCGCCGCTGTCGCTGGACCTGGCGGCCGAGGCGCTGACGCAAGGCAGGCAGCGCATCGACAGCCTGAAGGCCACGCTGACCGGCAGCCTGCGCGAGCACCGGCTGCAACTGCGCGCAGCGAGCCCGGTGCGGCCACCGGCCTGGGCCGATGCAGCGGAGCCCAGCGCTGCCGCGGCCGCTGCCACCGCGGTGTCTGCCGCCACGGCGCCGGCCGGCACGCTGCTGCAATTGCAGGCCAGCGGCGCCTGGCAGCCGGGGCCAGCCAACGCAGGCGGTGGCAACTGGCGCGGCCACCTCAGCGAGCTGCTGGCCGCACCGCGCAGCGGCATTGCGCCGCCCTGGGTGGCCGCACGCGACATCGACGCCGCCGCCAGCTTCGGCGCCGATGGCCGGCTGGTGCAGGCCACGCTGGCGCCGGGCCAGATCGCGCTGCTCGGCGCCAGCCTGCGCTGGACGGACGCCAGCTACGCCGCAGCGCCCGGGCCGGCAGGCGCGGCCGGCAGCGCGCCGCGCATCCGGCTGGACGCCCGGCTGGAGCCCGTGGCCGTGGCGCCCTGGCTGGCGCGCTGGCAGCCACAGGCCGGCTGGAGCGGCGACCTGCGCCTGGGCGCCAGCCTGCAGTTGCGCAGTGCCGGCGCGCTGGACGCCGACCTGGTGCTGGAGCGCGCCGGCGGCGACCTCAGCGTGGTGCGCGACGGCCGCAGCTTCGCGCTCGGCATCACCGCGCTGCGGCTGGCGCTGGCGGCGCATGGCGGCAACTGGCTGGTCACGCAGGCATTCACCGGCACGCAGCTCGGCGTGCTGGCAGGCTCGCAGACGGTGAAGGCGTCGCCGTCCGACCTGCTGCCGCCGGCAGCGTCGGTCATCGACGGCGTGGTGGAGGTGCAGATCCCCGACATCGACGTCTGGAGCGCCTGGCTGCCGGCGGGCTGGCGGCTGGGCGGCACGGTGCACACCAGCGCCGCGTTGTCGGGCCGCGTCGGCGCGCCAGAGTACAGCGGCCGCATCGCCGGCAGCGCGCTCACGGTGAGCAACCTGCTCGAAGGCGTGGACCTGAAAGCAGGCGAGCTGCTGGTGGCGCTGCGCGGCACCGATGCGCGCATCGAACGCGGCAGCTTCCAGGCCGGTGCCGGCAGCGTGCGGGTGGAAGGCGGCGCCAGCTTCGGCGCCACGCCGTCGGCCGAGCTGCGGCTGGTTGCCGACAAGTTCGAAGCGCTCGGCCGCATCGACCGCCGCATCGTGCTCAGCGGCAACGCCACGCTGGCCTTGCGCGCCCAGAGCCTGGCGGTGGACGGGCGCTTCACGGTCGATGAAGGGCGCATCGACATCAGCCAGGCCGGCATCCAGACGCTGGACGCCGACGTGGTGGTCGAGAACCGCATGCGCCCCGCGCCCGGCGCGCCGCTGGGCGCACAGCCGGTGCCGGCAGCGGCAAGGCCGGGGCCGCCGCCGCCTGCGCCAAGTGCGATGGCCAGCGCCAACGTCAACCTGCAACTCGACCTGGGCAAGGACCTGCGGCTGCGCGGGCGCGGCATCGACACGGGCCTGACCGGGCTGCTGCGCGTCACCACGCCCGGCGGCCGGCTGGCGGTGAACGGCATCGTGCGCACCGAGGCCGGCAGCTACAAGGCCTATGGGCAGAACCTGTCCATCGAGCGCGGTGTGATCCGCTTCAGCGGCGACGTCGCCACGCCGCAGCTCGACATCCTGGCCGTGCGGCCGGACATCGACGTGCGCGCCGGCGTGTTGATCCAGGGCAGCGCGATCGACCCCCGCGTGCGCCTGTACAGCGAGCCCGCGCTGAGCGACCTGGACACGCTGAGCTGGGTGGTCAACGGGCGCGCATCGGAAGGTCTGGGCCGCGCCGACACCGCCTTGCTGCAACAGGCCGCGCTGGCGCTGCTGGCCGGCGAAAAAGGCGGCAGCGGCGACGGCTTCGTCAAGAGGCTGGGGCTGGACGCGTTGTCGGTCGGCCAGACCGGCAGCGGCGACACACGCGACACGGTGGTCACCGTCGGCAAGCAGTTGTCGAAGCGGCTCTTCATCGGCTACGAACGCGGCCTCAACGCCACCGCAGGCTCCTGGCAGATGATCTACCGCATCGCCCAGCGCTTCACCCTGCGCGCGCAGACAGGCGACGAAAGCGCCGTCGATCTCATCTGGACCTGGCGATGGGACTGAGCCCGGACACGGGCCCCGGAAGGGGCCTGTGCCTGGCGAAGGCCAAAGCGCGATACAAGCGCTTTGGCTGAGTGAGGACACGGGCGGCGAAAGGCGCGCGTTCTTGGCGAAGGCCAAAGCGCGATACAAGCGCTTTGGCTGAGGCGGGACACAAGACCCCGCAAGCGGCCCGTGCCGCCCCGTTCAGTACCCGTCTGACCCCGGCGCCGGGCCCATGAAGTACAGCTCGACCAGGGCCGTGGTCCAGGTCGCCACGCCAGTGCCAAAGAAGTCGCGGTCCTCTGTCCAGACGGGGCAGTCCAGCAGCAGCGCGCATGCCAGCACCGGCCAGTCATCCGGGTCGCGCGGGCCGATACGTGCCAGCGCAGCGTCACGCATCGTCTCGTAGCTGCTGACGGGCACGGGCGTGACGATGGCGGTCACCGCGTCCAGCGCGGACAGCGCGGCGGCTCCGCCGGTGCCGTCGTCTCCGCCTGCGCGAAGGATCGCAGGGAGGTGCTTGCGGGCTTCTTCGAAGGCGGTGTCGGGTGCCAGAAAGTCGATCATGGCCGCATGCGCTGCCAGCAACGCGGGCACCCTTTCGCCGAGGACGAAGCGGATCAGGATGTTGGCATCCAGGACGATCGGGCGGGCAGGCATTACTTGGTGCCGCGGTTGACCAGTGGACGACCGCGCCGCAAAGCGTCGAACTCAGCGACCATTTTCTCGATCTCTGCATCGTTCAACGGCATCGCCTCGCGAAACCTCGCTGCCGCCGCTTGCATGCGCTGGACATCGTCAGCACTCGGCCGGCGCAACGGAACGAACAAGCCGACGGCCTGGCCGTGCCGGGTGACGGTGACCGGCGTGTCGGCATCGATGTACTCGGCCAGCGCGGCGCGAAACTCGCGGATGCCCACGCTTGGAGGTTCTATCGTTGGGAGCTTCATGCAGTGGCCTTTCAGACGCGAAGCGCCAAAGCCTGCATTTTGACAGGTGTGTACACATTCAGCCAGCAAGCCACCCCCGCCGGTACGCAGATTGCCTTTCACCCTCCACCCCGGCTTCGACCCCACCCCATGGACACCGCGGACACCGACCTCTCTGCCCTCTACCAGGCGCTCAAGCACAACCGCGGGCGCGAGCAGGTGAGCGACGCCAACGTCGATGCGTTGATCGCCATGGCGCAGCAGTACGGCGACAGCCAGCTCGAACTGCTGCTGCGCGAGTGGCGCTCACCTTGCGGCGACGATCCGCAGGCACCCGCGTTGCCGCAGACGCTGCCGCCGCCTTGATGCGGCGCAAGGCACGCCGGTTGCCGCCCGGCCTGCATGCAGATCACGCTGACCATCAACGGCCAACCCCACGCTCTAGACGTCGAGCCCTGGGTCAGCCTGCTCGACCTGCTGCGCAACACGCTGGGCCTGACCGGCAGCAAGAAGGGCTGTGACCACGGCCAGTGCGGTGCCTGCACGGTGCTGGTGGACGGCCGCCGTATCAACGCCTGCCTGACGCTGGCGGTGATGCGCGACGGCGCCGCCATCACCACCATCGAGGGCCTGGCCGACGGCGACCAGTTGCACCCCTTGCAGCAAGCCTTCGTCGAATGCGACGCCTTGCAATGCGGCTATTGCACGCCGGGGCAGATCTGCTCCGCGGTCGGGCTGATCAGCGAAGGCCAGGCGCGCACCGTGGCCGATCTGCGCGAGCTGATGAGCGGCAACGTCTGCCGCTGCGGCGCCTACCCGCAGATCGTGCAGGCGGTGGGCAACGTGCTCTTCGGCCCAGGCTTCCGGCAGCGCCACGCAGACCCGGCGCAGCGCAACCTGCCGGGCACCGCGCCCACCTGATGCGGCGCCGACCCGGATGAACCCCTTCACCTACACCCTGGCGGCCAGCACCGGCCAGGCGCTGCGCGAGGTCGCCGGCCAGGCCGGCAGCGCCCGCTTCATTGCTGGCGGCACCAATCTGCTGGACCTGATGAAAGAGATGGTGATGCGCCCGGCACGGCTGGTCGATATCAACCGGCTGCCGCTGAGCGGCATCGACGACACGCCGGGCGGCGGCCTGCTGCTGGGCGCGCTGGCGCGCAATGCCGACACGGCCTACGACGCCCGCGTGCAAAGCCGCTACCCGCTGCTGGCGGCGGCGCTGCTGGCCGGCGCGTCGCCGCAGTTGCGCAACATGGCGAGCAACGGCGGCAACCTGCTTCAGCGCACCCGCTGCTACTATTTCTACGACGCCGACGTGCCCTGCAACAAGCGCGAGCCAGGCAGCGGCTGCCCGGCGCGCACGGGGCTGAACCGCATCCATGCCGTGCTGGGCGCCAGCGAGCATTGCATCGCGACGCATCCGTCGGACATGTGCGTGGCGCTGGCCGCGCTGGACGCGGTGGTGCACGCCAGCGGCCCGGCCGGCGAGCGCCGCATCGCCTTTGCCGACTTCCACCGCCTGCCTGGCGACCGGCCCGACATCGACACCACGCTGGCCGACGACGAGCTGATCACCGGCATCGAGCTGCCGGCCCAGGGCTATGCCCGCCACTCGGCCTACTTGAAGCTGCGTGACCGCCAGTCCTACGCCTTTGCGCTGGTGTCGGTGGCCGCTGCGCTGGACATCGGCGCCGACGGCCGTGTGCGCAGCGCCCGGGTGGCGCTGGGTGGCGTGGCACACAAGCCCTGGCGTGACCCCGCCGCCGAGCAACTGCTGGTGGGCCAGCCGGCCACCAGCGCGCAGTTCGACGGCGTGGCCCAGCGGCTGCTGCAAGGCGCGCAGGGGCAGGGCCACAACGACTTCAAGATTCCGCTCGCGCGGCGCGCCGTCGTGCGTGCGCTGGAGCGCGCGGCGGGCATCGGGGCGGCGGCATGAGTGCCGACGAGGTGCGCACCGGCTCCGGCGCAGGCACCGGCGCCGCTGTCGAAGTGAACAACGCCGCACTGTTCGAGCAGCTCGACGCCGAGTTCGCCACCGCCATCGCGCCCGGGCTGCCGCGCCCGGGCAGCGCGACGGTGGACGGCACGCCCGTCACCGCGCAGCCGCAGCAGGTGGCTGTCATCGGCGCTGCGGTGTCGCGGGTGGATGGGCGCGCCAAGGTGCTGGGCCAGGCGCACTACGTGGCCGAGCATGGCGCCGAAGGGCTGTGCCATGGCGTGGTGGTGTCCAGCAGCATCGCGCGCGGCCGCATCCTGCGCATCGAGACCGGCGCGGCGCTGCAGGTGCCCGGCGTTCTGGCGGTGATGACCCACGAGAACCGGCCGAAGATGCGCTCGCTGAAGATCTTCCACAAGGACATGGACGCGCCCGGTGGCCGCCCTTTCCGGCCGCTGCACGACGCCGAGGTGCACTTCAGCGGGCAGCCGGTGGCGCTGGTGGTGGCGCAGACCTTCGAGCAGGCGCGCTGGGCGGCGCGGCTGGTGGCCGTGGAGTACGAGCGCCTGCCGCACCAGACCGAGCTGCTGGCGCACCTTGGCCGCGCGCACGAGCCCAAGGGCTTCAAGGCCGGCTACTCGCCGCCCCCGAAGCCGCGCGGTGACGCCGACGCCATCTTCGCGTCCTCTCCAGTGCAGATCGATGCCGAGTACCACACTGGCGTCGAGCACCACAACCCGCTCGAGATGCACGCCACGGTCGCGCTGCGCGACGACGACGGCCGCCTCACGGTCTATGACAAGACGCAGAGCCCGGAGAACAGCGCGCTGCTGATCCGGCATGCGCTCGGCCTCAGCGGCGACCAGGTCAGCGTGCGCAACCCCTTCATCGGCGGCGCCTTCGGCTCGGGCTTGCGCCCGCAGTACCAGACGCTGCTGTGCGTGATGGCCGCCCGCTGGCTTCAGCGCTCGGTCAGCGTGGTGCTGACGCGGCAGCAGATGTTCACCTTCGGCCACCGGCCCGAGGCCTGGCAGCGCGTGCGGTTGGGCGCCGCGCCCGACGGCCACCTGCGGGCGCTGATCCACGAGGCCATCGCCGAGACGTCGCGCCTGGAAGACTACGTGGAAGTCACGGTCAACTGGTCTGGCCAGCTCTACGCCAGCGACAGCGTGCGCTACGGCTACAAGCTGGTGGACCTGGACCAGTACACGCCGCTGGACATGCGCGCGCCGGGTGCCGCGCACGGCATGCACGCCATGGAGGTGGCGCTGGACGAGCTGTCGTACAAGCTCGGCATGGACCCGCTGGCGCTGCGCCTGAAGAACTACGCCGAGACCGACGGCAACACCGGCAAGCCCTTCTCCAGCAAGGCCTTGCGGGAGTGCTACGCACAAGGCGCCGCGCGCTTCGGCTGGGCGCAGCGGCCGGCGGCGCCGCGTGCACTGCGCGAAGGGCGCGAGCTGGTCGGCTGGGGCATGGCCACCGGCACCTGGGACGCGATGCAGGGCTATGCCCGCGTGCATGCCACGCTGCACGCCGACGGCAGGCTGCACCTGGCCAGCGCCACGTCGGACATCGGCACCGGCACCTACACGGCGATGACGCTGATCGCCGCCAGCGCGCTGGGCCTGCCGCTGGAGGCGGTGAGTTTCGCGCTGGGCGACTCGACACTGCCGGCCTCGGTGCTGGAAGGTGGCTCGGCCACCGTGGCGTCTGTCGGCTCGGCGGTCGATGCGGTGTGCGAGAAGCTGCGGCGCCAGCTCTATGCGCTGGCGCGCGGCCTGCGCGAATCACCCTACAGGAACGCCCGGCTGAAGGACTTGTCGTTCAGCGGCGGCGCGCTGCACTACGGCGTGCACAGCATCGGCCTGCCGGCGCTGCTGCGCGAAGCCGGTCGCGAGCGCATCGAGGCCAAGCACCTGCAACTGCCCGCCGTGCTGAAGCAGCGCAAGTTCACGCGCGCCACGCACTCGGCGGTGTTCGTGGAAGTGAAGGTCGATGAGGACTTCGGCACCGTGCGCGTCACCCGCGTGGTCAGCGCGGTGGCGGCGGGCCGCATCATCAGCGCGAAGACGGCGCGCAGCCAGATCAGCGGCGCGGTGGTCTGGGGCATCAGCCAGGCGCTGCACGAAGACAGCAAGCTCGACCATGCGCTGGGCCGCTTCATGAACCACAACCTGTCCGAATACCACGTGCCGGTGAACGCCGACATCCACGACATCGATGTGCTCTTCGTCGAGGAAGACGACCGCGTGGTCAGCCGCATCGGCGCCAAGGGCGTGGGCGAGATCGGCCTCGTCGGCGTGGCGGCTGCCGTCTGCAACGCCATCTTCCACGCCACCGGCCGCCGCGTGCGCAGCCTGCCGATGACGCCCGACAAGGTGATGCGGCCGGACTGAAGGCCGGGCAGCGTGCCCCGGGTCTTCAGCCGGCGCGCAACTGGAAGCTGCCCACCATCTGCGTCAGCCTGACGGCCTGCTCCTTCAGTTGCTCGGCCGCGGCGGCAGACTGCTCCACCAGCGCGGCGTTCTGCTGCGTCATCTGGTCCACCTGCGCCACCGCCTGGTTGACCTGGCCGATGCCTTGCGACTGCTCCGATGCGCCTGCGGTGATTTCGCAGATCAGCGTGTTCAGGCGCTCGACGCCGGCCACGATGCCGGTCATCGCGGTGCCCGCCTCGTGCACCAGCCGGCTGCCCGACTCCACGCGCTCGACGCTGGCGCCGATCAGCGTCTTGATCTCGCGTGCCGCCTGCGCGCTGCGCTGCGCCAGGCTGCGCACCTCGCTGGCCACCACTGCGAAGCCGCGGCCCTGCTCACCGGCCCGCGCCGCCTCCACTGCGGCGTTCAGCGCCAGGATGTTGGTCTGGAAGGCGATACCGTCGATGACGCCGATGATGTCGGCGATCTTCTTCGACGAGGCGTCGATCTCGCCCATCGTCGCCACCACCTGCGCGATCACGCGGCCGCCGGTGCCGGCGCTGCCGGACGCCTGCGCTGCCAGTTGCTTGGCCGTCTGTGCCGACGCTGCGGTGCTGCCCACGGTGCCGGTGAGCTGCTCCAGCGACGCGGCCGTCTGCTGCAGATTGGCCGCCGTGTTCTCGGTGCGCTGGCTCAGGTCGGCGTTGCCGACCTTGATCTCCTGCGCCGCCACGTCGATGGAGCCGGTGGCGAGCTGGATCTGGCCGATCACGTCGGTCAGCCGCGCCACCATCGCGCGCATCGCATCCATCAAACGGCCCACTTCGTCGCTGGCGCGGTAGCTGCTCTGGTGCGTCAGGTCACCCTGCGCCACGGCATCGGCCAACGCCACCGCATCGGCCAGCGGCCGGGTGATGCTGCGTGTGACGAACCAGGCCACGCCCGCGGCCAGCAGCAGGCTCACGCCGTAGAGCGCGAAGGCCAGCCTGTCGGTGGCTTGCAGCGTCTCAGCGCCGGCTTCGGCCATCGCGCGGCCGTCGGCCTGCTCGTGCAGCAGCAGCGCGTCCATCAGCTCCACGCTCTTGCGGTGCAGCGGCGCCAGCGTGCCGGTGATGACGGCGGCCGCCTTCTCCGCGTCGAAGGCCAGTGCCAGGCCGATGGCCTGCTTCATCGGCGCGTCCAGCGCGCGGTCCAGCTCGCGCAGCGTCTGCACCGACTGCTGCTCTTCGGCGCTCTGCGGTTGCGTGTCCATCTGCACCAGCAGTTCGACGAAAGTCTTGCGCATCTTTTCTGCCTGCGCCTGCTCCTTCTGCATCGCGGTGGGGTCGCTGTTCAGGCCGATGTTGCGGATGGCCAGGCCAGCTTCGTAGAGCGTGGCGCGGGCGCGGGCCAGCATCTGCACCCGCTGGCCGGAGGCGTCCAGCGTGGCCGCGGTGGCGGCGCGCTGGCGGTCACCCACCAGCTTGGCCGCCACGAAGGTGGCCAGCATCAGCACCAGCACGATGCCGAAGCTCAGGCCGAGCCGGGTGCCGATCTTCAGGTTGGAAACGTTCATCCTCGGGCTTTCGCTCTGGGTGTCGGGGCGGGCCGGGGATGTCAGTGCTTGTAGATGCCGGTCACGTACATCAGCTCGCCGCTCTTCTCGACATAGCTCGACTTCTGCTCGATGGCGCCAGAGCTGGGGTTGGCCCACTTGTAATCGACCCAGCCGCTGCCCTTGGTGCTGGCCACTTCGATGATGGACTTGATGATGAACTTGCCGTCCACGTCCTTCAGGTCGATGAGGTTCTTGCCCACCATCTTGGGGTTGGCGCCTTGCGCGTAGTACTTGCCCGACATGTCGATGACGGACACGTACAGATCACGGTCGCGGAAGGCGCCGCCCGGGTTCTGGATTTCGGCAAAGGTCTTGTCCGGGCCGTTGGCCTTCTGGTAGGCAATCGCCTTCTTGACCATCGCGGTGGCTTCAGCGGCGGTGCCGCCTTCGGTGGCCATCACATGGCTGGACAACAGCGCCAAGGCGCAGGCGGCGACGGACTTGAGGAAGATGCGTTTCATGGTGCGTTGGTGTGGGCTGTGCTGGGTTGAGCGAAACGCGCACGCGCTGGACGCGCGTGGCGGTGCCAACTGCGCTATCGGCACGGCGGCCGGCCGGCTTGAGCGGCGTTGCGCCGCGGCTCAGGTAAAGACGCGCAACACCGCCACCGGCAGGCCTTGCAGCAGCGCCGCCACGGGCAGCGCGAGGATCGCGAACGCAGGGGCCGCAGGGGCCGCCGGGTCCGCCGTTGCGCCGGCCGTGGCGTGCGGCAGCGCGGTCGGCACCGGCCGGCCGCAAAGGGCGTCTTGCCAGCCGCTGTCCGGCAGCTCCGGCGGCAGCAGCAGCAGCGTGCCGCCCCAGCAGTCGCCGCTGAGCAGGCGGGCCAGGTCGCCGCCGCTGGCGCGCCAGGGCAGCCGCGGCACCAGCGTGATGCTGCAGTCGGGCCCGTTGCAGCGGGCAAAGGCCACCAGCCCGGCGGCTGCCGGGCCTTCGAGCTGCAAGGGCCGGTAGTCGCCATCGCGGAACAGGGCCGGCGCCGCCGCCCGCCATTGCAGCAGCCGCCAGGTGACGAACAGCTTGTGCGGCCCGGTGTCCGGCGGCAGGCGCTGCAATGCCGCCGCGGCATCGCCGGCCGCATGCAGGCGCTGCACCTCTTCAAGCCCAGCCTGAAGCGCGGCGTAGTCCACCGGCCGGCGGTTGTCCGGGTCCACCAGTGCCAGGCTCAGCGCTTCGTTGCCCTGGTAGATGTCGGGCACGCCGGGCGACGTGAGCTTCAAGGCCACCTGCGCCAGGCTGTTGCAGGCGCCGAAGGGGGCGACCTCGGCCACCACGCGGCGCAGGTCGCTGACGAAAGGGTTGGGCTCCAGCCGCGCCAACAGCAGCGTGGTGCAGCGCTGCACGGCCTGCTCGTAGCTGTCGTTGCCGTCGAGCCAACTGCTCTGCTGCTTGGCCTCGCGCACGGCCTTGAGCATGTAGGCGCTGACGCGCTCGCGCACGGCGGTCAGCGCGGCGTCGTCGGCCAGCGCGGGCGGCCAGATGGCAAGCAGCGTCTGGAACAGCAGCAGCTCGTCATTGGCGGCCGGCAACTGCTCCTGGTTGCCGATGCGCCACTGCGTCTGCGCCAGCTCACGCCAGCGTTGCAAGGTGGCGGCCCAGCGCGCGGGCATCTCGGACAGCACATCCAGCCGGGTGCGCACGTCTTCGGAGCGCTTGCTGTCGTGGGTGGAGCCGCCCAGCAGCGTGTGCGGCATCTCACGCAGCCGCGCCAGGTTGGCGGCGTGGAAAGCGGCCACCTCGGTGCCGAAGCGCCGCGGGTCGCCGCCCACGTCGTTCAGCGACAGCAGCCGGTGGTGGCGGTAGAAGGCGGTGTCTTCCATCGCCTTGGCCATCACCGGTGCGGTGAACTGCTGAAGCCGCTGCACGAAGCGGAGCTGGCAGCGGCGCAGCGCGGCGTCGGCCACCGGCTGCAACAGCAACTGGCGCACGAAGTCGATGTACACCGCCTGCGACGGCCGGCAACTGGCGCGCGCCGCCGCAGTGCATTTCTCGATGCGCGCGCGGTCCAGCGGGCCGGCGCCGCGCTCGCTGACATAGCTGCGGTACACGTCGAAGGCAGCGGCCAGCGCGGCGATGGCGGCGCTGATGCCGTTGCGCGTGAGGTCGCGCGTGTGGCGGTGCTGAAGCGCGATGTCGTGCGCCAGCTCGGTCAGCAACCGCAGCTCGGCCGCGAGAGACAGCGCCATCGTGCTGCGCTTGGCGGCGTCCAACTCGGCGTCGAAGTCCACCGCGCTGCCGACGAAGCCTGCGTACAGCGCATCGAATGCCGCCGCCTGTTCAGCATCGACGAACAGGCCGTTGACCTGGTTCGAGAAGCGGTAGCCGGTGTCGCCGTGCACGGGCCAGTCGCGCGGCCAGGGTTCGCCTTCGGCGAGGATTTTCTCGACCACGATGTAGGTCGCCACCGCCGGCTGGCCCGCGGCCTGCCGCACCTCGCAGCACCGCTGCTGGAGGCGCTGGAAATAGGCTTCGGGGTCGGCCATGCCATCCGGGTGGTCGATGCGCAGGCCGGCCACCTGGCCGCTGGCCAGCCAGCCGAAGATGCGCCGGTGCACGGCCTCGAAGACCGCAGGCTCCTCGATGCGCAGGCCGGCCAGCGCGTTGACGTCGAAGAAGCGGCGGTAGTTCAGCACGTCGCCAGCGGCGCGCCAGTGCGCCAGCCGGTAGGCCTGGCGTTGCAGCAGCGCATCCAGCGCGTCGAAGCTGTCTGGCCGGCCGGGCTCGCCTTGCAGCGTGGCGGCGCAGGCGTCCAGCCAGGCCGGCGCCCAGGCGGCTGCTGCGTGCAGTGCAGACAGCGCCTGCTTCAGCGCAGCCGCCTCGCGCTGGCGCGTCGCGCGGTCCACCGGGTCGGCGGCATCGCGCCGCGGCAGCCGCGCAAAGCCGTGCAGCAGCGAATCCACCTGTGCCTGCTCGGCCGGCGACGCATCGGCCGGCAGCGGCACGCTGCGCAGCAGCGCGGCGTGGTCGGCCGGGTCGAGCGGGAAGCGGTGGCCGAAGTAGTGCAGCACCACCTGGCCGCGCGCCGGTTCGAACAGCGGGCGGATCTCGCCAGCCTCCAGCACCTCGCCATACGGGCGGCCCAGCACGGCCAGCAGCAGCCTGCCCTGAAGCTCCCGCTGCGGCGGCGCCCATTCGATGTCGAAGGCGCTGGCGTGCTGCGCCGCAGGGCCGTTCTCCAGCACGTCCAGCCACCAGGCGTTGTCGGCCTCCAGCACGCCCATGTGGTTGGGCACGATGTCCAGCAGCAACTGCATGCCGTGGCTGGCCAGGCAGTCGGTCAGCCGGGCGAAGCTGGCGTCGTCGCCGATCTCGGGGTTGAGCGCGTCGGGGTCGATGGCGTCGTAGCCATGGGTGCTGCCGGGCCGCGCCTTCAGGATGGGCGAGGCGTACAGGTGGCTGATGCCCAGCGCCGCGAGATAGGGCACGACGGCTTGCGCATCGGCGAAGCGGAAGCCTGCGTTGAACTGCACACGGTAGGTGGCGCGCGGGATGCTGGCGCTGTCCAGCGCTGGAAGAACCGGCGCCGCAGGCCGTGGTGCCCCTTGCGCCTCGCCGCTCATTCCGCCAGCCATGCCCAGCGTGCCGACCAGGGGCCGAGCCGGCCCGCATCGGCGTCGCCCAGCGCAAACAGCGGCCTGGCGCCAGGGCTGGGTGGCGCATGCACCGCGGCAGGCCCCAGGTTGGCCTGCATCTGAAGCCGGCGCCGGGCCGGCGCGTCGGCACCGAAGTGCCACACCACCTCCAGCAGCGTGCCGTTGTCCCGCGCGGTGTGGCCGCTGGCAGCCAGCGTGGGCAGCAGAGGCCACAAGGCGGTGGCGCGCAGATGCAGCAACTCCGTGTAGAAGCTGCGCCAGGCCTGTGCTGCCTGCGCTGCCTGCACTGCCTGCACGTCCAGGCCGCGCTGCGCGCTGTCGTCGAGCTTGCAGCGGTCGAAGGTGGCGCGGCTGCAGGGGTCGGGCAGGCGGCCTGCGGCGGCGGCCTCTGCATAACGTGGAAAGTGGGCGAACTCCTGCCGGCGGCCGCTGCGCACCGCGTCGGCCAGCGCGCCCTGCCAGTCGGCGAAGTATTGGAAGGGGAACGGTGTGGCGGTGCCGTTCTCCTCGCCCATGAACAGCAACGGCGGTGATGGTGCCAGCAGCACGATGGCCGCCGCCAGCCGCAGCGCCGCCGGGTCGGCCAGCGTGCAGAGGCGCTCGCCGAAGGCGCGGTTGCCGATCTGGTCGTGGTTTTGCAGGAAGTTGACCATCGCGCCCAGCGGCGCACTGCGGTCGGCATCGCGCCGCGGTGCCGCGCCCTCGGCGTTGTGCGGGCCGCCCTGGCGCGCGAAGCCCTGCGTCAGGCAGCGGCCCAGTTGCGCCACCGGCGCGCCGTACTCCGCGTAGTAGCCGTCGTGCTCGCCGGTGAGCAGCACATGCAGCGTGTGGTGCACGTCGCCGTTCCATTGGCCGTCGTAGCGGCCGGGCGCGCCGGGGCTGCCCTGTGCGCAGAGCCGCGTCTCGTCGTTGCTGTCGTTCTCCAGCACCAGGTGCACATGGCGGCCTGCGCAGGCGCTGCGCACCGCCGCGGACAAGGCATGCAGCATGTGCTCGGGGCCGTCGTCCAGCATCGCATGCGCAGCATCCAGGCGCAGCCCGTCGAAGCGGTATTCCTGCAGCCAGTACAAGGCGTTGGCGATGAAGAACTCGCGCACGGTGGCGGCGTCTTCGCCGTCGAAGTTCAGCCCGGCGCCCCAGGCCGTGTGGTGGCGCTGCGAGAAGAAGCCCGGGGCATAGGCATGCAGGTGGTTGCCTTCGGGCCCGAAGTGGTTATAGACGACGTCGCCGAACACCATCAGCCCGAGCCGGTGCGCAGCCTGCACGAAGTGCTTCAGCGCGTCCGGGCAGCCGTAGCCGTGGTACGGGGCGAAGGGCAGCACGCCGTCGTAGCCCCAGCCGAAGCCGCCCGGAAAGTCGGCCAGCGGCATCAACTGCACGGCGGTGATGCCCAGCGCCGCCAGCGCCGGCAGCCGGCGGGCGGCGGCGTCGAAGCTGCCCTCGGCGGTGAAGGTGCCGACGTGCAGTTGATAGAACACGGCTTCGTGCCACGGCCGGCCGGCCCAGCCGTCGTCCCAGGCAAAGGCCAGCGGGTCGATGACCTGCGACGCGCCCTGCGGCCCGTCCGGGTTGCGCCGGGATGCCGGGTCGGGCACCACCAGGGCGCCGTCGATGCGCCAGCGGTAGCGCTGCCCGGCTGCCACGCCGGCATGCTGCACGGCGTGCCAGCCGCCGGCCAGCGGGTCGGCCGGCAGTGCCAATGGCCCGCTGCTGCACTCCAGCAGCAGCTCCACCCGGCGCGCAGCCGGCGCCCACAGGCGGAACAGGGCGCCGCCGTCCTGGAGGCTGGCGCCGAAGCGCATGGCGTGCGCGCAGCGCATCATGCCGGCTGGGTGAGCAACACCATCGCGCGCCCGCTGACGGCGTGTTGGCCTTGCACGGCGGCGTCGCTGGCCGGCAGGCCGCTCAAGGTGCAGGTGTCGATCTGCGGCGTCCATTGCGCGCCGCGCAGGTCGGGCAGGGTGAACCACACCGGCACGTCGCCGGCGTTGATGAGCAACAGCGCGGAGGCGCCGCTGTCGGCATCGGCGCCGCCGTCGGGCGCATCCCAGCCGCGCACCAGTTGCGCCACCGCGGCGAGTGCGGCGTCCTGCCAGCGCTCTTCTGTCATCTCGTTGCCGTCGGGTTGCAGCCAGAGCAGGTCTTTGACGCCGTCGCTGCCCGGCTGGCCGGTGAAGAAGCGGCTGCGGCGCAAGGCCGGCAGCGCACGCCGCAAGGCCAGCAGCCGCTCGGTGAAGGCCAGCAGGCGCTGGCCGGCGGGGGTGGGCGTCCAGTCGAACCAGCTCAGCGCGTTGTCCTGGCAATAGCCGTTGTTGTTGCCGCGCTGGCTGCGGCCCATCTCGTCGCCGCCCAGCAGCAGCGGCGTGCCTTGCGACAGCAGCAGCGTGGCCAGCAGGTTGCGCTTCAGGCGCTCGCGCTGCGCCAGCACCAGCGCGTCGTCGGTCGGGCCTTCGAAGCCGCAGTTCCAGCCGCGGTTGTGGTTTTCGCCGTCGTTGTTGTTCTCGCCGTTGGCCTCGTTGTGCTTGCCGTTGTAGCTGACCAGGTCTTGCAGCGTGAAGCCGTCGTGCACGGTGACGAGGTTGACGCTGTCGGTGGGCTGGCGGCGGCTGTGCTCGTACAGGTCGGCCGAGCCGCACAGCCGCTGCGCCAGTTGGGTGAGATGGCCTTCGCGCTGGCACCAGAAGCTGCGCACGGTGTCGCGGTAGATGCCGTTCCATTCGGCCCAGCCGTGGGGGAAGCCGCCGACACGGTAGCCGCCGGGCCCCAGGTCCCAGGGCTCGGCGATCAGTTTCACGTCGGCCAGCACCGGGTCTTGCGCGATGGCGGCGAAGAAGGCGCCATGCGGGTCGAAGGCCTCGGCGCCGCGGCCGAGGGTGCTGGCCAGGTCGAAGCGGAAGCCATCGACGTGCATCTCGCGCACCCAGTAGCGCAGGCTGTCCATGATGAGCCGCAGCACCACCGGGTGGCTGCTGTCGAGCGTGTTGCCGGTGCCGGTGTAATCGACGCAGTAACGGCGGTCTTCTGCGCTCAGCCGGTAGTAGGTGGCGTGGTCGATGCCCTTGAAGCTGAGCGTCGGCCCGAGGTGGTTGCCCTCGGCGGTGTGGTTATAGACGACGTCGAGAATGACCTCGATGCCGGCCTCGTGCAGCGTCTTGACCATCTGCTTGAACTCGCGCAGCGGCCCGCCGGGCGACTGGTCTGCCGCGTAGCGCGCCTCGGGCGCAAAGAAGCCGATGCTGTTGTAGCCCCAGTAGTTGCACAGACCCAGGTCGGCCAGCCGATGGTCATCGACGAAGGCGTGCACCGGCAGCAGTTCCACCGCGGTGATGCCCAGCCGTTTCAGGTGCGCCAGCGCAGCAGGCGCGGCCAGGCCGGCATAGGTGCCGCGCAGCGCCTCGGGCACGTCGGGGTGGGTCTGCGTGAAGCCCTTGACATGCACTTCGTAGAACACGGTGTTCTGCCACGGCGTGCGCGGCGGCGCGCTGTCGCCCCAGTCGAAGCCGTCATCGACGACCTGGCTCTTGGCGCACGCGGCGGGGTCGTCGGCCAGGCTGCAGGAGAAGTCTTCTGCCGCGTCGCCGAGCACGTAGCCATAGTGCGCCGCGCCCCATGCCGGGTGCCCGACGATGGCGCGCGCATACGGGTCCAGCAGCAGCTTGTGCGGGTTGCAGCGCTTGCCTTCGCCGGGCGCATAAGGCCCTGCCACGCGGTAGCCGTAAAGCTGGCCGGGCGCAGCGTCGCTCACGTAGCCGTACCAGACGTGGCCGCGCTGCTGTGCCAGCGGCAAGCGGCGCTCGGCGCCCGCTGCGTCGAAGAGGCACAGCGTGACGCTGTCGGCGGCGCTGCTGTGGATGGCGAAGTTCACGCCGCGGCCGTCCCAGGTGGCACCCAGCGGATAAGGGCGGCCGGTGCGCGGCTTGGCCATCCGCGTCAGCCGTGGACGGACAAGCCGCGCCCGGGCTCACGCTCCACTGCCATCGCGCCGGTCGGGCCAGCCACGCCGGCCACGCCAGCCGGCCCCCGCCGTGCCGGCGCCGCGAAGTACCCGCGCGGCACCACCACGACGCCTTGCGGGCTGACGGGGAAGCGGCGCCTGTCGTTCTCGGCATCGTGGCCGATCACCTCGCCGGCCGGCACCACGTTGTCTTCATCGACGATCACGCGCGACAGCCGGGCGCCAGCACCCACCACGCTGCCCGCCATCAGGATGCAGCCGTCGAGCACCGCGCCGCGCTGCACCTGCGCGCCGGCACCGGCCACCGTGCGGCGCAGCACCGCATGGTCCACGCTGGCGCCGCTGCCCAGGCTGGAGGCGTGCAGCTCGCCGCCCACCACTTCGGCCGGCAACAGGTCTTCGCCCTGTGCTGCGGTGGCAGGCGCGCCGGCTGGCCAGGCCAGGTTGCCCAGGTCGAAGCGCGGGCGCGGGCCCAACGTGTCCATGTGGGCGTCGAAGTACGCATCGACGGTGCCCACGTCGCGCCAGTAGCCGCGCTCTTCGTGCGGCGCCACGCCGGGCACCTGGTTGGTCGAGAAGTCGTAGGCCATCACGCGGTGGCTTCTCAGCAGGCGGGGCAGCACATGGTGGCCGAAGTCGGTTTCGCCGCGTGCGTCGCAGCGGGCCAGCGCGTCGGCCAGCACCTCGGCGCTGAAGACATAGTTGCCCATCGACGCCAGCGCGTGGCCCGGGCGCCCCGGCATCGCAGCCGGTTGCGCCGGCTTCTCCACGAAGCCGCGTGCGCGCTGCTGCGCGTCCACCGCCACGATGCCGAAGCCGCGCGCCTGCGCCAGCGGCACCGGCAGCGTGGCCACGGTGGCATCGGCGCGCTGTGCCAGATGGAAGTCGATCATCTGCTGCACGTCCATGCGGTAGATGTGGTCGGCGCCGAACACCACCACCAGGTCGGGCCGCAGTGCGTGCACGCGGTGCAGGTTCTGGTGGACGGCGTGCGCGGTGCCGCGGTAGCCCTCGGGCCCGCTGTGCGCAGGCGGCGGCAGCACCGCCACGCGGCCACGCTGCGCCCACGGCAGAAAGGTCTGGCGGCGCACATGCTGCACCAGGCTTTGCGGCCGGTACTGCACCAGCAACTGAATGCCGTCCAGCCCGGAATTGAGCAGGTTGCCGAGCACGAAATCGACGACGAGATGGCGGCGGCCGAAGGGCAGGGACGGCTTGCAGCGCGTGGCCGTGAGCGGCTGCAGCCGGGAGCCGGTGCCGCCGGCCATCACGAAGGTCAGCACGTTGGAAGTGTTGGGCATCTGGAGTGCGGCGTGAAACAGCCCGCCGAAACAGCGAGCCGATCAGCGCCGACGGCAAGCGCCATGCCCGTGGCCGCCTTCGGCCATGCGGCGCGCGCGGCGCCGCGCCTCGCGCCGCGCCGGTGCACGCGGGAAAGGCTTGCGGCAAGGCTTGCCCGCTGCAACGCTGCATGCGGCCCTGGCTGCCAGACGCCAGACGCCAGCCGGCCAGACGCCAGCGCCGGGCTGGGCCCGCGGTTTGCCGTGCGGACACGCAACGAAGGATCGCCGCCATGCCCTTGAAAGACCCGGCCGCCAGAGCGCGTGAACGCAAGCGCATCGAGGGCGACAACGCGCCCGAAGAGAAGCTGCCCACCTACCAGGAACTGCTGGACGAGTCGCTCGACCAGACCTTCCCGGCCAGCGACCCGATTTCGCCGAGCGCGGCGATGCACGCCGAGAAGGCGCTCAGCACCGGCCGCGACGACGTCGATTGGCAGCTTGCACCGAGCATGCCGCCCGCGCTGGCCGCCGGGCCTGCGGACAGCGCCGAAGCCGCGCACCCGGAGCCGGCGCCTGCCGCCGGGCGCAGCAAGCGGCGCCGCGACAAATCCACACCAGCCACCTGAAGCGGATGGCCGCCATGCCCAACGCCCTCTTCGCCTTCCATGACCGCCAGGCCGCCCGCCAGGCGCTGGACGCGCTGGTTGCGCGCGGCCTGTCGCACGACGCGGTCGAGTGGCACGCCGCCGGCAACGGGCCGAACGAGGGTGCGCTGGCCCAGGCCGACGAACTCGTCACCGGCGGCCTGGTCGGCAACATGGCCGCGCTGTTCCAGGGCATCTTCGACTGGGGCGGCGTGCAGCACGACGGCAGCGCCTTCACCCAGGTGCTGCGCCGCGGCGGCGCGGTGCTGAAGGTGCAGGGCGGGTCGGAGGCCGAGCGCAGCAAGGTCGAGGAAGTGATGGCCCTGCAAGGCCCCGCCGAACGCACCGGCTGGAGCGAGCGCCAAGAGTCGTCGGCCTGAACTTCGACGGGCTGGTGCCCGGCGCCGGGCGCCCGGCGGCCTCACGGCTGTCGGTAGCAAGCACGCCACTGCGCCCGGTGCATTCGTAGAATGCGGCGCTATGACCGCAGCCGCCGCCAATGCCGTCACCGTCCGCCGAGTGAGCGCAGAACAGGCGGCGCAGCGGGCCGACGCACTGGCCGACGTGCTGATGGACTGCGTGGAAGGCGGCGCCTCGGTGAGCTTCATGCAGCCACTGTCGCGCAGCAAGGCGCTGGGCTTCTGGCACGCGGTGGCCGACGGCGTGGCGCGCGGCGAGCGCGTGCTGCTGGTGGCCGACGACGCAGCGGGCCAAACCGTCGGCACCGTGCAACTCATCTTGGCGCTGCCCGAGAACCAGCCGCACCGCGCCGACGTGGCCAAGATGCTGGTGCACCGCAGCGCGCGCCGCCAGGGCGTGGCGGCGCAGTTGATGGCCGCACTGGACGGCGAGGCGCGCGCCGAAGGCAAGAGCCTGCTGGTGCTGGACACGGTGACTGGCGGCGATGCAGAGCGCCTCTATGCGCGCGCCGGCTGGCAGCGCGTGGGCTCGGTGCCCGACTACGCGTTGATGCCCGACGGGCCCTACTGCGCCACCACCTTTTTCTACAAGCGGCTGTAGCGGATCAGACGCAGATCAGACGCCATCCAGGCACGGCGCCTGGGTCACGTCGGCGTCGAAGTTCATCAGCAGGCTGGCCAGCTCGAGTGCCCGCCACAGCGGCGGCGGCATCCGCATGATGGCCTCGGGCGTGCGCTCGCGGGCGACCCAGGCGCCGATCTCGGCATGTTGCGCGGGCGTGAGCAGATGCAGGCTCAGCATTTCGTCGATGGTTTTCACAGCTTGACCTCGGCGGTTTGCGACCGGGTTCGCGCCGGTCCGGGCAATGATCGCATGGCGCGCTTCGGCTCTCGCCTTTGCTGGTTTCTCAGCGCCTTTGTGCAGCCTCATGGGCAGCCTTGGCCGCGCGCATCAGCGAAGGATGCAGCGCCCCGAGCGTCGGTGTCAGGCCATGCAAAGTGCGCGGCGGTGGCTTGAAGAACTGCTCCGTCCAGGGCAGAGCGACGATGGCGTTGAAGTCGAACTTGGTATCGAAGCTCAGGCCGGCCAGTTCGAACGCAGCGGGATGGAGCGCCTTGACGATGGCGAACTCGCCAGCGAGCAGCCGCCCGACCCGCTGCGAGGTTCCGTAGGCGACGCTGGCCACCAGCCCATCGTCTTGCAACAAGGTGGCGCACACCAGCGCCGGCCGCGGCTTTGGCCCCGGGCCGGCATCAGGCCATTGCGGGAAGTGGCACCAGACGATGTCTCCAGGCGCGCAGGGCTTGCGCCACGGCGCCCATGCGCCGGCCATCAGAACAGCGACTGTTCGTCCAGCACCTTGCCCCGTGGCAGGGCCGCTTTGGCAGCCTTGCGGACGGCGGCAAGCTGGCTGGCAGTCAGCGGCCCGTCGTCCGGCGCATACGCGGGCAACGCTTCTTCGGCCAGTTTCGACAGCGCAAGGTGCACGACCTGCGTCTCGGTCACATCCAGTTGGGCGGCCAGCGCCTTGACAGTGTCGCGCGTGACGCCGGTGCGCGTGTTCTTGCTTCTGAACTTCAGCAGCAGTGATTGCGACACGGTGGCGCGATCACCGGCGGCAGTGGAACCTGGCATCGTCAGCTCCCAGAGTTATATATCGAATATATACGATCCTACACGCCCCCAGCAATGTGGGTGCGCGACAAGCGCGTGGCGCGTGCGATGTCCTCCAGCGGCAGCTTGGGCGTGCGGTCTGCGCTCAGCAGCCCGTTGGCCTCTTGAAACGTGTCGGCGAACTGGGTGTAGCAAAAGCCGGAGAACAACGCGGTGTGGATCACCGTCTGCATCAGCTCTGCGTACATCGTGCCGAACTCGGCCTCGCCTTCGGCGGCGGTGTAGCCCCAGGTGTGGTCCACGCCCTTCTGCGGCGTCTTCACGTAGGCGATGCCGCCGAACTCGGTCAGCATGATGGGCTGGCCGCGGTGCGGGTAGCCGTCCAGCGTGAGGATGCGACCGCCCGGGCGGCGCCGGTCGAAGAGCTGCTCCGGCTTGATCTCGGCGCCGTAGCGCTGGCGGATGTGCTCGCAGTTGGCGTCGTAGTCGTGGATGCCGATGATGTCGGTGGCGCTGCTTTCCCAGCCGTCGTTGCCGATCACCGGGCGCGTGGCGTCCAGCGTCTTGGTCAGGTGGTACAGCGCCTCCACCGCGTGGCGCTGTTTGCCCACCGCCGTCAGTTCGGGCACGCCCCAGCTTTCATTGAACGGCACCCAGACGATCACGCAAGGGTGGCTGTAGTCACGCTCGATGGCCTCCGTCCACTCGCGCACGGTGCGCCGGATGGCGGTGCGCGTGAAGCGGTAGGCCGAGGGCATTTCTTCCCACACCAGCAGGCCCAGCCTGTCGGCCCAGTAGAGGTAGCGCGGGTCTTCGATCTTCTGGTGCTTGCGCACGCCGTTGAAGCCCATCGCCTTGGCCAGTTCGACGTCGCGCTTCAGGCCCGCGTCACCCGGCGCAGTCATCAGCGTCTCGGGCCAGTAGCCCTGGTCCAGCACCAGGCGCAGCATGTAGGGCCTGCCGTTGAGCATGAAGCGGTCACGCAGGATGTGCACCGAGCGCAATGCGGTGTACGACTCCACCTGGTCGATCAACTCGCTGCCGCGCCACAGGCGGATGGTGGCGTCCAGCAGCGTGGGCCGCTCGGGGCTCCAGAGCAGTTCGTTGCGGAAGTCGTCGATGCCGGGGTCGGACAGGATGATCACGCGGTCCACCTCGCCGTCCACCACGCGGTAGCGGTCCTGCGCCAGCAGCTTGTCGCCCAGCCGCAGCGTGAGATCGACCGCCAGGTCCTGCGCCAGATGGGCGTCCACACCGCCCACGCGGGCCTCGAAGCTGATCGCGAAGTTGTCCACCTGCGGCGTCCAGCGCAGGCGGTCGATGTGGCTGCGCGCCACGCGCTCGAACCACACCGTCTGCCACAGCCCGCTGGTGCGTGGGTACCAGATGGCATGCGGCTCGCGCTGCCAGTCCTGCTTGCCACGCGGCTTGGCCAGGTCCTGCGGGTCGTCCTCGACGCGCACGGTCACGGTCTGGCGGCCGTCTGCGCGCAGCATCTCGGTGATGTCGGCGCCGAAGGGCGTGTGGCCGCCTTCATGCGTCATGGCCAGCTCGCCGTTGACCCAGACGCGGGCCGCGTAGTCTGCCGCGCCGAAACGCAGCATCACGCGGTCGGCACCGGGCAGGCAGTCGAAGTCGCGCTGGTACCAGCAAACGGGGTGGAAGCCGGTGTCGCCGATGCCGCTGGCCGCCGCCTCGGGCGCGAAGGGCACCTCGATCTGCAGCGGCCAGTCGTCGATGTCGTCGGGCGCACGGTGGCGCCTGTCGTCGTCGAAGAGAAAGCGCCATGGCCCGTTCAACGCGGTCCAGTGGGCACGCCGCAGTTGCGGGCGGGGATAGGCAAACTCCATGCAGGTCATCCAGGGACAGCGTGTGTTGCGCCATCATGCGTCAGGCACGGCGCGTGCCCGTGCCGGCCACCGCATCAGGAGATTGCAATGCGCTACAAAACGCTGGGCCGGACGGGGCTGTTCGTCTCGGAGCTGTGCCTGGGCACCATGACTTTCGGCGGCAGCGGCGGCATCTGGGGGCAGATCGGCACGCTTGGGCAGACTGACGCGGAGCGCCTGATCGGCCAGGCGCTGGACGCAGGCGTCAACTTCATCGACACCGCCGACGTCTATGCGGGCGGCATGTCGGAGCAGATCACCGGCCAGGCGCTGAAGAACCTGAAAGTGGCGCGCGAGAACGTGGTGGTCGCGACCAAGGTCTTCGGCGACGTGGCGCCCGGCCCGAACAACCGCGGCGCCACGCGCAGCCGCATCCTCGACGGCGTGAAGGCCAGCCTGAAGCGGCTTCAGCTCGACCACATCGACCTGTACCAGATCCACGGCTTCGACCCCGCCACGCCGATCGAGGAAACCGTGCGCGCGCTCGACCAACTGGTGCGCCACGGCCATGTGCGCTACGTGGGCGTTTCCAACTGGGCGGCATGGCAGATCGTCAAGGCGCTGGGCATCGCCGAGCGGCTGGGGCTGGCGCGCTTCGAGTCCTTGCAGGCCTACTACACGCTGGCCGGGCGCGACCTGGAGCGCGAGTTGGTTCCGATGCTCGCCAGCGAAGGCGTCGGCCTGATGGTCTGGAGCCCGCTGGCCGGCGGGCTGCTCAGCGGCAAGTTCGGCCGCCAGGCGGGCCAGCAGCAGGCCGAAGAAGGCAGCCGGCGCAGCAGTTTCGACTTTCCGCCGGTGCAGCGCGCGCGCGCCGACGACTGCATCGACGCGATGCGGCCGCTGGCGCAGGCGCGCGGCGTCTCGGTGGCGCAGATCGCGCTGGGCTGGCTGCTGCACCAGCCGCAGGTGACCAGCGTGATCATCGGCGCCAGGCGGCCAGAGCAGCTGAGCGACAACCTGGCTGCGACCGACGTGGTGCTGAGCGCAGACGAGCTGCAGGCGCTGGACGCGGTGAGCCGGCTGCCGGCCGAATACCCCGGCTGGATGCTCGAGCGCCAGGGCGAGACGCGGCGCCAGCAGTTGCTGCAAGCGCGCGGCCACGGCCCGCTGGCGGCGAGCTAACGCCCCAAGCGTGATTGTCCGTAGGCATGCGCGGCCCGCCGGGCGTGACTGCGACGGTTGGAGCCGGTCACATCACCTTCCATTGCGCCGGCCATGCAGCACGCCCATCGGTGGCGCTTGGGATGGAGTCAACCGCGCCGATGCTTGCACAACAATGTCGGCCGGAGCAAGGCCGTGGCCAGCGCGCTGAAAAACAGCGCCCAGGTGGCAGGCTCCGGAACCGGCAGCGAATAGTCGTGCCCGCTTGCGGTCAGCAATGAAACGCCTGGCGTGGTGGAATAGGCGTAGATGAGTGCAGTGTTTTGAAAGTCGGCGGCAAAGGACCCGTTTGTCGCGTACCCGCCCACCTGAATGAAGGGTGAGATCGGGAAGCCGTTCGCGTTGCCGAATCCATTCACGATGCTGACCGTGGCGGACACGAAGGTCTCGCCTTCGTGATCCAGCGTCATCTCCCAGGGGGTACCGGCATTGAGAGAAACCTGGGAGTAGCACGTCGCGTTGGGTCTGCCATTCGTTGCACCGGATGTGGCGGCGCAAATGCCATGCAATTGCAGCACCCAGACGATCACTGCTTCATTGACGCCGTCTGGATGAGACAACGTGAACTCAACGGTGAAGCTGGCAACGGCGGTGGCAAATTGCAAGCTACCCGTGTCGTTGTACCCGGACGCGATGACATGGAGGCCACCAGCTTCTGCTGTCGCTTGCGCAAACATGCCCTGGTGTCCGTTGCCCGATTGCGTCAATGCCGTCGCGAAGAGCAATCCTGAATCTTCTGAACCGAAAACCCCGGCCGGGCCATTAAAGGCACCGGCATATGCTCCGACTGCCTCAGCGCCGCAACAGCCCGCAGCAAACGCCAGGCCGACAAGTGAACGGGCAACCGACGGCAGGCGCCTGCAAAGCATTGCACCCGTCACCTCAAGCTCGTGAACAGCTGGCGCCCGAAAGATGCGGCGATGAATCGACATACGAGACTCCCTGCTCTGTGTGGACTGCGGATTCCGAAACGGGGGTCAAACGCGTGAAGGGTAATCTGCTGTTCGACGGTGTCAAGCCGACGCTCCGACAACGCCAGGGCGGCCATCGTACGAACGGTGGATGCCGGCGCGGCGGGTTCAGTGCGGAACCAACGGGATCACGCACGCCATGCCGCTGCCCCTGCGGTGCGCGTCGCCGACGCGCCGCTCAGCCTGGCAGGGTTCCACGGCAGGTCCATGGTGACCACGGTGGCTGCGGCGTGCTGCAGATGGTTAGCTCCAGCGCTAGGCCGCACCGGGCCGTCCCCAGCGGCTTCCTTAACGAGTGCCAAACCTCGCCAAGGGTGGGCATCCATGCTGAAGATACATATGTAAATTTCGCATACAACTAGCTTGCCATCAAGCTGCCCCGAAGAAAGCGAGGGCCGATGAAGGCAACGTCGAGAGAAAAGTACGTTCAACTCGTACAAAGACTTGTAGAGCAGCGTAAATCCGCAGGAATCAACCAGCAGGAGCTCGGCGCCAAGCTTGGCTTGGATCAGTCAAGCATCTCGCGCTACGAACGCCGAGAACTCCAGCTTGATATTGAACTACTCGCTCGTTGGTGCGATGAGGTTGGGGTTACGCTCGAAGCGTTGCTTCAAGCTGCAGGATACTTGGACGTAGCGGCCGCACAATCCACGAGGACCGCCCGGCCAGTCTTGGGCAACAACGAAACTGCTTACCCGGTGGGAGCAAACCAAACACCTGGATCCGTGACGCTCCGTAATTGAGCAGCGTACTGTTCGCCCGATTCGCGGCTTTCAGGCTCGAATGTCGGC
>CAXTHW010000042.1:0-39015 GCA_964244245.1 uncultured Rubrivivax sp. | reverse complement strand
ACGAACTCCGGCGTGTCCTCGAACATGTGGATGAAGCCGTGCAGCTCGCGCAGCACGTCGTTCGGGATGTGCTGGCTGGTGCGTGTCTCGCCGTAGATGTAGATCGGGATCTCGGCGTTCTTGAAGCGGATCTCCTCGATGAACTTGCGCAGGTTCAGCACCGCGGGGTCCAGCTCCGGGCCTGGCGTGAACTCGTTGTCGTCGATGGACAGGATGAAGGCGCCGGCCCGGCTCTGCTGCTGCGCGAACTGGCTCAGGTCGCCGTAGCTGGTGGCGCCCAGCACCTCGAAGCCCTCTTTTTCGATGGCTTGCGCCAGCGCGCGGATGCCGAAGCCGGAGGTGTTCTCGGAACGGAAGTCTTCGTCGATGATGACGATGGGAAAGTGGAAACGCAGCATGGCAAGGGTGCCGGTCGCAGCCGGTGGGCGTGGGCGAAAGAGCGCGCAGTGTAGGGGCGGCAGGCGGCGCGGGTGGTGTGGCTACACTGCGCCATGACGATGAACGCACCGATGCTCTGGTGGCTGGCTGCGGGCGCCCTGGTGGCGGTCGAGCTGGGCACCGGCACCTTCTATCTGCTGATGCTGTCGCTGGGCTGCGCCGCCGGCGCCGTTGCAGCGCATCTTGGCGCACCGGCAGCGGCGCAGACCGTGCTGGCCGCGCTGCTGGGCCTGGGCGCCACGGGGGCCTGGCACCTGCGCCGCCAGCGCGCGCCCGGCAGCGCGCCGGCAGCGTCGAACCGCGACGTCAATCTGGACATCGGCGAGACCGTGCACGTCGATGCCTGGGGCCCCGACGGCCAGGCCCGCGTGCACTACCGCGGCGCAGCCTGGTCGGTGCGCTACGCCGGCAGCGCGGCGCCGCTGCCGGGCGAGCACATCATCGTCGCGGTCGAAGGCAGCCGGCTCTCCGTCGCGCCCCGCAACTAGTTTCGAAACCGCAGGCACTGCATGGAACTCGCTCTCGTCATTCTCGTCATTGCCGTCATCTTCATTGCACAGTCGGTCAAGATCGTGCCGCAGCAGCACGCCTGGGTGCTGGAGCGCCTGGGCAAGTACGACCGCACGCTGACGCCGGGGCTGAGTTTCGTCTTCCCCTTCATCGACCGCATCGCCTACAAGCATTCGCTGAAGGAAGTGCCGCTGGACGTGCCCAGCCAGGTCTGCATCACGCGCGACAACACCCAGCTCACGGTGGACGGCATCCTGTACTTCCAGGTGACCGACGCCATGCGCGCCAGCTACGGCGCCAGCAACTACATCGTCGCCATCACGCAGCTTGCACAGACCACGCTGCGCAGCGTGATCGGCAAGATGGAACTCGACAAGACCTTCGAGGAGCGCGACATCATCAACGCCAGCGTGGTGGCCGCGCTCGACGAAGCGGCGCTGAACTGGGGCGTCAAGGTGCTGCGCTACGAGATCAAAGACCTCACGCCGCCCGCAGAAATCTTGCGCAGCATGCAGGCACAGATCACCGCAGAGCGCGAGAAGCGCGCGCTGATCGCGGCCAGCGAAGGCCGGCGGCAGGAGCAGATCAACATCGCCACCGGCCAGCGCGAGGCCTTCATCGCGCGCTCCGAAGGCGAGAAGCAGGCCGAGATCAACAAGGCGCTGGGTGAGGCGGCGGCCATCACCGCGGTGGCCGAAGCCACCGCCGAGGCCATCCGCAAGATCGCCGCGGCCATCCAGCAACCGGGCGGCGACCAGGCCGTGCAACTGAAGGTGGCCGAGAAGGCCGTGGATGCGTTTGCCCAGTTGGCCAAAACCAACAACACGATGATCGTCCCGGGCAACATGAGCGAGGTGGCCGGGCTGATCGGCACCTCGATGGCGTTGATCAACCGCAGCGTCGCGCCGGGCAAATGACTGGCGCACTGAACGTGCTGGGCACGCCGCTGCTGCCCTGCTCCTACGACCCGCTGACCGGCTGGAAGCGCGACGGCTGCTGCCACACCGACGCGCAGGACGCCGGCAGCCACGTGGTCTGCGCCCGCATGAGCGTGGCCTTTCTCAACTTCCAGATGGAGCGCGGCAACGACCTCATCACGCCGCGCCCGGCGCAGCGCTTCAACGGACTGAAGCCCGGGGACCGCTGGTGCGTCTGCGCGCTGCGCTGGCGCGAAGCCTACGAAGCCGGCTGCGCGCCACCAGCGGTGCTGGAAAGCACGCATGCCAAGGCGCTGGAATACGTGCTGCTGGAGTGGCTGCGCAAGAACGCCGTGGCAACCGCCACTTGAGCGTCGGCTAAACTCGCCGCCGCTGCGGAACGGTGGATGAGCGGTTTAAGTCGCATGCCTGGAAAGCATGTGAGGGTTAACAGCCCTCCGCGGGTTCGAATCCCGCCCGTTCCGCCAGGCTGCCGAAGCCAGCCACGCAAGGCCTGCCGTTTGCCCTTGCGGCGCACTGCCCACCGCCTTGCGCCATGCCCACACCGTCTCTCGATTCCGCCCAGCGTGACAGCTTGCGCCTGCGCCTGCTCGACGGGCAGGCCGTCCTGCAGGACGAGTTGATCGCGGTGCAGCAAGAGCGCGACGACGCGCCCAGCCGCAACCCGCACAACCAGGTCGAAGACAGCGGCGAACTCGGCGAGCAGCGCATCCGCGAAGCGGTGCGCGACGCCGAAACCGGGCGCGACGCGGCCGAATTGCGCGAGATCAGCGCCGCCTTGCAGCGCATCGACGACGGCAGCTACGGCAAGTGCGTGGATTGTGGCGAAGCCATCCCGCTGCCCCGCCTGCTGGCGCAACCCGCCGCTGCGCGCTGCATCGGCTGCCAAGAGCGTTTCGAGCTGGCGCACCCGCCTGCTGTGCGACTGCCGCCCATGCTTTGACGGCGCGCCGCCCAAGCTTGCAGAAAGCTTTGCAGTGGCGGGCCGGGGCGGCTCTGCTGGCTTTGGCTGGTGCAGCGCCTCAGGACAGCGGCCGTACCGCGTCGATGAGGAAGCCGTCTGCCGGTACCGCCGGCGCACGGTGCATCAGGATGTCGAAGTTCTGTGGGGGCACCTGGTAGCGCATGCGCCGCAGCAGCATCTCGATCGACAGCAACATCAGTTGCAGGGTCACGTCTTCGCCCGGGCAGCGGTGCTGCGTGGCCGCGTCGCCGCCGCCTTGCGGCACGAAACGCCAGCGGTCGTGCGACTGCTCGCGCCAGCGCTCCGCGGCCCGGTCGCGCCAGCGTTCCGGGCGGAAGGCATGCGGCTCGTCCCAGACGCGCGGATCATGGTTGGTGCCATAGAGATCGAGCAGCACGCGGCGGCCCGGCTCGAAGGCCGCGCCCTGCCAGTCGAAGGCCGAGCGCACACGGGCCACCACCATCGGGAAGAACGGGTACTGGCGGCGCACCTCCTGCACGAAATGCAGCGCCTCGCGCGTGGCGGCACCTTCGCCCAAACTGCGCTTCCACGCCGGGTGCAGGTGCAGCGCATGCGCCACGAAGCTGATGTAGAGCGACACCGCGACGATGGGCCGCAGCAGGTTCAGCAATTCGACGGCGGCCACCCGCGGAGGCAGCAGCTTGCCGGCGGTGTCGCGGTGCGATGCCAAGGCTTGCGCTGCCGCGCCGGCCGGCAGCTTCACCTCGCCGGCATGGGCCGCGCGCACCAGTTCGGCCAGCCAGGCCTCGGCATCGCGGCGCGCCAGCCGGGCGCGGGCATGGCGCAGCGGGCCCGCCGCCGCGCCGTCGAACAAGGCGGCCAACTGGCCGCTGCGCAGCGCCAGGTCGCTTTCGGCCAGCGGCACGCCCGCCCAGTCGCACGCGGCGCGCGTCAGCACCGGCTGGATGGCGCGGTACAGCGGCATCGGGCCGCTGAGCCGCCAGGCGCTGATGGCGCGCACCCATTCCTGGCGCGCGCATTGCAGCAGCCGCGCGCGGCGCTCGGGCGCGGTGATCGCCAGAAAGAGTGCCTTGCGGTGGCGGTGCGCGGCATCGTCCAGCCCTTGCACACCGCCTTCGCCAAAGAGCGTGGCGCGCAGCGGCTCGGGTGCAGCGCCGGCCCGCTGCAAGCGCTGGTCGTCGTAGAACAGCTCGGCCGCGCGCGGGCCGCTGATGCACAGCGTGCGCTGCATCAGCAGCCGCGTCTCGAAGACGTCGCTGCCCAAGGCCAGGCAGTGGCGGCCGATGAAGCAATAGGGGTCGCGCAACAGGGCCAGGCTGCTGTCCCATTGCCGCAGCCGCGGGGCGCTGCCCGGGCGGTGCGTGGCGCCCGCGTCGGCGGCGTCGCTCAAGACAGTCTTTCGGTGTGGCGCCTGTCGCTTGTCAGGAGGCGCCCGCGCTGCCGCCCTGGTTGAGCAGATGCTCGCGCACCGCCTGCGGGTCGCCGCCAACAGCCTGCACCGATTCGCGCAACTGGTCGCTGTTCACGCCGAAGTGCTGCGCCCAGTACGCCAGGCCTTGCGCGTCGGCCGGGTCCACCGTGCTGGGCGGGGTGCCCGGCGGTGCCGATGTCGCAGCACTCACAGCGTCTGGCCGCCGACGCCGCGGTTGCAGGGGCACAGCTCGTCGGTCTGCAGCCCGTCGAGGATGCGCAGCACCTCCTCCGGGCTGCGGCCGACGTTGAGGTTGTTCACGCTGACATGCTGGATCGTGTTGTCCGGGTCCACGATGAAGGTGGCACGCAGTGCAACGCCTTCGGTCTTGTCGCGCACACCGAGCTGGTCCACCAGGCTGCCGCGTGAATCGCCGAAGCTGTAGTGGTGCAGGCTGCGCAGGTCTGGATGCTCGCGGCGCCAGCCCAGCTTGCTGAACTCGTTGTCCACCGAGCCGCCCAGCAGCACCGCGTCACGCTCCTCGAACTGCTGCGCCAGCTTGTCGAAGCCGACGATCTCGGTGGGGCAGACGAAGGTGAAGTCCTTCGGCCAGAAATAGATCACCTTCCACTTGCCGGGAAAGCTGCTTTCGGTGATGGTTTCGAAAGCGGATTGCCCGTTTTCCTCGTGCTGGTTGAAGCCCGGCTTGACGCCAACCACGCTGAAGCTGTCCAGGGTGTCGCCCACGGTTTTCATGCCACGTCCTTTCGCGCAAAGATCAGAGACAAAGTCCTGTTCATTGCCGGCAAAGGAGGTGCCGGGGCCGGGCTGGGCCGGGCCTGCCACGCGCGCTGGCGTCAGCGCCTGGCGGCGCCCAGCTTGAGCATCAGGCGCACGTACTCCAGCTTGGCGTGGAGTTGTTCCATCTGCGCCTTCAGCTCGAGTAGTTTCTGCATCCGGACATAGGCGTCCAGCCCTTGCTGCGCCTGGTCGGGGGAGTTGTTCGCATCCATGGCCGCATGCTCGCGCAGCGGCCGCGCCGCGGTCAACCCCTTGGGCGGGTGGCCGCGGCCCGGCCAGGCGCTCCGGCAGTGCAGAGTTGCTGGCGCGGCCGGCATCGAATGCCCTGCTGGCGGCCACCGCCTGGCTTCGGCGATATCCTGCGCCACTTGACTGCCGGCACGCCGCGTTGAACACCATCCTGCACTGGCTGGCCGAGTACGGCCTGGGCGTCGTCTTCCTCAACGTCTGGGTCGAGCAGCTCGGGCTGCCGGTGCCCGCGTACCCGGTGCTGGTGGTGACCGGCGCCTTGAGCGTCGAGGGCCGCTACCCCGCCGCCGGGCTGCTGGCGGCTGCGGTGTCGGCCTGCCTGGCGGCCGATCTCGTCTGGTATGCCGCCGGCCAGCGCTATGGCAGCCGGGTGCTGCGCACGATCTGCCGCATCTCGATCTCGCCCGACTCCTGCGTGCGCCAGACCGAATCGCTGTTCGAGCGCTGGGGGGTCTGGTCGCTGCTGGTCGCCAAGTTCATCCCCGGCTTTGCCACCATCGCCACCGCGCTGTGCGGGCGCATGCGCGTGCCGCTGCCGGCCTTCATCGCGCTCGATCTGGTCGGCGCCAGCCTCTGGGCCGGCGTGGGCATCGCCGTCGGCGTGGTGTTCCATGCTGCCATCGACGATGTGTTGCTGGTGTTCCAGAGCCTGGGCCGCATCGGCCTGGTGCTGCTGCTGACCGCTCTGCTGCTGTTCATCGCCGGCAAGTGGTGGCAGCGCTACCGGATGATCCGGGCGCTGCGCAGCACACGCATCACGGTGGCCGACCTTCAGCGCTTGATCGACGAAGGCAGCGCGCCGGCCATCATCGACGTGCGCTCGGCCGGCAGCCGGGCACGCGACGGCAGCATTCCCGGCGCCCTGCCCTGGCCCGTCAACGCTGCTGCCGGCAGCGCGCCCGAACTGCCGCGCGACGTGGAAGTGGTGGTGTATTGCGCCTGCCCCAACGAGGTGTCGGCCGCGAAGGTGGCGCAGCAACTGCGGCGCGCCGGCTTCTCGCATGTGCGGCCGCTGCACGGCGGCATCGACGCGTGGATCGCAGCCGGCCTGCCGCTGGAGACGGTGCAGACGCAGCCGCTGGCGCTGGCGCGGCAGCAGCCGGCGTGACCGCCGCTCAGCGCAGAGGCATCTCGGCCACTTGACGGCGGTCTTCCACCGCCTGCTTGTACAGCCGCAGATAGTCGCTGGCCGGCGCCTGCCACGACAACTGCTGCGCCATCGCCCGCTCCATCAGGCCGGACCAGAGCGCGGCGTCCTGCCGCGCCTCGGTGGCGCGCTGCACGCAGCGCTCGAAAGCGGCCGGCGTGGCCGCGTCGAAGACGAAGCCGGTGCCTGCGGCCGGCGTGGCCGCGTCCACCACCGTGTCGGCCAGGCCGCCCACATGGCGCACCACCGGCAGGGTGCCGTAGCGCAGCCCGTACATCTGCGTCAGGCCGCAGGGCTCGAAGCGCGACGGCACGGCGATCACGTCGGCGCCTGCGATCAGCCGGTGCGCGCGGGCTTCGTCGTAGCCGATGTGCACATGCACCCGCCCCGGATGCGCGCGCTGCGCCATCAGGAAAGCGGCTTCCAGCGCCGGCTCGCCGGTGCCCTGGACGGCGAACTGCACGCCCGCCTTCACCAGCGCCGGCAGTGCGGCCAGCACCAGGTCCAGGCCCTTCTGCGACGTGAGCCGGCTCACGACGGTGAGCAGCAGCGCCGCGGCATTCGGCTCCAGTTGCAACTCGGCCTGCAGCGCGCTGCGGCAGAGCTGCTTGCCGGCCGGTCGCTCGGCGTCGTAGCGCGCTGCGATGGCGGGGTCGGTGGCCGGGTCCCAGAGCGCCGGGTCGATGCCGTTCAGGATGCCGGTGACGCTGCCGGCGCGCCCGCGGATCACGCCGTCCAGCCCGCAGCCGAACTCGTGCGTGGCGATCTCGCGCGCGTAGTTGGGGCTGACGGTGGTGACGCGGTCGGCGAAGATCAGGCCGGCTTTCATGAAGCTGAGCTGGCCGTGGAATTCCAGCCCGGCCGGCGACATCAACCGCGTGGCCAGGCCCAGCAAGGCCCAGTCGGGCATCGGGAACAAGCCCTGGAAGGCCAGGTTGTGGACGGTATAGACCGACGCGGCACGGGTGGCAGCGTGCTCGGCCATGAAGGCGCAGGCCATCGCCGCATGCCAGTCGTGCGCGTGCACGATGTCGGGCGCCCACTGCGGATCGGCATCTTCGGCGGCCAGGTGCGCGGCCACCCAGCCGAGCAGCGCAAAGCGTTGAAGGTTGTCGGGCCACTCCTCGCCGCGGCGGTCCTGGTAGGGGCCGCCACCGCGGCGGTAAAGATAGGGCGCATCCACCACATACACCGGCAGCCGGCTGCCCGGCATGCGCGCCAGCAGCAGCCGCACGCGCAAGGCGCCGAAGCAGGCGCCGATGTCGATGACGGTGCGCGCGCCCTGCACGGCGTCCAGCACCTGGGGCAGCCCGGGCAGCAGCATGCGAACGTCGGCGCCGATCTGCGCCTGCGCCACCGGCAAGGCAGCCACCACATCGGCCAGGCCGCCGGTCTTGACCAGCGGAAAGACCTCCGCCGCCACATGCAGCACCTTCATCGGACAGCGGCGCGCAGCATGTCCCGCGTGACCAGCGTGATGCCGGATTCCGTGCGATAAAAGCGCGCCGCATCGGCGGCCGGGTCTTCGCCGATCACCATGCCGTCGGGAATCAGGCAGTCGCGGTCCACCACCACGCGGGTGACGCGCGCATGGCGGCCCACCTGCACGCCGGGCAGCAGCACGGCCCAGTTGACCGCTGCGTGCGAATGCACCCTCACCTGCGAAAACAGCACCGAGCGGAACACCGCGCCAGAGACGATGCAGCCGCCCGACACCAGCGACTCGATGGCCAGCCCGCGCCGGTCTTCCTGGTTGTGGACGAACTTGGCCGGCGGCAGTTGCGGCTGGTAGGTCCACACCGGCCAATTGGTGTCGTACAGGTTGAGAAGCGGGTCGGTGGCGGTAAGGTCGATGTTGGCGTCCCAGTAGGCGTCGATGGTGCCCACGTCGCGCCAGTAGGGCTCCAGCCCGGGTTTGGTGCCGACGCAGCTCAGCTCGAACGGGTGCGCCACGGCGACGCCTGCGCGCACCATTTTCGGGATGATGTCCTTGCCGAAGTCGTGGCTGGACTCGGGGTCGGCCATGTCGCGCTCCAACTCGCGGTACAGGTAGCGCGCGTTGAAGACGTAGATCCCCATGCTGGCCAGCGCACGGTCGGGCTTGCCTGGCATCGGCGGCGGGTCGGCGGGTTTTTCGACGAAGTCGAGGATGTTGCGCTGCTCGTCGATGGCCATCACGCCGAAGGCCGTAGCCTCCATCCGCGGCACCTCGATGCAGCCCACCGTGCACTCGCGGCCCAACGCCACATGGTCGGCCAGCATCAGCGCGTAGTTCTGTTTATAGACATGGTCGCCGGCCAGCACCACCACGTAGTCGGCGCGGTAGGCGGCCAGGATGTCCTGGTTCTGATAGACGGCGTCGGCGGTGCCGCGGTACCAGCTTTCCTCGTCCACCCGCTGCTGCGCCGGCAGCAGATCGACGAACTCGTTCATCTCGCTTTTTAGGAAGGCCCAGCCGCGCTGAAGGTGGCGCAGCAGGCTGTGGCTCTTGTATTGGGTGATCACGCCGATGCGGCGGATGCCGGAATTCATGCAGTTGGACAGCGCGAAATCGACGATGCGGAACTTGCCGCCGAAGTACACCGCCGGCTTCGCGCGGCTGTCGGTCAGGTTCTTCAGGCGGCTGCCGCGGCCACCGGCCAACACCAGCGCCACGGCGCGGCGCGGCAGGTCCAGGCTCTGGGCAACATCGATCGGCTTCATGTCTGTCTCCTTGATTTGACCGGCTGGATGCAACAAAACTACAAGGCTGCGTGGGCCAACACGGCCGGAACAGGAAGCTCTGGCAAACCGCGAACCTCATACTCAACATACGCATCGCGCTGCAAGCGCTTCTGGGTGCACCGTTTTTGGCGCTGACGTGGAAGAGCCGGCCATGCGGTGGGCAGCGGCGCTGTAGCATGACTACATCGCCCTCGCGTCTGGCTCTTGACGCGCCCGCCACCCGACGCCGACACTTGCCCGGCACCGGCACGGCGCATGCAATGCCAGCAATTCCGGCACCTGCGCCTGCCACTCCCTCCATTTGCCATGACCGCAATGCCCATTGCCACCTTGTCTGCCGACTCGCCCGCCGCCCAGGTGGACCACCACCTGCTCGCCACCGTGGGGGTCGCGCCCGGCACCGCATCGCACGCAGACATGATGCACGCAGTGGCCCAGGTCGCACGAGAGGAATTGTCCCGTCGCTGGGTGGCCGGTGACGCGGCAGACCGCAACAGCCGTGCCCGGCGCGTCTATTACCTGTCGATGGAATTCCTGATCGGCCGCACGATGGGCAATGCGCTCGCCGCGCTCGGCCAGCAAGACGGCGCCAGCGCCGCAGCGCAAAGCCATGCCGCACGACTGGAAGACGTGGCCGCGGCCGAGAAGGACGCTGCACTCGGCAACGGCGGCCTCGGCCGGTTGGCTGCGTGCTTTCTGGACTCGATGGCCACGCTGGGCCTGCCGTCCTTCGGCTACGGCATCCGCTACGAATACGGCATGTTCGCGCAGTCCATCGTCGGCGGCCGGCAGATCGAGCACCCCGACCCGTGGGTCGAAGACGGCACGCCCTGGGAGTTTCCGCGCACCGGCCTGGCGTATCCGGTGCGCTTCGGCGGCTGGGTCGAGCACGCTGAGCAACCCGGCGGCGTGCCCGTCTGGCGCCATGCCGGCGAGGTGGGCGCCAAGGCCTACGACATGGTGATCCCCGGCCACGGCACCCAGCGCGTGAGCACGCTGCGGCTGTGGAAAGCGGTGGCGCCGGCGCAGATCGACCTCACGGCCTTCAACAGCGGCGACTACGCGCGTGCCGCCGAGTACAAGAACCAGTTCGAGAACATCTCCTGGGTGCTGTACCCCAACGACAGCACGCCCGCCGGCCGGGAGCTGCGGCTGCGGCAGGAGTACTTCTTCACCAGCGCGTCGATCCAGGACATCCTGGCGCGCCACCTGGCCGAGCACAGCACGCTGGCCAACCTGGCCGACAAGGTGGCCATCCATCTGAACGACACCCATCCCGCCATCGGCGTGGCCGAACTGATGCGGCTGCTGGTGGACGAGCAAGGCCAGCCCTGGGCCGACGCCTGGGCCACCACGCAGAAGGTCTTCAGCTACACCAACCACACGCTGATGCCAGAAGCGCTGGAAACCTGGCCGGTGGCGCTGATGCAGCATGTGCTGCCGCGCCACCTGGCCATCATCTTCCACATCAATGCCGATTTCCTGGCCGCTGCTGCGCGGGTGAAGCCGGGCGACGACGGCTTCCTGCGCCGGCTGTCGCTCATCGACGAAAGCGGCGAGCGCCGCGTGCGCATGGCCAACCTGGCGGTGGTGGGCAGCCACAAGGTGAACGGCGTCTCGGCGCTGCACTCCGATCTGCTGGTGAAGACCATTTTCGCCGACTTCGCGCTGCTCTGGCCCGAGCGCTTCATCAACATGACCAACGGCGTCACGCCGCGCCGCTGGCTGGCCCAGGCCAACCCGGGGCTCGCAGCGCTGATCGACAGCAGCATCGGCGCCGGCTGGCGGCTCGAGCTGGACCAGCTCGCGCGCCTGAGGGAACTGGCCACCCATGCCGACTTCCGGGCTGCCTTCCTGGCCGTCAAGCGGGCCAACAAGCTGCGGCTGGCGGGGCACATCCGCGCCAGCACCGGCGTGGCGGTGGATCCCGACAGCCTGTTCGACGTGCAGGTCAAGCGCATCCACGAGTACAAGCGGCAGTTGCTCAACGTGCTGCACGCGGTGGCGCGCTACCAGGCGATGCTGGCCGACCCCCAGGCAGACTGGGTGCCGCGCACCATCGTCTTTGCCGGCAAGGCAGCATCGAGCTACCACATGGCCAAGACCATCATCCGGCTGATCCACGACGTGGGCGCCGTGATCAACGCCGATGCCCGGCTGCAGGGCCGGCTCAAGGTCGTGTTCGTGCCGAATTACGGCGTTTCGGTGGCCGAAATCATCATGCCCGGCGCCGACTTGTCGGAGCAGATCTCCACCGCCGGCACCGAGGCATCCGGCACCGGCAACATGAAGCTGGCACTCAACGGCGCGCTGACCATCGGCACCGACGACGGCGCCAACATCGAGATCCGCCAGGCGGTTGGCGACGAGAACATCTTCATCTTCGGCCTGTCCACTGCCGAAGTGGCGGCGCAGCGCGCGGCCGGCTACCAGCCGCTGCGCATCTATGAGCAAAACCTGCGCCTGAAAGCGGTGCTGGACGCCGTCGCGGGCGGCCTGTTCTCGCCCGACGAGCCGGCGCGCTACCGCGACCTCGTCAACGCCTTGCTCTGGGGCGGCGACCACTATCTGCTGCTGGCCGACTTCGACAGCTACCTGGCCGCGCAAGCCCGCGTCGATGCGCTGTACCGTGACCGCCAGGCCTGGGCTGCGACGGCCATCCTCAACGTGGCCGGCATGGGCCCGTTCTCTTCCGACCGCACCATCGGCGCCTATGCGCGCGAGGTGTGGAACATCGAACCCCTGCGCTGATGCTGCAAGAGGCCGACGTCGAGCTGCTGCGCAGCGGCCGCCACCCAGACCCGTTCGGCGTGCTGGGCCAGCACCGCGATGCGCGGCGCGCGTGGTGGATTTGCGTCTTCCTGCCGGGGGCGCAGCGAGTGCGGGCCGTCGCAGGCGGCGGCCGTTCGCTGGGCCAACTGGTGTGCCGGCATCCGGACGGCGTGTTCGAGCGCCAGGTGGCCCGCTCCGGGCCTTACAAGCTCGACGTGCAGTGGGCCGACGGCAGCAACTCGCTCATCGACGACCCCTACCGCTTCGGCCAGGTGCTCGGCGAGATGGACGCCTGGCTGCTGGGCGAGGGCTCGCACCTGCGGCCTTACGAGATTCTGGGTGCGACACCGCGCGAGATCGGCGGCGTGGCCGGCACCGGCTTCGCGGTGTGGGCGCCCAACGCCACGCGCGCCAGCGTGGTGGGCGACTTCAATCTCTGGGACGGCCGCCGCCACCCGATGCGGCTGCGCCGCGAGTGCGGCGTCTGGGAGCTGTTCCTGCCTGGCGTGCAAGCTGGTGCGCGCTACAAGTTCGAGCTGCTCGGCCCGGCCGGCGAACTGCTGCCGCAGAAAGCCGACCCGTTGGCGCGCCAGAGCGAGCTGCGGCCGGCCACCGCCAGCGTGGTGGCGCCGATGCCGCCTGTGGCGCCACCCTCGCCCGAGCGCCAGCAGGCCAATGCGCTGGACGCGCCGATGAGCATCTACGAGGTGCACCTGGGCAGTTGGCGGCGCAAGCCAGAAGAGGCCGACCGCTGGCTCAACTGGGACGAGCTGGCAGAACAACTGGTGCCTTATGCCCAGCAGATGGGCTTCACCCACCTGGAGCTGATGCCCGTCAGCGAGCACCCGTTCGACGGCTCCTGGGGCTACCAGACGCTGGGCCTGTATGCGCCGACCTCGCGCTTCGCGGCACCGGCAGACGTGGCCGATGGCGGCTCGGCCGCCGGCTTTCGCCGCCTCGTGGACCGGGCGCACGCAGCCGGCATCGGCGTGCTGCTCGACTGGGTGCCTGCGCACTTTCCAACCGACGCACATGGCCTGGCGCTGTTCGACGGCACCCACCTCTACGAATACGCTGACCGGCGCGAAGGCTTCCACACCGACTGGAACACGCTGATCTACAACTTCGGCCGCACGGAGGTGCGCAACTTCCTGGTCGGCAGCGCGCTGTACTGGCTGGAGCGCTTCGATGTCGATGGCCTGCGCGTGGATGCCGTGGCGTCCATGCTCTACCGCGACTACAGCCGCAAGCCCGGCGAGTGGCTGCCCAACGTGCATGGCGGGCGCGAGAACCTGGAAGCCATCGCGCTGCTGAAGCGCACCAATGAAGTGGTGGGCGGCGAGCGCCCGCAGGCGGTGACGCTGGCCGAGGAATCGACCGCCTTCCCCGGCGTGTCGCGCCCCACCTACAGCGGCGGCCTGGGCTTCCACTACAAGTGGAACATGGGCTGGATGCACGACACGCTGGCCTACATGGCGCGCGACCCCATCCACCGCAGCCACCACCACGGCGAGATGACCTTCGGCCTCGTCTATGCGTTCACCGAGAACTTCGTGCTGCCGCTCTCGCACGACGAAGTGGTGCACGGCAAGGGCTCGATGCTGCGCAAGATGCCGGGCGACCGCTGGCAGCGCTTCGCCAACCTGCGCGCCTACTACGGCTTCATGTTCGGCCACCCCGGCAAGAAGCTTCTCTTCATGGGCTGCGAGTTCGCGCAGGAGCGCGAGTGGAACCACGACCGCAGCCTGGACTGGCATCTGCTGCAAGACGGCGCCCATGCCGGCGTGCAGCAACTGGTGCGCGACCTCAACCACCTCTACCGCGGCGCGCCGGCGCTGTACACGCGCGACTTCAGCGGCGATGGCTTCGAGTGGGTCGATCACCAGGACGCCGCGCGCAACCTGCTGAGCTTCGTGCGCACCGGGCGCAACGGTGAACGCATGCTGGTGGTGTGCAACTTTGCGCCTGCCGTGCACCACGGGCTGCGCCTGGGCGTGCCCGCGGCAGGCACCTGGCGCGAGCGCTTGAACACCGACTCCGGCTACTACGGCGGCAGCAACGTCGGCACGCCGCTGGGCGCCGCCAGCAGCGAGGCCGTACCCAGCCACGGCCGCCCGCAGTCCATCGTCATCACGATGCCGCCGCTGGCCACCGTGTTCTTCGAATGGACCGCCTGAGCAGCGGCCTGGCCGGCGTGACGCCGGTGTTGCAGCCGGGCCATGCCTGGCCGCTGGGGGCGCACTGGGACGGCAGCGGCGTCAACTTCGCCGTCTTCTCGGCGCATGCCACCGCGCTGGAGTTGTGCCTCTTCGACGCTGCGGGCCAAGAGCAGACGGCGCGGCTGGCCTTTTCGGCGCAGAGCGGCGACATCTGGCATGGCTACCTGCCCGATGCCGCACCGGGCCTCTTGTACGGGCTGCGCGCCTGGGGCCCGTGGCGGCCGGAACGCGGCCACCGCTTCAATCCCAACAAGCTGCTGCTGGACCCCTGGGCGCGCGAGATCGCGGGCCGCTTCGACTGGGCCGACCCGCACTTCGCGGCCGACCGCGCGCACCCGCAGCACATGGACATGCGCGACAACGGCCGCATGGCGCTGAAGGCCCGCGTGGTGCACGACAGCTTCGACTGGCAGGGCGACAAGCTGCTGCGCAAGCCGCTGGCCGACACCGTGCTGTACGAACTGCACGTGCGCAGCTTCACCAAGACCCTGCCCGGCGTGCCCGAAGCCCTGCGCGGCACCTACGCCGGCCTGGGCTCGGACGCGGCGATCGGGCATCTGCAACGCTTGGGCATCACCGCCGTCAGCCTGCTGCCGGTGCACCAGCACCTGAGCGAGCAGCGGCTGGTGGAGCATGGCCTCGTCAACCACTGGGGCTACAACACGCTGGGCTTCTTCTGCCCCGAGCCGCGCTACGCCGCCAGCGCACGGCCGCGCGACGAGTTCCGCCGCATGGTGCAGCGGCTGCACGCGGCCGGCATCGAGGTCATTCTCGACGTGGTCTATAACCACACCGCCGAGACCGACAGCCGCGGCCCCAGCATCTGCTGGCGCGGCCTGGACAACCTGAGCTGGTACCGGCTGCTGCCCGAGCAACGCTATGCCGACGACAACATCACCGGCACAGGCAACGCGCTCGACCTGCGCCACCCGCGGGTGCTTCAGATGGTGATGGACTCGCTGCGCTACTGGGTGCAGGAGATGCACGTCGATGGCTTCCGCTTCGACCTGGCGCCGGTGCTGGGCCGCAGCAGCGCCGGCTTCGAGCGCGACGCCCCGTTCTTCACCGCGCTCGCGCAAGACCCGGTGCTGGCCGGCGTGAAGCTGATCGCCGAGCCCTGGGACATCGGCCCCGGCGGCTACCAGCTCGGCAACTTCCCGAACGGCTGGCTGGAGTGGAACGACGCCTTCCGCGACACCACGCGGGCCTTCTGGCTGGGCGGCGACTGCGCGCGCGGCGAGTTCGCGCTGCGGCTCGCAGGCTCGTCAGACCGCTTCCAGCCGCGCCGGCGCGCGCCTGCCGAATCGGTCAACTACGTGGTCTCGCACGACGGCTTCACGCTGGCCGACCTGGTGAGCTACGACATGCGCCACAACGAGGCCAACCTCGAAGGTAACCGCGACGGGCATGGCCACAACCTGAGCTGGAACTGCGGCTGGGAAGGCCCCACCAGCGACCCGGAAGTGCGGGCGCTGCGCGCGCGGCTGCAACGCGCGCTGCTGGCCACCCAGTTGCTGGCGCAGGGCACGCCGATGCTGGCCGCAGGCGACGAACTCGGCCACAGCCAGCAGGGCAACAACAACCCCTACTGCCAGGACAACGCCATCACCTGGATCGCCTGGGCCGAAGCCGACCACCAGCTCATCGACTTCACCGCCTATGTGATTGCGCTGCGCAAGCGCTGGCTGCCGCTGGGCAACCGCTGGTACAACGGGCTGGCCGATGCCCGCGGCAGGCATGACCTGAGCTGGCTGCGCCGCAATGGCGAGCCGCTGAGCGCGGAAGACTGGAACAACCGCAGCTCCCGCATCCTGGGCGCGCTGATCGGCGTGCCTGGCAAGGCCGCGATGCAGCTGCTGCTTCTGGTCAACGCGCGTGACGAAGATGTGCCCTTCCGTCTGCCGCCCGGCGACTGGCGCGCCGAACTCGACACCGGCGAGGCAGACGGCCGCAGCGCCTGGCAACGCAACGGCGCGGCAGAATTCCTGCTGCGCGCCCGCAGCCTGGTGCTGCTGAGCGACGCGAAGGACAGAGCATGAGATTCCCCCGTGCCAGCGGCGTGCTGCTGCACCCCACGTCGCTGCCCGGCCCGCATGGCTCGGGCGACCTGGGCGGCGACGCACGCCACTTCATCGACTGGTTGTGCGCCGGCGGCCAGAGCCTGTGGCAGATCCTGCCGCTGGGCGGCATCGGCCCCGGCAACTCGCCCTACATGAGCAGCTCTGCCTTCGCCGGCAACGTGCTGCTGGTGAGCCTGGCCGAGCTGCAGCAGCAAGGCTGGCTGGACGCTGCCGACCTGCTGCCGGTGCACGGCATGTCGCCCGGCGAGATGCATTTCGCCGCGGTGGTGCCGTTCCGGATGGAGCGGCTGGCGAAGGCAGCAATCGCCTTCGCGGCCAGCGCCAACGAGCAGCAGCGCGCCGCCTTCGGCGCCTTCTGCGCACGGCAAGCCTGGCTCGACGACTACGCCCTGTTCATGGCGCTGGCCGAACACAACTGCTGGCGCGACTGGTGCGACTGGGAGCCGGGCCTGGCCGCGCGCGACGCAGCAGCGCTGGCCGCGGCGCGCCAGACGCATGCGGAGCGCGTGCACTTCTGGAAGTTCAGCCAGTGGTGCTTCTTCAGGCAATGGCTGGCCCTGAAGGCCTACGCCAACGAACGCGGCGTGCAGATCGTCGGCGACGCGCCGATCTTCATCGCCCACCAGAGTGCCGAGGTCTGGGCCAACCCGGCGCTGTTCGAACTTGACGCCGCCGGCCGGCCGACCGTGGTGGCCGGCGTGCCGCCCGACTTCTTTGCCGCCACCGGGCAACGCTGGGGCAACCCGCTGTACCGCTGGGCCGAGCATGCCAAGGACGGCTATGCCTGGTGGGTGGAGCGCGTGCGGCGCATCTTCGAGCTGGTGGACATCGTGCGCATCGACCACTTCCGCGGCTTTGCCGGCTACTGGGAAATCCCGGCCAGCGAGCCCACCGCCATCCACGGCCGGTGGCTGCCTGGCCCGGGCGCACCGCTGTTCAAGGCCATCGCCAAGGCGCTGGGGCCGGTGCCCATCATCGCGGAAGACCTGGGCGTCATCACGCCCGATGTCGATGCGCTGCGCAAGCAGTTCATGTTCCCCGGCATGCGCATCCTGCAGTTCGCCTTCCAGGGCGACGCCAGCGACCGCTTCCTGCCGCACAACCACGAGCCGGACACCGTCGTCTATACCGGCACCCACGACAACGACACCGCGGCCGGCTGGTGGGCCAGCGCCACCGACCACGAACGCCACTTCGCCCGCGGCTACCTGGGCACCGACGGCCACGACATGCCCTGGACACTGATCCGCGCCGCCTGCGCCAGCGTGGCCGACACCGCGGTGCACCCGATGCAGGACATCCTCTGCCTGCCCACCGAACACCGGATGAACTACCCCGGCCAGCCGTCGGGCTGGTGGCAGTGGCGATTCCAATGGAGCCAGGTGCAGCCGTGGCATGCGCAGCGGCTGGCGGAGTTCAGCCGTTTGTATGGACGAACAACGGCTGCCTGAAGATGGCGCCGTCCGGCGCTGGCATGGCGTTCGCTAGATCGCAGGCTTGAGTGAGGAGCCAGCGCGATGGGCGTGTTCGAGACGGTGCACCGGCGCATCGAAGACTTTCGGGTCATGCCCGGCGTGCGACACCTGCGCCGCGCGGCCTACGAGCGGCGTTTCGCCAGCGCGCGGGCCGGCCACATGTTCCGGGGCATCTACGCCAGCTTCGACGGCGCCCAGCGCGATGCGCCCGCCACGGCGCCGCTGGGCTACGACAACCCGCAGTCCACCGGCTTGTACATCGGCCGTGTGGAAGTGCAGGCGCACGACTACCCGGCCTTCTTCTGGCTGGCGCAGTCGTTGCACGACGGCATGCGCAGCATCGCCGACCTTGGCGGCAACGTCGGAATCAAATTCAGGGCGCTGCAATCGCTGAAGCCCCTGCCGGCCGGCGCACGGTGGCTGGTGATCGATGTGCCGCAGGTCGTGCGGCGGGGCCAGGCACTGTGCAGGCCCGACGATCCCGGCACGGCCGCACTGCGCTTCAGCGACCGGTTTGCCGACGCCAGTGGCTGCGAACTGCTGTATGCGTCGGGCACGCTGCAGTATCTGCCGCAGTCGCTGGGCGAGATGATCGGCCAGCTCGACAGGCCGCCGCGGCGGATCGTCGTCAACACCACGCCGATCCACGAGACGCTGTCGTTCTTCACGCTCAACAGCATCGGCAGCGCCTATTGCCCGTACCGCGTCCAGGCACGAGGCAGCTTTCTGGCCGAGATGGCCGCAGCCGGCTACACGCTGCGCGACAGTTGGCTCAACCCCGGCAAGGGAATGCAGATTCCTTTCTCCGAAGGGCACGACATCCGGGACTACAGCGGCTTCTGCTTTGATCGGGTCTGAGCGCGCCGGCTTGCGCCACGCCTTGCTGCTGGCCCTCTGCATGCTGGCAGCGCCCGTGTCCATCGCCGACCCACAAACCTGGCCCATCGCCGTACTCGGCGACTCCGACAGCCAGGCCTTCCACGACACCCTCTGGACGCCGGCCGGCCGCGGCGGTGACTTTGCTGCCCACACCTTCCAGTGGACGGAAATCCTGGCAAGGCTGCGCGGCACGGCGCTGGATCCCGGCCCCTGGGGCGTCTGGGGCACGCGCAAGACACTGGCCCGCCTGCTCGACCTGGCCGGCCTGCCCGCGCGGGCGCCGCGCAAGGCGGACCATCGCAACAATTTCGCGTTTGCCGGCGCGCGCTGCGCAGACCTGCACGAAGGGGTGTTCCGCCAGGCCCCGCGGCTGCGCGCGCTGATGGACTCCGAGCCTGCGCGCTGGCAGCGCGGCGTCGTGGTGGTGCGCATCGGCATCAACGGTCTGGGCTGGCGCGACACGCTGGACGCGATGTCCGTCGATCCGTCAGACCCTGCGGTCCGCGCTCTGGCAGATGGCTGCGTGCTGCACATCCGCAACGCCGTGGCGCTGCTGCAGCAGGGCCACCCGCAAACGCGCTTCGTGCTCGTCGGGCTGCTGAACAACGCCGACTGGCCGCCCTACCTCGACCGTTGGCGCTCGGCGCGCGAGATGAACAACATCCAGGCCGGCATCGACCGCTTCGACGACGCCTTGCGTGCGATGGCGCAGGCCGATTCGCGCATCGCCTTTTTCGATGACCGCGCCTGGTTCGCGCGGCGCTGGGGTGGCCGAGGGCCGGACGGTGCGCCTGCCTACCGCCCGGTCACGCTGTCATCGGGCACGCAGGTGACGCTGAGCCAGGGCGACGACCCGCACAACGCCGTGTTGTCGGACGGCCATGCCGGCCTGGCCTGGAATGCGATGTGGGCGCAGTCGCTGGTGGAACTGCTGCGCCTGCGCTTCGGCGCGCCGCTGCCGGCCATCAGCGACGACGAGGTTGCTGCATTCGTGACACAGGCGCTTCAAAGTCCGCCGGGCGGCACGCGGTAGCCGCTGTGCCACCACTGGAGCAGCCGCACCACCGCACGGCCGAGCGGCCATTTCAGCGCGTCGCGCCATGGCGAGATGCCGGGCGGCAGGGGCGACACGCCGGCACGGCGCACCAAACGGTTGAACTGGTGCACCAGCGCATGGCGACGCGTCTGTCGCGTGTAGAAGTTGATGCCGATGGAGATGGCCACGCCGTCACCGGGGCTGACCCATTCGGTCCCGCTGCGCGTCATGTGGGGCGTGGTGGACGGAAAGTAGGTGCCCTCGCCGGGGCCGTGGTCGCGCTCCTTCGCGCGGGAGCGAAGCGCATCCGTCAGGCGCACACCGCCGAGGTCTCCGAACACGATGAACTGCTCGACCGCGGACCGTGGCACGCCGCTGGCATCGTCATGGTCCCAGACGGCAAGCGTCTTGCGGCCGCGGATCTGAAGCCAGAAGTTGTTCTCGCGGTCGATGTGGAATGGAGTGACCGACGGCGGTGCAGAAATGAAGATGAACCCGGTGACCTTGGAGATGGCCGGCTGCTCGCGCTCGACCCGCTCGCGCACGCTGGCCATCGCCTGCTCCAAAAACCTGCGGTACCGGGGAACGGTTTCGATGTTGTAGAGCGCCACCCAGGCGCCGGGCTGGTCGATGCGGCCGAACACTTCGTCGATGGCAAGGCCATGGTGGCTGTGATCCTGGTGAACGAAGGCAGAGGACTGTGTTGCGGCGGGATCGAGAAAGCGGCAGCCGCCGCGCGCGTGCAGTTCGGTGGCCAGTGCTTGCAGTGCGGGCAGTTGCATCAACGGGTGCAGATGGCAATCGTGCCGCAGGCGCCCGATGCGTCCGGTTGAAAAGTCGGGCTCCGGAAGGATGTGCGCCGGTGCGTCCGCGCCGAGGCCAGCGGCATCGAGCGCGGTCATCGAGAGGGGGTGCACGTCAACCTCCAAGGCGGCTCTTGTTGCGCGCGGGCTCGCAAGTGCCATGCCGGTGCTTGCATCCGGTTACCCGGTGCACTTCTTGCTAACGCCGACGGACATGAGCACCGAGACGCCTCCGGAACCGCGATGAGCCAAGGCATCGGGCCCATGCCTGCCGCGCCCACGCCAGCACCGCCCGGGACGGCCCAGCGGTTCGTGCCTGCTGGTGACGCGGTCGATGTCAGCGTCATCATCGTCAACTACAACACCGCGCATCTGCTGGACCGCTGCATCGGCAATCTGCGCCTTGCGTCGCAGAGCCTGGCCGTCCAGCTCGTGATCGTGGACAACGCCTCTCGCGATGGATCTGCCGCCTTGGTGGGCAGCCGCTTCCCCGATGCGATGTGCATCGCCAATGGCAGCAACGTGGGCTTCGGCCGCGCCGCCAACCAGGGACTGGCCCACAGCACGGGGAAGTATTTGCTGCTGCTCAATGCCGACGCCTACCTCTGCGGCGACACCTTGCACAAGAGCCTGGCGCATTTGCGCGAGCACCCGGAATGTGGCGCGCTCGGTGTGCGCTCGGTCGATGAATCCGGGCGCGAACTTCAGGCAGGGCGCAGCTTCCCGACGCCGTGGAAGAACTTCAAGTTGCAGACCGGCCTGTTCCCGGGCCCACCCGCTCCGCCGCGCCGGCCCGGGCCGGTGATGGACTGCGACTGGGTGGTCGGCTGCTACTACCTGCTGCGGCGCGAGGTGATCGACCGCGTGGGCCCGTTCGACCCGCGCTACTTCCTCTACTTCGAGGAGGTGGACCATTGCCGGAGCGTGAGCCGGGCCGGCTGGCGCGTGCAGTGCCTGCTCGACACCCAGGTGGTGCATGTCGGCGGCGGTGCCGCCGAATCGGACGGCGCACTCGGCGGCGGGCGGCAACTCCTTGCATTGCAGACCGAAAGCAGCCTGCTGTATTTCCGCAAGCACGGCGGGCTGGCGGGGGTGCTCCTCGCGGCGGCGCTGTTGCTCGCGACAGACGCAGTGCTGGCGGCCAAGCGGCTGCTCAAACACCGCAAGCTCGAAGGCCTGAAAGCGCACTGGGCGAGCGCCAGCCAGCTTTGCAGCTTGCTCTTGCGCACGCGCGCCGGCGCAGCACCCACGCGCTGACCGTGTTCGACGGCGTGCGAGCCGACTACCGCGCCCACGGCCGGCGCTGGGGCACACCGGGCTTGTGGGCGATGTGCGTGTACCGCTTCGGTCGCTGGTGTCATGGTCCTCGGCGCAGCCGCCTCGCGCGCAAGCTGCTGTCCTATCCCTACCGCGTGAGCTACACGGCGGTGCAGATCCTCACCGGGATCGAGCTGCCCTGCGAAGTGAGCGTCGGCCGCAACTTCATCATCGACCATGCCGGCGGCATCGTGATCAGCGGCTACGCCAGCTTCGGTGACGACTGCCGCATCCGTACCGGTGTCGTCGTCGGCCTGGCCCGCATCGATGACCCGGTGGCGCCGCAGATCGGCAACAACGTGGACATCGGTGCAGGCGCCAAGCTCCTGGGCCGCATCCGGATCGGCAACGATGTCTTGATCGGCGCCAACGCCGTGGTGCTGTGCGACGTGCCGGATGGTTGCATCGCTGTCGGCGTGCCGGCCGTCGTCAAGGCACGCCGGCGGACGGCAGCAGGGCTTGCATGAACGGCGTCCCCAGGCCGCGTTACGGCGCCATCGCCATCGGCCGCAACGAGGGCGAGCGGCTGCGCCACTGCCTGATGTCGCTGGACCGCGGGCAGGCGCCTCTGACCTACGTCGATTCCGGCTCCACCGATGGCTCGGTTGCGCTCGCGCTGTCTCTCGGTGCCGACGTGGTGCAACTGGAAACGAGCGCGCCCTTCACCGCCGCGCGCGCGCGAAACGAAGGCTACCGGCATCTGCTTGAGCGGCACCCGGCGCTGGAGTTCCTGTTTTTCGTCGATGGCGACTGCGCCGTGGACGCCACCTGGATCAGCACCGCGCTGGCCTTTCTCGATGGCCGGCCGGATGTGGTCGCCGTCAGCGGGCGGCGGCGCGAGCGCTTCCCGGAACGCTCGATCTACAACCGCCTTTGCGATCTGGACTGGCACTGGTCGGTCGGGGAGACGCGCAGTTTTGGCGGCGACGTGGTGGTGCGGGCTGCTGCCATGCAGCAGGTGGGCGGCTACAACCCGGCGCTGATTGCCGGCGAAGAGCCCGAGCTCTGCATCCGGCTGCTGCGCTGCGGCGGGAAGATCTGGCAGCTCGACGCCCCGATGACCTTGCATGATGCAAACATCATGCACTTCCACCAGTGGTGGCGGCGCGGCGTGCGCACCGGCTTTGCCTATGCCGAGGGCGCACGGATGCATGGCGCCGCCCCGGAGCGCCACTGGGTGCGAGAGACGCGCAGCGCCTGCTTCTGGGGACTGGCGTTGCCCGCCGTCGCGCTGCTGCTGCTGCCCTGGTCTGCCCGCGGTGCGGTCGGCCTGGCCGCTCTGTACCCGCTGCAGATGCTGCGCCTGTATGCACTGTGTCCTTTGCCCAGAAGGCAGGCCTTGCTGCGCGCCGCCTTCCTGGTGGTGGGCAAGTTCGCTGAAGCCAGCGGCGTGCTCAAGTACCTGTTGTCGAGACTGCAAGGCGCACGCGCCGGCATCATCGAATACAAGTGACGGCCGTCTGCTTCACCCAGGCCGTCACCAGCGCAAGAAACTCCGCCTGGGCTGCCTGGGTGGTGGGGATGTGGTCGATGTGCGGCAGGTAGTGGTCTTGCGTGCGGGCCAGAAACGGGTGCCCGCGGAACACCCGCCGGAACTGGCCGCGGTGGTTGTGCAATGCCAGCAGACTGCCCGAATACACCACGAGCATCGACGCGCCGCGTGCAGCCAGCGCATCCATCGCGGCAGCGAAGGCTTTGCGGTCCGGCGAGCTGGCGTCGCGGCTGGCGTAGAAGATGCTTACCGGCGCCTCCTTGACCGGCATGCCGATAAACCGGCGCATCCGGTTGGCCGCCTTGCCGGCCAGCGCTGATGGCGGCGTGGTGCACAGGCGGCGCCAATCGTGCAGCAGACGGCTGGCCCAGTTGGGAAAGGCATAGCCGTCGAACATCATCAGGCCAGCGACGCGTTGGTCGGCCGCCGCGGCACGGTAGGCGTGCACGGCACCGGAACAGATGCCCAGCAACACGAAGCGGTGGGCGCCGGTGGCCGCCTGCACGGCGTCCATGGCCGCGCGCAGATCGGCCACTGCCTGCGCCTGGTAGGCGTCGTTGGCGTCGGCCGGTGCGCTGTCGCCGATGCCGGACAGATCGAAACGCATCGACGTGACCGAGATGGCCGCCAGCGCGCGCGCCATCTTGACGTTCAGGCGCCGTGGGCCACTGCGCACGGTGACGCCCACGTTCAACATCAGGCAGGCCACCGGCCCGTCGTCCGGGCGGTGGTTGAGAAGGCCGAGCAAGCGCTGGCCGGCGCCGAAGCACAGCGCCCGTTCAGCGTGCTGGGCCATCGATGGCGGTGAGCAGTTGCAGGAGCGCGTCGCCTGGGACGAGCGCCGTGTTCAGCGAATCGTCGGACGTCCAGTCGAAGTCACGTTCCAGCAGCGCCAGCGGTGGCGGCACCTGCTGGCGCCGCGCCCAGCCGATGGCATCGGCCGAACCCGGGCTGCAGACCAGCGCGACGTCGGCGTCGCGGGGCAACACCAGGCCGGCGGCTGCCACTGCCAGAACCTCCTGCCGCAAGCGCGGCGCAATGGCGAAGCCGATGGCTTCACCGGTGTAGGCAATCGGGTCGGCCAGGTGCTGCGCCCAGCGGCGTGACGGCAGACTGAAGCTCGCTTCCAGCGCCTGGACATGCTTGCGCCGCAGCGCCTCCAGGTAGGCGCTGCCGTCCAGCACCGGGTCCCACAGCCGCAGGCGGACTTGCGGCGGCAGCAGGCCTCGGCATACCAACTGAAGCGCGGCCGCAGCACCCAGGCGCGAAGCCAGCCAGCAGACCGCAGCCGCGCCGGTGTGCCGCGCCAGCGTCGCGTGCGCCGCGAGGAGGTCGTCCCGCCAGCCGCCGAGGCTGACATCGGCGTCGTCGCCATCGGCATCGCCGGTGCCATACCAGTCGAAGCGCAGGACATCGTGCCCTGTGCGCGCCAGGCGGTCGGCCAGCACGCGGTGCAGCCGGTGGGTGCGCACCGCCTCATGCCCGAACGGCATGGCCAGCAGCACCGCGCCACGCCTGGCCGGTGCGGGCTCGGCGCGGTGCAGCAGCCCGAACAGCCGCCGCTGCGGCGACCCGAAGTGCAGCGGCGTCATCGCCATGCGGCGCCGCGCTGCATGGCAAACGCCAGTCGCAGGCTGCCCAGGCGCAGGCTGGGCATCACGTCCACGCTTGCATTGCCCCAGGCAGCCGGCGCACGCCAGCGCACCGTCTCGGAGTCGGGACCGACATCGACCGTGCCGGGCGCGACGTGCAACCCGCTGCCCAGCGCCTTCAATGCCGCTTCCTTGCGGGTCCATGCGACCAGGAAGGCGTCGGACTGCGCGCTCGGATCGAGCGCACGCCACGCCGCCCACTCCGTTGGTGCAAGGTGCGCGCGCGCGAGTTCGGCAAGCTCGGGCAGCACCCGGCTGCGCTCGACATCCACCCCCACTGCCGCAGGCCCGCCCACGGCCACCACGGCCACGCCGTCGCTGTGCGAGAGGCTGAAGGCAGGTGCACCGCTGTGGGCAAGCCTCGGTTTGCCGTGCGCGTCCCGGGCCAGTTGCAAGGCGGCCGGCTGCAGCCGCATCAGCGGGGCAAGCACCAGCCGCAGGCCCCAGTGCGCAGCGCGGTAGCGCCGTGCGTCCACCGGGCGGCGCAAACGCGCGACGCGCTCTTGCTCGAAGGCGCTGAAGCCAGCGCAGTCGCTGTCGGCCACGGGCAGCGCGTCCAGGTCCAGGCACCAGACGCGGCAATCCGGCCAACCGCAGCGCTGCGTGTCGAGTTCCGTGATGGGCGCCGGCATCAGAGGCGGGCCCTGCGGCCCACGGCCGCACGCAGGCGGCCCATGAGGCTTTGCGGTGCGGTCGCGCTGGTCTGCCGCGCCGGCTCGTGGCCGTTGACGTCAATGGCTGCAGCCACCTGGGCCAGCGTCTCGTAGATGTAGCGCCGGCCATCGACACGCACGCCCAACTGCTGGGCGGCGGCCTCGATCGCACGCATCGCGAGGATCGAGTCGCCGCCGAGGTCGAAAAAGTTGTCGCTGGGGCGGATCAGCGCGACGTCGATGTTGAGAAGCCGCGCCCACAGGGCGGCCAATGCCGCCTGCTCCGGACTCAGCGTCACCGGCCCGGCGACGGCGGGGCCGGCGCGCGGTGCCGCCGCGCCGACGATGGGGGCCGCGTCCGCCGCGTCCGCCATGTCCGCCATGTCCCCCATGTCCGTCGCTTCGCGCGCGTCGGCCAGCGTCAGCAGGTGCACCGCCGCTGCCGACTGCCCCGGCCGCACCATGTCGGCAAGCAAGGGCGCGTCGTTGGCGATGGCGCGCTCCAGCAGTTCCACATACCAGTCATGCAACGCCCGGGCGGTGGCGCTGCTGAAGACCTGCGTGTCGTAGGTGATGGCGCCGACGATGCCGGCGGGAAGCTCTGCCAGCCAGAGGCCGAGTTCCTCGGTCACACCGTTCTGGAACAGCTTCATGCGCTGGTGGCGCAGCGGGCCCCAGCCGGTGCTGCGTTCGCGAACGTCCTGGAAGGAGTACGACGCCTGGTACACGCCCGATGCCGACGCCTTGGCCGCGACCTCGGGCTCCGCAGCGATGGCCTCGAAAGAGATCTGCTGGTGGGCCAGTGCCTGCGCCATGGCCGCGCGCACACCGCGCACGAGGACGTCGAAGGTTTGCGCCGGCGCGACAGCCAGCGGCAGCGGCAGCATGTTGTTGAAGTAGCCCATCACGTCTTCGAGCCCCGCGGCCTCGCGGCCCCGCACGGGAACGCCCAGCACCACGGTTGGCGAGCCGGCCACGCTGGCGAGCATCGCGGCATAGACCGCCATCGCGAACATGCCGACCGTCACGCCCAGGCCGCGCGCGCGCTGGCGCAGCCGCTCGGTCAGCGCGCCGTCCAGGGACAGCGGCTGCGCGGCGCCGGTGCTCGCCATGCCGCGCCTGCGCGGCTGATCGGTGGGAAGAGCGCGCGGCGCGTCGATGGCGTCGAAGCGCTGTTTCCACCAGCCGAGTTCGGCCTTTGCCGCGGGGCCTTGCAACCACTGGACATAGGACCGGGCAAAGTCGAGATGCGACAGCGCCAATGGAGCCAGCAGCGGCGCGGTGCCTTGCACCTCTGCGGTGTAGAGCGCCGCCATCTCTTTGTAGAGCACGTCGAAGGACCAGCCATCCCAGATCATGTGGTGGGGCACGAAAAGGAAGACGTGCTCCTCCTCGGCCATCCGGTACAGCCTTGCGTGGAACAGCGGCGCAGCGTACAGGTCGATCGGTTGCGACGCCAGAGTGTCCATGGCCGCCTGCAGCGCCGCAGCGTCGCCGGACAGGTCGATCAGCGGCAGCGCCACGGTGTCGAGCGCGACCACGCGCTGCCGATAGCGCCCGCCGCCGACCGCAAGCACCTGCGTGCGCAACGCGGACTGGCGCTGTGCCATGGCATTGAAGGCGCGCCGGAAGGCGGCGACGTCCATCGGCCCGTGCAAGGCATGTGCCGACGGTGTGTTGTAGGCCGACGTGCCGGGATACAGCTCGTCCATGAAGCGCACGCGCTCCTGCATCGGGGTGAGCGGGGCCTCCTCAAGCGCGGCGTCGTGCACGATCTGGAATGTGTCGGGCGGCGTGGCAGCGCCCTGCATGGCGGCGTCGATCGCGGCCGCCAGGCGCCCCGCGCTGGCACCCTCGAACAGCGTGCGCAGCGGCAACGCCACACCGGTGTCGCGCTTGAGCGTGGCCACGAGCCGCGCCGCCAGCAGCGAGTGCCCGCCCAGCGCAAAGAAGTCGTCGTGCAGCCCCAGCCCCGGCAGCTTGAGCACGGCCTCCATCGCAGCCAGCACCTGCGCTTGCAGCGCAGTGGCCGGCGCAACATGCCCGGCCGGGCGACCGGCAAATGCGTTCGGCATCGGCATCGGCGCCGGCAGCGCGGCGCGGTCGGTCTTGCCGTTCGGCAGGCGTGGCAGCGCAGCCAACTGCACCAGATGCTGCGGCTGCATGTAGTCGGGCAGCCGGCTGCGCAGGTGCTCGCGCAGCGCGGCTTCGTCGATCGTCGCGTTGGCCTGCGGCACGCAATAGGCCACCAGCCGCACGTCGCCCGGCTGGTCTTCGCGTGCCAGCACCAGCGCCTGCCCGACGCCGGCGCAGCCGGTGCAGGCGGCCTCGATCTCGCCCGGCTCGATGCGGTAGCCGCGCACCTTGAGCTGGAAGTCGAGCCGGCCTAGGTGCTCCAGCAGGCCGTCGTTGCGCCAGCGCCCGCGGTCGCCGGTGCGGTACAGCATCGGGCCGGCCACCGCGCCGCCCAGCGTGTCAGGGATGAAGCGCTCGGCGGTCAATTCGGGCCGATCGAGGTAGCCCAGCGCGACGCCATGGCCGCCGATGCACAGCTCACCCGGCACGCCCAGCGGGCAGGGCTGGCCCAGCGCGTCGAGCACCCAGATGCTGGTATTGGCGATCGGCCGCCCGATGCTGACGCTGCGTTCGGCGAGCACGTCGCGGCGCACCCGCCACGCGGCCGACCAGACGGTGGTTTCGGTCGGGCCGTACAGGTTCCAGACTTCGTCGGTGCGGTCCAGCAGCGCCAGTGCCAGGTCGGCCGGCAAGGCCTCGCCGCCGACCAGCGCCTTGAAGCCGGCACCGCCACGCCAGCCGCTGTCGAGAAGCATTCTCCAGAGGCCGGGCGTGGCCTGCATCGCGCTGGCGCCGCTGCGCTGAAGCTCGGTGGCCAGCAGTGCGCCGTCCATCGCAATGTCGCGTGGCACCAGCAGCACGCGCGCGCCCACCGTCAGCGGCAGCAGCAGTTCGAGCACGGCGATGTCGAAGGACAGCGTCGTGACGGCAGCAAAGCGGTCACCGGCCGCCAGCCCCGGCGCCCGTTGCATCGCAGCCAGGAAGTTGGCCACGGCGCGGTGCGGCACGCACACGCCCTTGGGCCGCCCGGTGGAGCCCGAGGTGTAGATGACGTAGGCGGTGTCGTCCGGCCCGGGCCCGGGCCCAGGCGCCTGGCGCTGTGCGGCGGCCGCTGCCCCGACAGCCGGGCCAGCCGCTTCGGCCTCACCCACCGCCGGCCCGACGCGCAGCACGCGCCCGGCAGCGTCGGCGCGCCAGTCCACCGGCGCCGAGGCCAGGCCGTTGGCGGTGATCAGCAGCGCCAGCGCTGCGTCTTCTGCGTAGTAGGCCAGCCGGGCGGCTGGGAAGCCCGGGTCCAGCGGCACGTAGGCGGCGCCGGCGCGCAGCACCGCCAGCAGTGCGACCAGCATCTCGGCGCCGCGCGGCAGGCACAGACCGACGCGGTCTCCCGGCCCCAAGCCGCGCGCCGCCAGCGTGGACGCCAGCGCGGCCGAGCGCTCGTCGAGCTGCCGGTAGCTGAGCACCTGCCGGCCATCGGCCACCGCCACCGCGTCGGGTGTGGCGGCGCATTGGCGCAGCACCGCCGCGTGCATCAGCAGCGGGCCTTCCACCGGCGTCAGCGCCGGCTGAAGCGCGCGCAGCGCCGCAGCATCCTCAGCCGCCACCCAGCGCAGCGCGCCCACCGGCTGCGTGGCGTCGGCCACTGCAGACCGAAGCAGCGTCTGGTAGCAGCGCAGCCAGCGGGCGATGGAGGCATCGTCGAAGAGGCCGGTGTTGAACTGGCATTCGAGTTGAAGCCCGCCGTCGGCGGTGCGCGCCGCATTGAGGAAGATCTCGAAGTTCTCGAAGCTGCGCGCGTTGCTTTCTGTCTGCACCGCCAGGCCGGGGAAGACCTCGTCCAGGCCATTCAGCGTGGCATCGACGTTGAACATCACCGACACCAGCGGCAGACGGCCCGGGTCGCGCCGCAGCGGCAGCCGCGCCAGCAGCGCGCCGTAGGTCATGGCCTGGTGCTCGAAGGCGTCGAGCAGCACGCCGGCACCCACGCGTGCCAACGCCGCGAAGTCACCTGCCGCATCGACCGGCAGGCGCACCGGCAGCAGGTTGACGCAGTGCCCCACCAGCAAAGGCAGGCCGCTGGCGGCCTGCCCCGCCGAGGGCACGCCGATGACGACGTCGTCCTGCCCCGTCAGCCGGTGCAGGGTGGCTGCGAATGCACTGAAGAGGGTGGCGAACAGGCTGCAGCCCAGCCGTGCCGACAGCGCCTGCAAGGCCGACAGCAAAGCGCCGTCGAGATGGTGGTCGATGCGGCGCGAGGCGAAGCTGCGCTGTGCAGGACGCGGCCTGTCTGTGGGCAGCTCCAGCACCGGCACGCTGCCCGCGCCGTAGCGGCCCAGCCAATAGGACTCGTGCGAAGCAAGCGCGGCGCCGGCCATCTCTCCGGCCTGCCAGCGCACATAGTCGCCGTAGTCGGCGGCAGGCGGCGGGCTGGGCGCTTCGCCCAGGCGTTCTGCATACAGCGCTCCCAGATCCCTGGTGATCAGACCCCAGGACCAGCCGTCGCAGACGATGTGGTGGGCGCTCATCAGAAGCAGGTGTTCGGCGTCTGCCAACCGGTACAGCGCAGCACGGAAGAGCGGGCCGTTCTCCAGGTCGAAAGGCTCTTCGACGCTGGAGCGCGCCGCGTCTTGCAACAGCGCCGCGCGCTGCTCCGTGGGGTGGCTGCGCAGGTCGTGCAGCGGCACCGCGGCCGCAGTGGCCGCGCCGATCAGCAGCTCGCTGCCATCCGGGCCGACGGTCGCGCGCAGGCTGGCATGCCGCTGTGGCAACGCGGCCACCGCCGACAGCAGTGCCGCGGCGTCCAGCGCGCCGCGCAGCCGCAGGCTGACGGATTCGTTGAAGGCAAGTGACGCCTCGGGGCCGATCCTGTCGGCCAGCCAGACCTCGCGCTGTGCGTCGCTGGTGGCCAGGACACGCTCGACGGCGCCCGCTCCGAACGGGTCGAACGGGTCGAACGGGTCGAAGGGGTCGAACCGGTCGGAGGGGTCGAACGCCTCGTCGTCCGGCGCGCGCAGTGCCGTGTCCATGCCGTTCAGAGCGCCGCCTTCATGAACCTGCCCGGTGCGCGGGGATCGGGCACGAACCAGGCGGGCCTGCCTTCCTTGTCGCGCCCCAGCCGGGCGTTGGCCAGCGGCGGCTGTGACGCGTCGGCCAGCACCACGGCCTCGCTGCGGCGGGGCAGGAACTCGGCCTCCTGCAGCTCGGCAACCGACTCCTTGAACGCTGTCTTGATGGCGGCGATGTCGGCCGACGTGTGCGCGGTGGTCATGAAGCAGGGGAAGTTGTCGAGGATGTGCACGCCGCGGCTGCGCATCATCGCGAACAGCAGGTCTTGCAAGGGGTGGTCCTCCAGCCAGCTCACGCGCCACAACGATGCAAAGTACTTGATCGTCAACGGCGCGCCGGCCTCGCGGCAGAAGGCCGACAGCTCGTCGGCCATCGCGGCGGTGTGCAGGTTGAGCTGGGTCTGCAGCCCCGGGCTGTGCTCACGCAGGTGTTCCAGCGACGCCTTTGCCGCGGCCAGCGCCAGCGGGTGGCGCACGAAGGTGCCGGCAAAGTAGGTGACGCCGACCGTGGGAACGGAGTCGTCGCCGTAGTCCCAGGCGCCGCCGTCCAGCGCATCCATGTAGTCACGCCTGCCGGCCACCACGCCGACAGGAAAGCCGCCGCCGATGACCTTGCCGTAGCAGGCCAGGTCGGCGCGCACCCCGAACAGCGCCTGTGCGCCGCCTGGATGGGCGCGGAACCCGGTGATGACCTCGTCGAAGATCAGGCAGGTGTCGGCCCCGGCGGTGATGGCGCGCACCTCGTGCAGAAAGTCCCGCGGCTGGAAGTCGGGGCGCCGGCTCTGCACCGGCTCCACCAGCACCGCGGCCAGCTCGCCGGCATGGGTGCGCAGATAGTCCAGCGCCTGCGGCGTGCCGTAGTCCAGCACCTGCACGTCACCGAAGACACCGCTCTGGATGCCGGGCGCGGCCGGAATGCCGCGCCCGCCGCGGCCGGCGCGCACAAGCACTTCGTCGAAGGTGCCGTGGTACGAGCCGGTGAACAGCACGATGCGGCTGCGGCCGGTGACGGTGCGTGCGATGCGCAGTGCTGCCATCACCGCCTCCGAGCCGGTGTTGCAGAGGCCGACGCGGTCGAAGCCGGTCAGCTCGCAGACCAGCCTGGCCACCTCGCCGGCCAGCGCGTGCTGCGGGCCGATCTCGTAGCCCGCATCGAGCTGTTTGCGCACGGCGTCCTGCACGAAATCGGCCTGCCAGCCGAAGAGGTTCATGCCGAAGCCGTTCAGCACATCGACGTACTGGTTGCCGTCCAGGTCCCACAACTGCGCGCCCTTGCTGCGCTCGATGACGATCTGGTAGGTGATCTCCTTGGTCAACGGGCGGAAGCCGTTGACGACGCGCGGGTCCGCCAGATGCGGCCGGTGCGCGACGGTGTACTCGCGGCTGGCGCGCGTGCGCTCGACGTAGCGGCGGATGAAGGCGTCGAGCCGGGCGCGCTGGCGCGGGGTGATCTCCCCGCCCTGCGTGTGGATGCGGGCGATGGCGCCAAAGGCCTTCTTGACGTCGTAGCGCACCGCTGCCGGCGCATCCGTCGGCGCCGCGGCCGCGGCAATCAGGGGCGCCGTGGCGGGCTGGGCCGGCGCGGCGGCGGCGGCCGTCGGCACCGGCGCGCCGGACAGCAAGGCGAGCTGCTGCGCCATCAACTGCATCTGCTGGGCGATCAACTGCTGCAGCGCGGGCGAGCCGGTCGCGGCCAGCGGCAGCATCGGCGAGGCGAACGCGGGCAGTGCCTGCGGCTGGGCGGCAGATGCCGTGGGCGGGCTGTCGGCCGGCAACGCATTGTCCAGGTGGCTTGCCAGCAGGTCCAGGCTGCGCTGGCTTTCCATCAACTGCCGGAAGGTGATGGCGACTGCAAAGCTCTTCTTTACCTGAAGCGCGGCCTGCGTCAGTGTGAGCGAGTCCAGCCCCAGTTCGACGAAGGGCGTGGCGGCGTCGGCTGCTTGCAGGTCGGCGCCGGAGACGTCTTCGAACAGCGCGCGCAGCCGGGCCACCAGCGTGGCGTGCCGGGGAGCCGGTGCTGGCGTGCTGGAAGCCGTGGCGGGTGCGGCGGCTGCGGTGGGGACGGCTGTCATCTCGGTCTCCAGGGCTGCGGTGGGTGGCGGCGCGGAAACGGCGGCCGGCAGGGTGGCTTCGACCCAGAAGCGCTGGCGGTCGAAGGAATAGGTCGGCAGGCGCACGCGGCGGCGTGCCGGGGCGTCAGCAGGCGCAGCGGTCTCGATGCCCAGCAGCCAGAGCCGGCCGGCGGCCAGTTCCCACTGCATGGCTTCAGTGGCGGCGGCCTCGCCGAGGCTGGGCACCGCCACCGGCGCGCGGCCGTCGGCAAGCCGCTGCCGGCAGGCGAGCGTGGACAGTGCGCCGCGCGGGCCGACTTCGAGGAACGCGGCGTCGAAGCGCTCCAGCGCGCAGCGCAGCGCCGGGCCGAACAACACCGGCTCGCGCAGTTGGCGTGCCCAGTGGGCGCTGTCGCAGGCCTGGGCATCGGTCAGCCACTCGCCGGTGCGCGTGCAGACGATGGGGATGCGCGGCGGAGAAAGCTGCACGCTGCGCAGTTCGGCATGGAACGGCGCCACTGCGCCCTCCATCAGCGGCGAGTGGAAGGCATGCGAGGTGGGCAGCAGCCGCGTCGTCACGCCCTCGGCAGCCAGCACCTGCTGCCAGGCGGCCACGGCGTCGCACGGGCCGGCCACCACGCAGGCCGAGGGGCCGTTGTCGGCGGCGACGCACAGGGCCGCCGGCAAGCTGGCTTGCAGATCCGCCGCCGCCATGCGCACGGCCAGCATCGCGCCGGGCGGCTGGGCCTGCATCAACGTGGCCCGGCGGGCGACCAGCGTGGCTGCGTCGGCCAGTGACATCACGCCGGCCAGCACGGCGGCAGCGAACTCGCCGATGCTGTGGCCGATGAGGGCAGCCGGCCGCACGCCGCGCTCCAGCCAGGCCTTGCCCAATGCCAGTTCCAGGCAGAAGGTGGCTGGCTGGTTGATTTCCGTGGGGCGCAGTGCCGCGTCGCCGTCGTCGTGCAGGCGGGCTGCGAGGTCGCAGCCCAGATGCGGCTGCACCGCGGCGAGGGCTTGGTCGAAGGCGCGCTTGAATGCAGCGTCATGGCTGGCGAGGCCGGCGCCCATGCGCGGGTACTGCGCGCCCTGCCCTGGGAACAGCCAGACCAGCGGCGGCTCGGCGCCGGCCAGCGCGGCGGCGCTGCGGCGCGCGTGCGCCGGGTCGCGCAGCGCCTGGGCGGCGGCGGCTGGGCCGTCGGCCACCACGCACAGGCGCTGCGCGAAGCGGCTGCGGCCCACGCGCAGCGTGTGCGCAGCGTCGGCCAGCGTGGGCGCAGCCTGGCCTTGCAAATGAGCCGCCAGGTCCAGCGCCATCCGCTCCAGCGCAGCCGGGGTGCGGGCCGACAGAAGCAGCACCTGCGGCCCGGCGGTGGCCGGCGGCGCCGGCCTGTGCGGAGCCTCTTCGAGCACCACGTGCGCGTTGGTGCCGCCGACGCCGAAACTGCTGACGCCCGCCAGCCGCGGCAGCGCGCCACGTGGCCACGGGCAGAGCGCACCGTTGACGGTGAAAGGGCTGCCGTCGAAAGGGATGTCGGGGTTGGGCCGCCGGAAGTGCAGCGTCGGCGGCAGTTGCTCGTTGGCCAGCGAGAGGGCCGTCTTGATGACGCCAGCCACACCCGCCGCGACGACCAGATGGCCGACGTTGCTCTTCAACGAACCGATCTTGCAAAAGCCGACGTCGTCCGTGCCGAGCCGGAACGCGCGGTTCAGGCTTTCGACCTCGACCGGGTCGCCCAGCGGCGTGGCCGTGCCGTGCGCCTCGACATAGCCGATGGCGCGCGGCGAGACGCCGGCGTCCCGCTGCGCCGCCGCGATCACCGCCGCCTGGCCCGTGACGCTGGGTGCCGTGAAGCTGGCTTTGCGCCTGCCATCGTTGTTGACGGCCACGCCGCGCACCAGCGCGAGGATCTCGTTGCCGTCGGCCAGCGCGTCGCTCAGGCGCTTGAGCAGCACGACACCGGCGCCGTCGCTGAAGACCGTGCCTTGCGCATCGGCGTCGAAGCTGCGGGTGTGGCCGTCGGGCGAGAGCATTGCGCCTTGCTGGTACAGGTGGCCGCTTGCCGGCGGGCAGTGGATGGCCACCCCGCCGGCCAGCGCCATCCGGCACTGTCCTGCGCGCAGGCTGAGCACTGCCTGCGCGACGGCCACCAGCGATGTCGAGCAGGCGGTGTTCAGGCTCAGCGCCGGGCCGGTGAGGTTGAGCCGGTGCGCCACGCGGGTGGCGAGATAGTCCTTCTCGTTGCCCAGCATCACCAGAAAGTCGCCCAGCTTGTCCACCAGATCGGGGCGCTGCGCAAGGTGGCGCTGGAAGTAGGTGGCGTTGTGCATGCCTGCAAAGACGCCCACCGGGTCGGCGATGCAGTCCGGTGCGTGGCCTGCCCGCTCAAGGCACTGCCAGCACAGTTCGAGGAACACGCGCTGCTGCGGGTCCATCAGCTCGGCTTCACGGGCAGTGATGCCGAAGAACGCAGCGTCGAAAAGCGCGACGTCGTCCAGCACGCCGCGGGCCTTCACATACTGCGCATCACGCACCGCGGCGGCAGGCAGCGCGGGGTCGAGTTCCGCGTCGGCGAAGAAGCGCACGCCTTCGCGGCCGGCGCAGAGCTGGTCCCAGAATGCTTCCACGTCGGCGGCACCAGGAAAGCGGCCGGCCATCGCGATGATGGCAATCGGCTCGGCGCCTGCCACTACCACTGCCGCCGTCTCGCGGGGTGCCGGCACCGCCCGGGCGGCAGTCTCGCCACGCATCGCGGCCGCCAGCGCAGCGGGTGTCGGGTCGGCGAAGAACGCGGTGGGCGACAGCCGCGGCAGCCCGCTGGCCGCCAGCGCCGCTAGCACGCGCAGCACCAGCAGCGAGTTGCCACCCAGGTCGAAGAAGTTGTCGTGCCGGCCGACCATGTCGAGGTCCAGCACGGCGGCCCAGGCGCCGCAGATCCTGCGCTCGGCATCGCTCACCGGCGGCTGGAAGGTCTGCCCGACGTCCGGCCTGCGCTTGTCTGGCAGCGGCAGCGCGCGGCGGTCGAGCTTGCCGTTGGGCGTGACCGGCAAGGCAGGCAGTACCACGGTGGCCGCCGGCACCATGTAGCCCGGCAGCAGGCCGGCGGCAAAGCTCCGCAACGCGGCCCTGTCGGGCGGCTGCACGCCCGCACGCGGCACCACGTAGGCCACCAGCCGCTCGCGCGGCGCGTCATGCAGCACCGCGGCAGCCTGCACCTGCGGATGCCTGGCAAGCACTGCTTCGATCTCGCCGAGTTCGATGCGCAGCCCGCGCAGCTTGATCTGCCCGTCGGCGCGGCCGATGAAGTCGAGCTGCCCGTCCGGCAGCACGCGCACGCGGTCGCCGGTCTTGTACAGGCGCTCGCCGGGGCGGCCGACGGGGTCGGCAATGAAGCGCTCGGCTGTCAGCCCGGGCCGCTTCAGATAGCCGCGTGCCAGGCCGCGGCCGCCGACGTACAGCTCGCCCACCAGGCCGTCCGGCATCGGCTGCAAGCCGGGGGACAGCACGTGGAGGCTGGTGTCGGTGATGGGCCGGCCGATCGGGACCGACCGTGCTGCTTCGGGCAACGGCGAGGCAATCGCACAGGTGCTGGCGAAGGTGGTGCACTCGGTCGGCCCGTAGCCGTTGATGAGCTGCAGTTCAGGCAGTGCCTGCTGCGCCCGACGCACGTGCGCGACAGAGAGGGCCTCGCCGCCGATGAGAAGTTGGCGCAGGCCGCGCAACTGCATCACGTCGTCATCGACGACGGCGTTGAACAGTGCCGCGGTCAGCCAGGCCGTGGTCACCCCGGCATCGCGGATGCTGCGGCCCAGGCCGGCGGCGGTGGGCACCGCCTCGTCGTGCAGCACGCAGCAGCCGCCGTTGAGCAGCGCGCCCCAGATCTCGAAGGTGGAAGCGTCGAAGCCCAGCGGTGCCGCGTGCAGCAGCACGGTGGTCGGCGAAAGATCTGCGTAGCGGGCATCCAGCACCAGACGAAGAACCGCGTCGTGCGGGATCTCGATGCCCTTGGGCTCGCCTGTCGAGCCCGAGGTGTACATCACGTAGGCCAGCGCAGCGGGGCCGACGTCGGCGCCGGGGTGGCCTGGCGTCGTCTGGCAGGGCTCGAAAACGATGCTCTCCGCTGGAAACCGCACCACGCCCGATGGCAGCAACGCGCCGTCTTCGGGACTGGCGATCACGAGGCCCACGCCGGCCTCTTCCAGCATGGCTGCCAGCCGCGCGGGCGGCTGGTGGCGGTCCAGCGGCAGATAGCCGGCGCCCGTCTTCAGAATGGCAAGCAAGAAGATCACCGACAGCGCGGAGCGCTCGAGCGCCACCCCCACCAGCCCGCCCGGCTTGGCGCCAGCGGCCTGGAGCAGCAATGCCAGTTGGCCGCTGCGGCTGCCCAGTTCGGCATGGCTCAGGCGCTGGCTGCCATCGACCAGCGCCGTCGCCAGCGGCCAACGGGCCGCCTGCAATGCGAACGCTCCGTGGACAGTGTCGTGCGGTGCCTGCGGGCGCGCGGCGCGGTGTCCGTGCTGGGTGGAGCGCCGCTGCGCCAAATTGGCAGTTGCGGTCACGCCGATCTGGCCCACGCGCAGACCGGCTCCGGCGACGAGTGCAGCAGCAGCTTCGGCCCACGCCAGGGCCACCTGCTGCGCCTGCGCCGCATCGGCCAATGCAGCGCTTGCACGAAACACCAGCGCGGCTGGGCCGATGGTTCGCACGCCCAGTGCTGCGAGTGGCTCGTCCTGCACATTGCCGGGCTCGACAGCACCGCAGCCCAGCCAGAGCGGCACAGCGGGGTCGGCGTCCGGGGTGTCCGTGTCTGCCCGCAGCGCTGCATCGACGTCTTGCAGCCAAGCCCGTACTTCCAGGCCCGGTTCGACCTTCAACACGACCTGGCGTGCCACGGGCAGGCGCAACGCGCAGACGGTTCCGGGCAGCCACTCACGGTGCAGCAAAGCCCAGGCGGCACACCAGGGTGTGTCGTCCTGCCAGCCATGGCTGCGACACAACCGGGCGGCTTCTTCGTGCAGGCCAGGGGGCAGTGCCTGCGTGGCACACGGCATGGGCGCGCCCGCAGCGGCCGGGACGAACAGGTCCGACAGCAGCAAAGACGGTTGGGCAGCCTGCACCGCGGCCTCAGACATCGCCTGGTGGCGGGCGCAACGGGCTGCGGTGCTGGGCGCCTGGCCCGGCGCTGTTGACGCACCAAATGGATGAAAGTTGCGCGCCCCAGAAAGCCATCTGGAGGCACCAAGAAGGAACACGCCGTGACGCCCGCGATCGAGCCGGCCCGCAATGTCGCGCCTGGATTGGATTGAGTGGCCGGCAGAAGCTGTGCATCGCTGTTGGCGGCGGCCTTCGCAGTGCTGCGCCAAGCCACCCGAACTCCCTTGCCCGTTTGTATCGCAACGTTAATGCCAGCCCCTCGGCACCCCTTGCGGAGGCTCGCGGCCGTGCCGGCTGAACACTGCGCAAAGTTCACGACCGACCGAACGCAACAAACACAATGCATTTAATTTCGTGTTAAGGCCCCGTCGTTGAAAGCGAACGTCACGGTGCTGAAACGGCTATCCCTCATACGGCGACGCTTGCAAGCAGAGCACCGCGGGCAAATGCGAGCCCAATTGCGATCTGGCGCGCAGTTACAATTCGACTCGTGGAATACCTTCTTGTGCTGAAGACACGCAAATAGGGGGGTCGATACTGCACTGAGAGCCGCGGTGCACGTCACCGAGCCGACAGTCGCACACCCATGCAGCGTTCAACGTGATGCCAGTGGGGGACTTCGGAACGCCATGTCGGCCGGCGCCGCAATCACCACAAGGCACCAGATGCGCGCAAGCACGCTTCCATTCGCACCGTTACGGTTCACATTGACCGCCTTCTCGGCCGCTGCCATTGCCGCATGCGGCGGCGGCGGAGGATCGGTCGAACCGTCCTCCAGCCAGGACGCCGAGGCGGCGACCAACGAGATTCTGTCGGCGCGCGACGTATCGGCAACCGCAGCGTGGACCAAAGTGGCGGATGAAGGCGGCTCGTTCACGCTCGCCAGCGTGGCGCAAGTTCGTTTCGGAGCGAATGACAAGTGGCTCTATCGGCGTCTGCGCGGCGCCGTTGTCTGCAACCTGCAAACTTTTGGAGGCGATCCCACGCCGGGCGTGTTCAAGCATTGCGATGTTGCGGCGGCACCTGCTCCGGCGCCTGCACCCGCTCCAGCCCCGGCACCTGCCCCAGCCCCGGCTCCGGCTCCGGCTCCGGCTCCGGCTCCGGCTCCGGCTCCGGCTCCGGCTC
>CAXTHW010000041.1:0-40070 GCA_964244245.1 uncultured Rubrivivax sp. | reverse complement strand
GCGCCGATGCAATTATCGATCATTTCGTAACTTCTTTGATGGAACGGACTACTAGGTTTCAGCGCTGCGGCACCGGCTACAGGCCGGTGGAGCGCCGCACTGCCGCGAAGTAGGCGCTGTACGGCAGGTGGCGCAGGCCCTTGAGCCAGCGCGTGAAGCGCTTCGGGAAGTGGATCTCGAAATCGCCCGCTTCCCAGCCGCCGATGATCTCCAGCGCAGCCTGCTCGGGTGTGATCAAGGCCGGCATCTTGAAGGTGTTGACGGCGGTGAGCGGCGTCTCCACGAAGCCCGGGTTGATGACCGACACGCCGATGCCCAGCGGATGCAGATCCAGGTACAGCGTCTCGGCCAGGTTGATCAGCCCGGCCTTGGTGGGGCCGTAGGCCAGCGACTGCGGCAGGCCGCGAAACCCGGCCACGCTGCTGACCAGGCTCAGGTGGCCCGAGCGCTGCTTCAGCAACTGCGGCAGCACCGCGTCGAGCAGGTGCAAGGCGCCGACGTAGTTGACCTGCACATGCTGCAACGCGACGTCCAGATCGAAGGCGGTGGCGCGCATTGCCGCGTAGGTGCCGGCGCAATACAGCGCGAGATCGATGCTGCCGTGGACGGCGGTGATGCGGGCCGCGGCGTCGCGCACGGCGTCGCGGTCGGTCACGTCCAGCGCGATGGCGTCGCTGCCCGGGTGGCCGGCCACGAAGCCGTCCAGCGCTTGCGCGCTGCGCGCAGAGACGATCACACGCGCGCCCAGCCCGTGCAGCCGCGCGGCGGTGGCGCGGCCGATGCCGGTGGACGCGCCCACCAGCCACACGGTGCGGCCTGTCCAGTGGTCGATGGGCGGGTTCAGCGGCATCACGGCTTGTCGAACGACAAGGTCACTTCCCCGAGCCGCAGGCCGAACTTGCTCATCACCGCCTTGTTGAGCATCACCCGCTTGTCGATGAGGAACATCCAGTCGTCGAACTGCACTTCATAGACCGAGCCGTCCACCGGCAGCCGCAGCGTGTAGCGCCAGTTCAGCGCGTTGCCGGCGGCGGTGCCGATGGCGTCGCCCACCACGTCGTCTGCCCGGCCGAGGTAGCGGCCGCCGCCCTGGTCGGTCAGGCGCCAGACGCGGCGCTCGGTCTTGCCGTCGCTGTAGGTGAAGCGTTCGTCGAGCGTGCCCTGGTTGCCGACCCAGGTGCCGGTCATCGCCACCGTGAAGCGGCGGGCCACCTTGCCGGAGCGGTCGGTGAAGATGCCGTGGGCGGTGAGCGTGCCGTCGAAGTAGCTCTTCAGGTCGAGCGCCGGCTGTTCGGCGGCATAGTCGGCCGGCTGCGGCGAGGCGCAGCCGGCCAGCAGCGCGGCGATGGCGACGGCAATGGCGGTGGTGGCACCAGCCAGCAACAGGCGTCTTGGCATCTCGGTCATCCTTCCTGCTGGGGCATCCAGCGCGTGGCCAGCAGCAGCGCCGCGGCCAGTTTCAAAGCGCAGGGCAGCAGGCAGTAGGCCAGCGTCAACGCCTGCAGCGCGGCGGGGCTGCGGCTGCCCGGCGTGTAGCCGAACCAGGCCAGCAGCGGCAGCGCAATGCCGGCGGCCAGCGCCAGGTTCAGCTTGGTCGCGAAGTTCCACCAGCCGAAGTAGGCGCCCTCCAGCCGCCCGGCGTGGCCGGCCCGCTGGATCACGCCCGCCAGCAGTGCGCCGGGCAGCGCCAGGTCGGCGCCGAGGGCGCTGCCGCTGAGCACGCAGACGGCGGTGAACGCGGCGACGTCGCCGCTGCCAAGCAGCGTCGCCCACCCGAAGGTGGCCGTGGCCAGCAGCATGCCCGCGAGCCAGCAGCGCGCCAGGCCGAAGCGCGCCACCGCGCGCACCCACAAGGGCATGGACAGCGCGCCGGCTGCAAAGTAGCTGGCCAGGAACAACGGCTCCCAGGCGGCGGCCAGCAGCCTGTCGCGGATGAAGAACAGCACCAGCGTCGCTGGCACCGCACTGGCCACGCCGTTGACCAGATAGACCAGCAGCAGGCGGCGGAAAGCCGGCGTGCGCAGCGGGTTGGCATTGCCGTCACCGGCGTGCCCCGGCGCCGCGCTGTGCGGCCGCGGCGCCTGCGTGAGCAAGGCCAGGCCGACGGCCAGCGCGACCGCGAAGACCGCGCTGGTGGCGCCCAGCCCGGCCACCGCCGGCAGCACGCTGGCCACCAGCACGCCGAGCAGCGCCAGGCCTTCGCGCCAGGAGACGATGCGGGCCCGCTGGTCCTCGGTGCCGCCCAGCCGCGCGCCCCAGGCCTGGTGGACGACGCTGAGCACGCTGTAGCTCAGGTAGGTGAGCGCCAGCAGTGCCGCGCACCAGAGCAGCAGCGGCTGCTGTGCGCGCACCGGCGGGAAGAACAGGCCGTGGAAGCCGAGCGCCAGCAGCACGGCTGCGATGCCGGCGGCGGCCAGCACGGCAGTCGCAGAGCGGCCGAACCAGAGGTCCACCCGGCGGCCGATCCACGGGTCGGCGACCGCGTCGAACAGCCGGGCCGCCAGCAGCAAGGCGCCCAGCGTCGCCAACGGCACGCCGAAGCGGGTGGCGTAGTGGTTGGGCAGCACCACGTACAGCGGCAGCGCCACGAAGGCCAGCGGCAGGCCCAGTGCGCCATAGCGCAGGCCCTCGCCAGCGCCGCCGCGCCAGGCCGGCGCGGCGGCCGTCACGGTGCCTTGCCCAGCAAGGCGTCACGCAAGGCGGGTTCGGAGCTGCGGGCCGACAGCCAGATGCCGAAGAACAGCCGCGTGAACGGGGCGTCGGCCACCTCGCTGGTCGGCTTGCCGTTGAGGAAGAAGCGCGCGGCGGCGCCGTCGGTCTTCAGCCGCTGCACGCCGGTCAGGCGGTCGCCGGCAACCACGTCAGGGAAGGCCGCGCGCATCGCGGCCAGCCAGCGCTCGCCCTGCGCCGGCGCGATGTCGCTCTGGCGCCGCATCTCGGACAGCGCGCGCTCGGCGATGTCAGCGCCCTTGAAGGCGCGTGCATAGCCGATCTCCAGCGCCAGCGGCACGGCGGCCCAGTCGTCACCCGCAGGCTGCCGGCCCGTCCAGAGCCGGATGCCATAGACCTGGAAGCCCATGTAGCGCAAGCGGCCGCTGCCTTGCAGCCGGGCGCCGGGCAGCTCGGCCAGCACCTCTTCGGGCACCGGCGCGGCACTGCCGTCCGCTTCGGCAGCGTGCGCCGGCAGCCTGTTCAGCAGGAGTGCGGGCAGCGCAGTGGTGAGCAAGGCCCGGCGCCGCATCAAGCGCGCTGCAGCGTGAACTGCATGACGTTGGTGTTGCCGGTGGCGAAGGCGGCCTCGCAGTACGCCAGGTAGAACTCCCAGATGCGCATAAAGCGGCCGTCGAAGCCAAGGCGGCGCACCTGCGGGTCGCGTGCCAGGAACTGCACGCGCCAGCGGCGCAGCGTCTCGGCGTAGCAGGCGCCGAAGGCCAGCTCGCTGCGGATGGCCAGGCCGGCCTTCTGCGCCTCGGCGCGAAACGCCTGCGGGCTGGGCAACAGGCCGCCGGGGAAGATGTACTGCTGGATGAAGTCGGTGGATTTGACGTAGCGGTCGAACAAGTCGTCGCGGATGGTGATGGTCTGGATGCAGGCTCGGCCGCCGGGCTTCAGCCGCTCGCGCAGCGCCTTGAAGAAGCCGCCCCAATAGGCGCGGCCCACGGCCTCGAACATCTCGATCGAGACGATGGCGTCGAAGGTGGCACCGTCGGCGCCGTCTTTCCCGCTGTCCTTCCCACTGTCTTTGCCGATATCGCGGTAGTCCTGCAGCCGCAGATCGGCCAACACGTCCAGCCCCTGGCGGGCCAGCCGCTCGCGGGCGAAGGCAAGCTGCTCCGACGACAGCGTGACGCCGGTGACGTGCACGCCGAATTCGCGCGTCGCTGTCTCGGCCAGAGCGCCCCAGCCGCAGCCGATCTCCAGCACGCGCTGGCCTGGTTGCAACCCACATTCGCGCAGCGCGCGCCGCACCTTGGCCTGTTGCGCCTCGGCGGTGGGCAGCGTCATGTCGCCTTCGAACAGCGCGCTGGAGTAGTTCATCGTCTCGTCCAGCCACAGGCGGTAGAACGGGTTGCCGATGTCGTAGTGGGCGTGGATGTTCTTTCTGCTGCCTTGCCTTGAATTGCGGTTGAGCAGGTGCTTCAGGCGGTAGGCCAGCGAGCCCCACCAACTGCCATAGACGACCGACTCCACCGCGTCGCGGTTGGCGATGAACAGCTGCAGCAGCGCCACCAGATCGGGCGTGCTCCAGCGCTCTGCGATGAAGGTCTCGGCGAAGCCGATGTCGCCGCTCTTGAGCACCGCGGCGCACACCTGCCAGTCGAGCAGCCGCATCGACGCTCTCGGCTCGCCTTCACGGCCGCTGCCGAAGCGGGCCTGCCCGCCGTCGGGCAACTGCACGTCCAGCGTGCCCACGCACAGACGCTTGAGCAGGCTGAAGACGGCGCGTGCCGCGGCGGGCGCGGTACCGGGAAGGGCCAGGGGCGAGGCGGTTGTCGTCGTCATGCGGGCTCGGGTACGGTGGACGGACAGGATGGTCAGCGGGTGACGAAAGCCTGCGGCGCAGCCGGCTTGCGGGAAAAGGGCACGCGCTTGGCCCACAGGCGCAGCGCATGCCAGTGGATGCGCGCCACCACGGCCAGCGTCATCAGCGGCGTGCCGAAGAAGGCGGCGCGCACGCTGGCGGCGGTGAGAGCTTGCAGGTGGCCGCTGACGCTGGTCTGCAGCAGCGGGCCGGCGGCGTCGTCGTGGTCAACGCGGGCCACCGTGCGCTGCGCGGTGCGCATGAAGCGGAAGCGGTACTCGCCCTGCACGTCGCAGAAGGGCGACACGTGGAAGACCTTGCGTGCCCGCAGTTCGCGGCCGAAGGCGAGGTCTGGCCCCGCCAGCAAGTAGCAGTGCCGCTCGCCGAAGGTGTTGTTCACCTCCACGACGATGGCCGCCAGGCTGCCGTCAAGACGCTCGCAGTACCAGAAGCTGACCGGCTTGAACACATAGCCCAGCACCCGTGGGTAGGTGTGCAGCCAGACCTCGCCGTCGGCGCCTTGCACGCCTTCCGTGCGCAGCAACTCGGTCAGCCAGGCCAGCGCGTCGGCCCGCCCGTCGCCGTGGTCGCGGTCGTGGAACGCCAGCAGGCCGAAGCGGTTGCGCGCCAGCGCCGGCTGCGGCAGCGCATGCAGCGCCTTCATCGGCAGCAGCAGGAAGTACGTCGGGTAGGCGAAGGCATGGCGCCGCGGGCGCAGCCGGCAATGGCGCACGACGCCTGTGCCGATGAGCGGCAGCGCGGCCAGGCCGGCGCCGGCCTGCGCGTCGGATGGAACCACGCCCGGGTGGACCATCTCAAGCCGCCAACGCGGGCTGTTCGGCCCAGCGCTTGCGCAGCGCGGCGACGACGTCGAGCGCCGACATCAGCCCGTCTTCATGGAAGCCGTAGCGCGTCCACGCGCCGGCGAACCAGACATGGCTGCGGCCCTGGATCGACGGCAGGCGGCGCTGCGCGGCAATCGCGGCCAGGTCGAACACCGGGTGGCTGTAGTCGTAGCTGCCGATCACCTTGGCCGGGTGCGGCTGGCGGCCGGGCACCGGGTTCAGCGACACCACGACCGGCTGTTGCCAGGGCAGCGGTTGCAGCCGGTTCAGCAGGTAATGCAGGCAGACGGCGGCCTGCTCGGCGCCGCTGCCGGCGGCGCGCTCGTAGTTCCAGGCCGCCCAGGCCAGCCGGCGCCTGGGCAGCAGCGCAGCGTCGGTGTGCAGCACGGCCCGGTTGGCGTGGTAGCGCACGGCGCCCAGCACCGCGCGCTCGGCGGCGCTGGCGTCGTCGAGCAAGGCCAGGCTTTGGTCGCTGTGGCAGGCCAGCACGGCGTCGTCGAAGCGCTCCGGCCCGCTGGCGGTGCTGAGCACCACGCCGCCCGGCACCCGGCGCAGCGCCAGCACGGGGCTGCGCAGGCGCGCGTCGGGGATGTCTTGCAGCATGCGCTGCACGTAGTGGCGGGCGCCGCCGCGCACGGTGTGCCACTGCGGCCGGTCGGCCACTTGCAGCAGGCCGTGGTTGTGGCAGAAGCGCACCATCGTCGCCACCGGGAAACGCAGCATCTGGTCGGTCGGGCAGGACCAGATGCAGCCCAGCATCGGCAGCAGGTAGGCGTCGCGGAACGTGGTGCCGAAGCGGTGGCGCGCGAGGAAGTCGCCGATGGCTTCGTCGAGCGCGCTGCCACTGCCCGATGCCAGCGCGGTGGCCAGCCGGTTGAAGCGCAGGATGTCGGCCAGCATGCCGATGAAGCGCGGCCGCAGCAGGTTGCTCCGCTGTGCGAACACGGCGTTCAGGCTGCAGCCGCTCCACTCCAGCCCGGTGTGCGGCACCTGCACCGAGAACGACATCTCGGAGGCGGCTGTCTCGACCTTCAGCGCGGCGAAGAGACGCGTCAGATTCGGATAGGTGCGGTGGTTGAAGACCAGGAAGCCGGTATCGACGCCCTGCGTCACGCCGTCCAGCGTGACATCCACCGTGTGCGTGTGGCCACCGAAGTGGCTGCCGGCTTCGAAGAGCGTGACGTGCGCGTCGCGCGCCAGCGCATGCGCGCTGGCCAGGCCGGCGATGCCGGAGCCGATGACGGCAACCCGCCGCATGCCGGATCAGCCCGCGGCCACGCCGTGCAGGCGGGCCGTGGGGGGTGTAAAGACTGCCGTGCGGCGCCCCGGAGCGAACGAGGGAGGGAGGGAGGAGGAGGAGAAACGCTCCGGGATTGCAGTCGGAGGTTCCGACCGGCCGCACAACAGAAAAAAGCTTGCAGCGACTGGCGCCACGCCGGTTGAGACTAGGTCGGCTGATCTGAGTTCCGGAGGCACTGTGTGAAGCTTTGAAAAGGGAGCAAGCGCTTGCATGTGGGGCTGTACGCAGCAAACCCGCAACCGGATGAAAACCAGCCGGTCACGTTCGTGCCTGCTTGGTATTATTTCATATCCAGCAGCTTCTCGACGTCTTTGATGAACACCGGGTCAAGTGGATCGCGCTCCGAACCATGACTCAGCACGACCTGGCCGTTGCGGCTGACGATGTACTTGTGGAAATTCCACCGGGGCGCCTGCCCGGTGCGCGCCGCCAGCGTGTTGAACAGCGGGTTCAGCGTGCCGCCCGCGGCGGTGGAGACAGTGGACTTTGCGAACATCGGGAAGCGCACCGCGAAGGTGTTTTCGCAGAAGTCCGCGATGGCGCCATTGGTGCCCGGCTCCTGCGAAAAGTCGTTGGACGGGAAGCCCAGCACCACCAGGCCGCGCTTGCCGTAGCGGGCGTTCAGCGTCTCCAGCGACTTGTACTGCGGCGTGAAGCCGCAATAGCTCGCCGTGTTGACGACTACCACCACCTGCCCGGCGTAGTCGCACAGCTTGACCGGCTTTTCGTCCTGCAAGCGGGGCAGCGTCTGTTGCAGCACGGCGGGGCAGACCGGCGCGGCGCCCGCGGGGCAGGCAGCAGCGGCAAGGGCGAGCGCGAAAGCGCAGCCTGGAAGCAGGGCAGAAAGGTGCATGGTCTGGCTCTGTCTTGTTCAATCGGTGATCGGCGCAGCCATGTTATGGGATCGGCCTTGGTGACACAATCAGCTCCACCCCAATTTGTCCAGGACACACCGGCGCTGCCATGAACGATTTCAGCCGGATCCGCACCATCACGCTGTCCATCGCCGCCGTCGAGCGCGACACCGGCCTGAGCAAGGACACCTTGCGCGTCTGGGAGCGGCGCTACGGCTTTCCGCTGCCGGCGCGGGATGCGCTGGGCGAGCGTGCCTACACGCTGGACGAGGTGGAAAAGCTGCGCGTCGTGAAGCGCCTGCTCGACGCCGGGCACCGGCCGGGCCGCATCGTGCCGCTGGCGCTGGATCAGTTGCAGGCGCTCAGCGAATCCACCGTGGACCAGCCGCTGCGCGCCGCAGAAGCAGCGGCCAACGCCGACCTGCGCGGGCCGCTGGCCCTCGTCCGTGCGCATGACCCGCACGCCTTGCGGCGCGAATTGATGCAGATGCTGCTGCGCCTGGGGCTGCACCGGTTCGTCATCGACGTGGTGGCGCCGCTCAACGTGGCGGTGGGCGACGCCTGGTTGCGCGGGCAGCTCGAAATCTTCGAGGAGCATTTGTACAGCGAGGCCGTGCAGGTGGTGTTGCGGCAGGCGCTGGCCACCATCGCGCAGCCGGCAGAGGCCAGCCAGCCCCGCGTGCTGCTGACCACGCTGCCCGGAGAGCCGCACGGCATGGGTCTGCTGATGGCAGAGGCCGTGCTGGCGCTGGAAGGCTGCCGCTGTGTCTCGCTCGGCGTGCAGACGCCGCTGTGGGACGTGGTGCTGGCCGCCAAGGCCTGCCGCGCCGACATCGTGGCGCTGGGCTTCACCGGCTGCATGAACCCCAACCAGGTGGTGGACGCACTGAGCGAATTGCGCGCCAAGCTGCCACCGCCGACCCAGGTGTGGGCCGGCGGCGGCGCCCCGGTGCTGCACCGGCGCCGGGTGGAAGGCGTCTTGCCACTGGCGTCGCTGGAGGCCATTCCTGCGGAACTGCGCCGCTGGCGTGCATCCAGCCCTTGATGACCGGCGTATGACGCCGACTAGAATCGTCGCCACCATGCTCTACCCAGAACTTTTCAAGCAGCTCGAAGCCGTGCGCTGGAACATGGACACGGACATTCCGTGGGACCGTTTCGATGCCAGCCAGTTGTCTGACGAGCAGGCGCAGACGGTGAAGATGAACGCCATCACCGAATGGTCGGCGTTGCCGGCCACCGAGATGTTCCTGCGCGACAACCGCGACGACAGCGATTTCTCTGCCTTCATGAGCGTCTGGTTCTTCGAGGAACAAAAGCATTCGCTGGTCTTGATGGAGTACCTGCGCCGCTTCCGGCCCGACCTGGTGCCCACCGAGGAAGAGCTGCACGCAGTGCGCTTCGAGTTCGACCCCGCACCGGCGCTTGAGACGCTGATGATGCATTTCTGCGGCGAGATCCGGCTCAACCACTGGTACCGCCGCGCCGCAGAGTGGCACAGCGAGCCGGTCATCAAGGCCATCTACGAAACGCTCTCGCGCGACGAAGCGCGCCACGGCGGCGCCTACCTGCGCTACATGAAGCGGGCGATGAACAAGTTCGGCGACGAGGCCAAGGCCGCCTTCGCCAAGGTCGGCGTGCTGATGGCCAGCGCGCGCCGCACCGCGCAGGCGCTGCACCCGACCAACCTGCACGTCAACGTGAAGCTCTTCCCGCGCGACACCATCCAGAGCCGCCTGCCCGACCCGGCCTGGCTGGAGCAATGGCTGGACACGCAGATCCAGTTCGACAGCGTCTGGGAGAACAAGGTCGTGGAGCGCATCCTGCACAACTTGAGCCTGCTGATGGAGCGCAGCTTCGCCAGCGTGCAGGAACTGAACCGCTACCGCAAGGAACTCACCGCCTCGCTGGCCAAGGCCGCGCCCGGCGGCGGGCCGCTGTCTCCGGCGGTCTGACCAGCTTTCAGCGGCCTTCAGGCCGGCTGCATCGCCACCTTGCGGTCTGCCGCCACGCGCTGTGCCGCCGGCCGCTCGCCGACGAACTTGACGTAGGGCTTCCAGTCCACGCCGCCCGCCACCAGCAGGTCTTCGCCGAACACGGCCTTGGTCGCCATCGAGATCAGCGGCAGGTTGTTCCAGGCCGAGCAGTCGGCCATCGTGAACGTGTCGCCTGCGACGTAGGGCGCAAACTTCGCCAGCCGCTTGAAGCCGGCGATGTTGCGCGCCAGCAGCTTGGCCACGCGGGTCTTGGTCTCGTCGCTGGCGGTGGCGCCGAAGAACGCCTGGCCGTACAGCTCGCGCGCCACCAGTTCGAGGTGCAGGTCGATGAAGGTGACCAGCTCGCGCACCTTGGCAGCGGCCAGCGGGTCTGCCGGCAACAGCGGCGGCTGCGGGTGGGTGGCTTCCAGATAGTCCAGGATCACCTGGCTTTCGCACAGCGTGCCGTGCTCGGTGCGCACGAAGGGAATCTTGGCCAGCGGTGAGGCACTCAGCACCGCTTCGTCTTTCGAGCCGGTGCCCACGCGCTCTTCGTCGAACGGAATGTTCTTCTCCAGCAGCGCCAGTTTGACCTTGTTGTAGTAGTTCGAGACTGCAAAGCCGCACAGCGTGATCATCATCGTCTCCTGAGGTTGTGCCGCGAGTTTAGGACCGGTTGATCAGCGTGATGCCCGCCACCACCGCGCCCAGCGCCACCAACAGCCGCGGCGTGACCGGCTCGCCCAGCAGCAGCACGCCGGCCAAGAGGCCGAAGATGGGCGTCAGCAGCGTGAAGGCAGAGATGCGCGTGGCGGGGTAGTGGCGCATCAGCCAGAACCACACCAGGTAGCTGCCGAAGGTGACGACGACGGTCTGAAACCCCAGCGGCAGCAGAGACGCGGCGGTGGGCACCGCGCGCAGCGCCTCGCCGCTGACCAGCGCAGCGGCAGCCAGCGCCACGCCCGACACCAGCAACTGCCACAGCAGCGTCTTCTCGGGCGTGGCGCTGGACAAACGGCTGCCCCGCAGCACCAGCGTGGTCAGCCCCCACAGCAGCGCGGCGCTGATGCCCAGCGCGTCGCCCAGCCACTGCCGCGGCCCGGCGGCGGGGTGGACGAAGCCTTCGAAGAAGGCCCAGACCACGCCGCCGAAGGCGGCCACCAGCCCGACGGTCTGCACCGGCCGCAAACGCTCTGCGCGGCTGACGAAGGGCATGCCCAGCGCGACGACGAAAGGCGCCAGGTAGATGAACACCGCCATGCGTGACGCAGCGGTGAATTGCAGCCCGACGAAGATGCAGCCGAACTCGATGGCGAACAGTGCGCCGGCCAGCAGCCCGGCCGGCGCGGTGCCGTCGGCACGCCAGAGCGGGATGCCGCGCGCCCTGGCCCACAGCGCCAGCAGCAAGGCCGCGCCGAGCGAGCGTGACGCGGCCTGCATCAGCGGCGGTATTTCCGCCAGCGTCACCTTGGTGGCCACCTGGTTCAGCCCCCAGAGCGCACAGCACAGCACGAGCAGCGTGATCGCCAGCGGGTCCAGCGTGGTCTTGCGTCCGTCGTTCCGGGCTTCGTTCAGGGCTTCGTTCCGCTTGTCGTTCCGCTCGTCCGTCATCGTCTTCATTGTCGGCGCAGCCGCTCCCAACCCATGGCCGCCAGCGCTGCCAGAACGCCGGCCGCGGCCCCGGTGGCATGCGCCAGCGGCGCGATGGCGATGTCCCAGTCGGCCGGGTGGCGCAGCGGCGGGCCCCACGGCGCCTCCAGCGCGATCTTCACTGCCAGCCCCGCCAGCACGGCGGCCGCGATGGCGCGCCTGCGGCCATGCCCTGCACACAGCAAGTGCGTTGCCGCGACGGCCACGCCGGCATGCAGCACGCCCGACAAGCCGCCGTAGTGCGCCAGCGCCGGTTGCAGCAGCAGCGCGATGTGCGTGGCCGGCCATGCAGCGCACCAGGCCAGCGCCACGCGCGTGGGCACGCGGCCGACGGCACCCAGCGCACCGACCAGCGCGCAACCCAGCAGGTTGGCCGCCAGGTGCAGCGGGCTCCAGTGCACGAAGGCCGCCGTCCACCAGCGCCAGGGTTCGCTGGCCGCCAGCGCGGGCTGCCAGTCCAGCCAGACGGCGGGCAGCCACCACGCCATCAGCGCGCCGCCCGCCAGCAGCGCGGTCAGCGCCAGCCAGGCGGTGCCGGGCGCATGCACTGTGCACGCGCGTTGCAGGCGGCTCAGCCGAACACCGCTTCCCACAAGGCCAGCACCGCCGCGCGCGGGCCTGCGAAGCGCAGCGGGTCGAACTGCGTGGGCTGCTCGTCCAGCCGCGCGCGGTGCTGGGCGCGGCGCAGCTCGCGGTAGGCGTCGGCCGCCGCGCTGCCCACGCCTGGCGGCAGCAGGCCGGCCTGCTCTGCGCGCTGCAGCAGCGCGATGTTGCCGGCGTTGTCCAGCAGCGGCGCATGTTCGCGGCCATGCGCCAGCACAAGGTATTGCACCGCGAATTCGACGTCCAGCATGCCGCCTTTGCTGTGCTTGACGTCGTAGCGCGCGGCGGCCACCGGGCGGGCGTGGCGCAGCTTGTCGCGCATCGCAGCCACCTCGTCGCGCAGCGCCAGCGGGTCGCGCTCGGCCGTCAGCACCGCGCGCCGGGTGGCCTGGAAAGCGGCCTCCAGGTGCGGCGTGCCGGCGGCCAGCCGGGCGCGTGTGATGGCCTGGTGCTCCCAGGTCCACGCGGTGTTGCTGCCGCGGCCGCGCTGGTAGCGGTCGAAGGCGGCGGTGGACGTGACCAGCAGGCCGGAGTTGCCATTGGGCCGCAGCGCGGTGTCGATGTCGAACAGGTCGCCAGCCGATGTGCGCAAGGTCAGCCAGGTGATGAGCTTGCGCACGAAGATGCCATAGACCTCCTGCGCGCGCGCAGCGTCGGCTTCCTCGCCGTCGTCGTAGAGGAAGACCACGTCGAGGTCGCTGCCGTAGCCCAGCTCCTTGCCGCCCAGCTTGCCGTAGGCGATGACGCCCAGCAGCGGCGCGTCGCGGTGGCGCTGCTTCAGCAGGCTCCAGCACCAGCGCACGGTGGTGGCCAGCAGCACGTCGGCCAGCGCGGAGAGGTCGTCGGCCACCTGCTCCACCGTGAGCGTGCCTTCCACGTCACGCACCAGCGTGCGGAAGACCTCGGCATGGTGGGCGCGGCGCAGGGTGTCGAGCAGCTTCTCCTCATCGGCCTCGCCAGAGCGCTGCCAGGCCGCGCGCCTGTCTTCCAGCTCGGCCACCAGCGCCGCGCCGTCGAAGCGCTGGTGCAGCAGCCGCTCGTCGGCCAGTTCGTCGATGACGCCGGGGTGGCGCATCAGGTACTGCATCGGCCAGCGCGCCAGACCCAGCAGCCGCAGCAGCCGGCGCAGCACCTCGGGGCGCTCGACCAGCAGCGCCAGGTAGCTTTCGCGCCGCAGCAGCGGCTCCACCCAATCGACGAAGCGCAGCGCCGCCTGCACCGGGCAACTGCCGTCGGCCACGCCTTCTGCCGCCTTCTGCATCAGCCGGCCCAGCCGCAGCCGGCTTTCGTCGCGCAGCGCCAGCACGCGCGGCTGCGCGGCCCAGGGGCGCAGCCGCGCGGCCAGTTCAGCGGGCAGCTTGTCGAGCAGCGCCTCGCTGTCGATGGGCAGCGGGCCGGTGACGCAACTGCGGCAGCCGTGCTTTGCGGCCGGCGTGCCGTTGCTGCCTTCGCGCAGCAGCGCGTCGAACTCTGCCGCCACCAGCTCGCGGATCTCGCCCAGCCGGCCTTGCAGCGGGCAGGCGCCGCCCATCGGCAGCGCCAGGCTGCGCGCAATCCAGTCCAGATCCTGGTCCTGCGTCGGCAGCAGGTGGGTCTGCTGGTCGTCGAGGTACTGGATGCGGTGCTCGACCTGGCGCAAAAAGGTGTAGCCATCGGCCAGCGCGCCGGCCGTGTCGGCCTTCATCAGACCGCGTTCTGCCAGCCGCTGCAGGCCGCGCAAGGTGCTGCGCGTGCGGATCTCGGGGAACTGGCCGCCGCGCACCACCAGCATCAACTGCACGATGAATTCGATCTCGCGGATGCCGCCGCGCGAGAGCTTCACGTCGTTGGCGCGCTCGGGCCGGCCCGCTGCGCGGCGCTGGGCTTCGTCGCGGATCTTGCGGTGGAGCTGGCGCAGGCCCTCGAAGACGCCGTAGTCGAGGTACTTGCGGTACACGAAAGGCGTCACCAGCGCGCGCAGTGCCAGCGCGCGCCCGCTGTCCACCGCGGCGCGCGGCGCCACCACGCGGCTCTTGAGCCAGGCAAAGCGCTCCCACTCGCGGCCCTGGGCCTGGAAATACTCCTCCAGCATCGCCAGGCTGACGACCGGCGGGCCCGAGTTGCCGTTGGGCCGCAAAGCCAGATCGACGCGGAAGACGAAGCCGTCGTCGGTGGTGTCGCCGATCAGCGCGTACAGCCGTTTGGCGACGAGCGAGAAGTACTCGTGGAACGAGGTCGGCCGCGCGCCGATGGTCTGCCCGTCGTCTTGATAGACGTAGATCAGGTCGATGTCGGAGGACACGTTGAGTTCGCGCGCGCCCAGCTTGCCCATGCCGACGATCCAGAACTCGACGCGCTCGCCGCTCGCGTCCAGCGGTGCGCCGTGGCGCTCGTCGGCATCGGCCAGCGCCTGTGCCAGCGCCAGCTCCAGCGTGGCCTCGGCCAGTGCCGTCATGCTGCCGGTGATGGTGGCGAGTGGCGCGCCTTCTTCGACGTCCAGCTCTGCCAGCCGTTCGACGACCAGTTGGCGGGCCACGCGCAACGCGCTGGGCAGCGTGCGGCCGCCGCCCTGAAGACGCCGCACCAGGGCCGTGACGGTGCCAGCGTCAGGCGCGCCCGGCGGCAGCAAAGAACGTTCTGCCGCGTAACGGCGGCGAATGCGTTGCACGAAACGGCTGTGCTCGGCAGCCGCGACATGCGGGCCCGCTGGCATCAAGACACCCCTCCGAAGCATTGTTGTCGTGGTCGCGGGAATTCTGCCCCGAACCGCCGCCCGGCGCATCGCGCTGCGCCGGGCGCGAAATCGGCCGAGAATTCCGCCATGAAAATCGCCGCCGTCCAGATGGTCTCGACGCCCGACGTCGCCCGCAACCTCGACGCCGCGGCGCGCCTCGTCGCCCAGGCGGCCGACGGCGGCGCGGCGCTGGTGGCGCTGCCCGAGTACTTCTGCATCCTGGGCCGGCGCGACAGCGACAAGCTGGCCCACGCAGAAGCGCCGGGAGACGGCCCGATCCAGCGCTTTCTGTCCGACACGGCGCGCCGGCACGCGGTGTGGCTGGTGGGCGGCACGCTGCCCATCAGGACGGCGGACGCCGCGCATGCGCTGAACAGCAACTGCGTCTTCGCGCCCGACGGCAGCCTGGCCGCGCGCTACGACAAGATCCACCTCTTCGCCTACGACAACGGCCGCGAGCAGTACGACGAAGGCCGCACGCTGAACGCGGGCAGCCAGCCGCTGGCGCTGCAAGCCGGGCCGCTGCGCGTGGGCCTGTCGGTCTGCTACGACCTGCGCTTCCCCGAGCTGTACCGCGCGCTGATGGCGCCGCCCTGCGACCTGCTCAGCGTGCCGGCGGCCTTCACCCACACCACCGGCCGCGCCCACTGGGAGCTGCTGCTGCGCGCCCGCGCTGTCGAGAACCAGTGCTACGTGCTGGCCGCAGCGCAGGGCGGCACCCACGAGAACGGCCGCCGCACCTGGGGCCACAGCATGGTGGTGGACCCGTGGGGCGAGATCGTCGCGCAGCAGGCAGAAGGCGAGGGCGTGGTGCTGGCCGAGGTGGACCTGGCGCGCATCGCGCAGGTGCGGTTGCAGTTGCCGGCGCTGGCGCACCGGCGGCTGTAGCGCGCCGCGCCGGCAGGCTCAGCGCTGGCCGAACATCATCCGCCGCGCCAGCCAGCCCTTCACCGGTGGCAGCGTCTGCAAGGCCGCCAGCCCGAGCCCGCGCGCCAGCCCCAGCCCTGGCGCTTCCCAGGTGAAGCTGCGGGCCAGGAAATCGGTGGTCGCGATCATCGCCCAGCGGTCTGCCGCGCGCGCCCATTCCACGCGCTTGAGCGCAGCGTCGAGGTCGTCCGAGAAGCGCAGCGCCGCGGCCAGCGCATAGGCGTCGCGCAGCCCCAGGTTCAACCCCTGGCCGGCGACCGGGTGCAGCGTCTGCGCGGCGTTGCCGATGCGCACCGTGCGGCCCTGCACCAGGCTGCGCTCGGCGTTGAGCCCGAGTGCAAATGGCTTCAGCGGCGACACGCTGGTCAGCCGCCCGGCTTCGGGCGGGAACAGCGTGTTCAGCACCGCCAGCCGCTGCGCGTCGTCGAGCGCACGCACCGGGTCGCCCTCGGTCGGCACGCACCAGACCAGCGCCGAGCGGCCGGGCGCCAGCGGCAGCAGCGCAGCCGGCCCGTTGCGCGTGAAGCGCTCGAAGGCCACGCCGGGCGTAGCGCCTGCTTGGCCGACGCTGCCGACCCAGGCCGTCTGCCGGTAGTCGCTGGCGACCGCCTTGCGGGCCTGGTCGGCGAAGACACCCCCTTCGGCCACCACCGCCAGGTCGAAGACCTCGCTGATGCCGGCATCGACTTCCACCCCGCCCGGCACCTCCTTCAGCGCCGCCACCGGCGTGCCGAAGCGCATCTGAAGCCGGCCCGGCTCGGCCGCCACCGCGGCCTGCCAGGCGGCCTGCAACGGCGCGACGAGCTGCCCGTAGGCCAGCACCGCGCCGAGCATCGGCACGCCGACGTCGGCAGCGCGGATGCGCACCCCGGCCTGGCCGAACGAGGGCGGCTGCTGCGACACATGCACCTCGGCGATGGCCTGCACCTGTTGCCCGGCCGGCCACGCCATCAGCCGCTGAAGCAACTGCACGCTGCCGAGCGACAGCGCCAGCGTGCGGCCGTCGGCGGCCACGTCGCGCTCTGCCGGCCGGGCGTCGAACACGCTCAACTGCGCCCAGGGCAGCACGCGGGCGGCGTGCAGCGCCAGCGCCAGCCCCACCGGGCCGGCGCCGACGATGGCGATGTGCAGCGCGCTGCGGCTCACCGCAGCCCCCGGCGGCGGCCACCGGCGGGCATGACCTGCGAGGTCATTGCCGGCGCCGTCGTCGTCGAGAACACTGTGTCTTTACTTTGCAAGAAGGCATGCAATGCAACGCTCCCTGTTGACCACTGTGCTGGCCGTCACGCTGGCCGCATTCTCCTTGCTCAGCGGCCTGGCCTTGTGGCAGCACGGCTACTGGGGCATTCTGGCGCCGCACTTCCAGAGCTTCGGCGGCGCGCAGGTGCTGGTCGATCTGGTGATCGCGCTCAGCCTGTTCATGGCCTGGATGTGGCGCGACGCCAGGCGCAACGGGCGCAACCCGTGGCCGTGGGTCGTGCTGACGCTGGCGGCCGGCTCGTTCGGCCCGCTGGTCTATCTGCTGTCGCGCCGGGGCACCGCCACGGCCGCTCAGGTGTAGGTGACCCAGTCGCGCCGCTCCGGGTGCTCGAGGTGCGGCAAGTGGTTGTAGGCCACCAGCATGTGGCGCTTGGGCGTGAACGCGAACTCGGTCAGCGCGCTGTTGCGGATGCGCAGGTTCAGCTCGATGGTGGTCTCGGGCGGCGTGCCCAGCACATGGCCCACCGCGGTGGAGATCGGCCCGCCGCTGGACACCAGCAGCACGTTGCCCTGGTGGTGGCTGCGCACGTGGTCCAGCGCGGCGGTGATGCCGGCCACCCAGGCGGCGTAGCTCGGCATGCCCAGCGGCTCGGCGGCGCCGGCCATCCAGCGCGACAGGCCTTCGCGCAGCAGCCGGAAGTGGTGGCGGTAGGCCTCGGGTGAATCGGCCGGCGGCAGTGGCTCGGGGTGGATGGCGCCGACGATGGCCGCGCTGTCGTACTCGTTCAGCCCCGGCCAGTGCAGTGCGTCTGGCAGCGCGCCTTGCAGTGAGTCCGGCAGCGCGCCATAGCCTTCGGCAAAGGCCGCCAGCGACTGCTCGTGCCGGCGCAGCGTGCCCACCAGCACGGCCTCGAACGCGACGCCGCGCTCGCTGAAATAGCGGCCCAGTGCACGGCACTGGCGGGCGCCCAGCGCGCTGAGCTGGTCATAGTCGGCAGCGCCGAACGAGGCCTGGCCGTGGCGCACGAGGTAGAGCGTTCCCATGGTGGCGATTGTGCTGGCGCGCGCCTGCCCGCCCTGTCGCAACCGTGACCCGGCTGCCTCAGGCCAGGATGGCCACCACGCGCAGCCACGACCAGTAGGCCGCCAGCGAGCCGATGGCATAGACCGCAGGCGTCTTCAGCCGCGGTGCCCAGCGCTGGCGGCGCAGCGCCTGCACCAGCAGCCAGGCCGCGCCCACGGCCAGCAACTGCCCGCATTCGACGCCCAGGTTGAAGCTCAGCAGCGCTACCGCCAGGTGCGCCTGCGGCAGGCCGATCTCTTGCAGCGCGCCGGCAAACCCCAGCCCGTGCACCAGGCCGAAGATGAAAGCCACCAGCGCCGGCAGCCGGCGCGCCAGCGTCTGCCGCGTGCGCAGCGCCTCGCCGGCCACCAGCACGATGGACAGCGCGATGCAGGCCTCCACCGGCGCCGGCCGCAGCGTCAGCCAGCCGAGCGCTGCGCTGGCCAGCGTGAGGCTGTGCGCCGCGGTGAAGGCGGTGATCGTCCAGACCAGCCGGCGCTGGAAACCCACCAGGAACAGAAGCCCGGCGACGAACATCAGATGGTCGTAGCCGCTCAAGATGTGCTCGACGCCCAGCACCGTGTAGGCCGAGGCGATCTCGCCCCAGCCGCGCTCGTCGTCGGCCGCGCCGTAGAGCTGCACCGACGGCTGCCCGCCGGTCAGCGTATAGACGCGGCTCTGGCCGTCGAGCCAGAACACCTTCACCAGTGCGGCCGAGTAGCGCTGGCCCACGCCGTCCATCGCCAGCGTGCCGCGCAGCCCGGCGCTGCCGCAGCGCAGCACGTTGGCTTCGGCCTGGCAGCCGGCAGGCCAGCGCGGCGTCAGCTCCTGGTTGGGCGAGCGTTCGTTGCTGGCGGTCCACAGCCAGATGAATTCTCCGCGTGTGGTCTCGCGCAGTTGCATCTCGGCCATGCTCATCTCGTGCGCGCCGGCCGCGCCGGCACACAGCGCCAGCACGGCCAGCAGCAGGCGGTGCAGCCAGCGCGTCATGGCCCGGCGCCCTCGAAGCGGACCGTGTATTTCTTCGTCAGCGCGGCCACCGCGGCGCTGCGCTGCTCGGCCAGCGTGGCGTCGGTCCAGTCCTGCAACACCACGCCGCGCAGCGGCTCGAAGCTGGCCGGCCGGGGCGCCGTCACGGCGTCCAGCCGCACCGCGCGAAAGCCGTCGCGGCTGGGCTGCACGCGCCATTCGCCGGGCGGCGATGCTTCCAGCGCCCTGGCAAAGTCGGCGCCGTAGCTCTGCACCAGGTTGTCGTGCGGCCGTCCCTTGAAGACGCGCAGGCCGGCCTTGGCGTCGCCCGGCATTCCGGCGTTCAGCGCTTCGACGAAGCTGCGCACGGCGGCTTCCGAGGCGTCGCCCGACAGCACCGCCTCCTGGAAGTCGTAGCGCGCCGGCTCGTCGTACTTCACGCGGTGCGCCTCGAACCAGCCGCGCAGCAGCTTGTCGTCGAAAGGCGGCAGCTTGACGCCCGCGTCGATGACGCTCAGCGACTTGAAGATCACGCGCTCGCGGATGGCGGTGTCGCCGCGGTCCACCTGCATTGCCAGGCCTTCGCGGTACAGCACCTCGTTGTCGAGCCAGACGCGGCGCAGCGCCTTCAGCTCGTCGGCGTTGGGCTCGTGGCCGCGCGCCGCCTTGAAGACCTGCCGCGCCTCGCTGTCCACATCGGCGCCGACGACGATCAGCCGCGGGTCGTCACTGCGGCCGACGATCAGATGGTCGGCTGCGAAGAGCAGCGCGCCGAGCAGCACGAAGTGCAGCAGCGGCTCGCGCAGCCAGGCCGGCCAGCGGCCCGGCCTCGTACGCCTTGCGGCGCTTGCTGGAAAAGGGGTGGACATCGGGGTTGCAGAAGTTCGACGGGACAAAGGGAAAAGGCGCCGCGCTGTGCTGCGCGGCGCCCGTGGGGACGAAGACCGATGCGCTTTACTTGACGCCTGCCACCGTGGTGGAACCCGTCACCTCGACATAGATCGGGTTGCTGTAGAACCAGAGGTCGGCCCAGGCCGCCACGTCGTAGGCCACCATCTTCTGGCCGGCCACCACGGGCAGGTGGTTGGGGCAGCCGTCGATGGCGGTGCCGGTGTGCGGCGTGCCGTTGGCCGGCACGTTGCTGCCGGTGGTGGTGCAGGCGATCTTCAGCTTGGTGGCGTCACCGGCGTTGGTGTACAGGTCCGACAGCGGGTTGCCAGCGGCGTCTGTCTCGTAGGGCACGCTGGCCGGCATGTTGGTGCCGCGCAGGCGCACGTAGCGCGACGACGTCACCGCGGGGATGCGGTAGGTCATCTTCAGGAAGCTGCTGTTGTCCACGCCGGAGTGGAAGCTGGCCCAGGGCGTGCTGCCGTTGCCGTTGAAGGTCTTGATGACGGCGGCGCTGGTGTTCTTGGCGGCGGCCGGCACGGCGGACAGGCCCACCGTGGTGCCGTCGGTGCGCAGCCAGTTGGTGTTGCGCGGCCACTCGCCGGCATAGTCGGCAGCGCCCGGCGTCTTGTAGCCCGTCACCAGGCCGCTGATGAGGTCGATGTGGTCCAGCACCGGCTGGTTCAGCGGCTGGTTGATGCCCACTTGCAGCAGCGACGGGTTGGCGAAGGTGTAGGGCGCGTTGTTCGCGCCCGCCGGGTCACGCACCACCACCGACACCACCAGCTCCGCACCCGGCCGCACGACCAGCTTCTCGCCCATCGTGGCGCAGCCGGTGGCGCTGATGTCGGTGTTGCCGGTGGCGGCCGTCACGGCCAGCGCCTCCACAGCCGCGTTGCTGCGTGCTGCGGGGCCGGGGTAGGAGACGCAGGCGATGAAGGCCAGGCGGTCGATCAACTGGCCGCTGGCGGCGAAGTTGTTGCCGGTGCGCAGGCCATCGACGATGGTCTGCGGGCGCAGCTTGTCGCTGCCGTTCCTCACCATCGTGTAGTTGCGCTGGTACTCGCCGGGCTGGAAGTCCTGCGTGCTGCGCCTGTCGTCCGGGCCGAAGCTGCCGCGGTTGTGCCAGTCGGAGCTGGCGAAGAACCAGAAGTTGCGGCCTTCGCCGAGCAGAGCGTCCCAGACGCCGCCGATCTGTGCGCCATAGACGCCGGTGCCGCCGTAGGTGGTGCCGCCGACGGAATCGACCAGCGTGCCGCCGAAGTTGTTGCGGTTGACCTGGTACTCGCCGCGGTTGGCCGACGCGCCGTGGCCGGGCTGCGTCTCGAAGCCGAACGCGACCTTCGGGCCTGCGTTGTTGAAGTTGCGCAAATGCTCGACGTTGAAGCCGTTGTTGCCGTCCGGGTTGAACGGGCCGGCGCGCTCGAGGTGGGCCGGCACGTAGTAGCTGCCGGTCGGGTGGTTCTCGACCATCCACTTCACCGCTTCCAGCGTCTTCGCGTGGCCGCGGTTGCCGGTGCCTGCGCCGCCGGCCGGGATGAGCTTTTGCGCGGTGGCGTTCCAGCTCGGGTCGGCCGCGTTGGCGCTGCCGGTGACGGCGCAGTTCCAGTTGTTGCCCACCGCCACGCCCACCATCGTGTTGCCGCGGCTGGTGTCGGTGTCGGCGCGGTCGAAGCAGTACTCCCACTGCGCCAGCGCGGTGGCGTTGCCCAACGCTGTGTAGCCCGGCGTGGTGGGCAGCACGGCGCTGTCCAGCGCCAGCGGCATCTGGCCGGTGATGACCGACATCGAGGTGTGCTCATGGCCGGCCACCACCGACTCGACGCCGATGAACAGCGGCAGGTTCTTGTTGGCCGACAGGTATTCCAGCAGCGGGTACTGGAACTCCTGGATCGACTGCCAGCGCCACATGTTCTGGCTGGGCGGCGTGCCCGACACCAGGCCCTTGGGCTGCACCGGCGGCACGGTGTTCTGCCAGGTCGTCGTCGGGCCCTGGCTGGTCAGCGGGTAGGCGGGCGTGGCCAGCGAGGCGTCTTCCACCAGCGTGCAGTTGCGGTTGCCGTTGCCGCCGTGGCCAGCCTGCACGAACCAGTCCAGGCCCCATTGGCCGGTGGCCTTTTGCACCAGCTTCTGCATCGAGATGGAGCCGTCGGAGCAGGTGGTGTGGTTGTGGAAGTCGCCGGCCACGTACTGGCCCGGCGTCTTGCCGGCGGCGCTGGCGCCGTTGGGCGCAATGGCCATCGTGCTGCTGCCGATGGCCGCAACCGCCGCGATGGCGATGCGGCTCTTGCTGAGAGGCGTCTGCATGGGGATCTCCTGGCTGTTTGGAGGTGCCGGGGGCCGGCCGAGCGGCGCGCGGCGAAGGGTGACGTCCCCGGCATTGCGGGGCGATGCTAGGCAGCGGGAGTGACTGCGCCGTGACGTTTTCGTGGCATGCCCGCGCCGCGGCGGGGGCTTCAGCGAAAGCGCGTGTAATCGACGTTGAGCGTGGCGGCGACCCGGCCGCTGCGCTCGAAGATCAGGTCCATCGGGTACTGCCGCGCCACTTCCATCGGCACGTTCAGGCCGACCAGGCGCACGAAGGTGCCGGCCTCGCTGAGCAGCGTTTCGCGGCCCGCGGGAATCGCGAAGTCCACCTCCGGGCGCGCGCCCAGCCCGCCCAGCTCTGCGCCTGCGGCGACCGGTGTCTCGACGCCGATGAGGCGGTCGTCTTGCAGCACGTCGTCGAACTTCATGCAGACGATGGCGCTGCCGGCGCCCGGCCCGGTGGCCCGCGTCCACGGGTGGGTGATGCGCAGATTGGCCGAGAAGTATTCGCAGGCGCGCGCGCTCGGCAGCAGCAACGCGGCGCCAGCCGCGATGCCGAGATGCAGTACGCCTCGACGGAGGACAGCTTGGTTCATGGGTCGGCTGGCGGTTGCAGTCAGCCGAAGCTAAACAAGCGATGTGAAAGTTTCAAGACAGCCGCGAAACGGGGGCCGCAGCGGCGTGCCGTGAGGGGGCAGCCGTCACGCGGCTGTCGTGAATGCTGACCACACTCTGCCCGTTGCGCACGCGGCGCGATCCGTGTGCCGCTGCCTTGTTCGAAACACGCACCCCACTGTCTCAGGAGCATGCCGATGAAGACCATCACCGCCGCCGCACTGGCCTTGTTCGCCGCCGCGCCGGCCTTCGCGAACACCACCTTCACGCTCGACTTCGAAGGCGCCTCGGGTTACGTCAATTCCATCGCGGAGTTCTACAACGGTGGCACCGACAGCCTTGGCCAGTCGGGCACCAACCGCGGCGTGTCGTTCAGCGACGCCGCTGTGGCGCTGTCGAACGACGCCTTCTTCCAGTACTACAGCAACGCGCCCAGCGGCGGCACGGTGATGTATGCCTTCGATTCCAGCGCGGTGATGAACGTCGCCAAGGGTTTCGTTGACCGCCTGACGTTCTACTACTCGGCCAGCCAGGGAGTGCTGGACGCCGTCAACATCTATTCGGGGCTCGACGCCACCGGCACGCTGCTGGCCAGCGTGAGCCTGTTCGGCAATGCGCAAGTTGGGTGCAGCGACACGCCGTATTGCCGCTTCGACCTGACCAGCGTGAAGTTCGCCGGCCTGGCGCACTCGATCAGCTTCGGCGGCGATGCGCCGAACGTGGCGTTCGACAACGTCACCATCACCGCCGTGCCCGAGCCGCAGGCCTGTCTGATGCTGGCTGTCGGCCTGGCTGCGGTGGGCCTGGCGAAGCGCCGCCGCCGCGCCTGACGCGAGTTGACGCCAACAGCCCCCAGAACGCCGCATGGACGAGGTGATCGGCCTCTTCCCGACGCCGGTGCTGCGGGTGCCCGGCGCACTGCCGCCGTCTTTGGTGGCCGCGCTGGCGGCCCACTTCGGCGGCCTGGCGGTGCGCGACAACAATGCATCGGCCAAGCTGTCGCACACCGAGATGCTGCGGCCCGCCGACAGCCCCTTGTTCGTGCAGGCCGCGGCGTTGCTGACGCCCAAGCTGGCCGAGTTCGGCCTGCTGCTGTTCGGCGAGCGGCTGGGCTGGTCGCTCAAGGAGATGTGGGTCAACGTGCTGGACACCGGTGGCCGCCAGGTGATGCACAACCACGCCAACAGCTTCGCCTCGGGCATCGTCTATCTCACCGCCACCCATGCGTCGGCACAGACGGTGTTCATGAAGTCGCCCGGCGGCACCGATTTCGCCTTTCGCAACGACCACGCCAACACCACGCCCGGCCCCTACAGCGCCGACAAGTGGGTGAGCCCCGCGCCGCAGCCGGGCGACATGCTGCTCTTTCCCAGCTATTTGATGCATGCCGTGCCGCCCAACGAAGGCGGGCGGCGCATCTCGCTGGCCTTCAATGCCATTCCGACGCGGCTCGACTCCTGGGGCTACGTGGTGCGCTTCAGCGGTTGAGCAGGCCGCTCGTGCTGACATCGTCGGGCGCCACGGTGGCGCTGCCGTCCATCTCGGGAGAGTAGGCTGCCTCTCCTGACCAACGCGCCGCTGGTGCCCGCACTCCAGGCGCGCGCCAGACTCGCGCTCGGTCTGATGCTGTTGTCGGGTTTCGCCGGCCTCGGCGACCAGATCGTCTGGACGCAGCAGGCAGCGCTGCTGCTGGGCCATGAAGCGGCGGCGGTGCTGGCGGTGCTGACGGCTTTCTTCGGCGGCCTCGCGCTCGGCGCGCTGCTGCTCGGCTCGCGCATCGAACGCAGCACGCGCCCGGAGCGCTGGTATGCCGCCTGCGAAGCCGTCATCGCGGCCTGGAGCCTGGTGCTGGCGCTCTGGATGCAGCCGCTGAGCGGGCTGCTGCAACAGGCCACCGGTGCGCAGCCCGGCGCCGCCTGGCAGGCGCTGGTGACCTTCGGTGGCAGCCTGCTGCTGCTGCTGCCGGCCACGGCCGCGATGGGCGCCACCCTGCCGGCCATGGCGCGCGTGCTGACGCGGCTGGCCGGGCCGCAGCAGTCGATTGCCGGCCTCTACGCCAGCAACACGCTGGGCGCCGTTCTGGGCGTGCTGGCAACCGCGTTCTGGTTGCTGCCAGAAGTGGGCCTGGCGCGCACCGCCGGCTTGTGCGCCGCCTGCAACCTGGCCTGCGCGGCCGCGGCGCTGCTGCTGCCGGCGCAGGCCGGGGACAGGTGTGTCGCCTCGCTGCCGGCAGCGCCCGCCTGTGCTGTCGATGCAGCGGCCGGCCGGCGCGCGCTGGCCTTGCTGGCGGCCAGCGGCATGCTGGGCATCGGCTACGAAGTGCTGGCCGTGCGCGTGCTCAGCCAGGTGACGGAAGACACCGTATATACCTTCGCCATTCTGCTGGCGGTGTATCTGGTGGGCACCGCGGCAGGCGCAGCGGCTTTCCAGCGCTGGCTGGCTGCGCCGGCAGCCGGGAGCACCGGCCGTCTGCAAGACCGGCTGGTGGCGCTGCTGGCGGCGGCCTGCCTGGTGGGCAGCGGCAGCCTGTGGGCGGCAGACGGCTTGCGCAGTGCGGTGCAGCAGTGGCTGGGGCCCGGCATGGCCGGCGCGCTGGCGGCCGAAGCGGTGCTGGCGGCGGCGGCCTTCCTGCTGCCCACGGCGGTGATGGGGGCGCTGTTCAGCCAGCTCTGCAACCACGCGCGCGCTGCCGGCATCGGCTTCGGCCGCTCGCTGGCGGTGAACACGCTGGGGGCTGCGGCGGCGCCGCTGCTCTTCGGCGTGCTGCTGGTGCCGGCCATCGGTGCCAAGCTGTCGCTGCTGCTGCTGGTGGCCGGCTACCTGCTGCTGTTGTCGGCGCGGGCCTGGTTGCGGCCGGCGGCGGCAGCACTGGGCGGGGCGCTGCTGGCCGCTGCCTGGTGGGCACCGCCGCTGGCCTTCATCGACCTGCCCGAAGGTGGCCAGACCGTCAGCTACAGCGAAGGCGCGCTGGCCGCGGTGAGCGTGGTCGAGGACGCGCAAGGCGTGTCGCGGCTGCGCATCAACAACCGCCAGCAGGAAGGCAGCAGCGCGTCGCTGCTGGCCGATGCGCGGCAGGCGCTGTTGCCGCTGCTGCTGCACCCGGCGCCGCGGCGCGCGCTCTTCCTGGGCCTGGGCACCGGCGTGACGGCGGCGTCTGCCAGCGCGGACCCGGCGCTGGAGGTCGATGCGGTGGAACTGCTGCCCGAGGTCATCGACGCATCGGCGCACTTCAGGCGCGCCGTGTTCGGCAGCGACGCCCAGCCGCGCCTGCACCTGCTGGCCGCCGACGCACGGCGCTTCGTGCGCGCGCAGGGGCCGCGCTACGACGTCATCGTCTCGGACAACTTCCACCCCGCGCGCAGCGGCTCGGGTGCGCTGTACACGGTGGAGCACTTCCAGGCGGTGCGCGGGCGGCTGGCAGACGGCGGCCTGTTCTGCCAGTGGCTGCCGTTGCACCAGATGGACCTGGACACGTTGCGAAGCATCGTCCGCGCCTTCATGGCGGCCTACCCGGGCGCCACCGCGCTGCTGGCCACGAACAGCCTGGAAACACCGGTGCTGGGCCTGGTGGGCCGCGCCGACGGCGGGCCGTTCGACCTGGCTTCGCTGCGCCGGCGCCTGGCCAGCGCCGCGCAGCCGCAGCAACTGGCCGCGTTCGGCATCGGCGACGATTTGGCGCTGCTGGGCAGCTTCGTCGCCGGCCCGCAGGCGCTGGCCCGCTTTGCCGGCAACGCGGCGCTGAACACCGACGACAGGCCGGTGGTGGCCTACCGCGCACCGCGCGTGACCTATGCGCCCGACACGCTGCCGCGTGACCGCCTGCTGGCGCTGCTGCAAGAGCTGCATCTGGCGCCCGGCGAACTGCTGGATGCAGCAGCGGACGCGGCCTGGCAGCAGCGCCTCCTGGCCTATCGGGCAGCACGCGACCAGTTTCTGCGCGCCGGCCGCGACGTGCGCCCGGCAGCCGGCGTGCAGCAGATGCTGGCCCAGGTGCGCGAGCCCTTGCTGGCGGTGCTGCGCACCAGTGCCGATTTCCGGCCGGCCTATGACCCGCTGCTGGCGATGGCAAAGGCGCTGGCAGGCAGCGATGCGCCCGCCGCGCGTGCGCTGCTGGAGCAACTCGTCGCCCTCCAGCCGGGCCGCCCCGAAGCAGCGCAGGCGCTGGCAAGGCTGCCTGCGCCACCCCCCGCTTGAGGGTGTTCTGGCGCACCCGGTCAGCGTGCCGTCGCACAGCCGTCACAGCCGCCCCGAAAAATGGCGCCATCGTTGACCGGCTGTTCAACGGACACCACCCACGGAGATTCCCCACCATGAAGTTCAAGCTTTCCGCCATCGCGCTGGCCGCCCTCGCGTCGTCGTCTGCCATGGCGCAGTACACCGGCAGCCTGACGCAAGGCCCCAGCAGTTCGGCAGCGCCCTACCACCAGGGCATCGCCGGCGTGGACATCACGTCCATCCTGACCACCGGCGACTCTGTCGGCGGCTACCGCATGGCCGGCATCCCGGACGGCCTGGGCGCTTTCGACAACGGCAACGGCACCTTCACCGTGCTGATGAACCACGAGATCCCCGGCACGCTGGGCGCCGTCCGCGCGCATGGCGGCGTCGGCGCCTTCGTGTCGCAATGGGTCATCAACAAGAGCACGCTGGCCGTGGTGTCGGGCAACGACCTGATGCAGAAGGTCTATGGCTGGGACACGGCAGCGCAGGCCACCGGCAGCCTGCTGTCGGGCAGCGCGCTGAGCTTCCAGCGCTTCTGCTCTGCAGACCTGGCGGCGACCTCGGCCTACTCCTTCGGCAGCTACGGCACGACGAACCGCATCTTCCTGAACGGCGAAGAGGTGGGCACCGTGCAGAACAGCCGCGCGCTGGCCCATGTGGCCACCGGCGCAGACGCCGGCAGCAGCTACGTGCTGGGCAAGTTCGGCCTCAACACCAACGGCAGCAACGTCAACAACTACTCCTCGTTCGAGAACCTGCTGGCCAACCCCTACAGCCAGATGAAGACGGTGGTCATCGGCAACAACGACGGCGGTACCGGCCTGCAAGGCAACTCGCTGGCCGTCTATGTCGGCACCAAGACCCAGGTCGGCAGCGACGTTGACCGTGCCGGCCTGACCAACGGCACGCTGAAGTTCGTCAGCGTTGCCGGCAACCCGGCAGAGATCGTCAACAGCAGCACCCGCGCCACCAACATCACCAGCGGCACCCGCTTCAGCCTGAGCAGCAGCGCCAGCACCACCTTCTCGCGCCCCGAAGACGGCGCCTGGAGCGCCGACGGCAAGACCTACTACTTCGTCACCACCGACCAGCTCGACACCACCGAACTGAGCACCGTCACCACCAAGGGCGCCACCCGGCTGTGGAGCCTGAAGTTCGACGACATCGGCAACCCCGATGCCGGCGGCAGCGTGAACCTGCTCATCGACGGCAGCAGCTTCGCCAGCGGCGCCGGCAAGCCCAACATGTTCGACAACATCTCGGTCAACAGCGACGGCACCATCACGCTGCTGGAAGACACGGGCAACGCCAACCACAACGGCAAGATCTGGCAGTACAACCCGGCCACCGGCGAGACGAAGATCATCGCGCGCAGCGACCCGGCACTGTTCGGCGACGTGGTGGCCGGCAGCTTCGTGGCAGGCGCCAACCAGCAGACCCGGGACGAAGAGGCCTCCGGCGTGATCGACATCACCGCCATCCTGGGCCGCAACGACGGCAAGAAGTACGAGCTGTTCACGATGCAGAACCACAAGCCGTCGCTGGACGCGGCGCTGGTGGAAGGCGGCCAGTTGGAGCTGATGGTGCTGCAGCCGGTGCCCGAGCCCGGCACCTACGCACTGATGCTGGCCGGCCTGGCCGGTGTGGCGGGCGCCGCGCGGCGGCGGGCCAGCAAGGGCTGACGCGAGACGCCCATGCCCTCACTCCGCCAAACCGCCCGCGCCGCCGCACTGTGCCTGCTGGCAGGCGCCGCCGTCATGCCTGCCTGGGCCGCGGGTGCCAACGCCTACACGCAGACGGTGCTGGTTGCCAACCGCGCCGAGTACAAGCCCACCGTGATGGTCGATGAGAACCTGGTCAACGGCTGGGGCATCGCGCTGCGCCCGCCCGGCGCAGGCGGCCACATCTGGGTCAGCAACGCCGGCACGGGCACCACTTCCACCTACATCGGCGATGTCAACGGCATCCCGCTGCACCAGGACGGCCTGAAGGTGGTGCCTGTCCAGGCCGCCGACCCGTCGTCCACGTCGCAGGTCACCGGCCAGGTGTACAACGCGGCCAGCGACGTGGCCGGCCAGCCGACCGAGTTCTTCGTCTCCGGCCCGGCCAACAACTGGGCGGCCAGCCCGCCGGCAGCGGTGGGCACCATCTCGGGCTCGGCGAAGTTCGTCTTCGTCACGCTCGACGGCACCATCAACGCCTGGCGCTCGGGCACCAACCCCGGCATGCAGCAGGCGGTGGTGGTGAAAGACTATTCGGGCAGCTACGCCGCCGACCATGGCTTGCGTTTCACGCCCACGCTGACCGGCGTGGCAATGACGACCGACAGCTTCCAGCGCAACGCCCAGGGCCAGGCGACGGCCGACAACCGGCTGTACGCCACGGACTTCGGCAACAACCGGATCATGACCTTCGACAACCAGTGGAACGACATCAGCAGCCAGGTCAGCTTCCAGCGGCCGGCCGACATGGGTGAGGACTATTCGCCGTTCAACATCCAGAACCTGGGTGGCCGGCTCTACGTGGCCTATGCCGCCAGCGAGTTCGAGATCGACGCGCCGAGCGAGCCGCTGCGCGCGCCCACCGCAGGGCGCGTGGTGGCCTACGACCGCGACGGCCGCATCGTGCAGGACTTCGCCGACCAGTTGCCGTTGAACGCGCCCTGGGGCCTGGCGATCGCGCCCGACAGCTTCGGCGCCTTTGCCGGCAAGCTGCTGGTGGGCAATTTCGGCAGCGGCACCATCGCCGCCTACGACCCCACCACGGGTGCCTTCGTCGGCGAGCTGCGCGACGCAGCGGGCCAACTGATCGCCATCGACGGCCTCTGGGGGCTGGCCTTCGGCAACGGTGTCTCGCTGGGCGATGCCGGCGCGCTGTACTTCGCCGCCGGCCCCAACCTGGAGGACGACGGCGTGTTCGGCCGCATCAACGTCTCTGCGGTGCCGGAGCCCGCTGCCGCGTGGATGCTGGCGGCGGGGCTGGTGTTGCTGGCGACCAGCCGGCCGCGCCGTCGCACCTGACGCGGCCTGGGCTTCGCTGCTGCGCTACGCTTGGCGCCCCCTTCGCTGCCTTCCACCACCATGCAATACCGCCGCCTCGGCCGCTCCGGCCTGCGTGTCAGCGCCTTGTCGCTCGGCTCCTGGATCACATACCACAACCAGGTGGACACCGGCGCCGCGGCCGAGATGATGGCCGCCGCCTTCGACGCCGGCATCAACTTCTTCGACAACGCCGAGGTCTATGCCGGCGGACGCAGCGAAGAGGTGATGGGCGCGGCCATCAAGCAGCTCGGCTGGCCGCGGCTGAACTACGTGGTCTCGACCAAGTTCTTCTGGGGCCTGGACCGCGCCGGTGATGCCGTCAACCGCAAGGACACGCTGAACCGCAAGTACCTGATGCAGGCGCTGGACGGCTCGCTCCAGCGCTTCGGGCTGGACTTCATCGACCTCATCTACTGCCACCGCCCCGACCCGCAGACGCCCATCGAAGAGACCGTGCGCGCAATGAGCGACCTCATCACGCAAGGCAAGGCCTTGTACTGGGGCACCAGCGAGTGGAGCGCGGCGGACATCCGCGCCGCCTGGGAGATGGCAGACCGCCACGGCTGGCACAAGCCGGTGGTGGAGCAGCCGCAATACCACCTGTTCCACCGCCAGCGGGTGGAGCAGGAGTACGCGCGGCTGTACGACGACATCGGCCTCGGCCTCACCACCTGGAGCCCGCTGGCCTCCGGGCTGCTGACGGGCAAGTACCGCACCGGCGTGCCCGAGGGCAGCCGCGGTGCGCTGGAGAACATGGCCTTTCTGCGCGACGGCCTGCTCGACCCGCAGAAGAACGCCGCGGTGGCGCAGCTCGAAGGCATCGCCCATGAACTGGGCGGCACGGTGGCACAGCTTGCGCTGGCCTGGGTGGCGCACAACCCGCGCGTCAGCAGCGTGATCACGGGCGCGTCCAAGCTCAGCCAGTTGCAGGCCAACCTGGGCGCCCTGGCGATGCTGGACGCGCTGACGCCGGAGGTGCTGGAGCGCATCGACGCGGTGGCCAAGCCGTTGGCCGATTGAGCTTGCGGCGGTCGAACCGCTCGAAGCCTGTTGTCAGGCCAGAAACGGGTTGCGCACGCGCAGCCCGGGGACAGACGCAAAGTCGGCCCCGTTGCGTGTCACGACCGTCAGGTCGTGGACCAGCGCCGTGGCCGCGATCTGCTTGTCCAGTGCATGTGCCGGATCGGGTGCACTCAACCGGCCCCAGACCTGTGCGGCATCGACTCCGAACTCGAGAATCTGGTTCTGGAACTCTTCGAGCATGCCGTTCAGCCACCGCTCCAATTGCGCGGCTTGCTTGCTGTCGCCGCGGTGGCGGATCAGTTCGACGCCCCGGCGCAATTCCCCGACCGTGACGACGGACAGGAACACCGCCTCCTTGCGCTGCACCACGCCGCGGAAGAACGCGCTCACGCCGGGGTTCGAGCGGGCCTTCTTGCGGGCCTCGCTGATGACGTTGGTGTCAATCAAATACACGCGGTGCAGGCCCGGCATCGACACGCTGGAAGTCAGTGTCGAGCCCGACGTCGGGCATCGCCGCCATCACCTGGGCAAAACTGCGCTTGCGCGCCCGGGTCAGCGCCGCCGTGAGGATGTCGCGGTGTTCGGCTTCCGCGCTGCGCCCGTTGGCGCCGGCGCGCTCTTTCAAGGAGCGCACCACCGCCTCATCGACACCACGAACCAGCAAGTCGGCCATCTCGTCTCCAGCAGCGAAGGTGCTATCAAAGATATCGTTTTGCCGTCGGCCCGTCAAGAGGCTTCGGCCGGGCCAACCACGCCAAGGGTCGCCAGTTGCGCAGGCGTGCCGACGTTGTGCCACTCGCCGTGCAGCACTTCGCCGCCCAGCCGGCCGGCGTCTGCCGCGTCGAACAGCAACGGCCCCAGCGCAGCGCGCGTGCCAGGCTGCACGCCGGCCACCATGCCCGGCCGCAGCAGCGCCACGTTGGCATAGGTGAAGGCGCGGTCGCCGCCGCGTGACAGGCGGCCTCCGCCGTGCAGTGCAAAGTCGCCCTGCGCATGGAAGGGCGGGTTGGGCACCAGCCACAGGTGGCCGAGATCGTTGCTGGCTTCGAAGGCAAGCCGTCGTGCTGCGTCGAAGGCAAAGCCGGGCACGAAGATGTCGCCCGAGACCACCCAGAAAGCCTCGTCGCCGCGCGGCGCCAGCCAGTGCAGCGCGCTGGCGATGCCGCCCGCCGTCTCCAGCGCGCCGCCGTGGTCGCGCTGCTCCATCGCGTAGCGGATGCGCAGGCCCCAGCGCCCACCGTCGCCCAGCGCGGCCGGGAACTGCGCTTCCAGCCATGCGGTGTTGATGACGACCTCGCGCACGCCGGCCCGCGCCAGCGCCTCCAGATGCCATTCGATCAGCGGCTTGCCGCGCGCGGGCAGCAAGGGCTTGGGGCTGTGGTCGCTCAGCGGGCGCATGCGTTCGCCGCGGCCGGCGGCCAGGATCAGGGCGCGCATCGCGGCATGATAAGCAGCGGCTCCTAGAATCGCGGGCCGCCACTGTCCAAGCCGCCCGCATGGCCACCCCACAAGACACCACCCTGATGGCCAGCGCGATCCGCGCGCTGGCGATGGACGCCGTCCAGCAAGCCAATTCCGGCCACCCCGGCGCACCGATGGGCATGGCCGAGATGGCCGTGGCGCTGTGGAGCCGCCACCTCAAGCACAACCCGGCCAACCCGCACTGGGCCGACCGCGACCGCTTCGTGCTCAGCAATGGCCACGCGTCGATGGTGCTGTACGCGCTGCTGCACCTGACCGGCTACGACCTGGCGATGAGCGAGCTGCGCAACTTCCGGCAGTTGCACAGCCAGACGCCTGGCCACCCGGAAGTGGATGTCACGCCCGGCATCGAAACCACCACCGGCCCGCTGGGCCAGGGCATCGCCAACGCGGTGGGCATGGCGCTGGCCGAGAAGCTGCTGGCGCAGGAGTTCAACCGCCCCGGCCACACGCTGGTGGGCCACCACACCTACGCCTTCCTCGGCGACGGCTGCATGATGGAAGGCATCAGCCACGAGGTCTGTGCGCTGGCCGGCGCCTGGAAGCTGAACAAGCTGGTCGCGCTGTACGACGACAACGGCATCAGCATCGACGGCGCCGTCAAGCCCTGGTACATCGACGACGTTGCCGGCCGCTTCAAGGCCTATGGCTGGAACGTCATCGGCCCGCTCGACGGCCACGACGTCGATACGGTGGATGCCGCCATCACGCAGGCCAAGGGCTCGGCCACGCGCCCCACGCTGATCATCTGCAAGACCCTCATCGGCAAGGGCTCGCCCAATCGCGCCGGCACCGCCAAGGCGCACGGCGAAGCGCTGGGCGCCGACGAGGTCAAGCTGGTGCGCGACGCGCTGGGCTGGACATCGGAAGCCTTCGTGGTGCCCGAAGACGCCTACGGCGCCTGGGACGCAAAGGCCGCCGGCGCAGAGGCCGAGACCGCATGGCTGGCGCGCTTCGACGCCTACAAGGCGGCCTTCCCGGACCAGGCGGCAGAGTTCGTGCGCCGCATGGCCGGCTTGCTGCCCGCGGGCTTTGCCCAGACCGCTGCCGACGCCATCATCGCCGCGCACGGCAAGGCCGAGACGGTGGCCAGCCGCAAGGCCAGCCAGCAGGTGCTGGAGGTGTTCACCAAGGCGCTGCCCGAGATGCTGGGCGGCTCTGCCGACCTCACCGGCAGCAACCTCACCAACACGAGCTCGACGCAGCCGCTGCGCATTGCCGACGACGGCACGCCCAACGGCGGGCGCCACATCAACTACGGCGTGCGCGAGTTCGGCATGGCCGCGGTGATGAACGGCATCACGCTGCACGGCGGCTTCATCCCCTACGGCGGCACCTTTTTGACCTTCAGCGACTACAGCCGCAACGCCATCCGCATGGCCGCGCTGATGAAGCGCCGCGTGATCCACGTCTTCACACACGACAGCATCGGCCTGGGTGAAGACGGCCCCACGCACCAGAGCGTGGAGCACGCCTCCGCGCTGCGGCTGATTCCCAACCTGGACGTCTGGCGCCCGGGAGACACGGCCGAGACTGCGGTGGCCTGGACGGTGGCGCTGGGCAACACCACGCGGCCGACCGCGCTGCTGCTGTCGCGGCAGAACCTGGTGTATGCGCCCAAGGCCACGCTGGACGACATCGGCAAGGGCGCCTACGTGCTGGCCGAGCCCGGCGAAGTGGGGCTGAAGCGGCGGGCGCAGGCCGTGATCATCGCCACCGGCAGCGAGGTGCAGCTCGCGCTCCAGGCGCAGACCGAACTGGCCAGGCCGGAGAACGGCCGCATCGCGGTGCGCGTGGTCAGCATGCCCAGCACCACCACATTCGATCGCCAGAGCACGGCCTACAAGAGCAGCGTGCTGCCGGCCGGCGTGCCGCGCATCGCGGTGGAAGCCGGCGTCACCGACTTCTGGTGGAAGTACGGCTGCGCCGCCGTGGTGGGCCTCGACCGCTTCGGCGAAAGTGCGCCCGCGCCGGTGCTGTTCAAGCTGTTCGGCTTCACAGCGCAGAACGTGGCCGACACGGTGCGCAAGGTGCTGGGGGGCTGAGGCTGCGATGGAAGTGCCGGGAATGCGCTTGCCGGGCCTGGGCCTGGGCCCGGGATTGCAGCGCGCGCTGCTCGCCGCGGCGGCCTTGCTGCCCGCTGCTGCGCTGGCGGCGAATGACCCGCCGCAACTGGAGCCCTCGGCGGCCCTGCAATGCCTGTACAGAGGCCCGCAGCCGCTGCTCTACCCGCCGGATCTGCTGGAACGCAAGGACGGCGACACCATCTCCGTCCAGTTGACGTTCACGCGGCCCGATGCCGAGCCAAGCGTCGTCTTCCCGGGCGACAGGTACACGCTGGAGGGCCTGCGCACGGCGGTGCGGGAACATGTCCGCGCATTCAGGCTGCCCTGCCTCGGCGCGTCCGGCGCGACCGTGGTGCTGCGGCAGGTGTACGTCTTCACGCCCAACGACGGGCGCAAGGTCGTCAGCTCGAAGCTGCGGGACGATGCCGAGGCGGCAATGCAGCAGCAGTTCGGTTGCCTCAAGCACGTCGATGGCGGCTTGGACACCGAGTACCCGAGCCACGCCCGCAGGGACGAAGAACAAGGCAACGTCCTGGTGCGCCTGACCTTCACCCGGCCCGACCAGCCGCCCACCACCGAAGTGCTGGCGTCGCCCAAAGGCCGGTGGCTGCGCGGCCATGCCGAGCGGCAGGTTGCCGGCCTGCGGCTGCCTTGCCTTCAAGGCGCGCCCGCGAAAGGCACCCTGCTCTTCAAGTTTTCGCTCGACGGCGGCAACCGCACGGTGCTGCGCGACATGGGCCTGCTGCGGCTGATCGGCGCCGCCAAGGACCTGCCGCGCGGCGTGTACTTCGACCTGCACTCGATGGGCTGTCCATTCGACCTTCGCTTGACCTACATGCGGCCGCACCAGACCAACACCGTGCGCCAACTCGAAACAGGCAACCCGGCACGGCAGCCGCTGCTGGACTGGCTGGAAGACATCAGCCTGAACGTCGATGAAAGGCTCAACACGGCGTTGCTGGGCCAGACGATGACGGTGTCGGTGCCCTGCGTCATCATCGACCTCTGATCCGACCCTGGCTGTGCCGCCGCGCAGCGCGCGCGCCGCACGGACATGGCGTCCGGCGCCTTCGGTGGACAATTGCACGGTGCGCGGCCGCTGCTTGCCGCGCGCAGGTTGATCCACACACCTGAGAGAGCCCCCATGACCATCCAACTCGGCATCAACGGTTTCGGCCGCATCGGCCGCATGGTGTTCCGCGCCGCGGTGCAGAACTTTCCGAACATCGAGATCGTCGGCATCAACGATCTGCTGGAGCCCGACTACCTGGCCTACATGCTTCAGTACGACAGCGTGCACGGCCGCTTCAAGGGCAGCGTGGCTGTCGATGGCAACACGCTCATCGTCAACGGCAAGCGCATCCGGCTGACCGCGCTGCGCGACCCGGCCGAACTGAAGTGGCGCGAGATCGGCGCCGACGTGGTGGTCGAAGCCACCGGCCTGTTCCTCACGCTCGACACCTGCCAGAAGCACATCGACGCCGGCGCGAAGAAGGTGATCCAGAGCGCGCCCAGCAAGGACGACACGCCGATGTTCGTCTATGGCGTCAACCACACCAAGTACGCCGGCGAGGCCATCATCAGCAACGCAAGCTGCACCACCAACTGCCTGGCGCCGGTGGCCAAGGTGCTGAACGACAGCTTCGGCATCAAGCGCGGGCTGATGACCACCGTGCACGCCACCACGGCCACGCAGAAGACGGTGGATGGCCCCAGCAACAAGGACTGGCGCGGCGGCCGCGGCATCCTGGAGAACATCATCCCCAGCAGCACCGGCGCTGCCAAGGCGGTGGGCAAGGTGATCCCCGAGCTGAACAAGAAGCTCACCGGCATGGCCTTCCGCGTGCCGACGTCCGACGTCTCGGTGGTGGACCTGACGGTGGAGCTGGTCAACGAAGCCAGCTACGAGGACATCTGCGCCGCGATGCGGGCCGCCAGCACCGGCGCGATGAAGGGCGTGCTGGGCTACACCGAGGACAAGGTGGTCTCCACCGACTTCCGCGGCGAGGCGATGACATCGGTCTTCGACGCCGACGCCGGCATCGCGCTGGACAAGACCTTCGTCAAGGTGGTGGCCTGGTACGACAACGAGTGGGGCTACTCGAACAAGGTGCTCGAAATGGCGCAGGTCATCGGTGCCTGACCGGCCGGCCCGCGTATCCGACAAAGAGGCTGATCGATGACTTTGCTGCGCCGCCGTGTTGCCGCCCTGCCCTGGCTGCTGGCCCTGCTGGCCTTTTCACCGGAGGTGTTGCCGGCGGCCACCAGCGCCGACGGCGCGCTCCCCGGGCGCCGCTCGGCGCCCAGCGACGACAGCGTGCTCGCCGAAGCGCGGGTGGTCGTCAAATACCGCAGCGACAGCCCCTTGATGCGGGCTGCTTCGGCAGCCCGCGGCGGCAGCGCGGCACCGCCCCGCCATGCGGCTGCGCTGGGGTCGCGCCTGGGGCTGGTGCTGCAAGACCGCCATGTGCTGGGCGCGCGCACGCAGTCCCTGCAGGCGCAGGGCATCAGCGCAGCCGACCTGGCGCAGCGCCTGGCCGCGCAGCCCGACGTGGAGTGGGCGGAGCCGGTGCGGCGCATGCACATCCGCGCCGTGGTGCCGAACGATCCCTACTACCTCACGCCGCCAACCGGCACCACGCCGGTGGCCGGCCAGTGGTACCTGCGCGCCAGCGACAACACCTTCGTCTCTGCCGCCAACGCGGTGGGTGCCTGGGCGCTGACGCCCGGCACCGCGCCCATCACCGTGGCGGTGCTGGACACCGGCGTGCGCTTCGACCACCCCGACCTCGCCGCCAAGCTCTACCCGGGCTACGACTTCATTTCGCGCACCAGCACAGCGGCCGATGGCGACGGCGCCGACGCCGATGCCACCGACCCCGGCGACTGGAACAACGCCAACGAATGCGGCGCCAGCGATCCCGGCAGCAACTCCAGCAGTTGGCACGGTACGCAGACGGCCGGGCTGGTGGGCGCGGCCACCGACAACGGCGCGGGCATGGCCAGCATGGGCCGCAACGTGATGGTGCTGCCGGTGCGCGTGCTGGGCAAATGCGGTGGCTATGACGACGACATCATCGCCGGCATGCGCTGGGCGGCGGGGCTCAGCAGCAGCCCGGTCGTCAACAGCCACCCGGCGAAGGTGATCAACATGAGCCTGGGCTCCACCGGCAAGTGCGATGCAGCGTCGGGCAACCAGAAGTACGTGCAGGTCTTCAACGAGCTGGCCGCGGCCGGCGTCACCGTGGTGGTGGCCGCCGGCAACGACGAAGGCCTGGCCGTCGGGCTGCCGGCCGACTGCCCGGGTGCGCTGGCGGTGGGGGCGCTGCGCCACACCGGCACCAAGGTCGGCTTCTCGAACGTCGGCCCCGAGGTTGCCATCTCGGCCCCGGGCGGCAACTGCGTCAACAGCACCGGCACCTGCCTGTACCCCATCCTCACCACCACCAACAGCGGCGCCACCACGGCCTCGACCAACACCTACAGCAACGGCAGCAACTACTCGGTGGGCACCAGCTTTTCTGCGCCGCTGGTGGCGGGCGCCGTGGGGCTGATGCTGTCGATGGACCCGACGCTGACGCCCACCGCCATCCGCAACGCGCTGCGCGCGACGGCGCGGCCCTTCCCTACCACGGGCGCTGCGTCGGGCGTCACGGCCTGCCGCGCGCCGTCCAGTGCGGTGCAGGACGAGTGCTACTGCACCACAGGCACCTGCGGCGCCGGCATGCTGGACGCCGCTGCGGCGGTGGCCGCCGTGGTGCCCGCCGTGGTGCAAGCGCCTGCCGCCGTGGCCACCGCGGCGGCCGCCACGCCCACCGCTGGCGACACCGTGACGGTGGCCAGCAACGGCTCCGGCGCCTATGGCGGGCGCAGCATCACGGCCTATGGCTGGGCCATCACGGCCGGCAGCACGCTGGCGGCCATCAGCGGCGCCAGCGATGGCCCGAGCGTGGCGCTTGCGACCGGCGCTGCTGGCACGGTGACTTTGCAGCTCACCGTCGTCGATAGCGGCGGCGCCAGCAGCAGCAGCAGCGTCAACGTCGTGGTGCAGGCGGCGCCGGGGACCGCCGTGCCGCCCAGCGGTGGTGGCGGTGGCGGCGGCGGCGGCGGCGCGCTGTCCGCCGGCTGGCTGCTGCTGCTGGCAACCGCCGTCGGCGCGTTGGCCCGCAAGCCGGAGCGCTGACGCCGGAAGGCACGGACGGCCCCGGACAGACCGGGACAGACGCGGACAGACGCGGACCCGCGAAGGCGCCGGCGTCCTGACCCGTCTCCCCCGTTCGCGGCTGCTCCGCTCCACTTTGCTTCGCCGCCGCGCCCGCACCGGCGGCGCCGGTCACGTTGCCGGCTCTCCCGCGCAACCCAATCCAAGACTGCCATGGCCGATCCGGCCTGCCGGGCGCCGCCGGCACGCCGTCGCTTCGGCGTTAACCATGATTGATTTATTTGTTGATGTTTCTAAAGTCGAACCATCAACCCCCAGTCATGGCCAGTTCTCCCACCGTTCCTGCCGCTCCCACCATCGCCGAGATTGCCCGCCTGGCAGGCGTCGGCACGGCCACGGTGGACCGTGTGCTGAACAAGCGCCCGGGCGTCAATGCAGAGACGGTCGAGCGCGTGCTGCAAGTGGTGGCGCAGCTCGGCGCGGTGGCGCAGCCGGGGCGCCCGCGCCGCAGCGACAACCTGCGCTTCGCCTACGTGCTGCCCGACGAAGCCTCGCCTTTCGTCGCGCTGGTGGACCGGCAGATCGCGCAGTCGGCCGGTGACTTTCGCCACCAGCACATCACCGAGGTCACGCACCGCTTCACCCTGCGCGACCCGGCGCGTTTTGCCGCCGATCTGTCGGCTCTGCACGGCTGCCACGGCGTCGCCGTGCTGGCGCCCGACCTGCCGCCGGTCAAGCTGGCGATCAACGAGCTGGTGCGCTCCGGCGTCCACGTGGTCACGCTGTTCTCCGACGTCGCCGGCTCGCTGCGCGCTGCCTACGTGGGCGCCGACAACCGCGCCGCGGGTCGCACCGCGGCGCTGCTGCTGGCGCGCATGGCGCAGCCGGGGGTGCGTGACACGCTGCTGCTGGCCTCGCAGGCCACGCGGCTGTCGGCCGAGATCGAGCGGCGTGTGGGCTTTGCGCAAGTGCTCGAAGAGCGCTTCCCGCACCTGCGCCTGCTGCGCCTGCCCGACGTGCCGGCCGACGATGAAGGCGCCGCGCAGGCGCTGGCGCAGCAGCTCGCCGGCACGCTGGACCTGGCGCGCGTGGCCGGCCTCTACAACGTGGGCTCGGGCACTGCGGGCCTGGTGCGCGCGCTGGCCGGCCTGGCACCGGTGGTGGCACACGACCTGGACGACGCGCATCGCGCGCTGCTGAGTTCCGATGCGCTGGCCTACCTGCTGCACCAGGACATCCATTACGGCGTGCTGGCGGCGGCCAGGGTGCTGCGCGCGCTGTGCGAGAACGTCCGCGGCGCCCTCAACGTGGCGCAGCCGCGCATCGAGATCCTGACGGCCGAGAACCTGCAATGAAGCGGCGTCGGATGTGTCCCCCCGAGTCCATCAATCAACGGAGACGTTCATGACATTCAACACCAAGCCGCTGCAGGCCCTGCAGGCGCTCGCCATCGCAGCCGCGCTGGCGCTGGGCGGCAGCGCCGCGCAGGCGCAGGACAAGACCATCACGCTGTGCTGGGCCGCATGGGACCCGGCGAACGCGCTGGTCGAACTGTCGAAGGACTTCACCGCCAAGAGCGGCGTGAAGATGAAGTTCGAGTTCGTGCCCTGGCCCAACTTCGCCGACCGCATGCTCAACGAGCT
>CAXTHW010000040.1:0-41404 GCA_964244245.1 uncultured Rubrivivax sp. | reverse complement strand
CCTGCAGCGCAGATTTCAACGTCATCGCCCTTGACTCGGAAGACGGTTACTCAGTCCCAGTAGCCCTGACGCCCGTGCACCTGGTGCAGCCGGGTTTCGTAGTCGCGGTGGATCACCATCAGGTCTTCATAGGCAGGACTGTCCTTCACCTGCTCGCGGGTCAGCTTGGCGAAGACCTTGTGCTCGGCCCAGTCGATGTGGTCGATCCACTTGGTGCCCACCAGCACCTTCTTGCCCCCAGGCCACCAGTTGCGGGTGTCCACCACCAGGTAGCGCAGCGCCCAGGACGCATCGTCGAAGATGAAGTCCTTCACGTGGCCGATGCTGCCGTCGGTGGCCTGGATGTCGTAGCCGGTGACTTCGGTGCTGCTGCGCAGGTGCACGTCGCCGGAGCGCTCGGCGCGCTCGCGCACTTCCTGCGCCCGCTCGGTCAGGCCGGGTTCGGGCGGCAGTACCGGCAGGCTGCCCATCGCCCACAGCGCGCCGCCGTCCCAGTATTCCGGGTAGGCGTAGTAACTCAGGAACTCCTGCTCATGCTGGCGTGACACGGGCTGGTGGGTGTCGATGTCAGGGCTGTTCTTCACCTGCTCCCGGGTCAGCGCCACCTCCACGCTGCGTGTGGCTTCGGCGTTCGGCTTCACCGAGTAGGGCGAGATCAGCACCGAGCGGCCCGACAGCCAGTTGCCGGTGTCCACCACCAGATAGCGGATGGTCCACGACTGGTCGTCGAAGAAGGCGGCGCTGACATGGCCGATCTCGCCGTCGGTGGCCTTGATGGCCGAGCCCGTGATCTGGTTGACGGTGTTCAACATGGCCGGTCTCCTTCAGGCTTGACAAGGCACGAGCTTGCGGCCAGCGCCCCGGCGCATGGCGTAGGACGGCAGGCCGCGGCCTGGTCGGTCACGAGCCATTTCAAGGCAGCCGCGCGGCCCCGGCGCCGTTTCGACACAACACTGGCGCCATGAACATCGCGCCCTGGTCCACGCTCGTGGGACTGCTGCTGATCCTGATGGCGCTCAGCGGCACGCTGCTGCAGCGGCTGCCGTTGAGCACCTCGATGCTCTACCTGGGCGTGGGCATGGCTGTCAGCCCGCTGTGGCTGGACATGGCGCGGCTGGAGCCGGCGGCGCATGCCACGGCGCTGGAGCGGCTGGCTGAAATGGTGCTGCTGATCTCGCTGTTCAGCTCCGGCATGAAGCTCGGTGCACGCCCGCGTGACAGGCAGTGGCTGGCGCCGGTGCGTCTGGCCACCGTGTCGATGCTGATCACGGCCGGCTTGATCGCGCTCGTCGGCGTCTGGCTGCTGAAGCTGCCGCTGGGCGCTGCGGTGTTGCTGGGCGGCATCCTGGCGCCCACCGATCCTGTGCTGGCCTCCGACGTGCAGGTCGAGGACGTGAGCGACCGCGACAGGCTGCGCTACGCGCTGACCGGCGAAGGCGGCTTGAACGACGGCACCGCTTTCGCGGTGGTGATGCTGGGGCTTGGCCTGATGGGCCAGCACGACATCGGCAGCTTCGGCTGGCGCTGGCTGCTGGTGGACGTGCTGTGGGCCACGCTCGGCGGCTTGCTCGGCGGCGCGCTTCTCGGCGTTGCGGTGGGCAAGCTGGTGCTGTACCTGCGCCGCACGCACCAGCAGGCCGTGGGCTGGGACAACTTTCTGGCACTCGGGCTCATCGGCCTGTCGTACGGACTGGCCTTGCTGGGCTCGGCGTCGGGTTTTCTGGCGGTGTTCGCCGCCGGCTGCGCGCTGCGCCAGATCGAACGCCGGGCCACCGCGCAGGCGGGCGCCAGCGCCCGGGCCGCCGAGGCGGAGCAGGCCCACGAGCCGGCCGGTGCCGCCGCCGCTGACCCGGCGGCACTGGCGGCCAGCGCATTGGCCGTCAACACCGCGACGGTGGCCACCCACCCGCAGCACGCGCCGGCTTATCTGGCGCTGGCGATGCTGGGCTTCAACGAACAGCTCGAGCGCATCGGCGAGGCGGCAGCCGTCATCGCCGTCGGCATGCTGCTGTGGGCCGTGCCATGGCATGGCGCGGCACTGTGGTTCGTGCCGCTGCTGCTGCTGGTGCTGCGCCCGCTGGCGGTGGCTGCCGGGCTGCTGGGCACGCCCACGTCCGCGGCCCAGCGCGGGCTGGTGGCGTGGTTCGGCATCCGCGGCATCGGCTCGCTGTACTACCTGGTCTATGCCTTGACGCATGGCGTCGGCGGCCCGCTGGGCGACATGCTGGCGGCGCTGACGCTGTCGGCCGTGGTCTGCTCCATCGTCGTGCACGGCATCTCGGTGACGCCGTTGATGGCGCTGTACCAGGGCACGCAGCGTCGGCGTGCGCCGGCCGCGCGCGGCGGCCACGCAGACAATGGCCCCGGCGGGCCGGCCCGCTGAACGTCCGCCTTCCAACCCAATGGTCCATCGTCGATTTGCTGGAGTGCTGCCTTGATGAAACCCCTTGCCGCCTACGCGGCCGTGTTGCTGGTGATGGTGGCGCTGGACCTGCTCTGGCTCGGCGTGGTGGCCAAGCCGCTGTACCAGCAAGGCATCGGCCACCTGATGCTGCCCAAGCCAGACGTGCCTGTGGCCGTGCTCTTCTACGCGGTGTTCGCACTCGGGCTGCTGCTGTTCGGCGTGCTGCCGCACGCGGCAGACGGCTGGGCGCGCAACGCGCTGTGGGCGGCGCTGTTCGGCTTCTTCGCCTATGCCACCTACGACCTCACCAACCTTGCCACGTTGAAAGACTGGCCGCTGCAACTGTCGTTGCTCGACATGGCCTGGGGCTGCGTCGTGAGTGCACTGTCGGCCACGGCCGGCAAGGCCGTGCTCGACCGCATCGGCAGCGCGTGAACAGGCCCGCGGTATCGGACATGTCCTACAGGCCATACAGTCGCACCCCGATACACTGGCCCGCCGCTGTGTGCAAAGCTATGCGCCATTGCGGTAACGAATGCGCACATTGAAAGCCTTCATCGTCGAAGACAGCCCCGTCATCCGGGAGAACCTCGTTGCAGCGCTGGAAGAACTGGTGCCGCTCACGGTGGTTGGCTCTGCCGACGACGAAGCTGGCGCGATCGGCTGGCTCTGCGACGACGCCAACCAGTGTGACATCGCCATTGTCGATATCTTCCTGCGCAGCGGCTCCGGCATGGGCGTGCTGCGCGCACTGCGCAGCACCGAAGGCGCGCCCGAGCGCGTGGTGCTGACCAACTACGCCTCCAGCGATCTGCGCCGCCAGTGTCTGGCGCTCGGCGCCAGCCGCGTGTTCGACAAATCGGGTGACATCGATGCGCTGGTCGAGCACTGCGCCGCACTCGCCGCCAGACACGGCTCCTAGGGCCTGGATGCCGCTGTCCGACACGGTCGGCACGTTCCGGCGCAGCCGGCTCGCCGTCCCGCTGGCGGTGATGGTGGCGGTGGCGCTGCTGACGGCCAATGAGCTGAGCCAGCGCCGCGCCGCCGCGGTGATTGCAGAGCGCGAACAACTGCTGAGCAACCGCGACGCCATCACCCAGTTGCTGCGCACGGTGTTCGAGGCCGAGTCCGGCCAGCGCGGCTACCTCATCACCGGCCGCAGCGAGTACCGCGAGCCCTACGAGCGCGCCACCGGCAAGGTGGAGCTGGCGCTGGCCGACCTGGAACGGCGCTACGGCGCCGAGCCGGTGCAGCTTGCGCGGGTGCGCGAGCTGGCCGAGCTGGTGCGGCAGAAGATGGCCGAGACGCGCACCACCATCGCTCTCTACGACGACGGCAAGGAAGAAGGCTGGCGCACGCTGATGCTGACCGACATCGGCCGCGAGAAGATGCTGGCCATCGACACGCTGGCGCGCTCGATGGCCACCAACGAAGACACGCGCATCGACGCTGCGGGCAAGGTGTTGCGCATCACGCTTTTGCTGGCGCGCGTGGGGCTTGCGCTGCTGGTCCTGACGAGCCTGGCGGTGCTGCTGCTGCTGATGCGCCAGGCCGCCCGGCTGGACGCCGAGCGCCTGGTGCGCAGCACCGAGCTGCAGACCGAGCGTGACCGGCTGGAGCTGGAAGTCGAGCGCCGCACGGCCGACATCACCGAGATTGCCCGCCACCTTCAGTCTGCCCGCGAAGATGAGCGCAGCCACCTGGCGCGCGAGCTGCACGATGAACTGGGCGGCCTGCTCACGGCGGCCAAGCTGGACGTCGCGCGCATCCGCAAGCGCGTGGGCGGCAGCACACCCGAGCTGGACGAGCGCGTGACGCAACTCGTCAAGACGCTGGACGCCGGCATCGCACTCAAGCGCCGCATCATCGAAGACCTGCGGCCCTCGTCGCTGAGCAATCTGGGGCTGAAGGCGGCGCTGGACATTCTGTGCCGCGAGTTCGCCGACAGCAGCGAGCTGAAGGTCGTGGCCGATGTCGAAGAGGTGCAACTGGACGAAGACGCGCAGCTCACCGTGTACCGCGTGGTGCAGGAGGCGCTGACCAACGTGGCCAAGTACGCCAACGCGCAGCGCGTGGCCGTCACGCTGCAGGCCAGCGGCGACAGCGCCACCGTGACGGTGCAGGACGACGGCGTGGGTTTCGACACCAGCCTGCGCGTGCGCTCGGCGCATGGGCTGACGGGGATGCGCTTTCGGGTGCAGTCGGCCGCCGGCAACCTGACGGTGCGCTCCGCGCCCGGCGCCGGCACCACGATCGTGGCCTGCCTGCCGCTGGCTTGACCGCGACTGCCTGACCGCGGCTGCCTGACCGCGCTTTTCCGCGCAGCGTGTCGGACAAGCCCCACATCCGGTAACGCAGCCGACCGACAGGCAAGCGCCTTGCCAGGGGGGACCATTGCTGCATGCGGTCGATCGGCCGCACAACCGGAGATTTGCCATGAACCGCATCCAGCGCAGCGCCCTCGTGACCCCTTTGATGCTGAGCATGGTGCTGCTTGGCGCCTGCCGCCCAGACGACACACCCGCGCCGGAAACCACCAGCACGACGACCACCACCACGACCACGAGCACGGTGCCGGCTTCGTCCATCCCGACCGTCCCCGCCCTGCCGGCGGTCCCCGCGCCGGCGCCGCGCCCGGTCGTCGTGACGCGTGCTGCCGTCGAGCAGCCGATGCAGCCGGTGCGCGCGGTGCAGGTGCAGCAGCCGGTGCGTTCTGAAAACTTCGGCCAGGTGGTGAGCATCGAGCCCATCAGCGAGAAAGAGTCGCCCAGCGGCGTGGGTGCTGCGGCCGGTGGCCTGCTGGGCGGCGTGCTGGGCCACCAGATCGGCGGCGGCAGCGGCCGCACCGCAGCCACCGTGCTGGGCGCGGTGGGCGGCGCCGTGGTGGGCAACCAGGTCGAGAAGCGCCGCTCCAGCCACGTGGTGGGCTACCGCGTGAGCGTGCGCACCGACGCCGGCGGCATGCGCGAATTCCAGCGCACCAGCGTCAACGATCTCTCGGTGGGCGGCAACGTGCGCCTGGTGAACGGCGGCGTGCAGCCTGCCTGACCGGCCTGGCGGCGCTTCGGAGAACCGCAATGCACGCCCGTCTGCTGTTGACCGCCATCCTCTCGGCCGCGGCTTTGGCAGGCACGGGCTGCGCGGTGCCGGCCGACCAGGACAACGTCGGCGCCTACCTCGACGACGCCACGCTCACCACGCGTGTGAAGGCAAGCTTTGCCGACGACAAGACCGTCAGCACGATGGCCATCAGCGTGCAGACGCTGAAGGGCACGGTGCAGTTGTCGGGCTTTGCCAGGTCGCTGGAAGAAAAGCAGGCGGCAGGCCGACTGGCGCTGCAGACCTCCGGCGTGGTGGCGGTGCAGAACGACATCGTCGTCCGGAGCTGACGGCAGCGCGACGGCCGCTTCGGCGCTGTGGATAGTCCTTACCTGCCTGCCGGCCTGCCAGACGCACACTGGCAGGCCGCTGCCGCATCCGCCCAGCGCAGGAGCACGCCATGACCCGCCAGCCTTTGTACCGCTCGCTCTATGCGCAGGTGATCACGGCCATCGTGATCGGCGTGCTGCTGGGCCATTTCTACCCCGCCGCCGGCGAGGCGATGAAGCCGCTGGGCGACGGCTTCATCAAGCTCATCAAGATGATCATCGCGCCGATCATCTTCTGCACCGTGGTGGTGGGCATCGCGGGCATGGAAGACATGAAGAAGGTGGGCAAGACCGGCGGCCTGGCGCTGCTGTACTTCGAGATCGTCAGCAGCGTGGCGCTGGTGGTGGGGCTGGTGATCATCAACCTCGTGCAGCCCGGTGCCGGCATGAACATCGACGCCGCCAGCCTGGACACCAAGGGCATCGCAGCCTACACCGGCCCCGGCAAGATGCAGGGCACGACCGACTTCCTGCTGGCCATCATCCCCAGCACCGTGGTGGATGCCTTCGCCAAGGGCGAGATCCTCCAGGTGCTGCTGTTCTCGGTGCTGTTCGGCTTTGCACTGCACCGCTTCGGCGGGCGCGGCACGCTGGTCTTCGACTTCATCGAGAAGACCTCGCATGTGCTGTTCGCCATCGTCGGCTTCATCATGAAGGTGGCGCCCATCGGCGCCTTCGGCGCAATGGCCTTCACCATCGGCAAATACGGCGTCGGCTCGCTGCTCAGCCTGGGCAAGCTGATGGGCACCTTCTACGCCACCTGCCTGCTGTTCATCTTCGTCGTGCTGGGGCTGATCGCGCGCTTCCACGGCTTCTCGATCTGGAAGTTCATCAAGTACATCAAGGAAGAACTGCTCATCGTGCTGGGCACCTCGTCGTCGGAATCGGTGCTGCCGCGCATGATGGCGAAGATGGAGAACCTGGGCGCGAAGAAGAGTGTCGTGGGCCTCGTCATTCCCACCGGCTACTCCTTCAACCTCGACGGCACCAGCATCTACCTGACGATGGCGGCCGTCTTCATCGCGCAGGCCACCAACACGCCGATGACCTGGCTTCAGCAGCTCACGCTGCTGGGCGTGCTGCTGCTCACCAGCAAGGGCGCGGCCGGCGTCACCGGCAGCGGCTTCATCGTGCTGGCCGCCACGCTGTCGGCGGTGGGCCACGTGCCGGTGGCGGGGCTGGCGCTGATCCTGGGCATCGACCGCTTCATGTCCGAAGCGCGGGCGCTGACCAATCTGATCGGCAACGGCGTGGCCACTGTCGTGGTGGCCAAGTGGACGGGTGACCTGGACACCGAGCGGCTTCAGCGTCAGCTCGATGGCGAGACCGATGCCGAGGCACAAGAGCCCGAGGCCGTGCTGGACGCAGCGCATCCGCAGATGGCTGCATCCGCGCCGCGCCGCGCGGCGTAACCACTGGCGATGAAACCTTCTTTGCTGGCCACCGGCCTGCTGTTGCTGCTGCTGCTGCTGCTGGCCGGCGCCGCGCAGGCGCACGACAGTTGGTTCGAGCGCCTGCCCGACGGCACACTGGCGCTGGGCACCGGCAACCAGTTCCCCACCTTCGACTCGGCCATCGGCGCCGAGTACCTGCGCAAGCAAGGCTGCCAGCGGGCCGACGGCAGCGCCTTGCCGCTGACACCGCTGCGCAATACCGACACCACGCTGCTGCTGTCGCCCGCGCCAGAGGCGGTGAGCTGCTGGATGCAACTGGCGCCTTTCGAGGTGGAACTCGCGCCCGACAAGATTGCGCTGTACATGAGCGAGGTGCATCCGCCGCAGGCCTTGCTGGACGCCTGGGCCGGCATGCAGGCGCGCGGCCTGCCGTGGAAGGAGCGCTACACCAAGCATGCCCGCGTGCAGCGGCTGGGCAGCGGCAGCGCACGCCCGGCCGAGATGGGCATGGACGCGCTGCCGGTGGGCGCCGCGGCCAGCCCGCGCGTGGGCAGCACGCTGGAGTTCCAGCTTCTGCGCGACGGCGCGCCCTTGCCCGGGCTGGCGGTGCAGTTCCGCACCGAGCGCAGCGGCTTCGGCATCTGGCGCAGCACCGATGCGCAAGGCCGCGTGCAGTTTCAGCCGCCGCTGGCCGGCGCCTGGCTGCTGCGCGCGGTGGACTTGCGCGTGTCGGCCACGGTGCCCGACAGCTTCGACAGCCGCTTCGTGACGCTGGCCTTCGAGGTGGCGCCTAGAACGGCAGCGCCTTGAAGTTGAACACCCGCTCGGCCAGCCAGACGGCGGCCACCGCAGCGATCAGCCAAGAGCCGCCCACCAGCACCTGCCGCCGGTAAAAGCGGCCGCGCCGCAGCGCGAAAGCCAGCGGCAGAAAGACCGCCACGATGGCGAGCTGGCCGCATTCCACGCCCACGTTGAAGCCCACCAGCGCCAGCACCAGCGTGCCCTGCGGCAGGCCCAGGTCGGCCAGCACGCTGGCAAATCCGAAGCCGTGGATCAGGCCGAAGCCGAAGGCCACCAGCCAGCGCCGGCCATGGAACAGCGGGAACACGTTGTTCAGCGCCGCCAGCACCACCGATGCGGCAATGGTCGATTCCACCAGCCGCGACGGCAGCGCCACCACGCCCAGCGTCGCCAGCGAGAGCGTGATCGAGTGCGCCAGCGTGAACGAGGTGACGATCTTCAGCACGTCCACCAGTGCTTCACGAAAGCTGCCCGCCGGCTGCCAAGCCCTGCCGCGCCACACCAGCACCGCCGGCAGCAGCAGCGACAGCAGGAAGAGGATGTGGTCGTAGCCCTGCCAGATGTGCCAGACGCCCTCGCCTGCATAGTCGGCAAATTGCGACCAGCGGCTGGCCGCCTTCAGCTCGAAGCTCTGCTGCGCCGCCTGCGGCGAGAAGATCGCCGTGCGCGACAGGCCGCCGGCCTCCAGCCGCAGCAGGCCGCGGTGCTGCGGGTCGATGTCGGCGAAGAGGCGGTAGCCGATGCGCAGTGCAGCCGGCGGGCGCGTGCACTGCACCGTGAAGCGCAGCACCGTGTAGGCGCCGTCGGTGTGGTTGTCCACCTGCTGCGCACCGGCTTGCAGCGCGCAGGGCGTGCCGTCTCCGTCCACCGCCAGCCGCGCCAGCGCATAGGCGGCGATGTCGGCATGCCGGGCGCGCAGCTCGCCCCAGGTGATGTCGCCGTCGCCGTTGGCGTCCAGCCCGATGGCAAAGTCGAGGTCGCGCAGCGCGATGTCCCATTGGCCCTGGATGCCGTCGCCGCCCACCTGCAAGGACAGGTAGCTGTCCGACGGCTTGTGCGCCAGTGCAGGCAGGCTGAGCAGCGCTGCGAGCAGCGCCAAACAGCGCATCACCGCCCGCATCAGGCGCCGCCTTTGAGCTTGGCGGCAAGCGCGCGCAAGGCGACGCTTTCGATGCCGGATTCGGCCATCCATTGCAGCGCCGGCGCAGCAGCGGCGGGTTGGCCGGCGGCGATGGCGGCCTCCAGCAGCAGCCGCGCATCGGCCGGCTCGCGCTGCACCGCGTAGTTCTCGCTCGCCAGTGCCAGCGCGCGCGGCGCCTGGCCTTGCACGGCCAGCGCAAAGCGGGCTTCTTCCTTCTGGTGGGTGGCGTCGCCGCGCAGCCGGGCGGCGTCAAAGCGGGCGGCCAGCTCGGTGGTCCACGCCGGCAGCGCCGGTGCGCCCAACGCCTTGGCTGCGATGGCCAGGCGCAGCAGCAGCAGGTCGGAGCGCTCCTTGTCCTTCAGCAGTTGCAGCACCTCGGCGGGGCGGCTGCGGTCGAGCAAAAAGTCGGCGTAGGCGGCCAGCAGATAGCCGTCGGTGATCCCCAGCGCCAGCGCCTGGCGGTAGGCGGCTTCGGCCGCCGTGAAGTCGCCGCGCCTGTCTTCCAGCTCGGCCAGGCGCGTCAGCGCCCAGAGTTGCTCGGGCGCGCTGGCATCGGGCGCCTGCTGCAAGGCCTGGCGCAGCGCCGCCGCAGCGGCTGCCGCCTTGCCGGTGACGCCGTCCACCGCTGCGACGCAGGCCACCGCGATCAAAGCCGACGCCTGCGGCGCGAGCCGCTCGCAGGCGGTGCGGGCCTGCGCATAGCGCGTCTGCACCATGTCGATGGCGGCGTGCCAGGCCCAGGCCTCGCCGTTGGACGGGTCTTGCTGCACGGCTGCGTCCAGGTCGGCCAGCGCGGGGCCGAACTGGTGGCTGAACTGGCGCAGCACGGCGCGCATCACCCGCACGTCCAGCGGCGGCGCTGCCTGCTCCCACCAGGGCGCCAGCGCCGCCTGCGCATAGCCGATGTAGCGCGGGTCGCCCTCGGCGGCCACTTCGTCGTAGTAGCGGCGGGCCAGGCGCACGGCCAGTTCGGCGTTGCCGGGTTCGGCAGCCAACTGGCGGCGCAGTGCATTCAGCTCGCGGCTGCGCGGGTCACCTGCCCGGGCCGGCAGGCGCTCCAGCACCTGGCTGTCGGCCGCGGGCACGAAGGGCGCCGCGGTGGCTGCCGCCGGCAAGGCCAGGCCGGACAACAAGACGAGAAGGCGTGGGATCGACGGGCTCGGCACAGTGCAACTTACGCCAAACGCAGCAGTATGGATGCAAAGCGCGCCGCTCAGCACAAACCCGCGCATCGGCGCGTCAACCGATTGCCGGCAGCCGCGTTGTCACGGGTGCCGCCTTCGTGCCGACAGCAGGGTCGCGGCTTCTCGGAATTCCAACCCAGTCGAAAGAAATCACATGACCAAGCTTGTTTCCACCCTGACCCTGGCCCTGTTCGCGGCCGTCGCCTTCAACGCGCAAGCCGCCTCGCACGCCGGTGGCGCGCCGATGGACAAGGCCAGCGGCCCGATGGGCAAGGCCAGTGCCCCGATGGCCAAGGCCAGCGGCGCGATGAAGAAGGACGAAATGAAGAAGTAATTCTTCGCTCCGTCGAAGAACAACAGGCGCCCTCGGGCGCCTGTTTGCGTTGTCGGGCGGCGCTCTGCAGCGCTCTGCCGCGCTCAGGACCCGCCGAACCAGTTGTAGCCCTGGTCTTCCCAGTAGCCGCCCGGATAGGCGTTGGTGACGAACAGCGCCTGGATGTGCTTGGGGTTCTTGTAGCCCAGCTTGGTGGGCATGCGCAGCTTCATCGGGTAGCCGTACTTGGGCGGCAGCGTCTGGCCGTCGTAGGTCAGCGCCAGCAGCGTCTGCGGGTGCAGCGCGGTGGCCATGTCGATGCTCGTGTGGTAGTCATCGGCGCACTTGAAGCCCACGTACTTGGCGGTGGTGTCGGCGCCCACGCGGCGCAGAAAGTCTGCAAAAGGCACGCCGCCCCATTTGCCGATGGCGCTCCAGCCTTCGACGCAGATGTGCCGTGTCACCTGGTCGGCCAGCGGCAGCGCCTGAAGCTCGGGCAGCGTCCAGCGGCGCTTGTCGGCCACCATGCCGGTGACTTCCAGCTTGAAGCTGCTGCCATCGACCACGCGCACCTCGTTCTCGCCATAGAAGGCGTTGAACGGGAAGGGCCGGGTGATCATGCTGTCGGGGTAGGTGGGCGCCAGGCGCTTGCCGTCGAACAGCCAGCCCTGCACGCCGTCGTTCAGGCGCGAGATGCGCATCAGCGCCGTCTCGACCGTGCTGTCATCGACGATGGAGCAGCCCGACAGCATCGCCACGCCGCCCAGCGTGAGCCCGCGTTGCAGGAACTGCCGGCGCAGCGGCTGGTGCATGCGTTGCAGCGCTTCGCGCACAACGGCGTCGGCATCCACGGGCGACGGTTTGCGGTTGAAAATGTTCATGGTGTTCGGCTTTCAGCGCCCGCGCAGCATCGCGAGCAGAGTGCGTGGCACCAGGGCCACCATCAGCACATGGACGGCGACGAACGCCACCAGCGCCGCCATTGCGACGAAGTGCACCCGGCGTGCAATCTCGTAGTTGCCCAGCAGGTCGCGCAGCAGCGGGAACTGCACCGACTTCCACAGCACCAGGCCAGACAACACCAGCAGCAGGATATCGACCATCACGAAGAGATAGGCGGCGCGCTGCACCGCGTTGTAGTGCGCCGGGTCGGCGTGGCTGAGCCGGCCCTTCAGCGCAGCCAGCATGTCGGCCACCAGTTCGCGCGGCCGCAGCGGGAAGAACTTGTTGAACAGCCTCCGCGTGCCGACGTTGAACAGCAGATACACCAGCCCGTTGGCAGCCAGAAGCCACATCGCCGCGAAATGCCATTGCAGCGCCCCGCCCAGCCAGCCACCCAGCGTGGCGCCGGCCGGAAAGTGGAAATCGAAGAACGGCGCGGCGTTGTAAATCCGCCAGCCACTCGCCACCAGCAGCACCACGGCGACCACGTTGAGCCAGTGGGTGGCGCGCAGCCACAGCGGGTGGATCAGCGCCGGGGCGGGCGGGCGAAGGGCGGTGTCGGGCGTCATGGGACCTCGGTGTGTCGTGGGCTCTGGCAGGTCAGTCGCCGCACTGGCGCCATCCTTACGCCGGCGGGTCGATTGTTGGCCCGCAGTGTTTCAGAATCGGGTCCATGCACACCGACCTTGCCGATGCCAGCGCCAGCGAATTGCTGCAGCTCTATGCCGCCAAACAGGCCACGCCACTGGAGGCGACGGACGAGGTGCTGGCGCGCATCAAGCGCTGCAACCCGGTGTTGAACGCCTTCTGTCTCGTCGATGAAGACGCTGCCCGCGCAGCCGCCACGGCCAGCACCGCCCGCTGGCAGGCCGGCGCGCCGCAAGGGGCGCTGGACGGCGTGCCGGTGTCGATCAAAGACCTCATCCTGACGCGCGGCTGGCCCACCCGCCGCGGCTCGCGCACGGTCGATGCAGCGCAGCCCTGGACGGACGACGCGCCCGTCACCGCGCGCCTGCGCGAAAGCGGCGCCGTGCTGCTGGGCAAGACCAACACGCCCGAGTTCGGCTGCAAGGGCGAGACCAATTCGCCGCTGACCGGCATCAGCCGCAACCCCTGGAAGCTGGACCGCACGCCCGGCGGCTCGTCCGGCGGTGCCGCCGCTGCGGTGGCGGTGGGCATGGGCCCGCTGGCCGTGGGCACAGACGGCGCAGGCAGCGTGCGCATCCCGTCCGGCTTCTGCGGCGTGTTCGGCCTCAAGCCCAGCTTCGGCCGCGTACCGGCCTGGCCGCTGTCGCCGATGGGCACTGTCGCGCATCTGGGGCCGCACACGCGCAGCGTGCGCGACGCGGCGCTGATGCTCGACGTGATGAAGCAGCCCGACGCGCGCGACTGGACGGCCCTGCCGCCCGACGCCAGCGACAGCACCGCCGGGCTGGACGACGGCATCCGCGGCCTGCGCATCGCGTGGTCGCCGACGCTGGGCTACGCGAAGAACGTGCACCCCGAAGTGGCCGCCGCGGTGGCCGCCGCCGTGCGTGACCTGCAAGCGCTGGGCGCCCATGTCGAGGCTGTCGATCCCGGCTTCGAAGACCCGCTGGAGATCATCACCGGCCTTTGGTTCGCAGGTGCCTGGACGCTGTGGAATTCGCTCACGCCGGGCCAGCAGGCGCTGACCGACCCCGACTTCGCGGCGCAGGCCCTGCTGGGCGGCAAGCTGGGCCTGCTCGACCTGCAACACCTTCACCTGCGCCGGGGTGCGCTGGGCTCGCAGATGCGCCAGTTCATGCAGCACCATGACCTGATCGCCACGCCCACGCTGGCCGTGCCCGCCTTCGAGGCGCGCCCCGCCGGCCACAGCCCGATGGACGCCGCCGCGATGCTGGCCTGGACGCCCTTCAGCTACCCGTTCAACCTGACGCAGCAACCGGCCTGCACCATCCCGTGCGGGCTGACGTCCGACGGCCTGCCCATCGGCCTGCAACTGGTCGGCCCGATGTTCGGCGACAACCTCGTGCTGCGCGCCGCCCGCGCCTACGAGACGCTGCGCCCGGTGGCGCGCGCGCCGCTGCCAGGATGACGGCCTTGCACTGCGTGCTCGACATCGAGGCCTCGGGCTTCGGCCGCCACAGCTACCCCATCGAGGTGGGCTACGCGCTGGCGGACGGCCGCTGCCGCTGCACGCTGATCCAGCCCGCCGCCGTCTGGACGCACTGGGACGCCACCGCCGAGCAGGTGCACCACATCACGCGCGCCACCTTGCTTCAGCACGGCAAGGCGGCGGTCGAGGTGGCCGGCATGCTGAACGCAGACCTTGCCGGCCAAACCGTCTATTGCGACGCCTGGGCGCATGATTACGCCTGGCTCGGTGCGCTGTTCGAGGCGGCGGGGCGCAGCCCGGCATTCAAGCTGGAATCGGTGGCGCGGCTGTTGAGTGACGCGCAACTCGGCCATCTGGCCGCCGCGCAGCAGCAGGCGATGCAGGAACTCGGGCTGGCCCGCCACCGCGCCAGCAACGACGCCCGCGCGCTGCAACTGGCACTGGTGCGGCTGGCCGCGTGACCGTTGTGCCGCGCCCGGGCACGGCACCGGACGCTCAGGCCGCCATGCGGCGGCGGCGCAGCAGTTGCCCGACCAGCGCGAGCCCGCCTGCCAACAGCGCGCCAGACGCCGGCTCGGGCACGACGGCGGCCGAGAAATAGAGGCCGCCCCAAGTGCCGTCGGGGTTGTCCAGGCGCAGGCCGTTGGGCGCGTAGTTGGGGTTGGCAAGGGCTGCGATGGCCGCCGGATTCAGCACCAGCGCCTGGCTCGCCAGCGTGGATGCCGGCATGCCGACGAACTGGACGAAGAAGGTGGTGGCCGTCAGCGGGCCGAGCGGCGGAATTGCAAACGTGCCGCTTTCGTTGATGACGGAGAAGCCATCACCGCCTGGACCGTCGTCGAAGATGCGGTACTCCGAATTGCCGGAAAAGGTGCGTGAGCCGATCGTGACGACGAACGTGGAATCGTAGGAGGTCAGATAGGGAAGTCTCGGCAGGCCAACGGCACCGGAGTCGAAGGTCCAGCTTCCCGTCACGTCCTGGCCGACGCTGAAGTTGGCACCGAAGGTTCCCGAGCTGTCATCCGACAAGATGCCCGTGACCTTGCCGGTGAAGCCGAAAGTCAGCGGGACGGCCTGTGCAGCAGCACAGGCAAACGTCAGAGCCGCGGCAGCGGCCACCATGGAAAGTTTCATCGTGTGACTCCTGTGTTGAACGCTGAACAGGCACAACGTCCTTGCGCTTCGATGCTGGTCTTGAGGCGTCGCAGCCGCATCATGCAGACGTAGGAAAGAGCTGGTGCCGGCATGCCGCATCACTCGCGTTCCTGAAGCAAGCGCCACATCACCTTGCCCGAGCCGCTCTTGGGCAAGGCATCGACGAACTCCACGATGCGCGGCACCTTGTAGGCCGCCATGTGCTGGCGCGCCCACGCGATGATGTCTTCCGCCGAGCTGCTGCCGCGCGCCTCGGCGCGCAGCACCACCACGGCCTTGACCGTCTCGCCGCGGTAGGCGTCCCTGGCCGCGATGATGCAGGCCTCCTGCACCAGCGGGCACTTGAACAGCAGCAGTTCCACCTCGCTGGGCCAGACCTTGTAGCCGCTGGCGTTGATCATGCGCTTGAGGCGGTCGGTGATGAAGAAATAGCCTTCTTCGTCCATGCGGCCCAGGTCGCCGGTGCGGAAGAAGGGCTTGCCGTCGATCCGGACGAAGGCCGCCTCGGTGGCCTCCGGGTGGCCCCAGTAACCCTTGAACACCATCGGCCCGTGGGTGACGATCTCGCCCACCTCTCCGGGCGGCAGCTCCTGCAGCGTGCTGGTGTCGATGACGCGCGAATCGACGCCGAAGATCGGGACGCCCAGGCATTGCAGCTTGGCGCGCTCGGGCGGGTTGGCGTGGCTGGGCGCGGCGGTCTCGGTCAGGCCGTAGCCTTCTGCGAAGGTCAGCCCGAACTCCTGCTGGAGCCGCTCTGCCACCGCCTGCGGCATGGCGGCGCCGCCGCCGGACAGGTAGCGCAGGCTGGACAAGTCGAAGCTCTTGTAGCTGGGGCTGCCGAAGAGGTCGATGATCATCGTGGGGATGCAGGTCCAGTGCGTGACCTTGTAGCGCGAGATCAGGCGGCCGGCCAGCTCACGGTCCCAGCGCGGCAGGATCACCACCGTGTTGCCGGTATAGATGGGCCCCAGCACGCCGTACAGCATGCCGGTGATGTGGAACATCGGCACCACGCCCAGGCTCACCGATTCCGCACTGGCCAGGCCCCAGAGCGCGCCGCCCACCACGTTGGGCATCAGCGTGCGGTGGCTGTGCATGCAACCCTTGGGCATGCCGGTGGTGCCCGACGTGTAGGGCAGCACGGCCAGGTCGTCGGGCTGGGCCTGGGGCTGGCCTGGCAGATGCCCCGCCGCCAGCGCGTCGGCCCAGCGGGTGGCGCCGGGCGGCAGCGCGGGGTCTGCGTGCAGCCAGGCCAGCAGCGCGGGCGCCGGGGCTTCGGCTGCATCCAGCCCGCCTTCGGGCATGGCGTCGGTGAAGCGGGTCACCAGCAGCGTCCGCAAACGCTGCGCCTCGGGCAGCGCGCTGTCGGCCTGGTGCACGATGCCGGACAGGTCGGCCGTGGTGATCGCGGCGCGCGAGCCGGCATCGGTGATGTAGTGGCTGAACTCGTCTGCGCGGTTCATCGGGTTCACCGGCACCACCACGGCGTCTGCGCGCTGGATGGCGTAGAACGCGGCGACGTACTGCGGGCAGTTCTGCATGAAGAGCAGCACGCGGTCACCGCGTCGCACGCCTTGCGCTTGCAGCCAGCCGGCCAGCGCCTCGGCCTGCGCCTTCAGCGCGCCGAAGCTGATGCTGCGGCCGAAGAAGACATAAGCCGGCTTGTCCGGGTAGCGGGCCGCGCTGACCTCGAGGTTGAACCACAGCGTGGTGGCAGGCACCGCCAGCGCACGCGGCAGTCGCGTGGGCCAGATGGCATGGTGCGGGCGGGCGGGTGCGGGCGACGTCTCGGCCAATTCGGGGAACCTCCGGTGTGGGAGGCCCTGGTGTACCCGGGACGGCGCGGCGGCGCCATCGAAGATTCCCGGGGTCAGCGCGTCGGGTTCGCCTTTTGCTCCTGGTCGGCGCGCAGCTTCACGCACTCCGGGTGCTGCGCCAGCTCCGGCTTGGCGCATTCACGCTCGACGCAGATCCACAGCGACACCAGCACCCGCTTGCCGCAGCGCTCGGTGGGGCTTTGCGGCCTGGCCGGCGCAGAGGCCACCACAGGCACCGAAGCGGGAGCCGGGCGGTCGGCAACGGCGGGCTTGGGCGGCTCGGTGAGCACCGGCCGGGGCGGCTCGACCACGGGCTCGGGCGCGCGGGCGATGGTGGTGTTGCGCGGGTTGGCGGCCGGCCGTGGCGCCGGCCTGGCGTCGGCCGGCCTGGATGCCGCGGCGGTGGCGACGGGGTCGTTCCTCAGGGCTGCTGTCGAGCCGCCAGCCGTCAGCGCGGGAGCAGCGGCCTGGGCCGCGGCGGACGCCGGCAAAGCGGCCGCCGCAGCGCTCGCGCGGCTGTCCACCGCAGAAGGCGCAGGCACGGGCGCAGCGGCAGACGCCGACGCCGGTGCAAACCCCGGCGCGGACGCCGACGCGGCACCCGCCACCACGGGCGCGACAGCCGGCTTGGGCCACAGCAGATAGCCCGCCGCAGCTGCAAGCAACACCACGCCGGCCAGCACCGGCAGAAACCTGGCTGCGCCCGGGCTTTTGACCGGGGCCGGCGCCGGGGCCGCAGCCGCTGTTGCGACGGCCGGCGCCGGCGGCTCTGCAGGCGGACCCCGCGGCGAAGGCGGCGGCCCGGCGGGCGGTGCAGGCGACGGTGGGGGCGGCGGCGGCGGTGGAGCCGGCGGCAGCGCCCCATCGGCCCGGCGCTGCGGCACCACCATCGTCGCTTCGTCGTTCTGTGCCACGGTGCTGCCGCCGAGCACCTGCGTGCGTTCCCAGTCGCTCTGCTGGGCCAGCGGCGCGGCGCGGCGTACCGGCGGCGCTGCGCGCCCGTCCAGCACCTCGCGCAGCGCGGCCACGCTCTGCGGGCGGTCGATCGGGCGCGGCGCCAGCATCCAGTCGATGGTCTGCAGAAAGCTCTTTGAATTGCCCGGCAGCGCGTCCTTCTGCCCGGCAAGCTGCAGATGGTCGTCGTGGATGGCGCGCGCCGTGGCGGGTGCAGGCGGCCGGCCCAGCAGCATGTAGTGCAGCGTGGCGCCGAGCGCATAGAAGTCGGTCCACGGGCCCTGCTTCACCGAGCCGGCCTCGGCATACTGCTCGATGGGCGCGTAAGCCGGCTTGAGGATCGCGGTGAGCGCCTGGCTCTTGTCGCTGATGACGCGGCGTGCGGCGCCGAAGTCCAGCAGCACAGGCAGCCCGCCGGACTCGATGACGATGTTGTCGGGCGCGATGTCGCGGTGATAGACGCCCTCGTTGTGCAGCCGCTCGATGGCGCCCAGCAGCGGCAGCAGCATCGCGCGCAGCCAGGCTTCGTCGGGCGGTGCCGCCATGCCTGCGCGCACGTCCTTGATGGTGCGCCCGCTGAGCACCGGCATCGCCATGTAGGCCGTGCCGTTGGCCTCCCAGAAGCGGTGCACCTTGAGCAGCGACGGGTGGTCGAAGCGGGCCAGCAGCCGCGCTTCGTTGACGAAGGATTTCAGGCCCAGCGTGAAGGTGTCGGCATCCGACTGCGAGCGCAGCGACACATGCAGTGTCTCGGTGCGGCCGGCCAGCGATGCCGGCATGTATTCCTTGACGGCCACCTCGCGCTCCAGCGCGTGGTCGAAGGCCAGATAGACGATGCCGAACCCGCCCACTCCCAGCACCCGCCGCAGCTCGAATTCGCCGAGCCGGGTGCCGCGCGGCAATGCGCTCGGGGGGTCGGCGTCAGGGCGGGACGGGTCGATGGGCATCAGCAACTGAGCTTAACACCGGGGTCATTGGCAGCCACACCCCCACATCCAGCCCCGGTCGTGCATTCCTGAGCACCAGCCGCCCGCCATGCGCCTGCGCCACCAGGCGGCACAGGTGCAGGCCGAGGCCGACGCCGCCCGCGCTGCGCGAGCGCGCTTCGTCGGGCCGGTAGAAGGCTTCCGCCAGATGCGCAAGCTGGGCATCGGCCACGCCGGGGCCGAAGTCACGCAGGCGCAGCAGCACCTGCCCGTCGGCCAGCGCCGTGCTCAGAACCGGCGGCGCCCCGCCCGCACCATGGCGCAGCGCGTTGTCCACCAGGTTGCGCAGCAGCAGTCGCATCCGCGTGCGGTCCAGCGGCAGCGGGGGCAGGCCGCCTTGGAGCTGCAGCACGATGCCGCTGCCGGCGGCCTGCTCTTCGGCCAGCGCGTTCAGATCGCAGGCTTCGCGCTGCAACGCGGCGTGGCCGCTGGACAAGCGCTCGCTTTCCAGCAGGTCCGTCACCAGGTCGCGCATCTCCGCCAGGTCGCGCAGCAGCGCGTCGCGCTCGGCACCGTCGGCCACCAGCTCTGCGTTCAGCCGCGCGCGGGTCAGCGGCGAGCGCAGTTCATGGCTGATCGCCAGCAGCAGCGCGCGCTTGGCGTCCAGCATGCGGCGCAGGTCCGCCGCCATCGTGTTGACCTGCGCCGCCAGGTCGCCCAGTTCGTCGCTGCGGCGCAGCGGAATGGGCGTGGCGAAGTCGCCGCGCCCGAAGCGCAGCGCACCGGCGCGGATGTCGTCCAGCGGCCTGAACAGCCGCCGCACATGGTGGTAGGCCGCTGCCGTCAGCAGCAGCAGCGCGGCCAGCGTCCACCAGCCGATCTGCCGCGGGTGGCGCTGCCAGGCCGCGGTGTCCAGGCCGAAGCGGATGCGGTGGCCGTCCGCCGTGCTGCGCGCCAGCCAGTCGCGGCCTTCGTCGTCCTGCCCATGGCCGGCGGCCTGGCGCCGGTTGCTGCGCTCGGGGCGGGAGTCGTACTGCACCAGCGGCCCGTCGATGCGGATGGACAGCGGCAGCCGCTTCACCAGCGCCTGCGCACGCGCGGGGTCGGGCGGCGTGCCCAGGTCGGCGGCAAGCCGGTCCACATAGTCGGCCACCAGCGGGCGCGCCACGTCGGCCCAGCCGCCCGACAGCGCGCGCTGCATGCCGAAGACGAAGATCAGCGTGATCGCCAGCGCCAGCGCCACGAACAACAGCACCAGGCGCAGCCCGAGCGAGCGCCGCAGGCCCGCCCAGTGCGGGCGCCGCCAGCCGCTCACGGGCCGTCACACCCGTGCGGCGGCGAAGGCATAGCCGGCATTGCGCAGCGTCTTGATGCAGTCCAGCGGCTCCAGCTTCCTGCGCAACCGGCTGACCAGCAGATCGACAGCGCGGGTGAACAGCTCTGCATCCTGGCCGCGCAGGCGGTTCAGGATCTGGTCGCGGCTGAAGACCTTCTGCGGCTCGGCGGCCAGCAGTGCCAGCAGCGCGAACTCGGTGCTGGTCAGCTCCACGGGCTGACCCAGGCGCTGCACGCTGCGCCGTTCGAGGTCGATCTCGATGCCGTCGAAGCGCAGCCGCTGGCCGGCCGGCGCCCTGGCGCGGCGCAGGATGGTCTGCAGCCGGGCCGCCAGCTCGCGCGGCTCGAAGGGCTTGGGCAGGTAGTCGTCGGCGCCCAGTTCCAGGCCGACGATGCGGTCCATCACTTCGCCGCGCGCGGTCAGCATCACGATCGGGATGTCGCTGTCGCGGCGGATCGTGCGGCACAGCTCGAAACCGTCCATCTCGGGCAGCATCACGTCCAGGATGGCGGCGTCGAAGCGCTCGGCCCGCAGCCGCTGCAACCCGGCGCTCGGGCTGGTCGCGGCCGCCAGGTCGAGGTCGAAACGCCGCAGATAGGCCGCCAGCGGGGCGGCCAGTTGCGCGTCGTCGTCGATGAGCAGCACGCGGTGCATCGGCCGATGCTAGCCGGGTGGGTTGTGTCAGCCCCGCCAGCCGTGCCGGCGCTCGGCCATCAGCGCGCGCACCTTCGCCTGCTGGTCTGCCCGCAAGCCGTCGAAGAAGTCGGCCGCGGCGGTGATGACCTGCGGGCTCTTCAGCCGCACCGCCTCGGTCTTCTCGCTCAGCAGCGCGTTGGCGCGCTCACGGTCGAAGCGCTCGCCGCCCACCAGCGCCTGCATCGCGGCGCGCGGGTCCGCACTGCCCGCCACCAGCGCCACGCGCTGTGCGTCCAGCGCATCGAAGAGCTGGCCCAGGCGCTGGGTTTGCGGCGCGTCGAGCTGCAGCTCGCGGCCAGCACGCTCCAGCAGCCTGGCGCGCCAGTGGGCGATGTCTTCTGCACTGGCCTGCGCCATGCCGTGGCCGCGGCCGGCATGGCTGCAGGCCGCCAGCCCGCCGGCCAGCACACTGAGGCCGACGGCGGCGAAGAGACTGCGTTTGATCCAGCGTTTCATGGGGTCTTCCTTGTCGATGTCGAGGAAGCCCATGGTGCCGGCGCGGCGGCGCCGGATCATCGCCGCAGGGTATCGTGCTGTACCGTTTCTTGTCTGCCTGTCGCTGCATCCCGCCCCCGCCCCGCCCCCGCCTTCTTGCCCGCTGTGCCCAGCCCCGCGCCCGACGACCGCCTCTTCGCCCACCCCGCTTTCGTGCAGATGTGGTTTGCCCGCCTGGCGTCGGCGGCTGCCAGCCAGATGGGCATGGTGGCAGTGGGCTGGCAGATGTACGACCTCACCGGCTCGGCCTGGGACCTGGGGTTGGTGGGCCTCTTTCAGTTCCTGCCCGCGGTGCTGCTGGCGCTGGTGGCCGGCCATGTGATCGACCGTTTCCACCGCGCGCGCATCGTGGCGGCCTGCATGCTGGCGCAGGTGGCCGTGGCGCTGCTGCTGTGCGCCGGCAGCGTGGCCGGCTTCGCGGGGCGCGAGCTGCTGCTGGCCGTGTCTGTCGTGCTGGGCGCCGTGCGGGCCTTCCAGATGCCGGCGCAGCAGGCCTTGACGCCTTCGTTGGTGCCGGCGCCGCTGCTGGCGCGCGCGCTGGCGTTCAGCTCGGCCGGCATGCAGGGCGCCATCATCGCCGGGCCGGCGCTGGGCGGCTTCGTCTATGTGGCCGGCGCGGGCGCGGTGTACGGCTGCTGCGCGGCGCTGTTCGGCACTGCGGCCATCCTGTGCCTGCGGGTGCGCTACGCGCATGTGCCGCCCCGGTCGGCGCCGGTCAACTGGAGCACGCTGCTGGCCGGCGTGCGCTTCGTCTGGCAGCACAAGGTGGTGCTGGGCGCCATTTCGCTGGACCTGTTCGCGGTGCTGCTGGGCGGCGCCACCGCGCTGCTGCCGATGTTCGCGAAGGACGTGCTGCACGTCGGGCCGCTTGGGCTGGGGTTTCTGCGTGGCGCGCCTGCACTGGGGGCGCTGGCGACATCGGTCGTGTTGTCGCGCTGGCCGGTGCGGCGCCGCACCGGCCTCACGCTGCTCGGCGCCGTCGGTCTCTACGGCGCATCGCAGCTCGCTTTCGGGCTGTCCACGGTCTTCCTCGTTTCGTTGGCGGCACTGGCTGTGAGCGGCGCGGCCGACATGGTGAGCGTGGTCATACGCCAGACCCTGGTGCAGTTGGAAACGCCGAACGAAATGCGAGGGCGAGTGAGTGCGGTCAACTCGGTCTTCATCGGGGCGTCCAACCAGCTTGGCGAGTTCGAGTCCGGTGCCACGGCTGCAGCGCTGGGCCCGGTGGGCTCGGTGCTGCTGGGCGGCGTGGGCACGCTCATCGTGGCGGCGCTCTGGCTGCGCCTGTTCCCCACGCTGGCCGGGCGCGACGCGCTGGTGGCGGCGCGGGCTTGAAGGCGGGCAGCGGCCCTTCAGTTGCCGTCACGCTTGCCCTTGACGTTGACGCGCGCGGCACGGCTGCGCGCCTTCCACGCCGACACCTGCTGCTTGCGCTGCAGCGCGCTCAGCGTGTCGCGGCCGGCCTCGCGCAGCAGCTTCTGGAAGCTGCGCAGCCGTTCCGGTGGCACGCCGTCGCGCACCGCACAGCCGGGCTCGCCCTGGTGCCGGCAGTCGCGAAAGCGGCACTGCTGCGACAGTGCGGTGATGTCGTCGAAGACGCCGCCGATGGCGCCGGCTTCGCTGTCGAGCCGCAGGGTGCGCATGCCGGGCGTGTCGATGATGCAGGCGCCACCGGGCGCCAAGTGCAGCGAGCGCGCGGTGGTGGTGTGCCGCCCGCGGCTGTCGCCCTGGCGGTTGGGCCCGGTGTCCTGCGTGCCCTGGCCCACCAGCGCGTTGGTCAGCGTGCTCTTGCCGGCGCCGCTGGAGCCAAGCAGCACCAGCGTCTGGCCGGCGCCCAGCCAGGTGCTGAGCGCGCTGCGCGGCTCCGCGCCCAGCGCGTTGAGCGCCAGCACCGCCACGCCGGGCGGCACCAGGGCCTGCACCTCGCGGCAGCGCGCGGCGGCGTCGGCACACAGATCGGCCTTGGTCAGCACCACCACCGCGGCCACCTCGGCCAGCCGCACCAGCGCCAGGTAGCGCTCCAGCCGGCGCGGGTTGTAGTCGTTGTCCAGGCCCATCACCAGCAGTGCGCAATCGACGTTGCTGACGATGACCATGCGGGTGATCTTGTCGCGCCCGTCGTGGATGCGGCGGGCGATCTGGGTGCGCGGCGGCAGCCGCTCGTGCACCCACCATTCGCCGAACGCATTGCGCCGGGCCAGCACCCAGTCGCCCACGGCCAGCGCATCGTTGTCGGCCAGCAGGCACTGCGTGAGTGCGGGCAGCGCACGCGCCCAGTGCTGCTGCTGGCCATCGTGCAGCGTCAGACCTTCGCGCTGGACCTCGGCGATGCGAAACAGAGTTGCATCCGCGGCTTGCGCTGCAGCGTCGGCCCGTTGCAGTTGTTGAAGAACCTGCGGCTTCAGCCCGATGGGCTGAAGCCGCTCCAGAGACAGGGAGTCGAGCATGTGGAGAACATCCGGAAGATGAAAGCCAGTGCAGCGCGTAATGCGGCTGCAGTCGGGGACTTCAGGGCTTCCGGCCGTGACTTGAGGTCACGGCGCCACAGCGGTGTTCGGGAATCGAGCAGACCGCAGAACCGGCGTCAGGTCAGACGGCGGAGCCCACTGAGCCCGTGTCGGGGGCAAGATCACGTTGGGTCATGTCGGCCTCCTGCGGTGCTTGTGGATGGGAGCGCGGATGCTGCCGCCATCGCCCGGCTGCGTCAAGCGCTGCCGGACATGGCGCTTCCCTCGGGCGCTGGATGTGGGCTGAAGCCAACGCGCTGCCGCGCCTGCGTGGCAGGCAACTTGCTAACCTGACGTCTTCATTTCCGGACGGGAAACACATGCCGAACAACACCGATTGCCTGCGCTTGTCTCGTGCTGCCATCGCTGTGGCAGCCACCATCGTGATGGCGGCGCCTGCACTGGCGCAGAACACCACCGCCGCGTTGACAGGCCGCGTCACCGACGCCGCGGGCGCCGCGGTGGCGGGCGCCGCGGTGTCCATCCTGCACAAGGAATCGGGCTCGCTGAACAACGCCGTCACCGACGCGCAGGGCCGCTATTCCGCGCGTGGCCTGCGCGTCGGTGGCCCCTACGTGGTCACGGTCAGCAAGGACGGCTTGAGCGACCGCCGTGACGAGGTGTCCCTCGCGCTGGCAGAGACGCTGAACCTCGACCTGCAGCTCGGCGCGCCCACCACCACCATCGTCGTCACCGGCCAGGGCATCAGCGACAAGTTCAACCGCTCCAACATGGGCGCCGGCACCAGCATCGGCCAGCGCGACCTGAACGCACAGGCATCGATCCAGCGCAACCTTCAGGACTACGCCCGCACCGACCCGCGGCTGTCGCAGACCGACAAGGAGCGAGGCGAGATCTCCGCCGCCGGACAGAACTCGCGCTTCAACTCCATCACCATCGACGGCGTCAAGACCAACGACACCTTCGGCCTCGAAGCGAACAACCTGCCCACGGCCAAGCAGCCGATCTCCATCGACGCGATCCAGTCGGTGCAGGTCAACGTGTCCAACTACGACGTCACGCAAAAGGGCTACACGGGCGCCAACATCAACGCCGTCACCAAGTCGGGCACCAATGACCTGAAGGGCAGCGTCTATTACGTCTTCCGCAACCAGGACTGGGCCGGCCAGCGCTACAACCGCACCACCGACCTCTACGCGCCGCCCGCGCCCTTCAAGGAAACCACCAAGGGCTTCACGCTCGGCGGCCCGCTGATCGCCGACAAGCTGTTTTTCTTCGCCAGCTACGAAGAACTGGTCAGCTCGCGCAGCGCGCCAGACTTCGGCCCGCTCGGCAGCAGCCTGACCAACGTCGGCATCACGCCGTCGCTCATCAGCAGCGTGATCTCCACGGCCAAGAGCAGCTACAACATCGACCTCGGCAGCAGCACCATCCCCGGCGGCACCAACCTCACGGTGAAAGACACGCTGCTCAAGCTGGACTGGAACATCAGCGACAGCCACCGCGCCAACCTGCGCTACGCGAAGACCGACCAGACCGAGCCGATCTTCACCAACTTCACGGCCACCGGCTTGTCGCTGTCGTCCAACTGGTACACGCAGGCCAAGACCATCGAGACCCTGGTGGGCCAGTGGTTCGCCGACTGGACGCCCAGCTTCTCCACCGAGCTGAAGCTGTCGCGGCGCGACTACGACAGCGTGCCCGAGAACCCGGCGCGGCTGCCGCAGATCACCTTCGCCGTCACCGGCGCCACGCCGGCCGGCACGCCGGCCAGCGTGAGCACCGGCACCCGCACGCTGTTCACCGGCACCGAGCGCAGCCGGCAGGACAACATCCTGCGCACCAAGACCAACGACGGCTACCTGGGCGCCAACTGGCAGCTCGGCAACCACGAGCTGAAGTTCGGCGGCGACATCAGCCAGAACAAGATCTTCAACGCCTTCCTCCAGGACGTGTACGGCAACTACACCTTCCGCTGCGTCAACAGCAGCAGCAGCTACACCTACAACTTCCAGAGCACGCCCGTCACCTGCGCCACCGCGGTGGAGGTCGAGAAGGCCATCCTCGAGAACTTCCAGCGCGGCCGGCCCTTCAGCTACCAGGTGCAGGTGGCGTCGCCGGGCAAGACGCTCTCGGACGGCGAAGCCACGTTCACGCTCACCGAGACCGGCGCCTTCGTGCAGGACACCTGGGCTGTGAACAAGCAGCTCACGCTGGTGGGCGGGGTGCGCGTGGACCAGCAGAGCACCAGCGACCGCCCGGCCACCAACGCCGCCGCGCAGGCGCCGGTGATCGCCGGCAACGCCTCGACCAGCGTGCGCCAGACCGGCGGGTTCGGCCTGGACAACACCGTCACGCTCGACGGCGAGAGGCTGCTGCAGCCGCGCTTCGGCTTCAACTACAACTTCGACACCGAGAGCAAGCGCCGCATGCAGTTGCGCGGCGGCATCGGCCTGTTCCAGGGCGCGGCGGCCAGCGTGTGGCTGTCCAACCCGTATTCCAACGCCGGCGTGGCGACGCGCTTCGTCGGCTGCGGCGGCAGCTTCACCGCCTGCGACCCCAATGGCAACACCTTCAGCGCCAACCCCGACGCGCAGCCGGTGCCGGCAGGCAACCCGCCGGCAGCCAACGTCGATTTCATCCAGAAGGGCCTGGGCCAGCCCGCCGTCTGGAAGGCCAACCTGGCTTTCGAGTCCGAGCTGCCGTGGTACGGCGTGGTGGCCGGCGCCGAGTGGCTCTACACCAAGACCAAGCAAGGCATCTACTACCAGAACCTGAACCTGGGCACCGTCACCGCCACCGGCAGCGACGGCCGCGCGCTGTACTACAACGCGCAGGGCCGCAACCCGGCGTGCTGGTCTGCCACCGGCAGCAGCATCACCACCGGCACGGCCTGCACCGGCTTCCTGGCGCGCGCGCTCAGCAACGCCAGCTTCGCCAACGTGCAGCTTGCCACCGAGACGCAGAAGGGCGGCGGCAACGCGCTCACGCTGTCGCTGTCGCAGCCGGTGCGCAACGGCCTGAGCTGGGCCGGCGCCTACACGCGCACCACGGCCACCGAGGTGAGCCCGCTGACCTCGTCGGTGGCCAACTCCAACTGGGCGGCGCGTTCCATCTTCAACCCCAACGAAGAGGTGGCCGCCAATTCGGCGTATCTGGTGCGTGACCGCTTCAACGCCAGCCTGACGTACGCGCAGCCGCTGCTGAGCGACAAGTACCGCACGTCGGTCGGCGTGTTCTACGAAGGCCGCAAGGGCAAGCCCTATAGCTGGACCTTCAACAACGACCTGAACGGCGACGGCCAGGCCGGCAACGACCTGATGTACATCCCCAAGGCGCCCGGCTCGGGCGAGGTGGTGTTCACCGGCCTCGGGGAGGCGGCGTTCTGGAACGTGGTCAACACTTACGACGAACTGAAGGGCTCGCGCGGCGGCGTGGTCAAACGCAACGGCAGCTTCTCGCCCTTCGTCAATACCTTCGACATGCGCGTGAGCCAGGAACTGCCGGGCTTCACTGCCAGCCACAAGGCGACCATCACCTTCGACATCCTGAACATCGGCAACCTGCTGAACAAGAAGTGGGGCCGCACCGACGAGATCGCGTTCCAGTCTGCCGGCGGCGCGGCGCGCAGCTTCGTCAACTACGGCGGCATCGACTCCGCCGGGCGCTACATCTACAACGTCACGGCGCTGGAGGACTACGCCACGCGTCAGGCTCGCGGCGAGTCGCAATGGGCGGCGCAGTTGACGCTGAAGTACGAGTTCTGAACCCCGTCTTCGCCGATGACGCATTGATCGTCATCGACAAGCCGGCCGGGCTGCTGTCGGTGCCCGGCCGCGGTGAGGCAGGCCGGGATTGCATGGCAGCGCGCGTGCAGGCGGTGTATGCAGATGCGCTGGTGGTGCACCGGCTGGACATGGCCACCTCGGGCTTGATGCTGTTCGCGCGCGGCGCGGCCATGCAGCGCACGCTGAGCATGGCGTTTGCGGAACGCCGCATCGGCAAGCACTACGTGGCGGTGGTCGATGGCCTGCTGGCCGCCGACCAGGGCCAGATCGACCTGCCGCTGGCGGCCGACTGGCCTAACCGGCCGCGCCAGCAGGTGGACCTGCTGCACGGCAGGCCGTCGCTCACGCGCTGGGCGGTGCGGTCGCGCGATGCGGCTGCCAACACCACGCGGCTGGCGCTGGAGCCCGTCACAGGCCGCTCGCACCAGTTGCGCGTGCACCTGTCCAGCAGCGGCCACGCGATCCTCGGCGACATGCTCTATGCCGGCGCCGCGGCGGCTGCCGCTGCACCGCGCCTGCTGCTGCATGCCAGCCGCATTGCATGCCGCCATCCAGCGCATGGGCAGCCGCTGGTCTTCGACAGCCCGCCGCCGTTCTGACGGCGATATGCTCCGACGGATGCACACCCATCTGACCATCCTCACTGGCGCGTCGCGCGGCCTCGGCCTCGCGATGGCCGAGCAGCGGCTGCAGCAAGGCCACCAGGTGCTGGCCATCGCCCGCAGCGCGCCGCCGCTGCAACACCCGGCGCTGACCGCGTGGGCGAGCGACCTCGCCGACCCGGCGCCGCTGGCCGCGCGGCTCGACGCCTGGCTGGCTGCGCTGGACCCCGCGGCACTGGCTTCGGCCACGCTGGTCAACAACGCCGGCGTGGTGTCGGCGCTGGCGCCGCTGGGCGACGTCACGGCGGCCGATCTGTCGAACGCGCTGCGTGTCGGGCTAGAGGCGCCCATGCTGCTGGCAGCCGCCTTCCTGCGCGCCACGGCCGCGTGGAACGTGCCGCGCAGGCGGCTCTTCATTTCGTCCGGGCTCGGCAGGCGGGCGATGGCCGGCAGCGCCTCTTACTGCGCCGCCAAGGCCGGCATGGACCACCTGGCGCGCGCCATCGCGCTGGAGCAGCAAGGCCTGGCCAATGGCGCCCGCGTGGTGTCTCTGGCGCCGGGCGTCATCGACACCCGGATGCAGCAGCAACTGCGTAACGCCGACCCGGCCGCCTTCCCCGAGCGGCAGCGCTTCGTCGGCCTGCACAGCGGCGGCCAGCTCGACAGCCCGGCTGCCGCCGCCGCCAAGGTGCTGGGCATGCTGGACCGTGCCGACTTCGGCAGCAACCCGGTCGCCGATGTGCGCGACGCCTGATGGAGGCCACGATGGACACCGCGCTCGAAGACAACCCGCTGACCACCGAGATCCACCCCGCCGGCTACGCCGTGCTCACGCTGAACCGGCCGCACGCGATGAACGCCTTGTCGCGCGGCCTGATGCTGGCGCTGGCCGATGCGGTGGATGCGCTGCAAGCCAACCCCGACGTGCGCGTGCTGGTGCTCACCGGCGCCGGCCGCGCCTTCTGCGCCGGGCTCGACCTGAAAGAGCTGGGCTCGGGCCAGGGCTCGCTGGGCCAGGGCGAGAGCGGCGTGGCCGAGAAAGACCCGGTGGCCGCGCTGGAGCGTTTCAGCGGCCCCATCATCGGCGCCATCAACGGCGCCGCCGTCACCGGCGGCTTCGAGCTGGCGCTGGCCTGCGACGTGCTCTACGCCAGCAACGGCGCCCGCTTTGCCGACACCCACAGCCGCATCGGCATCGCGCCCGCGTGGGGCTTGTCGCAAAAGCTCAGCCGCGCCATCGGGCCCTACCGCGCGCGCGAGATCTCGTTCTCGGCGCGCTGGGTCAGCGCAGAGCAGGCGTCGGCCTGGGGCTTCGTCAACCGCGTGCTGCCGGCGCACGAATTGCTGCCGGCGGCGCTTGCCCTGGCGCAGGACATGTGCGCCGGGCTGCCCGAGTTGCTGAAGCACTACAAGGCCATCATCGCCGACGGCTATGCGCTGCCCTTCGGCGAGGCGCTGGTGCTGGAGAAGACCCGCGGCCGTGCCTTCAACCGGCAGATCGCAGCAGAGGCCATCGAGTCGCGCCGCGAAGCCGTGCGCGAGCACAACCGCCGTGGCGGCTGAGCTGCCGGCCCGCGCGCAGGCGCTGGTGCAGGCGCTGGGCATGCGGCGGCACCCCGAAGGCGGCCACTACGCCGAGGTGTTCCGCTCGGCCACCATGCTGGCGACAGAGCGCGGCCCGCGCAGCGCGCTCACGAGCATCGACTTCCTGCTGGCCCGCGGCGAATGGTCGGCCTGGCACCGGGTGCGGTCCGACGAAGCCTGGCATCTGCTCGAAGCCGGGCCGCTGCGGCTGTGGCTGCTGCCGCCAGCCCTCGACCGGCTCGAACAGGTGACGCTGGACGCCACGCGGCGCCGCCACGTGGTGCCGGCCGACTGGTGGCAGGCGGCCGAGCCGCTGGCCGACTTCGCCTACGTGGGCGCCACTGTCGGGCCCGGCTTCGACTTCGCCGACTTCAGCTTCGGCCGGGACGATGCGGCGTTGTGCGCCGCGCTGGCCGCGCATGGGCAGCCGGGCAAACCCGGCGAGGGCGCGGCCCGGCTGCTGTAGCAGCGCTACCCGAGCCAGGCCGCCAGATCCGCCTTCAGTTGCACCAGATCGGCCTGCCGCGTGTACATCATGTGGCCGGCGTCGTAGTAGCGGTGCTGGATGCGCGCCAGCACATCGGCAGGCGCATCGAGCTGCGCCAATGACCAGTCGCTGGCGCTGTACGGCGTGCCCAGGTCGTAGCGGCCGCTGGCGACGAAGACCTTCATCTGCGGGTTGCGGCGCATCGCGCGCGCCAGGTCGGGGCTGGTGCAGGCGTAGCTGTTGCCCTGGTCCTTGCCGCGGTTCCAGTTCCAGCCGCCGTTGACGTCGCTGGACAGCACCTCGTAGCGCGTCTCGGTGCCCAGGCCGAGCGGCCCGCCGAAGTAGGCCATCGCGGCCATCGTGTAGGGGCCGGCGATGGCTTCGATGCCGGGGTCGAATTCCCAGTCGCGCGTGCGGCTGGCAGCCATCGGGCCGGTGCCGCGCGCTTCCAGCCGGCCGACGATGCGGCCCTGCGGGCGCATCGCCTCGAAGAAGTAGGTCTGGTCGCTGATGCGCAGGTTCTTTTCTTCCACCAGCGCCTGCGGCAGGCCGGTCAGCTCGGCGATGCGGCGCGCGATGCGGCTGCGCCGCTTCTCGCTCAACCTGCCGCCCGCCAGCAACGCAGCGGCGTAGTCTTCATCGACGAAGGCCTCGGCAGCGGCGCGCGCCGCGGCGGGCGACTCGGCCGGCCCGTTCTTCAGCAGCCCGTGGTACTGCGACACGTTGGCGAAGGCCGGCAGGAACAGCGCATACGGCAGGTCGTTGGCGGGCGCGAAGACGATGCTTTGCAGGTCCATCGCGCAAGACACCAGGATCAGGCCCGACAGCACCACGCCCATGCTCTGCAGCTTGTCGGCCAGCGCCGCGCCGCGCGTGGTGCCGTAGCTTTCGCCCGCCAGATAGACGGGCGAGCCCCAGCGCCGGTGGCGCGTCAGCCAGCCGCGCACCACGTCGGCCAGCGCATCCACGTCGCCGTCCACCGACAGCATCTTCTTGCGCGCTTCGGCGCTGGCCGTGGTGGACCAGCCGGTGTGCGGCGGGTCGATGAAGACCAGGTCGAAATGCTCGAACCAGCTCTGCGGGTTGTCGGCCACCGCATAGGGCGCGGCGGGCATGCTGGCGTCGTCTGGCGTGACCACGCGCTTAGGCCCCAGGGCGCCCAAGTGCAGCCAGATCGACGCCGAGCCGGGGCCGCCGTTGAACGCGAAGCAGACCGGCCGCTGCGCTGCATCGGCGCCGCGCAACTGGTAGGCGGTGGCCATCACGGCGGCCTGCGGGTCGCCGCCGTCCAGCCCTTCGGCCACCACCGGCAGAAAGGCGGCGCTGACGTCGTAGTCGAAGGCGCGGCCGGCCAGTTGCACCGAGCCGGTGGACTGCGCCGCCGGCTGCGCCAGCAGCTTCTCGACGCGCAGCCGCGCCTTGCGGTCGGCCTCGCTTCCGCCTGGGTTGGTGGCGGTTTTGTCGGCGGTCTTGTCAGATGCGGCGGGCGCGGCGTCGGCCATGGGTCGGGTCCTGTGGGGGTGAAGTGCGTGACCTTACCGCACCGGCCGCTCAGCCGGCCAGCCACTCCCCGAAGCGCGCCATATCGACGTTGCCGCCGCTCAGCAGCACGCCCACGCGCTGGCCGCGCAGGTCGAGCAGCCCATCCAGTGCCGCGGCCGCGGCCAGGCAGCCGGTGGGCTCGACGACCATCTTCATGCGCTCTGCGAAGAAGCGCATCGCGGCGACGAGCTGCGCGTCGGTCACGGTGAGAATGCTTTGCACGTGGCGCTGGATCACAGGGAAGGTCAGCGTGCCGCTGTGCTGCGTCTGCGCGCCATCGGCGATGGTGCGCGGCGTCTCGATGTGGACGATCTCGCCGCGTGCCAGGCTTTGCTGCATGTCGTTGCCGGTTTCCGGCTCGACACCGTGGACGGCGATGCCCGGCAGCAGGTGCTTCGCCGCCACCGCAGAGCCCGACAGCAGGCCGCCGCCGCCCACGCAGACCAGCAGCGCATCCAGCGGGCCGCCGGCGGCCGTGTCCTCGATCAGCTCCAGCGCCGCGGTGCCCTGGCCGGCCATCACGTGCGGATGGTCGTAGGGCGGGATCAGCGTCATGCCGCGCTCGGCGGCGATGCGCCTGCCGATGGCCTCGCGGTCTTCGGCGTAGCGGTCGAAGAGCACCACTTCGCTGCCGCGCTGGCCGGCCTGGTAGCCGCGCGTGGCGGCCAGCTTGGCGGCCGGCGAATCCTGCGGCATCACGATGACCGACGGCATCTCCAGCAGCCGCGCCGACAGCGCGATGGCCTGCGCGTGGTTGCCCGACGAGAACGCGATCACGCCGGAGCGCCGCTGCTCGGGCGTGAATTGCGCCAGCGCGTTGTAGGCGCCGCGGAACTTGAATGCGCCCATGCGCTGGAAGTTCTCGCACTTGAAGAAGAGCTGCGCGCCTGTGCGAGCGTCGGCCGTGCGGGAGCTGCGCACCGGCGTGCGGTGGGCCACGCCGTGCAGGCGCCCGGCGGCGCCGCGGATGTCGTCGAAGTGGATGGCGAGGTCGGTCATGGCGGTGCGGGTGTGGAAGCATCGGGGCCCTGGAAACCGCCGCGCCGGAAGGTCAGCACCAGCGTGTCGCGGTAGGCCGGACGGGCCGGGTTCAGTGGCTGGATGGGCGTGCTTTCATGCACCACGCGGGCGTCGTCCAGCAGCAGCGCGCACCAGGGCTCGGTGAGGGTGAAGCGCACGCCCTGCGGGCCGCGCGCGTCGAAGACCCGCGTCTCGCCACCCTTCACGTTGTGCCGCGCCACCAGCAGCACGGCCACCAGATCGACACCGTCGCGGTGCGCGCCCTCGGGCGTGGGGCGGCCGATGCCGTCGGTGCAGTCGATGCGGAAGGGGTGCGCCTCGACGAACCAGGGCTGCGCGCCGCGCAACGCGCTGGCGGTGCCGGCCAGCCCGGCCAGCAGCGCCAGCCAATGCGGATCGGACGCCAGTGCCGGCGGCAGCGGGTCGAACCAGCGCTCGATGCCGCCGTGCAGCGCGTTGTATTCCACTGGCTGCCAGTGCGCCCGGTGCGGCGCAGCGCTGACCTGCCCGCCATCGACCTGGAAGCAGCCGTGGCGCCGGCGCCGATAGCGCCCGCCGTCACGCAGGTGGGCGTCGGGCGGGAGGTCGTTCCAGAACGCCGCCCATTGCGGCGGCAGGGGGGTGCGGGCCAGGCGGGCGAGCGTGGTTGCGTCCAGCACCGCGAAGCCGGCGCTGGCGAGCTGCGCGCCGAGGTCCGACAACGCGGTCAAGGGGGGCGGAGGCGTACCGGACATCGTGTGTGGTGCAAGCGACAAGGGCGCCAGAATTGTCAGCCAGATGGAAGTGACAGCCGTTAACGTCAGGTGGAGACTATCCCAAGCTGTACCCACCGATGAACCCGATCCCCGACGGTGATGACCGTTGTCTGCCGCTGCTCGACATCATCGATCTCAAATGGCTGCTGGCACGGGAAGGCGTTCACCTTCACGTCGAGCGCCTGCAAGGCGACCCCGACTACGCACGCAACCTGCTGGCCTGCGCCGGCGGCTCGGCCAACCAGGCACTGCGCCAGGCGGCCGAGCGGCTGCGGCTGCATCTTCAGCAGGCCGGCCTCACGCCGGTGCCGCTGCCCCAACTAACCCCGACTGACGGCCCAGCCGCACGCGCGTAGCATGGCCGGCAAGCCCTCCAGGGGCCGTTGCCGGAGACAAACCATGCTGCGCTGGGCCATGCTGCTGTGCGCCACCTTGCTGAGTGCCTGCGCCACTGCGCCACCGGCAGCGCCGCCGCTGCCACTGGCCGCGCTGCTGCACGACGACGCCTTCACCGCACCCGCGCAGCGCATCGACCCCGGCGCCCTCTTCCAGCTCAGCGACGCGATGCGCCAGCACCTGGCCAGCGTGCCCAAGCACCCGCTGGACGGCACCGACCCGCGCCGCCTGCTCATCGACCTGCTCTACCGCAAGCGCTCGCTGGCGCTGGAGTACGACGCCAGCACCACGCGCACGGCGGCCGGCACCTTCGAGGCGCGTGCCGGCAACTGCCTGTCGCTGGTGATCATGACCGCCGCCTTCGCCAAGGAAATGGGGCTGCCGCTGCGCTACCGCAGCGTCGATGTCGAAGAAAGCTGGTCGCGCGGCGGCGGCGTGCTCTTCGCCAGCGGCCACGTCAACCTGGCGCTGCAATGGCCGCAGGCCAAGGGCCGCGTGGAGCGCAATTTCGACGGGCCGATGGTCGTGGACTTCCTCCCCGCCGACGAGACGCGCAACCTCGTCACGCACGACATCGAAGAAAGCACCGTCGTCGCGATGTTCATGAACAACCGCGCCGCCGAGGCAGTGGCCCGCGGCGCGCTCGACGAAGCCTACTGGTACGCCCGCGAGGCCGTGCAGCAGGACTCCCACTTCTACAGCGCCTACAACACACTGGGCGTGATCTACATGCGGCAAGGCCAGCCGCAATGGGCGCTGCCGGTGCTTCAGGCGCTGCTGGAACGTGAGCCGCACAACGCCAAGGTGATGGGCAACCTGGTGATGGCGCTGAACGCCGCCGGCCGCGCTGCCGAAGCCGATGTGCTGGCCGCCCGGCTGGCGAGCATCGAGCCCTACCCGCCCTACCACTTCTTCCGCGCCGGGCTGCTGGCGATGCAGCAGCACGAGTACCGCGTGGCCCGCGAGCTGTTCCGCAAGGAGGTGCAGCGCCAGGCCTTCAACGCCGAGGTGCACTTCTGGCTGGCCAGAGCCGCCCAGAGCCTGGGCAACAGCCGGGAGGCGGCCAAGCACCTGGAGCTGGCGCGGCAGAACAGCAACACGCCCGCCGAGCAGGCGATCTACGCGGCCAAGCTGGACTGGCTGCGTGCGCACCAGTCGTCGCAAGAGCGCCAGGGCGCCACGGCGCAATAGCCCGACCCCTTCACAGCACCCTTGCAAAGCCCCCGCACCCCGGCCGACCCGCCCGCCCGCACGCTGTGCACCGACTGCGGCATTTCGCGCACGGCCGAGCCGCAGCGCTGCGGCCGCGCCTGCCAGTTCATCCGCCCCGACTACCCGCGGCTGGAAGCCCAGGTCCACGGCCGCGTGCGTGACCCGGCGCGCCCCGACGAGCTGCACTTCGGCCCGGTGCAGCGCATGCTGCGCGCGTCGCTGGCCAAGCCGGCGGCAGGCGCGCAGTGGACGGGGATCACCACCCGCATCGCAGAGCGGCTGCTCGAAGCCGGCCTGGTGGACGCCGTGCTCACGATGGCGCCCGACCCGCAGGACCGCTGGCGGCCCATGCCCGTGCTGGTGACGCGCCCCGACGGCATGGCCGCCTGCCGCGGCATGCGCATGGGCTATGCGCCGCTGCTGTCGCTGCTGGAGCCGGCGCGCGCCGCAGGGCACAAGCGGCTGGCCGTCATCGGCATTCCGTGCCAGGTGTATGCGCTGCGCGCGCTGGAGGCCGAGCTGGGTTTCGACAAGCTCTACGTGATCGGCACGCCGTGCTCGGACAACACCACCACGGAGCGCTTCCACGCCTTTCTCGCCCTGCTGTCGGACGCGCCGGAGACCATCAGCTACCTGGAGTTTCGCGCCGACTACCACGTCGAGCTGCGCTACACCGACGGCAGCGTGCGCGCCATTCCCTTCCTGCAACTGCCGCTGTCGCAACTGCCGCCCGACTTCTTTCCGATGACCTGCCGCACCTGCGTGGACTACACCAACGTGCTGGCCGACATCACCATCGGCTACATGGGCGGCGAAGGCGAGCAATGGCTGCTGGTGCGCAATGCCCGCGGCGCCGAGCTGCTGGCGCTGCTGGGCGACGAGGTCAAGACCGCCGCAGCCGGCAGCGCAGGCCGGCGGGCCGGCGCCGTCAAGGGCTTCATCGCCAACGTGCAGCGCGCTGCCGGCGGCCTGCCGCTGCGCCGCATGCCCGACTGGCTGCGCCCGCTGGTGGGCTGGCTGATGCCGCGCCTGGGGCCGCGCGGGCTGGAGTTCGCCCGCGCCAGGGTCGAGATGAAGGCGGCGGAAACGGTGATCCACCTGCGCCGCGAGCATCCGGCAAAAATGAAGAACATGGTGCCGGCCCATGTCTGGGCGCTGGTGCAGCCCTATGGCCTGGTGCCGCAGAGCAAGGAAGAGGCAGACCGCCAGTGAGCACAGCCCCGGCAAAACCCAACCCCTTCGTCGAACTGGCCGTCACCATCCTCGCACCCGGCCTGGTGCTGATGCAGTTCAGCGGCCCGCAGCAGCTTGGCAACGGCGGCGCCCTGGCGCTGGCGCTGGCCTTGCCCATCGGCTGGGGCCTGTGGGACGGCTGGCGGCGGCGCAAGATCAACTGGCTGTCGGTGATCGGCATCGTCAGCACGCTGCTGACCGGCGGCATCGGGCTGCTTCAGCTCGACGCGCACTGGCTGGCCATCAAGGAAGGCGTGGTGCCGGCCGTGATGGGCCTGGTGATTGCAGCCTCGGCCTGGACGCGGCACCCGCTGATCCACGCGCTGGTGTTCGACGCCGCGCTGCTGGACGTGCCGCGCATCCACCGCGCGCTGGCCGAGCGCCACAGCGCCGCCGCGTTCGACCGGCAATTGCGCACCGGCACACTGCTGCTGGGCGCCACCTTCCTTCTCACCGGGCTGGCCAGCTATGCGCTGGCGCGCTGGGTGGTGCGCAGCCCCGCCGGCAGCGAGGCCTTCAACCAGGAGCTGGGCCGCCTCACGCTGCTGAGCTACCCGCTGGTGGCGCTGCCGTCGATGCTGATGATGATGGCGCTGCTGTACTGGCTGGCCGCGGGCGCGCGCCGGCTCACCGGGCTGCAGCTCGGCGAGCTGTTCCAGGCAGCCAACTAGAATCGGCGCGAAAAGCAAGACGAGGGCGACTGGCCAGCGCCGCTGGCACAGGAGCCCGGGATCCGGCATCTGCCTCCCTTCACCGAGCCCAGGCCCACCGTCCGCATGACTCTCACCCGACGGGAACTGCTGCGCAGCGCCGCCGCCCTGCTGGCCGTCGCTGCCGGGCGCGCTGCGGCACTCGACAAAGCCAGCGGCCCGGTGCTGCTGAGCCTGACCGGCCGCGTGCGTTCACCCAACGCAGGCACCCGGGCCGACTTCGACATGGCGATGCTGGAGCGCCTGCCGCAGACCAGCTTCAGCACCCGCACCCCCTGGTATGCCCAGCCGCGCAAGTTCACCGGCCCGCTGCTGCGCGACGTGCTGGCCGCCGCAGGCGCCCACGGCAGCGTGCTGCGCGCGGTGGCGCTGAACGACTACTGGGTCGAGATCCCCGTCGAAGACACCGCGCTGCACGACGTCATCGTCGCCCGGCTGCTGGACGACAAGCCATTGGCGGTGCGCGACAAGGGCCCGTTGTTCGTGATCTACCCCTTCGACTCGTCTCCCGAACTCCGCAACCCGATCCACTACGGGCGCTCGGCATGGCAACTCCGGACGATCGAGGTGCGCTAGCCCCGCAGCAGCCGCCGGCAGGCCGGCGCTGGCAGGCCACCTGGCTGGGCGTGATCGGCATCGGCCTGGGCCTGGTGCTGCTGGCGGTGGCGCTGGTGCAGGGGCGGCAGGCCACGCTGCTGAACCAGGCCGTGCAGATGGGCGACGACTACGTCGTGCTGACGGTCTATCAGGCCGAGACCGAGTACCTGCGGCTGCGCGACCAGTGGCACCGCAGTTGCGACGGCAGCGGCCCGCTGGACCGCGACGCGCTGCAACTGCGCTACGACATCTGGGTCAGCCGCGTCGGCCTGCTGCACGACAGCCGCACCAACCGCATCATGTCCGGCCAGGCAGATTTCGGCCAGACGCTGGGCGAGATCGACGCCTTCATCCGCAGTGCGGACGATCTGCTCGGCGCCAAGCCGCAGCAGGACGCCACCGCCACCGCGCTGCGCGCGCTGGAGCCGGCGCTGATGTCGCTGGGCGCGCCCATCCACGGCATGTCGCTGCGCGCCGCGCACCATGTCGGCGACCAGGTCGGCCGGCGCAATGCCACGGTGCGCCAGCACAACCAGATCGGCATCGGGCTGACGGTGTTCCTGTCGGCGCTGACGCTGGCCTTCGCGCTGATCTCGCTGCGCCAGATGCGCCAGCTCGAGCAGCGCCGCAGCGCGCTGGAGGAACTGGCCGCCAACCTGCGCCTGGCGCGCCGCGACGCCGAGGCCGCCAGCGACGCGAAGAGCGTGTTCCTGGCCAACATGAGCCACGAGATCCGCACGCCGTTCCACGGCCTGATGGGCATGCTGTCGCTGCTGCGCGAAACCGGCCTGAACCCGCGGCAGATCGACTACCTGCGCACCGCCACCGAATCGGCCGACCACCTGCTGGCGATCCTGAACGACATCCTCGACATGTCGCAGCTCGAGTCGGGCCGCATGACGCTGGCGCCTGCGCCGGTGGACCTGCGCGCGCTGCTGCGCGACGTCGAGGCGCTGATGCGGCCGCAGGCCACCGCCAAGCAACTGGCACTGCACATCGACGCCGACCCCGCCGTGCCGGAGCGCGTGCTGGCCGACGCCACGCGCGTGAAGCAGATCATCTTCAACCTGCTGTCCAACGCGATCAAGTTCTGCGAGCGCGGCGCCGTGGTGCTGGACCTGCGGCTGGGCGAGGCCGGCAACGGCAGCAGTGCGCTGGAGTTCGTGGTCAGCGACACCGGCGTCGGCATGGATGCGGCCACGCTGGCCGGCCTGTTCAACCGCTTCTCGCAAGGCGACAGTTCGCGCTCACGCCGCCATGGCGGCACCGGCCTGGGGCTGGAGATCTCGCGCACGCTGGCCAGGCTGATGGGCGGGGACATCACCGCGCGCAGCACCGAGGGCGAGGGCAGTGCCTTCACCTTCCGCATGCCGCTGCAGCAGGTGACGCCGGCACCCGCATCGCGCCGCCCGCAGGCTGCCGACATGGTGCCGCCGCGGCGCCCGCTGCAGGTGCTGGTGGCGGAAGACCACCCGGTCAACCGCCAGTACATGGCGGCGCTGCTCGAGAACATGGGCCACCAGGCGCACTTCACCGCCAACGGGCAGGAGGCCGTGGACGCCGTGCGCCGGCGCCACGGCGGCGCGCCTTTCGACATCGTGCTGATGGACCTGCACATGCCGGTGCTCGACGGCACCGGCGCCACGCGCGCCATCCGCGCGTTGCCCGACCCGGCAGCGGCCACCGTGCCCATCGTCGCGCTGACGGCCGACGCCTTTGCGGAAACGCGTGACCGTTGCCTGGTGGCCGGCATGAACGACTTCCTCACCAAGCCGGTGAGCCCGCAGAAGCTGTCGGCATCGCTGCGCCGGCTGTTCGGCGCCGCCGCGGTGGCCGACATGCCGCTGCCCGAGCCGCGCAGCGAGCCGCCGCTGGCGCCACTGCTGCACGGCAGCGGCAGCGGCACCGGCACCGGCATCGCCGCTGGCATCGGCGTCAGCAGCGGCAGCACGCCGCCGCTCATCGACCAGGCCGCCGTGCAGATGGCGCTCCAGGCGATGTCGCGCGAGCGCCTGGCGACCCTTGTTCACCAGTATCTCGACCAGGGGCCGCAGACCGTGCAGCGGCTGCGCGCCGCGGTGCGCGACGCCGAGGCGCTGGAGCTGCGGGTCAATGCGCATGCAGCACGCGGCGCGGCGCTCAACCTGGGGCTGGCCGCGCTGGCCGCCACCGCCGAGGCACTGCACGAAGGCGCGTCGCACCTGCCGGCGCACGAGATCGCACGCCTGGTGCAGCGCTTCGAGGAGTTGCTGGCCTTGACCCGCCAGGCCGCCGTGGCCGCCGGCCTGGCCGCGCAGCGGGCGCCCGCTACAGAATGACCGGCTCGGGCTCCAGCCGGATGCCGAAGCGCCCATAGACGCTCTCCTGGATGGCGCGGGCCAGCGTCAGCACCTCGGCGCCGCTGGCGCCGCCCCGGTTGACCAGCACCAGCGCCTGCTTCTCATAGACGCCGGCACGGCCCACCGATTTGCCCTTCCAGCCGCAGGCGTCGATCAGCCAGCCGGCGGCCAGCTTCACGCTGCCGTCGGGCAGCAGGTAGTGCACGATTTCCGGGTCGCGCCCGATGATGTCGCGGCACTGCTCGGCACTCACCACCGGGTTCTTGAAGAAGCTGCCGGCGTTGCCCAGCACGGCCGGGTCGGGCAGCTTGGCGCGGCGGATGGCGCAGACCCAGTCGAAGACGGTCTGCGCGTCGGGCCGGCTGTTGCCCGTCTCTGCGATCTTGCGCTCCAGGTCCAGGTAGCCCAGCACCGGCCGCCAGGGCTTGGGCAGCCGGAAGCGCACCCGCGTGATCACGCTCTTGCCGGCCAGCGCATGCTTGAACACGCTGTCGCGGTAGCCGAAGCGGCAGACCGACGCGTCCAGCGTCACGCTGCGGCCTGTGACCAGGTCCACCACGTCCAGCGACTCGATGCGCTCGGCCACCTCCACGCCGTAGGCTCCGATGTTCTGCACCGGCGAAGCGCCCACCGAGCCGGGAATGAGCGCCAGGTTTTCCAGCCCCGGAATGCCGTGCGCCAGCGTCCAGGCGACGAAGCCGTGCCAGTCTTCGCCGGCGCCTGCCTCCACGATCCACGCGCGGTCGGTCTCGCGCAGCAGCCGGCGCCCGGGCACCCCGACCTTGATCACCAGCGAAGGCACGTCGCGCGTGAACACCACGTTGCTGCCGCCACCGAGCACGAACTTGGGCGCCAGCCCATGCTCCGGGTGGTCCACCACGCGGCGCAGGTCGGCGTCGCTGTGCACGCGCACGAGGGTCTGCGCCAGCGCCGGCAGGCCGAAGCTGTTGTGCTCGCGCAGGGACACGCGGCGCTCGAACAGCAGGGTGTTGGTGGGGATGGCGGCCGGGGCGGTGGACATGGCAGAATTTTCCCATGCCCAGCTTCGACACCGTTCTCGAACCCAACCTGGTGGAGCTGCGCAACGCAGTCGATCAGGCCAACAAGGAAATCGGCACCCGCTTCGACTTCAAAGGGTCGAGCGCGAAGGTCGAACTCGCCGAGAAGAGCGCCAAGGAGCGCGAGCTGACGCTCTTCGGCGACAGCGACTTCCAGCTCGGCCAGGTGCGCGACGTGCTGCTGGCCCGGCTGGTCAAGCGCAGCCTGGACGTGCGCTTCCTCGACCTGTCGGAAAAGCCCGTCAAGCTGGGCGGCGACAAGCTCAAGCAGCCGGTGCCGGTGAAGACCGGCATCGACGCCGACAACGCAAAGAAGATCCAGGGCCTGCTGAAAGCCAGCAAGCTGAAAGTGCAGGCCGCCTACCAGGGCGACGCGGTGCGCGTCACCGGCGGCAAGCGCGACGAGCTTCAGGCCGCCATCGCCTTGCTGCGCAAGGACGTGGCCGACCTGCCGCTGACCTTCAACAACTTTCGCGACTAGTAGTCCGTTCCATCAAAGAAGTTACGAAATGATCGATAATTGCATCGG
>CAXTHW010000039.1:0-42005 GCA_964244245.1 uncultured Rubrivivax sp. | reverse complement strand
AAACGACTTACAGCATGCCACAGTTCGGCTCATCTTGAACGCTCAGTTGAATAAGAACGTCCAATCTACGCGGCAGAAGGGCATCACCCGCAAGCTGCTCGGAGGCGCACTGCAAGAAGGAGTGATCGAAGAACTGCCTCAGTCCGCGCAGGAGCAGGTTGCGCAGAATAGGGCGCTTGGCAAGCCGCTGGACGAAGGCGTCGATCAGGCTGTTGTCATGGGCGCGTTGTCCGGCGGCGCCATGGGCATGGGCGCGCAACTTTTGCGCGGTAAGTCGCAAATGCCTGAAGTTCGCCCGTTGTCCCGCGGCGCCAACCAAGTAGCTATGCTGACTCCCGCGACCGCCATTGCGCGTGCGACCTTGGCGGCGCCCATCACCGTGACCCCGGAGCAATCGGAGCGGCTTCTGCAACACGCGAACGAACGGATGCGCCTGCTCAAAGAGAAGCGAAGCGGCAGAAAGGAATCAACGGGGCTAGACGGTACTGTGATTCCTCGCGTTCCCAAGGCGTTTCTCACTATCGGCGAGCAAGGCGAGTACGAGTTTCTCAAAGTCGTTGATGGCAATGTTCAAGCCCTGGCGCACGCGTACCCAGACCGGGCGGTTGATATGGGTGGCTCCGCGGCGGACGGCGCCTCGCATGACATGGCGACCACTGGCATGTACCGCGACGACCGCGGCTACAAGGTTGTGGACACAACGCCGGGCGAGGCCATCGCCAAGGGCATCGGATTCCAACCCAACGACGTTGCCGAAGTTCAACAGGCGACGATGGAAGTGCAGCGAGAGAAGGGTGGCTACACCATGGCCGCAGCCGAGATCAGGGCGAAGATGGCGCGGGCAATCTTTGAGGGCGACAAAGCGGGACAGCAAGACGCCCGCGACGACCTGGCGGCCTGGAACCGAAACAACCCCGACCAGCCATTCAAACTGAACATGCCCGTGATCCTGTCCCGCGTGCGCGAAATGCGCAAGACCAAGGAACAGCGCGTCGCCGACACCGCGCCGAAGGCCATCCGGCGCCAGGCCAAAGAGCGGCGGAGGAATTGATCTAGGGTTTTGTCGTTCAGGGTGGCAACGTTGCCACCATGGCGGCCGTTGCCGGGCGTACTGACAGCGCATTTCCTGGCAACGTTGCCACGCGAAACCGGATTCGGAGTGGCAACGTTGCCACTTTGGCAGCGTCAATTCAGCGACGTGGCGCATCAAGCGGCGTCCGACCCCGGCGGCTTTGACGCCAGCAGCGCGCTGTAGAAGGCGCGGCGCCAATCGGCAATCAAATCGGCGAAGGCTTCCCCGTCGCAGCCGCGCCCATCTGCTGGAAGAGCCGGTGCCAGCCAATCGCCCGACAGTTCGATGATGCTGGTAAAGACGGCTAATGCAGAGGCGCCAAGCGCCGCCTCTTCCTCCGCGGCGCAAAGCAACGTGCCAAGAACGCCTTCTTGAAAAATCATGCGCCTTGCGTCTGGCTCGATATCCGCGGCGGCTGTGATGAGGGCAGCTACGCTGTGCGAGTGCGGGAAGGTCTTGCGCGCCAAGTCAATGAGCCAGTCGTCTGCGTCAAGCACCGAACCAATCTCAATCCGCACATGCAACGAAGCCAGCGCGCGGGCTCCTGCGTTCAGCACGTCACACTTTCCCTGAGCGCCCAGCATTCGATACAGGCGGCCCAACATGTCCACGTCATCGTCTGTGCCTGCCATAGGTCGCGTCAAGCCCAAGGTGTTCAATGGGAGGCCCCCGTCTATGGCAACCCTCGCGATGGTGTTCTGCAAAGCCGGCGCCGACAAGGGCAGGATTGCAAGAACACGCGGCCTCTTAGCCGGGTAACTTTCCGGGTAACTCAGACGACGCCAAACGCGGAAAGTGAGCATTCATGAGGCTTTCCTGCAACGGTTTGGGTGACCCCGGTCCATCCAGGGCTCCGCAAGGGGCCGAAAGCAAGAAACCCCTGAGCAAGTCAAAGGCTCAGGGGTTTTTTCATGCCCGGCATGGGGTTGCACGTGCATCCCGCCAAGACGGTGGCGCCCGACTGCGCGCTGCGCGCTGCGCGCTGCACGACGCGCGAGCAGCCCGCGCGCCGCGCGCCTGAGCCGCGTGGTGAAGTAGGCCGGCAGCAGCCTCAGAACAGCTTGCTGGCGCTGACGTAGAACGCGCGGCGCGTGGCGAACTGTGGCGCGCCGACGCCGATGCCCGAGCCGTCGCGCAGCGCGTTCGTGCGGTCGAACAGGTTGAGCACCGCGATGCGGCCCTCGACCTTGCCGAACGCGCCGCCCAGGTCGTAGCTCTGCGTGGCCGCCACGTTGACCTGCGTGTTGCTCGGCAGGTGCTCGCTGTTGGCAAAGCCGTTGCGCAAGCCGCTGCCGAAGAGCGCATCGCCGCTGAGCGTGAAGCCGCCTGCCCAGCGGTAGGCCATGCCGGCCGACGCCGTCAGCGTCTGCTCGTGGTCGAGGTGCACCCAGTTCTGCTGGATGTAGGCCAGCTCGTCGGGGTCGAAATTGAACTGCCCTGTCTCGATGCCCTTGCCGCGCGCGCGTGACAGCGCCACGTTGGCGTAGGCCGTCAAAGCGGCGTCGCGGTAGCTGGCCGAGAACTCGATGCCGGCGATGCGGCCCTGCGCGAAGTTGAAGGCCGAGTAGATGAGCGCGTTGCCGAACTGGCCTTCGTCCTGCAGGTGGCGCACCTTGCGGAAGTAGCCGTCCACGCCCAGCGTGATGCGCGGCGTGAGCTGGTAGGCCAGGCCGGCGTCGTAGTAGTCCGAGCGTTCCGACTTGACGCTGGTATCGGCGTCCGACGGCAACGCGTTGGTGGTGCCGGCAAACTTCTGCACCGAGGTGGTGTCGATCTTTTCGGTGGGCGGCGGCGTGAAGTAGCGCGCATAGCCGGCATGCAGCCGCAGGTCGCGCGTGAGGTCATAGACCAATCCCAGCCGCGGGCTGAGCTGGCTCTCGTTCACGACGGTGCGCACCTGGTCGTAGCGCAGGCCGTAGTTGATGGTGAGCTGCTTGCTCGGCTGCCACTCATCCTGAAGGTAAGCCCCCCACAGGTGGCCGGCCACGCGGGTGTCGTCCTGGATCGACAAGGGCGTGTCGGCTGTCTGGTTGCCGTCGTCGTCGGCCGGGAAGACCTGCGCGCTGTTCTGCACCGTGAAGCGCTCGCGCTGGGCGAACAGACCGGCGCGCACGGTGTGCATCGGCGCCGCCTGCCAGGCCATGTCGGCCTGCACGCCGTCTGCCGTGTTGCGGCGCAGGATGTTGGCGGCAATGCCGTTGAACACCAGGTCACCCACCGGGTCGGGCTGGTAGCGCAGGTCGGTCACGCGGTGGAACAGCGACACCTGGTAGTCGGTGTTCGCGCCGGCGCGGCCCTGGTAGGACAGGACTTCGAAGGCGTTGCGCTCACGCTGGCGGGCGTCGAGTGTCTCCGAAGCGACCGCGGGTGCGCCGCTGAGCGTGAAGTCCGGCGTCTGCCCCGGCACGTTGGGGATCTGGAAGCGGCTGTTCGACACGCCGAACAGCAGGTTCACCCTGCTGTCGTTGCCCAGCAGATACGACAGCGCGCCGAAGCCCTTGCCCTGGTGCGTGAGGTCGTGCAGCGCCCGGCGCGATGGCGTGGGGTTCTCGATGCCCTGCTCGTCGCGCAGATAGGAGCCGGTGAGCGTGTAGCTGAAGGCGCCCTGGCTGCCCGTCACGTCGGCCGCCAGTTCGCGGTGGCCGAAGCTGCCGCCGGTGAGGCCGATGCTTCCGCTGGTGCCGCTGCTGTCGCCGCTGCCGCTACCGCTACCGCCGCGCTGCACCTTGGTGCGGATGTCCACCACCGCCGCCGTGCGGTAGCCGAATTGTGCCGGCAGCGCGCCGGTGAGCATGTCCACCCGCTCGGCCAGCCGCGTCTGCAAGGCCTGGCCGAAGCCGCTGATGGACTCCGGGATCACCACACCGTCGATGCGGTACTGCACGTTGGCATGGTCGCCTCGGATGTGCAGTTGGCCGTAGGAGTCCTGCACCACGCCTGGCGCCTGCAGCAGCACCTGGTTGAGCGGCGTGTTTTCGCCCAGCGGCAGGCGCGCCAGGTCCTTGCTGTCGAAGCGGTAGATGGTGCTGCCGGTGTCGGGCGACAAGCCGTTGCGGGCGTCGTCCAGCCGCTGGCGCGTGGCGGTGATCTCGACCTGCTGAGCGGGCGGCGCGGCGCTCTGTGCAAGCGCGGAAAGGGGTGGGAGCAGGACGGCGGCAAGCGCCAGGTCCTGGTTGCGGAAACCGAACATCGTGGTGATCCTCTGAACGTGGCTGGGCGTGCGCCGGCGCCCTGGCGTGCAGGGCCGGCGCAGCGAAGGCGGGAACGGTCAGAAGGTGGGGGGCGGGCCGCGGCTGCGCGCGGCCGGCTGCGCGGCGCCCAGGCCGGCAGCGGCTGCATTGGCCAGCCAGCGGCGCGCCATGCCCAGCAGCAGCGGGCTGAAGGCAGCCGGCGCGGCGGCGTTGTCGAGATCGGCGAACGACAGGCACGACAAACACAGGCCGCCATGGCTGGCCGCTTCGTCCTGTTGGGTGCCTGTGCTCTTGTCGGGTTGGCTGAAGTGGCCCAGCGCGTGCACCGCCGCGCCGTGCTGGCCCAGCAGCAGCAGCAGCGGCAGCAGCAGGCTCAGTGCCCAGTGGCGCAGCGGCAGCCGCTTGTGTCGGGGTGGCGGCGGGCGGCGCATCGCAGTCAGGCCGGACGCAACGCCGATTTCGGCCGGAAGGCCTTGCACAGCGCTTCGTCGGTGTCGAGGTAGGGGCCGCCGATGAGGTCGATGCAATAGGGCACGGCCGCAAAGATGCCGTGCACCGGCGGCTGCTGCTGCGGCAGGCCTTGCAGCGTCTCGGCAATCGCCTTGGGCTGGCCGGGCAGATTGATGATGAGCGCCTTGCCGCGCAGCACCGCCACCTGGCGCGAGAGGATGGCGGTGGGCACGAAGGCCAGGCTGATCTGGCGCATCTGCTCGCCGAAGCCGGGCATCACCCGGGTGGCCACCGCCAGCGTGGCCTCGGGTGTCACGTCGCGCGGCGCCGGGCCGGTGCCCCCGGTGGTGAGCACCAGGTCGCAGCCCGCGTCATCCACCAGCGCGCACAGCGCCGCGCTGATGCCGCCCTGCTCGTCGGGGATCAGCCGCTCGTGCCACTCGATGGGGTTGCGCAGCGCACGCGAGAGCCAGTCTTTCAGCGCCGGGATGCCCTTGTCCTGATAGACGCCGCTGGACGCGCGGTCGCTGACCGAGACGACGCCGATGCGCACCAGCTCCAGCGTCATGGCGCTGCGATGAAGGGCTTGATGAACTGGAACAGCTCGCGGTAGGTCCGCGGCTGGCGCTGCTCGGGCGGCAGTGCGGCCTCGCGCCTCGCTGCGCGCACGAGGCTGCGCAACTGCTGGGTGTCCGTCGCCGGATGGTCGTGCAGCCAGCGCGTCAGCGCGTCGTCGTCGGCGATCAGCTCGGCGCGCCAGCGTTCGGCCTCGTGCAGCCGCAGGGCCTCTTTCGCGGAGCCCAGCTCGGCCTCTGCCACGGCTTCGCGCAGCACGTCGGCGTCGGCCGAGCGCATCAGCTTGCCGACGTACTGCAGCTGGCGGCGCCGACCTTCGTGCGAGCGTGTCTTGCGCAGCGTCTCGATGGCGTCGCGCAGGCCCTCGGGCATCTCGGTGCGCGCCAGGCGTTCGTCCGACAGCGCGGCCAGCGCTTCGCCCAGGGTCTGCAACGCGTGCGACTGCTGCTTGAGCTGGGTCTTGCTGGGCCGCTCTTCCCACTCGGCGGTCTCGCCTTCGGGGGCGTCGCCGTAGTGGACGTCGATGCCGCGGTGCGGGGCGGCGCGCTTGTTCATGGGCTGGGCTGACGGGTGGCGGTGAAGTCGGCCGGTATCATAGACGCGGCTCCTTTGTCCTCACGACCCGCCCCACGGAACAACCCGCACGATGCCCCGCTCCAGCGCCGCCCCCGGCTTTGCCTACCGCCGCGAACAGTTCCAGCAAATCGTCGAAGACACCCTTGCGCTGGCTCGCCAGCTCGGTGCTAGCGATGCCGGCGTCGAGGTCTCCGAAGGCGTCGGGCTGTCGGTGTCGGTGCGCAACGGCGCGCTCGAAAACGTCGAGCGCAACCGCGACAAGTCGCTCGGCGTCAGCGTCTATCTGGGGCAGCGGCGCGGCAACGCCAGCACCTCCGACTTCTCGGTCGCGGCACTGAAGCAGACCGTGCAGGCGGCCTACGACATCGCCCGCTTCACCGCCGAAGACCCTGTGGCCGGGCTGCCCGACGAAGCCGACCTGGCCACCCCGGCGCAGGCCGCGCGCGACCTCGACCTGTTCCACCCCTGGGACATCGACGCCGCCGGCGCGGCCGAGCTGGCCAAGGTCTGCGAGGCCGCTGCGCTGTCGGTGGACAAGCGCATCGCCAACTCCGAAGGCGCAGGTGTCTCCGCCCAGCAGGCGCACTTCTGGTCGGGCAACACGCGGGGCTTTCGCGGCGGCTACGAGAGTTCGCGTCACTATCTGTCGGTCAGCCCCATTGCCGGCAAGGGCCGCGACATGCAGCGCGACGCCTGGTACACATCGATGCGCGACGCCGCCGACCTGGCGCCGCCACAGGCCGTGGGCCGTTATGCCGCAGAGCGCGCGCTGGCGCGGCTGAAGTCGCGCCGCGTGCCCACCGGGCAGGTGCCCGTGCTCTTCGAATCCACCGTCGCCGCCGGCCTCCTGGGCGCCTACGTGCAGGCCACGTCTGGCGGCGCGCTGTACCGCAAGGCGACGTTTCTGCACGGCTGTCTGGGCACGGCGGTGCTGCCGCCGCATGTCGATATCCACGAAGACCCGTTCGTGCCCAAAGGCAAGGGCAGTTCTCCCTTCGACGACGAAGGCGTGCTGACGCGCCCGCACACGGTGGTGGACGCAGGCGTGGTGCAGAGCTACTTCCTGTCCAGCTATTCGGCGCGCAAGCTGGGGCTGCGCACCACCGGCCATGCCGGCGGCTCGCAGAACCTGGCGATGACCAGCCGCCTCACCGCGCCGGGCGACGACCTGGACGCGATGCTGCGCAAGCTGGGCCGCGGCCTCTTCGTCACCGAGCTGATGGGCCAGGGCGTCAACTACGTCACCGGCGACTACTCGCGCGGCGCCGCGGGCTTCTGGGTCGAGGGCGGGCGCATCGTGCACCCGGTGCACGAGGTGACCATCGCGGGCAACCTGCGCGAGATGCTCAAGAGCATCGTGGCCATCGGCGCCGATGTCTATAACTCGGGCAGCAAGTCGGTCGGATCGGTGCTGCTGGCGCCGATGAAGCTGGCCGGCGCCTGAGCGTCTCGGCGGCTGGACGGCTGAGGGCCTGAGCGCCCGAGCCGCCGAACGCAGCGCTCCGGCTGCATTGCACGGCCGGCCCCCGGACCTGGGTTCCCAAGCGGGAAAACCCCGCCGAAACACGCGCGCACGCTGTCCGAGAATCGCGCCGAGTTCAGCAATTACATTTGGAGATCACCATGGAACGTCGTTCCTTCGTACAAGGCGCCGGCATTGCAGGCGTGCTGGCTGCCGGGGTCGCGCCGGCCATCGTCAACGCACAGGCCAACATCCGCTGGCGGCTCGCGTCGAGCTTTCCGAAGTCGCTGGACACCATCTTCGGCGCGGCCGAGACCTTCTCCAAGAAGCTCAGCGACATGACGAGCGGCAAGTTCCAGATCAGCGTGCATGCCGCCGGCGAGCTGATGCCGGCCTTCGGCGTGGTCGATGGCGTGCAGGCTGCCACCATCGAGATGGCGCACACGGCGCCCTACTACTTCTTCGGCAAAGACCCCTGCTTCGCGCTCGGCTGCGCCATTCCCTTCGGCCTGAATTCGCGCCAGATGACGGCCTGGATGTACGAAGGCAACGGCCTGAAGCTCACCCGCGAGTTCTACGCCAAGTACAACATCATCAACCTGCCCGGCGGCAACACCGGCGCCCAGATGGGCGGCTGGTTCCGCAAAGAAATCAAGTCGCTGGCCGACATGAAGGGCGTGAAGTTCCGCGTCGGCGGCTTCGGCGGCAAGGTGATCGAGCGCATCGGCGGCGTGCCGCAGAACATCCCCGGCGGCGAGATCTACCAGGCGCTTGAAAAAGGCACCATCGACGCGGCCGAATGGGTCGGCCCCTATGACGACGAGAAGCTCGGGTTCAACAAGGTCGCACCCAACTACGCCTACCCGGGCTGGTGGGAAGGCGGCCCGGAGCTGGACTTCTTCATCAACGACAAGGCCTGGAACAGCCTGACGCCCGACTACAAGGCGATGGTGGAGGCGGCGGCGTCGCACGCCCACGTCGAGATGCAGGGCAAGTACGACGCGCGCAACCCGGCCGCGCTGAAGCGCCTGGTGGCCAGCGGCACCAAGCTGTTCCGCTTCCCGAAGGACATGATGGAAGCGTCGTTCAAGGAGGCGCTGGCGCTGTACAGCGAGCTGTCCGCCAGCAACCCGAGCTGGAAGAAGATCTACGAAGACTACGCGGTGTTCCGGCGCGACTCCAACCTGTGGTTCCGCTTCACCGAAGCCGGCTTCGACGACTTCATGCAGCAGCAGCGGCTGTAAGCCGGCCGCATGTACCGCGCGCTGCATCACCGCAGCGCGCGGCGGGGTTCCTGTCACTCCCTAGAATTGGCGCATGGCTGCCGTCCGGCAGCCATCCATTCCTTGGAGATGACACTTGATCGAACGACGTTCCTTTGTGCAGGGTGCTGGCCTGGCCGGTGTGCTGGCTGCCGGTCTGGCGCCGGCCATCGTGCATGCGCAGGCCAGCGTGCGCTGGCGCCTGGCGTCCAGTTTCCCGAAGTCGCTGGACACCATCTACGGCGCTGCCGAAACCTTCTCGAAGAAGGTCGGCGAGATGACAGGCGGCAAGTTCCAGATCAGCGTGCACGCAGCCGGCGAGCTGATGCCGGCCTTCGGCGTGGTGGACGGCGTGCAGAACGCCACCGTCGAGGCCTGCCACACGGTGCCGTACTACTTCTTCGGCAAGGATCCCACCTTCGCCATCGGCGCTGCCATTCCCTTCGGCCTGAACAGCCGGCAGATGAGCGCGTGGATGTTCGAAGGCAACGGCCTGAAGCTGATGCGCGAGTTCTACGCCAGCTACAACATCATCAACTTCCCCGGCGGCAACACCGGCGCGCAAATGGGCGGCTGGTTCCGCAAGGAAGTGAAGTCCGTCGCCGACATGAAGGGGCTGAAGTTCCGCATCGGCGGCTTCGCAGGCAAGGTGATCGAGCGTCTGGGCGGCGTGCCGCAAAACATCCCCGGCGGCGAGATCTACCAGGCGCTGGAGAAGGGCACCATCGACGCGGCCGAATGGGTGGGCCCGTATGACGACGAGAAGCTGGGCTTCAACAAAGTCGCCCCCAACTACGCCTACCCGGGCTGGTGGGAAGGTGGCCCGCAGGTCGATCTGTTCCTCAACCGCAAGGCCTACGACGCGCTGACGCCGGAGTACAAGGCCATCGTCGAGGCTGCATCCGCCTATGCGCATGTCGATATGCAGGCCAAGTACGACGCGCGCAACCCGCAGGCGCTGAAGCGGCTGGTGGCCAATGGCACCAAGCTGTTCCGCTTCCCCAAGGACATGATGGACGCGGCCTTCAAAGAGTCGCAGGCGCTGTACAGCGAGCTGTCGGCCAGCAACCCGGCGTGGAAGAAGGTCTATGAAGACTACGCGGTGTTCCGCCGCGATGCGAACCTCTGGTTCCGCTTCACCGAAGCCGGCTTCGACGACTTCATGCAGCAGCAGAAGCTCTGAAGCCCGCGCGGCGCCTCACGGGGCGCCGCGCGGGTTGTCTTGCGGTGGACTGCGCGGAGCGGACATCTCGCGCATCCGCTTTTCCACGTCCTCCGCACTGGCGGGCGCCGCTGCGGCGGCACCCGGCGGCGCGCTGCGCAGCCAGCGCGTGCTGGCAGGCACGGCAGCCACCAGCAGCAGCACCGCAGCGGCCCAGCCGAGGTAGGGCGCCAGCACCTGCACGATGGCAAGCAGCGGTGGCCGCGGGCTGGCCTGGCCGCGCGCCAGCACCAGCGCGTAGCCTGCAGGCGGCAGCAGGAAGCCGATCTGCAGCACCAGCAGCGTGAGCGCCGCCACCCAGGCTGCATCGGCCACCTGCGCAAGCAGCGGCGGCATCACGATGGGCACCACCAGAAAGATCAGCTCGAAGGCGTCGAGCACGAAGGCGCAGGCCAGCAGCAGGCAGAGCACCGCCGCCAGCGCGAGCAGCGGCCGGCCCTGCAATGCGAGCAGGGCGCTGGCGGCCAGGCGGTCGGTGCCCAAGGCACGCAGCAGCAGCGAAAAGCTGGTGGCCGCCACCAGCAGCGCAAACAGCGCGCCTGTGAGCGCCATGGCGTCGTCCAGCACCTGGCGCAGCAGTGGCAGCGTGAGCTGGCGCGACGCGGCGCCCCAGGCCAGCAGCGCCAGCGCTGCCGCAGCGGCGGCCTCCACCGCCCGCAGCCGGCCCAGCGCCACGCCGCCCAGCAGCAGCGCGATGCAGCAGGGCACCAGCAGCAGCGCCCAGCGCTCGTGTGCCGGCCACCGCGGCGGCGCTGACTGCGCTGGCTGCGCTGGCCGCGTCGCTGCCGGCGTGCCGTCCCGGCCGCGGCCGCTCCAGGCGGCGACGAGCATCCAGCCGCCCAGCACCAGCGCGCCGGGCAGCAGCGCAGCCTGCAAAACGTCTTGCGTGTTGACGATGCGCAGGTCAGCGCCGGCCAGCGGCAAGCCCTGGCTGCGCGCGATGTTCAGCCCTTCGGTGTGGGCCCGCATCATCGCGTCGCCCAGCAGCAGCAGCACCAGCGACGGCGGCACGATGACGCCCAGCGTGCTGCCCAGCGCCACCAGCGCCGCGCTGCGGGCGCCGGCCATGCCACGCTGCGCCCAGCGCCTGCCGGCACTGTGCTGCAAGGTCATCAGGCTGGCGCCGACCGAGCCGTTCATCGGCGCCAGCAGGGCGCCCAGAGCCAGGCCGGACAGCTCTGCCGATGCACCGGGGGCGGCGCGCGCGAAGAGCCGCTCCAGGCCACCGCAGAGGCTGTCGGCCAGCGCAAGCCGTTGCAGCAGCGCGCCGACCAGCGCGTACAGCGCCAGCGCCTGAAGCAAGTCATGCTCCAGCAGCCCGATCACGCGCGCCGGCAGGCTGCCCAGCAGCGCGGCGTCGAAGCTGCCCAGCGCCAGCCCCAGTGCGGCACCGGCGCTGCACACGCCCAGCAGCACGGCATAGGTGGGCCAGCCGCTGGTCAGCACCAGCGCCAATGCCAGTGCCAGCAGCAGCAGCCCGAGCCAGGCCATGCCCGCGCCCTGGCGCCGTCAGCGCTGCACGCGCTGCGCCGCGCGCAGCGCCAGCGCCGACTGCCAGGCCAGCAGCAGGGCCAGCAGCAGCAGCGCGAGCTTGACCATGAAGTAGCCCGGGCTCAGCGACTCGGGGAATCGCTCCAGCGCCCACACCGCACGCCACACCGGCGGTGCGCTGCTCAAGCACAGGAACAGCGCCCAGGGCAGCACGCACAGTGCGGCGCCGGTCTGCCTCCAACGCCCGGCCAGAGCGGCCAGGTCGGGCCTCGCCACCAGATGCGCGCCGCGCTGCTGCGCATGGGCCACCGCCACCGCGACATAGAGCGCGAAGAGCCACTGCGCCAGGTCGTTGGCCTGCGTGGCCCAGGCGCCGACGCCGTCGCGCAACGGCCATTGCAGGAACAGCAGCAGGGTCACCGGCAGCGACAGCGGCGCCGCCCACTGCGTGGCGCGCGACAGCAAGCCGCCGGCAGCGGCCACGCTCAAGGCTTCTTCTGCTTGTCCTGCTCGTTGGCGCGGCGTATGGCTTCCATCGGGTCTTCCGGCGCGTCTGCCGGCTTCGCGTCGGGCGACGGCATCGTCGGCTCGGGTTTGGCCTCGTTGCGCCCGCGTTCCACGTCCTGCTGCAACTGGTCGATGTTGCCCTGCGCGGCTTTGTTCAGATCGCGGCTGACGATGCCTGGGAAGGTGATGATGAGCCCGACCATGATGACCTGGATCAGCACGAAAGGCACCGCGCCCCAGTAGATCTGCCCGGTGGTGACCTTGGGCACCAGCCGCGAGGTGATACGGTCTTTGTAGTCCTCGGTGGGTGCCACGCTGCGCAGGTAGAACAGCGCAAAGCCGAAGGGCGGGTGCATGAACGAGGTCTGCATGTTGACGGCCAGCAGCACGCCGAACCAGACCGGGTCGATGCCCAGCTTGATGGCCACCGGCCCGAGCAGCGGGATGACGATGAAGCTGAGTTCGAAGAAGTCGAGGAAGAACGCCAGCACGAAGACGAGGATGTTGACGACGATCAGGAAGCCGACCTGCCCGCCGGGCAAGCCGCTGAGCAGGTGCTCCACCCACTTGGGCCCATCGACGCCCTGGAACGACAGGCTGAACACCGTGGAGCCGAGCAGGATGAAGACGACGAAGCAGGACAGCTTCATCGTCGAGTCCATCGCCTGGCGCAGCAGCTTCATGTCGATGCGCTTGCGCGCCACGGCCATGATCAGCGCGCCCACCGCGCCCATCGCGCCGCCCTCGGTGGGCGTTGCAATGCCCAGGAAGATGGTGCCCAGCACCAGGAAGATCAGCGCCAGCGGCGGGATCAGCACGAAGGTCACGCGCTCGGCCATCCGCGACAGCAGGCCCAGCTTGAAGACCTTGTTGACCACTGCCAGCGCAAAGGCCGCGCCGACGCCGACGCACATCGAGACGACGATCAACTCGTCTGTCGGCGTGCTGTCGGGCCGCGACTTGGCGAACAGCACCGACAGCGTCACCGAGGCCACGAACAGCAGCCCCAGCGAGCGCAAGCCGGGCGTGCCGTCGTCCTCGCGAATCGTGCGTGCCTCGGCCGGCAGCGCCGGCACCCAGGTCGGCTTGGCCAGGCTGACCAGCAGGATGTAGCCGACGTACAGGCCGGTGAGCACGAAGCCGGGGACGAAGGCGCCCTTGTAGAGATCGCCCACGCTCTGGCCCAACTGGTCGGCCATGATGATGAGCACCAGCGACGGCGGAATGATCTGCGCCAGCGTGCCCGACGCTGCGATCACGCCGCTGGCCACGCGCCTGTCGTAGCCGTAGCGCAGCATGATGGGCAGCGAGATCAGCCCCATCGAGATGACCGACGCGGCCACCACGCCGGTGGTGGCGGCGAGCATCGCGCCGACCAGGATCACCGCGTAGGCCAGGCCGCCGCGGATGGGGCCGAAGAGCTGGCCGATGGTGTCCAGCAGGTCTTCGGCCATGCCCGAACGTTCGAGGATCAGGCCCATGAAAGTGAAGAACGGAATCGCCAGCAGCGTGTCGTTCTGCATGATGCCGAAGACACGCAGCGGCAAGGCCTGCATCAGGCTGGCGGGCAGCAGGCCCATCTCGATGCCGACGAAGCCGAAGAACAGCCCGCATGCGGCCAGCGAAAAGGCCACCGAGAAGCCGATCAACAGGAAGAAGATCAGCCCGATGAACATGATGGGCGCCATGTAGGCGGAAAAGAACTCCATCATTTGGCGGCTCCTTCGGCCTTGGCGCGCACGAATTCGGCCAGCTCTTCTTCTGCCGTCTTGACCTGCTTCTTCAATGTCGGGTCCTCGCCCAGGCCCATCAGGAAGGCGATGCGCTTGATGAACTCCGAGACACCCTGGAGCATCAGCAGGATGAAGCCCACCGGCACCAGCGCAAACACCGGCCAGCGGATCAGCCCGCCCGAATTGGACGACATCTCACCGCTGATGTAGGCCTTGGTCACGAGCGGCCAGACGAGGTCGATCACCGTGATGCCGAAAGGGAACAGGAAGACCACGATGCAGACGGCCTCCACCGTGAGCTGGGTGCGCTTGCTGAAGCGGCCCAGCACCACGTCGATGCGCACATGCTCCTGGCGCAGCATCGTGTAGCCGGCGGCCAGCAGGAAGACGGCCGCGAACAGATACCACTGGATTTCGAGATAGGCGTTGGAGCTGTAGTTGAAGGCTTTGCGGACGACCGCGTTGACGGCGCTGATCAGCACCGCGGCCAGCACCAGCCAGGAAACAGCACGGCCGACACGCTCGTTCAGCGCGTCGATCAGGCGGGACAACTGCAGCAGTGCAGACAAGTTTCATCTCCTCGAATTGGCAAAGGACGCAACAGCGCCCGGCGGACTTTCGCCGTGCCCGGCACTGTAGGGGAAGCGCGCTGCGCGCAGGCCGCAACGGCACCTGCTTGAGCCCCGGGCATACCCGGGGGTGCGGTGGCTTCAGGCGCCCGTGGCCTGCATGAACAGGCGCGTGGAGCGCGCGCCAGAGCGGCAGAACGCCAGCAACGGGCGCGGCAACTCGGCCAGCAGCCGCGCGAATGCGGCGATCTCTTCCGGGCTCTGGTAGCCGCCGTCCACCGGCAGGTGGCGGTACTCCAGGCCGGCGGCATGCGCCGCGGCCTCGATCTCCGCGCTGGTGGGCTGGCCCGGGCCGTGCTCGAAGTCGGGCCGGTTGTTGACCACGCTCCTGAAGCCGGCGCGGGCGACTTCGGCCATCGCGTCGGCAGCCAGTTGCGGCGCCACGCAGACATCGGGCGCGACGGCGCGCAGCGGAAGGTTCACGGGTGTGCTCATCGTGCTACTTTGCCAGAGCCTGCTTGACGGCGGCAGACACGAGGCCCATGTCGGCCTTGCCGGCAAACTTCGCCTTGGCCGCGCCCATCACCCGGCCCATGTCGCCCGGGCCGCCGGCACCCATCTCGGCCACCATCGCGGCGACCGCGGCGTTGATCTCATCGGCCGACAGGCGCTGCGGCAGATAGGCTTCAAGCAGCCTGGCCTCGGCGCTTTCCTTGTCGGCCAGGTCCATGCGGCCGCCTTGCGTGAAGGCGGCCACCGAGTCCTTGCGCTGCTTGATCAGCTTGTCCACGATGCCGACGATCTGGCTGTCGTCGAGCGTGATGCGCTCGTCCACTTCACGCTGCTTCACCGCCGCCAGCAGCATGCGGATGGTGGACAGGCGTTCGGCGTCCTTGGCGCGCATCGCCGCCTTCATGTCGTCTGTGACGCGGTCTTTGAGGCTCATGGTCGGCTCCTTCTTCGCATGAAAGCAAAAAGCCCGCAGCGGCTGCCCGCGCGGGCTCTGGATCCTGGGTGGTGCAGCCGGTGAAAGGCGTCAGTACAGCTTTTTCGGCAACTGCATGCTGCGCACGCGCTTGAAGTGGCGCTTGACGGCTGCCGCCTTCTTGCGCTTGCGCTCTGCCGTCGGCTTCTCGTAGAACTCGCGTGCGCGCAGTTCGGTCAGCAGGCCGATCTTCTCGATGGTGCGCTTGAAGCGGCGCAGGGCGATGTCGAACGGCTCGTTCTCTTTGACGCGGACGGTGGTCATGTAAAAGTGGGTGGGTGGGCCAGCAAAGAGCGCGATTCTAGCCCGGAAATGTGGCTGCTGCCAAGGCATGGGCGCAGGCAAAGGCAGACGCCCAGGCCCACTGGAAGTTGTAGCCGCCCAGCCAGCCGGTCACGTCCACCACCTCGCCGATGAAGAACAGGCCAGGCACGCGGCGGCTCTGCATGTCCTGCGAGCGCAGATCGCGCGTGTCCACGCCGCCAGCCATCACCTCGGCCTTGCGCCAGCCTTCGCTGCCGCTGGGCACCAGTTGCCAGTGTTGCAGGCTGCTCGCCAACTGCGCGAGGTCTTTGTCCTTCACCTCGGGCAGCGCGCGGTCTGCTGGCAGCGCGTGCAGCGCCAGCCAGGTGGCCGCCAGCCGTGCGGGCAGCCATTGCGCCAGCGCGTTGCCGAGCTGGCGCCGCGACTGCGCCTTGGCGCTGCGCAACTGCGCCTCCAGCCCGGCCGGCGCCAGGTCCATCTGCAAGGCCGCGCCAGGCTGCCAGTAGCTGGAGATCTGCAGCACCGCCGGGCCGCTGAGGCCGCGGTGGGTGAAAAGCAGGTCTTCGATGAACCGGCCTTTGGCCGCGCCGCTGCCGGTCTGGATGGCGACCTCCAGCGACAGCCCGGCCAGCGCAGCGAACGGCGCCCAAGCCGCCGCGTCGAAGGTCAGCGGCACCAGCGCAGGGCGCGGCTCGACCACGCCGTGCCCGAACTGGCGCGCCAGCCGCAGGCCCCAGTCGCTGGCGCCGATCTTCGGTATCGACAAGCCGCCGCTGGCCACCACCAGTTGGCCGGCGGCCACGCTGCCGCGTGCGGTGTCCAGCTCGAAGCCCTGCCCGTGCCCCAGCGCGCATGGGCGCACCGCCTGCACGGCGCAGGGTTGCCAGCGCGTCACGCCGCCTTGCGCGCATTCGCGCAGCAGCAGCGCGATGATCTCTTCGGCCGAGCCGTCGCAGAACAACTGGCCGCGGTGCTTTTCGTGGAAGGCGATGCCGTGCTGCTGCACCAGGGCGATGAAGGCGCTGCTCGGGTAGCCGGCCAGCGCCGACCGGCAGAAGTGCGGGTTGGCCGACAGGAAATTGGCCGCAGAGACGTCACGGTTGGTGAAGTTGCAGCGGCCGCCGCCAGAGATGCGGATCTTCTCGGCCAGCTTCTCTGCATGGTCGATGAGCAGCACACGCAGCCCGCGCTGGCCCGCGATGCCGGCGCAGAAGAGCCCGGCCGCGCCAGCGCCCACCACCACCACGTCGAAGGTCTGCATGCGCAGGATTGTCGTTGCCGCGGCGGCGGCAGCGCCGCGCCTCAAGCCGGATCAGGCCACCGCTTGCAGCGCCGGCGCCAGCGCAGCCCGCGCGCGCAGCACGTTGCCGATCAGCACGATGGCCGGGCTGCCGATCTGCGCTGCCTGCGCGTCGGCGGCCAGCCGGCCCAGCGTGCCGACCAGTTGCCGTTCCGCCGGCGTGCCGACATGCTGCACGATGGCTGCCGGCGTGTCGCCGGGCAATGCGGCCAGCAGGCCCTGCTGGATGCTTGCCAGCCGCGCCATGCCCATATAGACGACGAGCGTCAGCCCTTGCGCAGCCGCTGCGCCCAGCACCGCCCAGTCGGGCCCGGGCGCACCGTCGCGGGCGTGGCCGGTGACCAGCATCACGCCTTGCGCATGGTCGCGGTGCGTCCACGGCACGCCCAGCGCAGTGGCCGCCGCCAGCCCGGCGGTGATGCCGTTGACCACCTCCACCGCAATGCCATGCGCCCGCAGGCGCTCGGCCTCTTCTCCGCCGCGGCCGAAGACCAGGGGGTCGCCGCCCTTCAGCCGCACCACGCGTTCACCGGCCAGCGCCTGCGCCACCATCAGCTTCTCGATGAAGGCCTGCGGCGTGCTCTTGCAGCCACCGCGCTTGCCGACGTGGACCACCCGCGGCGCGCTGCGGCGGCCACGCAGCGCGGCCCGCAGCACGGCGTCGCTGACGAGGTCATCGACCAGCAGCACGGTGGCGCGGCGCAGCGTGCGCAGCGCGCGGACGGTGAGCAGATCGGGGTCGCCGGGGCCGGCGCCGACCAGCGCACACCAGGGCCGGGGCGCTGTCATGCGCGGATGCCCAGCGCCGGCTGTGGTGTGTCGATGGCGGCCAGCGCACCGCGCAGCAACTGCACCTGGCGCGTCAGCGGCGCGGGTGCCGGCTTTTCGCCGCTGAGCACGGCCTGGATGTAGAGCGCTGTGGTGGCCGCGTCGTGCTCGCGCGGCAGCAGTGGCAGCTCGGTCACCACGCCGTCTTGCGCAGCGGCAGACAGATCGGGCCGCAACTGGCCGGCCAGCCAGGTGTCCATCCGCGGCTGGCGCCGCGGGTCGGCCACGGCTTCGCCTTCGGTGCCGCGCAGCAGCATCGCGTCGGCCGGCTGCTGCTCGGCCCAGGCTGCCATCAGGGCACCGAACTCCGGGTGCGTGTAGCTCACCAGCCGCAGGCTGCGCGCGCCCGTGAACGGGTTCAGCATCTTGGCCACCGTGTGGCCTGCATTGCGCAGGCCGACCGTCCAGCGCACGTCGAGCAGGCGCTGCAACGGCGGGCACAGCCAGGCGGTGGTGACGAAGGCCGGCTCGCGCCGCGCCCAGCGGCTGTGGATGTCGTCCTCGGTCTGCGCCGCGGCCAGGCCCAGGTCGTGGAAGATCTCGGCGCTGGTCACGCGGGCCTTGTCCTGCGGCTGGCCGTGCACCAGCACGCGGGCGCCTTCGCGCGCCAGCCACATGGCCAGCAAGGGCGTGAGGTTGGGCAGCTTGCGCGCGCCGTTGTACGACGGGATGACGACCACCGGGCGCTCACTCGCCAGCATGGCGCAGCGGCGATGCACGGCGTCGAGGAAGCCGGTCAGCTCGGTCAGCGTTTCGCCCTTCATGCGCATCGCCAGCACGAAGGCACCGACCTCCAGATCGGTGGCGCCCCCGTCCAGCACCGTGGCCATCAACTCGTGCGCCTGCTCGTGTGACAACGAGCGGGCACCGGCCGCACCCCGGCCGATCTCCTTGATGAATTTCGCGATGCTCATGGCGTCTCCCCGCGGGCCATCTTCGCAAGTTCCGGACCCGCGCTGTGAGCACCGGTTACGCCGGCACTTGCACGGCGTTTGTCAGCGCACGCAGCGCTGGCAGGCAGGAACCGCATTGCGTGCCGCAACGCAGCGTGGCCTGCAGTTGCGCCAGGCGCTGCACCGTGTCGCCAGCGCAGGTGGCAAGGCAGGTCTTGATGGCTGCTTCATCGACATCGAAACAGTTGCAGACCTGCTGCCGCGTGGCTACGGTCAGCGGCTGCGCGCCGGGCGCCAGCAGTTGCCGGGTGAAGGCCTGTGCGGGCTGCTCGTTTTGCAGCAAGGCGCGCACCCAGGCTTCGGCGCTGGCATCGCCGGCCAGCACGAAGGCATCCAGCGTCAGGCCGCCATCGGCCGCGCGATGCAGCCGCATCGTGCGGCGCTGGCCGCGGCTGGCGTCTGCATAGCGCAGCAGACTGCTGTCGCCTGCATGTAGGCCGAAAGCGGCTTCGATGGCCTGCACGACGCTGGCATCGGGCACCTCGGCCGCTGCGGCGCGCAGCAGCAGGCCGCTGCGCTGCTGCCCGAAAGGCACCAGGCTGGCGTAGCCGAACTGGCCGAACAGCGCGCGCAGCGCACTGCGTGCCGCCGCTGCGCCATCGGCCGGAAACCAGGCGGCAGCGAGAAGGCGCCAGGGCAGCGCCGCGCGCTCCAGCCGCACCGCCGCATGCTTCAGCTCGGGTTGCTTGGACTGCGGGCAGAAGGCAGCGGTGGTCAGGGCGTTGATGCCGGCCAGCGCGCCGCTGCCGGAAACGAACTCCTCGCCCCAGTGCATCGCGACGAAGGCCTGCGCTGGCGCCACGCCGGGGGCCGCGCGCGCCGGCAGCACGATGGCGCCGCGGCGCGATGCCACGCGCAGCAGGTCGCCGTCGGACAGCTTCAGCCGCGCCATCTCTTGCGGGTGCAGTTCGATGGCCGGCTCGGGCACATGGCCGAACAGCCGGCCCAGCGTGCCGGTGCGCGACATGCCATGCCACTGGTCACGCAGCCGGCCGGTGGTCAGGCTGAAGGGATGGCGCGCATCGCGCGGCTCTGCCACGCCGACGTGGGGCGTGTCGTGGAAGCGGGCGCGGCCGTCGGGTGTGGGGAAGACGCCGTTGCCGTAAAGCCGGCGGGTGCCGCTGCTTTCGCCGGTGCGCAAAGGCCATTGCTGCGGGCCTTGCGCGTCGAGCATCGCGTAGGACAGGCCGGTGATGTCGAGGTCGCGGCCGCGGGTGCTTTCGCGGTGCTCGTTCCAGACCGATTCGGCATCGGCGTAGGGGAAGAGCGTGGGCCGCCCCGGGCGCAGCAGCGGCTCCAGCCGGCGCGCGAAGTCGAGCGCGATGCGCCAGTCGTCGCGCGCCGCGCCGGGCGGCGCCACGGCCGCGCGCACGCGGCTGATGCGGCGCTCGCTGTTCGTCACGGTGCCGTCTTTTTCGCCCCAACTGCTGGCCGGCAGCAACAGGTGCGCGAAAGGCTCGGTGGCGGTGCCGGAGAAGGCCTCTTGCAGCACCACGAACTCGGCACGCTGCAACGCGCGTCGCACGGTGGCCTGGTCGGGCATCGACTGCGCAGGGTTCGTGCACGCGATCCACAGCGCCTTGATCTCGCCGTCGGCGGCGGCCTGGAACATCTCGACAGCGCTCTTGCCGGGCGCCGCCGGCACGGCATCCACGCCCCACAGCGCCGCCACCTCGGCGCGGTGCGCAGCGTCGGCCAGGTCGCGGTGCGCCGAGAGCTGGTTGGCCAGGCCACCGACCTCGCGCCCGCCCATCGCGTTGGGCTGGCCGGTCAGCGAGAACGGGCCGGCGCCGGGCTTGCCGATCTGGCCGGTGGCCAGGTGCAGGTTGATCAGCGCAGCATTCTTCGCGGTGCCGGCGCGGCTCTGGTTCAGGCCCTGGCAGTAGAGGCTGAGCGTGCGGCCACGGGCGCCCGATGCGGCGTCCACGTTGGCGAACCAGCGCGACGCCTGCACCAGCGCCGCCTCGTCGATGCCGCACAACTTTGCCACCTCCTTCGGCGCGAAGTCGCGCACGCGGTCACGCAGCGCCGCAAAGCCGCTGGTGTGCTGCGCGATGAAGGCGGCGTCGGTGCCGCCCTCCCACAGCATCAGGTGCAGCAGGCCGTGGAACAGCGCCACGTCGGTGCCGGGCAGTAGTTGCAGGAAGAGGTCGGCGATCTCTGCCGTCTCGGTGCGGCGCGGGTCGGCGACGATGATCTTCATCTGCGGCCGCGCGCGCCTGGCGTCTTCGAGCCGGCGGAACAGCACCGGGTGCGCCCACGCCATGTTGGAGCCCACGATGAACACCGTGTCGGCTTCGTCCAGGTCTTCGTAGCAGCAGGGCGGTGCGTCGGCACCCAATGTCAGCTTGTAGCCGGCCACCGCGCTGCTCATGCACAGGCGGGAGTTGGTATCGACGTTGTTGGTGCCGATCAGGCCCTTGGCCAGCTTGTTGAAGACGTAGTAGTCCTCGGTCAGCAACTGGCCCGAGATGTAGAAGCCCACCGCGTCGGGGCCGTGCGCGGCCACGGTGCCGGCAAAGCGTTCCGCCGCGGTGTCGAGCGCGGTGTCCCAGCCCACCGCCTGCCCGTGCAGCATGGGCGTGCGCAGCCGGGCATGCAGCGTGATGGGCGCGCTGGCGGTCAGCGCCAGTGTGCTGCCCTTGCTGCACAGCCGGCCGAAATTGGCCGGGTGCTCCGGGTCGCCGCGCACGCCGGTGATCTGGCCGCCATCGCTTTCGATCACGACGCCACAGCCCACGCCGCAGTATGGGCAGGTGGAGCGGATCTCCTTCACGGCCAGGCCAGCGCCCGCGTGGCGAGTTCGTCGGCGCTCAGGAACACCACGCCATCGACCACCTGCACCGCAAAGCGCGCGGTGCAGCCGTGGTCGGGCTCGCGGGCCTCACCGCTGCCCAGGCCGATGGTCCAGTTGTGCAGCGGGCAGGCCACGCTGTCGCCGAAGACGATGCCCTGCGACAGCGGCCCGCCCTTGTGCGGGCAGCGGTCGAGCAGCGCGAAGACCTTGTCCTCGGCGGTGCGGAAGACGGCCACTTCCGGGCCGGCGGCGCGGGCCACGCGGCGCGCGCCGAGCAGCGGAATGTCGTCGAGCCCGCACACCCGGATCCAACTCATTGCAAAACCTCCAGCGCATTGAACTGCCGCGTATCGACGCTGGCCTTGTCGAATTCGAACCAGGGGTCGGGCTCGCCGTCCAGGCTGAACTGCAGCTTCTCCCACAAGGCCTTGCGGCCTTCAGCATCGTCGAGGATCTTCTTCTTCACGTGGTCCAGCCCGACGCGGCCGACGTAGTGCACGGTGCGCTCCAGATACCAGCCCTCCTCGCGGTAGAGCTGGCAGAAGGCGCCGGTGTACTCCAGCACCTCCTCGGCGGTCTTCAGCTTGACGAGGAACTGCGCCACCTCGGTCTTGATGCCGCCGTTGCCCGCGACGTACATCTCCCAGCCGGAATCGACGCCGATGATGCCGACGTCCTTGATGCCGGCCTCGGCGCAGTTGCGCGGGCAGCCGCTGACGGCAAACTTCACCTTGTGTGGTGCATACATGCGCCACATGGCGCGCTCCAGGTCCTTGCCCATCTGCGTGCTGTCCTGCGTGCCGAAGCGGCACCACTCGCTGCCGACGCAGGTCTTCACGGTGCGCAGCGCCTTGGCGTAGGCGTGGCCGCTGGCCATGCCGATGTCCTTCCAGACCGCCGGCAGGTCTTCCTTCTTCACGCCGAGCAGATCGATGCGCTGGCCGCCGGTCACCTTGATGGTGGGAATCTTGTACTTGTCGGCCGCGTCGGCGATGCGCCGCAGTTCGTCGGCCGTGGTCTCGCCGCCCCACATCCGCGGGATGACGGAGTAGGTGCCGTCCTTCTGGATGTTGGCGTGGCTGCGCTCGTTGATGAAGCGGCTCTGCGGGTCGTCCCTGGCCTCCTTCGGCCAGGTGCTGATGAGGTAGTAGTTGACGGCCGGCCGGCAACTCGAGCAGCCGTTGGGCGTGCGCCAGCCCAGCGCGCGATAGACGCCGTCGATGGTCAGCAGCTTGTCCTCGCGGATGGCATGGCGCAGCTCGGCATGGCTGGTTTCGGTGCAGCCGCAGATGGCCTTCTTCTTCGGCGTGGCGCTGTAGTCGCCACCGGCGGTGAACATCAGCAACTGCTCCACCAGCCCGGTGCAGGAGCCGCAACTCGCGCTCGCCTTGGTGTGCCTGCGCACTTCGTCCAGCGTGAACAGGCCCTTCTCCTTGATGGCCTTGCAGATGGCGCCCTTGTTGACGCCGTTGCAGCCGCAGACCTCGTCTGCGTCGGCCATCGTTGCTGCCTTGCTGTGGCCCTCGTGGCCGACGTCGCCGATGTTGCTTTCGCCGAACATCAGCTTGTCGCGGATGTCGCTGACGCTGCGGCCGTCACGCAGCAGCTTGAAGTACCAGCTTCCATCGACCGTGTCGCCATACAGGCAGGCGCCGACCAGCTTGTCGTCCTTCACCAGCAGCTTTTTATAGACACCGCCGAAGGGGTCGGACAGCACGATCTCCTCGGTGCCGTCACCGCCCATGAAGTTGCCTGCGCTGAAGAGGTCGATGCCGGTCACCTTCAGCTTGGTGCTCGTCTGACTGCCGGTGTAGCGGCCGATGCCGAACTGCGCCAGATGCGTCGCGCAGACCTTGCCCTGCTCGAACAGCGGCGCCACCAGCCCATAGACCGTGCCACGGTGGGCAGCGCATTCGCCGACGGCGTAGATCCGCGGGTCGGTGGTGGTCTGCATGGTGTCGTTGACGACGATGCCGCCGCCCTTGCGCGGGCCGCAGTACAGGCCGATGGATTCGGCCAGCGCGGTGTTGGGGCGGATGCCGGCGGCCATCACCACCAGGTCGGCCGGGATCTCGTTGCCGTCCTTGAAGCGGACGCTCATCACCCGGCCGTCCTTGTCGGAGATCAGCGCCTCGGTCTGCGCGCCGATCATGAACTTCAGCCCGCGGTCTTCCAGCGACTTCTGAAGCAGCTTGCCGGCCGTGTCGTCCAACTGGCGTTCCATCAGCCACGGCATGATGTGCACCACGGTCACCTGCATGCCGCGGAGCATCAGGCCGTTGGCGGCTTCCAGCCCGAGCAGGCCGCCGCCGATGACGACCGCATGGCGGTACTTCGCGGCCACGTCGATCATCGTCTGCGTGTCGGCGATGTCGCGGTAGGCGATGACGCCCTGCAAGTCCTTGCCCGGCACCGGCAGGATGAAGGGGTTGGAGCCGGTGGCGATCAACAGCCGGTCATAGCCTGCCTGCGTGCCGTCGGCGGCTTTCACCACGCGGCGCTGGCGGTCGATGTCAATCACCGTCTTGCCCAAGTGCAGCGTGATGCCGTGGTCTGCATACCAGCTCAGCGGGTTGAGGACGATCTGGTCCAGCGTCTGCTCGCCGGCCAGCACGGGGCTCAGCAGGATGCGGTTGTAGTTGGGGTGCGGCTCGGCGCCGAAGACGGTGATCTCGTAGAGATCGGGCGCGATCTTCAGCAACTCTTCGAGCGCCCGGACACCGGCCATGCCGTTGCCGACGAGAACGAGCTTGAGCTTCTTCATGGTGAACCTTTGTGCGAGTGGGCCGACGGGCTGACGTGTTGACAATCACCTCCACGCCGCAGTGCGCGGCACCAACAGCGGGGGTGGAACAGGTCTGCGCACGTCGCTGTGCACAAAGGCCGGCTTTTTGGGCCGCGCCGGGGCGCGCCATCGCGCCCGCAGCCACAAGAAGCAGGTTCCGTGCCCAAATCCGCTGTGCGCTCCCGGCCGGGGCTGCGGGTCGCGGCGGTGCGGCAGCCCCAGCGCGCTTAGCATTGCAGCTTCAAGTTAGGGACGGCAGGCGATGCCGCTTGATCTGTCCCGCACTGCCCACCAACATTGGAGCCCGGCGGGTGCGATGCGCGCCTTGCGCCGGGCCGCCTTTGCAACCACCCGCCCGCCATGACCTTGTCGCCAGAAGACCTTGCGTCCGACGTGCCGCTTGCCGCGGTGCTGGCAGCCTTGCTGCCGGCTGCGCTGGCACGCCACGGTGAGCTGCTGGCCGTGAAAGATGCCCGCAGCGGCCGCTACGTCCATGTGAACGACGCGATGGCCCGCTGGCTGCGCAGGCCGCCGGCCGAGGTGCTGGGCCGCAGCGACGCCGAGCTGTTCGATGCCGCCACCGCCACCGCCTTGCGCGCGGCCGAGCAGACGGCCCTCGCGCAGCGCGAGCCGCTGGTCAGCGAGCACCAGTTCGAGCATGCCGGCAGCCGCCATGATTTCAGCGTGCTGCGCGTGGCCAGCGCGCCCGACCCCGACGGCCGGCGCTGGCTCAGCAGCGTCTGGGCCGACCAGACCGCCGAGCGCCAGCGGGAAGCGCAATTGCGCACCGCCATCGGCCAGATCGAACAGCAGCAGCGCGCCAATGACGCCTTGCGCCGCGAGCTGGCCGACCAGGCGTTGCGCGACCCGGCCTCCGGCCTCTACACGCGGGCGCATTTCGAAGACCAGTTGCGGCGCGAGGTGGACCTGTCCACGCGGGAGCACCGCGAGTTTGCCGTCGTCTTCATCGAGCTGGACCCGTTCAACGACAAGGTGCGCGCGCTCGGTGAAAGCGCGCAGACGCGCATCCTCGAAGCAATGGGCCGGCTGCTGCGCGGCGGCACCCGCGCGATGGATGCCTCGTGCCGGCAGGACGACAGGCGCTTCGCGGTGCTGCTGTCGGGCGTGGGCCTGGCCACCGCGCATGCGCGGATGGAAGGCCTGCGCCGCCAGTGCGCCACGCAGATCGTCGTGCAGGACGGGCAGGAACTGGGCTTCAGCGTCTCGATGGGCGTGGCCAGCTTTCCGCACACAGCGCACACGCAGGACGAGTTGCTGGCCGCCTGCAGCGCAGCGCTGGCCGAGGCGCAACGCCGCGGCGGCAACCATGTGACGCTGGCGGCCATCCGCTTCGAAGGCAGTTGAAGGCGCCGGCTGGCGGCCCGCGGGTGAGTCAGGCGACAGCGCGGTAGAGCATGGTGCCGGCCAGGCCCAGCAACAGCAGCGCAAACAGCTTTTTCAAAACGCTGACGTCTGCCTTGTGGGCGGTGCGGGCGCCCAGCGGCGCCAGCACCATGCTGGCCGTGGCGATCACCGCGATGGCAGGCAGGTACAGAAAGCCGTGGGCGCCGGGCAGCGCTGCCGGCAGCCGCCACCCGCTGAGCACGTAGCCCACCGTGTTGGCCAGCGCAATCGGAAAGCCCAGCGCCGCGCTGGTGCCCACGGCCTGGCGGATGGGCACGTTGCACCAGGTCATGAAGGGCACCGACATGAAGGCGCCGCCCGCACCCACCAGGCCCGACAGGAAGCCGATGCCGCCACCGACGGCCGACTGGCCCAGCACGCCCGGCATCTGCCGGCTCGGCTGCGGCTTCTTGTCGCGCAGCATCTGCAGTGCCGAAACGCCGATGAAAGCGGCGAAGAACAAGGCCAGCCCGCGCCCTTTGACCAGCGCGAACGCGCCGGCGCCGGCGGCCAGCCCGCCCAGCACGATGCCGGGTGCCAGCCCGCGCAGCAGGTCCCAGCGCACGGCGCGCAGCCGGTGGTGCGCGCGCACGCTGGACAGTGAGGTGAAGAGAATCGTCGCCATCGACGTGGCGATGGCCATCTTCACCGCCAGCCCGGCCTCCACGCCGCGGTGCGCCAGGATCAGCGTGAGAAAGGGCACCATCATCATGCCGCCGCCCACGCCCAGCAGCCCGGCCAGAAAGCCGGTCACGGCGCCCAGCGCCAGCAGTTCGGCGGCCAGCAGCGGCTCCAGCGCCATCAGCGCTGCGTCATGCCGCGCCGGCCGACAGGCTTGCCAGCACGGCAGCCCATTCGGCGTCCGAAACCGGGGTGATAGACAGCCGGTTGCCGGCTTGCAGCACCCGCATGGTGGCCAGTTGGGGCAGCGTGCGCATCTCGCGCAGCGACAGCAGGCGGGTCTTGCGCACCAGGCGCACGTCGATCTGCAGCCAGCGCGGCTTGTCGGGTGCCGACTTCGCGTCGAAGTAGGGGCTGGCCGGGTCGAACTGCGTGGCGTCGGGCACTGCGCTGCCGGTGATTCTTGCCAGGCCGGCAATGCCGGGCTCGGCGCATGACGAGTGGTAGAAGAGGACGTCGTCGCCGGCCTGCATGCCGTCGCGCATGAAGTTGCGGGCCTGGTAGTTGCGCACGCCGGTCCAGGGCAGGGTCTGCTGTGGCGCGGCCGCGAGGTGGTCGATGGACACCTCGGCCGGCTCGCTTTTCATCAACCAGTGCTGCGGCATGTGGGGGCAGGGTGTCCGCCGTGCACCGTGGACCGTTTTTCCTGAACCAAGGGGAAGTTCAGGTGGGCGAGGTCAGCCAAGCCTCGGGTTCATCTGACGCGAGACGCTCACACCAGCAAGGCGATGTTCCAAGCCCTTGGTCATAGACCATCGGATCAAGAAAATATAGAGCCCACGGCAGCACGACGGACAGGATCATTCTAGACCTCGCGCCGTCACCTTGGGGTGTGATGGCGTTCACAGCAGATGGCCATCGTCGCCCAGCGCGGCATCGATGCGGCGCACCAGCGCGGCCACGTTCACGTCGCCATCCTGCGCGGTGCGCACGGGGCCGCGCTCGGCCAGTTGGTAGGCCAGGTTCAGCGCCGCCAGCACGGCGATGCGCTCGCGTGCCTTGACCTTGCCGCCGTCGCGGATGGCGCTCATCTCGTGGTCCACGCTGGCCACCGCGGTGGCCAGCAGTGCCTCGCCGCCATCGGGGCAGCCGAGGATGTAGCCCTGGCCCATGATGGTGACCTCGACCTGCTTCACCGGGCACCCTCGGCGCTGTCTTTCACATCGGCGGGCAGGCGTGTCAGCAGCGCATCGACCCGGCCGCGCGCCGCGGCCAGGCGCGAGCGCAGGCTGTCGCGCTCGGCGCTGACGAGGGCGAGCTGCTGCTCGATCAAGCCGTTGCTGCGCTTGAGTTCTTCGTGCCGGAGCACGAGCCTGTCGATGCGTTCTGCCAGATCCTGGAGAGTGCTCATCTCGACCCCGTGCCTCGGTCCGGCGATTGTAGGCGGCCGAAGTCGCAGCAATCGCGCACGGCGCACTGCCCGCACAGCGGCCGGCGTGCCTGGCAGACGTAGCGGCCGTGCAGGATCAGCCAGTGGTGGGCGTCCATCCTGTAGGCCGGCGGCACGCGTTGCAGCAGCCCCGACTCCACCTCCAGCGGGTTGCGGCCAGGCGCCAGGCCGGTGCGGTTGCTGACGCGGAAGATGTGCGTGTCCACCGCCATCGTAGGCTCGCCGAAGGCCACGTTGAGCACCACGTTGGCGGTCTTGCGGCCGACGCCGGGCAGCGCCTGCAGCGCCTCGCGCGTGCGCGGCACCTGGCCGCCATGCTGCTCGACGAGGATGCGGCAGGTCTGAAGCAGGTTCTGCGCCTTGGTGCGGTACAGGCCGATGGTGCGCACCAGCCCGGTCACCCGGTCCAGGCCCAGGGCCAGCATCTTCTGCGGCGTGGGCGCCAGCGCAAAGAGCCGCTTGCTCGCCTTGTTCACGCCCACGTCGGTGGCCTGGGCCGACAACAGCACCGCGGCAAGCAACTCGAAGACGCTGCTGAACTCCAGTTCGGTCTGCGGATGAGGGTTGGCGCTGCGCAGGCGCGCGAACATGGTTTCGATGTCCTGCGCCGTCATTGCGGCCGGCTTCAGCGTTCGCGCTGCGCGCGCGCCGCGGCCGCCGCGCCGGCGGCGCGGCGCGCGGCTGCACCAGCGGCCAGCCGCTCGACGCTGTCGTCCTGCTCCCTGGCGATGCGCTGCGCGCGCACGCGGTAGCGCTCGGCCGCCTCGGCGGCCTGCGCGGCGCTCCATGCGGCCCAGCCGGTGCGCGGCGCGCTGACCGGGCGCAGCGTGATGCAGTCCACCGGGCAGGCCGGCAGGCAGAGTTCACAGCCGGTGCATTGGGCGTCGATGACGGTGTGCATCAGCTTGGGTGCGCCGACGATGCAGTCCACCGGGCAGGCCTTGATGCACAGCGTGCAGCCTATGCACCAGGCTTCGTCGATCACAGCCAGCGTGCGCGGTGCTTCTTGGCCGCAGCCAGCGTCCAGCGGCTGCGGCGCCCGTCCGCTGATGGCAGCCAGCCGCGCGATGCCTTCGGCGCCGCCCGGCGGGCAGCGGTTGATGTCGGCGCTGCCGGCGGCCATTGCTTCGGCGTAGGCGCGGCAGTCGGGGTAGCCGCAGCGGGTGCACTGCGTCTGCGGCAGTGCTGCGTCCAGCCGGTCGGCGAGTTGCGATGCGGGCAGCGGCGACACTGCGGCTGCTGTGTTGCTGGCGCTCAGGCGGCCTTTGCGGCGCTCTTGGCCGGCACCTGGCGCACGGGCTTGTCGTAGCGCAAGACGAAGGCCTTGACCTCGGGATAGACCTTCTCGCGCCAGCGCCGGCCCGAGAAGATGCCGTAGTGGCCTGCACCCTCCACGTCGTAGTGGAACTGGCGCGTCTTGGGAATGCCCGAGCACAGGCCGTGCGCGGCGCGCGTCTGGCCGGCGCCGGAGATGTCGTCGAGTTCGCCTTCGATGGTCAGCAGCGACGTGGTGGTGATGTCCTGCGGCCGCACCAGTTGCCCGTTGACCGGCCAGTTGCCATTGACCAGCGCGAAGTCCTGGAACACGGTCTTGATGGTGTCCAGGTAGTACTCGGCCGGCATGTCCAGCACGGCGTTGTACTCGTCGTAGAACTGGCGGTGCGACTCAGCGTTGTCGTCGTCGCCGCGGATCAGGTCACGGAAGTAGTCGTAGTGGCTGCTCATGTGGCGGTCCGGGTTCATCGCCACGAAGCCGGTGTGCTGAAGGAAGCCAGGATAGACCGCACGGCCGGCACCCGGAAAGTTGGGCGGCACGCGGTAGATCACGTTGTTCTCGAACCAGCTGTAGCTCTTGTTCATCGCCAGGTTGTTGACGGCGGTGGGGCTCTTGCGGGCGTCGATGGGGCCGCCCATCATCGTCATCGTGCGCGGCGTCGGCTCGCCGTTGCTGGCCAGCAGCGACACGGCGGCCAGCACCGGCACGGTGGGCTGGCACACCGAGATCACATGCACCTCGGGGCCGATGTGGCGGATGAACTCCTGCACATAGGCCACGTAGTCGTCCAGGTGGAAGGGGCCGGCCTCCAGCGGCACCATGCGGGCGTCTGTCCAGTCGGTGATATAGACCTTGTGGTCGTTCAGCAGCATCTTCACCGTGTCGCGCAGCAGCGTGGCGTGGTGGCCGGACAGCGGCGCCACCACCAGCACGGTGGGCTGCGACTTCATCGTGTCCAGTGCGCGGGTGTCGTCGGTGAAGCGCTTGAAGCGCAGCAGCCGGCAGAAGGGTTTCTCGACCGCCACCTGCTCCTGCACGGCGATGTCCACCCCGTCGATGGCGGCACGCGTGATGTTGAAGGCCGGCTTTTCGTAGTCCTTCGCCAACCGGTGCAGCAGGTCGAAGCCGGCCGAGACGCGCTGGGCCATCGGCGTGTGCGCGAAAGGCGACAGCGGGTGGTTGTAGAGCTTCGCCGAGGCACTGGCGAACTCGGAGAAAGGCGACATCAGCGCCCGCTGGGATTCATAGAGCTGGTAGAGCATCGCTTGTCTCTCGTGTTTTGTGCAGCGCAGCAAATATACCGCCGGTTACCGCATCGTGCAGGCAAACCGGCCGCCGGGATGCCGCAATAACACGGACGAAAGCCCGCGATCTGCCCCAGCTACATCAATCGGGCCAGCGCCGCGCTCACCGCATCGATGTTGCGGCTGTTGATCGCCGCGACGCAGATGCGGCCGGAATCGACGCCATAGATGCCGAATTCGCTGCGCAGACGCTGCATCTGGCTGGCCGACAGCCCCGAGTAGCTGAACATGCCTTTCTGCTGGGTGATGTAGCCCAGGTCGCCGGCCACACCGGCCGCCTGCAGCTTGGCCACCAGCGCATGCCGCGTGGCGCGGATGCGCTCCCGCATGCCGGCCAGCTCGCCCTCCCACTGCGCGCGCAGCGCGGGAGTGGTCAGCACGGTGGCCACCACCTGGGCGCCGAAGGTCGGCGGGTTGGAGTAGTTGGTGCGGATCACGATCTTCAGTTGCGACAGCACGCGGCTGCATTCGTCCTTGTCGGCGCAGACCACGCTGAGCGCGCCGACACGTTCACCGTAGAGCGAGAAGCTCTTCGAGAACGAGGTCGAGACGAAGAAGCCGATGCCCGCAGCGATGAACTGCCCGATCACCGCGCCGTCTTCCGCGATGCCTTCACCGAAGCCCTGGTAAGCCATGTCGAGGAAGGGCACCAGCCCGCGCGCCTTGCACACATCCACCACCTGCTGCCACTGCGTCGGCGTGAGGTCGCAGCCGGTCGGGTTGTGGCAGCAGGCGTGCAACACGGTGATGGTGCCGGCGGCTGCGGCGTTCAGTGCGGCCAGCATCGCGTCGAAGCGGATGCCACGCGTGGCGGCGTCGTAGTAGGGATAGCTGCCGACCTCGAAGCCGGCATTGCCGAACAGCGCGCGGTGGTTTTCCCAGCTCGGGTCGCTGATCAGCACCAGTGCGGCCGGCGACAGCTTCTTCAGGAAATCTGCCCCCAGCTTCAGCCCGCCGGTGCCGCCGAGGGCCTGCACGGTGGCAATGCGGCCTGCCGCCACCGCCGGGCGGTCGGCGCCGAACACGAGGCCTTGCACCGCCTTGTCGTAGGCGGCGATGCCGTCGATGGGAAGGTAGCCCTTGGCCTTGGGCGCCTCCAGCAACTGCCGCTCGGCCGCGGCCACGCAGCCCAGCACCGGCAGCTTGCCCTGGTCGTCGAAATAGACGCCCACGCCGAGGTTGACCTTGGCGGGGTTGGGGTCGGCGTTGAACTGTTCGTTGAGGCCCAGGATGGGGTCGCGCGGGGCCATCTGGACGGTGGCGAACATGGAGGCGGACATGGCGGTTCCTGAAGGCGTTGTGGCGGGAGACTCGGCGTGCAACCGGCACACGGCGCCGGGCTGCGCTACGCTTGCACGTTGCCCTGCATTCTAATTTGCCGCTGTCATGACAGAAGAACCCGTCGCCCTTGCCGAAGCGCCCGTCGAAACACCGGCAGGCGAGTTCGTCTCCTTCCCGGGGTCGCCTTTCCAGCTCTTCCAGCCCTATGCGCCAGCGGGTGACCAGCCCACCGCGATCCAGCAACTCGTCGAGGGCATCGAGGACGGCCTGAGTTACCAGACGCTGCTGGGCGTGACCGGCTCGGGCAAAACCTTCACGATGGCCAACGTGATCGCCCGCATGGGCCGCACCGCCATCGTCTTCGCGCCCAACAAGACCCTGGCCGCGCAGCTCTACAGCGAGTTCCGCGAGTTCTTCCCGAAGAACGCGGTCGAGTACTTCGTCAGCTACTACGACTACTACCAGCCCGAAGCCTACGTGCCGCAGCGCGACCTGTTCATCGAGAAGGACAGCGCGATCAACGAGCACATCGAGCAGATGCGCCTGTCTGCCACCAAGAGCCTGCTGGAGCGGCGCGACGTGGTCATCGTGGCCAGCGTCAGCGCCATCTACGGCATCGGCAACCCGGCCGACTACCACAAGATGGTGATGACGCTGCGGGTGGGCGACAAGCTCGGCCAACGTGACGTGATCCAGCAGTTGATCCGCATGCAGTACACGCGCAACGAGGTCGATTTTTCGCGCGGCTCTTTCCGCGTGCGTGGCGACACCATCGACGTCTTTCCTGCCGAGCACAGCGAGCTGGCTTTGCGCATCGAGCTGTTCGACGACGAGGTCGAAAGCCTGCAACTGCTGGACCCGCTGACAGGCCGCATCCGGCAGAAGATTCCGCGCTTCACGGTCTATCCGTCCAGCCACTACGTGACGCCGCGCGAGCGGGTGGTGGATGCCATCGAGACCATCAAGGCCGAGCTACGCCAGCGGCTGGACGAGTTCGTCAAGAGCGGCAAGCTGGTGGAAGCGCAGCGGCTGGAGCAGCGCACCCGCTTCGACCTGGAGATGCTTCAGGAAGTGGGCCACTGCAAGGGCATCGAGAACTACACGCGTCACCTGTCCGGCGCCGAGCCAGGCATGCCGCCGGCCACGCTGGTGGACTACCTGCCGCCCGATGCGCTGATGTTCCTGGACGAAAGCCATGTGCTGATCGGCCAGTTCGGCGGCATGTTCAATGGCGACCGCGCGCGCAAGACCACGCTCGTGGAATACGGCTTCCGGCTGCCGAGTGCGCTGGACAACCGGCCGCTGAAGTTCGAGGAGTTCGAACGCAAGATGCGGCAGGCGGTCTTTGTCTCCGCCACGCCCGCCGCCTACGAGCAGCAGCATGCCGGCCAGGTGGTCGAGCAACTGGTGCGGCCCACCGGGTTGATCGACCCCGAGGTGACGGTGCGCCCGGCCACCACGCAGGTCGATGACGTGCTTCAGGAGATCCGAGAGCGCGTCGAGATCAACGAGCGCGTGCTGATCACCACGCTGACCAAGCGCATGGCCGAGCAGCTCACCGACTACCTGTCGGACAACGGCGTCAAGGTGCGCTACCTGCACAGCGATGTCGATACGGTCGAGCGGGTGGAGATCCTGCGCGACCTGCGGCTCGGAACCTTCGACGTGCTGGTGGGCATCAACCTGCTGCGCGAGGGGCTGGACCTGCCCGAGGTGAGTCTGGTGGCCATCCTCGACGCCGACAAGGAAGGCTTCCTCCGCGCCGAGCGCAGCCTGATCCAGACCATCGGCCGCGCCGCGCGCAACATCAACGGCCGCGCCATCCTGTATGCCGACAAGATCACCGAGTCGATGCGCCGCGCGATGGACGAGACCGAGCGCCGCCGCACCAAGCAGATCGCGCACAACCTGGCGATGGGCATCACGCCGCGCAGCGTGAGCAAGAAGATCCGCGACATGATCGACGGCGTCGTGTCGGACAAGACCGCGAAGGACGAGATCAAGGCCGCCAAGGCTGCGGCCGAGTTCGAGGCGATGTCGGAGAAGGACCTGGGCAAGCGCATCAAGGCGCTGGAAAAGCAGATGCTCGAACATGCGCGCAACCTCGAATTCGAGAAGGCGGCGCGGGTGCGCGACCAGTTGGCGCTGTTGCGTGAACAGGCCTTCGGCGCGCCAGGGCATGACGTCAACGTGGTGCCGCTGGTGGCGGGGCGCTGATGGCCGCGACGCGGGTGTTGATGGTCTGCATGGGCAACATCTGCCGCTCGCCCACCGCCGAGGGCGTGATGCGCGCCAAGCTGAAGGCCGCCGGCCTGCACGACGTGGAAGTGGCATCGGCCGGCACACACGGCTACCACACCAGCGAGCCGCCCGACCGGCGCGCCATCCAGCACGCCGCGGCGCGCGGCTACGACCTGTCCAAGCAGCGCGCGCGGCGTGTCTCGAAGGAAGATTTCGACCGCTTCGACTGGGTGCTGGCGATGGACCAGGACAACCTGGAATGGCTGCGCGACATGGCGCCGGACAACAGCCGGGCGCGCGTCGGGTTGCTGCTCGACCACGCGGCAACGTTCAGGCATGCACGTGAGGTGCCGGACCCCTATTACGGCGCGCCGGCAGGCTTCGACCGCGTGCTCGACCTGGTGGAAGACGCCTGCGACGGCTTCATCGCGGCGCTGCGGCGCGACCCGGGAACTTCCTGACCAAAGCTTGACCAAAACGCTTGGTTTCCGCTATAGTTGAGCAATCTAGTCGGAATCAATCGAGGGTTAACCCTCAACTGATCCTCCGGCACCGCAGGAAAGGAATTCCCCATGCGTCTCACGACAAAAGGCCGTTTTGCCGTCACCGCCATGATCGACCTGGCGTTGCGTTCCAATGCCGGGCCGGTGGCCCTGGCCGCCATCAGTCAGCGCCAGCAGATCTCGCTGTCCTACCTGGAGCAGTTGTTCGGCAAGCTGCGCCGCCATGAACTGGTGGAAAGCACGCGCGGCCCCGGCGGCGGCTATTCCCTCGGCCGCGGCGCCGAAGACATCACCGTGGCCGACATCATCGTCGCGGTGGACGAACCCATCGACGCCACGGGCTGCGCCGGCAAGGAAAACTGCATGGGCGACGACGCCGGCCGCTGCATGACCCACGACCTGTGGGCCAGCCTGAATGCCAAGATGATCGAATACCTGAATTCGATTTCGCTGAAGAAGCTGGTCGATGAACAGCTCGCCAAGGGCGTGTCGATCTCCGAAGCGCCGGTGAAGCGGGCGATCTCGTCGCAGCCGGTGGTCAAGCCGATCAAGATCACCGCGCCCAATTCGGTGTTCGCGCTCGGAAATGCCTTTCTAAAGTGAGGCCGGGACGATGACTCCGCACTTCCCGATCTACATGGACTACGGCGCCACCACACCCTGCGACCCGCGGGTGGTGGACGCAATGATTCCCTGGCTGCGCGAGCACTTCGGCAACCCGGCTTCACGCAGCCACGCCTGGGGCTGGGAGGCCGAGGAAGCGGTGGAAAAGGCGCGCGCGCAGGTGGCGTCGCTGATCGCGGCCGACCCGCGCGAGATCGTCTGGACCTCGGGCGCCACCGAGAGCAACAACCTCGCCATCAAGGGCGCAGCGCATTTCTACAGCGCGCGCGGCAAGCACATCGTCACCGTCAAGACAGAGCACAAGGCCGTGCTCGACACCACGCGCGAACTGGAGCGCCAGGGCTTCGAGGTGACCTATCTCGACGTCCAGCCCGACGGCCTGCTGGACCTGGACAAGTTCAAGGACGCGCTGCGCAAGGACACCGTGCTGGTGTCGGTGATGCTGGTCAACAACGAGATCGGCGTGATCCAGGACATTCCCGCCATCGGCGCGCTGTGCCGTGAGCGCGGCATCGTCTTCCACGTCGATGGCGCGCAGGCCACTGGCAAGGTGGTCATCGACATGAACACGCTGCCGGTCGATCTGCTGAGCCTGGCGTCGCACAAGACCTATGGCCCGAAGGGCATCGGCGCGCTGTACGTGCGCCGCAAGCCGCGCGTGCGGCTGGAAGCGCAGATGCACGGCGGCGGCCACGAGCGCGGCATGCGCTCTGGCACGCTGCCCACGCACCAGTGCGTGGGCATGGGCGAGGCCTTTGCCATCGCGAAGGCCGAGATGGGCACCGAAAGCGAGCGCATCCGCATGCTGCAACGCCGCCTTCTGGACGGCATTTCCGGCATCGAGCAGGTCTTCATCAATGGCGACATGGAGCGGCGCGTGCCGCACAACCTGAATGCCAGCTTCAATTTCGTCGAAGGGGAGTCGCTCATCATGGGCATCAAGGGCCTGGCGGTGTCGTCGGGCTCGGCCTGCACCTCGGCCAGCCTGGAGCCCAGCTACGTGCTGCGTGCCCTCGGCCGCAGCGACGAGCTGGCGCATTCGAGCCTGCGCATGACCATCGGCCGCTTCACCACCACCGAAGAGATCGACTACGCGGTTGCCACGCTGCAAGACCGCGTTGCCAGGCTGCGCGAACTGTCGCCGTTGTGGGAGATGTTCAAGGACGGCGTCGATATCAGCAGCATCCAGTGGGCTGCGCACTGAATTTTTCCGAGGAGTACCCAAATGGCTTACAGCGACAAGGTCGTTGACCACTACGAGAACCCGCGCAACGTCGGCTCGTTCGAAAAGGGCGATGACACCGTGGGCACCGGCATGGTGGGCGCGCCGGCTTGCGGCGACGTGATGAAGCTGCAGATCAAGGTCAACCCGGACACCGGGCTGATCGAGGACGCGCGCTTCAAGACCTACGGCTGCGGCTCGGCCATTGCGTCGAGTTCACTCGTCACCGAATGGGTCAAGGGCAAGACGCTTGACCAGGCCTTGACGATCAAGAACACCCACATCGCCGAAGAGCTGGCGCTGCCGCCGGTGAAGATCCATTGCTCGATCCTCGCCGAAGACGCCATCCAGGCGGCGGTGGCCGACTACAAGGCCAAGCATGGCGCTTCCACCTTGACAGCCGTGGCCGACGCCGCAGCGCACTGACACCGACATGGCGGTCACTCTCACCGAAGCGGCAGCGCGCCATGTGTCACGCTACATCAGCCGCCGCGGCAAGGGCGTGGGCGTGCGGCTTGGCGTCAAGACCACCGGCTGCTCTGGCCTGGCCTACAAGCTCGAATATGCCGATGACGTGGCACCCGAAGACGTGGTGTTCGAAGGCCATGGCGTCAAGGTGCTGATCGATCCCAAGAGCCTGCCCTACATCGACGGCACCGAACTCGACTTCGTCCGCGAAGGCCTCAACGAGGGCTTCAAGTTCCACAACCCGCGCGAGAAAGACCGCTGCGGCTGCGGCGAATCCTTTCGCGTCTGAACGCGCGTCCGCGCGCGTCGGCTCTTTCTTGATGGCAGACGGCCTTGAAGCTGGACGATGACGACTTCACGCTGTTCGGCCTGCCGCGGCTGCATGCGCTGGACCGCGCGGCGCTCGACGCCCGCTGGCGCCAGCTGCAGAACGAAGTGCACCCCGACCGCTTTGCCGCCGAAGGCGCTGCTGCGCAGCGCATCGCCATGCAGTGGGCCGTGCGGGTGAACGAGGGCTACCAGCGCCTGAAAGACCCGCTGCGCCGCGCCGCCTATCTGTGCGAGTTGCGAGGCGTGCCCATCGACGCCGAGCGCAACACCGCCATGCCGACGAGCTTTCTGCTTCAGCAGATGGAGTGGCGCGAAGCGCTGGACGCCGCTGCCAGCGAAGATGCAGTGCAAGACATTGCAGAGCAGGTGAGCGGCAGTGAACGCGCTCTGCTGGCCGACGCAGGGCGCCGGCTCGACGAAGAAGGCGACGCCGCGGCGGCCGCGAACGACGTGCGCGCGCTGATGTTCGTCAGCCGCTTCCGGCAGGACATCGAGCGCCGCCTGGACGCGCTGGACCCGGCGCGATAGACAGTTTCTAAGACGACATGGCTCTGCTGCAGATTTCCGAACCCGGCCAGGCGCCTGACCCGCACCAGCGGCGCATCGCTGTCGGCATCGACCTTGGCACCACGCATTCGCTGGTGGCCGCCGTGCGCCACGGCGTGGCCGAGTGCCTGCCCGACGCACAGGGCCGCGTGCTGCTGCCGTCGGTGGTGCGCTACCTGGAAGCAGGGCGCAGGCAGATCGGCGACGAAGCCCGCGCAGCCCAGGCAGACGATCCTGAGAACACCATCGTCTCGGCCAAGCGCTTCATGGGCCGGCGGCTGGCCGACATCGCCGGCCACGGACGGCTGCCGTACCGCTTCATCGACGGCCCAGGCATGCTGGCCATTGCCACGCGCGCCGGCGACAAGACGGCGGTGGAGGTGTCGGCCGACATCCTGGCCAGCCTGCGCCAGCGCGCAGAAGACAGCTTCGACGACGACTTGTTCGGCGCCGTGATCACCGTGCCGGCCTACTTCGACGATGCCCAGCGCCAGGCCACGAAGGACGCCGCTGCGCTGGCCGGGCTGAACGTGCTGCGCCTGATCAGCGAGCCCACCGCGGCGGCAGTGGCCTACGGGCTGGACAACGGCAGCGAAGGCCTGTATGCCGTTTATGACCTGGGTGGCGGCACCTTCGACATCTCCTTGCTGCGGCTGGAGCGCGGCGTCTTCGAAGTGGTGGCCACCGGCGGCGACGCCGCGCTGGGCGGCGACGACATCGACCACGCGCTGGCCGACTGGGCGTTGGCGCAGGCTGGCCTCATCACCGCAGAGACGGCGCACGACAAGCGCGCTGCGCTGGTGGGCGCGCGGGCCGCCAAGGAAGCGCTCAGCAGCGCCGAAGCCACCGAATGGTGCGCCATGCTGGCGGGTGCAGAGCGGCGCGTCGCGGTGTCGCGGCTGCAACTGGAAGCGCTGGCCGGCCCGCTCGTCGAGCGCACGCTGGTGGCGGTGCGCAAGGTGCTGCGCGATGCCCGGGTGGGCCGCGACGAGGTCCAGGGCATCGTGATGGTCGGCGGCTCCACCCGCATGCCATTGGTGCGCTCCGCAGTGGCTGCGCTGTTCGGCGCAACAGGCCCGGCCAAGGTGCTGACCAACGTCAACCCCGATGAAGTGGTGGCCATCGGTGCTGCCATCCAGGCCAACGCGCTGGCCGGCAACGCCAAGGGCGGAGACCTGCTGCTGCTGGACGTGATTGCGCTGTCGCTGGGGCTTGAAACGATGGGCGGGCTGGTGGAGCGCGTGGTCGAGCGCAACACCACCATCCCGGTGGCCAAGGCGCAGGAGTTCACCACCTTCAAGGACGGCCAGACGGCGATGGCGCTGCATGTGGTGCAGGGCGAGCGCGAACTGGTGGCCGAATGCCGCTCGCTGGCACGGTTCGAGCTGCGCGGCATTCCGCCGATGGCCGCCGGCGCGGCGCGCATCCGCGTCACCTTCCAGGTCGATGCCGACGGCTTGTTGAGCGTGTTCGCGCGCGAGCAGGTGTCCGGCGTCGAGGCGTCGGTGGTCGTCAAGCCGAGCTACGGGCTGGGCGACGAGCAGATCGCGCAGATGCTGAAAGACGGCTTCGCGCATGCCGAGGGCGACATGGCGGCGCGCAAGCTGCGCGAGGCGCGCGTCGAGGCCGAACGCATGGTGCTGGCCACCCGCGCGGCGCTGGCCGCCGACGGCGACCTGCTCAGCCCGCAGGAGCGCGCGGCCGTCATCGCGCTGGCCGACGCGGCGCAGGCCAGCGCCCGGGGCGACGATGCCGATGCGATGGAAGCCGCGGTCAAGACCCTGGCCGACGGCACCGAGGCCTTTGCCGCCGCCCGCATGAACAAGGGCATCCGCCAGGCGCTCGCCGGCCGCCGTGTGGAAGAAGTCTGATGCCCGTCATCCATATCCTGCCGCATGCCGACCTATGCCCCGATGGCGGCCGCATCCAGGCCGCCGCCGGCACCTCGGTGTGCGAGGCGCTGCTGGAGAACGGCATCGCCATCGAGCATGCCTGCGAGATGAGTTGCGCCTGCACCACCTGCCATGTGATCGTGAAAGACGGCTTCGCCTCGCTGGGTGAGATCGACGAAGCGGAAGAAGACCTGCTGGACCGCGCCTGGGGTCTGGCGCCGACTTCGCGCCTGAGCTGCCAGGCCATTTTGTCCTCCGCAGATGTGACGATAGAGATCCCCAAATACACCATCAATCACGCCCGCGAAAATCACTGATCAGCGCCGCGAAGCCTGCGCAACTTTTGCAGGCATCGCGCAATGCTTCTTCACCATTCGACGCCTGTCGAATCACCGACGTTTTCTAGCATGTCTGGATGCCACCACAGACATGGACTGCCGACACATCGGCCGCGCTGCGGGACACCCGCGCGGCGGTGCGCGACGCGGTGGTGCCCAGGCACCACTATCTGCTGCTGCTGAGCCACATGCGCGGCTATTCCAGCGTGCTGGCGCATGTGCTGGGCAGCTCGCCGCACATCGACGGCTACGGTGAGACGCATGTGCGCTACCGCCGCCCTTGGGACTTGTGGCGGCTGCGCCGCACGATCCGCCGCTCCACCGGGCAGCCGCTGCGCGGACGCTGGCTGCTGGACAAGATTCTGCACAACAGCGTGCGTGCGCCCGACCGCTGGCTGCGCGGCGACAGCCTGCGCGCAGTGATCTTCCTGCGCCGACCGGAGCAGACGCTGCAAAGCATGCTGGCACTGGCCCATGTCACGCCAGACGGCACGCCGATGCAAGACCCGCAACGCTGCTGCGACTACTACGTCTCAAGGCTGCACCGGCTGCGCGAAGACGGGGAGCGGCTTGGCGAGGCAGCGCTGTACTTCGATGCCGAGGCGCTCATCGACAAGCCGCATGCGCTGCTCGCGGCCCTGAGCAGTTGGCTCGAACTGGAGCAACCGCTGCGCACCGGCTATGCCGTGGGCACGCTTTCTGGCGAGGTGGGCTTCGGCGACCCTTCGGGCAACATCCGCGCGGGGCACATTCTGGGTGCAGGCGCTTCGACTGTGCGCAACGCGCCGCCTCTGGGCGCGATGGTGATGGCCGAGGCAGAAGCCGCCTATCTGCGTTGCCGGGACAGTCTGCAGCGCCACTGCCGCACCGTGCCGGGACTGGCCGACTAGCCGCGCATCAGCGCGGTGCGCGATGCACGCGCCCGATGCCTGGCCGCCCAAAAAAAAGCCTCTCCACCGTGGGGCGGAGAGGCTGGACGAAAGGGCCCGTGGCCCGCTGAGGAGATAGACAGACACCGGACGAAGGTGTCACGCCATCCCTCGCAAGCGCCATGCCAATCAGGCGGCGGCCTTCTCCAGATGGCCGTGCCGCGTGTAGAGGAAGTCGAGCACTTCCTTGCGGCAGTGCACGTAGGTCGGGTCTTCGGCCAGCGCCACGCGGTTGCGTGGCCGCGGCAGCGGGATGGTCAGGATCTGCCCGATCGTCGCTGCCGGGCCGTTGGTCATCATCACGATGCGGTCGGACAGCAGCACCGCTTCGTCCACATCGTGCGTCACCATCACCACGGTGCTCTGGGTGCGCAGCACGATCTTCAGCAACTCGTCCTGAAGGTGCGCCCGGGTCAGCGCGTCGAGCGCGCCAAAGGGCTCGTCCAGCAGCAGCACCTTGGGCTCCATCGCCAGCGCGCGGGCGATGCCCACGCGCTGCTTCATGCCGCCGGAGATCTCGTGCGGGCGCTTCGCCAGCGCGTGGCCCATGCCCACCAGCTCCAGCGCGGCCTGCGTGCGGGCCTTCTGCTGCGCCTTGCTCTCCGACGCGCCGAACACGCGCTCCACCGCGAGATGCACGTTTTCGGCGCAGGTCAGCCAGGGCAGCAGCGAGTGGTTCTGAAACACCACCGCGCGTTCAGGGCCGGGCGCGGCGATCTCGCGTCTGTCGCACAGCAGCACGCCGCTGGTGGGCCGCGTCAGACCGGCGACGAGATTGAGCAGGGTGCTCTTGCCACAGCCCGAGTGGCCGATCAGCGTGACGAACTCGCCTTGCGCCACGGACAGGTTGATCTCGCGCAGCGCGTGAAAGCGGCCCTTGCGTGTCTCGAACACCATCTCGGCGTTCTCGACCTTGAGAAAGTCAGGCGTCGTCATAGCTGAACCTTTTCGCGACGGTGACGAGCAACTGTTCGAGCAGCAGCCCGACGATGCCGATCACGAAGATGGCGATGATGATGTGCTTGACGTTGAGGTTGTTCCACTCGTCCCACACCCAGAAGCCGATGCCGACGCCGCCGGTCAGCATCTCGGCCGCCACGATCACCAGCCAGGCCGTGCCCACCGACAGCCGCACGCCGGTCAGCATGTAGGGCAGCACGGCGGGGAACAGGATGCGGGTGATGATCTTCCATTCGCTGAGGTTCAGCACCCGCGCCACGTTGAGGTAGTCCACCGGCACCCGCTGCACACCGACGGCGGTGTTGATCACCATCGGCCAGATCGAGCAGATGAAGATGGTCCAGATGGCGGCCGGGTTGGCCGCCTTGAAGACCAGCAGCCCGATCGGCAGCCAGGCCAGCGGTGACACCGGCCGCAGCAGGCTGATCAACGGGTTGACCATGCGGTTGATGAAGCCGAAACGGCCGAGGATGAAGCCTGCCGGAATGCCCACCGCCGCCGCCATGCCGAAGCCCAGCGCCACCCGCTGCAACGAGTTCAGGATGTTCCAGCCGATGCCCTGGTCGTTCGGGCCCTTGCGGTAGAACGGGTCG
>CAXTHW010000038.1:0-49631 GCA_964244245.1 uncultured Rubrivivax sp. | reverse complement strand
GCGGCTGACGCTCAACTCACAGGTTATCCACAGAAATCTGAGAAAGACGGGCTAGCCCGCCACCCAGCCGGTCACGGCCCTGTCAAGGGCGCTGCCGACACTGGGTGCCTTCCAGCCCACAGAAGGACTCCCATGGGACAGCCCAGCCACGTCAAGCCGCGCCCTGCCGGCAACAACCGCCGTGACTTCTTCAAGAAGTCCGGCGCCGCCGCAGCCGGCATCGCGGCAGCGCCGCTGTTGCCGCTGGCCCAGGCGGCCGCAGCGGACACCGCCGTGTTCAGGCACGGCGTCGCCAGCGGCGACCCGCTGGCCCGGCGCGTGATCCTTTGGACCCGCGTGACGCCGCCGCGGCCGAAGGCGCTGGTGCTCGTCACCTACACCGTGGCCACCGACGCTGCGCTGACGCAAGTGGTGGCCAGCGGCAGCATGCGCACATCGGCCGCGCGTGACCACACCGTCAAGGTGGATGCAGACGGCCTGCGGCCTGCCACCACCTACTACTACCGCTTCGAGGCCGAAGGCCAGCGCTCGCCGGTCGGCCGCACGCGCACGCTGCCGCAAGGCGATGTCTCCAGCCTGCGGATGGCGGTGCTGAGCTGCTCCAACTTCGCCTACGGCTTCTTCAACGCCTACCGCCGGGTGGCCGAGCGCGCCGACCTCGACCTCTTCGTGCACCTGGGCGATTACCTCTACGAGTACGGCAGCGGCGAGTACGGCAGCGCCCGCGCCTGCGAGCCGGCCAACGAGATCGTCACGCTGGCCGACTACCGCACCCGCCATGCGCAGTACAAGGGCGACGCCGACCTCCAGGAACTGCACCGCCAGTTGCCGATGATCGCCATCTGGGACGACCACGAGGTGGCCAACGACTCCTACAAGGACGGCGCGCAAAACCACACCGAAGGCGCCGAAGGAAGCTGGGCCGACCGCGTCGATGCCGGGCTGCAGGCCTACTACGAATGGATGCCTGTGCGCGAGTTGCGCCCGCTTGAGCCGCGCCACGACAACCGCGCTTTCCGCTTCGGCAACCTGGCCGAGTTGGTGATGCTGGAAGAGCGGCTGAGCGCACGCTCGAAACAGTTGCCCACCACGGCCACGGTGCCCGGCGTGGGCGGCGTGTTCTACCAGACCGGCGGCTTCACCGACCCCGCGCGCCAACTGCTGGGCAGCGACCAGCAAGCCTGGCTGGCCGACAAGCTGCGCAACACCCGCGCCACCTGGAAGCTGCTGGGCCAGGGCGTGATGTTCGCCCAGCTCAAGGCGGTGGCCGCGGTCAACGCGGCCGGCGGCGGCGCCTTCCTCAACCCCGACCAGTGGGACGGCTACCAGCCAGCACGCGACCGCGTCTATGCGGTGCTGAAAGGAGACGCGCAGCACCCGCCGGTGGACAACGTGGTGGTGCTGACGGGCGACATCCACAGCTCCTGGGCAGCCGATCTGACGCCGGACCCTAACAACGCAGATGTGCGCAGCGGCGGCTACGACCCCGCAAGCGGTGAAGGCGCGTGCGCGGTCGAGTTCGTCGGCACCTCGGTCACCTCGCCCGGCATCAATGATCCGAGTGGCGCCACGGCCGCCTTCCTGCGCAGCGTGAACCCGCACTTCAAGTACATCGACCTGAACCGCCGCGGCTACATGCTCATCGACGCCAACGCCAGCCGCGTGGTCTGCGAGTGGTGGTATGTCGATACGGTGGCCAGCCAGAGCAACGTGCAGGTCTTCGGCACCGCCTTCGAGGTGCAGGCCGGCGGCAACCGGCTGCTGCCGTCTGCGCAGACGGCCACGCGGCCGAATGCGCCACCGCTTGCCCCACCGCTTGCCCCACCGCCCGCGCCACGTTGAAGGCATCGCCGTGACAGCGGCGTGTGGCGGCCGTGGTCCGTTCGGCCCATTCATGGCCGCGTCATCGCTGCCGCCTAGAGTCGCCGCGGTTCCAGCCCCACCCCGTCCATGCCTGCACGCGCAACCAGACCCTCCATCCGGCCACACGGCTCCAGCGGCTTCACGCTGCTGGAGTTGCTGGTGGTCATGGTCATCATCGGCCTGCTCGCCGGCTACGTGGGGCCCAAGCTGTTCGCACAGATCGGCAAGTCCGAGGTCAAGGCCACCAAGGCGCAGATCGACGCGTTGCAGAAGGCGCTGGACCAGTACCGCATCGACATCGGCCGCTACCCCAGCACCGAGCAAGGGCTGGCGGCACTCGTCACCCGCCCGGCCGACGAGCCGCGCTGGGCCGGCCCCTACCTCGCCAAGGCCGTGCCTTCAGACCCTTGGGGCCGGCCCTACCAGTACCAGGCGCCGGGCCAGCACGGCGACTACGACCTGCTGAGCCACGGCCGCGACGGCCAGCCCGGCGGCGAAGGCGACGACGCCGACCAGGTCAGTTGGTGAGGGCGCCGTGCCGGAGTTCCTGGTTCGCACGCACGAACCCGCGCAGGGTGTGCGCGAGCACCGCGTGACTGCCGCCCACGCGGGCATGGTGGCGGCGCTGCTGGGCGTGGCGCCGGCGCAGGTGCTGTCGGCGACCGAGGCTGCGCCAGCGCGGCGCGCGCAGCGCTGGCGTCGCGGCGCCAGGCTGGACCTGCGGCGGCTGGCGCAAGAGCTGTCGGTGCTGCTGCAGGCCGGCATTCCGCTGCTCGAAGCGCTGCTGACGCTGCGCGAGAAGGACGCCGCCGCCGAACCGCTGGACGGTGTGATCGCGGCACTGCGTGAAGGCCGGCCGTTGTCGGCCGCGCTGGCCAGCGCGCCGGCCAGCTTCGACACCTTGTTCATTGCGCTGGTGGCCGCCAGCGAGCGCAACGGCCAGCTCGCCACCACGCTGCACGAGCATGCGCGCTACCTCGCCTGGAGCCAGGCGCTGCGGGCGCGGCTGGTGGCCGCCAGCGTCTATCCGGCGCTGCTGCTGGCGGCCGGCTTCGCGGTGATCCTGTTCCTGCTGCTCTATGTGCTGCCGCGCTTTGCCGGCGTCTTCCAGGACTTGGGGCGGGAGCTGCCGGCAGCGTCGCAGGCGTTGATGTCGCTGGGCACCGCCGCCCATGCGCACCCGGTGGCGGCGCTGCTGCTGGCGGCCTGCGTGCCGGCGGCAGCACTGCTGGGCTGGCGCAGCACAGCCGCACGGCGGGCCGTCGCAGCGGCGCTGGCGCGCAGCCCCTTCATCGGCCCGCGGCTGCGCGTGCTGGCGCTGGCGCGGCTGTACCGCAGCCTGGCACTGCTGCTCGGGGCCGGCGTGCCGGTGCTGGCGGCGCTGGGGCTGGCGCACGGGCTGCTGGGCGCCGCGCTGCGGCCGGCGCTGCTGGCCGCCACCGCGCGTGTGGCCGGCGGCGAGCGGCTCTCGCAGGCCTTGCAGGCGCATGGGCTCGCAACGCCTGTGGCCTTGCGCATGCTGCGCGTGGGCGAAAGCAGCGGCGCGCTGGCGGCGATGCTGGAGCGCGCCGCCGCCTTCCACGACGAAGAGATCGCGCAGTTCAGCGAGCTGGTCACGCGCGTCGTCAACCCGGTGCTGATGCTGGTGATGGGCAGCGTGATCGGCGGCATCGTGGTGCTGATGTACCTGCCCATCTTCACGCTGATGGAGCAGGTGCAGTGACGCCGCAGCCGGTGCCATCTGCCACGCCTTCGTTGCAGGCCGATTTCCGCCTCTGGGGCCATGCCCACGCGGCCCGCCACCGCGCGGTGCCGGCGCGTGACGGCCAGGGCCGCATCTGGCTGCTGGCCGACCGCGACGCCGACCCGCTGCTGCTTCAGGCGGTGGAGGCGCAGACGGGCAGCGCCGTGCAGTGGCAGCGCTGCGACGCCGCCGCGCTGGAGCGCTGGCTTCAGGACGGCGAGCGCGATTTCCGCGCGCTCGACGGCCTGGCCGGCAGCACCGCCGCAGAAGCCGACGAAGCCGGCGCGCCCGAGCTGTCGGCCGCCGGCATCGGCAATGGCGCAGCGGCGGCCAGCCCCGCGGTGCGGCTGCTCGATGCCGTGCTCTACGACGCGCTGAAAGACGGCGCCAGCGACATCCACATCGAGTGCGACGCGCGCGGCGCCACCGTGCGCCTGCGCATCGACGGCGTGCTGGCGGCCGTGCAGCGCATCGACGGCGTGGCGCTGGCCGAGCAACTGGTGTCGCGGTTGAAGGTGATGGCCGAACTCGACATCGGCGAGCGCCGGCTGCCGCAGGACGGCCGCTTCAAGCTGCGCGTGGCAGAACGCGCCGGCCGCGAGATCGACTTCCGGCTGTCCATCATGCCCAGCGCGGCCGGCGAAGACGCGGTGGTGCGCGTGCTCGACCGTGCCGTGGTGGCCGCAGGCAACGGCGCGCTCAGCCTGGCGGGCCTGGGCTTCGAGGCGCCGCTGTGCAGCGCGCTGCTGGCGCTGGCACGGCGCCCGCACGGCATGCTGCTGGTCACCGGCCCCACCGGCAGCGGCAAGACCACCACGCTCTACGCCGCGATCACCGAAACGCACACCGGGCGCGAGAAGACCATCACCATCGAAGACCCGGTGGAGTACCAGTTGCCGGGCGTCGTGCAGATCCCCGTCAACGACAAGAAGGGCATGGGCTTCGCGCGCGGCCTGCGCAGCATCCTGCGCCACGACCCCGACCGCGTGATGGTGGGCGAGATCCGCGATGCGGAGACGGCGCAGATCGCCGTGCAGGCCGCCCTCACCGGCCACCTGGTGTTCAGCACCGTGCACGCGAACAGCGCCTTCGACGTGATCGGCCGCTTCATGCACATGGGGCTGGACCTCTACAACGTGGTGTCTGCGCTCGAAGCGGTGCTGGCGCAGCGGCTGATGCGCCAGCGCTGCGGCGCCTGCGGCGGCAGCGGCTGCGCGGCCTGCCGCCACACCGGCTACCGTGGCCGCCGTGCGGTGGCCGAGCTGCTGGTGCTGGACGACGAACTGCGCGACCTCATCGCCGCCCGAGCGCCGATGTCGCGGCTGAAGCAGGTGGCGCGCGAGCGCGGCATGCAGCCGCTGCGCGCCGCGGCCGAAGCCGCCGTGCGCGCCGGCTGGACCACGGCCGAGGAGCTGGACCGTGTCACTGCCGACGGCTGAGCAGCCCGCCCCGCGCGGCACGCTGGCCGGCCGGCTGCGCGCATGGGCCGACGCAGGCCGCTGGCGCACGCACGACTTGCTGCTGCATGGCGGCGGCCTCTCCGACGGCGAGCGCTGCTGGCCCGGCTTCGCGGCCTGGTGCGAGGCGCATGCCGGCAGCCGCTGCCGCGTCTGGCTGGCGTCTGCGCTGCTGCACGAACTGGTGTGCGACCCCACGCTGCCGCTGGCCGACGACGCGGCGGTGCTGGCCTGGGCGCGCCCGCTGCTTCAGCACTACCACGGCGACCCAGCGCTGGCCTGGCCGCTGGCCGCCTGGGCGCAAGGCAGGCGCCGTGGCGTCAGCGTGCTGCACGGCGTGCCGCTGGGCGGCCTGCTGGCGGCGGCGGCGGCGTCCCGCGTGCGCTTGCTGTCGTTGCGGCCGTGGTGGTCGCTGTGTCTTGCGCAGGCACTGCAACGCCACCCGGCGTTGCGCGGCCCGCAAGCGCTGCTGCTGCTGGTGGAGGGCCCGCGGCTGGCGGTGCTGGGGCTGGCGCAGGGGCAGCTCGCGCGGCTGGAGCTGCGCCGGCTCAGCGGCAACGGCGCCGACGCGCTGGCGCCCTGGCTGGACGGCGCGAACGGGCCGACATTGGTGCTGACGCTCGACATGAGCGGTGCCGTGCGCCCTGCCGCTGCCGGCGCACCGACGCGCTGGCTGGCTGGCGCGCCGGCCGCTGCCGGCGGGGCCGTGGCATGACGACGACGCCCCAGCCCGACTTCCTGCGGCCGGCGCGCGGCCGCGGGCTGCTGCCGTGGCTGGCCTGCGCCACCGCGCTGCTGGTGCTGGCGCTGGCCGGGCTGGATGCGCAACACGCCCGGCAGCAGCGCGACGACGCCGCCGCGGGGCGGCTGCGCGCTGGCGCGCCGCCGACGCCGGCCGCGGCAGCGCCACGCGTGGCGACGTCGGCGACGACGTCGGCCGCTGGCGGCCGACCCGCGCAAGTGGGGCAAGCCGCACCGGCCGCACCGGCCGCGCAAGCCGCACCAGCCGCAGCAGCCGCTCAGTCCAACCCGGCCCAGCGCGCATTGCAGCAGGCCGCGCAGCGCCTGGCGCGGCCGTGGGCTGCCGCCTTTGCCGCGCTCGACGCCATCGACAGCACGGGCATCGTCTGGCTGGGCCTGAACGTCGGCGAAGGCGGCAGCCTCCGCTTGCAAGGCCAGGCTGGCGACAGCCGGGCGCCGATGGCCGCGGCTGCGGCGCTGCGCCGGCAAGGCCCGTGGCCCGATGCGCTGCCAGGCCGCATCGACAACGCTGCAGACGGCGCCAACGCCAGCGGCAGCCTGCGCTTCGAGATCAGCGCCGAGGCGCCACGGTGAGGCGCTGGCTGTCGCGGCTGGGCCTGCCGGGCACCGTGGCACTGCTGGCGCTGGCCATCGCAGCGCCGCTGGCCGCCTGGTTCACGCCGCAGTGGCAGCAGCAGGCGCGCAGCCTGCGCCGGGCGGCCGATGGCGCGCCACGCTCGGCGACGGCGCCGGCCCTGTCTGCGTTGACCACGCTGCCCGCCATCCCAGACACCGGCGAGCCCGGCGAGCGTGTGGCCGACCTGCTGGCGCTGGCGCTGCGCCACGGCGTGGCGGTGCTGGGCACGCAGCAGCGGCTGGAGCGCCAGGGCCCCGTGCAGCGGCTTCAGCTCACGCTGTCGGCGCGCGCCGGCCACGCCGAGCTGCGCGCCTTCGTCACCGATGCACTGCAAGCCGACGCAGCGCTGGCGCTGGATGCCCTGCGCTGGCGGCGCGAGTCGGCGGCTGCCGCCACGCTGGATGCAGAGCTTCAGTGGTCGCTGCTGCGCTTGGTGCCATCGCCATCGCCATCGCCATCGCCATCGCCATCGCCATCGCCACCGCCATCGCAATCGCAATCGCAATCGCCGACCTCCGCCGCGCGCGCCGCGCCGGCCGTCCCGACGCCGACGCGCCCTTCGCTGCCCGCGCCACCCGCTCGCGCGCTGCTGGCGTGGAGCGCCCCGGCAGCGCCTGCCGCGGCCCTGCCGACGGCACGCCCGGCGCCCCCCGCCTTCCCCTACCAATGGATAGGCCAGCTCGACGACGGCAACGGTGCGCAGGCGCTGCTGTCCGGCCCGCAGCGCAGCTTCGGCGCGCGTGCCGGCGAGGTGCTCGACGGCCGCTGGCGCCTGGACGCCATCGCCGCCGCGGCGCTGCGCCTGACCTGGCTGCCCAGCGGCGAAGCCGTCACGGTGGACAGGCGATGAAGCGCGCCACGGCCGCCATGACAACCGCCGTGCGCTGCGTCAGCACGCTGTTGGCGCCGTTGGCGCTGCTCTGCCTGCTCTGCGCCGGCTGCGCCAGCGTCGCCATCGACGAAGCAGAGCAGCACGCGCGTGCCGGCGACTACGAAAGCGCCTACGCCACGCTGCAGGCCGCCGCGCAGGCCGCGCCGGACGACGCGGCGCTGCACACCGCAGAAGCCCGCGCGCGGGACCGCGTGATCGTGCGCGCGCTGGCCAGCGCCGAGCTGGCGCTGGCCGCCGGCCGCAGCGACGAGGCAGAGCGCCTGGTGGAGCGCGCACGCCGGCTGGACGCCGCCCACCCGCGGCTGGCGCCGCTGCTGGCCGAAGCACAGCGCCTGCGCGGCCAGCGCGAGCAGGCGGCCCGGCTCGCCCAACTCGCACAGCGCCAGCCCGCGCCGCCGCCGAAGCCAACGCAGGACGAGGCCGCGCCCGCCCTCGGCCCGGCCTTCCAGAAGCCCGTCTCGCTGGAGTTCCGTGATGCGCCGCTGCGCCAGGTCTTCGAGTCGCTGGCGCGCACCTCGGGGGTCAATTTCGTCTTCGACAAAGACGTGCGGACCGATTCCAAGGTGAGTGTCTTCCTGCGCGGCGTGAGCCTCGACGAAGCGGTGCGCGTGATGCTCACCACGCAGCAGCTCGACCGCCGGCTGCTCAACGACAGCACGCTGCTGATCTACCCCGCCACCGCGGCCAAGCAGCGCGAGTACCAGGAGCTGGTCACGCGCAGCCTCTACCTGGTGAACGCCGACGTGAAGCAGGTGCTGACCCTCGTGCGCACGATGGCCAAGACGCGCGACCTGTATGCCGACGAGCGGCTCAACGCGCTGGTGCTGCGCGACACGCCCGAGGTGGTGCGCCTGGTCGAGAAGCTGGTCGCCACCATCGACCTGCCAGAGCCCGAGGTGATGCTGGCGGTGGAGGTGCTGGAGGTGGCCAGCGACAAGCTCGACCAGCTCGGCCTGTCGTGGCCCGAGCAACTGCAGTTCGGGCTGCCGGGCGTCATCGGCCAGGTGCCGCTGTCCAGCAGCAACGGCTTCCGCGGCAGCGTCGCCAACCCGGCCTTCGTGGCCACGCTGCTGGGCAACCGCGGCAGCGCCAACCTGCTGGCCAACCCCACCATCCGCGCGCGCAACCACGAGAAGGCGCGGGTGCAGATCGGCGAGAAGCTGCCGGTGTTCTCCACCACCTCGGCCACCGTCAATGTCGGCGCCTCCACCGCGGTGACCTATCTCGACGTGGGCATCAAGCTCGACGTCGAGCCCAGCGTGCAGCTCGACGGCGACGTCACCATCAAGGTGGCGCTGGAGGTCAGCAACCTGTTGCGCGAAGTGAGCGGCCCCGCCGGATCGCTGGCCTACCAGGTGGGCACGCGGCTGACCACCACCTCGCTGCGGCTGAAAGACGGCCAGACCCAGGTGCTGGCCGGCCTGATCAACGACGAGGACCGCAAGCGCGCCGTGGGCTTGCCGGTGCTGTCTGCCCTGCCGTTGCTGGGGCGGCTCTTCGGCGTGCACGACGACACGCGCAACAAGACCGAGATCGTGATGCTGATCACGCCGCGCATCGTGCGCAGCCTGCCGCTGCCCGACGTGGCAGCGGCCACGCTGGCGGCCGGCACCGACGCGATGCCGGGCGCGGCGCCGCTGCGGCTGCAACGCGGTGCGCGTGCCGGCGTGGCGGCCGGCAGCGGCGTGGGCGGCGGCGCAGGCGGCGCAGGCGGTGCGGCGCAGCCGCCGGCAGACGCCCCCGCGGCGGGGACGCAGGCCGCACCGTCCGGCGACAGCGCAGACAACGTGCTGCTGCTGGCCGCCACGCCGCAGGCCGCCGTGGGCGACACGGTCTCGGTGACGCTGTCCAACCGCTCGGGCGCGGCGGTGCGCGGCGAGTTGCAGTTCGACGCCAGCCAGCTCCAGGCCGCCGCCTCCGGCGCCGACGCCACGCCCGGCAGGCTGGCCTTCAGCGCCGGCCCGCGCGGCGACGCGGTGCTGGTGTTGCGCGTGCTGCCGGCAGCGGCGGGCAACAGCGTGGCGGTGTCGGCGGTGTCCATCAGCGCCAGCACACCGGCCGGCGATGCGGTGGCGCTGCGCGTCGAAGGCGATGCAGTGGTGCAGGTGCGCCCGGCAGCGGCGGAGCCGAAGTGAAGGCGCGCGGCTTCACCCTGATCGAGATGGTGGTGGTGCTCACCATCGTCGGCATCCTGGCCGCAGCCGCGGTGCCGCTGCACGAGCTGGCCTTGCGCCGCATGCAGGAAAGCGCGCTGCGCGACGCGCTGCGCACGCTGCGCGGGGCCATCGACGCGCACCGCAGCGCCGTCGAGGCCAGGCGCATCGCGGCCGGGCGTGACGGCTCGCCCTACCCGGCCACGCTGGACGCGCTGGTGCGCGGCCTGCCGGAGCTGAACGAGCAAGGCCAGCCGCTGCCCGGCGGCAAGCGCCTGTACCTGCTGCGCCGGCTGCCGCGCGACCCGCTGGCCGACCCCGCGTTGCCGGCCGCCGAGACCTGGGCGCTGCGCGCCAGCAGCAGCCCGCCCGACGCGCCGGCAGCCGGCGACGATGTCTTCGACGTGCATTCCCGCTCCGACGCCAGGGCGCTGGACGGCACGCCGTACCGTGACTGGTAGCCCCCAGTGCACCGCCTGCCCATGATGGCCGCCCTGCCCTGCCCGCCCGGCCGGCGGCGCCGCCGCGGCTTCACGCTGATCGAGTTGATCGTCGTGATGGCGGTCATCGGGCTGCTGGTGTCCATCGCCGCGCCGCGCTACTTCGCAAGCCTGGACAAGGCGCGCGAGAACAGCCTGCGCACCTCGCTGGCGGTGATGCGCAGCGCCATCGACCAGTTCGCAGCCGACCGCGGGCGCTACCCGCAGGCGCTGGACGAACTGGTCGGCGCACGCTATTTGCGCAGCGTGCCGGAAGACCCGATGACGGGCCGGCGCGACGGCTGGGTGACGGTGGAGCCCGCCGCCGACAGCGCCATCCCCGGCCGCGTGGGCGACGTGCGCAGCGGCTCGGCACAGCGCTCACGCGACGGAGAGCTGTATGCAGACTGGTGACGCGCAGCGCGGTTTCACCTACCTCGCGCTGCTGTTCGCGCTGGCGCTGGGCGGCGCCGCGCTGGCCGCGCTGGGCGAGCGCTGGCAGACCGCCGCAGAGCGCGAGCGCGAGGCCGAGCTGCTGTTCCGCGGCGGCCAGATCCGCGACGCCATCGCACGCTATGCGGCGGCCGGCGGTGGCGCGCTGCCGCCGTCGCTGGAGGCGCTGCTGCGCGACGAGCGCGTGCAGCCGCCGCGCCACTGGCTGCGCCAGCTCTATGCCGACCCCTTCAGCGGCCAGCCCGACTGGCTGCTGCTGCGCGCACCCGGCGGTGGCGTGCAAGGTGTGGCGAGCCGCTCGCGGCGCATCGCGCTGCGCCGGCATGCGCTGCCGGTGACGCTGGACGCAGAAGCACAGGCGGCGCAGGCCGATGGCACGCCGCCGCGCGTCGGCGACTGGCAGTTCCTGCCGCTGGCGGCCGGCAGCGACGCGGCAACGCCGGTGGCGGCGGCCGAGGTGACGAACAAGACCCGAGGAGACCCCGTTGCCAGCCGCCCCCCCGAGTGACTTCGGCGCCCCCGCTGCCCAGGCTTTTCTGCTGTCGCAGCAGCAGGCCGAGGCCATCGTGCGGGCGGCCGAGGCCGGGCCGCATGTGCACCGCCGCTACCAGTTCTTCGTCTGGACGCAGAGCGCGCTGCAGGCCTTGCTGCCGCACGAGGTGCTGGTCTGCGGCGCCTACCAGCGCCAGGTCCGCGACCTGGTGTTCGAGGCCTTCCACAGCATCGTGCTGCCGGCCGACGTGCTGGCGCTGCTGACCGACACCCAGGGCCCGCTGCTGCGCGCACTGCTGGCGGCCTGGGTGGAAGGCCGCGCGCGCCCGCTGCTGCTGGACACGCCGCGGCTGGCACGCGCCGGCGTGGAGGCGCAGGCGGCGCAGTTGCGCGCCTGCGGCATCGAGCTGCTGGTGGTGCATGGTGTCGCCAGGCCGCAGCGCCCGAGCGAGGTCGAAAGCTTCTTCGTCTTCGCCAGCACCGACAGCCGCGCCGGCGCGCCTGCGCTGTCGCACCTGGAGCTGATGCTGCCGCAGTTGCACGCCATCTGGCTGCGCGTGCTGGCCGCCGAGCGCGAAGCGCAGCCTGCCACGCCCGTGCCGCGGCCGGCAGCGCGTACCGAGCATGCAGGCGGCGTGACGCAGCGCGAGCGGCAGATCCTGCTGTGGGTGCGTGAAGGCAAGAGCAACCAGGAGATCGCTGCCGTGCTCGGCATCAGCCCGCTGACGGTGAAGAACCATGTGCAGAAGATCCTGCGCAAGCTGGGCGCCAGCAACCGCGCGCATGCAGTGGCCGAGGCCATCGCGCTGGGCCTGCTGGACGGCAGAAAGGTCTGAGTGGTTCGCGCTTGCTGGCTAGTCCGTTCGGACCATGCCCGTGCCCGGCGCCGCGCGCTGCCGTCACCCTGCGTCCGTAGATTGGCGGGTTCTGCCCCGCGGCCGGTCAACGGCGCTGCGGCGGCGGCCACCCCGCCCGAACAACGCCTGCCGAAAGAGCCTGCATGACCCGCGTCCGCGACCGCTTGACCTGTGCCCTGGCAGCGCTCTGTGCGGCGGCGGCTCCGCTGTCGGCACAGGCCTGGTGGAACGGCGACTTCAAGCAGCGCACCGCCGTCACGCTGAACACCGGCCCGGCCGGCGTGACCACGGCCGAGGCCATCAACGGCGCCGCGGTGCCGCTGCGGCTGCATTCGGGCAACTTCGATTTCATCGGCGCCAAGCCCGACGGCAGCGACATCCGGGTGCTGGCAGGCGACGACAAGACGCCACTGAAGTTCAGCATCGAAAAGTTCGACGGCACGAATGAACTCGCGGTGCTGTGGGTGCAGTTGCCTACCGTGGCCGCAGGCTCCGACAAGAACCTGGTCTATGTCTATGCCGGCAATGCGAAGGCCGGCGCCGAGCCGCAGGCCGGCGTGGTGGACGGCGGCGCCATCGCCACGCTGCGCTTTGCAGATGCCGACGGCGTGGCGCGCGATGCAGGCGGCGGCGCCATCAGCGCCGCAGCGCCGGTGGCGGTGGATGGCAACGGCCTGATCGGCGGCAGCGCCCGCTTCGACGGCACGCGCGCGCTGGATCTGGCTGCCAGCGACCGGCTCCAGGCCGCGGCAGGCGCGCCCTACAGCATCAGCCTGTGGGCACGCCCCGCGGTGGTGGCCGGCAGCCTGTTCAGCCAGGGGCCGCTGGCGCTGGCGCTGGAGAACGGCAAGGCCACGTTGCGCGTGGGCAGCTTGCAGCTTGCGGGCGGCGCGCTGCCGCCTTCGGCCTGGGTGCACCTGGGCGTGGTGCTGGGCGGCGGCAAGGCCGTGCTCTACATCGACGGCGCCCAGGCTGCGCAAGGCGCATTGCCGGCCGGCACGCCGGCCGGCGCAGCCGGCATCACCGGCGCCATCCGCATCGGCCAGGGCTACAGCGGGCTGCTCGACGAGCTTCAGATCGCCAACGTGCAGCGCAGCGCCGACTGGATGAAGTTCACCCGCGCGGCGCAAGGCGCAGACGCCAAACTGGTGGCGGCCCAGCTCCAGCGCGGCGACCAGGCCGATGAAGGCGGCGGCAGCCACAGCTACTTCGGCATCCTGTTCAAGAACCTCACCACCGACGCCTGGGTGATCATCGGCCTGTGCGGGGTGATGTTCGCCGTGGCCGTCTGGGTGATGGTGACCAAGGCGGTGATGGTGCGCCGCGTCGGCCGTGGCAACGACGCCTTCCTGAGCGCCTTCCGCGCCTCGCCCGATGTGCTGCAGGTGCTGCCGGCCGGCGGCGTGCAGCAGCACCCGGGCTCGCCGCTGGCGCGGCTGTACGGCAGCGGCCTGCACCAGCTCAACGTGCGCAGGATCGGCCAGCCCGGCGCGCGCGCGCTGTCGGGCGCCACGCTGAGCGCCGTCACCGCGTCCGTCACGGCCGACCTGGTGCGCGAGAACCAGAAGCTCAATGCGCGCATGGTGCTGCTCACCATCGCGATTGCCGGCGGCCCCTTCGTCGGGCTGCTCGGCACGGTGGTGGGCGTGATGATCACTTTCGCGGCCATCGCGGCGGCGGGTGACGTCAACGTCAACGCCATCGCGCCGGGCATCGCCGCGGCGCTGCTGGCCACGGTGGCGGGGCTGGGCGTGGCGATCCCGTCGCTGTTTGGCTACAACTACCTCGCGTCGCGCATCAAGAACATCTCGTCGGACATGCAAATCTTCGTCGAGGAGTTCGTCACCCGCGTGGCCGAGCAGTACGACGCGGCAGGAATGCGCTGATGGCTGCCGACCTGAAGGCCGACAACCAGCCCTTCGACGACATCAACGTGACGCCGATGCTCGACCTGGCCTATGTGCTGCTGGTCGTCTTCATCATCCTCACCACGGCGTCGGTGCAGGGCGTGCGCGTGCAGTCGCCAGAGACGCGCAGCACCAGCAACCTGGCCAGGCCGCAGACGCGCGCCGTCACCATCACCGCCGACGGCAGCCTCTACCTGGACGCCTTCCCGGTCACGGTGGAGCAGCTGGGCGCGCTGCTCGGCCAGTACAAGGCCGCCAACCCCAACCTGCCGGTGGTGCTGAAGGGCGATGCCGCAGCGCCGTACGAGAAGGTGCTGGAGGTGCTGGCCGCGGTGAAGAAGCTCGACATCGCCGAGGTCGGCCTCGTCACCCGGCGCACGCCCTGAAGTCCGAGCAAGCCCGAGGAAGCACGCCATGCAGTTGCAGGAAGAGGCCAGGCCCTACGACACGATCAACGTGACGCCGATGCTCGACCTGGCCTATGTGCTGCTGGTCGTCTTCATCCTGATGACGACGGCCTCGGTGCAGGGGCTGGTGGTGACGCTGCCCAAGCCGTCGGCCACGCCGCCCACCGAGCGCCACCCGGTGCATGTGCTGCGCATCGACCCCGACGGCAGTGCCCGGCTGGACGGCGTGCCCAAGGCAGACGCGCTGGTGCTGGCCGAGCTGAAGGCGATGCGCGCGCAGGACGCCAAATCGACCGTGGTGCTGCAAGGCGACGGCAAGGCGCGCTTCGAGCGCGTGGTGGCGATGATCGACCTCTGCAACGAGGCCGAGGTGGCGATGAGCATCGCCACCGGCCGCATCGGGTTCTAGGCCATGCGCGCCGCTGCCGCCGTCACCCTTGCCGCGGCCTTGCTGTGCGGGCTGCAAGGCTGCGACCAGCAGCCGGAGCGTGCGCGCAGACAGCAGACGCTGAAGCTGCTGCCCGACACGCCGCCGCCCCCACCGCCGCCGCCCAAACCCGAGGACAAGCCGCCACCACGGGCCGAGAACAAGCCGCAGCCGCAGGATGCGCCCAAGCCGGTGCAGGCGCCACAGCCGCAGGCGCTGAAGACCGACGAGGCGCCAGGCACCGGGGCCGGCAGCGGCCTCGGCTCGGGCAGCGTGACGCAGGACTACAGCGACCAGAAGATCGGCCAGGGCACCAGCATCGGCGGCGCACCGGCAGAGAACCCGGCGCTGCGGCTGGCGGCCAACGCCTTCGGCAATGCGGCGTCGCGCGCGCTCAATGAATTTCTGGTGCGCGACAAGGCCGTCAAGCTGCGCGACTACCAGGTGCGCGTCGAACTCTGGCTCACGCCCGGCGGCGGCCTGCAACGCGCCGAGCTGCTGGAAAGCACCGGCGACGCGCAGACCGACCAGGCCTTGCGCGATGCGCTCAACCGCTTTCCAGGCACCGCCAGCGCGCCGCCACCGCGGCTGCCACAGCCGGTGCGCGTGCTGGTCTCCAACCGTTTGATGGGATGACACCGATGTTCCGAGACCAAGGGCCGGCCGGCCGCGGCGCCGCGCTGACATTGGCGCTGGCCGGGCTGATCGCCCCGGCGTTGTGGCCTGCAGATGCGCAGGCGCAGGCGCAGCCCCAGCAGCCGAGCGAGCGCGAGTCACTCGAAGCGCTGCGCCAGACCACGCTGGCGCTGATCGAGGCGCTGGTGCAGACCGGCAGCCTGACGCGCGACAAGGCAGACGCCTTGCTGGCCGCCGCACGGCAGCGCGGCGACACGGCACTGGCCGCGAACGCTGCGGCAGCCACCGCCCCAGCCGCGACGCAGCAAGCTCTGGGCGCTCCGGGCGCTCCGGGCGCTTCGGAAGCCCCGGTCGTGCGCGTGCCCTACGTGCCCCAGGTCGTGCGCGACCAGATCCGCAACGAGGTGCGCGAAGAAGTGCTGGCGCGCGCCAGGCTGGAGCGCTGGGGCGTGCCCAACGCCACCGCCGAATGGACCGACCGCATCGCCATCGAAGGCGACCTGCGGGTGCGCGCACAAGGTGACAAGCCGGGCGCACACAACCCGTCGCCGCAAGAGCTGCTGCTGGCATCGCTGAGCGGCACCACCCGCGTGCCCGACCTGGCTGCCGGCACCGCGGGCGGGCTGGCCACCGCCAACACGCAGCAAGAGCGTGACCGGCTGCGCCTGCGCGCCCGGCTGGCCATCAACGCCAAGGTGGCCGACACGGTGACGGCCGGCATCCGGCTGGCCACCGGCAGCAGCGCGGACCGCGTCTCGACCAACCAGACGCTGGGCGCCAACTTCAACCGCTACCAGTTCCTGCTCGACCGCGCCTTCGTCAAGCTCGACCCGGCGGAGTGGGCCAGCATCAGCGCCGGCCGCTTCGCCAACCCCTGGTTCAGCACCGACCTGGTGTGGAGCGAGAACCTCGGCTTCGACGGCATCTCGGCCGGCTTCAAGCTGCCGCCCGCGCCGACCGCAAGCTGGGCGCCGTTTGCCACCATCGGCTACTTTCCGGTGCGTGAATCGTCGCCGCCGCGGCGCAGCCGCAGCCTGCTGGGCGCGCAGGTCGGCGCGCAATGGGAGATGAGCGACCGCACGCGCGTCAAGTTCGGCCTGGCGCAATACCGCTTCGCCGGCTTCGAAGGCCGGGTGGACCCCGACTACGACCGGGTCAGCGGCCCAGGCGCCAGCTACGGCCAGTACGAGTACGAGGGCGGGTTGCGCCAGCGCGGCAACACCTTGTTCCTGACCAACAACCCGCTGGAGATTGCCGCCGGACTGACGCCCGACAAGGCGCGCTGGGGGCTGGCGGCGCGCTTCCGCCCGGTGGCGTTGACGGTGGCGGCCGAGTTCTCGCACTTCGCGCCCTTCTTCGTGGGCTTGTCTGGCGAGGTGGTGCGCAACGTGGGCTACGGCCGGCAGAACATCATCGACCGGGTGGGCGTCTATCTGGACGACGCGCGCGTCTTCGGCGTCGGCGTGCGCGGCACCTTCGGCGCGCAGCAGGTGCGCAACAGCGGCGAATGGCAGTTGAGCCTGGGCTACAAATGGCTGGGCAGCGACGCGGTGCCCGACGCCTTCGTCGATAGCGACCTGGGCCTGGGCGGCACCAACATCCGCGGCGTGACGGCCGGCCTGTCGTATGGCATGGCGCGCGACACGCAACTCGGCCTGCGCTATCTGTCGGGCCGCACGATCTCGTCGCCCACGGTGCAACCGGGGCTGAAAGACCGCTACGTGGTCGATAGCCTTCAGGTGGATCTGAATGTCCGCTTCTGACCGCGCTCCCGCGCTGCGGCTCGCCATTGCGCTGTGCTGCGCGCTGGCCGCACCGGCCTTGGCGCAGCAGCAGAACAGCCGCGAACAGGAGCAGTTGCGCCGCCTGCGGCTCCAGGTGCAACAGTTGCAGCAGGAACAGGCCAACCAACAGGATGTGCTGCAACGCGCCAACGCCGAAAAGGCGGCGGTGCAGGTGCAGATCGACGGCTTGCAGTCCGAGTTGAAAAAGGCTCGGGCGGCCACCGCCAGCCAGGCGCAGAGCACCGAGGCGGCGCAGAAGGAAGCGGCAGCCGCCCGTGACGAACGCGCCGCGCTCGCGCAGCGGCTGGCGCAGATGCAGACGGACCTGCAGGCCAGCACGCGCAGCGCAGAACAGCAGCGCAGCGACAACGCCGCGCTGCAGCGCAGCCTGGCGCAGCGCGATGCAGCCATGCAGGCACTGCAAACGCGCCACGCCACGCAGGCGCAGGGCCTGCAAAGCTGCATCGCCAGCAACCAGGCGCTGCACGACATCGGCCAGGAGTTGCTGGGCCGCTATGCCAACAAGAGCGTGGCCGAGGTGCTGGCGCAGGACGAGCCCTTCCTCCAGTTCAAGCGCGTGGCGCTGGAGAACCTGGTGCAGGGCTACCGCGACAAGCTCGACCAGCAGGCTTTGAAGCCGCCGGTGGGGGCCGCCAGTGCGCCATGAACCCGGACCAGCGCGCCGCGTGGCGCCCGTGCTGACCACGCGGACGGCGCTGACGACGTTGACGGCGCTGACGACGTTGACGGCACTGCTCGGATGCACCGCGCCCGTTGTGGCCAGCGCCGAAGAGAGCGACCCCGCACTGGCCGCCTTCACGCGCGCAGCGGCCACCACGCCACGCGGCGCACCGGTCGATGCGCTGCAATGGGAGCGCAGCCTGCGCCCGCCAGACCGCTTCGGCCCGCCCGTGCTGCGCCCCGGCGACGCAGCACTGTTGGCCGCAGCGCGCGCCGGGCGCTGGGACGAGGCGCTGCAACTGCTGAAGTCCGGCCAGGGCGGCGCCAACGCACGCGACGCGGCCCACGGCAATGCGCTGGCGCTGGCCGCCCGTGCCGGGCAGGACGCGCTGGTGCGCGAGTTCATCCAGCGCGGCGCCGAGATCGACCGCGTCGGTGACGACGGCTTCACCGCACTCGGCGCCGCCGCCTTCGAGGGCAGGCGCAGTACCGTGCGGCTGCTGGTGCTGGCCGGTGCGCGGCTGGACGAGTTCAGCGCCGCTGGACAGGCACCGCTGCACCTGGCCAGCGTGGCCGGGCAGTCGGGCGTGATCGACGAACTGCTGCGGCTGAAGGCCGACCCCGAACTGCTGAACCGCCAGCGCGAGACGGCCTTGGACGTGGCGGCAGCGGCCGGCCAGCAGGATGCGATGGACCGGCTTCTGCAGGCCGGCGCCGACAGCCTCCGGGCGGGCCGGCGATGAGCCTTTCGTCCCATGCGCGTAGGCCGAAGGAACCATTCCGCGGCCGATTGCTGTTTCTGCGCTGTCATGCCGCTGTGCGAGTCTCGACTGCGTTTGCAAATGCCTTCCCGGCAGGGGCAGAACGGACTAGTCCGCACACGCCGCACAGCGTTGCCGTGACACATGCCATGCCTAGAGTGCCCTGACGGTTGGATCAACCGTTCGACCTGAATCCCATCTATCCCAGGAGAGTAGAAATGAAGTTGAAATTCAACGTGTTGGTGGCAGCAATTGCTGCGCTGGCTGCCGCCGGTGCGCAAGCCAACATCGAAAATTCGGGCCCGTCTTCAGCCGGACGCCTGGGCAACAGCTCGGTGTTGTTCGTCGCTCAGGACACCGCCATCACGACGTCGCTCACCATCGATCTGGGCGTCAACATGGCCGACTTCCTTCAGCAGGCGTCGTTCGTCAACACCAGTGGCGCTTTGTCCGCCGCAGGCACCACGGCAAGCTGGACCTTCGGCGCCAATGCCCGCACGGTGAACGGCGCAAGCGTTGCCGGCGACTATGCGTGGGCCGCACAGTTCGCCAACTTTCTGACCGCTTCCAACGGCTCCTACACCTGGGGCATCGTCGCGGCCGACAACGTCACCGGGGCGATCACACCCGCCAACACGGTGTTCAACCGCAACGTGTTGTCCACCGGCAACCCGACGCAAGGCCAGATCACGAGCCTCACCTCCGCGGCGCAGCTTTCGAACGCCACGGCGAACTTCCAGAACTTCGTCTTCGAGACGACCAACCAGTTCTCCGCCGGTGGGCCGGGCACCCATCTGACCAATGCAGAAGGCGCCAACGTCGCCACCGCTGGCGGCGCCTATCTCAACACCGTGATGAAGAGCAACTTCGCCGCGCTGCCCTATGGCTACATGTCGGCCATCGGCGCGACGGCGGGCCTGTTCCTGGCGCAGCAGGCGTCGAACCCGGTGGTCTTCCAGATCGGCACGTCGTATGGCGTGGACACCTTGCTGAGCGCCGCCGACGCTGCGACCTTCACCTTCGATGGCACGACGCTGAGCTACGCGCTGGCCGCCCCGGTGCCCGAACCCGGCAGCTACGGCATGTTGATCGCCGGCCTGGCTGCCGTCGGCTTCATGGCACGCCGCCGCACCCGCGGCTAAGGGCCTTCTGCCCTGCGGCACCCGCGAGGTGCCGCCCCCTGCACTTTGTCATGGCGGTCCACCCCGCGGGTGGGCTGCTGCCTGAACCGAATGGAGATAGACATGCAAGTCTCGAAGATCATGCTCGCCGTTGCCGCGCTGTCGCTCGGCGCTGGCGCATTCGCCGCCCCGCTGGCCTCGCGCATCGCCGTCAGCTCGGGTGCCTCTGCCACCAAAGGCAACCTCAAGGTTGCATTGACCAATCTGTGCAGCAGCGGTGGCGGCGCACTCACCGAGTTCGCCTCGGGCGGCAACATTTCCACCTATGTCTGCAACACCACGGCCAACATCAGCTCCGCCGGCTACGCCTCGGCGGCAGATGCCACCTTCAAGAACTTTTCCGGCACCAGCTTCGCCGAGTTGCGCCTGAACGTGACCGGCGGCTCGTTCACCGCTGTCTGCGCCTTGAACGGCTGGCCGTCGTCCACCGCCTGCGGCACCGTCAATGCCGGCGGTGCCCCGGATCTCTACCGTGACCCGGCAACGCTGACCAACGTGCTGCCGGCTGCCGGCCAGGTGGTCGTGGGCGGTCTGATGGACGTGGCGCCCGACACCTTCCCGAACAACGTGACGAACGGCCTCACGCTGCCCAGCGTGGACAACACCGGCGTCGGCCAGACTTTCGGCGTGGCCGTCAGCGACACGCTGTACACGGCGATGTTCAACAACCAGAAATCAGCCGGCGGCGCGACCATCGCGAAGCCGCTGCCGAGCACCTGCGCCGTGACCGACACCGCCAAGCTGGAATGCGTGCCGACCATCAGCAAGGGCCAGATGGCCACCATCATGGCGAACAACGAGTTCAACGCCGCCTACTCCAACGGTGCCGGCTTTCTGGCCGGCCCAGCGCTGAACGGCACCGAACTCGAGTACAACCGCCGCGCCGACACCTCGGGGACGCAAGCCTCGGCCCAGGCCTACTTCCTGGGCCTGCCCTGCTCGCCCAGCCCGCTGTCGGTCGTGGATGCGCCTGCCGTCGGCAGCAACACCACCATCGGCGCGATCAAGGTCTTCGCCCACGCCGGCACCGGCGACGTGCGCACCCGGCTGAACGTGCCCGGCGTCTATGGCATCGGCGTCATCTCCGGCGAGAACAACCAGAGCGACGCGGGCACCACCTGGAAATGGCTGCGCGTGCAGGGCTCGCCCATCGGCGAGAGCGCCAAGCCCGGCGTCGCCGGCGTGACCAACCGCAGCTCGGTGACCAGCGGCGCCTATGACTTCTACTTCGAGAGCAAGGTGGCTGTCGGCCCGGCCGCCGCGGCTTCCGGCTTCTGGAGCGCGGTCACTGGCTCGCTGAACACGCTGGCCGCCCCGGTCGGCCTGCTGAACGCCGCCGATTTGGCGACGTACAGCAAGGGCGGTGGTGCCTGCCAATACAACGCCGGCAACTGATCGACGGGCCCGGCCACGCTGCGCCGGTTTCAGGCTGGCATCCACACGCCGGCCTGAAGCCCGCAGCACCGGACCAACCGCCCGCCACCGCGGGCGGTTTTTCGCTGTCTGGCTTTGCGTTCCCCTCTCCGTCCGTGCCTGCGCCTTGAACCTCAGCCGCTTCCTGCTGTCTTTGCTCTGGCTGCTGCCGGCGCTTGCCCTGCCGGTGCACGCACAGCCAGCGCAGCCAGCGCCGCCATCCACGGAAGGCCCCCGCTTCGACATCCTCGAATTCGTCGTCAGCGGCGACACGCTGCTCGGCAGCGCCGCCATCGAGCGCGCCGTCTATGCCTTCATGGGCCCGCAGCGCAGCGCAGCCGATGCCGAAGGCGCGCGCAAGGCGCTGGAGAAGGCCTACCAGGACGCCGGCTTCCTGAGCGTCAACGTGCTGCTGCCGCCGCAGCGGGTGGACACCGCCGGTGGCGAGGTGCGCTTGCAGGTGGTGCAGGCGCCGGTGGACAAGCTGCGCGTCACTGGCGCGCAATACACGCTGCCCAGCCAGGTGCGCGATGCCGTGCCCAACCTGGCGCCGGGCGTGGTGCCCAACTTCAACGAGATGCAGCAGGAGTTGACGCGCCTGGCCCGCGCCAGCGCCGACCGCGAGATCACACCCATCATCGCCGCGGGCAGCGCGCCGGGCACGCTGGACGTGGAGCTGAAGGTGCAGGACACGCTGCCGCTGCACGCCGCCGTCGAAGCCAACAACAAGCAGTCGCAGAACACGGCAGCCGGCCGGCTGGAGGCCGGCATCAGCTACGACAACCTGTTCCAGCGCGGCCACTCGCTGGGCTTCAACTGGTTTTACTCGCCGCGCCGGCCCGAAGAAGCCAACATCCAGTCGCTGAGCTACCACTTTCCGCTCGGCGGTGTGGGCGACAGGCTCTACCTGTCGCTGGTGCATTCCGACAGCAACACGCCCACGCCGCTGGGCGGCGCCACCGTCTCGCGCGGCAACACCTGGCGCGCGCGCTGGCGCGATGAATTGCCCGGCCTGGACGGGCTGGGCCATGCGCTGAGCTGGGGCCTCACGCTGCGCCGTCTGCGCGACAGCAACCGCGACGTCGCCGGCATCTCCACCACCACGCCCGACCTGCGCTACACCACCTTGAACGCCAGCTACGAGCTGGACTTGTCGGGCGTGGCGCTGGGCGGCAAGGCCGGCCGCAGCAGCCGCCTGCAGGCCGACGTCACCGTCAGCCTGCCCGATGCCAACACCCGCCAGGTGGACTGCTTCGGCAGCCAGCGCGAGCAGTTCGACTGCAAGCGCAGCGGCGCGAAGCCGGGCTTCCAGGTGCTGGGGCTGACGCTGTCGCACCGCGAGCCGCTGGGCCGCTGGCTGCTGGCCGCGCGGCTGCAAGGGCAGATCACCGACACCCCTTTGGTGCCCGCCGAGCAGGTGGTCTATGGCGGGCAGGATTCCGTGCGCGGCTACCTTGAGGGCGAGCAGGCCGGCGACCTGGGCGCCGCGCTGCGCCTGGAACTCAGCACGCCGGCCTGGCAGCCGCTGCAAGCCCTCTCGCTGCGCGGCCAGGCCTTCTACGACCGGGCCTTGCTGCACCGGCTCTATGCGCTGCCGTCGGAAGTGGTGACTGCCAACCTGTCGAGTGCCGGTGTCGGCCTGCGGCTGGAATCGGCTTTCGGTCTCCAGGCCTCGCTGTTCTGGGCCAGGGTGCTGGGCGACAGCAGCAGCCGCAGCGAGCGCTGGGACTTCACGCTGCGGCAGGCGTTCTGAACGGATTGGAAGCGAGACCATGAACCAGCATCTGCACCGCCTCGTGTTCAGCCGCCGCCACGGCATGCTGCTGGCCGTGGCCGAAACCTCACGCGGCTGCGGCAAGAGCGCCAGCGGTGAACGCAGCGCCGGCAACGCGCCGCTGCTGCTGGCTGCTGCGGCGGCACTGGCGCTGCCGCTGCCCGCGGTGATGGCGCAGACCCAGCCACAGACGCGGCCCCCGGTCGTCTTCGCCAGCAAGCTGCCTGCGCCAGCCACCAATCTGCCCGTGCCCTACGGCAGCAGCGGCAGCGCCAACACCTTCTCGCGCCCCTTCGTCTATGACCCTGCAAAAGGCAGCGCCGCGGGCGACCTGGCGGCCAGCGGCCGCGTGCGCTGGAGCGTGCAGGGCAACACCGGCAGCTTCGACCAGGGCAGCGTGGAGCGCGTGGTCGTTAACTGGGACAGCTTCAACATCGGCGCCGGCTACAAGGTGCACTTCACGCAGGACAAGGATCCGGCCAAATACGTCTCGGCGCTGAACCGCATCTGGAGCGCCGACCCGTCGCTGATCTTCGGCTCGCTGACGGCCGACCGTGAGGTGATTCTGCTCAACGCCAACGGCGTCTATTTCGGCCGCGGCGCGCGGGTGGACACCGGCAAGTTCGTCGCCAGTTCGCTGTCCATCGCCGACAGCGTGTTCGACAAGGGTTTGCGCAACGTCACCGACGGCAGCGCGGTGTTCAGCACTGCCGGCACCGACTATCTGCCCAGCAAGCTGGACGCCGCCGTCAGCGTCGAAGCGGGCGCCGAGATCCGCAGCGCCGCCGGTGGCGACGTGCTGCTGATCGCGCCGCGCGTGGTCAACCAGGGGCGCATCGCCACGCCATCGGGCCAGGCCGTGCTGGCAGCCGGCGACAAGGTCTATCTGATGAGCTCGTCAGACCCCGCGCAGCGCGGGCTGATCGTCGCGGTGGACGCGGTGCAGGCGGGCGGCGCGGCCGACAGCACGCTGGGCACCGTGGAGAACTCGGCCACCGGCTCCACCAGCGTCAGCGGCACCGGCAGCACCAATGGTCTCGTCAACCAGATCAACGAGATCCGCGCCGAGAGCGGCACCGTCAACCTGGTGGGCCTGACGGTGCGCCAGAAAGGCGCCATCAACGCCACCACGGCCGTGAAGGGCGCCAACGGCGCGATCTACCTACAGGCGATGGCAAGCACAGCAGCCATCTCCGCTGGCAATGTACTCAGCCCGAACAGCGCAGCGGCGCGCGGACTGCAAATCGAGCCCGGCGCGCAAGTGCGCGTCGGCGCCGCACTCGGCACGGTCGAGATCGGCGCCGGCAGCCACACGGCTGTCACACCCGACGCCAGCGGCAAGACACAGCTCGACGCCGAGGTGTTCAATCCCTCACGCATCCGCGTCGAAGGCAAGTCCATCGTGGTGGCCGAAGGCGCCAGCCTGCAGGCGCCGGCCGGCAAGATCGAACTGCTGGCGGCAGCTGACGCCATCGCGAACCCCGTGTTCGACAACGCCGCCACCTTGAACAACGTGCTGCCCGACGGCAGCCGCATCGTCATCGCACCCGGCGCCGGCATCAGCGCCGCGGGGCTGACCGGCATCGAGATCGACGGCGCGCGCAACCAGGGCTCGCAGCGCCTGTTCCGCATCGAACTGGCAGACGCACCGGTGCAGCGCAGCGGCCCGCTGTACCGCAGCCAGGTCTATTTCGACCTGCGCGACGGCAGCAAGATCACGGCTGCCAACGTCACCGGCGTGGCCGCTGCCGTGGGCCGCACGGCCAGCGAGCGCTCCACCGCAGGCGGCAGCGTGCGCGTGGAGGCGCAGGGCGCGGTGGTGCTGGGGCAGGACACGACGCTGGACGTCTCCGGCGGCTCGGTGCGCTACGGCCAGACCATCCTGCAAAGCAGCGTGGTCGAGCGCGACGGCCGGCTGATCGCCTTCAAGTCGGCCGGCGCCGGCAACGCGCTCGATGCCTTGCTGGCCACGCCGCAGCGCGTGGTGACCCCCGCCTACACCGAGGGCAAGAACGGCGGCACGCTGACGCTGAGCGGCAGCCAACTGGCGCTGGCGGATGCGTCACTGAAAGGCGCCGTGGTGCAAGGTGAACGCCAGCGCGACGGCAGCAGCGCGCGCGCGGCTGCGGCGGGACTGGAGGTCGGCCGCGGCGCGGGCGTGCTGAACTTTCTGCAGGGCGTGGCGTTGGCAGCCAGCAAGCCGCCGGCCACCGGCCTCGCGATCTTTGCCGACCCGCTGGGCGCGCCGCTGGACGGCATCAGCCCCACCACCGTGCTACCACTCTCGACGGTGGCCGGCGGCAGCTTCGGCAAGCTCACGCTGCGTGCAAACGACATCAGCCAGCCCGGCTTCGGCACGCTGGACCTTGGCGTCGCCGGCGTGCTGGACCTGCAGGCCAGCCGCACGCTGGCACTGGACGGCCGCTTCAGCGCCGCCGGTGGCCGCATCAGCCTGCAGAGCCAAGGCGACATCACGCTGTCGGCCGCGACGCGGCTGAACACCGCCGGCTTGTGGACCAACGACAGCGCGGGCGTTGCCGACGCGGCTTCAGCAGCGGCGCCAGTGCAGGTCAATGGCGGCAGCATCAGCGCCAGCGCCATATCGAAGCTGACGGCAGAGGCCGGCGCGGCGCTGGATGCGTCTGGCGGTGCCTGGCTGAACAGCGGCGGCAGCTTGAAGACCGGCACGGCGGGGGCGGTGTCGCTGTCGGGCTCCACCGTGGCGCCGCTGGGCGGCGTGCAGATGGCGGCTTTCGACTTTGCCGCCGGCGGCACGCTGGCGCTCGCCGTGCCGGACCTGTCCGTCGGGGGAAGCAGCAGCAGCTTCACCCTCGACCCGCTGTTCTTCTCGCAGCACGGCTTCGGCAGCATCACGGTGAACACCAGTGGCAATCTGCTGCAGAACACTGGCGATGTGCGCGTGCTGTCGGGCGCAAACCTGGCGCCCAGTCTGTTGAACTGGGAACTCGCCGCCGGCCACCGTTCGGCGCGCAGCGGGGCATTCTCGCCGGCCGTCGCAACGGCGCGCAGCATCGACCCGCAACTGGCCGACCGGCGGCCCGTGAACCTGAGCTTCAACGCCGGCCGCCAACTGGCCGTCTATGGCGGCAGCAACGTGGTGGTGGAACGCGGCGCGGCCATCGTGCTGGAACCTGAAGGCAAGCTGACGCTGTCGGCCACGCGCAACCTCGACATTGGCGTGAGCGGCGGCCAGGTGGGCCAGACCACGACGCTGGCGGCGCCAGGCGGCAGCATCGAGTTGGCCATCAAGGGCATCCGTGGCGCCGAGTCTCGGGACCAGGACCCGACCGGCTTCATCGGCGACGAAGCGCTGTGGCTGGGCGCCGGTGCGCGGCTGTCGGTTGCAGGCCTGGCGCGGCTGCGGCCCGACAGCGCATTAACGCTGGTGGACGGCAGTGCTGGCAGCACCAACGCAACGCCACTGGACCAGCGCGCCGCCGGGTCGGTGCTGGGCGGCGGCAGCATCAAGCTGCTGGCGCAGCGCGGCTACGTGGTCGCCGATGCGGGCTCGACGATGAACCTCGACGGCGCCAGCGCGCTGCTCAATGTTCCCGGCGTCTCGCAGGCCGTGCAATTGGCCAGGCCGGCTGGCACGCTCAGTGTCTCGACGGTCGAAGGCTTCGTGCTCGACGGCAGCATCTCGGCCCGTGCCCCCGCCAACGGCGGGCTCCAGCCGCTGGCCGATGGCGGCCGGCTGAGCCTGGATGTCGCTGCGGGCGGGAATCTGGCCGAAACGAACGGCCGCCCCTACCCCGACACCCGGTTCGACATCAACAACCAGCCCATCCCGGGCGGCGCGGACAAGCCCAGAACCATCTTGGTCGGCAAGCACGACGGCCTGCTGGCGGCCACTGGTGCGGCCGTCGGGCAAGACCTGTCATCGACCCTGGGCAACGGCGTCGGCTACCTGCGCAGCGCGCTGCTCGAACAAGGCGGCTTCAGCGGGCTGACGCTGGCGGCCGGCAACCAGATCCGCTTCGACAGCAGCCTGGCGCTGAACATGCCGCTGGGTGTGCAACTCAACGCGCCGGCCGTCGGCGCGGCACCCGGCGCCCAGGTGTCGCTGACCACCGCCTACGCGCAACTCGGAGATGCATCACCCGGCCGCATCGGCCCGGCGCCAGACCGCTCGGCCGCTGCCGACACGTCGGGCAGCGGCACCACATCGTTGACCATCACCGCACCCACCGTCGAGCTGTACGGCAACTGGGGCCTGCAAGGCTTCTCGAACGTGCTGCTCGACGCTGGCGCCGCGCCGAACGGCGAAATCCGCCTGTCCGGCGTGCAGGTTGGCCAGCAGCCGACAGGGGCTCTTGCATTCGCAGGCCGCCTCGACCTGGCCGCGGGCCAGGTGTATGCCACCAGCGGCACGGCCTACGCGCTGAACGGGCTGCCTGCCACGGTGGCAGACGACCCCGGCAGCACGCTGGCCGTCCGCACCGGCGCTGCCGGCCGGGCGACAGCCACGCCGCTGTCGGCCTTCGGCGCACTGAGCGCCAGCGCGACGACCATCGAACAGCGCGGCGTGCTGCGCCAGCCCTTCGGCAGCATCGCGCTGGCAGCAGAACGCAGCCTCGTGCTGGGCGACGGCAGCATCACCTCGGTCTCCGGCCAGGGCGCGACGCTGCCTTACGGCATCACCGCCAACCTGACGCAGTGGACCTTGCCGCAGGGCAATGTGGCCACCGCACTGCCGCGCGACAAGACGGTCAGCCTGTCTGCCGGCAAGGTGCTGACCTCGCCGACGGCCACCGTCGATGCCAGCGGCGGCGGCGTGGTGCAGGCGTCGGAGTTCTTTCCGGGCGTCGGCGGCAGCAAGGACTACTTCGAGACCGCCGGGCCGAACGCGCTTTATGCGGTGCTGCCAGCCCACGCCGCCACGCAGGCGCTGGCGCTGCAAGGCGGCAAGCTCGACGCTGCGCAGCAAGGCAGGCAGATCGTCATCACCACCGCAGGCTCCGGCCTGCCACCGGGCACCTACACGCTGCTGCCGGCGCGCTATGCGCTGCTGGGCGGCGCGCTGCCGGGCGGCGCCTTTCTGGTCAGCCGCGCGGCAGACCAGGGCAAGAGCGTGCTGCGCACGGCCTTGCAGCAAGACGACGGCAGCGTGGTCGTCAGCGGCTACTTGCGTGATGTGGGCTCGGTGAACGTCGGCGCGCCGGGCGAGCGCTTCGTGGTGGAGCCGCAGGCCACCTTTCTGGCGAAAAGCGAGACGCGGCTGACCGACATCAGCCAGTTGCTGAGCGAGCGCGCCAGGACACTGGGCGCGGCCAGCGCAGCGCTGCTGCCGCGCGACGCAGGCCAGGTGCAGGTGACGGTGTCGGGCACCGGCAGCAACGCCGGCAGCAACACGGGCAGCAACACCGCAGGCAACACCTGGCAGGCCGCGCTGGACCTGCGCGCCAGCGGCGGGCTGGCCGGCCTGCTGGACATGTCGGCCACCCGGCTGGCGCTGGTCGATGACCTGTCGAAAACGCCCGATGGCGCCTTGGGCATCAGCGCCGACGTGCTGGCCAGGAGCGGCGCGGGCAGCGTGCTGCTGGGCGGGCGCAGAACGCTGTCTGCCGCTGCCGTGCCGACAACCGGCAGCACGGCAGCCACCGAACCAGCAGCACCCACCTGGGCCATCGACCAGAGCGCCACCAGCGCCGTCACCGTCGATCTGGGCACGCGGGAGCTGAAGGTCGAAGAACTGCTGCTGGCCGCCCGGGACAGCGTGCGCCTCGCCGCCGGCTCGCGCATCAGCGCCAGCGGCGCCGCAACGCTGGGCGCGCGCACGCTGGCCAGCGCTGGCGACGGCGCGCTGCTGGCCGTCAGCGCCAACCCGCTGGCGCTCCAGCGCAGCGGTGTGGCCTCGACCGGTGGCGACTTGCGCGTCGGCGCCGGCAGTGTGCTGGCCGGCCGGCAGGTGAGCCTGGACGCCAGCAACGCGCTTCAGGTGGATGGCACGGCGGCATTGCAGGCACAGGCGCTGGGCCTGGCCGCACGGCGCATCGTGGTCGGCGGTGGTGGGGCCGCCGACGCCAGCGCCAGCACGCTGGACGGCGCCTTGCTTGCCACCGTGCGCGCCACGCCCGACATCAGCCTGCGCGCCTACGACAGCATCGATTTCATCGGCCGGCAGCACTGGGCCGACCGTGGTGCCGACGCCAACGCCGCGCCGGCCCATGTCGCAACACGCCTGGTGCTGGACGCACCGCTGCTGCGCGGCCTGGCCGCTGCCGATGGCACCGCCGCCAGCACCGACATCGCGGCCCAAAGCATCGTGCTGCGCAACAGCAGCGGCCGCAGCGCAAGCGTCCATCTCGCCAGCCCCACCGGCCAGGGCACGCTGCTGTTGCAGGCACTGCCGCCGCTGCGCTACGGTAGCACCGGCGGCATGGCGCTGGGGCCGGGCAATCTGGCGCTAGGCTTCGACAGCGTGGCGCTGCGCTCGGCAGGCGACATCGTGCTGCAAGGCGACGGCAGCACCACTGCCCAGCAGGACATCACTCTCAGCGCGGCCCGGCTGACGGCCACCAGCGGCGCCGCGCAATCGCTCGTGGCAGCCGGGCTGCTGCGCGTGGCGCCAGAAGCCGGCAGCCGCACGCTGGGCGAGCGCGTCGGCCAGGGTGCGACCTTGCAGCTCAGCGGGCAGACGGTGCAGCAGCAAGGCCGCATCGCCCTGCCCGGCGGCAACCTGACGCTGCAAGCGAGCGGTGCCGACAGCGACAGCGCAGCCATCGGCTTCGGCGTGGGCTCCAGCACCTCGGTGGCCGGCTTCACGCTCACCGGGCCGCTGGGCTTCGACGCCTTCGGCCGCGCCGGCAACATCAGCGCCACGGCCACGCAGGGCCGCATCGAACTGCTGGGCACGCTGGACGCCAGCGCCGCGCCGCAGGGCAGCGGCGACGCAGGCCGCATCACGCTCGACGCCGCTGGCGCAGGCGGTGCGCTGCTGCTGTCGCAAACCCAGGCCGGCGGCAGCATCGCCAGCGGCAGTCTGCTGGCGCGTGCCGGCACGGACGCTGCCGACCGCGGCGGCCGGCTGGCTGTGGACGTGGCCACCATGCCAAGTGCCGACGCGCTGGCGCTGGCCTCCACCGCCGGTGGCTTCAGCCGCGAAGTGGCCTTGCGGGTGCGCAGCGGCGACGTGGCGCTGAACAGCGACATCCACGCCCAGCGCATCACCCTCAGCGCCGATGGCGGCGCGCTGGCGCTGGGCAGCACCAGGGCCACCACCTTGGACGCCGCATCGCCCGGCGGCGGCGTGGTGCAGCTTGCAGCGGGCGGCGACCTGCGCCTGGCCGACGCCACCCGCATCGACGCCCGCTCGACGCGCGCCGGTGCCAACGGCGGCGACGTGCTGCTGTCCAGCAGCACCGGCCGCGTGAGGCTGGCGGCTGGCGCCAGCGTCGATGCCACGGGCGACGACGCGCAAGACGGCCGCATCGTGCTGCGCGCACTGCGCGGCAGCGACAACCGCTCGGTCAACGTCGATGCGCTGGACACCAGCCGGCTCAAGGGCGGCGAAGTCGATGTCGAAGCAGTGCGCCGCTACACGGGCATCACCACCATCGCAGCCGGCAACAGCAGCGGCAGCACACTGGGCCAGACGACGCTGCGCAACGACAGCGCCACCTTCATGAACGCCAAGGCCGGCATCCTGTCGGCGCTGGGCGTGGCCGCGGCCGAGACCGGCCGCGTCAACCTGCGGGCCGGCGTGGAGGTGCAGGCCGGTGGCAACCTCACCGTCAATGGCGACTGGGCGCTGAACGCAGACCGCCCCGGTGGCGACGCCGGCTTCCTGAGCCTGCGCGCCGCCGGCAACCTGCTGCTCAACGGCTCCATCAGCGATGGCTTCAGCACTGCCGCCGCCACCGGCGTGCTGAACGACAACGCACGCTCCTGGTCGTACCGGCTGGCCGCCGGTGCCGACCTGGCCGCCGCCAACCCGCTGGCTGTGAAGGACTTCAGCGCAGCACCGTCCGAGGCCGCCGGCAACCTGACGGTGTCGGCCAACCGCATGCTGCGCACAGGCGCCGGCTCCATCGAGATGGCGGCCGGGCGCGACATCCTCTTCGCCGGCTCGGGCAGCAACACCCAGGGCCTGGCCTACGTGGCCGGCCGCAAGTCGGCGCAACAGCCCGGCGTGCTGGCCACGCTGTTCAGCGGCCAGAGCGCCAAGCCGACCTTCACGGAACAAGGCGGCCGGCTGGCGCTGAGCGCGGCGCGCGACGTGTTCAGCGCAGAGGCCAACCAGCTCGTCAACAACTGGCTGTGGCGCAGCGGCACGGTCGATGGCGACAGCTACGCAGCCAACGGGCAACTCGCCTCGTGGACCGAGTTCAGCCGCTTCCGCCAGACGCTGGGCTCGTTCGGCGGCGGTGGCCTCACCGTCAACGCCGGCCGCGACGTGATCAACCTGCAAGCCATGGCGCCCACCGCCGCCTGGGCCGACAGCAGGCTGGTGGCCGACGCCAGCCTGCAGGTGCGCAACGGCGGCGACCTGAGCGTGAATGCGGGGCGCGACCTGCTGGGCGGCCAGTACCTGCTGGGCCGTGGCGACGGGCATCTGCGCGCTGAAGGCGACGTGGGTGCTGCCGCCGGCAACCTGCGTTCACTCAAGCGGCCGGTGCTGGCGTTGCTGGATGGGAGATGGGACGTGGCGGCCGGCGGCGATGCCGCCATCGGCTCGACCTTCGACCCCACGGCGTTTCCTGCGTCCAGCGTGGACAGCAGAGCCACGGTGTCGTCCTTCTTCTTCACCTGGGGCAACAGCAGCGGCGTGACGCTGAACGCAACTGCCGGCAGCGCCAGCGTGTCCACCGACGAAAAGGGCAATGCGCAAACCTTCGCGGCCTATGGCGTCGGCGGTGGTCCGTTGGTCGTTCCCGATCTGACGCGCTACCTTCAAATTCTGCCAGCCTCCTTGCGCGTGACGGCAGCAACGGGTGCAGTGGACCTGCTGCCCCGCAGCAGCAACGCGGTTCTGTTCCCGTCATCCCAGGGCGCGTTGGAGGTCTGGGCCGGCAGCGGACTCGCGCTGGGGTCCCGCCTGGCCATGGCGGACACCCAGCCGGCAGTGTGGGGCGACTACAGGCAACCGATTCCGCGAGACGCCGTGGGAGCGGTTCTCACGAACCAGTCGGGCGGCCTGTTGCAGACGGCGCTGGACAACACCGCCGCCGGGCAAAGTCTGCACAGCGCAGACGGCGCACCGGCCCGCCTGCATGCAGAAGGCTCAATCCAGGCGGCAGCCTCGCAGAACGCAGCCACGCTGGTGCTGCCCAAGGCCGCCGAGATCACCGCCGGTGACGACATCCTCGGCCTGCAGCTCGCGGGGCAGAACCTGCGCGCCAGCGACACCACGGTGGTCAACGCCGGCCGCAACCTGCTGGCCGGCCAGTACGGCAGCATCACGCTCGCAGGCCCGGGCGCGCTGGACGTGGCCGCCGGCCGCCAGGTGGACCTGGAAAACTCGGCCGGCATCACCACCACCGGCAACAGCCGCAATGCCAGCCTGCCGGCGCAAGGCGCGTCGGTGCGGCTGGCCGCCGCCACCGCGGGCACGCTGGACCTGGCGGCGCTGGACGCCAGCTATCTGCAACCCGGCCGCAGCAGCCGCGCGCAGCAGTACCGGGACCTGTTGCTGGCCAGCGTGCGCGCCGCGCTGCAACAGCCGGCGCTGGGCTACGACGAAGCCTGGGCACAGTTCCAGGGCTTCCCGGCCAGCGCGCAGGCCGCCTTCGGCCGCCAGGTGCTGGCCGCCGAGTTCGGCGCCGTCTATCTGAGCGCCACGCCGCCCGGCGCGGCGCAGATGACGGCCACGCTGCGCGCCGCCTTCGAGCAGCACAAGACCGAGGTGCTGAAGGCCGGCGACGCTGCACTGGCCGCCGGCACCAGCCTCACGCTGCCCGGCCGCGAGGTGCTGCAAGGCGCGGCGCTGGCTGCCTATCTGGCCGACCTGCGCGGCCTGGCCTTCAGCAGCCTGGACATCGGCAGCGCGGTGGCGGCGCGGGTGGCTGCGCTGGCCCGGGTGCACAGCGGCTGGCGCGAGGCCGTGGCCGCCAGCCTGGGCGGCAGCGTGGCGGGCTTCGACGCGCTGGCGCGGCAAGACCCGCAGGCGCCTGCGCTGCTGGCCTACCAGGCGGCATTGCAGGACTTCAGCGGGCGCCGTTTCCAGGTCTTCCAGCAGCAGGTGCTGGCCAGCGAGACGGCCAGCGCAGGCGCTGCCGCGTCGCTCTACGGCCGCAGGAGCCTGCCGATGCGGCTGGCGCTCTTCGACCAGGGTTTCCAGGCGGCAGAACTGGCAGGCGCCGGCAGCTTTGTCGCGCAGCCGCTGTGGCCCGGCAGCACGCCGCTGATGGCCTACAGCGGCGCGCTGGAGATGACGCAAAGCTCGGTGGTGACGGAGCGCGGCGGCGGCATCGGCCTGGTGAATGCAGGCGGCGCCATCAACGTCGGCCTGAAGGACAGCAGCGACGGCGGCGCCAGCGGCAAGGGCGTGATCGCACTCGGCGGCGGCGACGTCTTCGGCTATGCGAAGGGCGACTTCCAGGTCAACAACCAGCGCGTCTTCTTGGTCGGCCGGGGCGACATGACGGTCTGGTCGTCCAGCGGCGACATCGACTCCGGCCGCGGCGCCAACACCGCCGTGGCGGCGCCGCCGCTGGCTGCGAGGCGCACGGTGGACGGCGTGGTGTTCGAGACGCCGGCCACCACCACCGGCAGCGGCCTGGGCATCCTGGAAGACGCCGCCGGCAACCGCTCGGGCACCATCGGCCTGTTCCCGGCCTTCGGCGAAATCCTCGCGCTCGACGCCTTCATCCGCGCGCCGGCCGTGCTGCTGGGCTCCACCATCCGCGGCGCAGACAACCTTCAGGCGGCATCGGTCGGCGGTGCTGCGGCGCCGGTGGCTGCGCCGCCTGTGGCGGTGGCGCCGCCCACCTCGACTGAAAGCCGCACCGTGGAAGCCCAGGCCGGCGCGCAGGGCAGCGAGGCGCGCCAGCGCAACGCGCTGCTGACGGTCGATCTGCTGGGCCTGGGCCCGGACGAGCAGTGCAGCGAGCAGGACCGACGCGACGCCAGGTGCCCGAAGCCGGTGCCGCAGTGCAGCGCGCAAGACAAGGCCGCCGGCCAGTGCCAGTGAGACACCAGCGTCATATTGGCTGCATAGACTGGATCGATGCCCTTCCGACAGCCCTTCCGACAGCCTTTTTGCGTGCCGCTGCGCCGCTGCGCCCGCCTCGCACTGATCGCCGCCCTCGTCTCGCTCGCAAGCCACGGCCCGGCCGGCGCGCAGGTGCCGGTGCTGCCGCCCATTCCGCCGGTCACGCGGCTGCCGACGCCGGTGCCCGACAGCAGCGTGGCGGCACCGGCCGACACGGCCAGGGATGCAGCCCGGGACGGGGCCAGAGACACGGCCCGGGACGCAGCCCGCGACGCCCAGCGCGACGGTGCGCGGCAGGCCGGCGCAGACGCTGTGCGCGCAGCCCGGCAGGCCCAGCAACGTGACCCGCGCGACCCCCGCGACTTCAACCCCGAGCCGCTGCACGAACCCAGCGAATTCGAGCGTCTGGCCCGCGAAGCGAACGGCGGACGGCCGGTCTGGCGGCTGGGCGCGCAGCAGCGCCGTGCCGACGGCGCGCTGCCGGCCTTCGAGACGCCGGCCCGCGTGCCGCTGCACTACGTGGTGCAGGTGGGCGACGAGATCTCGGTCACGCTGTGGGGCACGGTGGATGCGCAGTGGCAACTGCGGGTGGACCGTGCGGGCCGGCTGACGCTGCCGCGCGTGGGGCCGGTGCCGGTGGCCGGCGCCACGGCCGGCGCACTCGACGCCTTGCTGCGGGCGCGGCTGGAGCGCGTCTTCAAAGGCTTCGAGCTGGCCGCGGCGGTGACCGACGTGACGCCGCTGCGCATCCACATCACCGGCTTCGTCGAGCGCCCCGGCGACTACGTCGTGCCGGGGCTGACCACGATCTCCGGCGCGCTGGCGCAGGCGCAGGGGCCGGCGTCCGGCGGCAGCTTCAGGCGCATCCGGCTGCTGCGCGAAGGCGCCGACGCGCTGACCTTCGACCTCTACACGCTGCTGCGCGGCGGCAGCCGGCGCGACGACCGGCTGCTTCAGCCGGGCGACGTGCTGCATGTCGAGGCCGTCGGCCCGCAGGTGGCCGTGCTGGGCAGCGTGAACCGCGTCGCGGTGTTCGAATTCCTGCCCGGCGAGACCGTGGGCGACGCGCTCCAGATGGCAGGCGGCTTCTCGTCGGTGGCAGACGCCAGCACGCTGACCGTGCAGCGCCTGCGCGAGCGCACCACGGTGGGCGCCGTGGCGCTGGCGCTGCCGCGCGACCTGGCCACGCCGCTGGGCGACGGCGACCTGCTGCGCGCGCGCTCGCAGGTGGCGGCCAACCTGCCGTCGCAGTTGAAGAACAAGCGCGTGCTCGTGGAAGGCGAGGTGCGCAAGCCGGGCGAGTACCTGCTGCCGCCGAGTGCCACGCTGGCCGACGCCATCGACGCCGCGGGCGGCGCCACGCCGTCTGCCTTTTTGTTCGGCACCGCGCTGCGGCGCGAGAGCGTGCGCTCGACGCAGGAGATCAACTACGAGCGCGCGCTGGAGGAACTGGAAACCAGCCTGGCGCGCAATGCGGCCAACCGCGGCTCCAGCGATGAGCGCAACGCCACTTCGGAGGCGTCGATCCGGCAGTTGCTGACGCGCTTGCGCAGCCGCCGGCCCGAGGGCCGCGTGGTGCTGGACGTGACGCCGCAATCGCCCGCGCTGCCGGCCGTGGAGCTGGAAGACGGCGACCAGCTCACGCTGCCGCCGGCCAACCAGGGCGTGGGTGTGTTCGGCAGCGTTTTCTACACCGGCAGCTTCCTGCACACGCCGGGCCGCAGCCTGGGCCAGTACATCCAGCGCGCCGGCGGCCCGACGGCCGGCGCCGACTACGGCTCGGCCTTCGTGGTGCGCGCCAACGGCAGCGTGCTGAGCGCCGCGCAGGGCAGCCGCTGGTCGCGCAGCAGCGAGTTCGAGCAACAGCCCGCGTTGCCCGGCGACACGGTCTTCGTGCCCGAGGACCTGTTCCGCACGAGCTGGGTGCAGGCCGGCAAGGACTGGACGCAGATCCTCTACCAGTTCGGCATCGGGCTGGCGGCACTGGCCAGCTTCCGATGAGCCCCGACCGCGCACCGCCGCTGCCGGACCTGGCCGCCGGCCATGCCGGCACGACAGGCAACACCGAAGCGCCGGCCAGCGCGGGCTGGCTGGAGCTGGCGCTGCCGCTGTGGCACAGGCGCTGGTGGCTGCTGCTGACGGCGCTGCTGTGCGCCGTGCTCGGCTTTGCGCTCAGCCTGACGCGGCCGGTGCGCTACACCGGGCAGGCCAGCTTCGTGGTGCAGCCGGTGCTGCGGCCGTCGCAGTCGGCGGTGGCCGGTGCGCTGCCGGCGCTGGCCGGGCTGATCGGCGGCGGCGCCAGCCCGGTGGACCTGCATGTGGCCATCCTGCGCAGCCAGGCGGTGTCGGACCGCATCATCGAGCGCTTCGACCTCCAGCGCGTCTGGGGGCTGAACTTCCGCTTTCAGACGCAGGCGCAGTTGTCGCGCCGCGTCTCCTTCGGCATCGGCCGCCGCGACGGCGTGGTGCAGGTCACGGTGGAAGACGAGCTGCCGCAGCGCGCCGCCGGCATCGCCAACGAATACGTCGAGGAACTGCGGCTGAAGCTGCGCGCCTTTGCGCTGGAAGAAGCACGCCAGCGGCGCAGCTTCTACGAGGCGCAGCTCGCGCTGTCGCGCAGCACGCTGGACGAGGCGCAGAAGCGGCTGCGCGGCAGCGGCTTCGACAGCGCTGCGCTGCGCAGCGAGCCGCGCGCCGCCGCCGAGGGCTACGCCCGCATGCAGGCCGAAGTGACCGCCGCCGAGCTGCGGCTGGCCGCCACGCGCCGCCTGCGCGCCGACGCCAGCCCCGAGGTGCAGCAGGCGCAGGCCGACCTGGCGGCGCTGCGCGCGCAACTGGCGCGGCTGGAAGCGCCGACCGACGACGCTGCCGGCGCCTTCGTCAGCCGCGTGCGCGAGTTCCGCGCCGCCGAGGCGCTGGCCGAATCGATCGCCCGCCAGGCCGAAGGCGCGCGGGTGGACGAAGCGTCCGACCCCATCCCGCTGCAGGTGCTGGACCGCGCCACGCCGCCCGAGTGGCCGAGCAGCCCGCGCCCGCCGGTGTGGGCCGCGCTGGCGATGCTGGGCGGCCTGGCGCTGCACATGGCCTGGGTGCTGCTGCGCCACCGCAGCGCGCTGGCCCGGCTGGACCCGGCGCAGGCGCAGCGGGTGGCGCTGATCCGGTCGGTGCTGCCGGGGCGGCGGGGACTGTGGCGAGGCAGGCAATGAGCCACAACGACCGCTCAGCCGCGACTGGCGTCTTTCATCTCGGCGCCGCGAATGCAATCGCACTGGCAGCCGCACTGCTGGCGGCGGCGCTGTATGCGCGCTGGCTGTCGGCGGAACACTTTGCGCATTGGGCCAGTGCGCTGGCGGTGGCGCGCGCCGCCCTGCTGTTGCTGGATGGCGGCCTGAAGGCTGCACTGGTACGGCGCTCAACGGCGCCCGGCGCACGCACGATGCAAAGGCTGAAGCGGCTCAGCGCAGCGGTGGCCGGGCTTTTGACCGGCGCGACGGCGTTGGCCGCCTGGGCGCTGTACGGCCGCGGCCAGCTCGATGACGGAGCGGCAGCGCTGTTGGTCGCCTACCCTGCTGCGTATCTGTTGCCATACCCGTCGCTGTTCAGCGCGCTGGCGAGCATGGAGCGCGCGCAGCGCTTTCGCAGCATTGGCCGCGCAGAGGGAGCTTCGGTCGCGGTCGAATTTGCACTGCCCGCTGTATTGATGTTTTCAGGACTTCCGTGGTGGCTGGCGTTCGCATTGGCGGCCGTCGGAGCACGCCTCTTGCGCAGCGCCTGGATTTGCGTCGCCGCGCGCAGATTGCTGCAGCCGGTTGCAGGGCCAGACGCCGGCGCAAGCCCCCGCGCGGTCTTGCAGGAGGGCCTTGGCCTGCAAGCGGTGGCTGGCTTGTCGATGCTGCGTGACCAGATGCACCTCTGGCTGCTGGCGCCGTGGTTCGGCGCGTCGTGGGCGGGCACCTACACCTTTGCACTGACCGCTTGCGGTGTCGCTGCGCAGGTCTTCGTGCAGACGACTTCGCGGGTTGCTTTGACCGAACTGCGCCTGGCGCCGCCACCGCGCCGCTGGCCGCTGGTGTTGCTCAAGGTCCGGTCGTTGTCCATCACGGTCTTGCCGCCGATGGCCGTGCTTCCGGCGCTGCTGACGCGGCTGGACGCGACCTGGTGGCACGGCGAGTGGCATTTGGCCGTCGCGCTCGTGCCGTGGATTGCGCTGCGCATGGTGGCCGGTCTATGGACGAGCCTGCTGGGCGTCTGGCTCGTGATCGCACAGCCCCCATGGATGGCCGCGCTTGCACATGCGCGTTGGACACTGCTGGAAATCGTCGCTGCGATAGCCGCAATGGCCATGCTGGGCCCGGCCGGGTTGGCAGTCAGTGGGGCCGTGACGGCCGGACTTGGCGCGGTACTGTTCCTGCGGGCGGCGGCTCCTGCATCGGCGACGCTGCCACGGTTGGGCCTGCTGCTGCTGCACGGAGTGGTCGGGCGCCCGTCCATCTGGATCGGGCTGTTGTTGGCTGGCTGGCTGCATCTGCAACCCGCGGCGCTGCCCTGGTCCCCGCTCGTGCTGTTGGCGGGATGGTGCAGCGAGCGGGTCACACGGCGTGCCTTGATGCGCCTGTCCAGCAGACTGGCCAAAGGACTGGCCCGGCGCTGGCCGACAGCGGCCAGCGTTGAGGCAGCAAACGCGACGGCGGCGAAGTTGCAATGAAGTCAGCAGACCATCCAGCCCTGCTGGGCATCCTGTTGCTTTACTACCAGCCCTACGCGGCGACCGCGGTGTCGCAATTCGCCGCCTTTTTGCGCTCTCTGGATCCAGCCGCCTGCCTCATCGTTGTGCACAACGGCGCAAGCCCGCCTGCACACCTGCCGCAGGGAGCCCACTGCATCCCCGGCAACAACGTAACGCGCGAGTTTTCCGGTTGGGACGCCGGCCTGCGGTTCGCGCGCGAGATGCAATTGCTGGCATCGGTGCGGCTGGCCGTCTTCGCCAACGACACGTTTTGCATTCACAACCGCTTCGGCTGCATCACCCGCCGGGTACTGCGACGCTCATTCACCCGATTGCTGCAAGCGCCCGCTGCACCGGCGCTGGCCGGAGAGGCTTATGCGCTGCACGCTCCCTTCAGCGTCGATGGCATGGCGGCAGGCCGCTGGGTATCGACCCATATCTTCGCGGTCAGCGCGGCCTTGCTGGCGGAGCTTGGCGACCTTTCGCCGCCTGGGTCGCTGGAGCGCTTCTACACGCGGCGTGGAAGCACCGTGTCCTTCTCGACCGCGTTGAGCCCCAATATGGCGGCACACATCGAGACGTGGCTGTCCGGCTCGGGCCGTCGGCAATGGCAGGGCGTGGTGGCGCAGGAGCGCCGCTCGCTGGAACACCTGCAGCCAAAGGCAACTTCGATCATTCTCGAAAAGTTGACCGCTGCGCGTGCAGCCAATGCAGGCGGCGAGATCGTCAACAGCTTTGCGTCACCGACGGCCAGGCTGTTGCGACGGCTCGAATTTGTTGGCATGGGGCTGAAGAGGCTGTCGGGCCGCCTGCCGTCGCGCGTGCAACATGAGTGAGCCGATGCGAACCTTCTTGCAACCAGCCGCGAAGGACGCTGAGCCGGTTGCCAGCGGCATCGTCGGCGACTGGGATTTCGTCCCCTCAAGACCGACGATCCGGCGCCGGCTTCGGGCTCTGGAAGGTGCGATTCGACGAAGCGCTTTGGCGCCTGCCACGCGGTCCATCAAACCCCTGTATCCGTCCTCGACCGGCTGGATTGCTTATCTCCTGTACCTGCCCGATGGCCGCGCCCAGCCTCATCACTGGTACACGTTGGAGCGGCTCCGCGCGGCAGGCCGGCGGCTTTGCGTGGTGTTTGCCAGCCCGGACGCTGCGCAGATCGAGCCGCCTTTGCTTGCCGTGGCCGACGCCGCCTACTGGAAAGCGCTGGTCGGCTATGACTTTTCTGCCTACGGCCTGCTACTGCGCGAAATGGCCAACCGCTGTCCTGGCAGCGACATCTTTGTAATGAATGATTCTGTCTTTGGGCCATTCGCCGACCTGCGGCCGCTCTTCAGTCGATTCCGCTGGCAGTTGTCCGGGCTCACGGCGTCGAGTCAAGTAGAGAACCATTTGCAGTCCTGCGCATTCCATTTGAAAGAGGTGCAATCCTCGACAGTCGATGCCTTGCGCTCCGTCTTTCTCCCCGGTCTATGCTTGAAAGACAGGTCGGACGTGATCTTGTTCCAGGAAACCAGGCTGGCCCGCGTAGCGGCGCGCCATCTATCCGTCGGCAGTGTCTGGTTCGAAAGCGGCTCGGGCGATGTGGACCCGACTTTGCGGCGGCCATTCGAGTTGTTGGCATTGGGCTACCCGTTCATCAAGCGGTCGTTGCTGAGCAAGTACAGCAATCTGCAAGACCCCGACCGCATCCTGTCTGTGCTGCAACGCCACGGTCATCCGCACCCTGCGCAACCCGGCACGCCGTTGACGCCCAGGCCGGATGGAACGTTGCGATTCCTTGACGCGTGACAGGCGTGATTGCAAAGGCCAGCATGGACGGTGCGGCGCACCAAGGGCGCACGGCCGACGCCAGTCAATCGAATGCGCTGGCATTCATGCTTCTCTTGTTCCTGGTCATGGCACTGCAATTCGGCCCGCTGATTGGACTGCTCGGATTCCGGTTGACCAAGGATGCCCAGTGGGCACTGAACGGAGTTGCGCGCGACGCTGCGATTCTCGCGCTGGTTGCACTCGCGGCACTGTCCTCCGCGAAGTCAAGACGTCTGCCTCTCCCAGTCTCTACGTGGTGGGCATTTGGGCTGGTGGCTGCCTACAGCTTGCTGTCGCTCTTGTCGTCACCTGGAGTCTTTGTGTTGGCGCTGAACTTGCGGCGTCTGGTTCTGGTTCCGCTGCTCTTTGTGGCGGCGACGGTCATCCCGTGGACACCCAGGCAGTTCGAGCGACTGTTCGGCTTGATTGCAATCACCAGCGTGATCGTGGCTGTTCTGGGTATTGCAGAGCGCTTCGGCCCGGGCGCGCTCTGGACGGATTTGCTCGATATCGAAAGCTTCACCGCAGCGAACGGCTTTGACCGCTTCGGCAGAATCCCGTTCGAAAACAACGGCCGCTTCTTCAGTTGGGATCTTGAGCAGTGGACTGGTGGGCCTTGGCGGCGTGCCATCTCAAGCTACCTTGAACCGACCACGCTCGCTGCGGGCATGGCCGCGGCGCTGGTCATCGGACTTGCCCGCCAGGCCCGCGGCCATGGCAGCCTGCTGCTCTTGCTGCCTGCGTTGCTGTGCGGGGCGTTGACGATGTCGAAGGGCTTCTGGCTCTTCCTTGCGATTCTCGCCTTTTGGCGCATGACCGGCGTACCGTCGCCTCGCCACATTCTTCCGATCACGGCAGTCGGCATCGTTGCCGCTCTTGTGTTGGCTGGCCGCGATTTTGTCGAGGGACCGTTCGCCCACCTGGCGGGAGTTCAAACCAGCCTGGGGTACTTGCTCGAAGGCAACCTGCTGGGCGAGGGCATCGGCGAAGCAGGCAACTACACGAACGCCGACATTGAAGTCGGTTCCGAGAGTGGTCTCGGAAATGCCATTGCCCAAACAGGATTGGCTGCGTTACTGCCTCTCTTCTGGTTGCGCGCCATTGCTTCGGACGTCTTGTCCAGGGCGTCTCACCTGCGTGATCCGGGTGGCCCCCTGATTGCGACATGGGCGCTCTTCTGGATTGTCTCTTACGTCTTTTCAGCTTCCAGCCAGGGAGTCGGCGGCAACGCCCTTGGCTTTTTGATGCTGGCCATCTACATCAACCCTTCCATACATCGGGGTGCAGCTTGAACGTCGTGGTCCTCACCATGCGGTTGTTCGCAACCTCTCGAACCGGCGGTGAACTTTGCACCGCACGACTGTTGCAATGCCTTTCAGATGCAGGCCACGAGATCCTCGTCATCGGCAGGGGACGGGGCCCTGCGCGCCACGCACGCAATATCCGGTACCTGTCGGTCGGTGACTGTGTTCCCGCTTTCAACGACATGTCTTTGGCGCAACAAGTCGGAATGCCTCTTGCCGCGTTGGCACAGGGGCGCCCGACGACAACCCAACGCCTGCTGGGCGAGAAGGCGGCGTCGAGGGTCCGGCACCAGCTTGCATCGAAGGCGCTGCAAATGGAAGTGCTGATCGTGGACCATCTTCAGGCGCTGTCTTGGATCGAGTCGATGCTTCCCGCGTTGCCGCCTCCCATCGTCATCATGCACAACCTTGAGTCGGACGGCTACGAAGAGCGGGCACAAGGCATTGCTGGTTTGAATTTTCGCAGCCAGCTTAGGCGCTGGTTTCTACGCCGGGAATCGCGGCTGCTCCGGCGGCTTGAGCACCTGGCCCTCAAGCATGCCAGTGTCATTGCATGTCTCAGTGAAGCCGATGGCTTGCGCTTTCGCGAACTGGCTGCTGCCGCGGGCGTCACGCCGGAGATTGAAGTTCTGCCAGGCTACTCTGTCCAAACAGAACGAGCCGAAGCGCCCGGTAGCGCGCTCGACGAGATATGCCTCACAAGGCCCGCATCGAGGGTGACTTCCAACGCACATTTGGGTGCGCCTTCTGCCGACGCCCGATTGATCGGAATGATCGGAACCTGGACCTGGGAGCCCAACAGAGTGGGACTACAGTGGATGCTTGAAAGCGTGCATCCGCATTTGCCAGCAAACTGCCACCTCGTGGTGGCCGGCAGCGGACTCGATGGCCTACCCGTCCCCGAAAGGACCGTTGTGCTGGGAAAGATCGAGCACATCAGGTCACTGTACGACGCGGTTGACCTAGTGGCTATCCCGTCAATACGCGGCTCTGGAGTGCATGAGAAGGCGATAGAAGCGATCGGATTGGGAAAGACCGTTGTGAGCACATCGCATGCGATGCGCGGGCTGATGCCAAACCTGCCAGGCAACGTGCACGTTGCTGACAGCGCCGCAGACTTTGCACAAGCTTGCGCGGACGTACCTCTGCGCTGTGCCGATGCCGGCGACCGCACATGGAAAGAATGGACTGAACGGCGCAGCATTGCCTATCGACATGCCATGCAACGGTGTCTATCGACGGCTTTTGTAAATCGATCCGCCACTACATTGAGAATCCCGGTCTCGCTGGGCGAAGAACCAGCTTGATGCGTCCCGGCCAATGCGCCGCAATTGCGAAAGCTAATAGCGGCGGATGGCAAGGAGCGGAATCACGCGCAAGACCCGCAGCAGGCGCCCAATCCGCTGTGGCCGTTGAAGGACACGATAGACGCCCTCGATCCCGAGGGACTGCCACCGCAGCGGCGCCCGCTGCACTGTGCCGCTCACAAGATCGATGGCACCGCCAAAGCAAAGCAGGCCGCAAACCACCCCGTCCAGGCACTGCAGCATCTCGCTCGCGAACCGCTGCTCCTTGGCCGCTCCAAGGCCCAGCACGACATAGTGCGGCTTGCAGGCAAGAATCGCTTTCAGCGCCTTCTGATGCGCCAAGCTTTCGGCCGCCGTGCCACGGTCGTACCAGGGCGGCGCATGGCCGGCGACCTGCAAAGATGGCCACCGCTTGCGCAACGCTGACACCGCGGCAGCATTATTTGTCGCGCTACTGCCGAGCAGCATCAGCTTGCGTCCCTGCTCGGCGCAATGCGCAGCAAGTTCGTAGATCAAGTCCGACCCCGACAGCTTGACCAGCGGCCGCTGCGGGTATTTGCGCCGCAGCGCCCACCAGAGCCATTGGCCGTCGATGCTGATGCGCGCGCGCGGCGAGCGGATCAGTTGCTGCAGGTCCGGGCTGGCGGGCAGGGACAGCGCGATCTCGGCGTTCAAGGTCAGGTAGGCCCAGCACTGCGCACCTGCGGCAGGAGGAAAGGACTGCGTCTCGGTGATCGCGAAGGCGCCGAAACGCATGGTCTGGGCATCGCTGCGGGCACTGTTCGCAGCAGCCGGCAGCGCCGTGGTGGCAAAGGTGGTGGACATCGTCTTCGCAGGCCCGGCAACAACAGCAACAGCCCACCGTTGTAGCGGCAGGTCGCGTCAGATCGACGCGCGTGCAGCGGGTGCGGATGGGCCGAACGGACCATGCGGGCACAGAACGACAGTTCCAGGGCAAAGCAACGCGATCGGTTGGTTGCACGCGTTCACGTTCTCGCAGAACCCGACAACCAACTCATGCCGATGGAGATGGGCCATCTTGAGTCGCGGCCAGCGTTGCCAGCGCGCTCGACAAGACCCTCGGTGCAGCTTGGCTGCGGTCGATGAGTTGCGCTTGAACGAAGCACAACTGGCTTGTCGATTTGCTGACCTGGGCGCGAAACTCGAGCCCCAGGCTTGCGTGAGCCAACCGCAAGAACTGGATCTGCAAGGTCAGGGTCACGACAACATCGACATCGAACTGAGCTTGCGCCGCAAGGACGCACACCGCATCGAAGCCGGCGGCGATGACGCCGCCGTTCACGGCCGCCGTGCCGCCACCGCCGAGAACGCCCGCATCCAGCGTCCGGAACCGGACGACCGCGTCTTGCGCACCTTCGAATGCGCCTTGCAGCCCAAACCAGGTGATCTCGCGGCGTTGGTTGAATGCCTTCAGGCGCGCAGACAGACGCTCCGGCGTCAGCCAGAACGGCACCATCCCGATGGCGGGCAGTTCGTCCATGGTCAGTGGCGCAGCACGCCGCTGTTTTCAACGACGAGCCGAATGCCATGCAACATCGCCGGCGGCGCCGCGTAGGCAGGCGCACCCCGCATCACCGCGGCGGCATCCCCCATGGCGACCAGTTCGCGCAGCCCCTGTTCCGCTTCGTCCAGTTCTGCGTCCGTCATCTCCAGGCCTGGCGGAAGTTGTCCCCGCGCCTTTGCCAGGCGCTTGGCCGGCAATTGATTGACGCAACGGCACTTCGCACGGTCGGCAACCAGCCCGCAACGCTGCGCCATGAATCCATGCACCGCGCTGCGCGCTCGGGCCAGGCGTTGCCGATGGGCGGCGGCGGAGATGCTTTGCACAGCGGCGGCCTCGGGCGATTCCAGGCCGAAGATCACGTCCAGGACATACGCCAGGCGCTGCGGTCGGTCCAGGCACATCAGCATGGCCTGGGTGCATGCAAGGGCGGTGCGTCTGGCTTCCAGCCGATCTTCGGGCGACAGGACGCCACCGCGGTCGGCTAGAAGCAATTGCTCGGCGTAGCCGGACCCGGCATCCAGCCGCTCGGTCAGCGCTTCGAACGACACCTCGGCGCGCTGCGGCCCGCGCGTGGCCTGGTTCAGCAGGTGGTGGCTGGCCACGCTCCACGCCCAGGTGCCGAAGGCGGCATCGCCACGCCAACTGCCCAAACGCGTCGTGATCTTCAACAAGATTTCCTGCGTCGCGTCTTGCGCATCCTCACGCCGGCCGAGCATGCGCACGGCCAGGTTGTAGAGCGGGCCTTGCACCGCGCGCAGCAGCGCCTCAAGCGCCGTCAGATCGCCACTGCGTGCACGCTCGACGAGCGCCGCCTCGACAACGATCTTCATTGCGCACGCGGCAGGTGAATGAACTCGACGCCGGTGTCCAGGTTCGCCTTCCGGTACACCGTGTCGGTGAGTTCGATAACGACCCAGCGTGACGCGCCTTCGGGGCCATTGACCTCGATCTGGGTTTGCTGCGGGTTGATGAAGCGCCAGCCACCGCTGACCGTTTGGCCGTTCTTCAAGGTGCGGGTGCCGCTGCCGTCGGCGTTGTACTTCACGAAGGCGACCGGCGATGTGGCGGTGACGTCGCGGCCATTGGCGACGATCCTGACGTCGAACGACTGGCGGGTGATGAGCGTGGTCTTGTCCATGGGGGTTCCTTGGGCTGCGGCTGTGACGACGGTGAATGCGGTGAGGGCCCCGACGAACAAATGTGGAGTGGGTGACATGCGAAGACTCCTGATTGGGCGAGTGATGGGCCCAACTGCTTAGACACAGGAGACGTGATCGGTGTGACGAATCGGGCCAGCGCCCGCGGGCCAGAAAGCCGTGGAGATGCGCCCGCCGCGCTGCAACGCGTCGCCAGCGTGAAGCGGCTAGCGGAGCGTCTTGTCGGCGCCAGCGCAACGATGGCCCGAGCGCGACTGTCCTTGAGCGAGGGCGTGTCCGCAGCCGGCGGCGTGATCGCATCCCCCGAGCGCCCCACGCCACAGAAGATCGCGTCGTCGGATGCCTCCGTCAGGCAGTGCTTTCTGATCCGCGACAGGTCTGGCCTGGCTCCCGCCAATACCAGCACCGTATAGCCGCCGGCCGAGTGTCCGAGTGCTCCCACGCGCGGGCCCTGGCTGTCAGCCGCAATCCGGTCCTTCCACGCCGGATCGGCCAGGATTGCGTCCTACCAGTTCTGCGCTGCCTTGCACTGTGCAGCACCCGCCAGTCCCGCAAAAGTCCAGCAGTGGTTCTTGCTGAGACCGCCGGCCCGCACGGCCCTGCCAACCATCAAGGACCAGGAACGCCTTCACTTGCGCGACCTGCTGCTCGCCGGCGCCAGTTCCAAGGCTGCTTCCCCCGCTGACACTGCGTACTTCGCAGGACTGCCGGACAGGATCAGCAACCGACGATCCTCGTGAAGGCGTTGAAGAGGATCGTTCCTCGCGAGCTCGCGAACCGGGACGTAGAGGAGGCGATCGACCACTACCTGGTTGAAGCTTCGGCGAAGGTTGCCATGGGGTTCGTTGACGAGCTTGAAAGGGCCTACGCCCACATCGCACGTCAACCAGCGTCGGGGTCTCCCCGGTACGCGCACCAGCTCGGGCTCGCCGATCTGCGTCTTTGGTCGCTGGGGCGCTACCCGTATCTTGTTTTCTACGTCGAGCGCGAGGAGCACATTGACGTCTGGCGCGTGCTTCACGACCCGGTACCCCAAGTCCGGCAAGGGCCATCGGTGGACGGTGGCGGAGTTGATGGCCCTGACGCCGGCAAGCGCGGGCGACACCCTGCGGGATGGGGACGGGCTTGTAGGCACAGTACGAGGTGCCGGCGCTGGACCCGTCGCGGTCCACTTCCGCTATGGCTTCAAACGCGACGGCAAGAAGGCCTGGCACTACTGCGGCACCTGGCCGGCCACTTCGCTGGAGGGCGTTCGCGCTGCGCGGGATCAGGCTCGAAGCCTGCTGAAGCGCGGCCTTGATCCCAACGAGACCCGCACGGCCGAGCGCATCGAGGAGCGCCAGCGTGTTCAAGCAACGATCGGTGCTGAAGCACGTCGCCTCGCCGAAGACGCCTCCATCAAGGCGATGTACGACGCGTGGCTCGCGGACGGTGTGTCGCGGAAGGACGGCAACGCTGAGATTCGTCGGTCCTTCGAGAAGGATGTGTTGCCGACGCTCGGCGCGCAACCCGTCCGCGCAGTCACGGAGCACGACCTCCGCAGCGTTCTGCGGGCCGTGGTCGCGCGTGGCGTCAACCGCATGGCGGTCAACCTGTCCCGCGACCTCAAGCAGATGTTCGACTGGGCTGAAAAGAGGCAGCCTTGGCGTCGGCTGCTGCAGGAAGGCAACCCCACGAACCTGATCGAGATCGAGCGGATCGTCGCAGCCGACTACGACATGTCGAACATCCGCGCGCGCGTGTTGAGCCCGAGTGAGATTCGCGAGCTGAAAGCGATCTTCGAGCAAACCCAGGCAGCCTATGACAACGCCCCAGACAAGCGCAAGGCCACGCGCGCCGTCCAAGCTGAAACCCAGTTGGCCCTCTGGATTTGCCTCTCGACCTGCTGCCGCATCGGTGAGTTGCTGATGACGGAGTGGCGGCACGTGGATCTCAATGCAGCCACTTGGTTCGTTCCCAAAGAGAACGTGAAGGGCTCAAGGGGCAAGCAACAAGATCAGTTGGTCTTCCTGTCCGACTTCGCGCTCGAACAATTCAAGGCACTGCACAAGCTGTCCGGCGATACAGCTTGGTGCTTCCCGGCTCGCGACGCTGAAAATCATGTGTGCTTGAAAAGCGTGAGCAAGCAGATCGGAGACCGGCAACTGCGGTTCAAGAATCGCAAAGACCTGAGCAACCGACGCAACGACGACAGCCTTGTTCTGGCCAATGGTTCGAACGGCGAGTGGACGCCGCATGATCTGCGACGCACCGCCGCGACGATGATGCAGGCGCTCGGCGTGGCCCGGATGTGATCGACCGCTGCCAGAACCATGTGCTCGCCGGCAGCCGAGTGCGCCGCCACTACCTCAAGCACGAGTACAGCGATGAAAACATGGTGCCTGGCGGTTGCTCGGAGCGGAAATCGAACGGGTGCTGGAGCAGCCGAGTCCTGCGCCGACCTTGCCGCCTCCCAGCGCCACGGGACGGCCATCGAAAGCAGGCGCTGCCCGTCCGCCGACCTTGATCGAACGACAAAAGGTTCTTTCTGCATCGGCAACACGACCTCCGCGTTGACCCGTGTCAAGGATCGCGCTGCATGCGTGAAGGCTGCCGCGCTACTCGAACAGGTCGGCGTGCGTGCCGACGCGCACGAAGATGATCTGCTCGTTCGCACCGTTGCCCTGCAGCTGGTAGATGAGAAGAAAGTCGCCGCCGACGTGGCATTCGCGGTGGTCGGCCCAGTCGCCGACAAGTGCGTGGTCCAGGAACGAAGGCCCAAGCGGCGCGTCGTTCGCGATCAGCGCCAGCATGACTTCCTTCAGGCGCTTCATGTCGAAGCGGCCCGAGTGCGTCAGACGGGTCCAATCCTTGACGAAGGCCTTGGTTCGGTCCGACGCCCGCGGCAGGACCGCGCGCTTATCGCTTGGCGCCTTTTTCAAGATCGCCCATCAGCGCTTTGGCCGACGCGAAACGCGCCTTGCTGATCGTCCGCGCCTCTTCCATCGCCGAGCGCGTGTCAGCATTCGGCGCCTTCAGGGCAAACGGAAGTTGCTGCTCGGCCACGACCCGGGTGAGGAACACCCGCACGGCATCCGACACCGACAGACCCATCGCTGCCAGCGTTTCCGTGGCCTGAGTCTTGAGGTATTCGTCCACACGGACGTGGACCATGCTGGTCGCGGCCATCACCGGTTCCTTGTTGATGAGTTGCGATACATTGTATCTCAGACGTTGGGCTCAAGCTGACGGTGTTAGTCAAACTCGCCGGACCTTCGACAAATTTTGCGCGGATGGCGCTGGACTTGGCCATGCCGCGCGCGGACTCGGTCGGATCAGCGCTGCCCGCGCGGCCTGCACTGGGTCCCGCGTGATTGGCCGTGCGAGATTTGAGCCTGAATCCAGCCCGTCAGCCTCTCCATCGTGGGCCAAATCGCCGCCAAGGACGGCAACCTCGCGCTGCTGAAGGAGGCCACAGATGCGTCTGCAGCGTGCGTCCCCGTCGACGATGAGACGGTCGAACTGTTGGCCGCATCGGGGCGGAAAACGAACCGCATCTGCTTGATGTCGCAACGGGGGCCGGAATCATCGTCGCCGCGTGGGCAAACGACGACATTTCGAGCGCAGCGATATCCGTGTGACGGGCCTGTTGGCCGGATTCCCAGTTTACGCACTGCCGTCACAAAGTCGGGCCTCCTCAAGCATCCGCTGTGCCTCAAGGGCACCACGAAGCCCTATCTGTGGGGGTCGAAACGGGCGTTCAATAGCACAACCCCTTCCGAATAGCACAGACAAAGAAAAACGGGCTAGCCCTTTTGGAGCTAACCCGTTGTTCTAGAACGAAGTTCTGGTGCGGCTGGCAGGAATCGAACCCACGACCCCTTGGTTCGTAGCCAAGTACTCTATCCA
>CAXTHW010000037.1:0-53513 GCA_964244245.1 uncultured Rubrivivax sp. | reverse complement strand
CTTCAAGAGCACGCACGCGGCGGCCGGCAACTACGAGCCGGTGGCCGAGGCGCTGTTGTCCGAGATGAACCTGGACGCCTACTTCCTGGAGTACGACGACGACCGATCAGGAGACTTCCGCCCGCTGCGCTACCTCAGCAAAGGCAAGGTCGCGGTGCTCGGCCTGGTGACGACCAAGTTCGGCCAGATGGAAAGCAAGGACGCGCTGAAGCGCCGCATCGACGAAGCCGCGCAGTACGCGCCGCTGGAACAGTTGTGCCTGTCGCCGCAATGCGGCTTCAGCAGCACCGTGCACGGCAACAACATCGCCGTGCAGGCGCAACGCGACAAGCTGCGCCTGGTGGTGGAGACGGCGGCCGAGGTCTGGAGCTGACCCGGCCGCCCAGGCTCACAGGTCGAGCTTGGTGATCTTGGTGCCGTCGATGGCCACGTTGGCCATCAGGCCGGCGTTCGTCAGCACATAGCCGACGACCGGGCGCGTGGCGGTCTGCGTGTCGATGCCGATGTCTGCACCGGCATTCAGCACCGACACCGATGCGTCTGCGCCGGCCGTCCAGCCCTTGCTGGAGCGGAACTTGTTCAGCGCGTCGTCGGTCATGAACAGGATGTACATGGCCTTGGAGTCGGCGCCGGCCAGCAGCCCGACAGACGCTGCGGTGGTGCTGTAGTAGGCCTCGGGGCGGCCGCCGACACGCAGCTCGCCGGTGCCGTACGAGCCGCCGACCACGAAGCCGGCGCTGACCACGTTCGGGAACACCAACACGCCGCGCGCGCGCTGCAACATCGCCGCCGACGACGGGTTCTGCGACGTCAGCTTGGTCAGCGCTGCATCGACGTTGGCGTCGATGCTGGTGCGCTTGGCCATCGGGTCCGAGCCGTTCATGCCGGGGGTGGTGGTGGAGCAGGCAGCCATCAGCGAGCACAGCAGCGCGGAGGCAAGAATGAGTCGTTTGTTCATGTCGTTTCCATGTCCGGTTGGTCCTGGGTGGCTGGCGGCTTGCCAGCCCCCGGGGGTGACCCGCAGTCTGCGTGAGCACCAGCAGCAGCACCGTAGGAAAACCGCCCGTCGTGCCCTAGGAGCGTTTCCACGCCGGCAAACAGGCGGCGTTCGACCTCCGCCGGGTCGTTGCTGGCGCGGATGGCGTCGAAAGCCATCTGCGCTTCGGCGTGGCGCCTGCGCAGCAGGTTGAGCCACTGCTTCATGCGGCCGGCGCGGTGGCGTGGCGCCACATGGCCGGCCAGGCGGCGCCAGTAGCGCAGCAGACAGGGCAGCAACTGCGCCCAGCCCGGGGCCGCGTCGCCGCGCAAGGCCAGCGCCAGGCCGGGGTCGGCCACGATGCCGCGGCCGAGCATCAAGGCGTCGCAGCCGCTGACGGCAATGCAACGCAGCGCGTCGGCCACCGTCCAGACCTCGCCGTTGGCCACCACCGGCACCGCCACCGCCTGCCGGATGGCGGCGATGTGCTCCCAATACGCCGGCGGCCTGTAGCCGTGCAGCTTGGTGCGCGCATGCACCACCAGCTCCGACGCGCCTGCATCGGCAATGGCGCGTGCGTTGTCGAGCATCAGCGCTTCGTCACGGTGGCCCAGCCGCATCTTGGCCGACACCGGCATCGCGGCCGGCACGGCAGCGCGCACCGCCGCCACGATGCGCCCCACCAGCGCCGGCTCGTCCAGCAGCACTGCGCCGCCGCGGTGGCGGTTGACGGTGGGCGCCGGGCAGCCGAAGTTGAGGTCGATGCCGGCGGGCTTCAGCGTCGCCAGCAGCGCAGCGTTGTCAGCCAGGCAGGCCGGGTCGCTGCCCAGCAATTGCGCGCGCACAGGCACGCCGGCGGCGGTGCGGCCGCCGTGCAGCAGCTCCGGTACCACGCGGGTGAACACGCGCGCCGGCAGCAGTTGGTCAGTGACGCGGATGAACTCCGAGACGCAGAGGTCGATGCCGCCGACGCCGGTGATGGCGTCACGCAGGCTGTGGTCGAGCAGGCCCTCCATCGGGGCCAGCAGGATGCGCATCAGGTGATGCGGTAGAAGTCCAGCAGCACGGCAGCAGCCTCGCGCTGGCCGACCGCCAATGCCAGCACCTTGTTCAGGTGCAGCCACTGCGGCGCGCCGGTGGTGAAGCGCACGACGGTGCGGAAGAAGTAGGCCTCGCGCGGCACAACCTCGCCGCGCGCCAGCCGCGCCATCACCTCGGCCGGGCCGTGGCGCAGGCCGTCGCTCTGCACCTCGATCAAGGCGCCGTCGTCGGCGCGGATCACGTAGTGGGCGGCGATTTCCAGCGCCCCGTCGGCGCGCTGGATCTGCCAGTCGATGCCGCCCTCGACCAGCGTGCCGTTCAGCTCCGGCCCGCGCACCGTGCCGCCGCCCAGCGGCACGTAGCGGCGCTCGCCGTGCTTGGCGGCGCCGAGGCTGACGAGTGCGCCGACTTCGCAGCGGATTTGGGTCATCGGAACCAGCGGAGGGGGCGGCGGCATGGTCATGGTCATCGTCATGGTCCTGGCAGGGGGGCGGTGCTGGTTGCGGCTTCGGCATCATGCCGCAGCAGGTGGCGCTGGAAGAAGCCGACGATGCTGTCGTCCACCGCCGGCAGCACGGCGCGGTCGAAGCCCGGCGGGTCGTTCAGCAGGCTGCCGGCCAGCCCGTCCAGCCCCGGCGGCAGCGGCGACAACAAGGCGCCGTGCCCGCCGCCCTTCACGTTGGCCACCAGCTCGCAGCGCTGGCAGACGGCCAGCACGCGGTCGGCGTGGAAGCGCGGCAGCAGCCAGGCGTCTTGGTCAGCCGTCACCAGCCCCAGCGGCACGCGCGGGTGGGCCAGCGACGCCATCTCGAAGTCGGCCGCCGCCGGCACGGCAGCCACCAAGGCCGCGATGCGCGGGTCGGCGTGCGTCTGCGGCGTGGCGTCGGCGAAGCGGTGGCCGATCACCGCGCGTGCGGCCCACAGGCGCAGGCCGTCCAGCCAGCCGCCGGTGAGTTGGGTGATGAGGCCGACGCAGAACTGGAAGTCCTGCGCCAGATTGGCGTCGCAATGCGCCTTGAAGCCGGCCGGCGACCAGCGCCCGCCGGCCAGGCTCAAGACGGTGTGGCCACCGGCCGACATGCCATAGACGCCGACGCGGTCGGTCTTCAGCAGCGGCCCGAAGCGCGGGTCTGCGGCCACCGCGTCGATGGCGCGCGACACCTCGGCCGGCCGCCGCTTCCAGCTTTCCGGGCCGGGCAGGCTGCCGTCACGCCAGTTGTCCTGCCGGTGCTCGGGCAGCGCCACCACGAAGCCGCTGATCACCAGCGCGCGGGCCAGGTCGGCATGCACCCAGGGCGAGCCGCCGGAGCCGTGCGACAGCACCACCAGCCGGCCGTTGCCCGGCAGCGCTGCGCCTTCCGGCGCGAGCTGCAGCGTGAAGCGCCCGCGCTGGAGCGGCAGGGCTGCGGCGCTGCTGGCGTAGAACACGGTGACGGGCCCGTCATCACCGGTGGCGGCCAGTTGCAAGATGCCGAGCGCGACAGACGCGGCAGACGCGGCAGACGCGGCACCGGCAGGCGCGCCCAGGCTGAACAGCAAGGCCAGCAGGATGAAGAGTGTTCGCATGGCAGTCCTTTCATCGAAAGCGGATGCCTTCGGTGCCGGCACGATGCCGGTGCGTGCCGCCGCCGTCTCGCCGTTTCCCGGCGCTTTCGGCCAGCGGCTGGCCGAAAGCCGCCGCATCAGGAATCGGCCAGCCGGTGGCGCCTGAATTCCGTGGGCGTGAGGCCGGTGTCGGCCTTGAAAGCGCGGTTGAAGGGGCCGATGGAGCCGAAGCCGGCGTCCAGCGCCACGTTCAGCACGGCCTGGTCACGCCGGGCGGGGTCGGCCAGCACGCGCTGCGCCTCGTCGAGCCGGAAGCGGTTGACGTAGGCGCTGAAGTTGCGGTGGCCCAGCCGCTGGTTGATGAGCCGGCGCAGGCGGTACTCGGGCACCGCCAGCCGTCGGGCCAGCGCTGCCACGCCCAGGTCTTCGTCGCGCCAGACCTGGTCGTTCTGCATCACGCTGTGCAGCGCCTGCGCCAGCCGGTCTTCGGCGGGGTCTGCTGCGGCGACGTTGCTGCTGCCTGGCAGCGGGACGGCCGGCACTGCGGGCGGCTGCAAAATGGCAGGCCGTGCGGCGGCGGGTACGGGCTCGAACAGCCCGGCATCGGCGGTGCGCAAAAGCCGCCCTGCCATGCCGCCCAAGATGCACAGCAGCAGCGCCATATCCAGCGCCGCCATCGGCGGCGACAGCCGGCCCTGCGGTGCAGCCAGCCGCAGGGCCACCAGCACCAGCGTGTAGAGGCTGCCACCGACGACGATGAAGCTGCGCAGGTTGCGCCGCGGCTCCACCAGGTCGCCTTGCCAGCGCGAGACGGCGGCGGCCATCGCCAGCAGCGCGAAGAACAGCGGCAGCCAGCGCATCGCCAGCGCACCCGCCGCGCTGGGCCTGCTGCATTGCAGCCAGGCCAGCGCCAACACCGCCAGCCACACGGCCGCATGCCTCGGACGCAGGCGCCAGCCGTCACGGAACAGGGCCAGCGCGAAGAGCCAGAACAGCACCGCGTTGCCGACCGACACCGCCACCAGCGGTGTCTGCCAGCGCCAGGGCACGCCGGCCTCGAACAGCGGCGTCGATGCCACCACCTGCACGCACAGCCCGGCCCCCAGCGCAGCGCTCATGCGGCTGCCCCAGGCGCCGGGGCGGTCACGCAGCAGGCGCGCTGCCAGCAGCAGCAGCAAGGTGATGGTGGCGCCGCGCAAGGCAGCGTCCAGCAGGGGCAGCGGGTCGCTCATCGGGCCTTTCTCCGGGTCGGGCGGCGCACGATAGCGCGGCCGTGCCGGTTGCCGCTGCCGACGGCCACAGACAACGACAGTGACGGCGACAGCCGCAGCCGCAGCCGCAGCCGCAGCCACAATCGGCGCCTTCTCCCGAACGCGCCCGCGCGCCAGCCCGCGATGACCGTCCTCCTCAAGAAGCCTGCCGCTGCCGCCACAGCCATCCACTGCGTGGACCGCGCCAGCTTCGACGCCCATCTGAAGGCAGCGCCGCCCGTCACCCGGAGCTGGCTGCAAGCCACCGGCTTCAGCGGCGCGCCCGACAGCCACGCGCTGGTGCCTGCGGCAGACGGCAGCCTGCTCGAAGCCTGGGCCGGCGTGCGCAGCGCAGAGCACCCCTGGGCGCTGGCGGCGTTGCCCAAGGCGCTGCCGCCGGGCCGCTACAGGCTGGCCGAGGAAAGCCTGCCCATGGACATGCAGGCCGCGGCCATGTCATGGGAGCTGGGCAGCTACAGCTTCGACCTCTACAAGCCCGCCAAGCGCGAGCCAGCCACGCTGATGTTGCCCAGCAGTCCGGCCGCACAGCGCGGGCTGCTGCTGGCGGCGGCCATCGCGTCCACCCGTGACCTCGTCAACACGCCGGCAGAACACATGGGCCCGGCCGAGCTGGCCGAGGCGGTGCGCCTGGTGGCCGCGGCGCACGGCGCCAGCTTCAAGCAGACGGTGGGCGACGCGCTGCTGAAGGCGAACCTGCCCGCCATCCATGCGGTCGGCCGCGCTGCGGCGCGGGCGCCGCGGCTGATCGAGCTGAATTGGGGCAACCCCAAGCACCCGCTGCTGACGCTGGTGGGCAAGGGCGTCTGCTTCGACAGCGGCGGGCTGGACATCAAGAGCGCCGACGGCATGCGCCAGATGAAGAAGGACATGGGCGGCGCGGCCAACGCGCTGGGGCTGGCACAGCTGGTGATGGCGCTGGTCCTGCCGGTGCGGCTGCAATTGCTGATCCCCGCGGTGGAGAACGCCATCGCCGGCAATGCCTACCGGCCGGGCGACGTGTTCAAGACGCGCGTCGGGCTGCACATCGAGATCGGCAACACCGACGCCGAAGGCCGCGTGATCCTCTGCGACGCGCTGGCCTACGGCGCAGAAGGCAAGCCCGATTTGATGATCGACATGGCCACGCTGACAGGCGCCGCCCGCGTGGCGCTGGGCGGGCAACTGCCGGCACTCTTTTGCCGCGACATCGCGCTGGCCCGCGAGCTGGTGGACAGCGGCCTGGCGCTGCAAGACCCGCTGTGGCACATGCCGCTCTGGCGCGACTACCACGCCGGCATCGAAAGCGACATCGCCGACATCGTCAACACCGGCCGCAGTGCGCTGGCCGGGGCCATCAATGCGGCACTGTTTCTGGAGGACTTCGTGCCTGCCGACTGCGCCTGGCTGCACCTGGACCTGTTCGCGTGGAACGACAGCGCACGGCCCGGGCGGCCGGTGGGCGGCGAGGCGCAGACGGTGCGCACGCTGCTGGCGTTTCTGGAGCGGCGGTATGCAGGTTGAGCCGGCCTGCGCCAGGCGCACGGCGGCCGGACACGGCATCAAGGCGCAAGCCGGACGATCTTGGCCACCGACGGCACGCGCTCCTTGTTGAGCGCAAACAGCATGTAATGGCCCGGCGGCGCCAGAGCGCTGGAAGCGGGCGCCTGAACGGAATAGACGTCGTAGCAAGCAGCCCGACGGGGACCACACTGCCCCGCATCCACGGGCACTTGTCTGTTGCCTTGCAATCGGATGGTTCTGTGCGCCGCGTTGAGTCGCAGCTGCACGCTGCGTTGCGCCATGTCGAATGAATGCGTCATCGAGCCAAGCGCGAGAATGGCCATCTCATCGACGTCGGAAGCATGGGGCACCAGCACCGCAAAAGATTTGCCCACAGTGATTGCAGCGGGCGCGGAAAAGATCTCCGGGCGCGGCTTGAACATGTAGTCCGGATAGTAATAGCGGAAGTTCGGCTTTTCCGTTCCGGCGTGTCCATCGTCGTTTCCGCCACCGACGAAGACGCGCCCATCCGGCATCAACGCCACCATCGAATGGTATCCACGCACTTCCGGCATGTGGGCCACGCCGACCGAATGGGCGAAGTTGTTCTTCGGGTCGATGTATTCCGCATAGCCGGTCAGATCGACGCCTTCGTCGGCATGCCCCGCCAGGATCACGATGCGTCCATCGGGCAGGATCGTTGCATTCGGGTGATGGCGCCGCCCGATCATCGGGATGGACGCGCGCCAGCGGTTCAGCCCGGGTTCATAGACATCGATGTTGCTTTCCATCGCACTGCCGTGCTCGCCACCGACGTTGATCAGGCTGCCGTTTGCATAGCCCCAGCCGGCTTCCGGCAGCCGCAGCGGAAGCATCGCGCTCGTCGAGCCATGGTTGGGCTGCACCGGCGAGGGCGCCTTGTCGGCGATGAACTTCTGCGCGCCAGGCCGCAGATTGGCGGAGGGCTGCCAGACAGACTGGCTTCCTCGCATCCCCATCTGAAGCGGCTCGGCAGAGCCACCGAGCATCAACACCACGTTGTCCCCGGCGTCGCCGCTCTTGCTGGGCGCTAGCGTCGGAAACTGATAGACGTGGGTGTAGTCCATGTTGGCAATGCCCGCGGGGGTGGCGTTGAAGTCCGACACCACGGCCCAGTTGTTGGCGACCGGGTTGAAGGCCTCGACGCTCCGGTTGTGCGGCCCGAACACCGGCGTCAGGTTCTCGTAGCCGCCGGTCAGCATCATTCTGGAATCGGCCAGCCGGGTGACGGTGGGATACCAGCGCAACGGCCGGCTGGTGGGCGAGCCGATGCCGATGGAATCCGGATTCCGGCTCCAGGTCTTCGACGCGAATTCGTAATTCACCGAGTCGCTGATGCCTGAACTGAGAATGAGCTGCCCCGGCTTGCTGATGTCTTCCCGCCCATAGCTGCCGCCGGCGAAGAACAGCTTTCCGTCCGCCATCAGCGCGTGGCCGCTGCAACTCAGTGCCTTGGCTTCGCAGATCCCGGTGACCGGATCGCAGCCGTTTTGCAGGACATGTTCGGTGGTCTGAACGTCCACGAAGGCAGGTGGCGGCGCAGAATAGCGGCTGGGCGTCATTGCGAAGAATGGCTCGACAAAATACAGATCGCCACTTGGCAGAACGATCACATGGATGGGCTTGACCGGCATTCCCGAGGGCTGCCGCCATTCGACGATGGGGCTGTATTGGTCTTGAACGATGCCTTGCGCATCGGCCTGCGACAGAACAAAAAGCAGAGCAGGCGCGATGAAAGAACGCATGAATTGAATCTCTCTGTTCCGACGGTGATTGCAGGGCATTGAACGGCGAGCCGAATTGCAACATTAGCACGACAAGGCCGCTTTGGCATTGCGAATGCTGCTGACGCCGGCCCCAAGTTCGACGGCGAGTCACGCGAGTTGCAATCTCGGCCGCCGCCGCCGTTGGTCAGCCGCCGCCGTTCATCAGCCGCGCCTCGCAGCGCCATTCAATGCCACGGCAGCCCGGATCAATGCATTCAGCGCCTCGGCGTCCACCGCGTCGCCTTCCCGGAAGTCGATGGCGCGCCTGACCTTGCCTTCGAGACTGGCGTTGAACAGGCCGGACGGGTCCGGCAGCGCGGCGCCTTTGGCGAAGGTCATCTTCACGACGCTCTTGTACGTCTCGCCGGTGCAGACCAACCCGTGATGCGCCCACACTGGCGTGCCGCGCCACTTCCATTGCTCTTCCACGCCCGGGTCGGCTTGCCGGATGATGGCGCGCAACAGGGCCAGCATCGCGCCGCGCCAGTCGGCCAGGCTGGCTATCCTGGCGTCGATCAATGCGGATGCAGATTCGGCTTCGCCAACTGTGGGCTTGGACGTGGGCATTGCTGTTCCTCGGCTGCGGGCCTGCGGGCCGACGCACTGTAGCCCGGGTAGCAGGGCGGGCCGGGCGGACCGAAAGCCGACCGAAGACTTGCTCCTGGTGCACCGCCTGGACTAAGCTGAGCGCCGAGTGCTTGGATATTGAGAGTCCGCCATGCAGACAGTGACGCCGGCCGATCTGGCCCAGAAGCCCCAGCGCCTGCTGGATGACGCCCGGCGGGGGGAATCTACGCTGGTGCTTGATGGCGACGTGCCGGTGCTGCTTGCGGTGCCCATGGGAGCCGGCCTTGACACCGTGGAGGTCCGCACCGAGCTTGCCGCCCGATTGTTCGACCGGCGGCAGATCAGCCTGGGCCTTGCGGCCAGGATCGCCGGCCTGCCGTACAGCACGATGATCGACGAACTGGGCCGTCGCGGCATTGCGGTGATTCATGTCGAGCCGGGCGAGTTGGAGCGAGAGCTTGCCGCATTCGGCACCTAGTGCAGTGTTCCACGCTGTGCAGCACATAAAGCCGTGTCTTTGCCGCCCTGGCGTCGTTGCAAATCCTCGCGATGCCTACGGGCATCGCTGTGGTTTGCGCCTAGCCAGGACGCCAAATCCACCGGTTTTCTTAAGTGCCGCACAGCGTGGAACACTGCACTAGCGTTGTCGAACCTTCTTCAGTGCCGAAGGCAGCCAGACGGCCCGTTTGACGCTGCGCCGGCTTTGTCGTAAATTATTCGACCAAGCGGTCGAATAATTATTCCGACGGAGGCACCATGGCCGAACCCACCGTTCTCGTCACCAGCCAGGGCGCCGTGCGCGTGCTCACGCTCAACCGCCCGGCAGCGCTGAACAGCTTCACCGCCGAGATGCACGGCCTGCTGCTGCCGGCGCTGAATGCGGCGGCCGACGACGCGGCCGTGCGTGCGGTGCTCATCACCGGCGCTGGCCGCGGCTTCTGCGCCGGGCAGGACCTGACAGACCCTGCGATGGCAGGCAGCGCCGATGTGGGCGGCCTCATCGAGCGCTTCTACCGCCCGCTGGCCACCCGCGTACGCACGATGCCGGTGCCGGTGGTGGCGGCCGTCAACGGCGTGGCGGCGGGCGCAGGCGCCAACTTCGCGCTCTGCTGTGACTTCGTGCTGGCGGCGCGCGGCGCAGGCTTCATCCAGGCATTCAGCAAGATCGGCCTGGTGCCTGATTGCGGCGGCACCTGGCTGTTGCCGCGGCTGGTGGGCCGCGCCCGCGCGCTGGGCCTGGCAATGACGGGCGACAAGCTGCCGGCCGACGAGGCAGAGCGCATCGGCCTGATCTGGAAATGCGTGGACGACGCGGCCTTGATGGACACCGCTCTGGCGCTGGCCAACCGGCTGGCCGCGATGCCCAGCCGCGCGCTGGCCGAGACGCGCCGCACGCTAGACGCCGCAATGGCCATGGACTTCAGCGACGCGCTCACGCTGGAGGCCGACACGCAGCGCGTGCTGGGCGGCGCGGGCGACTTCGCCGAAGGCGTGGCGGCCTTCCTGTCCAAGCGGCCCGCGGTCTTCAAGGACCGCTGAAGATGACACCGCAGCAGGTGGCCGACGCCACACGGGATGCGATGTGGGCCGGCGACCGCGCGTCCCGGCTGCTGGGCATGCAGGTGGCGGCCGTTGGCCCGGGCAGCGCACGCCTGACGATGGCGGTGCGCGAGGACATGCTCAACGGCCACGCCATCTGCCACGGCGGGCTCATCACCACGCTGGCCGACAGCGCTTTCGCGTTTGCCTGCAACAGCTACAACGAGGTCACGGTGGCCTCGGGCTTCGACGTCAATCTGGTGGCCGTGGCGCGGCTGGGCGACCAGCTCACCGCGCAGGCCGACGAAGTCAGCAAGGCCGGCCGCACCGCCGTCTATGACGTGACGGTGCGCAACCAGCGCGGCGAAACGGTGGCCGTGTTTCGCGGCCGCTCCCACACGATGAAGGGCAGGGCGGTGGTGGATGGCCTGCCGGTCGGCAGACAGGCTGCAGGGCAGGCCGGATGAGCGCCCGCCGCCCGCAGCCCGGCGAGCTGGAGCCGATAGAAACCGCCAGCCGGGATGAGCTTCAGGCGCTTCAGTTGCAGCGTTTGCAGCGCACGCTGGCGCTGGCCTACGACAAGGTGGCGCACTACCGCAGCGCCTTCGATGCAGCCGGCGTGCACCCGTCCGACTGCCGCTCACTGGCCGACCTGGCGAGCTTCCCCTTCACCACCAAGGCCGACCTGCGTGCGCAGTACCCGTTCGGCATGTTCGCCGTGCCGCGCGCGCAACTGGCGCGCATCCACGCGTCGTCCGGCACCACCGGCAAGCCCACCGTGGTGGGTTACACGCAGGGCGACATCGACCGCTGGGCCGACCTGGTGGCGCGCAGCATCCGCGCTGCCGGCGGGCGCCGCGGCGACCTGGTGCACGTGGCCTATGGCTACGGCCTCTTCACCGGCGGCCTGGGCGCCCACTACGGTGCCGAGAAGCTGGGTTGCACGGTGGTGCCGATGAGCGGCGGCCAGACCGAGAAGCAGGTGCAACTGATCGAGGATTTCCGGCCCGACATCATCATGGTGACGCCCAGCTACATGCAGGTGATCGTCGAGGAATACCGTCGCCAGGGCCTGGACCCGCGGCAGATGCCGGTGCGCATCGGCATCTTCGGCGCCGAGCCCTGGACCGAGGCGATGCGGGCCGACATCGAGGCCGGCGCCGCCATCGATGCGGTGGACATCTACGGCCTCAGCGAGATCATGGGCCCGGGCGTGGCGAGCGAATGCGTCGAGACGAAAGACGGCCCGGTGGTGTGGGAAGACCATTTCTACCCCGAGATCATCGACCCCGAGACCGGCGCGGTGCTGCCCGACGGCGACGAGGGCGAACTCGTCTTCACCACGCTGACCAAGGAGGCGCTGCCGATGGTGCGCTACCGCACGCGCGACCTCACGCGCCTGCTGCCGCCCACAGCGCGCAGCATGCGCCGCATGGGCAAGATCGTCGGCCGCAGCGACGACATGCTGATCATCCGCGGCGTCAACCTGTTCCCGACGCAGATCGAGGAAATCGTGCTGCAGCACGGCCAGTTGTCGGGGCAGTACCAGTTGGTCGTCACCCGCGACGGGTTGCTGGACGCGGTGGAGGTGCGCTGCGAGCTGACGCCGCAGATGAGCGGCGCCGATCGGGGCGCCATCGCAGCGCAATTGCAGCAGCGCATCAAGACACTGGCCGGCGTGAGCACCACGGTGAGCGTCGGCCTGCCGGACTCCATCGAACGCACGCTGGTCGGCAAGGCGCGCCGCGTGATTGACAAACGGCAGCGCTGACGCGGCGCCGCGCGACAAGCGACAAGCGACAAGCGACAAGCGACAAACGTCCGAACAAGGAGCGAGCGATGTACACCCAAGCCATGGACCTGGCGCCGAAGGAAGAGCGTGCTGCGCTGCGCTCGGCCGACGATGCGCAGCGTGAGGCGCAATTCGAGGCGCGCATCGCAGCCGGCGACTTCATCGAAGCCAAGGACTGGATGCCGGAGCACTACCGCAAGACGCTGGTGCGGCAGATCAGCCAGCATGCGCACTCAGAGATCGTCGGCATGCTGCCCGAGGGCAACTGGATCGGACGCGCGCCCACGCTCAAGCGCAAGACCATCCTGCTGGCCAAGGTGCAGGACGAAGCAGGCCACGGCCTGTACCTGTACGCCGCGGCCGAGACGCTGGGCACCAGCCGTGACCAGCTCTACGACGCACTGCACAGCGGGCGCGCCAAGTACAGCTCGATCTTCAACTACCCCACGCTGAGCTGGGCCGACATGGGCGTGATCGGCTGGCTGGTGGACGGCGCGGCCATCATGAACCAGGTGCCCTTGACCCGCTGCTCGTACGCGCCGTATGCGCGCGCGATGGTGCGCATCTGCCGCGAAGAAAGCTTCCACCAGCGCCAGGGCTTCGACGCGCTGCTGGTGATGATGACCCAGGGCACCGCGGCGCAACGCGAGATGGTGCAGGACGCGGTGAACCGCTGGTGGTGGCCGAGCCTGATGATGTTCGGCCCGCCAGACGCCGACAGCCCGAACAGCGCGCAGAGCACCCGCTGGGGCATCAAGCGCCTGAGCAACGATGCGCTGCGGCAGAAGTTCGTCGATGCCTGCGCTGACCAGGCCAAGGTGCTGGGCGTCACGCTGCCTGACCCCGATCTGAAGTGGAACGACAACCGTGGCGCGCACGACTTCGGCGCCATCGACTGGAGCGAGTTCTGGCGCGTGGTGGGCGGCGACGGCCCCTGCAACAAGGAGCGGCTGGCAGCGCGCGTGAAGGCCTGGGACGACGGTGCCTGGGTGCGCGAGGCGGCGCTCGCCTACTCGCAAAAGCAGGCGCGGCAGCAGGCAAGCCTGGAGCAGGCAGCGTGAGCGGCGGCGCACCCGAATGGCCGCTGTGGGAGGTGTTCATCCGCCCCAAGGCCGGGCTGGAACACAAGCACTGCGGCAGCCTGCACGCGGCCGATGCCGCGATGGCGATCCAGCTCGCGCGGGATGTCTATACAAGGCGGCAGGAGGGCAGCAGCATCTGGGTGCTGCCCAGCAGCGCCATCACCGCCAGCGACCCCGGCGACAAGGCGATGTACTTCGACCCGATGGAAGACAAGGTCTATCGCCACCCGAGCTTCTACACGCTGCCCGCGCCTGTGGACCACCTCTGAACGCACGATGCAAGCCGCCGCCATCCGCCTGGCCCTGACGCCGCCCGTGCACTACCTGCTGCGCATCGCCGACACCTGCTTGATCCACGCCCAGCGCCTGTCGGAATGGTGCGGCCACGGGCCGGTGGTGGAAGAAGACATTGCGCTGAGCAACATGGCGCTCGACCTGCTGGGGCAGGCGCGCGCGCTGCTCACGCACGCCGCGGCGCTGGAGGGCGGCGGCCTGGACGAAGACCAGCTCGCCTTTCTGCGCGACGAGCGCCAGTTCTTCAACCTCACGCTGGTGGAGCTGCCGTTGCGCAAGGCCAGCGCGCACGCGCCGGGTGGCGACTTTGCCGACACGGTGCTGCGCAACTTCCTGCTCGCTGCGTGGCTGCGGGGGCTGTGGGCGGCGCTGGCATCTTCGACCGACGTGCAGCTTGCGGCCATCGCCGGCAAAGCGGTGAAGGAAGCTCTCTACCACCGGCAGCACGCGGCCGACTGGGTGCTGCGGCTGGGTGACGGCACGCCCGAATCAGCGGCCCGCATGCGCGCAGCGCTGGCCCGCGCGTGGCCCTACACCAACGAGTTGTTCGCGCGCGATGCGGTCGATGCTGCGGCGCAGGCCAGCGGCCTGGGCCCGGCGCGCGACAGCCTGCGCGCGGCCTGGCACGCGGACGTGGCGCAGGTGCTGGCCGCAGCCACCCTGCCGCAGCCGGCCGACACGCTCTTCATCTCCACCGGCACGCTGGGCCGGCACAGCGAGCACATGGGCTTCATCCTGGCCGAGATGCAGGTCTTGCAGCGCAGCTTTCCGGGCGGGCGCTGGTGAGCACGGCGCAGGCCTGGGCCTTGCTGGACACGGTGCCCGACCCCGAGGTGCCGGTGCTGTCGCTGTGCGACCTGGGCATCGTGCGCGATGTGCTGGCAGACGGCGAGGGCATCCAGGTGGTGCTGACGCCCACCTACAGCGGCTGCCCCGCCACCGAGGTGATCGCGCAGAGCGTGCGCGATGCCTTTGCCGCAGCCGGTCTGGGCGCGGTGACGGTGCGCTACCGGCTGGCCCCCGCCTGGACGACAGACTGGATCAGCGCCGCCGGCAAGGACAAGCTGCGCGCCTATGGCATTGCGCCGCCCGGGGCGGTGGCGCACGCTGCGCAGGAGCAAGGCATCCACATCCGCCCGCGCAACATAGCCTGCCCGCATTGCGGCAGCAGCCAGACCGAGCGCCTGTCGGCCTTCGGCAGCACGGCCTGCAAGGCGCTGCACCGCTGCCTGGCCTGCCGCGAACCCTTCGAACACTTCAAGCCCTTCTGAAGACGCTGAGAGATGCGATGAGCGGCCTGCATTTCCACCCTTTGAAGGTCAGCCAGGTGCGGCGCGACACCGATGACGCAGTGGTCGTCAGCTTCGAGGTGCCGGCGGCGCTGGCAGACAGCTTCCGCTTCAGCGCCGGCCAGTACCTCACCGTGCGGCAGGGCGAGCTGCGGCGCAGCTACTCCATCTGCGCGGCACCCGGCGAGCCGCTGCGCGTGGGTGTGCGGCAGGTGCCCGGCGGCGCCTTCTCGTCGTGGCTGCACCAGAGCCTGCGCCCGGGCGACACGCTGGACGTGATGGAGCCGCAAGGCCGCTTCGGCGCCGCGCTGGCGCGCCAGCCGCGCCATGTGCTTTGCGTGGCCGGCGGCAGCGGCATCACGCCGGTCCTGTCGATCATCAAGACGCTGCTGGCCGGCGACGCGCACAGCCGCTGCACGCTGCTGTACGGCAACCGCAGCGCTGCCAGCACGCTGTTCAGGGACGAACTGGACGACCTGAAGAACCGCCACATGGCGCGGCTGACCGTGCACAACGTCTTCTCGCGCGAAGGGGTCGATTCGCCATTGCATTGCGGCCGGCTGGATGCCGCCAGGATCGCAGCCTTGCTGCGCCTGAGCGGCCCGGTGGACGAGGCTTTCGTCTGCGGCCCGCACGCGATGAACGACGAGGTCGAGGCGGCGCTGTTGGCGGCGGGTGTCGGGCCAGAGCACATCCACGTCGAGCGCTTCGGCGTGCCGCCGACGGCGGCTGAGACCACGTTGAACACCACGTTGCATGCGCCGCGTGCCGGCGATGCCAGCCTGGCGCGCATCGCCATCGTGCGCGATGGCGTCACCCGGGAGATCAGCTTCCGCGAAGGCGACGACAGCATCCTGGCCGCTGCTGCGCGCGCCGGGCTGGACGTGCCGTACTCGTGCCGCTCCGGCGTTTGCGCCACCTGCCGCGCCAAGGTGCTGGACGGCCGCGTGCGGATGGACCGCAACTTTGCGCTCGAGCCCGACGACATCGCTGCCGGCTTCGTGCTGAGCTGCCAGGCGCACCCGCTGACGGAGCGCGTGGTGTTGTCCTTCGACCACCGCTGATGGCACGCCCACGCGCGGCCGGCTACGACGGCCAGCGTGACCAGATCTTCGCCGCCGCGGCGCGGCTGTTCGCGACCCGCGGCTACACCGCCGCGACGATGAACGAGGTGGCCGCCGCCAGCGGTGTGAGCAAGGCCACGCTCTACCACTACGTGCGCGACAAGCAGGACTTGCTGGCGCAGATCAGCGCCGCCCATGTGGCGCGGCTCCAGGCGCTGGTGGCCGACGTGGCGCTGGCCAAGCTGCCACCCGCAGAGCACCTGCGCACGCTGATCCACCGCTTCATGCAGGCCTACGCCAGCGCCGAGCACGAGCACCGCGTGCTGACCGAAGACGTCAAGTTCCTCGACGCCGCCGAGCGTCAGGCGGTGCTGGCCGCAGAGCGCCGCGTGGTGGCCGCCTTTGCAAAAGCGGTGGCGGCGGTGCGGCCGGAACTGCGCGGCGCGCGGCTGGCCAAGCCGCTGGCGATGCTGCTTTTCGGCATGATCAACTGGACCTTCACCTGGTTGAAGGCGGGCGGCGCGCTGAGCCATGCCAGCCTGGCGCCGGTGGTGGCCGACCTCTTTTTCGGCGGGCTGGGTGCGGTGGCCCTGCCTATGGCCCCGGCCCCGGCCCCGGCCCCCGCCCCGCCTGCGACCCGTGCGGCACGGGCGTCAGGCCCCGTTGCGCAGCGCGTCGGCGGCGCGTGAGCTTGCCGCCAGCCGCTGCGCCACCGTGCCGCGGCCGTCGCCGCGCGCACCGGGTGACATCGGCCCGCCGGAGGCCAGCGCCCAGCCGTCCGCTGCCTGGGCAGGCGCATGCAGCAGCGTGCGCACGCCCGCCAGGCCGGCGTCGGCAGCGCGCTTCAGCAGCCGCGCGGTGGCGTCTTCGCCCAGCGCCAGCACGAACTGCTGCCAGCGCCGGTTCACGCGCTCGTCGGCCCAGGCGTCTTCCAGCGCGCGGCGCGTGGCACGCGGCTCCTGCCCGGCGCCGGCTTCCAGCAGCCGCGGCGCGACGGCGCCGACGAAGAGGTTGAAGTCATGCCGCAGCGCGCGGCCGTCTTTCAGCAGCGGCAGCAGGTCTGCCAGCGCGCGCACCCGCGCGCTCCAGCCGGGGCTGCTGAACTGCAACGTCACCAGCGCCTGCAAGCCCTGCACGGGGTTGAGCAAACGCACGCGGCTGGGCGGCAGCACGCGCAGCGGCACGCGCGCGGCCAGCGCAAAGGGCAGCGGCGTGACGAAGCTCAGCAGCACCGCCAGCCGCCAGTGCTCGGCCGCGGACAGGCCGTTGCCCGCGGCGTCGATGCCGGCATCGATGCGGGCGGCACGGCGCAAGGCCTCGCCCGCGCCCTGGCCGTGCAGTGCCGCCTTGGCGTCTGCGGCTGCCTGGCTCAGCACGGCCAGGTTGCCGGCGGCATAGCCAGCGTCGTCATCCAGGCGCTCCACCACCGGGGCCTGCGGCGAGCCGGCCACGCCGCCCAAGGGCTGGCGCGTCACGGGGCAGCAGGGCACCTCGATCTGCGTGAGGTAGTGCGCCGTGACCTGGGTGCCTTCGAAGACCAGCCCGCGCTTCCACGCGCTGGTGCGCAGCGCCAGCCACTGGAGCACCGCGCGCGTGGCGGCCAGCGTGCGACGGCCGAACACCGCCTTGCCGGCCCGCCAGCCCTGGCCGATGGGCGTGCCGTCCAGCAGCAGTCCGGCGGCGGGCACCAGCCCGTGGTGGGCATGGTCCCAGCCCAGCTCGAAACCGGTGCGGTCGCAGACGTCTGCGGTGCGGGGGTCGAATTCCAAGGTCGCCTGGTTCATGCTGCTCTTTCCCGGTGGCGGCCGGGCACGGTGCCCGACGCATGAAGCCAGTGTCGGCCCCGGGTGGCTCACCAGATGAGCCTGCCGAAGATGCCGTGGAAAAAAGCTGCGCGACGGGCCGCAAGGCGCTGCTTGCGAAGCAGCGCCGGCGCGCTGCTGCCGGATCGTCAGGCCGCGATGCGGCTGCGCCGCCACAGCGCGTGCAACAGCAGGCCGGCGGCGATGCCGACGCTGTCTGCGCAGACGTCCAGCACATCGGCGCTGCGGCTGGGAATCTGCGTCTGCACCAGTTCGATGAACACACCGAAAGCCAGCAACGCCAGCGCCACCATCCAGGGCCGGCGCCTTGCGCCGGGGTAGGCCTGGCTGGCGGTGAAGGCCAGCGTGGAGAACGCGAGAAGGTGGTTGAGCTTGTCCCAGCCAGTGTCCAGCGCGGCGGGCGGCGCTGGAGAGAAGGCCAGCCAGCAGACGCCCGCCACCAGCAACGCCAGCAGCGCCCGCCAGGGCTGGGTACGGGGCGGGCCGGGCGGCAAGGCCTGCCCCGGCATCTCAATTTTCCTTGATCAGCGCGCCCTGCGGCGCCGTGCCGCCGCCGAGGATGAACATCGAGTAGATGCCCTGCGACAGCAGTTGCTGGTCGGTCGGCGCGTAGGGCGTGGTGCCCAGGTCGGTATCGACGCGGATGTTCGACTTGGTGGTCGATACCAAGCCGGAGACGAAGCCGGCGGCGGAGCCGACGGGCAGGTCGCTGATCACGGCGGACAGGTCGATGGACAGCGTCACCAGGCTGGCGTTGACGGCCGAGTTGACCAGCCGCATCTTGTAGCGGCCCGCCGTCGGCAACCGGTTGTCGTCGTTCACCAGTTGGGTCTGCACCGCGCCCACGGCGCCGTAAGTCAGCAAGGTGTAGTCGCCACCGGCGGCGAAGGTGCGCGCCACCGGCGTGGCGATGCTGGTGCCACCCACCCGCACATCGACAGTGCGGCTGCCGGCATCGACGAAGGCATAGGGGCCGACCTTCGGCGACACCAGCCCGGCGACCGCCGTGCTGCCATCCACCAGAGCCGACACGTTGCCCGCGCCCTCAACCCCGGCAACGACGCGCAGGCGCGCCTTGGTGTTCTTGTACTGCGCCAGCGCGCCTTGCTGCTCCAGCGCCGCCGAGTTGACCAGCACGCCGCTGGGGCCGGCAGTGATGATCAGCGTGACGTATTTCTGCGCCGTCAAGGTGACGCTCGGAATGTCCAGCCGCACATAGCTGCTGGCGGTGTTGCCGGTGGCGGTGATGCGCAGCCGGTAGCTGCCCGCTGCCAGTTCCTTGTAGGCGCCCAGCGTGCCCGATGTGACGCCCGTGGCGATGGCGGTGCCGGCGCTGAGCACGTCGGTCGGCTGCGTCAGGTGCACGTCGAACGAGCCGGACTCGGCGCTGGCCGCGTTGTAGATGCGGATGCGGCCACTGCCGGTGCTGATGAGCGAGGTGTCGTCGTCTTCGGGCAGCGTGACGAGCTTGAGCGCGCCAGTGCTGCCGGTGACCACTGCCGTGTAGTGGCGGTCTTTCGACAATGCATAGGTGCCGGTGAACAGCGACGTGGTGCTGCCGGCACCGGTGACCTTGATGTCGTAGCTTTGCGCGGGCGTGGTGGCGTAGGTGCCCAGCGTATCGACCGCGCTGTTCGGGAAGCTCTTGGTGCTGCCCAGATAGACGTCGATGGCAGCCAGGTCGCTGGTGGCGTTGACGACGCGGATGCTGGCGCTGCCGTCGCTGCCGCCGCCACCGCCGCCGCCGCAGGCGGCCAGCAGGGTGGTCAAACCGGCGAGCAGTGCAATGCAGCTCCGCCGGGCAATATGGGAACGGGTCATCTTTCTTCCTTGGAAGGACTGGCGCAACGGGGTCGAGCGGCATTCTATGTGAGGCGCGGGCGGCCTTTGCTCACGCTGGCTCACCTGCGCTTGACGTCCGGAAACATGCAGCGCGGGCGGCTAGACTGGACGCCCGATTTCAAGGAACCGCCAGATGGGCGCCAACGAACAACCGCTGATCGGCAGCGCGCAATCGCAGGACAGCGACCCGCAGGAAACGCAGGAATGGCTGGACGCGCTGCAGGCGGTGGTGGCCGACGCCGGCGCGGCGCGCGGGCTGTACCTGATCGAGCAGCTCGAAGAGCAGGCGCAGGCGCTGGGCATCGTGCCGCATGTGCAGCCCTTCTCTGCCTACCGCAACACCATTCCGCTGGACAGCCAGGGCGCCTACCCCGGCGACCTGCGGATGGAAGAACGGCTGACGGCCATCATGCGCTGGAACGCGCTCGTGATGGTGGTGCGCGCCAACGAGGCCTATGGCGAGCTGGGCGGTCACATCGCCAGTTATGCGTCGGCGGCCGAGATCTTCGAGGTCGGCTTCAACCACTTCTTCAAAGGCAGCGCCGACGGCCAGCGCAGCGACCTGGTCTATTTCCAGCCGCATTCGGCGCCAGGCGTTTATTCACGGGCCTTCCTGGAAGGGCGGCTCAGCGAAGAACAGCTCGCGAATTACAGGCAGGAGCTGTCCGGCCCCGGCCTGTGCTCGTATCCGCACCCGATGCTGATGCCCGACTTCTGGCAGTTCCCCACCGGCTCGATGGGGCTGGGGCCGCTGAACGCCGTCTATCAGGCGCGCTTCATGCGCTACCTGGCGCACCGCAGCCTGCTGAACACGGCAGGCCGCCATGTCTGGGCGGTGATCGGCGATGGTGAGATGGACGAGCCGGAGTCGATTGCCGGGCTGACGCTGGCGGTGCGCGAGAAGCTGGACAACATCACCTTCATCGTCAACTGCAACCTGCAGCGGCTGGACGGCCCGGTGCGCGGCAACGGGCAGATCATCCAGGAGCTGGAGTCGCTGTTCAACGGCGCTGGCTGGAACGTCATCAAGGTGTTGTGGGGCAGCGACTGGGATGCGCTGTTCGCGCGCGACCGCCGGCATGTGCTGCTGCGCGCGCTCAGCCGCACCGTCGATGGCCAGTACCAGACGCTGGGTGCGAACGACGGCGCCTACAACATCGAGCACTTCTTCCGGCAAGACCCGGAGGTGCAGAAGCTGGTGGCCCACATGAGCGAGGCCGAGATCGACGGCCTCAAACGCGGTGGCCATGATTTCCGCAAGCTGCACGCCGCCTTCGCTGCCGCCAAGGCGCACAAAGGGCGGCCGACGGTGATCCTGGCGAAGACCAAGAAGGGCTACGGCATGGGCGGCACCGGCGAGAGCCGGATGACGGCGCACCAGGCCAAGAAGCTGGACGCCGCGGTGGTGCGCACCTTCCGTGACCGCTTCGCGCTGCCGCTGTCCGATGACGACGTGGAGCAATTGCGCTTCTACAAGCCGGCCGACAGCAGCGCCGAGATGCAGTACCTGCGCGAACGCCGGGCGGCGCTGGGCGGGCCGTTGCCGCTGCGCAATGGGCAGAGCCCGCAGCTCCCCGTGCCGCCGCTGGCCGGCTGGGGCGACTTTGCCGTCAACGCCGCCGGCAAGGAAATGAGCACCACGATGGCCGCCGTGCGCGCGCTGAGCAATCTGCTGAAAGACCCGGCGCTGGGCCCGCGCATCGTCCCCATCGTGGCCGACGAGGCGCGCACCTTCGGCATGGCCAGCCTGTTCCGGCAGATCGGCATCTACGCGCCGGACGGGCAGTTGTACGAGCCGGAAGACGCCTCCTCCATGCTCTGGTACCGCGAAAGCCGCGATGGACAATTGCTTGAAGAAGGCATCAACGAAGCCGGCGCGCTGAGTTCGTGGATCGCCGCGGCCACCAGCTACAGCGTGCACGGCCTGCCGATGCTGCCGATCTACATCTACTACTCGATGTTCGGCTTCCAGCGCGTCGGCGACCTGATCTGGGCCGCTGCCGACCAGCGCTGCCGCGGCTTCCTGTTCGGCGCCACCGCAGGCCGCACCACGCTGGGGGGCGAGGGCTTGCAGCACCAGGACGGCTCCAGCCTCGTGGTGGCGGCCACCGTGCCCAACTGCCGCGCCTGGGACCCGGCCTTTGCCGGCGAGGTGGCGGTGATCATGGAACACGCGATGCAGCGCATGCTGGTGCAGCAGTGCGACGAGTTCCACTACCTCACGCTGATGAACGAGAACTACCCGATGCCCAGCCTGCCGGCCGGCGCGCAGGCCGACCTGCTGCGCGGCATGTACAAGCTGCAAGGCTTCGGTGCCGGCGACGCCCGCGCCCGCGTGCGCCTCCTGGGCTCGGGCACCATCCTGCGCGAGGTGCTCACCGCGGCGCAGCGCCTGGCCGACGTGCACGGCGTGGCGAGCGACGTGTTCAGCGTCACCAGCTTCAGCGAACTGGCGCGCGACGCGCGCGAACTCCAGCGCCAGGACCGCCTGCAACCGCAGGCCGAAGCGCGCTTGAGCCATGTCGGCCGGCTGCTGGCAGGTGACGCGCCGGTGGTGGCCGCCACCGACTACGTGCGCGCCTGGCCGCAGTTGATCGCCGAATACGTCGATGCCCGCTACATCACGCTGGGCACCGACGGCTTCGGGCGCAGCGACACCCGTGAACAATTGCGCCGCTTCTTCGAGGTCGATGCCGACAGCATCGTGGCGGCGGCGCTCCAGGCGCTACGTCGGCCGCGTGGGCAGTGATAAACTGGCAGGCTTGACCGCCCGTGTAGCTCAGTTGGTAGAGCAGCGCATTCGTAATGCGAAGGTCACCAGTTCGAATCCGGTCTCGGGCACCAACCATCCACTTTCAGTGCAGCCAGCCCAGCCCCACTGGGCCGCACTCAGACGCCGCTCCGCACGCTGGAGCCCCACCACACGGGGCCTGTTGTGGACCAGCGCGTCCGGCCTGCTGTTCTGCTGCCTGAACGCGCTGATGCGCGCGCTGGCGCAGCATGTCGATCCCTTTCAGGCGCAGTTTCTGCGGTACCTGTTCGGCATGGTCGTGCTGCTGCCGATGGTCTGGCATGGCGGTGTGGCCGCCTACCGGCCCAACAACCTGGCCGGCCAGTTCACCCGCGGCGCGGTGCACACCGTCGGGCTGTGTCTGTGGTTTGCGGCGCTGCCGCGCATTCCACTGGCCGACATGACGGCCATCGGCTTCACCACGCCGCTGTTCATCATGGTCGGCGCCTGGTTGTTCTTTCGCGAGCCCATGCACTGGGAGCGCTGGCTGGCCACCGTGGTGGGCTTCGGCGGCGTGCTGATCGTCGTCGGCGCCAGGTTGTCGGGCAGTGGTGGTGGCGCCCACTTGCTGATGCTGGGCTCGGCGCCGGTGTTCGCCGCCTCGTTCCTGATCACCAAGTCGCTCACGCGGTCGGAGTCGCCAGGTGTCATCGTCGTCTGGCAGTCCATCAGCGTGGCGGCGTTCAGCCTGCCGCTGGCGCTGTGGCACTGGCAGTGGCCTTCGCCGTGGCAGTGGGCCGGCTTCTTGCTGTGCGGCGTGCTGGGCAGTGCGGGGCACTACTGCCTGACGCGCTCTTTCGTGGCGGCCGACATCTCGGCCACGCAGTCGGCCAAGTTTCTCGATCTGGTGTGGTCGGCCGCGATGGGCTGGCTGCTGTTCACCGAGACGCCAAGCCACAGCACGCTGGTGGGCGGCGCCGTGATCAGCGCCGCCACGCTGTGGGTGGCACGGCGCGAAGGGCGCCGCCGTACCGCCTGAAACGTTGGCAGCCCCTGCTTCCCCATTGATCGCCCGGAGAACCATGAAGATCTGCGTCTATCACAACCTGGTTTCCGGCGGCAATATGCGCTCGTTGTACGACACCGTCTGCGCCATGGCGCTCCAGGGCCACCGGGTCGAGGTGCACAACCTCAGCACGTCCGAAGAAGCGATGCTGCCGCTGCGCGCCGTGGCGCACAAGGTGGTGACGCATCCCTTCTGGAACCCGGCCTTGAAAGGCCCGTTCCGTGTACTGGCGCCTCTGCTTCGATTGGTGCAACTCGTGCCGCTGTGGCGCGTCAATCGGGCAATTGCGCAGGCCATCGATGCCGCCGACCATGACCTCGTCTGGATTGCCAATTGCTCGATCACGCAGCATCCGATGCTTCTCATGTTTCTGAAGAAGCCGCACATCCTGTACACCGCGGAACATTACCGTGGCTACTATGACAAGGTGGTCTGGAAACAGCGCGCCGCGGTACGTGATGGCCGCTCCGTGGTGCGCTCCCTCTATGACTGGTATTTGCAGTTCTTCACCTGGACCGTTTCTCATATCGACGCGTCCAGTGTCCGCGCGGCAAACCGCATTCTGGTCAATTCCTGCCATACGCAGGAAAACATGATGCGCTTTTACGCCAAGACCTCCACGGTGCTTTATCTCGGCGTCGATACGGACAAATTCGTTCGGCTGCCCGGTCAGAAGGAGCACATGGTCTTGAGTGTCGGCGCGGTGAATCCGATGAAGGGCCATGACCACGTGATTCGCGCGCTGCACCATGTTGCGCTGGCGCAGCGGCCGCGGCTGGTCATCGTGGCCGACCGGGCAGAAGCGCGCGCTGAACGTTCGCGCCTGGAGAAACTCGCAAACGGGCTCGGCGTGGAGTTGTCCATTCTGGTGGGCGTGAGCGAAAGCGAACTCGTCAGCCTCTACAACCGCGCCAAGATCGTGGTGTGCGCCAGTGTGCTGGAGCCATTCGGGCTGGTGCCGCTGGAAGCCATGTCGTGCGGAACGCCGGTGGTCGCAGTGCGCGAAGGCGGCTACCGGGAGTCGGTGCGCCACGAGGAGACCGGCCTTCTCGTCGCGCGGGACGCCCGCGCCATCGGCGACGCCATCGGCAGGATTCTGAACGACGACGTTTGGCGCGAGGCGCTGGGCGCCCGCAGCGCAGAATTCGTGCGGGCCAATTTCAGCCTGTCGATCTACCGGGACAATCTGGCAAAGCATCTCGCCTCGCCAGGCGGCGAGGCCTTGCCGGCCTGACTGCGCTGCATCAAGACAGCAGCGGCTTTCTCAGCAGATAGACATCCTGCCCGGCATCCTTGGCGCCGACGGGAATGAAGTCGGCGATGATGAATTTCTTGGCCAGCACATTGCGCACGTAGGCTTCCGGCGAAAACACCATGCACGCGTTGTGGCCGGTGAATTGCTCGCCGATCACGACGTGGTCGCCGGAATCGAAACGCTGGCGTTCCTCGGGCGTCATCTTGCTTTCGCGGAACCCGTGGACGGTCAGATAAATGAAGCCGCCAGGCTTGAGGACACGAAACAATTCGTCCATCCACAGTTGCTGGTCTGCCGCATCGAGGTGCGTGAAGACCGAAATGGTGTAGATGAAATCGAATTGCTCGTCCTCGTAATCGAGTTTGCCGTGCAGCGAATTGACGGAGAACTGCGCAGGCGCCAATGCACTGCGACACCAGTCGATGAGTGCGGCGTTGTAGTCGGTGCCGTAGAACTGCGTGCGTGGATCGGTGCGCCAGTGGCGCATGATGCGGCCGCAGCCGCAGCCGAAATCGAGGATGGATCTGAAATCTTCGATGGCCAGCCCGTTCTTGGCCAGGGCGGCCTTGATGCACTCGACGCCGAGAAGGCCGTTTTCCAGAAAGGGTTCGACCTTGTATTGGCCGGTCACACGAAAGATCAGCTTCGGCGGCGGCAACGGCAGCATGTCTGCCGCCCACTGTGTGGTGAAGCGCCGGTTTTCGCGGTGCACGTTGAATTCGAGCATGTGCATGCACGCGTGATAGACATCGAACACCTGCGCGGTCATGCGCGCCTTGTTCAAGAGCCGCCGAACCTGGACCTTCATTGCAAACCCCCCTGCCGCGTTTGTAGCTGATTGAAAGCAGCCATCGTGCCAACGCCCGGTCATCTGCAAGAGCCTCGGGCACGCTGGGCCTGTGTCGATGCAAGCTATTGAGCTGCTTGCTTCCTTCGCTGTCGGCGGTGCCGCAAAGGCTTCGTCAAGCGCAACCAGGACCCGCGGTGAGATTGTCTCCCGGCGCCCCAGAAGTGAGCAAGTGTGTTTCGAGGGGGGGAGAGTGTTACCGGCTCAGGACGCCGCCACGAAGTTGCCATGCAGGCCGAGCGGCATCACCCGCGGCAGCGCGCCCTGCGCCACGGGCCCGTCGGACAGGTGCTGCGCGTCGAACACCGAAAACAGCATCTGCTGCTTCTTCAGGTCGAGTGCGGTGCCCAGCAGCCAGCCGTCACCTTCCGCGCGGCTGCCCGCTCTGGGCACGAAGAGATGCTCTTCGACCATCACGTCGGCGCCGTAGCTGTAGCGGTCCATCCGGCCGCTGCCGATGTCCAGCCGCAGCACGCTGTCGAAGCCCGGGCGCTGCTGCATCTGGGCCGGCCGGAGGGCGACGAAGACCTGCTCGTAGCGGCGGCCGACATGGCGCGGGTCCACCCGCGGAAATTCGGCCTGCAGCGGCAGCAGCGTCTGCCGGGCGCGGCCACTGCGGGTGTCGAGTTCGACCAGCGCGATCTCCGCCTGCTCGGGCGCTGCGTGGCGGCCTTGCATGATGTCCTTCAGCCCGCTGGTGGCATAGCGCGCATCGGCCGAGCGCACGTAGTCCAGCCGGATGGTGCCGCCTGCATCCTCCCAGGCGTTGCCGACGTGGAAGACGAATCCGGCCGGCAGGTCGAACCATTGCGGGCGGTCAGGCTGGTCTTTCGGCAGCACCAGGACGCGCATGCCAAGTTCTGGCCGCCAGACATGGCTGTCGAGAAACGTTTCCCCGGCGCGGATGCGTTCGGCGTCGAAGACCAGCGGCGGCAACAGGAAGACGAGGTGGCGTTCGGTCACCGCAAAGTCGTGCACCATCGTCATCTGCGGCACGCTGATGGTGCTGGCGCTGACCAGGGCGCCGCCGGCGTCGATGCGGTAGATCGACAGCAGGCCCTGCAAACTGGACACGCCGAAGTTCCACAGCGTGCCGCCGGGCTCGACCTTGGGGTGCGCCGAGAACGGCATGCCCGCATAGTCGGCAGACCAGTTCTTGATGCCGCGGGTACCCAGCGTCTGCGGGTCCATCCGGGTGGCCGAGCCGCCTTCCCACAGCGCGAGCAGTTCACCGCCGTGCTGCACGATGCTGGTGTTGGCGACGTTGATCGCATCGGCCGACGTCAGCGGCTCTGCGCCGGGCGGGTTGGTGCCGAAAGCCACGCGCACCGGGCGGCCGGCCTTGCTGTCGGCGACAAACTTGTCGGTCCGCACGAAGCGGCCCTGGTGGCTGATGCCGCCGCTGCGCAAGGTGTAGCGCTGCAGCATGCCGTCGCCGTCGAAGGTGTGGTGGTAGCGCATGCTGCCCAGCGCGTGGCGCGCGGGGCCGATGCGGTAGAAGCTGCCGCGCAGCTCGGCAGGCAGGCGGCCGAGCAGCAGCAGCGGCATCGGGTCCACGTCGGCCTGCAGGCCGACATAGCCCAGCGTCCACGGGTTGGCCGCACGTTGCGACTCGAAGGCGGCCTGCACCGGGTCACTACCGGTGCCGGCGGCGCGGGCGCCGAAGCTGAAGGCGCTGGCTGCGCTGGCGGCGCCGGCCAGGCTGCGGCAGAAATCGCGGCGGTCCATGGTGTCTTCCTTTCAGCGCAGGGTGACGGTGATGGTGGTGTCGCGCTGCAGCTCGATGGCGGCGTCGGCAAAGGCCGGCGGGCCCATGCGGCCCATCGCGTCGCGGCTGAAGCCATAGCGCTCGGTGGGGAAACCCACCACGTTGGTGTCCATCTTTCCGTTGCCGTTCTCGTCGTGGAACATCGAGACGGCATAGCTGCCGGCAGGCAGGTCGCGCAGCACGATGACGGTCTTCTCCGCCGCCGCGGTGCGCTGCACCTGCACCGCCTGGGCAGTCTTGAGCCAGCTTTCGGCGCTGGAGAAGACGGCCACATCCACCGTGCCCTGCGGCGAGCGCACGTTGAGCACCTCCACCGTCAGGTCGAAGGCCTGCGCCGCGCTGGCGCAGGCCAGCGGCGCACAGAAGGCGAGGGCGCGCACGAAGCGGGCGGCCGGGGCGGGCAAACGGATCATGGTGGGCTCCTGGTTGGGCGGCTGCGCTGTGCCGCCGTGGGAGCCACTGTAGAAAGCCGCCCCGCCGGTCGCCAGCTTGGCGCGATGAAGCGGCCGCGGCTGTCGTGAAACGCCTGCCGCGGCGGGCCGGACGCAGCCCGCCGGCTTCAGCCGGCCGCCAGCAGCCAGCCGCGCAACCGGGCCAGCACCTCGGGGCTGGACAGCAGGTCGAGGTGGCCGACGCCCTGGGCCGTCCATTGCCCGTCCGGCGCAAAGCGCAGGCGGCGCGCGGCCTGCTTGTGCTGGCCCAGCGCGCTGGCCAGCGGCACCAGGCCGTCGCCCAGCAGCGCCTGCTTCAGCGTGCCCGGCTGCTGGCCCAGCGCGCCGGCCACGGCAAAGCAGGCCACGCCGTCGGGCAGCGGCACCGGGCTGGCGTCGTCAAGCAGGTGGCCGTGGCGCAGGTCGGTGATGCCGGCGCTGCGCAGCAGCGTGAGGCGGGCGAAGGCGGCGCTGTAGGGGCTGGCGCCCAGCAGCAGGTCGATCCAGTGGCCGCCGCGCTCCAGCGGCGCGCCATGGTGCGGCGTGCCGAGGAAGGCGATGCTCTGCAACTGCGCGGGCCAGCCGTGGCCGGCCTGCCGTGCGTGGTGCACGGCGCTGCGCGCCACCAGCCCGCCCATGCTGTGTGCCAGGATGACCAGACGGATCGGCCGCAGCGCCTGCAGTCGGTCGGCCAGCAGGCGGCCGTTGGCAGCCACCGGCAGGCCGCTGTTGTAGTGCAGATACAGGGGAAGCAGGCCGCCTTCGGCCGCCAGCGCGGCGCCGTGGTCGTGGCCCTGGCGCCGCCATTGCAGCGGGTGCATGCACAGGCCGTGCACCATCAGCAGCACGGCGCTGCCGGGCGCTGGCGGCTCGGCCAGCGGCGCGCCGCCCTGCCAGAGTTGCATGGGCGTGGCCAACGGGTTGCCCGTGGCCGCGAGGTGGTCGCCGAGCACGCCGTTCAGCGCCGCCAGCACGGCCTCGCGCTCCGCCGAGGGCAGCGCGGCGCCGGGCGCCAGCAGCTTGTCTGTCTGCGCCAGCAGCGCATCGAGGCTGCCGCCCACCAGCCGCGTGACGCCGCGGATGCTGCGGTACACCAGGCCGGTGATGCCGCCGGTGGGCTGCTGCGTGGCCTGGCCCAGCGGCAGCGGCGTGCGCAAAATGTTGTGGTGCAGGTTCTCGACCAGATCGGTCAGCCCCAGCGTGGCGGTGATGGCCAGCCGGCTGGCGCCGCGCAGGTCGCCACGCTTCAGGTGGCTGCGCGGAGCGGCCGGCGGCGTCACCCGATCACCTCGGGCCATTCGGTGTGGAAGGCCTGGCCCGCGGGCTTGTCGGTGCGCTCGTAGGTGTGGGCGCCGAAGAAGTCGCGCTGCGCCTGCAACAGGTTGGCCGGCAGCCGCGCACTGCGGAAGCTGTCGTAGTAGGCGAGCGACGCGCTGAAGGCCGGCACCGGGATGCCCTGGCCCACCGCCAGCGCCACCACCTCGCGCCAGGGCTGCTGCGTGCGGTTGAGCAGGTCCTGGAAGAAGGGCGCCAGCATCAGGTTGCTCAGCGTGGTGTCGGCGCGGTAGGCCTCGGTGATGCGGTTGAGGAAGCGCGCGCGGATGATGCACCCGCCCCGCCACAGCGCCGCAATACGCCCCAGGTCCAGCGACCAGGCCTTCTTCTCGCTCATCGTCTTCATCAGGTCCAGCCCCTGCGCGTAGCTGATCACCTTGGACGCATACAGCGCGTCGTGCACCTTGTCCACCAGCGTGGCTTTGGCCGCGCCGAGATCGGGCGCCGGCCCCTGCAACAGCGCGCTGGCCGCCACGCGCTGGGCCTTCTGCGACGACAGCACGCGCGCCTCGACCGCCGCGTTGATGGTGCTGATGACGACTGCGTTCTCCGCCGCGTTGACCAGCGTCCACTGGCCGGTGCCCTTCTGGCCCGCCTTGTCGAGGATCAGCTCGACCAGCGGCTGGCCGGTCTCCGGGTCTGTCTGGGCCAGCGCCTTCGCGGTGATCTGGATCAGGTAGCTCTGCAGCGCGCCTTCGTTCCAGCGCTCGAAGATGGTGGCCATCTCGGCGCTGCTGAAGCCGGCGGCTTTCAGCAGCGCATAGGCTTCGCAGATGAGCTGCATGTCGCCGTACTCGATGCCGTTGTGCACCATCTTCACGTAATGCCCGGCGCCGCCCGGGCCGATGTGGGCGACGCAGGGCTCACCATCGACCTTGGCCGCGATGGCCTCGAAGATCGGCTGCACCGCCTGCCAACTGGACGCCGGCCCGCCGGGCATGATGGCCGGGCCCTTGCGTGCGCCTTCCTCGCCGCCCGAGACGCCGGCACCGATGAAGCGCAGCCCGCGCGCGGTCAACGCCGCGTCGCGTCTTTCGGTGTCGGTGTAGAGGCTGTTGCCGCCGTCGATGACGATGTCGTCGGCGTCCAGCAGCGGCAGCAACTGGTCGATCACCGCATCCACCGGCGCGCCGGCCTTCACCATGATCATGACGCGCCGCGGCACCGACAGGCTGGCCACGAAGGCCTGCAGCGTCGGCGTGCCGAGCAGCCGCTTGCCGGGATGGCGGGCGATGAAGTCCTCGGTCACCGCCAAGGTGCGGTTGAACACACTGACCGTGAAGCCATGGCTCTCGATGTTGAGCACCAGGTTCTGTCCCATCACGGCCAGCCCGATGAGGCCGAAGTCGTTCTTGTCGTTCATGCATGCCGATCGGGAAGCCGGAGACGGCCTATTCTCGCGCGGGCCGGCACGGTGCCGCTGCTATCGTGACCGCATGACCCTGCCGCTGGACCCGTACACCACCATCTTCAACATCGGGCTGCTCTACAGCCTGATGCCGCTGGCGGTGTGGACGGTGCTGCGCGGCCGGCACGACCCCGTCAGCACCGGGCTGTGGTGTGGCGGTGCGCTGCTCTCGGGCATGTCCTACCTGCTGTTCGGCATGCGCGGCAGCGTGCCCTTGATGCTGTCGCTGCACGTGGCCAGCCTGATCGGCTATGCGGGCTATGCGCTGCGCTGGGCTGCGCTGCGCTACGAGCGCACCGGCAGCAGCGACCTGCACATCGCGCTGGCGATGCTGCTGCTGGGCTTTGCGCTGTACGCCACCGTTTCCGCGCAGGGCGGCCGGCCGCGGCTGCTTCTCAACGTGCTGGTGCTGGCGGCATCGTCACTGGCACTGGCCCTGGAGGCACGCCTGCTGGCGCGCGCCACCGCCAGCCGAAGCGCCAACATGGTGGCGCTGACCTATGCGCTGCTGGCGCTGACCGGCATCGTGCGCGTCGCGGTGCTGCTGAGCGAGAGCGGCGAGGCCACGGCGTCCGACTTCACCATCGACCGCTACGTGCTGCTCTTCGCCGGCGTGGTGTCGGCGCTGTGGGGCAACATCGGCTACCTGGGCCTGGCGATGGAAAAGGCGCAGCGGCTCGAATCCGCCCGGCGCGCAGAGCTGGCAGCGGCCACCGCGCATGGCGCACAGGCCGAGCGCCAGGCGGCCGAGCTGAAGGCCTTGTCTGACGAACGCCAGGAGTTGCTGCGCGTGATCTCGCACGAAGTGCGCCAGCCCCTGCACAACGCGCAGGCCGTGCTGCAGGGCGTGGATGGCGCACTGCACACCGAGCTGTCGGCGGGCGTCGGCGCGGCCAAGCGGGTGGCACGCGCGCGCGCCGTGCTGCGCCAGATCACCGCGTCGCTGGACAACACGCTCGCCGTCTCGACGCTGCTGGTGGAAAGCGGCCCGGCGCCGCGCCGCGACACCGACATTGCGATGCTGCTGGAGCTGTGCCTGGGCGACCTGCCGCCCGCCGGCCGCGCCCGCGTACAGATCGAGCACCCTGCCGACGTGCGCACCGCGGCGATGGACGTCGGGCTGATGCGCCTGGCGCTGCGCAACCTGCTGAACAACGCGCTGGCCTACGCCACGCCGGGCTCGGTGGTGCGCTTGCGCGTGGTGGACAGCGACGACCCGCTCGCGCTGCTGCTGCAGGTGCAGGACCAGGGCCCGGGCATCGCGCCGGAGCTGCTGGAGCGGCTGTTCGAACGCGGCACGCGGGGCCGGCTGGACCTGCCGGGCCAGGGCCTGGGGCTGTACATCGTGCAACTCGCGATGCGCCGCCAGGGCGGCAGCGTGGCGGTGGAATCCACCCCCGCCGGCAGCCTGTTCACGCTGACGCTGCCGCAGGGTCTGGAGCCGCGCTGACGGTGGCTACAGCGCCTTCAGCGGCGCCCTGAAGATGTAGCCGATGCGCGGCTCGGACTGCAGCGGCACCAGGCTGGAAGACGCCTTTTCGATGCGCCTGCGCAGCCGGTAGATGGTGGCGTGCAAGGTGTTGTCCAGCGTGTTGGCGTCGTCGCGGCCCAGGCTCTGGATCAGCGTGTCGCGCGTGACGATGCCGCCGTCTGCGTCGAGGAAGCAGCGCATCACCGTGATGTCGGTGTCGCTCAGATCGACCTTGGCCCCGTCCGGCGCCACCAGGGTGCTGGCGCGCAGGTCCACCACCCAGCCCTGCTCGCGCTGGCCGCGCAGCACCGTGCGCTGGTGCAGCGCCTTCATCACCAGCATGATCTGCTCCAGGCTGACGGGCTTTTCGAGGTACATGTCGGCGCCGGCCTCCACCACGGCCTCGAAGGTGGAGGCGCCCACCTTGCCGGACACCACCAGCACGCCGGCATCGGTGCGGCGGCGCAGGATGCGGATCAGCTCGTCGCCGTCCACGCCGGGCAGCATCAGATCGACCACGTAGAACTCGTGGCCGAAGGGTGCGTCGCTGGCCAGCAGGTCGCTGCTGTCGCCGAAAACGCTGACTTCCATGCCCAGGTCGCGCAGGTAGGAAGAGAAGGCATCGGTGAAGTCGATGTCGTCATCGACCAGGGCCAGGGATTTGGGAAGCATGTCTTGCGTCACTCCGCGTCGGTCTGCTGGTGGTATGCGGCCAGGCGTTCGACCTCGTTCTTCGAGCCCAGCATCACGCTGATGCGTTCGTGCAGCTTGCCTGGCACCACGTCGAGGATGCGCTCGCGGCCGTTGGTGGCCAGGCCGCCGGCCTGCTCGACCACGAAGGCCATCGGGTTGGCTTCGTACATCAGCCGCAGTTTGCCGGGTTTGTCGGGCTCACGTTTGTCCCAGGGGTAAAGGAAGACGCCGCCGCGCATCAGGATGCGGTGCACGTCGGCCACCATGCTGGCCACCCAGCGCATGTTGAAGTCCTTGCCGCGCGGGCCGCTCTGGCCGGCCAGGCATTCGTCGATGTAGCGCGTGACCGGCGCCGCCCAGTGGCGCTGGTTGGACATGTTGATCGCGAACTCGCGGGTGTCCGCGGGGATGCGCACGTCCTGCTGCGTCAGCACCCAGGAGCCGGTCTCGCGGTCGAGCGTGAACATCGCCACGCCGTTGCCCACCGTCAGCACCAGCATGGTCTGCGGGCCATAGACGCAGTAGCCGGCCGCCGCCTGCTGCTTGCCGGGCTGCAGGAAGTCGTCTTCGCTGACGCCGGGCGCATGGCCGATTTTGCGCAACACGCTGAAGATGGTGCCGATGGAGACGTTGACGTCGATGTTGCTGCTGCCGTCCAGCGGGTCGAAGAGCAGCATGTACTCGCCCTGCGGGTAGCGGTTGGGCACGACGTGGATCGAGTCCATCTCCTCGCTGGCCATCGCCGCCAGGTGGCCGCCCCATTCGTTGGCCTCGATCAGCACCGCGTTGCTGATGACGTCCAGCTTCTTCTGCACCTCGCCTTGCACGTTCTCGCTGCCGGCGCTGCCGAGCACGTCGCCCAGGGCGCCTTTATTGACGGCGATGGCGATGTGCTTGCAGGCGCGCGCCACCACCTCGATCAGCAGCCGGAGCTGGCTCGGGATGCGGCCATGCTCGCGCTGCTGCTCGACGAGGTACTGGGTCAGGCTGACGCGCTTCATTGCTCGCACTCCAGGGCACGGGTGACGACCTCGCGCACGTCGTCGCTCAGGTCGGGCTTGGCAGCCACGCGGGCGATGGCTTCGCGCGCGGCGCTGCGGTAGGGCTCGACCAGCGCGCTCCAGCGGTCCATCGCGCGGGCCAGCCGGGCGGCGATCTGCGGGTTCAGCGCGTCCAGCTCCAGCAGCCGGTCGGCCCAGAACACGTAGCCCGCGGCGTCTGTGCGGTGGAAGGCGGCGGGGTTGTCGCGGCACAGCGTCATCACCAGGCTGCGCGCGCGGTTCGGGTTCTTCATCGTGAAGTCGGGGTGCTTCAACAAGGCCCTGGCGCGCTGGAAGACGCGGCCGGCCCCAGCGCCGACGGGTTCGCAGGCCCCGGCCTGCCAGGCGAACCACTTGTCGATGACGAGTGCGTCGCCGGCCGCCAGCGCATGGAAGCGCTGCAGCGCCGGCTCGGCCAGTTCGGCGTTGGCATCCAGCAGCGCGGCCAGCGCGCCCAGGCGGTCGGTCATGTTGCCGGCGTCCTTCAGCCGCTGGTAGGCGCGGCCGGGCCAGACGGTGTCGCCGGTGGAACTGGCGTGCAGGCACAGCATTGCCAGCGCGGTGTTGGCGAGTGCGCGCCGGCCCGACTGCAGCGGTGTCGGCGCATAGCCTTCGCGCACCTGGTGGGCGTCGAAGGCCCAGACCCAGTCGTCATGCAGCGCGCTGGCCAGCGCGCTGCGCAGGTGCTCGCGCACGGCGTGGATGCGCTGCGGGTCGAAGCGGGCCAGTTGCTCGGCCACGTAGCCTTCGCCGGGCAGCGTCAGCACCAGGTCCTTGAACGCCGGGTCCAGGCTGTCGTGGCGCAGCACGCTGCGCATTGCGGCGATGAAGGGCGCGTCCAGCGGCGGCGGCGCGGGCGCGTCCAGTGCCGCCAGCATGCGCGCCAGCGCCAGGCGCTGCCCGGCTTCCCAGCGGTTGAAGGGGTCGCTGTCGTGCGCCAGCAGCGTCAGCAGCCCGGCGTCGGAGAGGCCGTCGTCCAGCACCACCGGCGCCGAGAAGCCGCGCAGCAGCGACGGCACCGGCGCGCTGGCCACGTCGTCGAAGGTCCAGCTCTGCGTGCTGCCGTCCAGCACCAGCAGCCGCTCCGCGGCCAGCGGCTGGCCGTCTTGCGACAGCAGCGCGGCCAGCACCGGCACGACGAAGGGCGCCTGGCCCGCCCGGCCGCGCTGCGACAACGTCAAGGTGTAGCGGCGGGCTTCGGCGTCGTGGCTGCCGCGCGCCTGCAACTGCGGCGTGCCGGCCTGCGCGTACCAGCGTTTGAAGGCGTCGAGCTTGTCGGCCAGCGCGCTGCCTGGGTTGGCGTCGGCGATGGCCTGCGCAAAGTCGTCGCAGGTGACGGCCTGGCCGTCGTGGCGCTGGAAGTACAGCGTGATGCCGCGCTCGAAGCCCGCGCGGCCCACCAGCGTCTGCATCATGCGCACGACCTCGGCGCCCTTTTCATAGACGGTGGCGGTGTAGAAGTTGTCGATGGCCGCGTAGCTGTCGGGCCGCACCGGGTGGGCCATCGCGCCGGCGTCTTCCGGGAACTGCGAGGCCCGCAGGCTGCGCACGTCCTGGATGCGCTTGACGGCACGTGCCGACGCGCTGTGCGCCATGTCCATCGAGAATTCCTGGTCGCGGAAGACGGTGAGGCCCTCTTTCAGCGAAAGCTGGAACCAGTCGCGGCAGGTGATGCGGTTGCCCGTCCAGTTGTGGAAGTACTCGTGGCCGACCACGCTCTCGATGCCGGCGAAGTCGTCGTCGGTGGCGGTGGCGGCGCTGGCCAGCACGTACTTGGTGTTGAAGACGTTGAGGCCCTTGTTCTCCATCGCGCCCATGTTGAAGTCTTCGACCGCGACGATCATGAAGCGCTCCAGGTCGAGCGGCAGGCCGAAGCGCGCCTCGTCCCACACGACGGACGCAATCAACGAGTTCATCGCATGCTCGGTCTTGCCCAGGTCGCCGGGGCGCACATAGACCTGAAGCAGGTGCTGGCTGCCGGCGCGCGTGGTGACGCGCTGTTCGCGGCAGGCCAGGTTGGCCGCCACCAGCGCGAACAAATAGCTCGGCTTGGGAAACGGGTCGTGCCAGGTTGCGAAGTGACGGCCGCCGTCCAGATCGCCCTGCTGCACGAGGTTGCCGTTGCTCAGCAGCACCGGGTACTTCGCCTTGTCGGCGCGCAGCGTGACGCTGAACACCGCCATCACGTCGGGCCTGTCCAGGAAGTAGGTGATGCGGCGGAAGCCCTCGGCCTCGCACTGCGTGAACAACCCGCCGCCGCTGGTGTACAGGCCCGAGAGCTGGCTGTTTCTGTCGGGCGCGCAGGTGTTGCGGATTTCGAGCACGAAGGCGTCTGCGGCCGGCGGGTTGTCGATCACCAGCAGATCGTTCTCGACGCGGAACGACAGGCTCTCGCCGCCGCACATCACGCGCAGCACGGTGAGCTGCTCGCCGTGCAGCTTCAGCGCCTGCGCCGGCTGGGCCGGGTTGCGCTCGACGTGCAGCTTGCTGGCGACGATGGTCTTGGCAGCGTCGAGATCGAAGCTCAGCTCGGCGCGACGTATCCAGAACGCGGGCGCCGCATAGTCCTGGCGGCGGATGACGGTGCTCGGGCCTTCACGCATGGTCTTTGTGTCTCTTTCTGGGGTCGGGTTGGGCCGGCGTCGGGTGGCCGCAAGTGGCTGCCGGCGGGCGTCAGGCGGCGGATCGAGTGCCTGCGCGGCGCTTCAAAGACCTTGCTTCAGGCTGGCCTCGATGAAGGGGTCGAGGTCGCCGTCCAGCACCTTTTGCGTGTTGCTGATCTCGACGCCGGTGCGCAAGTCCTTGATGCGGCTCTGGTCGAGCACGTAGCTGCGGATCTGGTGGCCCCAGCCGACGTCGGTCTTGGTGTCTTCCAGCTTCTGCTGCGCTTCCATCTGCTTGCGCATCTCGTGCTCGTACAGGCGTGAGCGCAGCATCTGCCAGGCTTCGTCGCGGTTGCGGTGCTGCGACCGGTCGTTCTGGCACTGCACCACGATGTTGGTCGGCAGGTGCGTCAGCCGCACGGCAGAGTCGGTCTTGTTGATGTGCTGGCCGCCTGCGCCGCTGGCACGGAAGGTATCGACGCGGACGTCGGCCGGGTTGATCTCGATCTCGATGGAATCGTCCACCTCGGGATAGACGAAGAGGCTGGCGAAGCTGGTGTGGCGGCCACCGGCGCTGTCGAACGGGCTCTTGCGCACGAGGCGGTGCACGCCGGTTTCCGTGCGCAGGTGGCCGAAGGCGTAGTCGCCCTCGATCTTCAGCGTGGCGCTGCGGATGCCGGCCACGTCACCCTCGGTTTCTTCCATCACCTCGGTGGTGAAACCCTTGCGCTCGCAGTATTTGAGGTACTGGCGCAGCAGCATGCTGGCCCAGTCACAAGCCTCGGTGCCGCCCGCGCCGGCCTGGATATCGACGAAGCAGTTGCCCGGGTCGGCCGGGTTGCTGAACATGCGGCGGAACTCGAGCTGCTCGACGGTGGAGCGCAAGGCATGGGCCTCGGCCTCGATGGCGGCCAGGTCGTCGAAGGCGTTGTCGGCCTTGGACATCTCGAACAGCTCGGTGTTGTCGGCCAGGTTGCTGTTCAGGTGGTCGATGGTCTCGACCACCGTTTCCAGCGTCTTCTTCTCGCGCCCCAGTTCCTGGGCGCGCTTCGGCTCGTTCCAGACGCTCGGATTCTCGAGCGCGGCGTTGACTTCGTTCAGCCGCAGCAGTTTGCGGTCGTAGTCAAAGATACCCCCGGAGCTGCTGGGTCCGGGTGCTGAGGTCGGCGAGCAGCGTGCCGATCAGGTTGATGCGTTCGATGTCCATGGCGGGCCTGTGGGTGCGTGACAGCGATTTTCTCACGCGCCGCAGCAGCGCCCGCCGCCGCCATGAAAAACGGCGCCCTCAGGCGCCGTCGGGGCTGGGCCGGGGCCGCTTCAGGCTTGCGAGCGGCGGCGACGCGCCAGGAAGCCCAGTGCGCTCAGGCCGCCCAGCAGCATCAGCGCGGTCTCGGGCTCGGGCACGGCAGCCACGGCCAGCGTCAGGTTGTTGACGGTCGGCCAGGCCGGCAGCGCAGCGAAGGGCGAAGCCGCGGTCACCACCACCGACAGCAATTGCCCGGTGGAGATGAAGCCCACGAAGGTGGAAGGCGTTGGGTTGGTCAGCAACTGCGACGTGGAACCGCTGCCGTCGGTGGCCGTCACGGTGATGGAACCGGGAAGGATGCGGTTCTTGCCCTTCACGTTGGAGTCGAAGAATTGCGCGCCGGCCGCGAAGACGCCGCTGGCAAAGCTGTCGAGCGTGATGGGATCGGTGGCGACGTTGGTGGACAGCCAAGCGTCGGACGCCCCGCCCGCACCGTACAGCGTGGGGCTTGCCGGGCCGGCGCTGGCGGTGTAGCTGTAGCTCCCGGCGGTGCGCGACAGCGGGCCAGCGTAGGAGACATTGCTCAGCAGGTCATCGAAGGTGTCGGTGCCGGTGACGGCCGTGCCCAGCGCGCTGAGGAAAGCAGCCTGGTTGGTGTAGGTCACCACGGTGGCCTGCGCGGCGCTGGCGCAGACCAAAGCGGTTGCGATAGCGGACAGTTTGAAAAATTTGGAAATATGCTTCGACACGTGAACTCCTCGATGGACTGGCTGCAGTTTAGGGGGGTCGCTGCCGCCGGACAAGGCTTTGGACGGTCTTCAGGCCCCCGCGAATGGAGGGCTTTCGCTGGTTCCAGCGTCTAGGAATGCACGAATTGCCCGGGCCAAGGCGGCCGGCTGGTCGTGATGCAGCATGTGACCGGCTGGCGCCAGAAGAACCCGTTGAACACCGGCCACCACAGCCAGGCGCGCTTCGAATTCGGCCCGCGTGTAGCGCTGGCCCCACCAGCGTGACATCTCGTTTCGATCTCCTTCCACCCAAAGCAGTGGCGCTTCAATTTTTTTGAAGAACTGCAACACCTCGTCTTCGCGGTACAGCACCGGGTTGACGCGTTTGTGGGCGGGGTCGCCGAGGATGTGCCACCGGCCGTCGCCCCGGCGCTGTGCCCAATGGGGTGCGAGCCAGGCCGCCTTGTCGGCCGTGAGCAGCGCGTTGTTCTTCATCAGCCGCGCAGCCACGCCCTCCACGCTGTCGTAGGAGCGCAGCTCGGCGGGTGTCTTCAGCTCGTCCAGCCAGCGCAGCAGGCGCTCTGGCGCCTGCGCGGGCGGCGTGTCGGGCATGCCGAAGCCTTCGAGGTTCATCAGGCGGCGCACGCGCTGCGGGCGCAGCCCGGCATAGCTCATCGCCACGTTGCCACCCATGCTGTGGCCCAGCAGATCGACCGCACTGCCCGGCGCCACCTGATCGAGCAAGGCATCCAGGTCGCCCAGGTAGTCGGGGAACCAGTAGCAGTCGGCAGCCGGCGTCTGGGTGCGGCCGAAGCCGCGCCAGTCGGGCGCCAGCACCAGCCGGGAGAAGCCCTCTGCCGCGGCCAGCGCATCGACGACGAACTGGAACGACGCGCCAACGTCCATCCAGCCGTGCAGCATCACGAGGGGCGGGCGCTGCGGCGTGGCCAGGCTGGCGTCGCCCCAGCGGTTGATGTGGTAGCGCAGGCCGCGCAGCACGACGAAGTCGCTCTCGGCAACGCGGCGCGGGGAATAGACCGGCGAATCGGCGGCAGCAGCATCCATGCGGTGCACTGTAGGGCAGGGCGCTGCCGGCTCCTGTAGCGGGCGTGACAATGCCGGTATGAGTGAACCCGCACACCAAGCCGCGCCCGCGCCCGCACCCGCACCCGCACCCGCCAGCTTCCAGTTGCGCGCGGCCGAGCCGCGCGACGTGCCCGCCATCGTGGGCCTGATCCGCGAACTGGCCGCCTTCGAGCATCTCAGCCACCTGGTGCAGACCACGCCCGAAAAATTGCACCCGCATCTGTTCGGCCAGCGCCCGGTGGCCGAGGCGGTGGTGGCAGAGCGCGGTGGCAGCGTGATCGCCTTCGCGCTCTTCTTCACCAACTTCTCGACCTTCCTCGCCCAGCCGGGCCTGTACCTGGAAGACCTGTACGTGCAACCGGCGCAGCGCGCCGGCGGCGTCGGCCAGGCGCTGCTGTCGCACCTGGGGCGGCTGGCGGTGGAGCGTGGCTGTGGCCGCTTCGAGTGGAGCGTGCTCGACTGGAACGCCGACGCCATCCGCTTCTACGAGCGGATGGGCGCCACCGTGATGCCGGAGTGGCGCATCTGCCGCGTCAGCGGCGCGGCGTTGCAGCGTTTTGCCGGCTAGCGCTCGGCACGGTTTGCTCAGCGCGGGTCGGTCAGCTCCAGCAGGCGCTCTGCGGTGACGCGCACGTTGATGCTGCGCTCGCCGACGATGGCCACCACCGCATGCTGGCGGTTGGCGGTGTCCACACGGCGCGGCAGCGGCAGGCCCAGGCCGTCGTTGCCGGTGAGGCAGGCCACCACGGGTGTCGTCACGGTGGCGCCGCGCTCCACCACGATGCCCACCGCGCCCGAAGCCAGCCGCACGTAGCAGCCGGGCGGGTAGATGCCGAATTCCCGCACCAGCGCAGCCGTCATCGGGTGGCCCGGGTCTTCCATGAACATCTGGCGGCCGGCCAGGTCGGCCGACATCGCATCGCGGTGCGAGCGTGCGCTCAGCTTGGCGGTATAGACGTCGGCCCGGCGTGCCAGCGAGGCCAGGTCGCCGACCTCGGTGCAGCCGCTGGGGTAGCCGCTGCCGTCTTCCATCTCGTGGTGCCGGGCAACGGCCTGCAGCCAGTCTGCGTCGGCAATGCCGGCCATCTGAAGCAGTTGCACGCTGCGCGCGGGGTGCGTCTGCAAGGCGGTGCGCTGGGCGTCGCTGGGTGCGTTGCGCTGTGTTGCCAACTGGCCCTGCAACTCCAGCATCGAGATGTTCATCGTCAGGGCCACCTTGAAGGCTTTTTCAGTGGCGTTGCCGTCCCAGCCCAGACGCTGCGCCACCAGGTAGGCGGTGATCGCGCTGTTCACCGAGCGCCGCACGCCATAGGCGCTGCTGTCGCCGCCTTCCTGGCGCAGGATCTGGAAGATCGCCAGGTCCGGGTCGCGCTCGATGAGCGCCACCACGGGCTGCGCCGCGTCGTCCAGCGCGGTGCGGAAGGCACCGTCCGGCGCGTTCTGCAAAGCCTGCGAGACCTGGTTCATGCACGACGACCAGTGCTTGGGCAGTTGCTCGCGCGGCACCTGGTCGAGCCGCTCGCGGACGGTTTGCAGTTCGGCCAGATCGACCAGCGCGCCACGCTCGAAGAGGGCGTCGAGCTGCGCCGCGCTGCCGACGTGCTGGCCGCGCGCCAGCAGCAGCGTGTGATCGGCATTGCGCACGTTGAACGGCAGCGGTTCGCCGACCCGGACGCGGTGCTTGACGGCAGACAACGCAGTGACTTGCATGGCTTCGCTTCTTGTGGGGTGGCTGCGGTGGGCCCGCTCTCTCAGGATTTCGGCCGCCCCGGGTTGAACTTGATTGCCCCGCCCTTAAGCTCCACCGCCATGGACCAGCCCGACGCCCACGCACGCCTGCACGCCGACTTCCGCTGGCAGGTGCCGGCCGACTTCAACATCGGCCACGCCTGCTGCACCCGCTGGGCGCACAGCGACCGCACGGCAGTGCGCTGGGAGACCGACAAGGGAGCGGCCGGCACGCTGAGCTACCGCCAGCTCGACGCGCAGGCTGCACGGCTGTCCCATGCGTTGCAGCGCCTGGGCGTGCGGCGTGGCGACCGCGTGGCCGTGGTGCTGCCGCAGCGCCCCGAAACGGCGGTGGCCAACATCGCGCTGGTGCGCATGGGCGCGGTGGCGGTGCCGCTGTCGATGCTGTTCGGCCCCGAAGCGCTGGAGTACCGCCTGCAGGACAGCGGCGCGGTGGCGGCCATCGTCGATGAGAGCGCCATCGCCAACCTGCGCAGCGCGCGCCCCGCCTGCCCGGCGCTGCGCAGCGTGCTGGCCGTGGGCGCTGCCGCCGGCCAGGGCGACATCGACTGGTACCGCGCACTGGCCGCCGCGCCGGCACGCTTCAGCCCCCCTGCCACGCAGGCCGACGATGCCGCAGTGCTCATCTACACCAGCGGCACCACCGGCCCGCCCAAGGGCGCGTTGATCCCGCACCGCGCGCTGGTCGGCAACCTGAGCGGCTTCGTCTGCAGCCAGAACTGGTTCGACACCCCGGCAGTCTTTTGGAGCCCGGCCGACTGGGCCTGGACCGGCGGCCTGATGGACGCCTTGCTACCCACGCTGTACTTCGGCCAGCAGATCGTCGCCTGGCAGGGCCGCTTCACGCCGGAGCGCGCCTTCGAGCTGATGGCCGGGCATGGCGTGACGCACACCTTCCTCTTCCCCACCGCGCTGAAGGCGATGATGAAGGCGGTGCCTGCTCCGCGTGAGCGCTACCGGCTGCAACTGAAGGCGGTGATGAGCGCCGGCGAGGCGGTGGGCGACGCGGTGTTCGGCTGGTGCCGGCAGGCGCTCGACATCACCGTCAACGAGATGTTCGGCCAGACCGAGATCAACTACATCGTCGGCAACTGCGGCCACTACCGGGATGCAGACGGGCGCAGCCATCCGGCCTGGCCGGCGCGGCCCGGCAGCATGGGCCGGCCGTACCCGGGCCACCGGGTGGCGGTGATCGACGACAACGGCGACGAATGCCCGCGCGGCACGCCGGGCGACGTGGCCTTGCACCGGCTGGACGTGCACGGCGACCCGGACCCGGTGTTCTTCCTGGGCTACTGGAACAACCCGGACGCGACGCGCGCCAAGTTCACCGGCGACCCGGCAGCAAGCTGGTGCCGCACCGGCGACACCGCGGTGATGGATGCCGACGGCTACCTCTGGTACCAGGGCCGCAGCGACGACATCTTCAAGGCCGCCGGCTACCGCATCGGGCCGAGCGAGATCGAGAACTGCCTGGTCAAGCACCCGGCCGTGGCCAACGCCGCCGTGGTGCCCAAGCCCGACGCCGAGCGTGGCGCGGTCGTCAAGGCCTACGTGGTGCTGGCCCCCGGCGCCGTGGGCGACCAGGCGCTGGTGCAGGCCTTGCAAGACCATGTGCGCGGCCAGCTCGCGCCCTACGAGTACCCGAAGGAGATCGAGTTCATCGCCAGCCTGCCGATGACCACCACCGGCAAGGTGCAGCGCCGCGTGCTGCGCCTTCAGGAAGAACAGCGCGCGCTCAGCCAGACGTCGCCAGCCGCGGCAAAGGCTTGACGGCCGGTTGAACGGCCGCCGCCTGCGGCACACTCGTTTCCTCGCGCCACATCCAAAAGACAACCGCATGGAGTTCACCCACCTCGGCCACAGCGACCTTCAGGTGCCGAAGATCTGCCTCGGCACCATGACCTTCGGCGAGCAGGTCGGCGAAGGCGATGCCCACGCCATCCTCGACCATGCGCTGGCGCAAGGCATCAACTTCATCGACACGGCCGAGATGTACGCAGTGCCGACGCGGCGAGAAACCTATGGCGCGACGGAAACCATCATCGGCCGCTGGTTCGCGAAGCAGCCCGGGCTGCGCCAGCGCGTGGTGCTGGCCACCAAGGTGGCCGGCCCGTCGCGCAACATGGACTGGGTGCGCAACGGCAGCGACGACCTCAAGCCCGCAGAGATCGTGCAGGCCTGCAACGACAGCCTGGCGCGCCTGCAGACCGATGTGATCGACCTCTACCAGATCCACTGGCCCAACCGCAACGCGCCGTCCTTCGGCGCGCTGTACTTCGACCCGGCCAAGGACAAGCCCTACAGCAGCATCCACGCGCAACTGCAAGCGCTGGCGTCGCTGGTGCAGGCCGGCAAGGTGCGGCACATCGGCCTGTCGAACGAAACCCCGTGGGGCGTCACCGAGTTCCTGCGCATTGCGCAGCAGCACGGCCTGCCGCGCGTGGTGAGCGTGCAAAACCCGTATGCACTGGTCAACCGCTCGCTGGACAACGGGCTGGACGAGGTGCTGCACCGCAGCGGCGTGTCGCTGCTGGCCTATTCGCCGCTGGGCTTCGGCACGCTGACGGGAAAGTACGACGGCCCTGGCCTCGACTCCGCGCAGCCCGAACTCGGCCGCCTGGCGCGGTTCCCCGGCATGCGGCTTCAGCGCTGGGCGCGCGACGAGACACTGGCCGCCGCCAAAGACTACAACGCACTCGCACGCCAGCACGGGCTGACGCCCACCCGGCTGGCGCTGGCCTTCTGCTACCGGAGCTGGCGCGTGGCCAGCACGCTGATCGGCGTCACCTCCATCGCCCAACTCGACGAGAACCTGGCCGCGTGGAGCACACCGCTGTCACGCGACCTGCTGGCCGCCATCGACGCCATCCGCTGGCGCCGCCGTGACCCGGCACAGTAGGTGGCGCCAGCGATGGCGAAGAAGGACAAACACGTCAGCCAGACGCCCGCGACGCAGTGGCTGCGCCAGGCCGGCATCGCCTTCAGCGAGCACCCGTACAGCTATGTCGAACATGGTGGCACGGCAGAGTCGGCGCGGCAGCTTGGCCTGCCGGAGCACGCTGTGGTGAAGACCCTGGTGATGCAGGACGAGAAGGCGCAGCCGCTGATCGTGCTGATGCACGGCGACCGCCAGGTGAGCACCAAGGCGCTGGCGCGCGCCATCGGCGCCAAGACGGTGGAGCCCTGCAAGCCCGAGGTGGCGAAGCGCCACAGCGGCTATCTGGTCGGCGGCACCTCGCCCTTCGGCACCCGCAAGACGATGCCGCTCTACGTGGAAGCCGGCGTGCTGGCGCTGCCGCGCATCTACATCAACGGAGGCCGGCGCGGCTTTCTGGTCGGCATCGCGCCCGCTGTGCTGGTGGCGGCGCTGGGCGCTGCCAGCGTCTCGTGCGCGTTGTAGCTTTGCAGCGCGCTCAGGGTGGCGGGGCGAGCGCCTGCGCCAGCGCCTCCGGCGTCACGGGTTTGCGCAGCACGGGCACGCCGTCCGGCAGGCTGCCGAAGCGCGCCAGTTCGCCTGCCGTGTGGCTGGTGGCCATCACGATGCGCATCTTCTGCATCGCGGGGTTGCGGCGCAGGTTGTGGATCATCGCCACGCCGTCCAGCCCGGGCAGCTCGATGTCTGTGATCAGCAGGTCAGGCACGTCGCGGCCGGCGTCCACCAGCGCGGCAAAGCCGTCGCCGAAGATGCGCAGCCTTGCGCCCGGGCGCAAGGCCATCAACTGCGCCTCCAGCACCGCGGCGGTGATGGGGTCGTCTTCCACCAGCATGATGGACACGCCATGCGCCGTGGTCTGGCGCTCGACGACCATGCGCTCCACCGCTTCCGCGTCCAGCCTGCGGTGGCCGCCCATGGTCTTCCAGGCCGGCAGGTGGCCTGCATCCACCCACTTCTGAACCGTCTGCGGCGAGACGCCCAAGCGCTCGGCGGCCTGTGCGGTGGTGATCGAATTCCTCTGCATGGCTGCTTGCTTTTGTTGCGGCTGTGGCGAGGTCGGTTTCCTCTGGAGCTATTCTGATTCATGCGCCGCCCGGCCGCTGCGCCAGGGTTGGTTGCGGACGTAAACTTTGGTCCATGAATGCGTTCTGGATCATTGCGGTGCTGGGCGCCTACCTCGTCGGCTCGCTGTCCTTCGCGGTCATCGTCAGCCGGCTGATGGGCTTGCAAGACCCGCGCAGCTACGGCTCCAAGAACCCGGGCGCCACCAACGTGCTGCGCTCCGGCAACCGCGTGGCGGCCGTGCTCACGCTGGCGTTCGACGCGCTCAAGGGCTATGTGCCGGTGGTGCTGGTGCTCGTCTTCGGCGCGCGCTTCGGCCTGGGCGAGACGGCGGCGGCCTTCGTGGGGCTGGCGGCCTTCGTGGGCCACCTGTGGCCGGTGTTCTTCCGCTTCCAGGGCGGCAAGGGTGTGGCCACTGCTGCCGGCGTGCTGCTGGGGCTGAACCCGGGCCTCGGGCTGGCGGTGCTGTTGTCGTGGCTGATCATCGCGGCGTTCTTCCGCTATGCCTCGCTGGCGTCGCTGGTGGCTGCGGTGTTCGCGCCTTTCTACCAGGCGCTGATCTGGGGCGTCGAGCCTTCTTTGCTGGCCATCGTCGCCATGGGCCTGCTGCTGGTCTGGCGGCACGCAGGCAACATCCGCAAGCTGCTCGCGGGCACGGAGTCCCGGCTGGGCCAGAAGACACCGGCGGCCGCGCCGCGCGCCGCCACCTATCCGCACGGACACAGGAAAGGGCCCAAGTGATGGTTCAGCGTTTCGACGTCGGCACGCGCTTGTCCGAGATGGCGGTGCACAACGGCGTGTGTTATCTCGCGGGACAGGTGGCCGCCGATTGCGAGCAGGACATCAGCGGCCAGATGCGGCAGGTGCTGGGCTGCGTCGATGCGCTGTTGTCGCGCGCCGGCACCAGCAAGGCCAAGATCCTGATGTGCCAGGTTTTCCTTGCCGACCTGGCCGACTTTGCGGCGATGAACGCCGTCTGGGACGCCTGGGTGCCGCCGGGGCACGCGCCACCGCGCGCCACCGTGCAGGCCGCGCTGGCGCGGCCCGGCTGGAAGGTGGAACTGGTGGTGACGGCCGCGCTGTGAAGGCCCGGCCCCAGGCTACATGCCCAGGCGCGACAGCTCGCCGCGGCCCTGGCGCACCAGCAGCGGCTCGGCGCCGCTGAAGTCCACCACCGTGGTGGGCTGCATCGGGCAGGCGCCTGCGTCCACCACGGCCTGCAGCAGCGTGCCGTAGCGGGCGCAGATGTCGTCTGCGTCGTTCAGCGGCTCGCTTTCGCCGGGCGGGATCAAGGTGGTGGCCAGCAGCGGCTGGCCGAAGGCTTCCAGCAAGGCCTGCGTCACCTTGTGGTCTGGCACACGCAGGCCGATGGTGCGGCGCGACGGGTGCGACACCCTGCGCGGCACCTCCTTGGTGGCTTCGAGGATGAAGGTGTAAGGCCCCGGCGTGCCCAGCTTCAGCAGCCGGTACTGGCGGTTGTCCACGCGCGCATGGCTGGCCAGCTCGGACAGGTCGCGGCAGAGCAGCGTGAGGTGGTGCTTGTCATCCACCTGCCGCAGGCGGCGCAAGTTCTCCGCCGCCGCCTTGTCGTCGAGCCGGCAGACCAGTGCATAGCTGGAGTCGGTGGGCACCGCCGCGATGCCGCCTTCTTGCAGGATCTGCGCCGCCTGCCGGAGCAGCCGCGGCTGCGGGTTCTGCGGGTGGACCTCGAAACGCTGCGCCACCGGCCTTCAGGCGGTCACGACCGGGATGTTGCCGATCTTCGCCTGCCATTCCTTGGGGCCGGTGTCGTGCACGCTGGTGCCCTGCGAATCCACCGCCACCGTCACCGGCATGTCTTTCACATCGAACTCGTAGATGGCCTCCATGCCGAGGTCGGCAAAGCCGACGACGCGGGCGCGCTTGATCGCCTTGGCCACCAGGTAGGCGGCGCCGCCGACGGCCATCAGGTAGGCGCTCTTGTGCTTGCGGATGGCCTCGATGGCCACTGGCCCGCGCTCGGCCTTGCCGATCATGCTGATCAGCCCGGTCTGCGCCAGCATCATCTCGGTGAACTTGTCCATCCGGGTGGCGGTGGTGGGGCCGGCGGGGCCGACCACTTCGTCGCGCACCGGGTCCACCGGGCCCACGTAGTAGATGACGCGGTTGTTGAAGTCCACCGGCAGCGCCTCGCCGCGCGCCAGCATCTCCTGGATGCGCTTGTGCGCTGCGTCGCGGCCGGTGAGCATCTTGCCGGACAGCAGCAAGGTGTCGCCCGGCTTCCAGGCGGCCACCTGCTCGCGCGTCAGCGTGTCCAGATCGACCTTGCGGCTCTTGTCGTAGTCGGGTTGCCAGTGCACCGCGGGCCAGAGGTCCAGGCTCGGCGGATCGAGGTACACCGGCCCCGAGCCATCCAGCACGAAGTGCGCGTGGCGGGTGGCGGCGCAGTTGGGGATCATGGCCACCGGCTTGCTGGCCGCATGCGTGGGGTACATCGCGATCTTCACGTCCAGCACCGTGGTCAGGCCGCCCAGCCCCTGCGCGCCGATGCCCAGTGCGTTGATCTTCTCGTACAGCTCGATGCGCAGTGCCTCGGTCTTGTCGGCCGGGCCGCGGGCCAGCAGGTCGAACATGTCGATGTCGTCCATCAACACCTCCTTGGCCATCAGCATGGCCTTCTCTGCCGTGCCGCCGATGCCGATGCCCAGCATGCCCGGCGGGCACCAGCCGGCGCCCATCGTCGGCACCGTCTTCAGCACCCAGTCCACCAGGCTGTCGCTCGGGTTCATCATCACGAACTTGCTCTTGTTCTCGGAGCCGCCGCCCTTGGCCGCCACCTGCACGTCCAGCGTGTTGCCGGGCACCACGGTCATGTGGATGACGGCTGGCGTGTTGTCCTTCGTGTTCCTGCGTTCGAACTGCGGGTCGGAAAGGATCGAGCCGCGCAGCTTGTTGTCGGGGTCGAGATAGGCGCGGCGCACGCCCTCGTTGACGGCGTCTTCGATCGAGCCGCTGAAGCCCTCGAAGCGCACGTCCATGCCGATCTTCAGGAACACGTTGACGATGCCGGTGTCCTGGCAGATGGGCCGCCGGCCTTCGGCGCACATGCGCGAGTTGGTGAGGATCTGCGCGATGGCGTCTTTCGCCGCCGGCGAGGCCTCGCGCTCGTAGGCGCGCGACAGGTGGGCGATGTAGTCGGCCGGGTGATAGACGCTGATGTACTGCAGCGCAGCGGCCACCGATTCGATCAGGTCGTTCTGGGCAATCTTGGTCAAGATCAATGGTCCTTGGGTGAATGGCCTGACGGCATCACGCGGTCGGCCAGCGCGATGGCCAGCGCCGAGAACAGGAAGGCGAGGTGGATCAGCGTCTGCCACATCAGCAGCTTGTCGCTGTAGTTCTCTGCGTTGATGAAGGTCTTGAGCAAGTGGATCGAGCTGATGCCGATGATGGCGGTGGCCAGCTTGACCTTCAGCACCGAGGCGTTGACATGGCTCAGCCACTCGGGCTGGTCTGGGTGGCCGTCCAGGTCCAGGCGTGAGACGAAGGTCTCGTAGCCGCCGACGATCACCATGATCAGCAGGTTGGAGATCATCACCACGTCGATGAGTGCCAGCACCACCAGCATGATCAGCGTCTCGTTCAGCGCCACCACCGGCGCGCCGGTCTTGTAGCCCATGCTGGTGACGAGCTTGGCCAGCGCGTCTGCGTCGCCGAAGGCGGCCTGGATCAGGTGCACCAGCTCGACCCAGAAGTGGAAGACATACACCCCCTGCGCCAGGATGAGGCCCAGGTACAGCGGCAGTTGCAGCCAGCGGCTGGCGAAGATCACGCGTGCAATGGGGCCGAGAGGCTTGGGGGTTCTGGCTGTGTCCGGCGTCATGGTGGGCTTGAGGGCGCTGGGGTGCGCGGGTGGCTCTGGTGAGCGCTGGTAAGCGCTGGTGAGCGCTGATGAGCGCCAGAGGGTGAGTCGCGCAAAGGCGTAAATTGTAGAGAGTCAGCGCTTCGTAAGAGCCTGGCCGTACCGTGCCGCCAAGTGCCCGGCGCTTCGAAGCCCGCCACACCACAACGACAGGAGACCCGCCCATGTCCAGCGCCAACGCCCCCACCGAGTATCCGCTGTACCCGCCGCCGGCCGGCCTGGTGGCCGGCGCTGCCGTCTCCGGCATGGCCGCCTACGAGGCCTTGTGCGCCGCCGCCGAGGCCGACTACACCGGCTTCTGGGCGCGCCAGGCGCGCGAACTGCTGAGCTGGAAGACACCGTTCACCCGGGTGCTCAATGATGCCGATGCACCCTTCTTCAAGTGGTTCGAGGACGGCACGCTGAACGCCAGCCACAACTGCCTGGACCGCAACGTCGAGCGCGGGCTGGGCGACAAGACCGCCATCATCCTGGAGCAGGACGGCGGCGAGGTCAGCACCACCAGCTACAGCCAGTTGCTGGCCCTGGTCTGCCGCATGGCCAACGGGTTGAAGTCGCTGGGTGTGGCCAAGGGCGACCGCGTCATCATCTACATGTCGATGGGGATCGAAGGCATCGCCGCGATGCAGGCCTGCGCGCGGCTGGGTGCCACGCATTCGGTGGTGTTCGGCGGCTTTTCGGCGCAAAGCCTGCGCGACCGCATCGAGGACACCGGCGCCGTGGCCGTGATCACCGCCGACCAGCAGGTGCGCGGCGGCAAGCAACTGCCGCTGAAGAGCATCGTCGATGACGCCATCGCGCTGGGCGGCTGCGACAGCGTGCGCAAGGTCGTCGTGCACCGGCGCACCGGCGGCGCCATCGCTTTCGACCCGGCGCGCGACGTCTGGCTGGGCGCCCTGCTGGCCGAGCAGGCCGACACCTGCGAGCCAGAATGGGTGGGCGCCGAGCATCCGCTGTTCCTGCTGTACACCAGCGGCTCCACCGGCAAGCCCAAGGGCGTGCAGCACAGCACCGGCGGTTATCTGCTGCACGCGGCGCTGACGACACAGTGGACTTTCGACCTCAAGCAGGACGACGTGTTCTGGTGCACGGCCGACATCGGCTGGGTCACCGGCCACACCTACATCACCTACGGGCCGCTGGCGCTGGGCGGCACCGAAGTCGTGTTCGAAGGCGTGCCCACCCACCCGGACGCCGGGCGCTTCTGGAAGATGATCCAGGACCACAAGGTCAGCATCTTCTACACCGCGCCCACTGCCATCCGCTCGCTCATCAAGGCGGCCGAGGCGAACGACGCCGTGCACCCGAAGAGCTATGACCTGTCCAGCCTGCGCATCCTGGGTTCGGTGGGCGAGCCCATCAACCCTGCCGCCTGGGAGTGGTACCACAAGCATGTCGGCGGCGGCCGCTGCCCCATCGTCGATACCTTCTGGCAGACGGAGACCGGCGGCCACATGATCACGCCGCTGCCAGGCGCCACCACGCTGGTGCCAGGCTCGTGCACGCTGCCCTTCCCCGGCATCATCGCCGCGGTGGTGGACGAGACGGGCAAGGACGTGCCCAACGGGCAGGGCGGCATCCTCGTCGTCAAGAAGCCCTGGCCCAGCATGATCCGCACCATCTGGGGTGACCCGGAGCGCTTCAGGAAGAGCTACTACCCGCAGGATTTCCAGAGCCACGGCCTGTACTACCTGGCCGGCGACGGCGCCATCCGCGACGCCGCCACCGGCTACTTCACCATCACCGGCCGCATCGACGACGTGCTGAACGTCAGCGGCCACCGCATGGGCACGATGGAGATCGAATCGGCGCTGGTCAGCCACACCGCGCTGGTGGCCGAGGCGGCGGTGGTGGGCCGGCCCGACGACACCACCGGCGAAGCCATCTGTGCGTTCGTGGTGCTCAAGCGCGCGCGGCCGACCGGCGACGAGGCAAAGAAGATCGCCGCCGAACTGCGCAACTGGGTTGCCAAGGAGATCGGCCCGATCGCCAAGCCCAAGGACATCCGCTTCGGCGACAACCTGCCCAAGACGCGCTCGGGCAAGATCATGCGGCGTTTGCTGCGCTCCATCGCCAAGGGCGAGGCGATCACGCAGGACACATCGACGCTGGAAAACCCGGCCATCCTGGAGCAACTGGCACAGGCCAACTGACGGGCCAACTGACGGGCCACCAGACACGGGCTTCGGCTACAGTGGTGCGGTGCAGGGCGGCGCCACGCTGCCCGAAGGTTCAAGCATGTGGTTTCTCGTCGGCGGCCTGGTGCTGCTGGGCTTGTGGTGGGCAGACATCGGGACGCTGGGGCAACTGCACTGGGGCTGGGTGGTGTTGCCCTTCGTGCTGGCGGCGGCCTGGTGGACGCTGGCCGACGCGCTGGGCTTCACCCAGCGGCGCGCCGTGGACAAGATGGAGGCGCGCAAGATCGCCCGCCGGGAGCGCGACATGAAGGCGCTGGGCCTGGACGTGCAGCAAGCCAAGCGTGTGCGCGTGATGCGCGACCCGGCGCAACGCGCCAAGCCGGCATCCGCTGCGCCGAAGAAGGGCGCCGCGCCGCCCGCCGACGCGCCGAAACGCGACCCCAAGCTTTAGCGATTGGCCAGCGCAACGTCGTGCCGCATCACTTCGGCAACTCGTACCAGCGCACGTTGTCCACCACGAACACCGAGTTGCGCCCATCGGACGACCCGGACGAGCCGATGATCTTGGTGCCGATCAGCGGGTAGTCCGCCGGCATCCGCGCCGCCGCCAGCACCCGCCCGTTGACCGACCACAGATAGAAGCGGCGCCAGGTGTCGTAGGTGACGCTCACGTCGTAGGCCTCGTTGGTCGAGATCGGGACCATGTACGAGGCGGCCGACTTGTTGTTGGTGGCGGTGTTCAAGCCGAGCACCAGCACCAAGCTCAGCACCCCATCGAGCTTGTGAAAATACAACCGCCAGCACGCCAGCGAGCCGGACCAGTCGGCCGGCTTGCTGATGAACAGCGTGATCGCCTTGCCTTCCGTCACTCCGTCGATGGCCACCAGCAGCGACGCCGTGAAGTGGTAGCCGGTGGGGCTTTCGTGCTCGTCGCGCCGCATCCACAACGCCGTTCCATGGTCTGGCCCGACGATGACGCGCCCTGATTTTCTGCCCCAGAGTTGCGGCAGGCCATAGACATTCCAGAAGTCGGGGTCGAGCAGGTTGCCGGGCTCGACCAGCGCCTCGAACGGGTTGTCGGTGCCCTGCGCCGATTCGAAGGTTTCGGCCAGATGGTTCTGGCCTTTCGTGCAGTCTTTGCGGTCGCATTCCGCTGCCGACGCAGCCGGGTGGAGCGCCAGCAATGCGGCGCACACGAGGATCAGTGTCGGGCACATCGCAGGCTCCCTTCGTCGCAACGAGTATGCCCGCAGAGGCCGCCTGGCGCGCACGAAGGATGGGCGTTGACGCCCACAAAACTAATCAGGGTCGAGCACGGCGCCGCGGCTTGCGCTGCAGGTGTTGCGGGCGAACTTGCCGAGCACGCCGCGCGTGTAGCGCGCCGCCGGCTGCTGCCAAAGGGCGCGGCGGCGCGCGATCTCGGCGTCGTCCACGTCCAGTTGCAGCAGCAATCGGTGCGCGTCGATGGTGATGGCGTCGCCTTCGTGCACCAGCGCGATCAGGCCGCCTTCGTGCGCTTCGGGTGCCACATGGCCCACCACCATGCCCCAGGTGCCGCCCGAGAAGCGACCGTCGGTGATCAGCCCCACGCTTTCGCCCAGCCCCTGGCCGATGAGCGCTCCGGTGGGTGCCAGCATCTCCGGCATCCCAGGCCCGCCCTTGGGGCCCAGGTAGCGCAGCACCATCACGTCGCCCGGCACGATCTGCTTGGCCATGATGGCCGCCAGCGCCGACTGCTCGTCGTCGAACACCCGCGCCGGGCCGGTGATCACGGGATTCTTTAGCCCGGTGATCTTGGCCACGCAGCCCTCCGGCGCCAGGTTGCCTTTCAGAATGGCAAGGTGGCCGCTGTCGTACATCGGCCGGGCGATGGGGCGGATCACGTCCTGGTCGGCGCGCAGCGCGGGCACGTCGGCCAGGTTCTCTGCCACCGTCTTGCCGGTGATGGTGATGCAGTCGCCGTGCAGCAGGCCGGCGTCGAGCAGCAACTTCATCACCTGCGGAATGCCGCCTGCGCGGTGCAGATCGACGGCCAGGTACTTGCCGCTGGGCTTGAGGTCGCACAGCACCGGCACCTTGCGCCGCATGCGCTCGAAGTCGTCGATGCTCCACGCCACCTCGGCAGCGTGCGCGATGGCCAGGAAGTGCAGCACCGCGTTGGTCGAGCCGCCGGTGGCCATGATCACTGCCACCGCGTTCTCGATGGCCTTGCGGGTGACGATGTCGCGCGGTTTGAGGTCGGCCTTCACGGCATCCACCAGCGCCCGTGCTGCTGCCCGCGTGTGCGCGACGATCGGGTCTTCGACGTTGGCCAGGGTGGACGTGAACGGCAGGCTCATGCCCAGCGCCTCGAAAGCGGACGACATCGTGTTGGCCGTGTACATGCCGCCGCACGACCCACTGCCCGGGATGGCACGCCGCTCGATCTGGCAGAAGTCTTCTTCGCTCATGTTGCCGGCGCTGAACTGGCCCACCGCCTCGAAGACGCTGACGATGTTCAGGTCCTGCCCCTTGTAGCGGCCGGGCAGGATGGTGCCGCCATAGACGTAGATCGCCGGCACGTTGGCGCGCAGCATGCCCATCATGCCGCCGGGCATGTTCTTGTCGC
>CAXTHW010000036.1:0-53686 GCA_964244245.1 uncultured Rubrivivax sp. | reverse complement strand
CAACCGCAACCGCAACCGCAACCGCAACCGCAACCGCAACCGCAACCGCAACCGCGGCCCCGGCCGCAGCCACCGCCGGACTCGGATGGGAGCCACTGCGCGGCGCCGTCACTGCCTGCACCGCCTGCAGCCTGCACCAGGGCAGGACGCAGACGGTCTTCGGCGTCGGCCACCAGCAGGCGCACTGGATGGTGGTGGGCGAAGCGCCGGGCGAGCAGGAAGACCGCGAGGGCGAGCCCTTCGTCGGCCCGTCGGGCCGGTTGCTCGACGCCATGCTGCATGCGCTGGGCGTCTCTCGCGCGGCAGACGGCCCGCCCGGGCAGCGCGCGTACATCGCCAACACGCTGAAGTGCAGGCCGCCGCGCAACCGCAACCCGGCGCCCGACGAGATGCTGAAGTGCGAGCCCTTCCTGCTGCGCCAGATCGCGCTGGTGCAGCCGCGCATCATCCTGGCGATGGGCCGCTTTGCCGTGCAGGCCTTGCTGCGCACCGATGCCCCCATCGGCCGGCTGCGCGGCCAGGTGCACCGCTACCAGTGTGTGCCGCTGGTCGTGACCTACCATCCTGCCTACCTGCTGCGCAGCCTGCCCGACAAGGCGCGCGCCTGGGAAGACCTCTGCCTGGCCGCCAGCGTGGCCGAAACAGGGCCGCCAGCGCCAGCACCGCCGCCATGAACATCCACGACCCGGCCGAAGAGATCGTCGCGCTGCGCGCCGAGGTGGCGCAGTTCAAGCTGATGGCCAACAACGTGCCGGCGGCCATCGCCTACTACGAGCGCGCCGGCTTCACCTGCCGCTTCGCCAACATCGGCTACGCCAGCATGTTCGGCCGCGACGAGGAATCGATCATCGGCCTGACCTTCGGCCAGATCATCGGTGACGAAGCGAGCCGGCGCATCCAGCCGCAGGTCGATGCGGTGCTGCACCAGCGCAAGAGCGCCTCTTACGAGCGCGAGTTGCCCGGCGCGGACGGCCGCGCCCGCTGGATCGAGGTGACTCTCGTTCCCCACCTCACAGGCGCGGGTGAGCCGGTGGGCGCCTTCGTGCTGATCTCCGACATCAGCCACCACCGGCGCGCCGAACTGGCGCTGCGCGACAGCGAGGAGCGGCTGGCCAAGTTTCTGCATGCCAGCGCCGAGGGCATCGTGTTCCATAAGGGCGGTCTGGTCACGGACGCCAACCCGCCGCTGCTGGCGCTGATCGGCCGCACGCTGCCCGAGGTGCTGGGCCAGCCGGCGCTGGACCATGTGGCGCCCGACCAGCGCGAGCGTGTCGGCGGCGTGATGGGCGCCGGCGCCGAGATCACCTACGAGACCGCGCTGCTGCATGCCAGCGGCGCGCGCGTGCCGGTGGAGTTCATCGTGCGCACCATGCAATACCAGGGCGAGCAGCTTCGCATGACCGTCGTGCGTGACCTGCGTGACCGCATCGAGGCGCGCTCGCGCATCCACTATCTGGCGCACCACGACGCGCTCACCGGCCTGCCCAACCGCAACGCCTTCATCGACCATGTGCAAACGTTGCTGCCGGCCGCGCTGGCCGGTGGCAGCACGCCAAGCGCGTGAACGATTCGCTCGGCCACCTGGCCGGCGATGCGCTGCTGCAGACGGTGGCGCAGCGCATCACCGACGCGCTGCGCGTCGGCGACCTGGTGTCGCGCTTCGGCGGTGATGAATTCGTGGTGCTGCTGGCCGGCGGCCCGCAGCCGGCCGCGGTGCTGGAGGTGGCCGACAAGCTGCTGGCCGCGGTGGGCGCGCCGGTCGAACTGGAAGGCGCGTCGATCTCGGTCACGCCGTCCATCGGCGCCGCGATGTTCCCGCGCGACGGCAGCACCACCGACGACCTGATCAAGCACGCCGACACGGCGATGTACCACGCCAAGGCGAAGGGCCGCGCCACCTGCCGCTTCTTCGAGCCGGCGATGGCCGAGGCAGCCTACGCCGAGCTGGCGATGGAAAGCCGTCTTGCGCAGGCCATCCGCGAGCGCGAGTTCGTGCTGCACTACCAGCCGCAGTTCAACCTGGCCGACGGCGCGCTGGTCAGTTGCGAAGCGCTCATCCGCTGGGCCCACCCGGAGCGCGGGTTGATCGGCCCGGACGACTTCATCCCGGTGGCCGAATCACGCCGGCTGATCCTCCCCATCGGCGACTGGGTGCTGCGCGAGGCGCTGCGCCAGGCCCGCCGCTGGCGCGACGACGGGCTGCCTGCGCTGCCGGTGGCGGTGAACCTGTCCACCGTGCAGTTCCAGGCGGCCGGCTTCGTGGAATCGGTGCAGCGCGTGCTGGCGGAGGAAGGCGTGGAAGGCCGGCTGCTGGAGCTGGAGTTGACGGAGCGCATGCTGATGGACGACATGCCCGCGGTGCAGCAGGCGTTGCGCCGCCTGAAGGCGATGGGGGTGCGCATCGCGGTCGATGATTTCGGTACCGGCTACACCTCGCTTGTGCACCTCAAGAACCTGCCGATCGACAGGCTGAAGATCGACCGCTCTTTCGTCAAGGATCTGCCGGCCGATGCAGGCTCGGCGGCGATTGCGCGGGCCATCATCCAGATGGCGCACAGCCTGGGCATGCGCACGGTGGCCGAAGGCGTGGAGACGGCGGCGCAGCGCGCGTGGATGCAGCAGCAGGGTTGCGACGAACTGCAGGGCGATCTGGACGCGCGGCCGATGCCGGCGGCAGAGTTCGGCGCCTGGCTGCGGGCGCGGGCGGGCTGAAGCGGCGGCAAGCTTCTCGCCCTTGTCTCTAAGCTTTGGCGGCCTTTTTCGGCCGCTGCCAGCCGGCCAGCGACACCTGCTTCGCGCGCGCCACCGTCAACTGCCCGGCCGGCGCGTCCTTGCCCAATGTGGAGCCGCCGCCGATGGTGGCGCCATCGCCCAGCGTGATGGGCGCGATGAGCACGCAGTTCGAGCCCACGTGCACGTCGTTGCCGATCACCGTGCGGTGCTTGTTGGCGCCGTCGTAGTTGGCGGTGATGCTGCCGGCGCCGAAGTTGACGCGCTCGCCCACCGTGGCGTCGCCCAGGTAGGCCAGGTGGTTGGCCTTGGCGCCGGCCGCCAGCGTGGCGTTCTTCACCTCGACGAAGTTGCCGATGTGCACGTCGGCCCCAAGCGCGGCGCCAGGCCGCAGCCGGGCAAAAGGGCCGATCAGGCAGCCGCTGCCAACCGTCGCGCCGTCGATGTGGCTGAAGGGCTGCACGGTGGCACCGGCTGCGATGCGCGCGTCGCGCAGCACGCAATGGGCGCCGATGCGCACGCCGTCGCCGAGTTGCACCTCGCCTTCGAAGACGCAGTTGACGTCGATCTCCACGTCAGCGCCGCAGACCAGCGTGCCGCGCACCTCCAGCCGCGCAGGGTCGGCCAGACGCACGCCGGCGTCCATCAGCGCATCGGCCTGCCGGCGCTGGTAGCGGCGCTCCAGGTCGGCCAGTTGCGCGGGGCTGTTGACGCCCAGCACCTCGGTCTCGTCCGCAGCCGGCGAGGCCACCACCGGCACGCCTTCGGCGACTGCCATCGCCACGATGTCGGTCAGGTAGAACTCGCGCTGCGCGTTGTCGTTCTTCAGCGCCATCACCCAGCGCTTGAGCGCCGCAGTGGGCGCCGCCATGATGCCGGTATAGACCTCGCCGATGCCGCGCTGCGCGGCGCTGGCGTCCTTGTGCTCGACGATGCCCTGCACAGCGCCGCCCGCACCGCGCACGATGCGGCCATAGCCGGCGGGGTCGGCCAGCGTGATGGTCAGCAGTGCCAGCCGCGCGCCGCCGCAGGCATCGGCCAGCGCCTGCGCGGTGGCGCTGCGGATCAGCGGCACGTCGCCGTTGAGCACCAGCGTGGTGGTGTTGTCGTCGCGCAGGGCAGGCACCGCCTGCTGCACGGCGTGCCCCGTGCCGAGCTGCGGCAGCTGCCGCACACACGTCGCGCCGGTGGCCGCCACCGCGGCCTCCACTGCGTCGGCGCCGTGGCCGGTGACCAGCACGGCGTGCACCTCGCCCAGGCCGGCCGCGGCGTCCAGCACATGCTGCAATAAACTGCGGCCACCGAGACGGTGCAGCACCTTGGGCAGCGCCGACTTCATGCGGGTGCCCCTGCCCGCGGCCATGACGACGACATTGAGTGCCATGCGACCCCTGTCCCTGATGAAAGCCGCGATTATCGGGCTGCTGTTCGTGCTGCTGGCCGGCTGCGGCAGCGTCCGCATGGCCTACAGCAATGGCGCGCAACTGGGCTGGTGGTGGCTGGACGGCTACTTCGATTTCAGCCGCGAACAGACGCCGCGCGCCAAGGCCGCCATCGACCGCTGGTTCGACTGGCACCGCAGCACGCAGTTGACGGGCTATCTGCCGCTGCTGACGCAGGCGCAGGCCCAGGTGCTGGAGCCCACCACGCCGGCGCAGGTGTGCCGCTGGCAGCAGCGCGTGCGCGACGCGCTGGACCCGGCGCTGGAACGCGCGCTGCAACTCGGCGCCGAGCTGCTGCCCACGCTGGGAGAGGCGCAGTGGCGCCACCTGGAAGAGCGCTTCGAGAAGAACAACAAGGACATGCGGCGCGACTTCCTTCAGCCCCGGCCGGACAGGCGTGCCAAGGAGGCGCTGAAGCGCGCGGTGGACCGCGCCGAGATGCTGTACGGCGACCTCGACGAACCGCAGCGCCGCGTGCTGGAAGCCGGCGTGGCGGCCTCGCCATTCGACCCAGAAGCCTGGCTGGCAGAACGCCAGCGCCGCCAGCGCGAGACGGTGCAGACGCTGCGCCGCCTGGCCAGCGAGCGTGCCGACCGTGACCAGGCCGTCACCGCATTGCGCGGGCTGGCCCAGCACGCCGAGCGCTCGCCGGATGCCGGCTACCGCGCCTACCAGGTGCAACTGGCCGACTACAACTGCGGCCTGGCGGCGCAACTGCACAACGCCACCACCACCGCACAGCGGCAGGCGGCCCGCGAGCGGCTCAAGGGCTGGGAAGAAGACCTGCGCAGCCTGGCCGCCGGGCCGGTGCCGCTGCAGCAGCAGTCGCAGCAGTAGTCGCAGCAGTAGCGGAAGGGCTTGGCAGCAGCGCGCCGCCTGCGCTCTGCCCCTCTGCGCTACTGCGCTGTCGCCACGTCCGGCAAGGCCACCACCACGCGGCGCGGGTTCACGCCCAGGCGCGGAAAGTCCATCAACGCGGCGTCGAACATCGCCGACAGCACCTTGGCGCTGGGGGTGGAGACGCTTTCATTGCTGGCGCGCGCCTCGAACAGGGGTTTGCCGCTGCTGCGGTCGCGCAGCAGCACGGCCACCTCGCGGTCATAGCGCGGCGCGTCGTAGTAGCCGCCATAGCCGGGGAAGCGGCCGTAGGCGCCCCAGCCCGGGCCGCCCCAGGGCCCGTAGCGCCAGCCGCCGAAGCCGCCGCGCCACCACAGCGGGTCGTTCCAGGGCTGCGGGTCGGCGCGCGAGACACGGGCGCCCACCTGCACCAGCACATCCGGCGCGGCGCCCGCGGCGGCGGGCACGAAGCCGGCCTTTTCGAGCGCCGGGCGGGCGGCCAGTTCGAGCTTGTCGGCTTCGTCGGCCTGCGCCTGCTGCGACGGCAGGCGGTCAAAGGCGTAGGTGCCCGGCTTGCGCTCGGACGGCCAGTCGCCGTAGCTGGCAACGTCGCTGCTGACGCTGCGCATCGCGCCGCAGCCGGCGAGCAGCGTGCCGGCAACGGCCAAGGTGATCAAGCTCTTCATCGTCCATCCTTCACGGGGTCTGCACTGGCGGCGCGCAACGGCTGCACGCCCGGCCAGGCGGGTGGTGCGGGCGGCGCGGGCGGTGCACAAGGCTCGTCGTCGAAAGCCTTGTCGCCGGCCGCGTCGGCCACGCCAGTGGCTTGGAGCGTGCCGAAGGGGTAGAGGTTCCGGTCCATCAGGTGCGACGGCACCACGTTGCCCATCGCGGTGAGCATGTTGTCGATGCGGCCCGGGTACTGGCGCTCCCAGGCGTGGATCATCTTCTTCACCTGCACCCGTTGCAGGTTGTCCTGGCTGCCGCACAGCGTGCACGGGATGATCGGGAACTGCCGGTGCTCGGCCCAGCGTTGCAGGTCGCTTTCGGCCACATAGGCCAGCGGCCGGATGACGACGTTCCTGCCGTCGTCGCTCACCAGCTTGGGCGGCATGCCCTTGAGCCGGCTGCCGAAGAACATGTTCATCAGCAGCGTCACCACCATGTCGTCGCGGTGGTGGCCGAGCGCGATCTTGGTGGCGCCCAGTTCGCCCGCCACGCGGTAGAGGATGCCGCGGCGCAGCCGCGAGCACAGGCTGCACATGGTCTTGCCCTCGGGCACCAGGCGCTTGACGATGGAGTAGGTGTCCTGCTCCTCGATGTGGAAGGGCAGGCCGCGCGAGCGCAGGTAGTCGGGCAGCACATGCGCCGGGAAACCGGGCTGCTTCTGGTCGAGGTTGACGGCGATCAGCTCGAAGGGAACCGGCGCGCGCTGCTGCATCGACAGCAGCACGTCGAGCATCGCGTAGCTGTCCTTGCCGCCCGACAGGCAGACCATCACCTTGTCGCCTGCCTCGATCATGTTGAAGTCGGCGATCGCCTGGCCCACCTGGCGGTGCAGCCGCTTGCTCAGCTTGTTGGCTTCGAAGGCGGCCTTGCGCGCGTCGGCGCGCCCGTCTGCTTCGCGCGCGTCGGCGCGCCCGTCTGCTGCCTGGCCAAAGGCCAACTCGCTCACGTCGTTCATGCTCTGCTTTCGTTGATGCCGAAGACCTCCACGCCGACGGCGTCGCAGTCGGGATAGACGTCGGGCTTTTCCGTCGATACGCGCGCGGCACGCACCTGCGGGTGCGCCAGCATCAGCCGCAGCACCTCGTCCACCAGCGTCTCCTGCAAGTGGATGTGGCCGCGCTGCACGCGCTGCTGGATGGTGCTGCGGATGAAGTCGTAGTCCAGCACCTCGGCCAGCGCATCGGCGGCGGGCGTCGATTGCGCCAGCGGCACGTAGAGATCGACGTTGAAGAGCACCCGCTGTTCGCCGCGCTTCTCGAAGTCGTGCACGCCGATGTTGATGTGCACCGCGTAGTTGCGCAGAAACAGGCGCCGGCAGTCCGTCAGGCGGGTGTCGTTGATGAAGCTGGGCATGCGTTTCACGGGTTGCGCGCGAGGAACATCACGTCGCGCGGCTGGGGTTGCAGGTGCTGGCCGCCATCGACGAGCAAGGTGGTGCCGGTGATGGCCGGCGATTCGAGCAAAAAGCGCACGCTGCGCGCCACGTCCTCTGGGGTGGACGAGCGGCGCAGTGGCGTCATCGTGTGGGCTGCGGCGAACTCGGCGCCGGTCATCTCGCCCGACAGCAGCGTGACGCCGGGCGCCACGCCGCAGACGCGGACGCTGGGCGCCAAGGCCTGCGCCAGCAGCGTGGTGGCGGCTTGCAGCGCCGCCTTCGACAGCGTGTAGGACAAGTGGTCGGGGTTCGGGTTCCAGAGCTTCTGGTCCAGCAGGTTGACCACCACGCCGCCGCCGGCCGCGTGTAGCGCGCGCGCCAGCAAGATGGCCGGCGCGGTGTTGGCGCGCCAGGCACGCTCCATCGCGGCGTGCCCGAAGCTGGCCACGTCGTCGTACTCGAACAGCGATGCGTTGTTCACCACCGCATCCACCCGGCCGCAAGCCGCCAGCACCGCCGGCAGCAGCGCCGCGCACCGCGCCTCGTCGGCCAGGTCGGCGCTGAAGACCCAGGCCTGCGCGCCCAGGCTGCGCAACGACGTCGCGGTGGCTTCGGCATCGGCATCGGCTTCGCGGCAGTGCAGTGCCACGTTCCAGCCATGCGCCGCCAGGTCGAGCGCGATCTCGCGCCCGATGCGGCGGGCGGCGCCGGTGACGAGGGCAAGCGGTCGGTCGGCGGGAGGGGTGTGCATGCTTCCTACAATGCCGGCGTGGCCGCGGCAGAACCCGACAGTTTATCGACGCTGCTGTGCCGGCGGATTGCCGCCGCGGGCGGCTGGTGGCCGTTCGACCGCTTCATGGCGGCGGCTCTCTACGAGCCCGGGCTGGGCTACTACACGCGCGGCAGCGGGCAGATCGGGCCGATGCCGCAGACCGGCAGCGACTTCGTCACCGCGCCGGTGCTGTCGCCGCTGTTCGGCGCCGCGTTGGCGCGCCAGGTGGCGCAGGCTTTGGGAGCGGCCGGCGCGCGCGACGTCTTCGAGTTCGGCGCCGGCACCGGCGTGCTGGCCGCGCAGTTGCTGGCCGCCTTGCCTGGGGATGTGCGCTTGCACGTCGTCGATCTCTCGGGCAGCCTGCGCCAGCGCCAGCAGCAGCAGTTGGCGGCCTTCGGCCAGCGCGTGCAGTGGCATGACCGGCTGCCCGATGCGCTGAGCGGCGTGCTGCTCGGCAACGAGGTGCTGGACGCGATGCCGGTGCAGTTGCTGCACTTCGACGGCAGCGCCTGGCAGGAGCGCGGCGTGGCGGTGGAGGCCGGCATGCCGGTCTGGCAGGATCGCCCCACCACGCTGCGCCCGCCGGTGGACACCCCATTTCCGCCCAGCAGCGTGACCGAGATCCACCCGCAGGCAGAAGCCTTCATCCGCACCGTGGCCGAGCGGTTGCGGCGCGGCGCCGCGTTCTTCATCGACTACGGTTTCCCGCAGGCCGAGTACTACCACCCGCAGCGCAGCGGCGGCACGCTGATGTGCCACCGCGGCCACCGCGCCGACGCCGACCCGCTGGCCGACGTGGGGCTGAAGGACATCACGGCGCATGTCGATTTCACCGGCATCGCGCTGGCTGCGCAGGACGCAGGCGCGCAGGTCATCGGCTACACCTCGCAGGCCCGCTTCCTGCTGAACTGCGGCCTGCTCGACCTGCTGAAAGGCGAAGACGCGCGCGGCGTGGCCAACGCGCAGAAGCTGCTCAACGAGCACGAGATGGGCGAGCTGTTCAAGGTGCTGGCCTTCAGCCGCGGCATCGATCTCGACCCGCTGGGCTTTGCCGCCGGTGACCGCAGCCACACGCTGTAGCGGACCCAGGTGATGCGCTGGCTGATCGTCTTCCTTCTCGCCTTCCTGCTGTTCAACGGCTTGCAGCACTGGCTGCGCAAGATCGGCCTGGGCCGGCTGCCGGGAGACTTCAGCTTCAGGCTCGGCGGGCGTGAGTGGTATGTGCCACTGGCAAGCTCTCTCGTGCTGAGCTTTCTGGCGATGCTGGTGGGGGCGCTGCTCTGAGAGCTCGGGGGATTGAGGGTGGAAGACTGGGTTGCTCCGGACTGACCGCCGTGGCTGACCTGAAGACGGCGGCTCGTTTGCCGGCGTGCAGAAGGTGAAGGCCGTCCGCAAGCGCGTTGTCCAACGCGGGCTTGCGAGGACGTGTCACTTGGAACTGTCAAAGTCGGGTCTGCGCAGGCCGGCCTCGACGGCAGCCACGCGAGCCTGCTGCACCGCCTGGCCGATGGCAGGGCCTTTCAGGCCGCGTGCTGCGGCGCCTGCGGCGATGGCTGCGGTGTCCACCGCCAGCGCGTCGCGCAGCGCCAAAGACAGCCGCTCACGCTGCGGGTAAGGCCGCTCTTCCAGCCCGGTGCGGCCGCGGGCGTCGCATTCGCAGGCCAGCAGCAGATCGGCAAAGCGCTGCGGCCGACGCCAGGCGTCGCAGCGGTCGAACAGCCGCACCAGCGCGGCAGCGCCGAAGCCGCCGCTGCGGTGCACGTTGCCGTGCTCGCGTGCCATCACGTCGGCCAGTTCGCGGCAGTCGTTGGGCACGCGCCAGCGCGCGGCCACCTGGCGCGCCAGCGCGGCGCTGCGTGCCTCGTGCGCGATGTGGCGCGGCCATTCGGCAGGCGGCGTCGTGCCCTTGCCCAGGTCGTGCACCAAACAGGCGTAGCGCACAGGCAGCGGCGCGTCGAGCGCGGCGCTCTGGTCCAGCACCAGCAGCAAATGCCTGCCGGTGTCGATCTCCGGGTGGTGTTCTGCCGGCTGCGGCACGCCCCAGAGCCGGGCCACCTCGGGCAGCAGGTGCTGCAATGCGCCGCAGTCGCGCAGCACCTCCAGCATGCGGCTGGGGCGCGCTTCCATCAACCCGCGCGACAACTCCTGCCAGACGCGCTCGGGTACCAGCGCATCGACCTCGCCGTCTTCGACGAGCTTGCGCAGCAGCGCGGCCGTCTCTGGCGCGATGCCGAAATGCGCAAACCGTGCCGCCAGCCGTGCCAGCCGCAGCAGCCGCACGGGGTCTTCGGCAAAGGCGTCGGAGACATGGCGGAAGACGCCGCAGCGCAGGTCACGTTGGCCGCCGAAGGGGTCGATCAGCGTGCCGTCGGCGGCCTGCGCGATGGCGTTGATGGTCAGGTCGCGGCGCGCCAGGTCTTGCTCCAGCGTGACTGCAGGGTCAGCATGGAAGCTGAAGCCGTGGTAGCCGGGCGCGCTCTTGCGCTCGGTGCGCGCCAGCGCCACTTCTTCGCCGGTGTCGGGGTGGATGAAGACCGGGAAGTCCCGCCCCACCGGGCGGAAGCCGGCGGCCACCATTGCCTCGGGCGTGGCGCCCACCACCACCCAGTCGCGGTCGCTGGCCGGGCGGCCGAGAAGCGCATCGCGCACGGCGCCGCCGACGACGTAGAAGACGCCCGGCGCCGCTGCCTTCATTGCGCGGTTCGCGCCTTTCGGTAGGGTTCCTCGAAGTCGAGGAAGTCCTGCTCGGCCAGCGCGTCGGCAATCCAGCGCTGCACGCCAGGCGCAGATGCAACGCGTTCGACATAGGCGGCGGCATCGTTGGACACGGGCAGCACATAACTGCGCAGCCGCATGCACACCGGCGCGAAGAAGGCGTCGACCGCACTGAAGGCGCCGAACAGAAAAGGCCCGCCGCTGCGGCCCAGTGCATCGCCCCACAGGCCCTCCAGACGGGCGACGTTGCGCCGCACGCCGTCTTCTGCGGCCCAGACCTTGGCGCCGATGTCGGGCAGCGCGGCCTCGATGTTCATCGGGCAGTGACTGCGCAACGCGCCGAAGCCGCTGTGCATCTCTGCGCAGACGCTGCGCGCACGGGCGCGCGCCTGCATCTGCTGCGGCCACACGCCGTGGCCGGGGAAGCGCTCGTGCAGATACTCGGCAATGGCCAGCGTGTCCCACACCGCGAAGCCGCCTTCATCGCCGTCCACCAGCACCGGCACGAAGCCCGCCGGGCTGAAGCGCGCCACCGCCTGGCGGAAGGCCGAGCCTTCGCTGAAGTCGAAGCGCAGCTTGATCTCGTCGAAGGGAATGCCGAGCTGCTTCATCAGCACCCAGGGCCGCATCGACCATGACGAGTAGTTCTTGTTGCCGATCACCAGTTGCAGCGCCATCGCCGGCCTTTCGTTGTACGGGGGCCTGGATGCTAGCCAGCACGCCGGGCGGCGTTGATGCGAATCGCTGATCGCATTGATGCCGCAGCGTCAGCCGCGGCCGGAGGCAGCCCGCCAGCGCTCCAGCCGCGCGCGGCCGGCGTCGGCGCCCAGGTAGGCCGGCGCCACCGCCTCCAGCGCGGTGGCGCTGATGCCCAGTTCGGCCAGGCCGGGCAATTGCCCGCTGGCGACGTTGGCCACCCGCATCGAGTCGAGGTTGTCACGCGACATCAGCGGCCCGCCGGGCAGCCATTCCATCGCCAGTGCCTGCAGCCGGCCGGCAAAGGCCGGCAGCCGGATCTGCGGACGTTCATGGCCCGACCAGCGGCCGGCCAGGCGCGCCAGTTGCGACAGCGTGCAGACCTGCGGCCCTACCAGTTCATAGCTGCGGCCGATGCTCGCCTTGTCGTCCAGGCTGTGCACGATCGCGGCCGCCACGTCTTCCACCCACACCGGCTGGAAGCGCGCGCTGGCGCAGGCCAGCGGCAGCACCGGCGCCACCGCCTGAAGCCTTGCAAAGAGGTTCAGGAAGCGGTCTTCTGCGCCGAAGATCACCGATGGCCGCAGCAGCGTGAGCTGCAAGCCGGCAGCCTGCAGCACGGCCTCACCCGCGGTCTTGCTGCGCAGGTAGTTGGACGGCGCGCCCGGCCCCACGCCCAGGGCGCTGACATGCACCACGCGCTGCACGCCGGCTGCACCGCAGGCCTGCGCCAGCCGCCGGGGCAGTGCCACGTGCACATGGTCGAAAGCCGCGGCGCTGCCATGCAGCACCGCCACCAGGTTGACCACCGCGTCCACGCCGGCCAGCAGCCGGCGCAGCGCGGCGTCGTCGTGCACGTCGGCTTCGGCAAGCTCCACCGTCGGCAGCGAGCGCAGGTGCACGGCGTGCTGGAGCCGCCGCGTCGGCACGACGATGCGGCCACCGCCGCCGCCGTTGCGCTTGACCAGTTGCTCGACCAGCGCCCGCCCGACGAAGCCGGTGCCGCCCAGCACCAGGATGTTGTTGTGCCTCATCAGGGAATCTCGCGGTCACTGCCCGGGGCGGCGGGGTCGCGGGGGCCGATCATGCCGCCCAGGCGCGCCTTCAGCGATGAAGTCTGCCCGGTCAGCAGCGCGGCGTAGTAGATGCTGTTGGAGAGCACCTTCTTCACGTAGTCGCGCGTTTCGTTAAAGGGGATGTTCTCGATCCAGACCACCGGCTCCTGCGGCGCGCCCTCGCGCCAGCGGCGTGGCCGGTTGGGGCCGGCGTTGTAGGCGGCGGCGGCCATCGCCTGCGAGCCGCCGAAGTCGTCGAGCACCAGCTTCAGGTAGCTGGCCCCCAGCCGCAGGTTGATGTCGCGGTCGGCGATCATCTCGGGGCGGTAGTCCAGGCCGATCTTCCCGGCCGTCCACTTCGCAGTGGCCGGCATGATCTGCATCAGCCCCGAGGCGCCGACGCTGGAGCGCGCATCCATCACGAAGCGCGACTCCTGGCGGATCAGCCCATAGACGTAGGCCGGGTCCAGGCCGATCTCGCGCGCCCTGGCCAGCACCTCCTTGCGAAAGGGCGTCGGGAAGCGCTGCGCGAGGTCGATCTCGTCGCGGGTGCGGTCGCTGCTGTTGATGCAGCGGTCCCAGACCTCACGCTCGCAGGCCAGTGCCGCAGCGGCCAGCAGCTCACGGTCGGTCAGGCCGCGCAACGTGAAGTTCCATTCGCGCACGCCTTCGTTGCGCAACCCCAGCGCAATGAGCTGCAGCGCCCGACGCAAGCCTGGCGTGCTGCGGGCGGCTTCGCGCTCGGCCGGCGCCAGCGGCTGCGGTGGCGCCGGCAAGGCCACCTGCTGGCCCAGGTCTTCGGCGGCCAGCCTGCCGTAGAAGCTGAGCTGGCTGCTGATGGACTCCAGCAGCACGCGGCCCACCAGGCGCTCGGGCTCGCCGTCCGGCCCGGGGCCGGCCAGCGCCTGCATCGCGCGCCCCTTCCAGTACACCCAGGCGGCATCGCGCTGCTCGGCGGCGCTCATCGCGTCGATGGCGTTCTTCACCAGCGCCCAGCGGTCGGGGTCGCCTGCGCCCAGGCGCAGCGCAGCGCGCACCTGCCAGGCCAGCGTGTCGTCGCTCCAGCCCGGCGCTGCGCCGCCCGGCACGCCAGCCCAGGCACGGCGGTAGTAGCGCAGCGCCTCGGGCTGCAGCTTGAAGGCCGATTGCCGCGCCGTCACCGCCCACGCCAGCGCCGCCTGCGCCGGGGACAGCCTGCGCTGCCAGCCGCCGTCGAGCTGCGCGGCGGCGGCTTCCGGGTCGGCCGCGGCCAGGCGCATCAGCGCCAGCAGCGCCAGTTCATTGGCCGGCCGTTTGGCCAGCGTGCGCGCCGGGTTGTCGAACAGCTCGGCCACCGCCACGCCCGCCGCCGGGCTGACCAGCGCGGCGGCGCCGCGGGCCACGCGCGGGCGGCCAAACTCGGCGCCGACGGCTGCAGTCGCCCAGGCGTCTTCGGCCTTCAACTGGCCGGCCTCCAGCAGCGTGGCGGCCAGCAGGTTGCAGCCGTCGTCCAGCTCGCGCTGCGCCATCCAGGTGCTGCGCGCGGCGGCGCGCACGTCCTGCCCGGCGAGGTGCTGGGTGAGCAACTGGTAGCAGGTGACCTCGCGGTCGTCGTTCATCCTGAAGCGCGGCATGTCGCGCTCGAAGGTGGCCCAGTCGCGGCGGCGGCCCAGCTCCAGCAGCCAGTCGTTGCGCAAGCGGTCTTCGACGTAGCTGCCGCTCCAGCGGGCGTAGAACGCTTCCACCTCGCTGGCCTGCACTTCGTAGAGGCGGTTGCCCAGCTCCCAGTAATCGACCCACTGTGCCAGCGGGTGGCGCGCTGCCAGCGCCGCGCTGCGCAGCGTGGCGAGCCTGGCGCGGTCCCGCGTTCGCAGCGCCTCGCGGGCCTGGACGATGACCTCGTCGCCGGTCTGCGCGGCGGCCGCCACCGGTGTCAGCAGGCACAGCGACAGGAGCACCGACGACAGGAGCGACGACAGCAGCGACATCGGCGAAACGGCGGCAATGAAGGTTCTCATGGTCACTCCCAAATTTAGCGCAGCCCACCGGCCATTTCAGCGGCCTGGGTCTCCAGCGCCTGCCGGGTGTGGGCGGCCTGCGCCAGCACCCAGGCTTCGAACGCCGCCAGCTCCGGGCGTTCACGCCGCGCCGGCCAGCGCACCAGCCAATAGGCATAAGGCGAGATCACGCGGCCGGCCACGCCGAAGGGCTCGACCAGTTCGCCTCGCGCCAGCGATTCACCCACCAGCGCCAGCCGCGCCAGCGCCACGCCTTGCCCGGCCAGCGCCGCCTGGATCTGCTGGTAGGTGAAGTTGAGGTAGATCCAGCCGCGCGGCTCCAGCCCTGGCGGTGCGTTCAGCCGCAGCCAGTTGCGCCAGCTCAGGTACTCCACGCTGGGCAGCGGCGAGTCTTCTTCCAGCAGCGTGTGCTGGGCCAGGTCGGCCACCCGCGCGAGGCCGCGCAAGCCGGGGCTTGCCACCGGTGTCAGCACCTCGCCGAAGAGCAGCGCCGAGCCGGGCGGCGCGTCGTCCGGGTGGGCGTAGCGCAGCGCCAGATCGAGTTCGGGGTCGTCCGGGTCGGCCAGCACGTCGTTGGCCGAGATGCGGATGTCGATGCCCGGGTGGGCGCGCTGGAACTCCTGGAGCCGCGGCAGCAGCCAGAGCGAAGCGAACGACGCGAAGGTCGTCACGCCCACCTGCTGCCGGCCTTGCGCGGTGCGGATCTGCCGCACCGTGGCGTCGAGCCGGTCGAGCGCAGGGGCCACCGTGCGCAGCAGCGATGCGCCGGCACCGGTCAGCTCGACATGGCGCGTGCCGCGCAGGAACAGCGGTGCGCCGAGTTCGTCTTCGAGCGTGCGGATCTGGCGGCTGATGGCCGGCTGCGTGAGGTGCAGCTCTTCCGCCGCCGCACGGAAACTCAGGCGGCGTGCCACCGCTTCGAAGGCCCGCAACGAGCCCATGGCAAGCGGCCGTTGGCGGATGCGATTCATGTCCGCTGATTATCAATCATGCACACAATGATGATTGGACCAGCGGTTCTCCACTGTCGAGAATTGCGCCATCGAACAGGCCAACCAAGGGGCTTCTCATGAGATCCGCCGCGATGACGTTTCCGCATCAAACCAGCGCCCTGCCGGGAGCCGGCGCGCCCTGGGAGTGGCCGCTCGCAACAGCCACCGCCACGCGCCTGGCCGCGGCGCCGCTGCCCCGCTGGCTGACGGTGACCGCCGGCCGCGTGTGGCTCACGCAGAGCGGTGCCGGGCCCGACGCGGACGACGTGTGGCTGCTGGCCGGCGAGCGCCACGCCTTGCCCGCTGGCACCGAGTGGGTGGTGGAAGGCTGGCCCGAGGCGCGGGTGGAACTGCTGGAGGCGCCGCTGCCGAGCACCCCTGGTGGGCCTTCCGGCGTGCGGGGCTTGATGGCGCCGGCGTGGTGGCCGGCGTCCTGGGCGTCCCGCGCCGCTTTGCACGCGGCCTGAGGGCCGCTTTGCACGCAGCCTGAGGGCTGCGCAGGCCGCAAAGCGCGGCTGTGTTGCCGCACAATGCCGCGATGACCCAGCCGTTCACGATGAACCTCGAACCGTCGCGTGACAAGAAGCTGCTGCGCCGGCAGTTGCAGGCAGAACGGCAGTCTCTGGTGGACCGCCACCAGCGCTCAGTCCACCTGCAGGAGGTGCTGCGCGTCTGGCTCGTCGGCCGGCAGGAAAACACCATTGGCGCCTTCTGGCCGATCAAGGCCGAGTTCGACGCGCTGCCCGCGTTGTACCGCTGGAGCGAGGCCGATGGCGCGCGCCGCATCGGCCTGCCGGTGATCGACCGCCAGACCAAGCAGTTGAACTTCCATGTCTGGTACCCGGGCTGCCCGATGGAAGAAGACGCCTTCGGCATCCCCAAACCCAAGGACACCGAGCGCTTCCAGCCGCGCCTGCTGCTGGTGCCCTGCGTCGGCTTCGGCCCTGGCGGCCTGCGCCTGGGCTATGGCGGCGGCTTCTACGACCGCACCCTGGCCGCGCTGGACCCGCCGCCCGTGACCGTGGGCCTGGGCTATGCCCACGGCTTCGTACCCTGGCTGGAGGCCGAGGCGCACGACATGCCGCTGGACGTGGTGTTGACCGAAGACGGGGTGCAATGGCAGCGGTCGGGGCTGTAGGCCCGGAGCCCTAAAGCCGCTGGCAGATCTCCAGCGACAGCGCGCTCTGGTTGAGCGTGTAGAAATGGATGCCCGGCGCGCCACCGTCGATGAGCCGCCGGCACAGCCGGCTGACGACGTCGATGCCGAAGGCGCGCACCGAGGCGGCGTCGTCCATGAAGCCTTCCATCTTCAGCGCCACCCAGCGCGGGATCTCGATGCCGTCACGGGCTGCGAACTGCGCGATGCGCGCGTAGCTGTGGATGGGCATGATGCCCGGCACGATGGGCACCGTGACGCCGAGTGCACGCACTTCATCGACGAAGTGGAAGTAGGCGTCGGCGTTGAAGAAGAACTGCGTGATGGCCGAATTGGCGCCTGCCTTCACCTTGTTGGCAAAGTGCTGCAGATCGCGTTTCGCGTAGCGCTGCTGGGGGTGGTATTCCGGATAGGCCGCCACCTCGATGAACCAGTCGTCGCCCTGCGTCTTGCGGATGAACTCGATCAGCTCGCTGGCATAGCGGAATTCGCCTGCCGTGGCGGTGCCGCTGGGCAGGTCGCCACGCAAAGCCACAAGGCGGCGGATGCCTTGCGCGCGGTAGGTGGCAAGGATCTCGGCGATGCTGTCCTGTGTGCTGCCCACGCAGGACAGGTGCGGCGCCGCATCGTGGCCGAGCGCGGCGATGTCTTTCACGGTGGCCAGCGTCTTCTCGCGCGTGGAGCCGCCGGCGCCGTAGGTGACGCTGAAGAACTCCGGCTCGACAGCCGACAAATCTTTCACCACTGTCTTCAGCTTCTCGGCGCCGACGGGAGTGTTGGGGGGAAAGAACTCGAAGCTGATCGGGACGTCGTTCATGCTTGGCAGGCCTTCAGCCGTCTGAGGTGATGGTTTCATTGCGCCTTGCCCAACGCGCGGGCGGCGGCGTCGGCAAGCCGGTGGTCCAGCGTGAGCAGCGGCGCGCCCAGCGAGAGCGCCAGTGCCAGGTAGGCCGCGTCATAGGCCGTCAGCCCGTTTCCCAGCGCCAGTGCGTGCAGAGCGGCCGCCGTGGTGGCGTGCAGTTCGATCCGCAGATCGTCGAAGCTGTCCAGCGCGGCCTGCACCTGTGCAGCAGGTGCGCCAGCGCGCGACTTGCTGCGTGCCACGTTGGCAAATTCGAACGGCAGCAACGTCGGCGCGTGCAGCGCATGCGAGGCCAGCGCCTGTGTCGCGGCCTCGGCATCGGCCTCGTCGAAGAGGCTGGCGACCACGATGCTGCAGTCCACCACCAGTGCCGGGCGGGCACGCCACACGGCGGTGGGCTCGGCAACGAACAGCGGGCGGGTGCCGGCAGGCAAGGTGTTCAACGGCTGTCGCGGTCGGCGCGGATGATGTCCACCCCGCGGGGCAGTTCTGCCATTGCCGGCTCGGGCTGCCAACCGGCCGCGTGGCGTTCTGCCTGCAGTTGCTCGACGGTCTTCCAGCCCTGCACCCACGAGCGTGCACCGGGCGGCTGGGCGGGTTGGACGCCGCCCGCCTCTGCCGCTGCCTGTTCGATGATCGCCATCAATTCGCCTTGCAAGGACCTGTGGTGCCTGGCGGCCCGCTGGCGCAGGCTTTCGGCCAGGCCATCGGGCACATCCTTGATCGACAGGTTGACGCCCATAGCTTGCTCCAGAATGGATGTGGCTCCATTCTGGAGGCGCATGCGTCATGCGTCAAGCGTCAAGCTGCAAACGTCAGCAGCCATCGTGGCTGAACCGGCGCAGATCAGTACCGGTAGGTGTTTGCCTTGTACGGCCCCGCCTTGCTGACGCCGATGTAGGCCGCCTGCGCATCGCTCAGCTCGGTGAGCATCGCGCCGACCTTCTTCAGATGCAGGCGCGCCACCTTCTCGTCCAGGTGCTTGGGCAGCACATAGACCTTGCCGGCTTGATAGACGTCGCTGCGCGTGAACAACTCGATCTGCGCGATGGTCTGGTTGGCGAAGCTGCTGCTCATCACGAAGCTCGGGTGGCCGGTGCCGCAGCCCAGGTTCACCAGGCGCCCCTTGGCCAGCATGATGATGCGCTTGCCATCCGGGAAGACCACGTGGTCCACCTGCGGCTTGATCTCGTCCCAGGTGCAGTCGGCCAATGCCGCCACGTCGATCTCGTTGTCGAAGTGGCCGATGTTGCAGACGATGGCCTGGTCTTTCATCGCGGCCATGTGGGCGCGGGTGATGACGCTCAGGTTGCCGGTGGCGCTGACGAAGATGTCGGCCTTGTCGGCGGCATATTCCATCGTCACGACCTTGTAGCCTTCCATCGCCGCCTGCAAGGCGTTGATCGGGTCGATCTCGGTCACCCAGACTTGCGCCGACAGCGCGCGCAGCGCCTGGGCCGAGCCCTTGCCGACATCACCGTAGCCGGCCACCACGGCCACCTTGCCGGCGATCATCACGTCGGTCGCGCGCTTGATGGCATCGACCAGGCTTTCGCGGCAGCCGTAGAGGTTGTCGAACTTGCTCTTGGTGACGCTGTCGTTCACGTTGATGGCGCGAAACAGCAGCGTGCCCTTGGCGGCCATCTCGTTCAGGCGGTGCACGCCGGTGGTGGTTTCCTCGGTCACGCCGATGATCTGCGCTGCCTTGCGGGTGTACCAGGTGGCGTCTGTCGCCAGCTTGGCCTTGATGGCCGCGTAGAGGATGGTTTCTTCTTCGCTGGTCGGGCTGGCCAGCACCGAGATGTCCTTCTCGGCGCGCTTGCCCAGATGCATCAGCAGCGTGGCGTCGCCACCGTCGTCGAGGATCATGTTCGGGCCTTCGGCGGCGCTGCCCTTGGGGCCGAACTCGAAGATGCGGTGCGTGTAGTCCCAGTAGTCCGCCAGGTTTTCGCCCTTGTAGGCGAAGACCGGCGTGCCTTCGGCCACCAGCGCCGCAGCGGCGTGGTCTTGCGTGCTGAAGATGTTGCACGAGGCCCAGCGCACGTCGGCGCCGAGTGCTTGCAAGGTTTCCACCAGCACGGCGGTCTGGATGGTCATGTGCAGGCTGCCGGTGACGCGGGCGCCCTTCAGCGGCTGGCTCTTCGCGAACTCTTCGCGGATGGCCATCAGGCCGGGCATCTCGGTCTCGGCGATCCGGATTTCCTTGCGGCCCCAGGCGGCAAGCGACATGTCGGCGACGGCGTGGTCGGCAGACGGCGTGGGTTTGAGTACGGCGTTCATGGGTCGGGCTCCAATCGGTGAAGGACCCGCACGAACACTGGCTGGAAGGGATTCGATCTCACCCACGGACAGCGTCGTGCAGGTGAGCGCGGTTGCAATTGCAGTCTTCGAGCCTGGCCTTGATGAACAAGGTTGCAACGCTCCTCGAAGAGTCCGCATTGTAGTCAAGGGCCGCGACGGGCGCATGCCAAACTCGACACGATGCAGCTTCAGGCCAGACCCTTCAGTGACTGCCCTGTTGCCGCGCTGGCCGCCGTGCGAGGCGTCTTCACCGACATCGACGACACGCTCACGCGCGACGGCGCGCTCGACCCGCCCGCGCTGCCCGCATTGCAAGCGCTGCGCGCCGCCGGCCTGCCGGTGGTGGCCATCACGGGCCGGCCCGTCGGCTGGAGCCGGCCGTTTGCGCTGGCCTGGCCGCTGGACGCCATCGTGGCCGAGAACGGCGCCGTGGCGCTGCTCCGCGACGCCGGTGCGCTGCGCATGGACTATGCGCAGGACGCCGCCACGCGCGCCGCCAACGCGCGGCGGCTCAAGCAGGCGGCCGAGCGCGTGCTGCGCGAGGTGCCAGGCGCCACGCTGGCGCAGGACAGCGCGGGCCGCGAGACCGACATCGCCATCGACCACAGCGAGTTCGCGCAGCTCGACCAAGCCGCCATCGCCCGCGTGGTGGCGGTGATGCGCGCCGAGGGGCTGAACGCCACGGTCAGCTCCATCCACATCAACGGCTGGTTCGGCGCCCACACCAAGCTCAGCGCTGCGCACTGGATGCTGCGCCGGCTTCACGGGCGCGATCTGGCCGCCGAGATCGACCGCTGGCTCTTCGTGGGCGACTCCACCAACGACCAGGCGATGTTCGCCGCCTTCCCGCTCAGCGTGGGCGTAGCCAACCTGCGCCGCTTCGCCGCGCAGCTCACCGCCTGGCCGGCCTACATCACCGATGGCGAGCGCGGCGCCGGCTTTGCCGAGGTGGCGCACGCGCTGCTGGCCGCCCGGTGAAGCAGCGCGGCCCGCTGGCCACTGCCGCCGCGCTGGCGCTGTCCGCCGCCATCTCGCTCGGGCTGGCGCGCTTCTCGTATGCGCTGCTGCTGCCGCCGATGCGTGCCGACCTGGGCTGGAGCTATTTCACGGCCGGCGCCATGAACACCGTCAATGCCGCCGGCTATCTGCTGGGCGCGCTGCTCGCGCCGCGGCTGTTCGCCCGCTTCGACGCGCGGCGGCTGATGCTGCTGGGCGGCGCCGCCAGTGCGCTGCTGCTGGCGGCGCACGGCGCGGTGCGGGGCGACGTGGCCTTGTTCGCGCTGCGCGGGCTCACCGGGCTGGCCAGCGCCGCCGGCTTCATCGGCGGCGCCTTGCTGGCTGCGCGGCTGGCAGGCAGCCTGCCGGGGCGGTCTGGCCTGGTGCTGGGTGTCTACTACGGCGGCACGGGTCTGGGCATCATCGGCGCTGCGCTGGTGGTGCCGCCGCTGGCCTGGCCGCAGGCCTGGGCCGCGCTGGGCGCATTGGCGCTGCTGGCGACAGTGCTGGCGGCAGCCGGCACACCGGCACTGGACGCGCCACCGGCGGCCGGCGCAACGGCAGCGGCGCTGCGGCTGGGGCCGTTTGCCTGCGGGCTGGCGGGCTACCTGATGTTCGGCGTGGGCTACATCGGCTACATGACCTTCATCGTCACGCTACTGCGCGAGCAGGGACTGGGCAGCGCAGCGATCACCGGCTTCTACCTGCTGCTGGGCGCGGGTGTGCTGGCTTCTTCCTGGCTGTGGGCGGGGCTGCTGCAGCGCCACCGCGGCGGCTGGCCGATGGCGTTGCTGAACAGCCTGCTGGCGCTGGCCACCGCGCTGCCGGTGCTGAGCGCGCACCCGCTGGCTGTGTTTGTCTCGGGTGCCCTGTTCGGCAGCGTCTTTTTGTCGGTGGTGGCATCCACCACCGCGCTGGTGCGGCACAACGCCGCGCCGGCAGCGTGGCCTGCCGGTATCGCCGCCTTCACCACGGTGTTCGCGCTCGGCCAGATCGTCGGGCCCAGCCTCGTGGGCTGGGTTGCAGACGGCAGCGGCGGCCTCACGCGCGGCCTGGCGGTCAGCGCTGCGGTGCTGGCGCTGGGCGCGCTGCTGTCGGCCGGGCAGCGGCCGGTGCCGGCGCCTTGATCCGGCGCGCAGCGGGCCGCGTTCAGATGCCGAGAAAGCGCCGCATCCGGTCGCACTCCTCGGCCAGTGCGGGCTTGAAGGCGCGGTCGGGCGGCGGGCGGCCAGCGGCATAGCCGAAGTCGGCAAACAGCGCCCCGCCGGCCACCGACAGGTTGGCCCAGCCCACCACCTGCTGGCGCCACAGCAGCGGCAGCGCGTAGTAGCCACGCACGCGCTTCGGCGCCGGGGTGTAGGCCTCGAAGCGGTAGGCCCAGTGCCACAGCAGCTCGAAGCGCCGCCGGTCCCAGACGATGGGGTCGAAGGGCGCGAGCAGGCGCAGTTGCCCGTCGTCGCGGTGGCGCGCCGACGCCGGGTTCTCGCCCGCGGGCCAGTACCACTGCACGCCATCGACGCTGGCATGCGGCAGCCGTGCCTGCGCGCGCTGCAGCGCCGGCACCCGCGCGTCGGCCCACTGCGGCGCGCCCAGCCGCAGGTGGTGCACCAGCTCCGACAGCGTGCGCCCGGGCAGGGGCGCGTACTTGCGCACGATCACATCCACCAGCGCGTCCATCGCGGCGGCAATGTCGGGTGCGGGCGGATGCGTCTCACGCACTGCATAGACGCGCACGCCGCCGTCGCGCCGCGCAATGCGCAACAGGCCGCGGTAGTGCATGCCGTCGAGCAGCTGCGTGCTGGCATTGCCCGAGCCGCCGAACCAGTTGGTTGCCTTGCCGTGCGCAAAGTGGGCATCGACTTCGCGCGGGTGCACGCTGCCCCGCTGGCGCACGAAGTTCAGCACCGCCTGCGCCTGCGCCTGGCGCGCAGGCGGCCACACGGTGCGCGCCTCGCGCGGGTGCATCAGCGCCTGCGTGGCGCGCGGCAGGAAGCCGTAGTTGACGAAGAAGTCTTCCTCGATGGCCAGCCGCGGGTAGTGGCGCTCCAGGTCGCCAGCGCGGTAGTCCTTCACGCGGTGGCGCAGCGTGAGGTCTTGGGCGCGCGCCGGTGCGCGGATGGGGTCGGCCTGCACGAAGCCGAGCTTGCCGATGGCGCGCGCCAGCGTGGTGGGCGCGAAGAGCGTGCGCGCGACGGCGTAGCGGCGCAGTTGGTCCAGCGTGAGCGTCAGCATGCAGTGCGGCGCAACCGCAGGCCGTTCAGCGCCGCCGCGGCCGGCGCGGCGGCAGCAGATGGGTGGCCGTTTCGGCCAGCCAGGCGGCGCGCTGGATGCGCTCAGCCGCCGGCATGGTGGCCAACAGGCCGTGCGGCGCGCCGTGCGCCACATGCTGCCGGGCCTGCACCAGGCCGTCGCATGCGTAGCGGTTGCAGATGTCGGACCGCATCGCGCGCGGCAGCGTGCAGCCGCTGCTGCCATGGTGCAGGCACGAGCCTTCCACATGCACGGCCGGCAGGCGCGCAGCGTAGTCGGCCGCAGCGTCTTGCAGGCCGCTGCCCGGGCGCGCCGCCACCCAGCGCTGCAACAGCGCGCGGTCGATGAAGGCATGCGTGAAGGCGCCGTGCCGGCAGCAGCGGCCAGCGCAGAAGCCGCACAGTCTGTCGGTCAGCGTGGAGGTGCCAGGCAGCGCCGGCACCGGCGCCGACGGGACGGGCCGTTCCTCCGGCGTGCCCGGTTCGGCCGCCTCGCCGGCCGCCAGCGCACACAGATGCGCCCGGTGTGCGCGGCGCTCGGTCGCCCGCACGCGCGCCAGCCGGGCGGCGTGGGTTTCCAGCCGGATCACAGGCGCGCGCAATGGGCCAGCGTGCTGCAAGGCCTTGGAAGCCGCCTGCCGGCGTGCCAGCAGGTCGGCTGCCATGGCCGCGGCGGCGCGCTCTGTGGTCACAGCGCGCCGGCAGTCCAGCCGCTGGCAACTGTCGCCTTGCACACGCTCGATGGCGTTCAGCGCCTGGCCGCAGAAGCGGCAGGGGCGTGGCGTGTGGGCGTTGAACACGCTGCCACGCCATCCGTCAGCCGGCGGCTAGAGCCCCGCCGCCGACCGCAGCGATTTGGCCTTGTCGGTGCGCTCCCAACTGAACTCGGGCTCCTCGCGGCCGAAGTGGCCGTAGGCGGCCGTCTTCTCGTAGATCGGGCGCATCAGGTCGAGCATCTGGATGATGCCTTTGGGCCGCAGGTCGAAGTGCTCCTGCACCAGCGCCGCCAGCTTCTCGTCGCTCATCACGCCGGTGCCTTCGGTATAGACCGTCACGTTCATCGGCCGCGCCACGCCGATGGCATAGGCCACCTGGATCTGGCATTGCCGCGCCAGCCCGGCGGCGACGATGTTCTTCGCCACGTAGCGCGCGGCATAGGCGGCGGACCGGTCCACCTTGCTCGGGTCCTTGCCGCTGAAGGCGCCGCCGCCGTGCGGGCAGGCGCCGCCGTAGGTATCGACGATGATCTTGCGGCCCGTCAGGCCGCAATCGCCCTGCGGGCCGCCGATGACGAAGCGGCCAGTCGGGTTGATCAGGTACTTGGTGTCCTTCAGCCACTCCTTGGGCAGCACCGGCTTGATGATCTCCTCGATGACTGCCTCGTTGAACGAGGCCTTCATCTTCTTCGAGGTTTCGCTCTGGTCCGGGTCGTGCTGGGTGCTGAGCACCACGGTGTCGATGCTGTGCGGCTTGCCATCCACATAGCGCATCGTGACCTGGCTCTTCGCGTCGGGCCGCAGGAAAGGCAGCCGCCCGTCCTTGCGCAGCTGCGCCTGGCGCTCCACCAGCCGGTGCGCGTAATAGATCGGCGCGGGCATCAGCTCGGGCGTCTCGTCGCAGGCATAGCCGAACATCAGGCCCTGGTCGCCGGCACCGGTGTTCAGGTGGTCGTCCGACGCATGGTCCACGCCCTGCGCGATGTCGTTGCTCTGCTTGTCGTAGCAGACCATCACCGCGCAGCCTTTGTAGTCGATGCCGTACTCGGTGTTGTCGTAGCCGATGCGCTTGATGGTGTCGCGCGCCACCTGGATGTAGTCCACGTGCGCGTTGGTGGTGATCTCGCCTGCCAGCACCACGAGGCCGGTGTTGCACAGCGTCTCGGCGGCCACGCGGCTGCGCGGGTCCTGCTTGAAGATGGCGTCGAGGATGGCGTCTGAAATCTGGTCGGCCACCTTGTCGGGGTGACCTTCAGAGACGGATTCGGATGTGAAGAGAAAGTCGTTCGCCACGGGTTGCGCTCCGGTTGATGACACTGTGCTGCGTCGCCCGGCCCACCCTGGCGAACGCTTTAGCGGCTTTGTTGAGCCGGCGCCACATGCGTGTTGCCTGCCCGGCGGGGCATCGCTTCCCATTGGGTAAGCTCGGCCACCGCAATCGCCCCGCAAGTTGTCCTTTAACTCGGCGATGGCGCAATTATACGAAGCATGCTGTTCCTCGTCCGCTGGCTGTCCAGACGCTCCTTGCGCTTTTTGCACGCACTGGGCGGCGCATTGGGCTGGGCGGGCTATGCGCTGTCGCCCAGCTACCGCCTGCGGCTGAACCAGAACGCCGCGCTGGCCGGCCTCAGCGCGGCACAGCGCCGCGCTTCGGTGGCCGAGGCCGGCCGGCTGGTGATGGAACTGCCGCGCATCTGGCTGCGCCCCGCCGCCCAGGCCATCGCCGACCCGGTGCAGTGGGAGAACGCCGCCCTCGTGGAGGCGCTGCTGGCACATGGCCGCGGCCTCGTCTTGCTGACGCCGCATCTGGGCAGCTTCGAGGTGGCGGCACAGTCCTACGCAGAACGCTTCGGCGCGCGCCAGCCGCTCACCGTGCTGTACCGCCCGGCCCGCCAGCCCTGGCTGCGCGCACTGGAAGAGACGGCCCGGGCGCGGCCCGCGCTTGCCACCGCGCCGGCCAATCTGTCGGGCGTGCGCCTGATGTTGCGGGCGCTCAAGCGCGGTGAGACCGTGGGCCTGCTGCCCGACCAGGTGCCGCCCGATGGCCAGGGCGTCTGGGCGCCTTTCTTCGGCCGGCCGGCCTACACCATGACGCTTGCCGCGCGTCTGGTGCAGCAGACAGGCGCTGCGGTGGCCGTGCTGTACACCGAGCGTCTGCCGCGCGGGGGCGGCTACGTGGTGCGGGCGCTGCCGCTGGCCGAGCCGCTGCCGCAGGCGACGGCCAGCGACGCAGTGGCTGCCATTGCGATCAACCGCTCGATGGAAGCCGTGATCCGCCTGCTGCCGGCGCAGTACCTCTGGGGCTACCACCGCTACAAGACGCCGCGTGGCGCGCTGGCCGCATGACGGTGGCGGCGCGGGCGCTGCTGGCGCTGGTGTGGCTGCTGCACTGGCTGCCGTTGCCGCTGCTGGCCGCGCTGGGCCGCGGCATCGGCGCGCTGCTGCATCTGCTGGCCGGCGGCCGCCGCGCGGTGGCGCTGCGCAATGTCGAACTCTGCCTGCCGGAGCTGCCGCCAGCGCAGCGCCGCAAGCTGGTGCGCCAGCATTTCCAGTGGCTGGGCCGCAGCCTGCTGGAGCGCGGCCTGCTCTGGTACGCCAGCCCGGCGCGGCTGCGCCGCTTGATCCATGTCGAGGGCGACGTGCACCTGGCCGAGACCAGCGTGCGCCCGGTGATGTGGCTGGTGCCGCACTTCATGGCGCTGGACGTCGCCGGCGTGGCCACCCAGCTCTTCCAGACCCGCTGGGTGGCGTCGATCTACCAGGCGCAGAGCAACGCCGTGCTCGACGCCGCCATGCGCGGCGGCCGGCTGCGCTTCGGCGGCGGCGAGGTCTTCTCGCGCCACGACAGCGCGCTGCCGCTGGTGCGCGCCGTCAAGAAAAAAGGCGCTGCCTTCTTCAACCTGCCCGACATGGACTTCGGCGCGCGAGATGCCGCCTTCGTGCCCTTCTTCGGCATCCCGGCGGCCACCTTGCTGGCGCCGTCGCGCATGGCGCGGTCGCTCGCGATGACGGTGCAGCCGGTGGTGGCCGAGATGCTGCCCGGCGGCCAGGGCTACCGCGTGCGCTTTCTGCCGCCGTGGACCGACTGGCCCAGCGCTGATGCCGAGGCCGACGCGCGCCGCATGAACCAGTGGATCGAAAGCGAGATCCGGCGCAACCCGGCGCAGTACCTGTGGGTGCACAAGCGCTTCAAGACCCGGCCGCCGGGCCAGCCGGCCGTCTATTGAGCGCCGGCCGGATAATCCGCCGCATGCGGCTCAAGTTCACCAAGATGCACGGTGCGGGCAACGACTTCGTCGTGCTCGACGGCACGCGTGCGCCGCTGGCGCTGACGCCCGAGCAGGCGCGCCGCCTCGGTGACCGCCATCTGGGCGTGGGTGCAGACCAGATCCTCGTCGTCGAGCGCAGCAGCACGCCAGGGGTGGACTTCCGCTACCGCATCTTCAACAGCAGCGGCGACGAGGTCGAGCACTGCGGCAACGGCGCACGCTGCTTCCTGCGCTACGTGCACGACAAGGGTTTGACCGACAAGACGCAGATCCGCGTCGAGACGGTGAACAACCTGCTGGAGCTGCGCCTGCAGCCCGACGGCCGCGTGACGGTGGACATGAACCGCCCGGTGTTCGACCTGGCCCGTGTGCCTTTCGACAGCAGCGGCCTGGCCGCGCGCGAGTTCCACGGCTTTGCGCTCTGGCCGCTGGCCGAGCTGGGCGTTGAAGTGGCTGTGCTGTCGATGGGCAACCCGCACGCCGTGCAGCGCGTCGATGACGTCGATACCGCACCGGTGGCGCGGCAAGGCCCGCTGATCGCGCAGCACCCGCGCTTTGCGCAGCAAGTGAACGCCGGCTTCATGCAGATCGTCTCGCCGCGCGCCATCCGGCTGCGCGTGCACGAGCGCGGTGCCGGCGAGACGCTGGCCTGCGGCACCGGCGCCTGCGCCGCCGTCGTCGCCGGCATCCGCCTGGGCTGGCTGGAGCGCGTGGTGGAGGTGCACACGCGCGGTGGCGCCTTGCGCATCGAATGGCCAGATCACGGCGCCAACGTGCTGATGACAGGCCCCGCCACCACCGTTTTTGAAGGAGAGATCGACCTGTGAGCGCCACCCCGCAAGCCACCATCCAGGGCATCACCGAAGGCGACATCGCCAACTACCTGGCCAACACGCCTGGCTTCTTCGAGCGCCATGCCGAATTGCTGTCCAGCGTGCAGCTCACCAGCCCGCACGGCCAGCGCGCCGTGTCGCTGCAGGAGCGGCAGATGGAGATGCTGCGCGAGCGCATCAAAGGGCTGGAGATGAAGATCGTCGAGATGATCCGCAACAGCCAGGACAACGTGGCCATTGCAGACCGGCTGCACCGCTGGACGCGCATGCTCATGCTGACGCAGCACGCGCCCGCGCTGCCGCAGTCGCTGCTGGCCGGCCTGCAGCACGAGTTCCTGATTCCGCAAGCGGCGCTGCGCCTGTGGGGCGCCGACGGGTCGCTGGCCGGCGAGCCCTGGACGGCCGGCGTCAGCGACGACGTGAAGAGCTTTGCCGATAGCCTGAGCCTGCCTTACTGCGGCGTGAACGCGGGCTTCGAGGCGGTGGGCTGGCTGGACGACGCGGCCACCGTGATGTCGGTGGCGCTGGTGCCGCTGCGCCACGGCAGCGGCGCCTTCGGGCTGCTGGCACTGGGCTCGCCCGACCCCACGCGCTACGCCGCCGAGATGGGCACCGAGTTCCTGATGCGCATCGGCGAGGTCGCCAGCGCCGCCTTGTCGCGCCTGCTGCCCGCAAGCTGAAGCGCGATGCTGGACCCCGAACTCCAGCGCTTCCTCGACCACCTGGCCATCCAGCGCCGGCTGTCCGACCGCACGGTGGCGATCTACGGCCAGGCCTTGCAGCGCCTGCAAGCGTCGGCCGCAGCGGCTGGCGTGCCCTTGCTGGCAGCCCAGCCGCACCATCTGCGCAGTTGGGCCGCGCAGTTGCGCGGGCGTGGCCTGGCGCCGCGCAGCATTGCGCTGGCGCTGGCCGCCTGGCGCGGGCTGTATCGCTGGTGGGGGCGCGACGGCCTGGTGGTGCTGAACCCGGTGGACGGCCTGCGGCCACCCAAGGCAGCCAAGCCGCTGCCCAAGGCTTTGTCAGTGGAGCAGGCGGTGGCGCTGGCCGAGCAGATGCCGGCGGGCGACCGGCTGCTGGCAGCGCGTGACCATGCCATCGTCGAGCTGCTCTACGGCTGCGGCCTGCGCGTGGGCGAGCTGACGGGGCTGGACGCGGTGGCCTCCGCCGCTGCGGCCGGCTGGGTGGACCAGGCCGACGCCACCGCGCATGTGCTGGGCAAGGGCGGCAAGCGCCGCGCGGTGCCGGTGGGCGGCCCGGCCTTGCGCGCGCTGCAAGACTGGCTGGCGGTGCGCGGGCAGATGGCGCAGGCCGGCGAAGCAGCGCTCTTCGTCAGCCGCCGCGGCGGCCGGCTGGGCGCCGGGCAACTGCGAGCGCGGCTCAAGGCGCTGGCGCAGCAGGCGGCGTTGCCGACGCATGTGCACCCGCACATGCTGCGCCACAGCTTCGCCAGCCATGTGCTGCAGTCCAGCAGCGACCTGCGCGCGGTGCAGGAGTTGCTGGGCCATGCCAGCATCTCGACGACCCAGGTCTATACGCAGCTCGACTACCAGCACCTGGCCAAGGCCTACGACGCCGCGCACCCGCGCGCCAGGCGCCGCTGAAGCGGGCGGCGGCGCCATGTTGCAGCTGCTGGGCAAGGCCTCGTCGATCAACGTGCGCAAGGTCCTCTGGACCTGTGACGAGCTGGAGCTGGCCTGCGTGCGCGAAGACTGGGGCTCGGGCTGGCGCGCCACCAGCGAGCCGGCCTTCCTGGCCCTCAACCCGAACGGGCTGGTGCCGGTGCTGCGGGCGAGGGGCGGGGGCCCGTTCAGCGCAGCAGTGCCGCGTCGGCCTGGCGCCAGGCGCGAGCGCCTTGCGCGCGGGCCAGCACGGCATCCGCACCGCGGCCCTGGCCGTCCAGCGCCAGGGCCAGGCCGCGCAGTGCCCAGCCGTTGCCGGGGTGCTGCTTCAGGTCGTCGCGAAAGGCTGTTTCTGCGTCGGCAAAGGCGCGGTTGCGCAGCAGTGCGTCGCCGAGTGCCAGCCGCGATGCGGCGCCCAGCATCGGCGGCTCGCCGCCCGCTTCGTCTTCGGCTGAGGCCGCCTTGGCGAGCAGATCGCGCGCGTTGCCCGGGCGCCCGTCACGGAGCGCCAGCTCGGCCTGAAGCCAGCCGTCCAGCGCCGCCAGCATCTGCGCCGGGGCGCCCTCCAGTTCAGTGGCGCGCGGGCCGCTCTGTGCGGCGGCGCGCGCGGCCTGCACCGCGGCTGCCTTCTCGCGCGCGGCGGCGAGTTGCCCGGTGTTGGCCAGCGCCAGGCCTTGCATCGCGGCAGTGATGGCGGCGCCGAACCCATGCGCGCCGCTCACCGCGGGCTCGCGCAGCACGGCGTCCCAGCGCTGAAGCCGCGCCAGCGTCAGCGCAGGCAGCGCGCGCCGGTACTCGGCATAGGGGCTGGTGCCCTTGGCCGCCCGCTCGGCGGCGCGCCGGGCGGTGGCCAGCGCGAGCTCACCCCGGCCGTCCATCAGCGCGGCAAACCACAGAAAGTGCAGGTTGTGGCCGTCCCAGTTCCACACCGGCTCCAGGCCCTGCGCCTTGATGCGTTCGGCCAGCGCGGCATCTGCCGCCAGTGCTTCTTCATTGACCCGCGCAGCGTCGTCGAAGCGGCCGACCTTGACGTAGATGTGCGACGGCATGTGCAGCAGATGCGGTGACTTGGGCGCCAGCGCGCCCAGCCGGTCGGCCGCGGCCACGGCGCGTGACGCGGTGGCCGACGCATCGACCGCGTGGATCAGGTAGTGGTTGAGGCCGGTGTGGTGGATGTTGGCGGGCAACGCGCGTTCGATGCGCTCTGCCACCTCGCCGATGCGGCCACCGGCGCGGCCGGTCTTGGCGTCCCACCAGGTGTCTTGCGTGGCGATCATCTCGGCCTCGGCGTAGAGGGAGATCACGTCGGGATGCGCGGGCATCGCATCGGCCAGGCCACGCAGCCGGTCTGCATAGGCGGCGTCCAGCGGGTGCGCGCGGCCGGGGCGGGCCGGGCCGCAGATCTCGGCGTCCGGCGGGCCGTCCACCAGCGGGTCACGCAGATCGCCGTAGCGCACCGCGATGGCGTCCACCAGTGCGCGTTCGAAGGGCGCGGCGCCGGCAGCACGGCGCTGTGCCAGCGTGACGTAGCGGCGTGCCTCGGACAGGTCGCCACGCTGCGGCGCGTTGATGTTGGGCCCGAGCTGCCACGCCACGCCCCAGGCGCAGAGCACGCAGGCCGGGTCTTGCGCCAGCGCGGCCTTGAAGGCGCGCACCGCCTCGGGCGGGTTGAAGGCATAGGCCTGCTCCATCCCCTGCGCGAACAGCGCGCGCGCTTTCTCGTTGCCGCTGCCGGCCTGCAGCGTGGCGCTGCCGAAGCCGTCGAGCACCGGCGCGCTGGCACGGCCGTCCGGCTCGAAGAGCGTCATGCAGGAGCTGAGCGTGGCTGCGGCACAGGCGGCGGCCACGGTGGTGCAAAGGCGTTGGGCATCCATGCGGGCCGTTGTATGCGGCGTGCCGAAGCGGTGTCAACCCCCGGGGCTGAGACAATTCCGGCCATGAAATCGATACGCCTGCGCGAAGGCAAGGAGCGCTCGCTGCTGCGCCGCCATCCGTGGGTGTTCGAGGGCAGCATCGCCAAGGGCCGCGCCGACGCGGGCGAGACGGTGCGCGTGGAAGACGCAGCCGGCGCCTTCCTGGCGTGGGGCGCTTACAGCCCGAGTTCGATGATCCGCGTGCGCGCCTGGAGCTTCGACGAAGCGGAGCGCATCGACGCCGCGTTCTTCCAGCGCCGCATCGCCCGCGCACTGGCGCTGCGCGAGCGGCTGGCGGTGGCCAGCACCGGCGTGCGGCTGGTGCACGGCGAGGCCGATGGCCTGCCCGGCCTCGTGGTGGACCGTTACGGCGACCTGCTGAGCGCGCAGTTTCTGTCGGCCGGCACCGAGCGCTGGAAAGACGTGATCGCCGATGCCTTGCTGCAAGCGGCCACCGGCGCGCGCGGCCTGTACGAGCGGTCGGACGTCAGCGTGCGCGGCCTCGAAGGGCTGGAGCCGCGCACCGGCTGGCTGCGCGGCGAAGGCGACACATCCACCGTGCAGACCATCGTCGAGCACGGCCTGACGCTGACGCTGGACGTGGCCGGCGGCCACAAGACCGGCTTCTACCTCGACCAGCGCGAGAACCGGCGGCTCTTCGGCGAGCTGGTGCGCCGCATGGGCTGCCAGCAGGTGCTCAACTGCTATTGCTACACCGGCGGCTTCAGCGTGGCGGCGCTGGCCGGCGGCGCGGCGCAGGTGCTCAGCGTCGATTCGTCGGCAGCGGCGCTGGAGCGCGTGCAGGCCCATGTGGCGCTGAACGGCTTCGCCACCGCGCGCAGCCAGACGGTGGATGCCGACGTCAACCAGTTTTTGCGCGCCAGCCTGGCGGCAGGCCGCCGCTTCGACGCCATCGTGCTGGACCCGCCGAAGTTCGCGCCCAGCGCGGCGCACGCCGAGCGCGCCGCGCGCGCCTACAAGGACATCAACCGGCTGGCACTGCTGCTGCTGTCGCCCGGCGGGCTGCTGCTGACCTTCAGTTGCTCGGGCGGCATCGGCGCCGAGCTGTTCCACAAGATCGTTGCCGGGGCGGCCATCGATGCAGGCGTCGATGGCGCCATCCTGCAACGGCTGGAAGCCGCGCCCGACCACCCGACGACGCTGCTGTTCCCCGAAGGCGAGTACCTCAAGGGGCTGGTGGTGCTGCGGGCTTGAGCGGCGTGGCCGCCGGCAGCGGCAAGGGCAATGGCAGCCTGGGGTCGAACTTCGCGCGCCGCACGCTGAAGAAGGTCTTGACGTTGCGCACGTTGGCGTCCTGCGTCAACAAGCGCTGCACCAGCGTGTGGTAATCCGCCATGTCGGCGCTGCGCACCACCAGCACGAAGTCCGGCCCAGGCGAGACGCGGTAACACTGCTGCACGGCCGCTTCAGCCACCGCGCGCTGCTCGAAGGCGGCGAGGTGTTCGGCGCCCTGGCGGTCGAGCGTGATCTCCACCAGCGCCGTCAGGCCGTGGCCCAACTGGTCTGGCGACAGGATGGCAACGCGGCGTTCGATCACGCCTTCGTCGAGCAGGCGGCGCACGCGGCGCAAGGCCGTGGCGGGCGAGGTGAGGGCCTTCGCGGCCAGGTCCTGGTTGGACAGAGAGGCGTCTGTCTGCAGCAGGTCGAGGATGCGAAGGTCGGTGGCGTCCAGGTCCATGCTGAAACGATAGCGGCATCAAACGCAATCAATCAAGCAGAAATTGCATCGCCTAAGGCACGTGGTGATTTCATGCACGAACACACCATAGTTTGAAGGAAACCATCCTCGCTTCGCGTCTAGCATCGCAGCCTGGCTTCCTCCAAGGACACAAGCATGTGTGGCATCGTCGGCGCCGTCAGCACCCGCAACATCGTTCCCATTCTGCTGGAAGGCCTGAAGCGGCTGGAGTACCGCGGCTACGACTCCTGCGGCGTGGCGGTGCACCAGAACGGCGGCCTGCGCCGGGCGCGCAGCACCTCGCGCGTGGCCGAACTCGAACTCGGCGTGGCGCAGGACGAGATCATCGCCAGCACCGGCATCGCCCACACGCGCTGGGCGACGCACGGCGCACCGGCGGTGCACAACGCGCACCCGCACTTTTCCGCCGGCCCGCATGCCGACGTGGCCGCCACCGGCCGCGTCGCGCTGGTGCACAACGGCATCATCGAGAACCACGACGAACTGCGCGCCGAGCTGCAGCAGCGCGGCTACGTCTTCGACAGCCAGACCGACACCGAGGTGATCGCCCACCTGGTGCACCACCTGTACGACGGCGACCTGCTCGACGCCGTGCAGCGCGCCTTGCCGCGGTTGCGCGGCGCCTACGCCATCGCGGTGTTCTGCCGCGACGAGCCGCACCGCGTGGTGGCCGCGCGCCACGGCTCGCCGCTGGTGCTGGGCGTGGGCAGCGCAGGCCGCAGCGAAAACTTCGTCGCCTCCGACGCAATGGCGCTGGCCGGCGTGACCGACCAGATCGTCTATCTCGAAGAAGGCGACGTGGTCGATCTGCAGATGGGCAAGGCCTGGATCAGCACGCTCGACGCAGCCGGCCGCTACCGCAGCCTGACGGCCGAAGAGCGCCCCGTGCGCACCGTGCAGGCGCACAGCGGCGCGGCCGAACTCGGCCCCTACCGGCACTACATGCAGAAAGAGATCTTCGAGCAGCCCAAGGCGATTGCCGACACGCTGGACGGCGTGGGCGGCATCAGCCCGGAGCTGTTTGGCGACGGCGCCTACGAGGTCTTTAAGGGCGTGGACAAGGTGCTCATCCTGGCCTGCGGCACCAGCTACTACGCCGGCTCCACCGCGCGCTACTGGCTGGAGGCCATCGCCGGCATTCCCACCACGGTGGAGATCGCCAGCGAGTACCGCTACCGCAGCAGCGTGCCCGACCCGCGCACGCTCGTCGTCACCATCACGCAGAGCGGCGAGACGGCCGACACGCTGGCAGCGCTGAAGCACGCACGCTCGCTGGGCATGCTGCACACGCTGACCATCTGCAACGTGGCCACCAGCGCGATGGTGCGCGAATGCGAGATGGCCTACATCACGCGCGCCGGGGTGGAGATCGGCGTGGCATCGACCAAGGCCTTCACCACCCAGCTCGTCGGCCTGTACCTGCTGACGCTGGCACTTGCGCAGGTGCGCGGCCGGCTGAGCGACGCCGAAGAGGCCGAACAATTGAAGGCGCTGCGCCACCTGCCGCTGGCGCTGCAGGCGGTGCTGGCGCTGGAGCCGCAGGTCATCGCGTGGAGCGAAGACTTCGCGCGCAAGGAAAACGCGCTGTTCCTCGGCCGTGGGCTGCACTACCCGATTGCGCTGGAAGGCGCGCTGAAGCTCAAGGAGATCAGCTACATCCACGCCGAGGCCTACCCTGCCGGCGAGCTGAAGCACGGCCCGCTGGCGCTGGTGACCGAGCAGATGCCGGTGGTGACGGTGGCGCCGAACGACACGCTGCTGGAAAAGCTCAAGAGCAACATGCAGGAAGTGCGCGCGCGGGCCGGCCAGCTCTACGTCTTTGCCGACGCAGACACCCACATCGCCAGCGCCCCCGGCGTGCATGTGATCCGGCTGCCCGAGCACTACGGCGCGCTCAGCCCCATCCTGCATGTGGTGCCGCTGCAATTGCTGGCGTACCACACGGCCTGCGCACGCGGGACCGACGTGGACAAGCCGCGGAATCTTGCCAAGAGCGTGACGGTGGAGTGAGGCAAGGGGGCGGTGCCGTCCATCGGACCGCCCGAAGCCACCATCGGCTCAGTGATAGTCCTCTTCGCGCTGGTGCCGCACTGCCAGCACCACCACGCTTGCGGGACCCGCGATTTCGTACAGCGCAACGTACCCGGTGGCGCCGAAGGGGACGATCAGCTCCCGACGGGTCGAACTCCTGCCGGTCTTCCGAAAGCTGTAGGGGTTGGTTGCCAACTGGTGCAGCGCCGCCGAACGAACAGCGTTGATCGCGGTTTGGGCCAGGTCCAGGTCTTCGAGCGTCTGGGCGGCGTCAAGCAGAAAGTCGAAGAGACGCTCCAGGTCGTCCTCGGCGGAAGCGCTGAAGCGAACGTCGAAGCTCACCGGCCGAGTTGCTTGCGTTTGGCGTCGAGCTTGCGTTGGAGCTTGTCGAGAACGTCGTTGGCAGCGGCCGACGCGTGCGTCGCGAGGTAGTGTTCCCAGGCAGCCTGGCCACGGTCGTGAAACCGCGTCTGCACGCGCCGGAATTCGATCGCACTGCGCACGCTTGCCTCGACGAACGACGACAAGGTTTCACCTTCTCGCAGCATCGATTCGAGTTCGTTGCGCAACTCGGGCTCGACGCGGACTTGGGGTATCAAAGCGGACTTCATCGCGGCAGTGTATTGCGTTTGCGTTGCGCTGCCTGTTGTGTGCCTGTCGTGGGTCTGTCGCCCGTGTTCAATGCAGGCCCGGCGTCCCGCCCGCGTCGTTTGGCATGGGCGCGCAACCATCGATCGCCGGATGCAGCACCCAGCGGTTCTCCGGCCGCGCCTGCGCATCGCGCGTGGTCTGCTGCTGCGGTGTCAGCGGGCTGGATGCGGTGTGCGTCGCAGGGTCGGGCGGCGGCACCTTGGCCAGTTCGGCGCACCACTGGTCGTGGAAAGCCTTGAAGCCTGCTTCGTCCGCCGGCCCGGGCCAGAAGGTCTTCTGCACCGTGCGCACCGCGTGGATCTCGTTGTAGCCGTCGTGGCCGCCGTCATAGGCCCAGCGGCCACGCAGCACGATGGATTCGCCGAACTGGATGTCACCACCCTGGCCATCGTAGGCGTCGGACAGCTTGCCGTCCTTGGCCAGCGCCCAGGCGGCGATGGCGGCAATCAGTTTGGGCAGGCCGAGGAAGAGCGAGATGACGAAGTTCAGCACGTCGCAGGCAAAGCCCCAGAAGCCGTCGCTGTCGCACTTCACATGGGCAAAGTCCAGCACGTTATAGACGTCGCGGATGCGGGCGCCTTCGAACTCGCAGTGCAGCGACGGCGCGAATTTCTGGACAAAGGCGAACGCCGCTTCCACCTGTTGGTAGAACAGCTCGGCCACGCGCGGCTGCGCCAGCGGGTCGGCGGCGGTGTCGGCCAGAAGCTGGCTCACGGCCGCGGCAGGCAGCGGCTTGCCGTCGGCGCCGACGGGGTTGTTCTGAAGTTCCAGAACGAACTGCGCTTGTGCATCGGCCGCAATCTGCGCGAACTTGGCATCGACGAGCACCAGGCCACGCGGGTCGCGATAGACGTTGGCCGGGATCAGCCGCGGGAAGCCGGCCGACGACATCAGGCCGCGCTTGTAGCCGGTGAAGCCCTTGGGCATGGCGCCGAAGGGCTGGCCGTTGTCCTTGCGCAGCAGCGGCTTGGGCAGCGCATTCGGGTCGGCCGGGTTGGGGTCGGTGACGGCAGGGTCCTGGATCAGGTCGCCCTGGGCGCTGATCTCGATGGCGTGCCTGACGCTGTCGAAGTCTTTTGCGGCGATGTCCGCCAACGGCGTGGGCGCCAGCAAGAGGTTGAGCGCGAAGTCGTTGTCGATCTTCTCGAAGCCGCTCTTGTCCTCGCCCACGCGCTCGAAGTCCAGCACCGCGCCGAGCACGCAGATGCGGTCTGGGTCGGGGTCGTCGAACACGCGCCGCTTGACGTTCTTCAGGCAGATCAGCTTGTGCATCAGCAGCCATTCGGCGACCTTGCGCAGGATCTCGGCGCCGGCCGCCAGCGCGAAGATGGCGCCCGCCGCCGGAAAGCCTGCCAGCACGAACAGCAGCGCCGCCACCGCGCCCAGCACGTTGGCCACGCCGACATACGACTCGACGGTGACGAAGTCGTCCTTCTCGACGCAACTGGTGTACTGCGGGCCTTCGGACATGGCCGCTCCCCTTCAACTGTGCACGTAGAGCGTCACGCCGCCGGCCAGCAGGCCGTCGGCAAAGGCGTTCACGTTGATGGGCCGCGGCGTCGGCAGCGGGTCGGGCACCAGCACCGTCGCGGTGATGTCGATCTGCTCGCCGGGGCCGAGGTCGATCTCGGCCGCAGGTGCGAAAGTCACCGACCAGCCGGCCGGCAACGGGTGCGCTTGGCGCCGGTGCGCAGCCAGCCGCGACTGCCAGCCTGCGGCGCTGGCAGCGCTGCGCGTGAGGTGGCCGTTGGCCGGCGGGCAGGGCGGCGCCCGGGGCGACGGATAGACATCCACTTCGAGGCGGAAGCGGCGGCGCAGCGCGGCGTCGTTGCGCAGCGGGAAGGTGAACACCGCCTTCGGCGAGTTCAGCTTGCCGACATCCACGTTTTCTTGCCCCAGGTTGTTGGCAGGGTTCAGGTCATCGGGCCAGAAGAGCCCGACCTGAAGGCAGAAGTGGCCGGCAGCAGGCGTCTTCCAGTCGTGCCAGGCTTCGGTGGGCTCACCCGATGCGCCTTTGACGGGCAGCGTCACGAGCTGAAGCCCGAACGGCGTGGAGGTGATGCCGATGCCGAAGCTGAGGAACGAAAAGATCACCGGCAGGCCGACCGCTGGCGCCTCGGTCGAGCCGTTGTGGATGCGGGCATGCACGCGATAGACGTGGTTGGGCAGCAGCGCGTTCGACGCCACTGGCGCCATCGAGCCGTCGCCCGCGGGCAGTTCGGTGAGCCAGATGTCCGGGTTGTCCCAGCTCACTGCCAGCCCTTGCGCCATCAGGAAATACTGGCTGTAGATCAGCGGGTCGGGCCGCTTGTAGATGGTGGACGGCAGGTGGACCGACGGCGGGCCGCTTTGCTCGCGCGTGCCCTGGCCCTTGGGCGGCTGGCCGCGCAGCTCGCACCAGCGCTTGAACAAGGCATGGGCGAGCAGTGCGACGGCGATGGCGCCGACGAGTGCAAAGGCCAGCAGCAGCAGCACCGCAACCGAATACAGAAAGCCGCGCTGGGTTTGCCGGCCCACGGCGTAGAGGAAGAGCCCCGCCAGAAAGACGGCCAGCACGAACAGCAGCAGCAGCAGCGCGCGCAGCCGGGGGTCGGCGCAGCGCCACTTGTTCATCCGATGGTCCGGCGCTGTTGCATGGTGGCGGCTGCCGCTTCAGCCGCCGCTTCAGGCGCCGCGCTTCGCGGCAGCGCCGCGCCGCCATTCGAGCCGCGCCGCCGCCGCGCTGGCGATGCCCAGCACCAGCGAGCAGGCCAGCGCAATGCCCGCTTCGAGGCTGCCGTCGCCGCCGTCCGGCGCCTCGTCGAAGAGCAGCTCGAACCACTGCGGCTGCACGAGCGTGGCCACGAAGACCGCGGCGCAAGCCAGCGCGACGCAAACCTCGGCGCGCAAACGCAGCCTGTTGAAGCGGGGCATCTCGGCACCTCCCGGGTGATGCATGTCGGCAGAACGCGCCCCAGTGTCAGGCATCGCTGCCGTCGGCGCCAGCCGCATGTGTGCCCAGTTGTCAGGCATCTGTGAGCGCCGCGGTTGCGCTGGCATGGCCGTCGGCGCTCCTGGCTGGCTGCGCGCCGCTGCCGGGGAGTTCTATCGTGCGACTGGCGCTGCGGCTGGCGCTGCGGCGGAAGATGCGGCGTGTGTGACGCGGCCGGGCCGCAATTCGTTCACCAGCCGCCGCGCGCCGTACACCTTGTCCAGCGCCTCCAGCAGCGCGGCGGAGTGCACGGCGACAGTGCGGTTCACCGCCGGGTCGAAGCCGTAGTCGCCGCCCAGCGACTCGATGTTGCCGTCGAACACCAGGCCGACCAGTTCGCCCTTCTGGTTGACCACAGGCGAGCCCGAGTTGCCGCCGATGATGTCGTTGTCGGTGACGAAGTTCATCGGCGTGTCCAGCTTCAGCCGCGGCTTGGCGGCCAGCCAGGAGCGCGGCAGGGCGAAGGGGTCGGCGCCGGTGTGGCGCTCGAAGGTGCCTTGCAGCGTGGTGAAGGGCGGCACGGCTGCGCCGGTGGCGGTGTCGCGGTAGCCCTTGACCGTCCCGTACGAGAGCCGCAACGTGAAGGTGGCGTCCGGGTAGGCGCTCTCGCCCTCGACCGCGAAGTGCGCACGCGCCAGCAGTTCCTGCTGCTGCTTCAACGGCCCGTCGATGTCGGTCTCGACCTTCATGCGGATGGCCCGGGCGTCGGCGTCGAATGAACGGGCCAGCACCATCATCGGGTCCTTGCTGGCTTGGATGGCGGCCTTGCCACCATCGAACAAGGCCTTGCGGTAGCCGCCCGTGGGGTTGCCGGTCTTGTCGGTGCGGATGTCTTGCAGCCGGGTGCCGTTGACGGCACCGCTTGCCACCTGGAGCGGGCTGCGGGTGCCGAAGACGCGCTTGATGACAGGATGGTCCGGGCCCAGGTCTTCGCGCATCCGGGTGAGCGACCAGGCGAGCGTGGCGATCTCGAATTCCTTGTAGATCGCGCGCTCGGCCAGCACGTCCTGCTTGAACTGCGGCAGCCGCGCATCGGTGTACTCCTTCAGCCGCTCGCCATTGGGCTTGCCGATCTCGTCGCCATAGCGCAGCAGGCCGCGCGCGATGTCGAACAACCGGGAGACCGGCCGGCCTTCCAGCGCGTCGTATTGCTGGCGCGTGGTCTGGCGCAGCGCCACCAGCGCGGCGATACGGTCCCAACTGCTGCCGTAGGCCGCCTGCAGCGCCGGGTCGGCGGCCACCTTGGCGCGCAGCGCTTCTTCGTTGGCCGCCAGTTGGGCGTGAAAGGCCTTGTCGGCCAGCGCGGCATGCTGGCCTTTCATCGCCTTCAGCCAGTTCTCGTAGCCGAACAGCATCTGGTCGGAATGGCGCTTTTGCTCAGCCCCGCGAAACTGGTATTGCGTGATGGTGCCGCGCAACTCGGACGCGTAGTTCATCCACTTGGGCAGGCGCTGGTCCCTGTCGTCGTCGATCTGCGCCATCGTCCTGCTGCGCGAGGTGCCGCCCGGATTGCCCGAGACGAAGGTCATGTCGCCTTCGCGGATGGACCCGTCGGACCATGCCAGGTGGCGCTCGGTGGGCAGCGGCTTGCCGTCCGGCCCGTAGATGCGCACGAAGCTCACGTCCAGGTCATAGCGCGGGAAGTTGAAGTTGTCGGGGTCGCCGCCGAAGAAGGCGATGCGGTCTTCCGGTGCGAAGACCAGGCGGATGTCTTGCAGCCGGCGGTAGCGGTACAGGTCATAGCGGCCGCCGCGGTACAGGCTGACCACTTCGCAGCGAAAGCCGTCGGAGGTGGCGCACTGCTTTTCGATCTCGGCCAGAGCGGCCTTCTGCGCGGCCTCGAAGCCCTCGGCGCCGACACCCTGGGTGGCGTCCTGCACCCGCGCGGTGACGTTGCTGATCTCGACGAGCTGGTTCAGCTCCATGCCCGGGCAGCGCGCTTCTTCGGCAAGCGTTGTTGCGAAGAAGCCGTCGCGGTTGAAGTCCTTCTTCTTCAAGCCCGACAGGTTCTCGATGCAGCCGCGGGCGCAGTGGTGGTTGGTCATCACCAGGCCGCTGGCCGACACCACCGACGCAGAGCAGCCACCCGCGACGCGGACGGACGACAGGCGCAGGTCGTCCAGCCAGCGCTGCGACGGCGCGAAGCCGTACTTCTGCTGCACCTGCGCGGCAGGAAAGTTGTTGAATGTCCACATGCCTTCGTCGGCCTGGGCCAGACTGCCGAGACACAGTGCTGCCAGCGGCAGCCATCGGCGCAATGGGTTCATCGGCGGTCCTCTCATTGGGCGCGACAACGCAGTCTAGATGCGCTGGACGCAAAGGGGGTCATCAGTCGGCTGGACGCCGCGATGATCAGCGCAACAGCATGCCCGCTCTGGAGCCGCCGCATGCTCCGCCGCGCGCCATGCCTCTCAACCTCTCACTCCAGCACCAGCTTGCGCCCGAACGGCGCCACCGCGCCGGCATGCGCCCGCGGCACCGCCCAGAGTACAGGCCAGTGCGGCTTGAAGCGGGCCGGGCCGTCCAGGTCGGTCAGCACCACGGCCATGTCGGGGCGGTGCTGGTCGGCCTCTTGCAGCAGCGGCGTGAAGTCGGTGCCGCCGCCGCCTTGGAAGCGGATCTCGCGCAGGCCCGACCGGCCCGGCGCGCAGTGCAGCACCTGGCGCACCTGGTCGTCGCCCACCACCAGCAGCAGCGCCGCCTGAAGCCGCCGCGTGATGGCGTCGATCTCGCGCGCAAAGCGCTCCATCAGCGCGTCGTCGATGGAGCCGGACACGTCCACCACCACGGCCAGCCGGGGCACCGGCCGGGCGCCGCCGAAGCCCGGCTCCCAAGGCAGCCGGTGCGGGCCGCTGCGCCCCTGGCGCGCGATGTAAGAGCGTGCCGGCCGTGACCATTGCAAGGCCGGCGCAGACGACAGCCCGCGCGCCAGCCGCACGCGCAGCACCTGCTGCCACGGTGTGCGCGTGGCGGGCAGGTCGGCCAGCAGCGTGCGCAGCATCGAGAACGCCGCGTCGCCAGCGTGGGCGCGCAGCAGCCGCTCGTTCCAGGCATGGCCGGCGTCGGCCTCGTCCTGCGGTGATGTGCCCGCGCCGTGGCGCGGCTTCAGGTCGGCCTGCATGCCGGCGCCCAGCGCGCGGGCCCGCGTGGCGCGCGGGCCGTCGTTGCGGCGGCCGTCTTGCGCGGGCGGGCGGCGGTCGTCGATGGCGCGGTACAGCCGCTCCACGTCCCATTCCAGCAGCGCCGTCTCCACGCCCTGCTCGATGCCCAGCGCGCCGGACAGCAGCCGCTCCAGCATCACGGCCGATGGCGGCAGCGCCAGCCAGCCCAGGTGGCTGAGCGCGCTGTTGACGATGGCATCGGCGCAGATGTTGAAGAGCCGCGGGTCGGCGTCGCCGAGCAGCGCCTGCAGCGTGACGAAGCGCTGTGCGTGGCGCAGCGCGATGTGCAATACCTCGTGTGCCACCCAGCCGGCCTGCTGCGCCACCGGCAGCGCCGCGAACGCGCTGCCGTAGAAGACCGTGTCGCCGTCGGTGTGGACGAGGCCGGCGCCGTCATCGTCATCGTCATCGTCATCGTCAAGGTGCCCCACCCACAGCGCCAGGCCGCCGGTGGACGGTGCGAACTCCACCATGCGTTGCACGGCGCGTGTGCCGCGGTGGCCGCCGCCTTGCACCATTTCAGCCGCTTCAGCGGCTTCAGCGACATCAGCGGCCGGTGGCTGCTGCATCGCGGCGCTGCGCATAGCGGCGGTAGGCCGGGCTGTCCAGCACGGTGGTGTCCAGCCCCTGCTCCAGCGCCTTTTGCAGCAGCAACTCCATCGCCAGCGTCTGCGCCTCGCGCAGCGGCAGCGCGGCGGCGCCGGGGGTGCCCGGGGTGCCGCTCCCATCGGGCAATTGCTCGACGATCTCCAGCGCGCGGGCCAGCGCCCGCTGCCCGCTGGCGGCGCCCAGCAGCCCGTACACCAGGCCGTAGAGCGCGTCCAGCGTCTTGGGCAGCAGGGCCGCGGTCTCGGCGCCGGGCCGCGCGGCCAGCAGGCGCAACACGTCGGCACCGGCCTCGATGTCGCGCAGCACGCCGAAGAACTCGGCCGCGTTGGCAGCGCCGATGCGGCCCTGCACGAAGACACGCCGCGCAGCCGGCGACAAACCCGACTTCAGCACGTTGGAGACGTCTTCCCAGCCGCGCGGGCTGGCGCCGATGAGGTGGTCGGCGGCCAGTTGCGCCTGCGTGTCGTCCAGCTTGTCGGGCCGCACCTTCAGGTAGGCCATCACGGCCGGCGAGAAGCCCAGCGCGGCGGCATGTGCGAGGAAGGCGTCGATCACCGCCTGCACGTTGAAGTGGAACATCCTGTCGGCCAGCGCGGTGCCCATGTCGTGGCTGACAGCGCCATGGAAGCTGGCGTTGCCGGCGGCCACGATCTGCCAGCCGTCGGGCAGCCGGTAGTTGCCGACGCGGCGGTCCAGGATCAGCGAGTAGGCCGAGATCTGAAGCCGCTGTTCGGCGGCGGTCAACTCGTCGAGGAACAGGATGCCGGCCGGCTGGTCGGGCGCCGGCAGGAACTCTGGCGGGAACCAGACCGTCTTGCCCTGCACCTCGTCGGCGTAGATGGCGCCGCGGATGTCCACCGGCTCGATGGTGGACAGCCGCAGGTCCACCAGCGGCACGCCGAGCTGCGCGGCCACCTGCCGCACGATGGACGACTTGCCCACGCCGCGCGGCCCCCACAGCATGGTGGCGCGGCGGCGCAGCGTGGCGTCGGCGTACTGCTCCAGCAGCGCCGCCTTGGCCGCGGCGATGGACACCGGCGGCACGTTCATCGGGTTGCCGTTCATGGCGCCGGCCTGCCCTGCCAGGACGCGGCGCGGTCGCGCCGTGGCAGCGGCGGCAGCTCGATGCTCGGCATCTCGTTCATGCTGAAGAACAGCAGCAACAGCAGCGGCGGCGCGTTGAAGATCAGCATCAGCATCACCGAATCGTGCGCCAGTTGCAGCCGTGGCAACAGCGCTGCGCCCACGCACAGCGCCACGCACACCAGCAGCGGCACCGCGCGCCGCAGGCTGACGCGCCAGCGTGCGGCGCGGTGGCGCTCGTGAAAGCGGCCGGGCGGCTCGGCCAGCGTACGGGCCACGTGGGCGGCCGCCTGCGCCAGCCGCTCTTCGGCGTCCAGGCTGCGCTGGGGCTCGCTGCGGCGCAGGCGCAAGCTGCCGTGCCAGCCGGGGCGCTGGCTGCCGATGCGGGCGATGCGTGACCAGCGCCAGCCCAGCACGCCCAGCAGGTCTTGTGGCAGATCGTGCGGCAGATCGTGCGGGCCGCTTGCGTCGGCCGCCCCGGCTGGCGTCGGCAGCAGTTCGACATCGGCAGGAATGCCGCTGACCGCGGGCACGCGCAGCGTCAGCGTCATGCCGGCCACCTGCGCCTGCGCCCCCAGCAGGCGCAGAGGCCCGCTGACGGCGCCGGCTGTATCTGCGCTGGAGCCCGGCTGCGCGCCGCGCGCTGCGTCCACCCGCTGGTGCAGCACGATGGTGGCGCCGGCCGCGCTGCGCACCTGGCGCTGCGGCGGCACGGCCAGCACGCGCGCCAGCAGTTCGGCGATGTCGCCGCCCTCGGCCACCAGGCTGGCCTGCGCACCGCAAGGCAGGGCCAGCAGCCGGGTCAGCCGCCAGGCCTGCCGGCCGCTCCGTGCGGAATCGCCTTGCTGAAGATCGTCGAGCTGAAGCGTCTCGCGCAAGGCCGGCAACGCCTGGGTTGCGGCGTGCTCGGCGGGCTTGAAGAGAAGCCGGCGCTGCAGCCTGTCACTTGCCGCCAGGTCCACATGGCGGCCCAGCCGCGCGAAAGGCGCGACGAGGCCGATGATCTCGTGGTGGCTGAGCGGCTGCGTTGCCATGCCGCGATTGTGGCGCGGGCTGAGCCGGCGTTCCTGGCCACGGCATCGGCGCCGCAAATCATCTGTCGTCATGGTGCGTGCAGACCCGCAATTCAATTGCGCATTTCAGCATTTCAGCATTGGCGCATTTGCCGCAGCTCGGCAAATGAAAGGCGCTTTCTCACCATTGCTGGGGACGGCAACCCCTTTCGAGGGATAACGCTTCACATTCGGTCGCCTAAGCTGTCTTCTCAAACCGACGACTGAGGGAAGACACCATGGCTGAACTGGAATTGATGGCATTGCGCAATTCGCTCGGCGCCAGCAATGGCCGCTGGCAGGCCGAGCACACGGCGGTCAGTGCGCTGCCCGACATCGACATGCTGCGGCGCCTGGGCGCCGAGCCGCCGCCCGGCGAAGCGCAACTCGACGAACGCGAAGGCGGCGCAGCGCAGCGGTTCGCCAGCGTGCAGCCAGAGCGCGCTGCCGGCGCCCCGGCCGCGGTGGACTGGCGCTCGCAGGGCGGGGCTGACTACCTCGGCATGGTGCACGACCAGGGCAACTGCGGCTCGTGCGTTGCCTTCGGCAGCATTGCCGCCATCGAAGGCACGGCGCGCGTCACCGCCAAGGCCCCGGGCATGCGCATCGACCTGGCAGAAGCGCATCTGTTCTATTGCCACGGCGCCGCCGAGGGGCGCAACTGCGGCAACGGCTGGTGGCCCAACAAGGCGCTGGACGCCGCCAAGAGCAAGGGCATCGTCGATGAAGCCTGCTTCCCCTACACGGCCGGCGACCAGGCCTGCCGCACCTGCGCCGACGCCGCAAGCCGCACCACCAGGATCAAAGGCTGGACTTCTCTGTCGTCCATTGCGCAAATGCAGGCCTGGATTGCAGACAAGGGCCCGGTGGTGGCTTGCTTTACCGTCTATGAAGACTTTCGCTATTACAAGTCAGGCATTTACCACCATTTGAGTGGCGCGCAATTGGGCGGGCATTGCGTCTGCATCGTCGGCTATTCCAATGCAGACCGCGCCTGGATCGCCCGCAACAGTTGGGGCGCGGCCTGGGGCGAGGCAGGCTATTTCCGCATCGGCTATGGCGAGGTGGGCATCGACTACGAGATGTGGGGCGTGGAGATCGACGCCAAGCCGGTGGTGGACGCCGTGGTCCGTGTCGAGAACGCCCTCATCACAGGTCTTTGGGTGCACGCCGACGCTGCCGGCGCGCAGTGCTACATCGACAAGCTGGGCTGGCGCAAGCTGGCAACAGCCGATTTCCTGACCCTCGCAGCAGCGGCCCGCGTGGCCAAGGCGCCCTGCACGCTGGCGTGCACGGGCGACACCATCACCGAGTTCTACGTCCTTTGACAGGACCACAAGGAAGCACCATGAATGCAATGACCGACATCCCCGTGGCCGAACCCGCGCCGGTGCTGACGCCGCTGGCGCCCGACCTCGCTGTCGTCCCCGCAGCGGCCGCGGCCGCCAACCCGGCGGCGCCCGATGGCATGCGCGGCGGCGCCAAGCTCTACGGCTTCAGCTCCATCGAGACCTTCTGCAACCAGGGCGGCCTGTCGCTGACGCACGACGACGCCCAGGGCTTCTACGACTACGTGAGCCGCTTCAACGCGCCCAACTTCTGGTACCGCGACGCGGGCGTCAAGCCGTGGCTGTACTACGAGCAATACGACAACTGGCAGGACACCTATGGCGCCGACGCGGTGAAGGTGTTCTACCACTCGGGCCATGGCGGCATGGGCGGCGACGGCGTCTTCTACCTGCCCATGGGCGCCGACTGGGGCGGCCTGGGCTGCACGGCCTTGTCCAGCAGCATGCGGCTGGGCAACGAGACGCTGCGCTACCTGTTCTGGTCCACCTGCTCGTCTTTGCGCTATGCGGGCGGCAATTCGCCCATCCGTACCTGGGACGTGGCCAACCTCGGCCTGCGAATGATCTTCGGCTTCGAGACCACCAGCTACGACAACGCCGACTACGGCCGCTTCTTCTTCGAGGAATGGAACAAGAACAAGTCCTTCTCGCAGGCCTGGCTGGACGCGAGCTGGCGCATCGCGCACGACCAGGGCCCCACCGCGGTGGCCTGCGGTGCCACCCAGGCCGAGGCACAGAGCCGGCTGTTCAACGAGCGCGCCTTCTACGGCCAGGCGGCGTCCAAGAACTGGTGGTGGTGGCGCTGGTACAGCGCCGCGATGCAGCGCGACGCCGTGACCAGCCTGCCCGCCACACCGCAGCGCGCCGAGCTGGCACCGGCGGCAGCGTTGTCGATGGACGGCTTGTTCGAGCGTTTCGGCATGGCCGGCGCGGCGGCGGCCGACGGCAGCGTGCGCTTCGAAGACGGCGCGCGGGCGCTGTCACGCGCCGCCGACGGCAGCTTCTCGGTGCGGCTGGCGCACCCCAACCTGGACAACCACCGCACGCCGCCGGCCGCCATGGTGCGCGGCGCAGCCGACCGGCTGATCGACCGGCTGGCCCTGCGCGGTGACGCGCAACTGGTGCTCGACCGCGTGATCGTCGCGCAGGCGGCCGGCGGCACGGGCCAGGCGGCGCCCGGGTCGGGCGAGATGGCTGCTGCGCGCGCCACCGAAACCATCGTGCAATACCGCCAGCTCATCGACGGCGTGCCGGTGATCTCGCCCGACGCAGGCAGCCTGCGCGTGGCGGTGGACAACGACGGCAACGCCACCCGGGTGGAAGGATCGTTGCGCGCGGTGCGTGCGCTGCGCGCCAGCGGCCAGCGCATGCCGCCGCAGCAGCCCGAGCCCGAAGCCCGGCGCGGCGTCTCGCATGCACAGGAGCCGGTGCCGCAGCCGGCCGCCCCGCACGAGGCGGCGCTGGCGGCAGCGGCCGGCGCCAAGCTGCGCAGCATCGTCGCCAAAGGCAAGGGCGCGGGGCCTGTGGGCTTCAGCCCGGTGCCGGGCTCGACCGAACTGGGCTACAGCATCCAGGGCGATACTGCGGCGCTGGTGGCCACGCGCAGCATCGAGGTCGATTTCGGCAGTGGCTACAAGAAGCTGTACCGCGTGGAGGTGCCGCTGTTCGAGTGAGCACCGGCGCGACAGGAAAGGGCAGCATGGCACTGAACCGCGCGGATGTGGAGCTTGCAATGCAGCAGGGCCGGCCGCTGCGCCTGAACGGGCAGGACCTGCGCGGCGCCGATCTCTGCGGGCTCGACCTGTCCGGCGCCGACCTGTCTTACGCGCTGCTCCAGGGCGCCGCGTTCCGCCAGGCGCGGCTGGCCGGCGCCATGCTGTGGGGCGCCGTGGCCTCGTCGGCCGACTTCAGCGGCGCCGACCTGCGCCGCGCCAATCTGGGCACCGCCGTGCTGGAGCGGGCCTGCTTCCACGGCGCCATGCTGAAGGAGGCCAGCCTGCTGGGCGCCCAGTTGGCCGGCGCCTCATTTGCCGGTGCCGACATGCAAGACGCCGACACTGCAGGCGCCACCGACGGAGACCAACCATGGAGCCCATCCACCTGACCGAAGCCGACGACGGCCGCGCCATCACCGTGGCGGCCGGCCAGCCGCTGGTGCTGCGCCTGGCCGAGAACCCGACCACCGGCTACCGCTGGGAGGCGCCAGCCGGCGTCGGGGTGGTGGGTGATGCGTACCGGCCAGGCGTCGGCGGCGCCGGAAGTGGCGGCGAACGGGTGTTCACGTTGTCAGCGGGCGCCACTGCGCAACAGGCCCGCTTTGCGCTCAGCCGCCCATGGGGCGGCGGGGCGCCTGAGCGCATCTTCACGTTGCACCTGCGACCGGTGGAATAGCTGCCGGGCAATCCACCGCCACCGCTTCGCCATGCTGCGAGCGGAAATGGAAACGGTGCGCTCTGGGGTAATGATTGCGTTCTGCAAGGGCCGCTTGGCCGTTTGAAACGGGGGAAGAGATGACGGCGTATCTTGATCAACTGCTGGCGCAGGATCGCATCGCACCGGGCGAGCACCAGGCATTGCTGCGCACGGGCGCCAATTCTTCTGAAGAGTTGTACGCGCTGACGCTGCACTTCCCCGCCCTGTTCGCCAGCGTTCTGCCGGGCGGCAACCTCGCCAAGATTTCTGCGGTTGCTGCACAGACCACCTCCCAGGCATTCCGCGGCCTGGCACTCGCGCATGCCGGCGCACCGCTGCTCTTCTCCAAGGGTGCGCAGCAACCGCCGCATGTCCCATTTCCGGTCGGCGCACAGGTGGGCTTCGCGGCCGCGGCTGCGCCCGGCTCGGCCAGTGCGGCCAATGCGGTGCCCCTGAACGCCATCGATCACCACAGCGCGCTGCGCGCTGCGGGCTGGCCCGTGCGTGACCAGGGACGGCGGGGCACCTGTGTGGCGCATGCGATGGTGGCCTGCAAGGAGATGTTGGACGCAATGGCGTCGGGGCAAGCTGCGCTCGACCAGTCCGAGCAATATTTGTATTGGGGCGCCAAGCAATTCGACCCCAGCCCGGCGGACGGCACGCTGCACGCACACGCCTTGACTGCGATGCAGCAGCACGGGCTGTGCGACGAGTCGCTCTGGCCTTACGTACAGCAGAGCGCGATCGGGCCGGTGCATCAGGGGCCGCCACCGGCGGCTGCGGCGTCTGCCGGGCAGTCCGCATGTCACCTCGGCGGCGCCACCGCGTCGCCTTCCAACGGCCAGGCGCTCTACCGGCAACTTGCGCAGGGACCGGTGGCCATTGGCGTGCCGGTCTTTGCCGACCCCGCCAACCCATCGCGTGACAACTGGAATGTCGGTGCGTTGGTGGGCTACGGGCGTGTGGCGGAGCCACCGCCGCTCTCAGTGGTGACCGGCGGGCACGCCGTGTGCTGTGTGGGATTCTCGCCGGACAGCAATGAACCGGCCGCAAAAGGCTGGTTCATAATCCGAAATTCGTGGGGTAACAGCTTCGGAAGTGTTCTGCCCCACGGCGGCTACCACGGGCCAGAACCGGGCTACGGGCAGATCAGTTGGGCCTACGTGGACTCTTACCTTTGGGAAATGTGCTGGTTGCGCTAGTCTTTGGGTCGGCGCCGTGAGGAGATGAGCTTGGAATTGCGACCCGACAGGACCATCGCAGCGATGCCTGGCAACTTTTCTTGCCGCATCGACGGCGGCAAGCTGCGCGTCCCGGTAGAGCTGGACGATCTGGCGCGCTCGCTCCATTTGCGAACCGCCGAAGAACTGGCCGGCTACGCGGAGGCGTTTCCATCGTCGGTTGCTCAGTCGCTGGGGTGGCGTGCACCGGCGGTGCTGGCCGCGGTGGGCCTCTTGCACGAGCAACTGTCCGACGCGGGCTTTCTGCAGTCGCCCAGACAGCCGGCTCGCGTTTACGGTTTCGGCAGTTGACGCGGACTGTCAGGTGGCTGCGCAAAACCGCCGCAGCCACGGGCTGACCCGGTAGCGCTCGCCGCGGTAGCAGGCGTCCAGCGCCTCCAGAACCGCAATCACGCCACCCGCCCCGCCGGCGCCCCAGCCGGCCAGCCACTCGAACGGGCCTGCGGGATAGTTGACCCCCAGCTTCATCGCTGCATCGGCGCCTTCGGGCGTGCAGACGCCTTGCAGCACCGCGTCTGCGGCTTCGTTGACCAGCATTGCCACCGTGCGCGCCACCACCAGGCCGGGCGTGTCGGCCACTGCCAGCGGCGTGTGGCCCAGCGCGGCCAGCCAGGCGGCGCTCTGCACACGCCAGCCGGCGCTGGCGCCCGGCGCCACGGCCCAGGCCAATGCGCTGCCGGGCGGCGTGGGCAGCGCGATGGCGCGGTCGAACACCGCAACGTCGGCAATGCCTGACTCGCGTGCCACGGCCTGCGCGCTGCGGCCGTCTGTCAGCACCAGGCGGGCGCCGTCCACCTGCAGCCCTGTCCAGCCGCTGTCGCGCTCGCGTGCCGGCCCCCATCCCTGGCCGGCCAGCGCCTGCGTGGCGGCCTGCTCCAGCGCGTCGGCGATGGGGCCGCTGCCGTGCACGGCGAGTTCGCGCGCGCCGGCCGGCGCCGGGTGCACGGCCACCGGCAGCGCCGGCGTGCCGTCGGGGTGGCTGTAGAAGCCGCGCCCGCTCTTGCGGCCGAGCAGCCCGCCATCGACCATCTCGCGCTGCAGCAGCGACGGCATGTAGCGCTTGTCGAAGAAGTTGGCTTCATAGACCGACTGCGTCACCGCGAAGTTGGTGTCGTGGCCGATCAGGTCCATCAGCTCGCACGGCCCCATGCGGAAACCCGCTGCGCGCAGGCAGGCGTCCAGCACCTGCGGCGTGGCGGCCTGCTCCAGCAGCAGCGCCAGCGTCTCTGCGTAGTAGGGCCTGGCGATGCGGTTGACGATGAAGCCCGGCGTGGAGCGCGCATGCACCGGCACCTTGCCCCAGGCCTTGCTCAGCTCGAAGATCGCGGCGGCCACGGCAGCATCGGTGTGCAGGCCGGACACCACTTCCACCAGCTTCATCAGCGGCACCGGGTTGAAGAAGTGCATGCCGACCAGCCGCCCCGGGTGTGCCATGCCGCTGGACAGCGCGGTGACCGAGATCGACGAGGTGTTGGTCGCCAGCACGCAATGCGGCGCGACGGTGGCTTCCAGTTGCTTGAACAGCGTGCGCTTGGCGTCGATGTTCTCGACGATGGCTTCGATCACCAGCGCCGCGCCCTGCGCGTCGGCCAGCGTGGCGGCCACCGCGATGCGGCCGAGCGCCGCCTGCGCAGCGCCGGCATCCAGCCGGCCCTTGGACACCAGGCCGTCGAAGGTGGCGGCCAGCCTGGCCCTGGCCTGCGCAGCGGCGCCGTCGCGCGCATCGAACAGCAGCACCGGGTGGCCGCCCTGCGCCGCCACCTGCGCGATGCCGGCGCCCATGATGCCGGCGCCGACCACCAGCACCGGCGCGCCGGCCAGTTGCGGGGCGCCCATCAATACGTTTCCAGGTGCAGCCGGCCTTCGGCCTTGAGCGCCGCGCTGAGCGTGTCCCAGGCCAGCCCGGCCTGCGTGGCCACGTCGCGCAGCGCCAGCAGCACGCCTTCTTCCATCGCCTTCAGGCCGCAGACGTAGAAGAAGGCGTTGGCATCGGCCAGCAGCGGCGCCAGGTCGGCAGCGCGTTCGCGCATCAGGTCCTGCACGTAGCGCCTGGGCTGGCCCGGGGTGCGGCTGAACGCGAGGTTGATGTCGATGAAGTCTTTCGGCAGGCTTTGCAGCGGGCCGAAGTAGGGCAGCTCTTCCTTGCTGCGGGCGCCGAAGAACAGCATCAGCTTGCCACCCTCGAACCTGGCCGACGCGCGCAGCCGGCGCCGCCATTCGGTCATCGCCCGCATCGGCGCCGAGCCGGTGCCGGTGCAGATCATCACGATGTGGCTGCGCGGGTGGTTGGGCATCAGGAAGCTGGCGCCGAACGGGCCGATCACCTGCACCGTGGCGCCCACCTGAAGGTCGCACAGGTGGTTGCTGGCCACGCCGCGCACGGGGTTGCCGTGGTGGTCTTCGAGCACCCGCTTGACCGTCAGCGAGACGTTGTTGTAGCCAGGCCGCTCGCCGTTGCGCGGGCTGGCGACCGAGTACTGGCGCGGGTGGTGCGCGCGGCCCTGCACGTCCACCCCGGGCGGCACGATGGCGATGCTCTGGCCTTCCAGCACGGGGAAGGGCATGGCGCCGAAGTCGAGCACGATGTGGTGGGTGTCGTAGTCGCTGCCGGCGGTGCGCCCCACTTCCGTCACGCGCACGTTGCCGGTCACGGTGGCGGTGATGCTCTTCGCGGCACTCTTCGGGCCGTAGAGGTTGGTGTAGGCATGGGCTGCAGACCAGGGCGGCAGGGTGCTGCCGTAGAGCGTGCTGCTGAACGCCGCCGGGCTGCTGCCGGCTGTCTCCAGCGCGGCTTCCACCGCCTCCTCGACAGCCACCGCATCGGCGGCGCCCTCGGCGGCCAGTTGCTCCGCCGTCAGCGCGGCCGGCAGTTCGTCCCAGCCGAGCTGCTCTTCGACGCCGTAGGCCTTGGCCCGCGGCACCGTGCGCCAGTTGTCGATGCTGCCGGTGGGGCAGGGCGGCACGCAGGCCATGCAGAGGTTGCAGATGCTCGCATCGACGACGTAGTTGCGGCTGTCGTGCGTGATGGCGCCCACCGGGCAGGTGGCCTCGCAGGTGTTGCAGCGGATGCAGATCTCGGGGTCGATGAGGTGTTGCTGGATGACCACCGCGTCTGCCATGTCCATTGCGTTGTCCTCAATCAAACCGCACGTAGTCGAAATCGACCGGCTGGCGGTTGATGCCCATCACCGGCGGCGCGATCCAGTTGGCGAACCTGCCGGGCTCCACCACGCGGCCCATCAGGCTGGCGACGAAGGCGCGGTCTTCTTCGGTCGGCAGCCAGTGGCCAGCGTTCGCCTGCCATTCTGCATCCGACACCACGCGGCCTTCGGGCGACACCTTCACGCCGGCCAGCGTGCCGATGTTGCGGTGGAAGGCCTTGTGCGGCACCGTCAGCCGCTGCGGCAGGCCGGCTTTCTCGATCACCTTGTTCCAGCGGCCGATGCCGGCCACCGAGTCGCGAATGAAGTCGTCGCGCAGCACCTCGTTCAGCGCGTTCAGCATCGGCACCTCGCGCTCGGTGAGCTGCCCGCTGCTGACGTCCAGCACCTTGTAGGTCTGGCCTTTCAGCAGGTGGTCGTCGGCCCGCTTGCCTTCCTCGAAGCGGCCCTTCAGCCCCGAGCTGTAGAAGATGGCGGCGTTGCTGGACTGGTCGGCGCCGAAGAGGTCGATGGTCACGCTGTAGTGGAAGTTCAGGTAGCGCTGGATGGTCGGCAGGTCGATCACGCCGGCGGCGCGCAGCTTGGCCACGTCGTCGGTACCCAACACGTTCATCGCGGCGCAGGTGCGCTGGATCACGCGGCCGATGCCCGATTCGCCCACGAACATGTGGTGCGCCTCTTCGGTGAGCATGAACTTGGTGGTGCGGGCCAGCGGGTCGAAGGCGCTTTCTGCCAGCGCGTTGAGCTGGAACTTGCCGTCGCGGTCGGTGAAATAGGTGAACATGAAGAAGCTCAGCCAGTCCGGCGTTTCTTCGTTGAAGGCACCCAGGATGCGCGGGTTGTTCTCGTCGCCGCTGCGGCGCTCCAGCAGCGCCTCGGCTTCTTCGCGCCCGTCACGGCCGAAATGGCGGTGCAGCAGATAGACCATCGCCCACAGGTGGCGGCCTTCCTCGACGTTGATCTGGAACAGGTTGCGCAGGTCGTACATGCT
>CAXTHW010000035.1:0-55353 GCA_964244245.1 uncultured Rubrivivax sp. | reverse complement strand
TGCGCCCGGCGCTGAGCGAAGGCAGCCACATCACCTGCCCGCGCTGCAACGGCACAGGCCACATCCGCGACACCGAAAGCAGCGCGCTCCAGATCCTGCGCATGGTGCAGGAAGAGTCGATGAAGGAGAACACCGCCGCGGTGCACGTGCAGGTGCCGGTGGAGGTGACCAGCTTCCTGCTCAACGAGAAGCGCACCGAGATCACCAAGATCGAACTCAAGCAGCGCGTCACCGTGCTGCTGGTGCCCAACAAGCACCTGGACACGCCGAACTACAAGCTGGAGCGGCTGCGCCACGACGACCCGCGGCTGGAGGGCCTGCAGGCCAGCTACACGATGATCGAGGAGCCCAGCGACGAGGTCGGCATCACCCGCCGCCGCAGCACCGACGACAAGGCCAAGCCCAAGCAGGAGCCGTTGATCAAGGGCGTGCTGCCCGACATGCCGGCCCCGCCGCCGCCGCCGCCCAAGCCGGTGGCGCCGCCAGTGGCCCCGCCGGTGGCCGCAGCGCCGCGCCCCGCGCCCGCCCCTGCGCCCGTGCCGGCAGCGGCACCTGCGCCGGCTGGCGCCGGCTTCTTCGGCTGGGTGAAAAAGCTGTTCGGCGGCGAGCCTGCACCTGCACCCGCGCGTGCACCGGCGGCCGCTGCGCCGGCCATGGCGCCCACCACCGCGCCGGCAGCGGCCATGGCGCCGGCCGCCGGCAGCGCTGGCGACAAGCGCGAAGGCCGGCGCGGTGAGCGTGGCGGCCGTGGTGGCGAGCGTGGTGGCGAGCGTGGTGGCGAGCGTGGCGGACAGCGCGGCGGGCGGGGCGACGGCCGCGCCGAAGGGCGCGCTGACGGTCGTGCCGACGTGCGCGGTGAAGCACGCGGTGAAGCACGCGGCGATGGCCGCCGCGACGGCCGCCGTGACGCCCCCGAAGCAGCCGCTGCGGGCACCGCCGAACGGGCGGAGCGCAACGACCGTGGCCGCGGCCCGCGCGGCGAGCGCCCGCGCAATGAAGCCGCGCCCGCCGAAGCGGTGCAGGCCTTCACCGAAGCGCCGCCCGCCACCGACCCCGCTGCGCCGCTGGCCGACGCAGAGCGCGACGGCAGCCGCCGCCGCCGCCGCCGTGGCGGCAGAGACCGCGCCGAAGGCCGCGGTGACGACACTGCCAGCCCGGCAGCGAATGGCGAAAATGGCGAACGCGCAGACAGCGACGAAGCCGGCGCGCGGCAGGCCGACACGCCGGCAGCCGACGCTGCGCCGGCGGACTCTCAGCAGGACAACCCTGCGGCCACCGCCGATGCAGGCGAGCGCGACGGCAGCCGCCGCCGCGGCAGAGGGCGGGACCGCCAGCGCCGCGAACCGCGCGCTGAAGGCGGCGAGCAGGCCGACGCGGCGCAGAACGCAGCACCGCTCGACAGCGCCGAAGCAGCCGATGTTCCAGCCGCGGTCGCAGCCGCAGTCGCAGCCGCCGCGCCCGTCGCCGAGCCGCTCGCGGGTCCCCATGTGGAAGCGGTCGCCCCTCTGGCCGAACCTGCGGAACCGGCGGCCGTGCAACCGGCCGCGCAACCGCCTGCGCAAACAGCCGCGCGCGCAGCAGTGACACCGGCCGAGTACGCAGCGCCGGCAGCGGCCACGCCCGCAGCGGCGGTGCCCTTCGTGTTGCCGATGGACGATCTGCGGTCCCTGGCCGGCGCAGCCGGTCTGGAATGGGTGAACTCCGACGCCGACAAGATCAGCGTGGTGCAGGCCGCGATGGCGGCCGAACCCAAGCCGATCCACCTGCCGCGGCAGCCCAGGCCGCCTGTCGTCATCGACGAAGGCCCCTTGGTGCTGGTGGAGACGCGCAAGGACTTGTCGCAGCTCAAGCTGCCGTTCGAGAACCGCCCGTAGCCGGGTTCGCCACCGGGCGACGAAGGCGACGCGCCGCCTGCCCGCTCAAGTTGGCGGCGTCGCTTGCCGAAATGGGGGACACAGAGCCGGCGCGCCGCGCTGGCCTGTGCCGTCTTTGCCCCCCATGCGCGTCTGCCAATTGTCCAGCGTGAGGAACCGCATCGTTCTCGGTGCGCCGCTGCCGTTCAGCGTGCGCGCTGCCGACGAAACGCTGCTGCTGGCGCGCGGCCAGGTGATCCACGACGAAGAACAGCTCGCCGAGCTGTTCTCGCGCGGCGCGCTGGTGGAGGCCGACGAACTGTCGGCGCTATATCCCAGGGCCGCCGCGCCGGCGCTGCCGCCGGCCGCGAGAGCAGAGCAGCTCCCCGGGCTGTGGGACAACTGCGCTGGTGACGTCAAGCGTGCGTTGCAGGCGCCGCCGCCGGAGCTGGCGAGCGCCGTGCATGGTGCGGCGGGGCAGCTCATTGCATTGATCAACCGCGCGCCGGACGTGGCGCTGGCCCAGGTGGTGCGCCACCAGGGCAGCGGCGGCCACTGCGGCTACGGCGTGGCGCATGCGATGAACGCATCCACCGCCTGCCTGGCGGCCACGCGCTACCTGGGCTGGAGCGCCGCCGACCAGCACCGCGCCTTCAAGGCCGCGTTGACGATGAACCTCTCGATGCTGGACCTGCAGGCGCGGCTGGCGACGCAGGTGTCGCCGCTGACCAGCGGCCAGCGCGCCGCGATCCAGGAGCACCCGGCGCGCAGCGTCGAGATGCTGCAGCAGGCCGGCATCGACGACCAAGCCTGGCTGGACGCGGTGCTCCAGCACCACGAGCAGGCCGACGGCTCGGGCTACCCCAAAGGTTGCACCGAGATCGGCGAGCTGGCCGCGCTGCTGCGCTTTGCCGACGTCTATACGGCGCTGCTCAGCGCGCGCTCCACGCGGCCGGCAGTGAGCGCGCAGCAGGCCGGCCGCGAGCTGTACCAGATGGCGTCGAACAGCCCGCTGTGCCAGGCGGTGATCAAGTCGTTCGGCATCTTTCCGCCGGGGAGCTGCGTCAAGCTGGTGTCCGGCGAATACGGCGTGGTGGCGCGCAACGGGCAGAAGGCCTACCACCCGCATGTCGCTTCGCTGACCACGGCCGACGGCGCGCCGCGGCTGAGCCCGTTGATGCGCGACTCGGCCAAAGCAGAACACGCGGTGGCCTCGCTGATGCCGGAGCACGCGATGCCGATGCGGCTGTCGCCCGAGAAGCTGGCCGGCTTGATCGCGACGGCCTGAGGCCGGCCGCGCCTGGGCGGATCAACGCTGCATCAGGGCTGCATCAGGGCTGCATCAGCCCGGCAGCAGCGGCCAGTCTTCCAGCACGCCGGCTGCGTTGCTGCACCGCAAGCTGTGGCTGAGGTCGGCAAAGTTCACCTTCAGCTCGGCCTGCTGCGCAGCTTGCTGCCAGCGCAGCGCCAGGGTCTGCGCATCACTGTCGAGCAGGCTGAAGCTGCCATTGAAGGCGGGGTGCGTGTTGCGCAGGCGGATCAGCGCCAGCAGCGCCGCCACCACCGGCCGTTGCAGCGCGGCGTCGATCTCGGCCGCACTGTAGCGGCGGCGGTTGATGTCGCGCCCCACGCCGCTGGCGCGCAGCAGCGCCATGTCGTTGCCGCCGGCCAGCAGGCCGACGTAATAGACCTGCGGCACGCCCGGCAGGAAGAACTGCACCGCGCGGGCCAGCAGATAGTCGCGCACCTTGCCGCCCAGCGCGTCGAAGAAGCTGCAGTTGACCTGGTAGAGGTCGAGGTTGGAGGCCGCAGCACCGGTGGCCTGGCGGCTCTGGCCGCCGCTGTTGGCGTGGATGGTGTTCACCAGCGCGGCCAGCTCGGCCGGCGGCACCAGGCCGGGCCGGGGGCCGCTGGGTGCCGTGCCGTCGGCGCCGATGTCGATGATGCCGATGCCGTCGTGCGTGTCCAGCACCGTCAGCGCGTTGGTCGGGCGGATGGCGGCCCAGTGCTTCAGCGGCGCTGCCGTGCCGTTGAAGAGGGCGTGCAGCACCAGCGGCGGCAGCGCGAAGTCATAGACCCAGTCCACGCGGGATGCGATCTCGATCTGGCGCTGGTGGTGGGCGTGGATTTCCACCAGCACCTGCAAGCCGAGTGACCGCGCCTCGGCGGCAAAACTGTCGATGAAGGCCAGCGTTTCCGGCAGCATGAAGCAACTGCTGCCGGCGCGCTTGATGGCGTAGCCCACGGCGTCCAGCCGCACCATGCGCACGCCGCTGGCGGCCAGGCGTTGCAGGATGCCGGACAGGTAGGCCCTGCCCTGCCGGTGCTCGACGGCGATGTCGATCTGCTGCGACGTGAAGGTCGTCCACAGCAGGGTCTTGCTGCCGTCGGCCAGCGTGGCGGCCGTGAAGGGAAAGCCCGGCCGCGGCCGGTAGATGGCCAGCAGGTCCGCCCCGCTGGCGCCATGCGGAAAGACCGTGTCGAAGCGCAGGAAGAGGCCGGCAAACGGCGAGGCATCGCCTTGCGCAACGACATCGCGGAACTGCGTTGACCCGGCCGACATGTGGTTGACGATGACGTCAGCCATCACATCGGTGTCTGCCGCCAGCGCCGCCAGGTCGGCCCAGTCGCCCAGCCGCGGGTCGATGCGTGTGTGGTCGATGGGGTCGAAGCCGGCGTCGGCGCCGTCGATGGGGTCGAAGAACGGGAGCAAATGCACGCCGCCGAACAGGCCGCCCAGCGGCCCGGCCAGCAAGGCCCGCAGCGCGGCCAGGCCGCCGCCGCCCAGGCGGTCAACGTAGGTGATGAGCTGGACTTGGTTCTTCATGCCTTGCGGGTATCGACGAAGAGCACCGCCACCGCTGCGCAGGCCAGCAGCGTGCCGGCCAGGCGGATCACGTTGTCGGGCTGGCCGCCGAGCAGGCTGCGGTACAGCAGCGGCAACGTCAGCATCTGCAGCAGCATCGGGATCACGATGAACATGTTGAAGATGCCCATATAAACCCCGGCGCGCTCCGGCGGAATGCTGCCGGCCAGCAGCACATAGGGGTTGCCCATGATGCTGGCCCAGGCCAGCCCGATGCCCAGCATCGGCACGAAGAGCCAGCCGCTGTGCGCGATGGCGGGCAGCGCCCACATGCTGGCCGCAGCGGCCAGCAAGCACAGCGCGTGCATGGCCTTCGGCCCCAGCCGGCGCACCAGCGGCAGCATCGCGAACGCGGCGATGAAGGCGACGAAGTTGTAGAAGCCGCCGATCTGGCCGTTCAGCAGGCTGGCGTCGCGAAAGCCGGCCGAGGCGGGATCGGCGGTGTGGAAGATGGTCTTGGCCAGCGAAGGCACGATGTAGATCCAGTAGCACATCAATCCGTACCACTGGAACAGGCTCATCCACCACAGCCGGCGCATCGTCGGCGGCATCTCGCGGATCGCGAGCACGATCTCGCCGAACGTGGCCGCCATGCCACGCGGGCGGGCGTGCAACGCCGCCGCCTCGGCTGCCGACAAGGGCAGTTCGGGCACCTTGCGCACGCTCCACAGCACGGTCGCCAGCGACAGCACCGCGCCGATGAGAAAGGCCGACAAGGTGACTTGCGGGATGTGGTTGAAGCCCAACGCGTCCTTGTTCATGCCGGCCCAGACCAGCAGGCTGGGCGACAGGTAGGCCAGCGTCTGCGCCAGGCCGGTGAAGGCGCTCTGCGTGAGAAAACCGAGTGCATGCTGCTCGCGCGGCAGCCGGTCGCTGACGTAGGCGCGGTAGGGCTCCATCGTCACGTTGTTGGCCGCGTCCAGCATCCACAGCAGCCCGGCGGCAAACCACAGCGTGGGGCTGAACGGCATCAGCAGCAGGCCCAGGCTGCACAGCACCGCGCCGATCAAAAAGTACGGCGTGCGGCGGCCCCAGCGTGACACGGTGCGGTCACTCAGCGCGCCGACGATGGGCTGCACCAGCAGGCCGGTGATGGGCCCGGCCAGCCAGAGCAGCGGCAGCCTGGCCTCATCAGCGCCCAGATACTGGTAGATCGGGCTCATGTTGGCCTGCTGAAGGCCGAAGCTGAACTGGATGCCGAAGAAGCCGACATTCATGTGGACGATCTGCCGCAACGACAGATGCGGCAGACGCGGCTTCCCGGGTTCCATCGGCATGTCAGAAGTTGTAGCGCAGCGTGGCCTTGGCGGTGCGGCCGTTGATCGACCGTGCCGCGCCGCGGCCGTCGTTGCTCTCGGTGTAGCCGACCTTGTCGAACAGGTTGTTGACCGCCAGCGACACCGTCGTCTGCGGCGTGATGGCGTAATTGGCGAAGGCATTGACGCTGACGTAGGCCGGCAGCGTGACCGTCACCGGCCCGGCCGGCGAATCATCCTTCGACGCCGTGGTGCCGACGATGCTGGCCCCCAGCAAGCCACTGTCGCCGAAGCTCACCGTCGGGCTCAACTGATAGACGAACTTCGCCTGCCGCTTCGGCGTCTTGCCCACCAGCGCCGCGTTGCTGCTCTGCGTGACTTGGGCGTCGGTGTAGGTTACGCCGCCCTGCACGGCAAAGATGCCGGCGCGCCAGGCCATTTCCAGTTCCAGGCCCTTGGAGTCGTACTTGTTGCTGGTCACCTTCACCGGCGTGGTGGTGGCATCGACGTTGATCTCGTCGGTCTTGGCGGCGAACAGCGTGGCGAAGACGCTGAAGCTTCCCAGCCGCCACTTGGCGCCGCCTTCGAGCTGTCGCACCTCGTTGACCGGAATCCGGCTGCTGGCGCCGTTGACCAGAGACGGCGAGTTGAAGAAGGTGATGCGGTCTGCGTTGTAGGCCGCGCCGTCGCTGTAGCGGGCGAACAGCGCCAGGTCCTTGCTCACCTGGAAGTTGCCACCCAGCGAATACGAAGTGCGGCCGAAGTCGTAGTCGATGACGTTGGGCTTGGCCAGGTCGTAGGCGATGCCGGCGTTGGACTGGTAGTAGGCACCGCTGGCACTGTTCATGTCGCGCCGCACGCTGGCGTCCACGCTCACGGGGCCGCTGTCCAGGCCCAGGATCAGGTAGGGCGCATTGGTGCGGTAGCGTGAGTCCTGGGTGTTCGAGCAGCAGCCGCCGAAGCCGGGCGTGCCGTTGACGACGCCGGGCACGTTCAGCAGCCGCGCGTTCTCGCCCGAGGCGGACAGTGAATACTGGTTGAAGTTCCACGTCAGGTCCAGCGTCTGCACCGATGTGTAGAGGCCGCCGGTGACGTTCAGCTTGCTGCCCTGGCCCACTGGAAAGCTCTTGGCCAGCTTCAGGTCGTTGGCCACCAGGCCGGCGTCATCGACCTTGGTGTTGAAGACGACGGCGGTGAACTTGTCGCCGCTGTAGGCGGTGCCTGCGCCGGCGCCGCTGGCGATGGTGGTGCCGGCCGGCGCTGCGGCCACGTCGTCACCGGGAAAGATGCCGATGAAGCGGCCACTGTTCTTCGACCAGCGGAAGTTGTTGGTCAGGCGCAGGCCGGCGCCGACGTCGAGGTCGAGTTCGGCACCGAAGGCGTCGCTTTTGGCCGTCAGCCCGTCGCGGATGTTCGACGTGACGCGGCCGTTGTTCTTGCCCAGCGTGTTGTCCAGCGGCCAGCCGGCGTTGTAGAAGGCGGCACGGCGCGGGTCGATGCCGGGGATCTGCTGGATGCTGCCGTTGACGAAGCGCACCGGCGTGGGCAGGAAGGTGGGCGAGCGGTCGTCGAGGTGCTTGAAGCTCACGCGCAGGAAGCCGCCGTCGAACTCCTGCGTGATGTTGCCGCGCACCTGGCCGCCGCCTTCGGTGTCTTTCGCGCCCGGGCGGCCAGCGTCGCCGCTACGGTAGAAGCCGCCCACCCAGAAGCGCGTCTTCGGCGCCAGCCGGCCGCCATAGCCCAGGTCCAGCCGCGCATGGTCGTGGCCCAGGCCGGCGCTCACGGCCACGCTGCCGCCGCTGTCCTGCCCGGTCTTGCTGATGAAGTTGATGATGCCGCCCGGCGCGCCGGTGGCCAGCGTGGATGCCGAGCCGCCGCGCAGCACTTCCAGCCGGTCCAGGCTGTTGTCGATGCGGATCCAGGTGTCGGGCGTGGCGAAGGCGATGTCGCCGAACTGCAGCACCGGCAGGCCGTCTTCCTGGAACTGGATGTAGCGCGCGCCGCCGGCCGAAATGGGGATGCCGCGCACGCCGACATTGGCATTGCTTTCGCCGCCGCTGCTCTCGGAGCGCAGGCCGGGAATCGCGCGCAGCACCTCGGTGGCGCTGGCAGCCGTGCTGGTGGCGATGCTGTCGGCGTCCAGCGTGGACAGCGAAACGCTGGAGCGCATCTTGGTGGTGCTGCCGGTGGCACCGGTGATGACGATGGTGTCGAACTTGAGGCCGTCGCCGTCAGCCGCAGCGGCGGGCTGCGTCTGCGTCTGCGTCTGCGTCTGCGTCTGCGTCTGCGTCTGGGCTTGCGCGGCCAGCGACAGCAGTGCCAGCGCAATGGCCAGGGACAGCGGGCGCGGTGCCGGGGTCGGGTTGTGGGTGGCAGGCATGGGTCGTCTCCGTTTCGTTTTGTGGCACGGGCCGGATTGGAGACGTTTTGCAATCGATTGCAAACTAGGGGAAACGCGAGCGATCCTGCAATCGAACAGCAGTGCGGTGCGCTGAGTCGCAGAGGCGCCGCGGCGCTCTGCGACTCAGCGCGCGTGAGGGGCGCTGGCGCGCACCACCAGATGCACGGGCAAGGTCCGTGGCACCGCGCGCTCGCCGCGCAGCAGTGCCAGCAGTGCCTCGACGAGCTCGGCGCCCGCGTCGGCCACCGGCTGGTGGATGCTGGTCAGCGGCGGGTCGCTGTAGGTGGCCAGCGGCATGTCGTCGTAGCCCACCACCGCCACGTCGCCCGGCACCGCCCTGCCGGCCGCGCGCACGGCCTGCACCGCCTGCAGCGCCAGCAGGTCGCTGCACGCGAACACCGCGTCGAAGGGCGTGGCGCCGGCGCACAGCGCGTCCATCGCCTTGCGCGCGGCCTGGATCTCGAACGGCACCGGCAGCTCCAGCGCAGCGTCGGGCCTGATGCCGGCGGCTTGCAGCGCCTGGCGGTGGCCGTCGCGCCGCAGCGCCACCTCCGGCAGCAGCGCATCACCGAGAAATACGATGCGGCGGCGCCCGTTGTCCAGCAGGTGCTGGGTGGCTTGCCGGCCGCCCAGCAGGTTGTCGCCGCCGACGCTGCAATAGAGCTGCTGCGGCAACTGCCCGCCCCACACCACCAGCGGCACCTTGCGCGCGGCCAGCGCGTTCAACTGGTCATGGTGGCGCCACTGGCCGATGACCACCAGGCCCAGCGCCTTGCCGGCGTCGAACAGGCGGGCCGCCATGTCCAGCCGCTCGGCGTCCACCCGCGACAGCAGCATGTCGTAGCCGCGGTCGGTCAGCGCGTCGGCCAGCGCGCCGACGATGGCCAGGAAAAACGGGTCGCTGATGTGCTGACGCGATTGCGCGTCATAGGGCACCACCACGGCGATGGTCTGGTTCTTTTGCAAGCGCAGGTTCTGCGCGCCCAGGTTGATGGTGTAGTTGAGAGACTGCGCGAGCTGCGCCACCCGCTCGCGCGTGGCGTCGTTGACCAGCGTGCTGCCGCTGAGCGCGCGTGACACGGTGGAGACCGACACGCCGGCCAGCCGCGCGATGTCGGCCATCTGAAGGCGCTTGTTGGTGATGGCGGGCGTGGCCACCGGCATGCCTGACTGGCGCAAGGCCTGCTCAGGGCAGGCGTTCCAGCGCGCGCTGGTAGGCCGCGTCGTGCATCAGCGCGTCCCAGGGCAGCGGCGCGGTCTGCGGCAGCAGCGCCAGGCGCCGCGCCTCGCTGTCGGCGTCATGCTGCCAGAGGCCGCGCGTGGCGGCGGCGTCCAGCCCGTCGAGCAGGGCATCGACGGCCTCGCCGCCCGCCAGCGACTGGTTGCACAGCAGCACCATGTCGCAGCCGGCGGCCAGCGCCAGCGCGCCTGCCTCGGCGTGGCTGAGCTGCACGCCGCCGAGCATGCGGGCGCCGGCCATGCCGAGATCGTCGCTGAACACGGCGCCGGTAAAGCCGAGGTCGCGCCGCAGCACGTCTTTCAGCCAGCGCTCGGAGAAGCCGGCCGGACGTCCATCGACCTTGGGATAGACGATGTGCGCCGGCATCACCGCGCTCAGGCTGGCGCTGAGCCATTCGTAGGGACGCACGTCGTCGGCGAGGATGGCCTTCAGCGAACGCCGGTCCACCGGCAGCGCGACATGGCTGTCGGCCTTGGCGAAGCCGTGCCCCGGGAAGTGCTTGCCGCAGTGGGCCATGCCGGCGCGCAGCAGGCCGTGCATCAGGCTCTTGGCGAGCAGCGCCACCACCCGCGGGTCGCGGTGGAAGGCGCGGTCGCCGATGACGGCGCTGTTGCCGTGATCGAGGTCGAGCACCGGCGTGAAGCTCAGATCCACACCGCAGGCGCGCAGCTCGGCGCCCAGCACGTGGCCGGCCGCGGTGGCGGCGTCTGTGGCGGCCATCGCGTCACGCATCCACAGCTCGCCCAGCGCGCGCATCGGCGGGAGGTGGGTGAAACCGTCGCTGCGAAAGCGCTGGACGCGGCCGCCTTCGTGATCGACGCAGACCAGCATGTCGGGCCGCAGCGCCTTGATCTCGGCGCACAGCTCGGTGAGTTGCAGGCGGTTGATCCAGTTGCGGGCGAAGAGGATCACGCCGCCGGTCAGCGGGTGTTGCAGGCGGCGGCGGTCATCGGCGTCGAGCTTGGTGCCGGCCACGTCGAGCACCACGGGTGCATGTGCGCTTTCGTGCGCGCTTTCGTCAGCGGTCGCGTGAGCGGTTGCGTGAGCGGTCATGGCTGCGCCTGCTCCACCACCACGAAGGACGCTGCGTAGTCCGACTCGTCGGTGACGGTGACGTGCGCCACCAGTTGGCGCTCGCTGAACCAGGCCGCCAGGCCGCCGGACAGGCGGATGAAGGGCTTGCCGCTGGGCTCGTTGAGGATCTCGCAAGCGCGCCACTGCATCGGCGAGCGGATGCCCAGGCCGATGGCCTTGGAGAACGCCTCCTTGGCCGAGAAGCGGCTGGCGAGAAAGCGGATGCCGCGTGCCTCCACCCGCGCGCGGCGGGCGTGGAAGACCTTCAGCTCCGTCGGGCCCAGCACGCGCTCTGCGAAGCGCTCGCCGCGGCGGGCCAGTGTGGCCTCGATGCGGCGCACGTCGCAGAGATCGGTGCCGATGCCGTAGATCATGCCGGCCCGCTGGCGCGCCTGATGATGCGCTGGTAGTCGCGCACCGTCTCGGCCAGGCCCAGTTCCAGCGCATCGGCCACCAGCGCATGGCCGATCGACACTTCCAGCACGCCTGGCACGGCGTGCAGGAAGTCGGCCAGGTTGTCGCGGTTCAGGTCATGCCCCGCGTTGACGCCCAGCCCGGCCGCCTGCGCCGCCTGCGCCGCCGCCGCAAAGGCCGCCAGCTCGCCGCCCTGCGCCGCCGTGCCATGCGCCGCGGCAAAGGGCTCGGTGTACAGCTCCACGCGGTCGGCGCCCAGCGCGCGGGCCAGCGCCATGGCCTCGGGCAGCGGGTCCATGAAGAGGCTCACGCGCACGCCGAAGGAGTGGGCCTCGGCGATCAGTGGGCGCAGCTTCTCGCCATCGGCGGCCAGGTCCCAGCCGTGGTCGGAAGTGAACTGGCCTTCGCTGTCCGGCACCAGCGTGCACTGCGCCGGCCGCAGCGCGCGCACGAAGGCCATCAGGTTGTGGAAGGGGTTGCCTTCGACGTTGTATTCGGCCTGCGGCCAGCGCTGCATCAGTGCTGCCAGCGCGTGCACGTCCTGCGCGCGGATGTGGCGCTCGTCGGGCCGCGGGTGCACGGTGATGCCGTCTGCACCGGCCTGCAGGCACAGCGTGGCTGCCTTGACGACATCGGGGATGCCCAGGTGGCGCGTGTTGCGCAGCAAGGCGATCTTGTTGACGTTGACGGACAGCCGCGTCGGGCCGGCATGCCCGCTGTTGGCGTCGGGTGCGATCAAGGGGTTCATGGCGACCAGTTTTCAGCAAGCTTCTGCACGTCCAGCAGCACCTGGCGCGTGCGCAGCGTGGCATGGCCCAGATGATAGTGAAGCAGGCCGCGCAGGGCGCCACGCAAGGGCGCGCCGGCGCTGGCGCAGACGGCGCGCAGCGCGCCGGAATGGCCGTGCACCAGCGCCGCCTGCAGCGCCACCCAGCCGGCGCCCGGCAGGCCGTCGGCATCTGCCACCAGCCCGGCGTCGGTGAGCAGCGTGTAGCGCCGCTCTGCGCCCAGCGGCTGCAGCGTCAGCGTCTCGGTGTCCAGCTCGGGCAGCACGCCCAGTTCACGCAGCAGCAGCAGCTCGAAGGCGCGCAGCGCCGGGCCTTCTTCGGCCAGCGAGCCAGGCGCACCGAGCGCAACCAGCGCCTCTGCATAGGCATCGAAGAGCGCTGCATGCGCGTCTTGCCGGGCTAGCAGCTTGAGCAGCAGCTCGTTCAGGTAGAAGCCGGAGAAGAGCGCGCCGCCGGCCAGCATGGGGCCGCCGCCGGTCCACTCGGCGCTGCGCAGCGTGTGGATCTCGGCCGCCTCGTCGGCCGGCGTCTTGCCGAGTTGCACGAGGATGGGCTGGAAGGGCAGCAGCACCGGGCGCAACTGCGAGGTGGGCCGCTTGGCGCCCTTGGCCGCCACCACCACGCGGCCACGTTCGCGCGTGAACAGCTCGACGATGAGGCTGGTCTCGCTCCAGTCGTAGCTATGCAGGACGTAGGCAGTGAGCGGCTGCGCTGCCGCCCTACTCGTAGCCATAACTGCGCAGATGCGCTTCGTCGTCTGCCCAACCCGAGCGCACCTTGACCCACAGTTCGAGAAAGACCTTGGCGTCCAGCAGCCGCTCCAGCTCCTGCCGGGCTTCGCTGCCGATGCGCTTGAGCCGCTCGCCGCCTTCTCCGATCACCATGCCCTTGTGCGCGTCGCGCTCGACCACGATGCTGGCGCCGATGCGGCGCAAGTTGCCTTCTTCGACGAACTGGTCGATCACGACGGTCGAGGTGTAGGGCAGTTCGTCGCCGGTCAGGCGGAAGAGCTTCTCGCGGATGATCTCGCTGGCCAGGAAGCGGTCACTGCGGTCGGTGAGCGCGTCTTCCTCGTACATCCACGGCTGCTCGGGCAAATGCTTTTCGAGGATGGCGAACAGGCGGCCGACATCGGACTCGTGCGTGGCCGACATCGGCACGTACTCGGCGAAGGCATGGCGTTGCTGCATGCTTTGCAGCCAGGGCAGGATGTCGGTGCGGCGGCGCACGGTATCCAGCTTGTTGGCCACCAGGATGGCCGGCTTGTCGGGCGGCAGCAGCGCCAGCACCTTGGCGTCGTCGTTGCCGAAGCGCCCGGCCTCCACCACGAAGATCACCGCATCCACGTCACCCAGCGAGGCCAGCACCGTGCGGTTGAGGTTGCGGTTGAGCGCCGCGCTGTGCTTCATCTGGAAGCCCGGCGTATCGACGAAGACGAACTGCGTGACGCCCACCGTGCGGATGCCCGTGATACGGTGCCGCGTGGTTTGCGCCTTCTTCGACGTGATGCTGATCTTCTGCCCCACCAGCGCGTTGAGCAGCGTCGATTTGCCGACGTTGGGCCGGCCGACGATGGCGAGCAGGCCGCAGCGCTGCGCAACGCCGTCCGTCACCGCCGAGCCCCATCAAGGTCATGCGCGGATCCGGCTCCGCCGGGCCGCAGCATGCGCCCCCCCGGGGGGCAGCGACCGCAGGGAGCGTGGGGGCTCATGATCTGAGTGGGCCGCCGGGCTTGTCGCTGGCCTTGAGCTGCTCCAGCATCCGGCGCGCGGCTTCCTGTTCGGCAGCGCGGCGCGAGCGGCCCTCGCCCTGCTCGGCCAGGCCGAGCGCGGGCACGGCGCATTCGACCTCGAAGGTCTGCGCATGCTTCTCGCCTCGCGTGGCTGCAATGCGGTAGGCGGGCACCGGCAGCCGGCGCGCTTGCAGCCACTCCTGAAGCTCGGTCTTGGCGTCCTTGGTCCAGGCATCGGCTTCTGTGCTGGCGATGATGTCGCCGAAGAGCCGGCGCACGGCGGCTTGTGCTGCCTCGAAACCGCCGTCGAGAAAGATGCCGCCGATCAACGCTTCCACCGCGTCGGCCAGGATGGAAGGCCGCAGCGCGCCGCCACCGCGCGTCTCGCCTTCCGACAGGCGCAGCACCTCGGGCAGGCCGAGCTGCAACGCAGCGCGGTGCAGGCTGTCTTCGCGCACGAGGTGGGCGCGCACGCGGGTGAGGTCGCCTTCGTCGCTGCCGGAGAAGCGCTCGAACAGCAGCGCGGAGACGGTGAGGTTGAGCACGGCATCGCCCAGGAATTCGAGCCGCTCGTTGTGGTCGGCGCCGAAGCTGCGGTGCGTCAGCGCGCGCGTCAGCAGCGGGCCGCGGGCGAAGCGGTGGCCCAGGCGTTGCTGCAGGGCGTCGAGGCGCGGGTCCATGGCGTTACTTGGAGCGGCCTTCGTACTTGAGCAGGATATAGACGGGGCCCATCAGCGGAATCTCCTTGCTGTAGGCATAGGCGATCACGACCTTGTCGTTCTCCTTGGTGATCTGCAGATCCTTGCCGGTGATCGAGACGATGGCGTACTCGATCTCCTTCTGCCGGTCGAAAGCCAGGCGCGCCTCGTTCACCGTTGCCGGCTGTGCCGCTGCCACCTTTTCCACCGAGCGCTGGATGGTCATGTACTCGTTGAGCGTGGGCAAGGTGCGTACCAGCACGTAGCCGGTGAATGCCAGGAAGATGCCCCAGAAGAGCAGGCCGAACAAGGTGACACCCCGTTGCGCAGCGCGGCGTTGGTGGTGCTTGCCTGTCGTCATTCGCCTCGCTCAGTTGAACGGCCCGATGCGGCCGATGTTGCCCAGGTTCATCCAGACGAAGAATGCCTTGCCGACGATGTTTTCGTCAGGCACAAATCCCCAGAAGCGCGAGTCCTGCGAGTTGTCGCGGTTGTCACCCATCATGAAGTAGTGGCCGGCGGGCACCTTGCAGGTCACGCCCTCGACGCTGTAGCGGCAGTTCTCGTGCATCGGGAATGTCTTGGGCTCCTGGCCGTTGTAGGCCGGGCGCCGTGGATCGACCAGGATCTTGTGCTCTGCCGCGCCGAACTTTTCGCTGAACATGGGCGCATAGCGCAGGCTGTCCTCGTCGTAAAAATCACCGAGCGACTTGGTTTCGACGGGCTGGCCGTTGACGCTCAGCTTCTGGTTGATGAAGCTGATTTCGTCGCCCGGCACGCCGACCACGCGCTTGATGTAGTCCACCCGGGGATCGACCGGATAGCGGAAGACCATCACGTCGCCGCGCTGCGGGTCATGGTTGGCGATGATCTTCTTGTTGATCACCGGCAGGCGCACGCCGTAGTGGAATTTGTTGACGAGGATCAGGTCGCCCACCAGCAGCGTGGGAATCATCGAACCCGACGGAATCTTGAACGGCTCGAACAGGAAAGACCGCAGCAGGAAGACCACCAGAATCACCGGGAACAGGCCCGCCGTCCAGTCCAGCCACCAGGGCTGCGCCAGCAGCCTGGCCTTGCCTTCGGAGACGTCGCCATCGACCTTGGCGATGCCCATCTTCGACAGCTCGGCGCGGCGCGCTGCATCCTGCTGCTCCAGATGCACGGCCGCTGCCTGCCGCGCAGGCTTGAAGCGCAGCCGTTCGGCCAGCCAGTAGGCCAGCGTGACGACGGTCAGGATGAACAGCAGCAGCGAGAAATTGCCAGTCCACTGGCCGAGAAACCAGCCGCCCAGATAGACGATCAAGACGCCATACAGCGCGCCGGTGAGAGAACTCATCAAGGTCATCAATCGTCCACTTGAAGGATGGCGAGGAAGGCTTCCTGCGGCACCTCGACGGAGCCGATCTGCTTCATGCGCTTCTTGCCGGCCTTTTGTTTTTCGAGCAGCTTCTTCTTGCGGGAGACGTCGCCGCCATAGCATTTTGCCAGCACGTTCTTGCGCAGCGCCTTGATGTTCTCACGCGCGATGATGTTGGCGCCGATGGCTGCCTGGATCGCGACGTCGTACATCTGGCGCGGGATCTGCTCCCGCATCTTGGCCGCCACGGCACGGCCGCGGTACTGGCTTTGCGCGCGGTGGACGATCATCGCCAGCGGGTCCACCCGGTCGCCGTTGATCATGATATCGACCTTCACCACGTCGGCCGCGCGGTACTCCTTGAACTCGTAGTCCATGCTGGCGTAGCCGCGCGAGACGCTCTTGAGCTTGTCGAAGAAGTCCAGCACGATCTCGGCCAGCGGCAGCTCGTAGGTCAGCATCACCTGCTTGCCGTGGTAGGCCATGTTGAGCTGCTGGCCGCGCTTGACGTTGGCCAGCGTCATCACCGGGCCCACGCTGTCCTGCGGCATGTACAGGTGCACGGTGACGATGGGCTCGCGAATCTCGCGGATGCGGCCCAGGTCCGGCATCTTGCTGGGGTTCTCGACCAGCATCACGGTGCCGTCGTTCAGCTCCACTTCATAGACCACGCTGGGCGCGGTTGTGACAAGGTCCTGGTCGAACTCGCGCTCCAGCCGTTCCTGCACGATCTCCATGTGCAGCAGGCCCAGGAAGCCGCAGCGAAAGCCGAAGCCCAGCGCCTGGCTGACCTCGGGCTCGTAGCGCAGGCTGCTGTCGTTGAGCTTGAGCTTTTCCAGCGCGTCGCGAAGCTGGTCGTATTCGCTGGCCTCGGTCGGGTAGAGGCCGGCGAAGACCTGCGGCTTGATCTCCTTGAAGCCGGGCAAGGCCTCGGTGGCAGGGCCGGCGTTGTTGGGCAGCTTCTTCTCAAGCGTGACGGTGTCGCCCACCTTGGCGGCCTGCAGCTCCTTGATGCCGGCGATGAGAAAGCCCACCTCGCCGGCCCGCAATTGCTCGCGCGACACCGCCTTGGGCGTGAACACGCCGATCTGCTCCAGCGGATAGACCGTGTTGCTGGCCATCAGGCGGATGCGGTCGCCCTTCTTCAGCACCCCATCGACCACGCGCACCAGCATCACCACGCCCACGTAGTTGTCGAACCAGCTATCGACGATCATCGCGCGCGGCGGGCCGTTGGGGTCTCCACGCGGCGCTGGCATCCGGTGGATCACGGCTTCCAGGATCTCGTCGATGCCCATGCCGGTCTTGGCCGAGCAGGGAATGGCGTCATCCGCGTCGATGCCGATCACGTCCTCGATCTCGGCCTTGGCGTTCTCCGGGTCTGCCTGCGGCAGGTCCATCTTGTTGAGCACCGGCACCACTTCCACGCCCAGGTCGAGCGCGGTGTAGCAGTTGGCCACCGTCTGCGCCTCGACGCCCTGCGATGCGTCCACCACCAGCAATGCGCCTTCACAGGCCGACAGCGAGCGGCTCACCTCATACGAGAAATCGACATGGCCGGGCGTGTCGATGAGGTTGAGCGCATAGACCTCGCCATTGCGCGCGGTGTAGCTCAGCGACGCGGTCTGTGCCTTGATGGTGATGCCGCGCTCTTTCTCGATGTCCATCGAGTCCAGCACCTGGGCTTCCATCTCGCGGTCCGACAGGCCGCCGCAACGCTGGATCAGCCGGTCGGCCAGAGTGCTTTTGCCATGGTCGATGTGGGCAATGATCGAGAAGTTTCTGATGTGGTTCATGCAGCGACGTCAGGCAGCGCAGGCACGCAGCGGACGGTCCGCGCGACGCATAAAAAAAAGGCACGTCGAAGTGGTGACGCGCCTTCCAACAGAACGTTTGGCAACTGCTTGTTGGGGTTTCATTGTAGCCAAAAGACCGGCCCGAAACCCGCGCCAGTGCTTGTTTTCCGGCCGTTGCGGGTTGCCAACATGAAAAATCTATCCACAGATTGTCCACAGGCTTGTCGGTGCGACGGAGTGCGCCCGCAGCCCTGCGTTCAGGCGGAGAAAGTCAAGCAATGGCGGCCTCGAAGCCGCGATTCTGAACTTCACCTTCTCCAATCAGGGACTGGCTGCGGTTCGCGGAAGTGAAGGTTTACCAACAAACCTCGGTTGGGCACACGCGTCGCCGCCGCTGTCTTCCACGATGCGGAAAGACCCGGCGGTGAAGTCAACCGTGCTGCTTCAGCGTGTGGGGCGGATCACGAGGTAGTTCACCCACTCGCCCCGGCGCACCAGCACGCTCACTGCGCGGGCTTTCTCGGCCTTGGCGGCCAGCGCAGCAAACTGCTTGCTGTCGGTGATCTCGGCGTTGTCCAGCGACAGCACCACATCGCCTTCGCGCAGCCCGGCGCGCGCCGCCGGCCCGTCGGCGGCATCGACCCGCACGCCGCCACGCACGCGCAACTCCTTCTTCTGCGCGTCGCTCAGGTCGCTGACGGTCAGGCCGAGAGCACTTTTGACGGGTGCTGGCCCGCCGGGTGCCGGCGCCGTGCGTGGCGTTGCCGGACGCTCCTCTTCGAGTTCGGCCACCGTGACGCCCAGGTCCCGGCTGCTGCCGCGCCGGAAGACCTGCAAGGTCGCCTTGGTGCCCGGCTTGATGCCGCCGATGAACCGCGGCAGGTCACTGGACGCCTCGACCGGCTTGCCATCGACCTTGGTGATGATGTCGCCAGCCTCCAGGCCCGACTTGTCGGCCGGGCCGTCTTTCTCGACGCTGCGCACCAGTGCACCGGCCGGGCGGCCCAGGCCGATGGACTCGGCCACGTCCTTGGTCACGGGCGCGATGGTCACGCCGATGCGGCCGCGGATCACGCGGCCACTGGCGCGCAGTTGCTCGGAGACACGGATCGCGTCGTCGATGGGAATCGCGAAGCTGATGCCCATGAAGCCGCCCGAGCGGCTGTAGATCTGCGAGTTGATGCCCACCACCTCCCCGCGCAGGTTGATCAGCGGGCCGCCCGAGTTGCCGGGGTTGATGGCCACGTCGGTCTGGATGAAGTTGAGGTAGTCGCCGGTGTCGCGCTGCTTGGCGCTCACGATGCCGGCCGTCACGGTGTTGTTCAGGCCGAAGGGCGAGCCGATGGCCATCACCCATTCGCCAACCTTCAGGCGGCCGACGTCGCCGATCTTGACCGACGGCAGGCCGGTGGCCTCGATCTTCACCACCGCCACGTCGGTGCGCTTGTCGGAGCCGATGATGCGTGCCTTCAGCTCGCGCTTGTCGGTCAGCGTGACGATGACCTCGTCCGCGCCTTCCACCACATGCGCATTCGTCATCACGAAGCCGTCTGCGCTGAGGATGAAGCCGGAGCCGACGCCGCGCTGCTGCGGCTCGTCGCTGTCGGGCGCGCCGGGGGTGCCGCGGCGCGGGTCGGGCCGGTTGGGCAGCGGAATGCCGAAGCGGCGGAAGAACTCCTCGATGTTCGGATCGACCTCGGCGCCGCCACCGCTGTTGCCGCGGCGCACGCGCTCGGTGGTGCGGATGTTGACGACGGCCGGCCCCACGCGCTCTGCCAGTTCACTGAAGTCGGGCAGCATCACCTGGGGCGTGGACTGTGCATGGCCGCTGGCAGGCCACAAGGCGGCGCCGCCCAGCAGCAGCGCCGCCAGCCCGAGCGCGGCGCGCCGGGTCAGATGCTCGAAAGAATCGCAGACGGTCTTGGCTTGTGGCTTCATGGGCGAGGTGGCTGTCGGGAAAAAGGAACGGGGTTCAGCGGCGGCGCTCCAGCGCGTCGGCAAATATTTTGAGCGTGGCGGCGGGCACGTCGCCCATCACGGTGATCCAGTGGTCGCCGCGGCGCTGGCGCAAGGTGGAGGTGGCGCCGATCTGGCCGCTCAGGTTGCTGTACGGGCGGCGCGCATCGTAGGGCTCGATGAACATCGAGACATGGGTCAGCCCGTCGGAGAACACGGCCTGAAGCACCTGCTCTTCACCACCGGCGGATTCGAGCGGCCGCTTCACGCAGCCAGCCAAGGTGAAGCCCGGCACGCTGCGCTCCATCGCCCAGCCTTCTGCCGCCAGTTGGGTGGGCGTCTGCTGCGGCCGGATGATTCTGTAGCCGTCGAGCTTCTTCAGCGGCTGCGTCACCGACTCGGGCTGCGGCTTGATGCCGATCTCGACCTCGGAAAACGCGGTGGACTCGAGCACCGCGCGCTGCGGGCCGATGACGTCGGCACGCAGCATCAGCCCGGTGGCCTTGTCGGCCCACAGCCGCTGGGCGTAGCGCAGGTCGTCACGCGGCTGGAGCAGCAGCACCTGCGCTTCACGGCCGGCGATGCGCTCGCTGCCTTCACCCTTCAGCTCGTATTGCTCCAGCGCGCGCGGCTCCACCGCCTGCGTGGCCGAAGGCAGGCCGCTGAGCGGAGCGCGGCGCTCCAGAACAGCCAGCTTGCTCTGCGGCCACAGCGTGTGCACGGCGTCGTTCAGGCGATAGACGCGCTGCTGCCGCCCGTCCAGCGCCTCCAGGCGCTCGAAGGACTGCTCGCCGACGCAGAAGTGCGCCACGCGTGAACTGGACAGCATGCCACCGGCGCTGAACACCATGGTGCCCTGGTAGTTGCCCTGGCTGGCAGCCTGGTGGATGCGCACCAGCCAGGCCCGCGCATCGGCCGGCTGCGCAGACGCCGCGGCCGGCAGCAGCGCCAGCGCCAGCCACGACAGCGCGCCCAGGGTGATGCTGCTCGGCCAACGCCAGGCGAGGGTCCGCATCTGGGCGCTAGCGTGCGGCTTCTGTGGAGACGGGCGTCGCGGGTGTCGCAGACGTCATGGGCGTCATGGGCGTCATGGGCGTCACCGGAGCCAGCGTCTCGATGCTGCGCGGCATGCCGCCAGGCACCGCTGCCGGCACGCCGCCCAAGGCCTGGCGGTGCGCGAGGAAATAGCTGTCCAGCCGCGCATCGCGGATGAGCCGGCCCTGCCCCGCCAGCGGCTGCGGCCCGGGCACGCCATTGCCGGCATAGCTGAGGCCCATGCCGGAAGCAGGGCTGGCGGCCAGCAACGGCGCCGAGGTGGGCGGTGCGGACAAGCGCGTGACGACCAGCACGCCTGCCACCGCAACGAAGCCGGCCGCCACGGCAGCCGGGGCCAGCCAGGCCTGGCGGCGTGGCTGGCGCGCAGGCACCGCTGCGGCAGTGTGGGCGGGCTTGCCCGCAGCCTCGGGTGCCGGCGCCAGCACGGTGGGCTCGGAAGCCAGCCGCTTGCGCACCGCAGCCAGCAAGGCGGTGTCGCGCTGCGGCGCACCGGCCAGCTCGGACGAGCGCAGCACGTCGCCGATCAGGTGGTAGCTGTGCCATGCCGCGCGCGAAGCCGCGTCGTCGCGCCACAGCCGGCAGGCTTGCGGCAAGGCGGCAAGCTCGCCATCGGCCAGCGACGACATCAAGGCCCGGCGTTGCTCGGCGGACATGCCGTCGTCGGGTGCGGTGTCGGGGGCGTTCATCGCGTCTTGCATGGCGGCTTCACGGCAATCGGTATGAGCATGGGCATGGGGTCAGGCATCGCAGTCAACATCACGGTACGCAGCAGCTTCGTCTCGGGGCAGCCGGTCTCACCAGCGTTCGCCGTCACGCGTGTCCAGCAAAGGCCGCAACCGCAAGGCAATCGCCTCGCGGGCGCGGAAGATGCGTGAACGCACCGTTCCGATCGGACAGTTCATCACCTCGGCGATCTCTTCGTAGCTCAGGCCCTCGATCTCGCGCAGCGTGATGGCTTGCCGCAGGTCTTCGGACAAGGCCTCGATCGCCGCGTTCACCGCGGCGGCGATTTCCTTGCTGGCCAACAAGGCTTCGGGTGTTTCGCCGTCGCTTAGTTCGTTTTCCACGCGCGAAGTTTCGTCGTCTTCATCACGCGATGCGAGGGCCGATTCCGACACCAGCGGGTCACGTTTCAGGTCCACCAGCGCCTTCTTGGCCGTGTTCACCGCAATCCGGTACAGCCAGGTGTAGAAGGCGCTGTCACCGCGGAACTGCGGCAGCGCGCGGTAGGCGCGGATGAAGCTCTCCTGCGCGATGTCGGCCACAAGATCGACGTCGCGCACCATGCGGCCGATCAGACGCTCCAGCCGCCGCTGGTACTTGACGACCAGCATCTCGAAGGCGCGCACGTCGCCCAGCTTGGCGCGTTGCACCAGCAGGGCGTCGGTGTCGCCGTCGGACATTCAGCCGCCTTGCGCGTCTTGCGCGGCGCCGCGGGCGTACAGCGCCGCACGCATGCCCTGCGTGGCCTGCGGCAGCGGCAGCCAGCGCTTGCGGCCCGTGGCAGGGGCAAAGCGCAGCAGCAGCCAACCGCCCAGGTCGAGCATCACGCGCAGATCGCCGGGCTGGCCGTCCGCCGTCCAGCGGGTGCCGTCCCAGTGCAGCACTGCGGCTCGCGGTGGCGTCAACTGCCAGGCCAGCGCGGCAGCCAGCAGGCCGGCCGCGGCCGCAGGAGGCAGCGGCGCCAGGGCAGTGAACACCGATGCAACCCATGCGGCGAACGTGGCTGCCGCCAGCGCGACCAGCAGCACCTGGGCGCCGCGCCAGAGGCCGCCACCCGAACAGCTCACGCCCGCTGGCGGCGCCTGGCGCACGGCGACGTCAGGCGCGCCGGAAGACCAGCGTGCCGTTGGTGCCGCCGAAGCCGAAGTTGTTCTTCACGGCGACGTCGATCTTCATCGGCCGGGCTTCGTTGGCGCAGTAATCGAGGTCGCACTCCGGGTCGGGCGTCAGCAGGTTGATGGTGGGCGGCGACACCTGGTGGTGCAGCGCCAGCACGCTGAACACCGATTCGATGCCGCCTGCGCCACCCAGCAGATGGCCGGTCATCGACTTGGTGGAGTTGACGACCAGATTGCGGGCGTGGTCGCCGAACGCCAGCTTGATGGCGTTGGTCTCGTTCAGGTCGCCCAGCGGCGTGGAAGTGCCATGGGCGTTGAGGTATTGCACGTCGCTGGCATTGATGCCGGCATTGCGCAGCGCGTTGCGCATCGAGCGCTTGGGGCCATCGACGTTGGGCGCCGTCATGTGGAAGGCGTCTGCGCCCATGCCGTAGCCCAGCAGCTCGGCATAGACCCTGGCGCCGCGCTTCTTCGCATGCTCGTACTCTTCGAGAACCAGCACGCCTGCACCTTCACCGAGCACGAAGCCGTCGCGGTCCTTGTCCCAGGGACGCGATGCGGTCTGCGGGTCGTCGTTGCGGGTGGACAGCGCGCGCGCGGCCGCGAAGCCGCCCACGCCCAGCGGCGAGACGGTGGCCTCGGAGCCGCCGGCGATCATCACGTCGGCGTCACCGTATTCGATCAGCCGCCCTGCGTCGCCGATGCAGTGCAGCCCCGTGGTGCAGGCGGTGACGATGGCCATGTTCGGCCCGGTGTATCCGAACTGGATGGAGACGTGGCCGGAAATCATGTTGATGATGGACGCCGGCACGAAGAACGGCGAGATGCGACGTGCGCCGCGCTCGCGGTAGTCGCCATCGGTCTGCTCGATCATCGGCAGGCCGCCGATGCCCGAGCCCACCAGGCAGCCGATGCGTTCAGCACCTTCCTCACCCAGCGTCTCGCCGTGTGGCAGGCCGGCGTCCTTCACCGCCTGGATGGCCGCGGCCAGCCCGTAGTGGATGAAGGTGTCCATGTGGCGCGCTTCCTTGGCGGGGATGTAATCCTCGATCCTGAAGCCCTTCACCTCGCCGGCGAAGCGGCAGGAAAACGCCGTCGCATCGAACCTGGTGATGCCGGCAATGCCCGAGCGCCCGGCGACGATGTTCGCCCAGCCTTCGGCCACCGTGTTGCCCACCGGGCTGACCAGCCCGAGCCCGGTGACGACGACTCTGCGCCTGGTCATTTCAGGCATCAGGCCTTCTGGTGGCCCACGGCGTAGTCGATGGCCAGTTGCACCGTGGTGATCTTCTCGGCTTCTTCGTCCGGGATCTCGATGCCGAACTCGTCTTCGAGGGCCATCACCAGTTCCACCGTGTCAAGCGAGTCGGCACCGAGGTCGGCGACGAACGCCTTTTCGTTGCTGACATCGGCTTCGGGCACGCCGAGTTGTTCGGCAATGATCTTTTTGACACGCGCTTCAATATCGCTCATGACTCCTCCAGGAGTTGGGGTCGGAAAACAGCCCGCGATTCTACCGGCGGGGCATGGACCGGGTTTTGAGGTGGCAACGGCCCGGCCGGGCCGTTGGTCAAGCCATGTGCATGCCGCCGTTGACGTGCAGTTCGGTGCCGGTGATGTAGCCCGCCAGCGGGCTGCACAGAAAAGCCACGGCATGCGCCACTTCATCGGCCGTGCCCAGGCGGCCGAGCGGTATCTGCGCCAGCAGCGCGGCCTTCTGCGCCTCGGGCAGGCCGTGCGTCATGTCGGTGGCGATGAAGCCCGGCGCAATGCAGTTGACGGTGATGTTGCGGCTGCCCAGTTCGCGCGCCAGTGAGCGCGTGAGCCCTGCCACGCCTGCCTTGGCTGCCGCATAGTTGGCCTGGCCCGCGTTGCCCGACGCGCCCACCACCGAGGTGATGTTGACGATGCGGCCATAGCGCTGCTTCATCATCGTGCGCAGCACGCCGCGGCTGAGGCGGAACACCGCCTTCAGGTTGGTGTCTAGCACGGCGTCCCAGTCGCCGTCTTTCATCCGTGCGGCCAGCGTGTCGCGGGTGATGCCGGCGTTGTTGACCAGCACGTGCAGGCCGCCATGGTCTTTCACGACGGCCTCGATGGTGGCCTCGATGGCGGCACCGTCGGTGACGTTCAGCACCCGGCCCTGCACGCCCGGCAACGCCTGGCCGATGGCTGCGGCACCGGCTTCGGTGGTGGCGGTGCCGATGGTCTGGAAGCCTTGCGCCGACAGCGCAGCGGCGATGGCGCGGCCGATGCCGCGCGAGGCGCCCGTCACCAGCGCAACCTGCCGCTCAGTCATGCCTGGCAATCACACCAGCGCATGCTCGAGCATCTCGCGCGCACGGGCCAGCGATGCGGGGTCGAGCACGGCGGCGCTCAGCACGTCGTCATCGATGCGCGGCACGATCTTCGTCAGCACCCTGCCCGGCCCGCATTCGAAGATGTGTTGCAGCCCGCGCCGGCGCAGCGCCTGCACCACCTCCACCCAGCGCACAGGCCCGAAGGCCTGGCGGTACAGCGCATCGCGGATGCGGGCAGGCGCCGTCTCCACCGCGACGTCGATGTTGTTGACCACCGCGATGCGCGGCGTGTGGATGGGCGTGTCGGCCAGGCGCAGCTTCAGGCGGTCTGCGGCCGGCTTCATCAGCGCCGAATGGAAGGGTGCGGACACCGCCAGCGGCAGCAGGCGCTTGGCGCCGGCTGCACGCAAGGCTTCTGCGGCCATCTCGACGCCGGCACTGGAGCCGGCGATGACCGTCTGCTTGGGATCGTTGAAGTTGGCCGCGGCCACCACCTCGCCGCTGTCGGCCGCAGCCCGTTCGCAGCACTTGCGCACCAGCGCGCCGTCGAGGCCGAGCACCGCCACCATCGCGCCCGCGCCCACCGGCACCGCGTCCTGCATGGCCTGCGCGCGAAAGCGCACCAGCGGCAGCGCATCCGCCAGGCTGATGGCGCCGGCCGCGACCAGCGCGCTGTACTCGCCCAGCGAATGCCCGGCCATCGCGGCCGGCTCGGGCCCGCCTTCGGCACGCCAGGCGCGGTAGCACGCGATGGAGGCCACCAGCATCACGATCTGCGTGTTGACGGTGAGATCGAGCTGCTCCCTGGGGCCGGCGTGGATCAGCGCGCCGACGTCGCTGCCCAGCGCGGCCGAGGCCTCGTCCAGCGTGCTGCGCACCGCCGGGTGGCCGCCCCAGGCGTCGAGCATGCCGACCGACTGCGACCCCTGCCCGGGGAAGACGAATGCGAACTGCGTCATCTGTTGTCTCCTGTTCTTCTTGCCTGCGCTGTTGCCCGCGGTCCTCAGAAATCGAGCAACACGGCGCCCCACGTGAAGCCGCCGCCCACGCCTTCCAGCAGCACCGTGTCGCCGCGCCGCACGCGGCCGCTGCGCACCGCCACGTCCAGCGCCAGCGGCACCGACGCAGCCGAGGTGTTGCCATGCTCGTCCACCGTCACCACCAGCTTGTCCAGCGGCAGCTTCAGCTTCTTCGCGGTGCCGTTCATGATGCGGATGTTGGCCTGGTGCGGAATCAGCCAGTCTAGGTCGGCCTCGGTGCGGCCGGCGGTGTCCAGCACTTTGCGGGCCGCGCTTTCGAGCACGCCGATGGCCAGCTTGAAGACGGCCTGCCCGTCCATCGTCAGCAGCGGGCTGCCCAGCACCTGGCCGCCGGCCACCGTGCCCGGCACGCAGAGGATGCCGACGTGGCGGCCGTCGGCGTGCAGGTCGCTGGCCAGGATGCCGGGCGTGCTGCTGGCTTCCAGCACCACGGCGCCAGCACCGTCGCCGAACAGCACGCAGGTGGTGCGGTCGGTGAAGTCGAGGATGCGCGAAAAGATTTCGCTGCCGATCACCAGCGCGCAGCGGGCGCTGCCCGCGCGCACCATCGCGTCGGCCACCGACAGCGCATAGACGAAGCCCGAGCAGACGGCCTGCAGGTCGAACGCGGCGCAACCATGCACGCCCAGCTTGTTCTGAAGGATCGACGCGGTGGACGGGAACACCATGTCCGGCGTGGAGGTGGCGACGATGATCAGGTCCACATCGGCCGCGGCGCGGCTGGCAGCTTCGAGCGCGTGGCGGGCGGCGTGCAGCGCCAGGTCGCTGGCGTTGACGCCGTCGTCGGCGAAGTGGCGGGCGCGGATGCCGGTGCGCTCGACGATCCAGGCATCGCTGGTCTCCACGCCGCGGGCGGCCAGCATCGCCGTCATGTCGTCGTTGCTCAGCCGGCGCGGCGGCAGATAGCTGCCGGTGCCGGTGATGCGGGAGAACGTTGGGGACATCAAGCAGCTTCCTGCGCCGGCTCGCCGCCCGATGGCAATGCCTGCAGCGTGTCGGCAATGCGATCGTGAACGCGGGTGAGCAACCGGTTGCGGGCGGCATCATAAGCCCGGGTCAGCGCCGTCTGGAACGCGAACACGTCGGCCGAGCCGTGGCTCTTGAACACCAGGCCGCGCAGGCCCAGCAGCGCGGCGCCGTTGTAGCGCCGCGGGTCCACCCGGGTCTTGAAGCGCTGGAGCACCGGCATCGCCACCACCGCAGCCATCCTGGACAGCGGGCTGCGCGTGAACTCCTGCTTGATGAAGTCGGTGAGCATCGAGGCCAGGCCCTCGCTGGTCTTGAGCAGCACGTTGCCGACGAAGCCGTCGCAGACCACGATGTCGGTCGTGCCCTTGAAGATGTCGTTGCCTTCGACGTTGCCGTGGAAGTTGATCTGCCCGGCAGCGCCCGCCAGACGCAGCAGCTCGCCGGCGCGCTTGATGGTGTCGCTGCCCTTGATGGCTTCCTCGCCGATGTTGAGCAGCCCGACGCTCGGGTCTTCCTTGCCGTCCACCGCGGCCACCAGCGCACTGCCCATCACGGCGAACTGCAACAGGTGCTGGGCCGAGCAATCGACGTTGGCGCCCAGGTCCAGCACGGTGGTGTAGCCGTCCCGGCGGTTGGGCATGACGGTGGCGATGGCCGGGCGGTCGATGCCGTCGAGTGTCTTGAGAAGGTAGCGCGCCACGGCCATCAGCGCGCCGGTGTTGCCGGCCGAAACGCAGGCATGCACCTCGACGCCCTCGTTGCCTGCATCGGCCTTCAACTGCGCCAGTGCCACGCGCATCGACGAATCGCGCTTCTTGCGCAAGGCCACCTCGATGCTGTCGTCCATCGTCACCACCTCGGTGGCAACGACGCTGCGGCAGCGCGGCCAGCCGCTGGCCGGCGCCAGCGCGGCGGCGGAGCCCACCAGCACCAGCTCGGCTGCCGGGTGCTGGACGAGGAATGCACGGCAGGCTGGCAGCGTGACCGCGGGGCCATGGTCACCGCCCATGCAATCGACGGCGATGCGCACCAGCGACAGCGGTTGCAGAACGGCAGGCACGGACACGTGGCGACTAGGCCCTGGACGAGGGCTGCGGCATGGACGGTGCAGGAGCGCGGTGTGCGCTGCGCGGCGTCAGCGAAGCCGGGCGCCGAAGGGCGGCGCCACGGAAGCGGATCAGGCGTCGGCCTTGGTCTTCAGCACTTTGCGCCCGCGGTAGAAACCGGTCGGGCTGATGTGGTGGCGCAGATGCACTTCGCCCGTGGTGGGCTCGATGGCCGTGCCCGGAGCGGCAACGGCGTTGTGCGAACGGTGCATGCCGCGCTTGGAAGGCGACTTCTTGTTCTGTTGAACGGCCATGGGATTCTCCTGGGGGCCACGCCTGGGTTCCGGTGTCCGGGCCCCTGCGGCTGGCGCAAGCGCGCAGGCCTGAAGACGGCCTTCGCAAAGCCCAACAGTGTAGCATGCCCGCTTGCGGCTTCGACACGGCAGCCAGCGCCTCAGTCACGCGCGGGCGGCGGGCGCAGCGCCGCCAATGCAGCAAAGGGGTGGGGCGCAGCGGCGTCTTCAGCACCGGGTTCCTGCTGCGCCATTGCCAAGGGTTGCGGGCAGACGCCGTGCATGGCCACCAGCGGCAGCGCAAGAATCAATTCGTCTTCCAGCAGGCCGGGCAGGTCGAAACGTGCCGAGGTGGCCAGCACATCGTCATCGGTCTCCTCGTCCAGCCGCGCCGCGTCGTCTTCGGTGGCCACGAAGCGGAAGGCCCTGTCGATGGCGATCTCTTCCTGCACCGGCTGAAGGCAGCGCTGGCATTGCAAGGTGACGCTGGCGCTGGCGAGCAATTGCAGCCAGACCTGCGGCGCCGCGCCGGTGACCGTGCGCAGGCTGCCGTGGGCGGACCAGCGCACCGGCGGCGGCAGCATGTCGCCGGGCGTGGGCATCAGGCTGTCCGCCAGACGGCCGAAGGCCTGCAGCGGCGTCTCGCCGCTCAGCGCGCCGGCCGCCGCGGCGAAGGCCGGCACGTCGAGCCGCTGGGGGTCGAAACGCGGGTCGCGGGCCATGGCTCAGGCCGGCCAGTGGCGGGCAAACACCGGTGCCAGCAGCGGATGGGCTTCGACACGCTGCAAGATGGCCGACAGCGCCGGCCGGTGCTCTTGCAGATAGGGCCGGGTGCCCGCCCATTTGCTCACCACGCCGGCCAGCAGATCGAGGGCGCCCGGCGCCTCGCCCCCCAGAAAGGGCAGCGCGGTGAACTGGTCCGCAAACATGGCCCAGTGCAGATGCAGGCGCTGGCGCGCGCCGGCGCGCACGCGCTTGCAAGTGTCTTCGTCGGGCGCGTCGATGTAGCGCTCCGGGTAGTCGATCACGCTGATGGCGCTGTAGCAGTTGGCAGCGATGAAGACCAGACCGCGGATGGTTTGCGCGCGCGCTGCATGGTCGGTGGGCAACAGACCGGATGCGGGATGTTCGAGCCCGAGGTGGATCAGGATGGCGGCGCTTTCGGTCAGCACGGCGCCAGTTGGCGTTCGCAGCGTCGGAATCTGACCCAGCGGGTTGGCAGCACGCAACTCGGCCTGCGCCGAGTCGGCTTCCCAGGTGGAGGCCCGCACGTTGCGGTAGGGCAGGCCCAGCATCTCGAGCGCAGCCTCGATGGCGGCGGAGCCGGAGCCCTTGGAACCGAAGAGCGTGTACATGGTCGGGCGCCAGTGTAGCGGCCACGGCAGCCGGTTGCCGGGTGGGAGAATCCGGGGCATGGACACCACGCCGCCGCTGATCCTGGGCTCCACGTCGCGCTACCGCCGGGAGTTGCTGCAGCGGCTGCATCTGCCCTTCACCGTGGTGGCGCCGGAGGTCGATGAAACGCCCTCGGCCGGCGAGGCACCGGCGGCGCTGGCGCTGCGGCTGGCGCTGGCCAAGGCACGCGCCGTGGCGGCCCTGCACCCCGGCGCGGTGGTGATCGGCTCGGACCAGGTGGCCGACCTGGACGGTGAGCCGGTGGGCAAGCCCGGGGACCACGAGCGCGCCACGGCGCAACTGCGGCGCATGAGCGGCCGCCGGGTGGTCTTTCAGACGGCGGTTGCCGTGCTGCGGCCGGCCACCGGCTTCGAGCGCGCGCTGCTGGTGCAGGTGAACGTCCAGTTCCGCACCCTGACCGATGCAGAGATCGACCGCTATCTGCGCCTGGAAGAGCCCTACGACTGCGCCGGCAGTGCGCGCTCTGAAGGGCTGGGCGTGGCGCTGCTGGAAAGCATCGCGTCCGACGACCCGACAGCGCTGGTCGGCCTGCCGCTGATCCGCACCTGCGAGCTGCTGCGCCTGGCCGGGCTGGACCCGCTGGCGGGCGCGCCTTGAGCCCGGTGCCCGGCACGCTGGTGCTGGTGCCCAACACGCTGGACCTGGGCGCTGAAGCGGTCGGCCTGCAGGAGGTGCTGCCGCTGGGCGTGATCCGCCGTGCGGCGGCACTGGCCCACTGGGCCGCCGAAGATGCCCGCAGCGCGCGCGCCTTTTTGAAGCGGGTCGATGCCGTCGTGCCGCTGGCGCAGCCGCTGCAGGCCACCAGCATCCATGAGCTGCCGCGGCCGCGCAAAGGCAGCCGCGAGCCGGTGCCGGCGGTGCAGTGGCAGGCGCTGCTGAAGCCGGCGCTGGAAGGGCACGATCTGGGCTTGATCTCCGAAGCCGGCCTGCCAGCGGTGGCCGACCCCGGCGCGCTGCTGGTGGCTGCTGCGCATGCAGCCGGCATCCCGGTGTTGCCGCTGGCGGGCGCCAGTGCGCTGCTGCTCGCGTTGGCCGCCAGCGGCCTGAACGGCCAGAGTTTCGCCTTCGTCGGCTATCTGCCGCAAGACGCCGCGCCACGCGCCGCGCGCATCCGTGAGCTGGAGGTGACCTCGCTGCGGTTGCAGCAGACGCAGCTCATGATCGAAACGCCCTACCGCAATGCAGCGCTGATGGCGGCCTTGATGGGCGCGTTGGCGCCGGGCACGCGCTTGTCCGTGGGCTGCGGCCTCACATTGCCCGGCGGCTGGTGCCGCACGGAGCGGGTGTCGCACTGGCGTGCGGCACCGCCGCTGTTGCCGGACCGCGTTCCAGCGGTGTTCTGCCTGCTTGCCTGAGCGCCGATCTCGACTGCTCCGCACCGCACCTCACCAAAGTGCTAAGATGCTTTGATGCGCACCACCATCACCTTGCCGGACCCGCTGCTGCGCCAGTTGAAGTCACGCGCGGCGCTGCAAGGCACCACGCTGAAGGCACTGGTGCAGAGCTTCGTCGAACGCGGCCTCAACACGCCTGCGGAGACCGCCCATGCGCCGCCGCGCAGCGTCTTGCCCAGCCTGCGCGCGCGCGGTCCTTTGCCGTTGCAAAGCCCGAGCAACGCGGGGCTGTTCCAACTGCTCGATGACGCCTGAAGCGGCGGAGCCACCGGCCAGGTCATTGGCTGGCGATCTGCCCGACGTCAACGTGTGGCTCGCGCTCGCGGTGCAAGACCATCCGCACCACGCAGCGGCGCGCGAGTACTGGCAGCAGGGCGGCGCGGCGCGCCTCTGGTTCAACCGGGTGACGATGCTGGCGCTGGTGCGGCTGCTGTGCCAGCCCAAGGTCATGGGCGACGCCGTGCTCGACTTGACGCAGGCCTGCGACCTCTACCGCAGCTTCGCCGCACTGCCCGAGGTGGGTCTGTTGCCTGAGCCACCGGGATGCCAAGCCGCGCTGCTGCGGCTGGCAGGCGACAGCCGGCCGCCGCTGCCGCCCCGTCTGTGGACCGACGCCTACCTGGCTGCATTTGCCGGCAGCGGCGGGCTCCGGCTGGTCACTTTCGACCGCGATTTCGACCGCTTCGCGGGGCTGGACTGCCACCGCCTGGCCGCCTGATCCGGCAGCGGCCTATTGACTGCCGCCGAGCAGCGAGCCCACGCGCTTCTTCGGCCGGATGCTGGGCGACTGCAGCGCCTTGGCAGGTGCGGCCGAACTGCCCTTTTCCCAGGCCGCGGAGCCATCGCCAGCAGGCTCATACGGGCGGTCGAAGAACGGGTCCACCGCAGGTGGCGGCGTGCGACGCACACGGTCGTCGGAAGGCGAGCGGTCCGCGGCGCGCTCGATGACGCGCGCTGCCGCTTCACGGTAGCCATCGCCGTCGTCCCGCGCCTCGCGCGGCCTTGGCGGCGGGCGCCGCGGGCGGTCGTCCTCGATCTCGAAAGGCTCGATCTCGATCTTGGTCTTGATCAGTTTCTCGATGTCGGACACGAGCCGCGTGTCGTCTCGCGCCACCAGCGTGACGGCCAAGCCGGACGCACCGGCGCGGCCGGTGCGGCCGATGCGGTGCACGTAGTCCTCGGCATTGAACGGCACGTCGAAGTTGAAAACCGCAGGCAGGTCGGCGATGTCCAGGCCACGCGCCGCCACGTCGGTGGCCACCAGTAGATCGACCTCGCCCGCCTTGAAGGCCGCCAGCGCCTTCAGCCGTTCGTCCTGCGACTTGTCGCCGTGCAGGGCCTGCGTCTTCAGGCCGTCGCGCTCGAAAGAGCGCGCCAGGCGCGCAGCGCCGAGCTTGGAGTTGACGAAGATCAGGGCTTGCGAGAGCGAGCGCGTGCGCAGCAACTGGCGCACCACAGCCCGCTTGTCGTCGTCATCGACGCTGTAGAAGCGCTGCTCCACGTTGGTGGCAGTGGCGTTGGGCCGCGCCACCTCCACGGTGATGGGGTCTTGCAGATAGCTGTTGGCCAGGCGCCGGATCTCGGGCGAGAAGGTGGCCGAGAACAGCAGCGTCTGGCGCTCCTTCGGCAAGTAGGACAGGATGCGCTGCAGGTCGGGCAGGAAACCGATGTCGAGCATGCGGTCGGCCTCGTCGAGCACGACATACTCCACCTGGTTGAGCACCGCGTTCTTGGCTTCGATGTGGTCGAGCAGCCGGCCTGGCGTGGCGATCAGCACCTCGACGCCGCCCTTGAGCACCAACGTCTGCGGCTTCATGTCGATGCCGCCGAACACCACGGTGGAGCGCAGGTTGGTGTGCTTGGCGTAGGTCTTGACGTTGTTCGCCACCTGATCGGCCAACTCCCGGGTGGGCGCCAGCACGAGGGCCCGCACGGGATGCCGGGCCGGTGACATGCTGGCGTTTTCGTGGCGCAGCATTTTTTGCAGCAGCGGGATGGTGAAGGCTGCGGTCTTGCCGGTGCCCGTCTGGGCTGCGCCCATCACGTCGCGGCCGGCCAGGACGAGGGGGATCGCCTTGGCCTGGATAGGGGTCATCGCCTGGTAGCCGGCGTCTGCGACGGCGCGCAGGAGCTTGGGGTCGAGCGGGAGGGTGTTGAAGAGCGGGGCGGGGGCAGGCGCTTGCTCTTGCAAGGCTGCTGTAGGGTCAATATCTGTCATGTCCCAGCATTATCCACTTCCGAGACCTGATGCGCTTGTGACAGCCGGAACTTCAGCCATCGAGGCGACTTGAAGCGCACGATGCGCCAGTACAAAACCACATAGGAGAGCCCGAACAACACCAGAAGGATTGCAAGCACGGTGCTGTTGTTCCAAAACATCACGGCAGGCACGACGGAGAGCATGCAGAGCAGCCAAAGATAGGGAGACGTCATCGAGTTGCGGCGCGTCAGCGCCTTGGCACTGCGTCCTCCGACGGCCCAGCGCAGGATGCGGCGGTAGATCAGAGAATGAAGGTGGATGCCGTCGGGCAGGCTTGGCGGCATGGCACGTAAAAACTTGCGCCTGTAGATGGAGAACAGCGTTTCGAACACCGGATAAACGCAGACCAACAATGGAAACAGCGGCGACACTTCCCCCGGGTTGCGTACCAGCAGCAGGATCGACAATTCAGCGACATAGAAACCAAGGAAATAGGCGCCGCCATCGCCCAGGAAGATGAGCCCCGCAGGAAAATTCCAGATGAAGAATCCGAGCACGGCGCCGATGCCGGCCAGAGCCAGGGAACCGATGAGCGGGTCGCCGCACTGAAAGCCGACGTAGGCAAGCGCAGCCAGCATGATCACGACGCACATCGACGCCAAGCCGTTGAAACCGTCGATGATGTTGACGGCATTGGCGATGCCGGCGACCGCAAAAACGGTGACGATCAACGAGCCGGCAGCAAAGGTGACAAGCCAGTCGAGGCCGGGGATCGCCGTGTCCGTGATGCGCGCACCGGCCAGGAAGAAGGCCAGCACCGCAGAAACGGCTGTCGCCACCAAGCGTCCGCGTGGGGTCAGCGCCTCTGTGTAGTCCTGAATCACTCCGGCGAAAAAGGCCGGCGCAGCGCACGCCAGCAGAAGCAGTGCAAAGCGACTGGCCTCCGCATCAAGCTTCCATGACAGCGCGGCGGCAGCCGCGAGCAACCCCAGCACGATGCCGACGCCCCCGATGCGCGGCACAGGGACAGCATGAAATTTTTGTGGCTTGGAAAAGTCGTGGTCGCCTGAATGCCGGGCGTGGGTCTTGGAGGCACGCACCAGTAGCAAGGTGACGCACATCGAGACGATGAAGGCCGCGAACGAGGTGAACACCGGAGCAATTCTAAGTTCCAGCGGGCCTACCAGTGCAAGCGCAACCTGTCTCGACCCAGTCCCAGAGCTGACCGTCGTCTTAAAGATTCGCCATTCGATCTCCTGACACACCTGGCCCGACCCCTTGGGGCATTGGCCTCTTCGGGCTTGCCCCGCCCTGGAGCCGCTTCCGGCATGGGCCTGGATATCTGGCAGTGCAGCTTGGGGGCCGTACATCACATTGGCTTCGTTGATTTGGCGTGGCAGTGATCGCCTACGGCCTCCAGCGCCGCGAACGGGCTCTTCCAGTACACGCCCGTGCTCTCCATGACGACGACTTCGGGCTTAGTCTCCAGCGACCACTGCGCCAAGGCGCGCCGGTCGCGTTTGAAGGCACCGGAGTCGCGCTGTATGACTTCCAGCCGACCGTCTTCATGCTCCACAACAGCGCAGGCCGCGATCTTGGCATGGTGTACATCCAGCGCAATCACGCGCTTGTGCATCGGGGTCAAATCCATTGCCAGTCTCCTGCAGCTTGAACAACAATCACAAGCGTGCGGGACAGCGTAGGTGCCGCCGACCAACGGCCTGCCGGGCTCGCCCGGCGGCTCTCTTTAATGTGGGCTGTCAGCCGTGCAAGTGCCGTCACCGGCATCTGCACGCCCGCATGCAATCCTGGGTACGAGTGGTCGGCAGCGGGTCAGGTTAGCTATCGCGGTCACCAAGCCTTCAAAACTTTGACCGGCCTCTACCGCGGCTCCCTGGGCCTGCGCATCGCTCGCGTTCGGCGGTGCTCGGACGGGGGTGAGGTAAATTCCGTGCTCCAGCCGCTCTCCGCGGCCCGACGCGACCCAAGATGCACGTGAAGCCCAAATTCTCTCTCCTTCTTTCCATCGCGCGATATCTGGGCATTTGTTTAGCGTTAGTTGGATGCTCCAGTCTCCCAACTTCCGGCCCAAGCGAGCAGAAGATACGGGAAGCCGGCGCCGATCGGAGTTCCGCTGCCATTCAAGTCGTGGACATCGACGATGCTGTTGCACGACACCTGCTGGCACTGCGCCGCTACCCGTTGTTTTCCGATACGCTGGGTAGCGCAGCGATATTGGGCAACGCTATAGGGCACGGCGACACTCTAGAAATCACCGTCTGGGAGTCGCCTCCGGCGACGCTGTTCGGCGGTGGGACAGTTGACCCTCGGAACCCTGCAACAGTACGGGCCACCAGCTTCCCGGAGCAGGTGGTGGACCGTGAAGGGTTCATCGCCGTCCCTTTCGCGGGCCGTATTCGCGCTGCTGGTCAAAACCCGCAAGCGGTCGAGTCGGAAATTGCACGCCGGCTGAAAGGCAAAGCGAATAGCCCCGAAGTGCTGGTGCGCACGACCCGCAACTCCTCTTCGAACGTGACGGTCGTCGGAGAGGTGTTGAACAGCGTGCGAATGCCGCTAACCGCTGGCGGCGAACGGCTGCTGGACGCACTTGCCGCGGCGGGCGGCGTACGGCAGCCGGTCAGCAAAGTCACATTGCAAGTGACGCGCGGAAACCGCTACCAAGCGCTACCCCTGGACGTGATCATCCGCGATCCGAAGCAGAACGTGCCCCTACAACCAGGGGACGTTGTCACGGCCATGTTCCAACCGCTCAGTTTCACGGCGCTCGGGGCCACTGGCAAGAACGAGGAGATCGCGTTCGAGGCGCAAGGGATCTCCCTGGCGCAGGCGCTGGCGCGTGCAGGCGGCCTGGTTGACTCACGCTCCAACGCGCAGGGCGTCTTCATCTTTCGCCTGGAATCCGAGGCGGCTCTCGACTGGCCGAGACAACCGGTCTCCACAACTCCAGAAGGCATGGTTCCCGTCGTTTACCGCATGGACCTGCGTGATCCCAAGAGTTTCTTCGTGATGCAGAGCTTTCCGATCAGCGACAAAGACATTCTTTACGTTAGCAATGCGCCCGCTGCGGAATTGCAAAAGTTTCTCAATCTTGTATTTTCGGTGGCTTACCCGGTCTTGAACACCATTCAGCTAACCCGCTAGCCGCCAAGCGCCGGCACTGGTTGCTTACACGACCCCTTCCTCCTTCTGAACTAGCAGTTGTCGGGGCTGCGCGCTGCTGAATCTGATCGCTCAACGATGAATGAATCCCTTCCAACCGCGCAGGCAGTGCCGCCTATAGAGTCCGGCGCTGCCGCGTCAGATTCAATGCCAATGGTGCTTAAAGGGCTTCACCCGCTGGAGCCTGACTTCGCCGAGCGAGGCGTTTGGATCGAGCGCAGAGTTCAGTTTCCGCTCGCATCAACGGCCTCGGGCCGGGTCTCTGTGACCGGCCTGCATTTCCCGAAGCTGATCGCAGCCCAACACGGTTCTGCCGAATTGCAACTCAGCTTTCTGGCAGGGGGCTCCCTAGTTCACCGTGCGACTCTGCGCGAGCATGGGCCGTTCACCGTGCAGTTCACGGTCGAGCCACAGCCTGGGCAGGGCGGTCCTTCGGAACTGAGTGTTGTCTGCGACCGCAGTTTCGTGCCGGCGCAAATCGGTGACGGAAGCGATCAGCGGGAACTTTGCGTCCGCATCAAGTCACTAAGAGTGGGCAACATGCTCGTGCTCGACTGCTCGCGCAGGATAAATTTCCTGGGGTTTGCCAGTGGCTCCTACAGCGACGGAAAGGCCCCCATCGGCCGAGAGATCGCATCCGCGGACAGCGCCCTGCGATTTCACCTGGACACTCCGCATATGGGCCTCGCAGACCAAGTCGATGGCCGCTTCGTCACCTCCGGCTGGGCTTGCGATCTGGCATCTTTGAGCGCGGTCGCGGTGCGCGTGGTGCTGGGTCAGCGAATCTTTGCGACCTCTGCGGTCAGCCGACAGGACGTGCAGATGGCATTTGCCGATGCAGGACCGCTGCCTCCTGAGACGGGTTTTCTTGTGACCCTGCAGCCGCCGGTTGGCACAGTTCAGTTGCGCGTCGAGGCGCAACTCAGTTCAGGCGCGTGGACAGTACAGCGATATGGTTTCGTATTGACTGCGCCGCCTCAGCGACGGTTGCCGGGCGGCACGATGGGCCATTGGTTTACAGCCGCGCTGCCGCAAGCGTTGCTGTCGCGAACACTGGATCATCTTCGAAGCGCTCGGCACGACAAATCGGTTGCAGCGCTCCCCGACAGTTTTAGATTTCACCTCGACGCGCCACAGGTCGGGAAGCTCAACGTCGTCGGTGCCGAATGCGTCGTCTCTGGCTGGGCATTCGACGAGAAGGCCTGCGCCAGCGTTCCGGTTCGCGTTGTCGTCGGTAGTCGCACCCATGCAGTGCATGCCAAACAGCGCGAGGATGTGCAGAAGGCCTTTCGATCCCTGGGCGAATTGCCGCTGAGTACGGGATTCGTATGTTTGCTGACGCTGCCCGCGGGTCTGCATCGCATTCAGATCGAGATCCGGACGCCGGATGGAGACTGGGTGCCAGTGCGACGAGCCCGGCTGCTGCGCGTACCCGGTTTGGGACTGCGCCACCGTGCCCCCCAGCAAAGGACCTTGCGCGCCTACCTGCGCGCCCAACGGAAATACCACGAGCAGGAGTTGCCCGAGGTCCAGCGACATGTGCAGGTCATGCTGGAACGCCCGCACTTTCTGGTGCTCATCGATAGTTGCGACCTCGGGCCTGCTTTGAAGGCAACGCTCCGGAGTATCGAAAACCAGATCTACCCATATCACACCGTCCAAGTCCGGACGCCTGGACCTGAAAAGGTTACTCCGGCCTGGGCCGCTGCCGCATCGCCCATCTTGACCGAGTTCTCTGTGCCCGAAGTTGCCGCCGATTTCGTCGTCATCTTGCAGAGCGGCGAGTGCCTGATGCCACGAGCGCTCTACGAGTTTGCAGCAGCAATTAACCACAATTCCGAGATTGATTTGATCTATGCCGACGAGTTGATGGAGCAGGGGCGGGGTCAAGCGCCAATGCCATTCTACAAACCCGACTGGAGTCCGGACTACCTTGAAACCTTCAACTATCTCGGCTTCGCAGCGTGTTTCCGTGCACGCTTAATACTTCGCTGCATCGACGCGATTGGCCGCATCCATCCCTACGATCTGGCACTCCGGATTACCGAGCAAACTAACCAGATCCACCATATTGCGCAGATCCTTGGCCACAAGACGCCAGCAGCACTGCCTGATAGATCAACGGCCGCTCGGGACATAGCAGCTATCTCCGCACGCTTAGCACGCACAGGACGCAGCGGGTCAGTCGTTGAACATCCACTGCACAAGGGCTGCTACGCGACAACATTGCGTCTGCGCCGAACACCGCTGGTCTCGATCGTAATCCCTACGGCGGGCAAGACGATTGCACTGGATGGCCGCGAGATAGATCTGCTGGCAAACGTTATCGATCAGATCCATGGTCGCTCGAGCTACAAGAATCTGGAAATCATCATTGTTGACAATGGTGATCTATCTTCAGTGCAGTTGGCATTCTTGCATCAGCATGGTTGCAAACGCGTTACCTATGCCGAGCCCGTTTTCAATATCTCCAAGAAACTGAACCTGGGCGTGACATTGGCGCTCGGCGATATGCTATTACTGATGAACGACGACATAGAAGTCCTTGCACCGGAATGGATAGAACGCATGCTCGAGCAATTCGAAAAACCGCATGTCGGCGTTGTCGGCGGCAAGCTTCTATACCCCGACGGCAGAACACAGCATGTTGGTGTCGTTCACAACAGTGGCAACCCCGACCATGTACGCCGGCTGTATCCTCGGCAGGACGCCGGATATTTTTACAGCAGTTGCGGCGTGCGCAATTTTGGTGCGGTTACCGGTGCCTGCATGATGACGCCGTCAAGGGTTTACCGGGAAGTCGGCGGCTACAGCGAGGCGCTCGCTGTCAGCTACAACGACGCCGACTACTGCCTGAAGGTGGGCCAGCTCGGTTTGTCGATCGTCTATGCGCCGGCAGTCGAGTTGACACACATGGAGTCGCAGTCGCGCGTGGCATCGGCTGATCCTGTCGAGGTGGCCTGGTACCGCATGCGCTGGGCCGAGCAGGTTGTCAGTGATCGCTTCTACAACGAGCGGTTCCTGACCGTCGCCTCGCCGACATTTGTTCCCTGCGTCAACGTGCGGCTTGTCTGACGTGTTTGCGAGCGTGCCCTTGTCCACATCGAAAGGCGCCCCGCCGCGGCTTGCAGTAGCCTACTTGGCGCGGGGCGCGGAGACGGGCTGGCAGGCCTCTTGCAAGCGCTTTATCAACTCATACTGCAGCCATGCCTCTGGTATTGAACACACCTTGTGCATTCTCTTCAAGGGCTTCGCCGATGCCCGATCACTGGCGCTGGCGCAAAGCCTGTTTGCACCGCTCCAACATAGCACCTTTTTTTTCGAAGACAACAGTTTCGACATCGGCGCATATATTGAATGGGCGCACCTCATCGATGCCGACATCGTTTGCCCACTGAACAGCGCGAGCGAAATTCTTTCGGACCACTGGCTTGCCAAACTGGCGGTGAATCTTGCGCTCCCCAATGTCGGTTTGGTCGGTGCCAGTGCGTCGTACGAGAGCCTTAACGACTGGAATGACACCTTTCCGATGTTCCCGAACGTGCATTTGCGTTCCAATGCCTTCATGATTGATCGACGCCTGCTGTGTGAACTCACTACAGGCCTGAAAATTAGGGAAAAAGTGGATGCGTTCAACTTCGAGAGCGGCACCCATAGCCTGTCTAGAAGGGTCATGGCCCTCGGTAAGGAGATTCTCTTGGTGGGAAGCAATGGTCGCGGTTACGCCCCGGCGTTCTGGCCCGCCAGCGATACGTTTCGCCTCGGATTTCAAAGCAATTTACTGATCGGAGACAATCAAACGCGCAACTTCAGTGGCCTGAGCTGGGAAGAGAAGCGCGAATTTGTGTTGAGAACCTGGGGCCGCTTCATACGCGACTTCGAAGTGCTTCGGTAAGTGCTCTCCGACTAGTTGGTAGGTCCGTGCCTTGAAATCAAAACCCTTGTTGTCAATTCAATGGAAAGGCTCAAAATCTCATGAAAGCGGTCATTCTTGCCGGGGGGCTCGGTACTCGCATCAGTGAGGAATCGAACATGCGCCCGAAACCAATGATCGAAATCGGTGGCAAGCCGATCCTCTGGCATATCCTGAAGATTTACTCAGCCCACGGTGTTAACGACTTCGTCATTTGTTGTGGCTACAAGGGGTACATGATCAAGGAATACTTTGCCAATTACTTCCTCCACATGTCAGATGTTACTTTTGACATGAAGCACAACAAGATGGATGTCCACTCGAACAGCGCTGAGCCATGGCGTGTCACTTTGGTTGACACGGGCGAGGAGACCATGACGGGAGGCCGCTTGCGACGCGTTCGAGAGCACCTCGGCGAGGAGGACTTCTGCTTCACCTATGGTGACGGCGTGGGCGACATCGACGTCGGCGCATCTATCGCATTCCACAAACGCGAAGGGCGCCTGGCGACGCTGACCGCAACCCAGCCTCCCGGGCGCTTTGGCTCGATCAACCTTGATGGCCACCGCATCAACAGTTTCCAGGAAAAGCCGCAGGGTGACGGCGGATGGATCAACGGGGGCTACTTTGTGCTCAACCCCAAAGTGATCGACCTCATTGACGGCGACCACAGTGTATGGGAGCGGGAACCGCTGGAGCGCCTGGCTGCGCAACAGAGCCTCAACGCCTGGTTCCATCGCGGCTTCTGGCAGCCGATGGACACGCTCCGCGACAAGACCCACCTGGAAGAACTGTGGGCCTCGGGAAGCGCTCCCTGGAAAGTGTGGAAGTGATGCGCAGCTTCTGGCGCGGAAAGCGGGTATTCCTGACGGGGCACACTGGCTTCAAGGGTGGCTGGCTGGCACTGTGGCTCTCCGACATGGGCGCAGAAGTCCACGGCTATGCGCTGCCACCGCCGACGAGCCCGAGCCTGTTCGAGGTCGCCGGGCTCGCGTCTCGCCTTAAGTCGAACACCATTGCCGACATCCGCGATCTCTCGGCGCTGACGCACGCCATGCGTGCTTCCAATCCCCAGATCGTGCTGCACCTGGCAGCACAGTCACTCGTGCGGCGTTCCTATGATTCGCCGGTGGACACCTATGCCGTCAACGTGATGGGCACCGTCCACCTGCTTGAGGCGGTGCGGCAGACCGGGGGCGTGAACGCCGTGGTCAACGTCACCACCGACAAGTGCTACGAAAATCGCGAGTGGGTCTGGCCGTACCGCGAAAACGAAGCCATGGGCGGTCGCGACCCGTACTCCAGCAGCAAGGGCTGCTCGGAACTTGTGACTGCGGCCTACCGATCATCGTTTCTCGCTGCAGCGGGCGTGCATCTCGCCAGCGCGCGCGCCGGCAACGTCATTGGTGGCGGCGACTGGGCCACGGATCGCCTGCTGCCCGATTTCCTGCGCTCGCTCGACGCGGGGCACACGTTGACGATCCGATCACCGAATGCGACGCGTCCGTGGCAGCACGTTCTCGAGCCGGTTTCCGGCTACTTAACCTTGGCGCAGCGACTTTTCGAGCACGGCGAGGTCTTCGCTGACGGCTGGAACTTCGGCCCGGAGGAGTCCGACGCAAGGCCGGTGCAATGGATCATCGAACATCTGTGCCGCACAATTCCCGGCGCTCGATGGCAGCTTGACGCGCGGCCCCAACTCCACGAAGCCAACCACCTCAAACTAGACAGTTCCAAGGCCAAGACAGCGATGTCGTGGTTTCCGCGCTGGCAACTTGCGCAAGCGCTCGAACACACCCTGTCGTGGCACCGCGGCTGGCGCAGCGGCAAGGACATGGCTGCGCTCACCTTGCAACAGATTCGCGCGTACGAGGCGAGCAACAGCATTCGGGGGTTCGATGGCTAGCCGCTTCGAATCAACCGACACACCGATCAAGGGTCTGACGCTGCTGCAGCGTCGGCCGATGGGTGACCACCGCGGCTATCTGGTTCGTATGTTCTGCCAGCAGGAACTTGACGAGTGGATTCCCGGCACGACGGTCGTCCAGATCAACCACACATTCACCGCGCGTCGCGGCACGCTGCGCGGCATGCATTTCCAGTTTCCCCCCCATGCCGAGACAAAGTTGGTCAGTTGCCTGAGAGGCAAAGTCTTCGACGTGGCGGTCGATCTGCGCAGAACGTCTGCGACTTTCCTCCAGTGGCATGGTGAGGTTTTGAGTGCCGAGAACCACCGAACCCTGGTCATTCCGGAAGGATTCGCCCATGGCTTTCAGTCTCTCGAAGATGACTGTGAAATGCTGTATTTCCACACCGCGTTTTTCCGCGCCGAGGCCGAAGGTGGCCTGAACGCAACAGACCCCCGCTTGGACATCACGTGGCCGCTGCCGATCACCGAACGTTCGGCGCGCGACTCAGGACACCCCATGGTCGACGACAATTTCACTGGAGCCATTTGATGAAGTGCCGACATTGCCGCGCTGAGATTACCTTACCGTTCGTGGATCTTGGAAGCGCGCCCCCATCCAACGCCTACCTTACGAAACAATCGCTTCGTTCACCCGAGAGGTGGTTTCCATTGCGTGTCTTGGTCTGCTCGAAGTGCTGGCTCGTGCAGACCGAGGATTTCGCACAGGCCGATGACCTTTTTGACGCCGACTATGCCTACTTCAGCGGCTTCTCGAGCAGTTGGTTGGCGCATTCAGAGCGGTATGTCTCGGAGATGGCGGCGCGCTTCGAACTCGGTGCCGCGAGCCATGTCGTCGAAGTGGCGGCCAACGACGGCTACCTTTTGCAGTACGTGCAGGCGCGCGGTATTCCCTGCACCGGTATCGAACCTACAGCCAGCACGGCGAACGCGGCACGTGCTAAGGGGATCGACATCGTCGAGGCCTTCTTTGGTATCCATCTGGCCGACCAACTTGTCGGGCGCGGCCTGCAGGCAGACTTGACCGCCGCGAACAACGTGCTAGCCCATGTTCCCGACATCAACGACTTCGTCGCCGGCTTCGCACGGTTGCTGAAGCCGCAAGGCGTCTCGACATTCGAATTCCCGCACCTGCTTAAGTTGGCGCTCGAAAACCAATTCGACACGATCTATCACGAGCACTTCTCCTACCTGTCGCTGACCGCAGTGCAAAAGGTCTTCGCCGGCAACGGGCTCGCGGTTTTCGACGTGCAGGAATTGCCTACCCACGGCGGCAGCTTGCGCGTTTTTGCGCAGCGGGCGGACACCGGCCAGCACCGGCGTACCGAGAACATCGAAGCGCTGCTGCGCCAAGAAGCGGACAAGGGCATAGCGAGCGCCTCGTTCTACGAGGGCTTCCAGGCGAAGACGAATCGCGTCAAGGACGATCTCCTCCGTTTCCTGCTCGATGCCAAGGCGGCCGGGAAAACGGTCGCGGCTTACGGCGCCGCCGCCAAGGGCAACACGTTGATGAACTATGCGGGCGTCCGCCCCGACCTCGTCAGTTTCGTCGTTGACCGCAATCCGGCGAAGCAGGACAAGTTCATGCCGGGCAGCCGCATCCCCATCGTTGCCGAGGCACGATTGCAGGAGGCGAAGCCCGACTACGTTGTGATCCTGCCGTGGAACCTGAAGCAGGAGGTGGTCAAGCAGCTCGACTACATCCGAGCCTGGGGTGGGCGTTTCGTGACTGCTGTTCCAAGCCTGCGCGTCGAAGAATGAGAGTTGCGGTTTCTGGGGCCACCGGCTTCATCGGGCGCCATGTCGTCGCCGAACTCCGCCGACGCGAGGTCAACGTGGTCGCGTTCAGCCGCCAGGCCGGTGCAACCACCCCCGCCAGGCCTGCACTCGAAGGCGTCGAGTTCATTTCGCTGGACTTGACCGGGGGCGGCGAAGGCGTATTTGCACTGCTGGGCCGGCCGGACGCGCTGATCCACCTGGCCTGGGGTGGATTGCCGAACTACAAGTCGCTACACCACATCGAGCAGGAGCTGCCGAGCCAGTATCGCTTCCTAGGCCAGATGGTTAGGGACGGCCTGAAGTCGCTGGTGGTCACAGGAACCTGCTTCGAGTACGGCATGCAGTCGGGGGCTCTGGACGAAACAATGCCGGCGCAGCCGAACAACCCCTACGGTTTTGCCAAGGACACATTGCGCCAGCAACTGGAGTACCTGCGTGCCACGCACCCGTTTACCCTTGCCTGGCCCCGCCTCTTTTACATGCATGGCGAGGGCCAGGCGGCAAATTCGCTGGTGCCGCAACTCGAGCGTGCAGTGGCGCGCGGCGACGCGGTGTTCAACATGTCCGGCGGCGAGCAGCTGCGCGACTACCTGCCGGTGACCGAGATCGCGCGCAACTTGGCGACGCTGGCAGTGCACCGCATCGACGCGGGTGTGCTCAACCTGTGTTCGGGCCAGCCGGTGTCGGTGCGCAAGTTCGTCGAAAGTCTGCTCGCCGAGCGCGGTTGGAACATTGCGTTGAATCTGGGGCACTACCCTTATCCGGACTACGAACCGATGGCCTTCTGGGGCACACGCGCCCGTCTGGACGGCCTGCTGCGTCAGGCCGACGTGTCCGCATGAGTACCGACCAACAATGGGAGCGCTGGGGCGCCGAGGATCCGTACTTCGGTGTCCTCACCAACCCCATGTTCCGGCGCGCAGCCCTGACACCGCAGGCGTGCGAAGAGTTTTTCCGCTCGGGTCAGAACCATGTCAGCCAAGTGCTGGAGACCTGCCGCCTGCGGATGGACCCGGCGTTCGCGCCGCGCCGGGTGCTTGACTTCGGTTGCGGCGTCGGCCGGCTGCTGATCGGGTTTGCGCAGTCAGCACAGCAGGTGGTCGGTGTCGATGTCTCCGCATCGATGCTGGTGGAGGCGCAGCGCAACTGCCTGGCACGCGGCGTGAGCAATGTCATGCTGCTGCAGTCCGACGACACACTCTCGGTCCTCGAAGGCAGCTTTGACCTCGTGCATTCCTGCATCGTGCTTCAGCACATCGAGATCGAGCGTGGCCGCCTGCTGTTCAAGCTGCTGGTCGAGCGTGTCAAGCCCGGCGGCATTGGCGCTCTGCACGTGACCTTTGGCCTCGCTGAGCATGCTGCCAGCTTCGGACAACCGCCGCCGACACCCGACGACGCTGCGGCGGTGCCCGCTGGGCCTCTCGGGCAAGTCAAGTCGCAACTGCGCCGCGCCGTGCTCGAACCGCTCGGCCTACGGCGGCCGCCGCCGGCAGCGGAACAACCCGTCGTCAACCCCGACCCGGAGATGCAGATGAACTTCTACAACCTCAGCGAGCTGATGTTCATCCTGCAGCGCGCCGGCGTCAGCCAGGTGCATACCGAGCTGACCGACCACGGCGGCGCACTGGGTGCGTTTCTGTTCTTCCACAGACTCTAGGACCGGACCGCAGTCCCGCTGCACAAAGCCTGTCCGTCTTCGAGGAACGAGCACGATGCGCCCCCTCGACATCATCGTGCCGATCTACCGCAACGCAGGCCTGCTCAAGGCCTGCGTTGACTCGCTGCTGGCGCACCGCGGTGAACTCCCGGTGCCGTCTTCCCGGCTGCTGCTGATCAACGACTCCCCCGGCGACCTGGCCGTGGCCGGCCTGCTCGACGCCTACGCAGCCAACACTGCGGACCTTGTCGTGCTGCACAACGAAGCCAACCTCGGCTTCGTCCAAACCGTCAACCGCGGGCTGCGACTGGCCACCGAAGCCGGTCACGCCGTGCTGCTCGTCAACGCTGACACGGTCACTTTCGCCGGCACCCTGGCGCAGCTGATGCTGGCGGCGCACGCCGATCCCTGCATCGGATTCGCGAGTCCGCGCTCGAACAACGCGTCGCTATGCTCGTGGCCGCATCAACAGGACACATTGCAGCATACGGCGCAGGCAGCCTACTTGCGCTGGGCCACACTGGGCCGCAGCTTGCCGGCGTTTCACTTCGCTCCGACGGCGGTCGGCTTCTACATGTACATCGCGTACGCGGTGGTTGCCGACTTCGGCCCGTTGCGTGACGACTTCGGTGTCGGCTACGAGGAGGAGAACGACCTCGTGATGCGGGCAGGCAAGGTCGGCTACCGTGCAGTGCTGGCCAACCACGCCTTCGCATACCACGCAGGGGCAGCCTCGTTTGCACTCACCGGCATGGACTTGGCCGCGCAGCGCAAGAACAATCTCGACAAACTGGTTGGCCTGCATCCTGAGTTCCTGCCACTGATGACACGCTATGAGCGCTCGGCGCACTTCCGCGCCGAGCGCCTGCTCGCCGGCCTGCTGCCCGACGGCAGCGGTCGAACCCGGCTCGTCTTCGACTGGGCCGCGGTCTCGCCGCAAGACACGGCCGCCCCCTTCCCGCCGGTGGCTGCATTGGCCGCACTGGCGCGGCGACATGAACGGCACCTGCAAGTCGCCGTCGTCTGCAGCGAGCGCAGCTTTGAGGCGCTGGGCCTGAACGCGCTGCCGCAGATCGTTCGCGACGAACCAGGTGCCAGCGGCGTGCACGGCATCGCGGTGCGCACGGCATCGCGGCTGGAGATTGCGGACATCGAACGCATGGAAAGCCTGGCGCCTGTGCAGATTTATGTCGTCTGTGACAGCAGCGAAGAAGACTGCGGCCCGGTTGCCGCGGCCAGCGGGGCTGGGACGCTGCGCGAGCACATCGGCGCCCATGCCAACGGCCTGGTGTTCGTCAGCCAGTTTGGGTGCGACAGCTTCCACGCCCGCCACCCGCAAAGCCGCGACCTGCCGTTGCTGGCACGGCTGCTGCCGACCCGACTCAGCGCGCCGGCAAGCCCGGCGGCGCGCGCAGCCGCCGGGCCGGTGGTGATCCTCGGCAGCGGTGCGCTGCACGACGGTACAGAGGCGGCGGCGCGCCGCCTCTCTGCGGCTTTTGCGACGATCCGTTTCATCGCAGTCGGCGCCGCCAGCACGGAGGCCGCCAACCTGGCCTGTGTCGCACCGCAGGGCCTGGCCGAATCACGGCTGAAAACACTGCTGGCCGATGCACATGTGGTGGTGCTGCCATCGTACGCGGAAGGCTTCAACCACCACCTGCTACAGGCGCTGTCGGCGCGCCGGCCTGTCGTCGTTCGCCGCACCCCCAGCACCGAGCAGATCCTGGGGACGCTGGACGACATCGCCGGTGTGTACCTGTTCGATGTCGATGCCGGACTGGCGGCAGCCTGTGCCCAGGCCCTGGCTCACGACAGCAGCGTGGCGAGTGACCGCCGGTCTGACTGCTGGGACAGTTGGCTCGACGCCTTTGCCTGCTTCTGTCGTGAACAGGCGGCGGACCCTCGCGTCTTCGAGCGCCTCGTCGCGCGCACCGCGGCCGCTGATCGGCTTCTGCAAGCGAGTTCGGGGCCGCCGGCAGACAGCGGTGTGCCGGGCCAGGCCGGTGACGCAGACACACACGCGGCGAGCGCTGCAGCCACCGACCTCAACAGTCTGCTCGCGCTGCAGGGGCGTGACTTCGTTGCGCATGCCTATGCAACCCTGCTCTGCCGCCCGGCGGACAACGCCGGCATCGAGTTCTATGCCGGGCAACTGCGCGACGGCACCGACAAGCTCGACGTTCTGCGCTCGCTCAGCATCTCGCCCGAGGGCCGGGCACGTGGCGTGACACTGCCCGGGCTAGATGCCAAGCTCGCAGCGCGTGGCAGCCTCGTCGCACGTATCGTCAACCGCGTGTTCGGCCGATGAGCGACCATACACGCGGCGTCTCACGCGCCAGCGACGGGCTCGAGATCGCTCAGCTGCGACGCTAGGCCGCTGCCCAAGGGCAGCAGTTTGCTGCGCAGCGAGTGCAGTCGGCCGACAAACGGTTCAGCATCGCCGCCGTTGAAGAGTTGGAGCTGCACGCGGTCCTCAGACCCCAAGCTGGCGTCGAGTTCGAAGCATAGCAGCGAGCGTTTGCCGTAGAAGTACGAGCGCGCATGCACCCTGGCCTGTAGCGGCGGCCCGGCCGGCGCCGCCGCCGGCCCCCGCAGAACGGTGAGGCCGAAGACAGGGCCGGACTGGCAACCGATGCTGCCGTCGAAATAGTCCACGTCGGTGCGCTGCAGCCGCTTGCCAGCCCATGAGACCTCAACGATCAAAACCAGTTTCTGTTGCGCACCGGCACGCGGGAATCTGCTGCCGTCCATCACGACATGAAGATCGGGTCGTGCAACCCACAGCTCCATATGGTCCAGTTCTAGGCGCTGCGCGACCGAGCTGTCGCTCCATTGCTGCTCAGCCAGCCACGACAGCGGCAGAACTTGGCTGTCGCCCAGCAGTTTGTCAGCGCCGGGCATGGCGACGACGCTGCCGTCCTCGCAGTAGCCAAATGCATGCATCGCATCGCCGCCAACCTCCCAGATCAGCGACGCCTCGTCAGCCGACAACTCGTTCTTCCAATCGCCGACGACGCCCTTCCTGTAAAAGGCCGGGTTCTCGTGCTGCACCGCGTCGATCAAGGCATGGCGTGCGCACACGGCATCGAACTCGGCCGCAGTCGCCTTGATGTTGATCGCAGACAGCAATGCGCGCAAAGTCGCCTCGAAGTCCGTCTTCAAATCTTCGAATCGGACCACCAGCGTCGGCTGCGCATCCAGCCAGTGTAAATTGCAGCGCGCCCAGCCGTTGATGAATCGGGTTAGGTAGTCTGCATCGAAAGCGAGTTGAGCGCGACCGAAGAAGTATTTGGAAGAGATCAACACGTCGCGCGGATCACGCACGATGAGGACACTTCTGCAATCAGGAAAATAAAACTTTTTCATCACCGCGGCGTAGGGAAAGAGATCTTCCCGAAAGCCGTTCTCCGCGATGCAGGGATAGGCGCTCTTATCGACAAAGCTGAACTCTCCCGTCGAGCAGACGAGGAATTGCCAAGCGCGCGCGATATTACTCCGCAGCAGCGCCATTTTTTTTTCGGCAAGATGGTTTGCGTAGCGCAGAAAGTGATTTTCGAAACTTTGCGCCAGCGCCGGGAAATACCACTCCGAATCGCGGTCGATCGGTGTCAGGCTGCCCGCCAGATTCCGCAACCAAGTCGTGCCGGATTTCTGCGTTCCGAACATGAACGCCAGCGGCCGGCCACCCTGCATGGATTCTTCGCCCTCAGACATCATCGTTAACTCATGGTCAATACCGGGCGGTGCGTCATGCGCCATACGGGTGGCGGCCACTGTCTCCCGCCATGCAACCCCCGACTGTGTCGCAGCATCGTTGCGTGGAATTTTGACGGCAAAATGCCATGCTCCCACGTGAGTCTGTTGCACCCCCACAACGCGATAGCCAAGGGCCGGGAAGCAAACAGAAACATCCCGGTCGCCCCGGTTCCGGCGGCTGGTCTTGTCCGGGACAATCGGCCCCAGCATCTGCTTTTAACATTGAACTTTGAGGCGCTGATACATGGGCAAGTCGATCGCTGTGGTTTACCTTGCAAGATCCGAGTTCGGTTCAGCCAAGGACTTCTCCCGCTTTGCCCAGTCGTATCGCAAGTTCAAAGCTGGTGTGCCGCATGAACTCATCATCATCCACAAAGGCGCGGCAACGAAGGCTGGAACCCGCGAGGCTGTAGCCATGCTCTTCGAAGGCATCGAGTATTCGACCTTCGACCGCGACGACACCGGCTTCGACATCCAGGCCTATCTGGCGGTTGCGCCGCAACTCGGCCAAGACTACATCTGTTTCCTGAACACCTATTCCGAAATCTGCGCCGACGACTGGCTTGCCAAACTTTTGCAGCCTTTGGTCGACTCGCCAAGCGTGGGTATGGCCGGCGCGACTGCATCCTACGAAAGTCTGCACAGTTCGGTCGGCCTCTATAGCAAGGTGATCTGGATGTGCTCTGGTGGCCACATTGGCTATGACCACCGCATCGCCACCGCGTTCGCACCGCAGTTGTCGCTGCATGTGCCGCAATGGCTCAGCGCGAGGCCGGTACAGCCGGAGGTGGCGGCGAGGACGTTGGTCGAACTCGATACACCGGCGATTCGCGACGGATTTGCGGCCCACTGGCGCGCCGTCACCAAGGTCGGCGGTGGTCTCTGGGGGCTGGACCAATTCAAGCCGTTTCCAAATCCGCACTTGCGTAGCAATGCCTTCGTGATCCGCCGCGAGTTGTTCAACAGCCTGGACTTCCATCTCGGCGACTCCAAGATGGACTGCGTGCGCTTCGAGTCCGGTTTGGACGGATTTCCGACCCGCATCGCGCAGCGCGGTCTGGCTTCGGTGCTGGTGGGCGCCGATGGACAGAGCTATGTGATGGAGAAATGGACCGAATCGAATGGCTTCAGGCTGGGCGACCAGACGAACGTGATGGTCACGGACAACCAGGTCCGCGCTTTCAGCGCTGCGGGAAAGGAAGAACGCAGACAGTTGACGCGGTTGTCCTGGGGCGCGTACGCCGACTTCCCCGCCGCGCTGCTGTCGCAACTGGGATTCCCACATGCCCGCGGCAACCTCCAACTCAGCCACGGCGCCCGCGCGCGCCCGGCGGTGATCGACCGGCCGCTGCTGATCTCGATCGTGATCCCGACACGCAACCGCACCGCGCTGGTCAAGGATGCCCTGTACTCGGTGATCAACCAGGATTACCCGCACTGGGAATGCATCGTCTTCGACAACAACTCCGACGAACCGTTGGAGGCCGAGGTTGCGGCATTCAACGACGAGCGCATCCGCTACGTCAGATCCGACCGTTTCCTGCCCGTCACCGCTAGCTGGAATGGCGCCATCGACGAAGCGCGCGGTGACTACGTCACCTTGCTCGGCGACGACGACGGACTGACGCCGAACTTCATGTCCTCGGTGGAGTTCATCACGCGCCACCAGGAGGGGCCTGACTTCATCTACACCTCGCTTTACCAGTTCTTCCACCCTGGCGTGGCGCCGTGGGAACCGGCGGGCTACGTCGTCGACTTGCGCTACGGCGAGTTCTTCGAAGGCCGAGACGACATCTTCAAGCTCGACCCCGGAGCGGCACAACATGCGGTCAACGGCTCGCTGAGCATCAAGCGCAACTTCGCCTTCAACATGCAGGCGTTCTGCTTCTCCAGGCCTTTCCTCGACAGCATCCGGTTGAACGGCAAGGTCTTCCATTCGCCCTTTCCCGACTACTACCTCGCCAACGTGGCGATGGGTTTCGGCAAGGTGATCACTGCGGCTCCCAAGCCGCTGACCATTGCCGGCGTCTCGAAGAAGTCCTTCGGTTTCACGTTGTTCAACAAGCTCGAGACCCAGGGCGCGGCGCTGCTGGCCACAGATCTGCCGGCCGACCCGATGTACGAAGCCTTCAAGGAACAGGTATTGCCAGGTCCGTCGTACAACACCAACTTTCTGATCACGATGCATCACGTTCGGGCGCGACTCGGGGCGTTTGCCGTCGGCGAGGTCGATGTCGCACGCTACCGACGCCTCCAGATCATGTCGACGCTGTTCCCGGAGCCCGAAGGTTCCGCCGAACCGCTGCCGGCGGACTTCCGCGCCAAGCTCGATGGCACAGAGTTGAAGTGGGCCGATGAAGTGACCACGCTCGCAGCACTCGCCGCCGACGGCGATGCCGATGCCGTCACCGACTTGGCCCAATTGCGTCGCGATGTGGCCATGCACGGCAAGGACGCTACGGTCAAGGAACTTGACATTGGCAGCTTCGCGCGCCTGCCAGACCTATTCGAGGCAATGCGGCGCCAGGAAATTCAGCCCGCGAGAGCCGCCTGACCCGGGCGCGAACCAGCCGCCTCGCAGTGGCTTAGGGAGTCCGGCGCCCGCCGAAATACCGCCGCGCTCGGTTGACCCAGCGGCGCTGCTCCATCCTGTCGAGCATGACTTGAAGGTTCGCGACCTGCGTGTTGCGCTCAGCCAGTTGCCCGCTGCACTCGGCGCGCTGCGCGTCCATCTCGGTCAGCTGGAGATCGCACAAAGCCAGCTTTGCGCTGCGCTCGACCAGCGTTTCGCGCAGCTCCGCAATGATGGCAGTCTGCGCGGCGGCGGACTGCGCTATCTCCTCGCTCGCCCCGCGCGCCGCTGCCAAAGCGTGCCCCAGGCTCTGGACCTGCTGTTGCGCCGACTCAAGTTCGCGCTCGTGGTGGCGCAGCCGCATATCACGGTGAGCCACCGTGCGATGCAGTGCATCGACGGTCGCGTCGCGGACGGCCAACGTCTTGCGCAGTTCGTCCTGTTGCGCGTCGCGCTGCGCAAGATTGTGATGAAGGGCATCGATGTGCCGAGTCTGCTGGGCTTGAACACGACGCAGGCCCTCGGCTTCACCCTCGCACCGGGCGAGCGCCTGGGTCAGTTCACCGACGCGCAGCTCTCGCTCGGCCAGCCTGGCGTCAAGCTTGTCGATCAACTGGCCCCTGCTTGCCAGTGCCGCTGCGAGGCGCGTGATCTCGAGCCCAAGCGCCGCGTTCTCCCGGCCCCGCCGCTCGATGTCTGCATCACGCGCCGCAAGCTGGCCCACGAGTACAGCCACATGTTGGTCGCGTTCGACATCGATGGCCTGCACCCGCGACAGCGCCAAGTCGCGCTCTGCAACGCTGCGGTCCCGAGCCGCGATCTCGCCATCCCGAGCGCCCAGTTGGTGACCGAGTTCGGCAATGCGCTCATCGCCGGCAGCCACCCTGCCCTGGATACGTTCGATGAGCTCATCGCGCTTGGCGATGTGTTGTCCCTGCCGCTCCACTAGCGCCTGTTGTGCAGCGAGATGTCGTTCGATCGCGGCAATGCGCAGGTCTCTCTCGGCCAGCCCCCCGTGCATCTGCTCGATCCGCAGGTCGCGTTCGGCCACGAGCCGTGCCTGGCCACTGATAACCGCGTCCCGCGCGAACAGGCGCGCCTCGGCCTCGGCAAGCTGGCGCAGCAACGTGTTGTGCTGGGCCAGCGTCAGTGCGCGCAACGCGCCGCGCTCGGGCTGGCTGTCACGCAGCCCGTCCTGGCTGGCGAAGAGTTCTTCGTCGGGCGGCAACACGCGCATCGACCACGGGTTGTGCACCTGGCAGTTCGGCGGCGCGGGCGTCTGGTGCAGCGGCGGATGCCCCTGCATCACATGCTCCACCTGGCCAGCAATGAAGCGCAGGCCAAGTACGTTGTGTTCGGGCCGGCGCTTGCGGACGACACACATCGAATTGATGAACTCGACCGAATGCACTTGAAGCAACAGGTGATCGCTGATCGAGAAGCCGTACTGTGCGAAGAAGCCCGCGAAAACCTCGCTCGGCGCCTTGGGGACCCCCCAGTGCTCATGGTTCACGATATCAGCCAGGCGCTTGAAGAAGGCGATCGACGAATGCGGGTCGAAAAGACCGCCCTCGAACTCTTTCCAGTAGCTGCAGTGCAGGTCTTCAGCGACGAACAGGCCGCCTTCCGTCAGAAAAGGAAAGTAGCGTGCAAAGGACTTGACGATGTCGCTGCTGAAGTGCGAGCCGTCGTCGATGACCAGATCGAAAGCACTTGCATGACCCAGGATCTCTGCCTGTGCGGTGTCCGAGTTGGCGTTGCCGACGACAACGCTGATCTTCGGATCGGCAAACTGCAGATCACCGCAGAGAGGGTCGATGTCGCAGCCGACGATCTTCTGCGCCGCCGGAAAGAAATCTGACCACACCTCCAGGGAGCCACCGTTCTGGATGCCGATCTCGAGCAGGCGCACCGGGTGTCGCCGGAATGCGTCGAACAGGCGTCCATACTCGAAGAGGTAGATCGACCACTTGTCGGACACTTTGCCGACATGGTCAGCATACAGGCGCAGCAGTGTCTGCTGTTGTTCCGGGACCAACTCGGTCATTGCCATCGTCGGAGGTCGGTGGATTGAGGGAATGTTTCGGCTCATATGATGCGACAAGGCGCCGGGCGATCATGCGCGACCACAGCAAATCGCACAGACACCTTGGGCCCGCGATGTCCTCTGCCATCCCGCTGGCTTGCAATGCCAAGCTGCATGAGAAATGAAAGCGTTTTGAGGAACCCCATGAACAAAGAACGCTAAGTCACGGGTTACTCGCAAGGCAGAGACTCACAGAGACTCAACTAGCCAACCTGCTCCTTGCGGAGTACCACAACGAACTCTTGGCTCAATTCGCGGGTGTCATAGAAGTCAGCAACTTCAAAGTTCAGCAGACCCAAGCCTCTGATGGTTTCTAGCGCACTCAGGAAACTGCCCGGCGTGAACACCGAAGCGTGACAGTCGACGTAGCGATCTTCGCAGTTCTTGGCAAAAGAAAGGGCCTGAGGTAGGCTAAATATGCGGCGAAGTTCGACAGGCGTTTCGCGCCAGAGACAGTGGATCTCATCAACGCCCACGTACGAGACATTGGCAAAGTGATCAAATACTTGGCCGCGACAGGCCGCTTGATCTGGCGTAGATGGTTGTCGATCAATTGAGCAACAGTACTGACGTCACGGAGGACGTCGAACGTGTAGCGCTTGTCGGGGATAGCCAAACCAATCAAGCCGCCCGGCTTCAGCACAGTGCCGATATCGTTCAACCATCCGATGACGTCCGGTACGTGCTCCACAACGTGCGACGCCAGGGCATAGTCAAACGTGACAGCGTCGGGGATCGCCTTACGCAACCCCCCACCATCCCAGACGTAGGAGACGTCAACAATCTCACTAATGTCGTGCCCATCATTGACTGCATACTTGATCTTGAGTTGTTCGGTCGTCGCATGGTCGATATAGCGTATATCGCCTTCCTCTCGGCGCACAATTGGTCGACTCAAAGGCCCGAATTCCAGCCCAATACTGTTCGGCACATCAATCAGCCTGCACAAAGCCGCCTTTCTGTCAACAAATACGGCTTTGTGTGGTCCTAACGACAAACTACCCAAGAGGCGGTCGGTTGTCTGCGTGCTCTTAGGTTGGGCGCTTGTGGTAGTCGGACAGCCCCCATGCTACATGTTCACGCGGAACGTCGGTCCTGCCGTGTTGTCGGTCGCCCGATGTGTTGTCCTAGCGCGGCGCTTACGCAGGACAGCGCCGGCTATGCCCTGTCAGCCGCAGCGTCGCCAAAACGCGCGCTTGTCGAAGACTGATGCCTTTGCAACGGCCGTTGCGCGGCTCGCGAGAGGTCGCATGCGGAGATGCTGCCGGCCGCAGGGCTCAAAGAGACCTGAATCCGTGACCCCGCAAAGCCACGGTGCCGCAAGGTACCATTCACGGAATTCGGTTGGCTCAATCCGGCGAGTCCGCGTGTTGGCACTGGCACCACGGGCGGTTTTCGCCCCACCGCTTGCTTTGAGGCCCTGTTGTGTTGGCGGTTGCGAGCCAGCGCACAAATCTGGCTGCGAGACCGCGTTTTGATGGCTGGGCCAGATGA
>CAXTHW010000034.1:0-60548 GCA_964244245.1 uncultured Rubrivivax sp. | reverse complement strand
GCACGCTGGCGCGCTTGGCGCGCATGCCGGTGATCGCGAAGCGGTGCGCCTCGTCACGGATCTGCGCCACCAGCATCAACGCCGCCGAGTCATGGCCGAGATAGACCTTGGGGCGGCCGTCGGCAAAGACCAGCTCTTCGAGCCCGACCTTGCGGCCCTCGCCCTTTTCGACGCCGACGATCAGGCCCAGGTCCAGCCCCAGTTCCTCGAACACCTCGCGCGCCACCGAGACCTGGCCTTTGCCGCCGTCCACCAGCACCAGGTCGGGCAGCCGCGCGGCGCTGCGCCTCGGCCTGGCGCCGGGCGCGGCAGGCAGGTCGGCGGCCGGTTGATCGCCCTGCTCCACGGCCGGCTCGGCGGGCGGGTCGGCGGGCGGCTCGGGCACGCGCACGGGCGCCTCGGCCAGCTTCGCATAACGTCGCATCAGCACCTGGCGCATCGCCGCATAGTCGTCGCCGCCGGTGATGCCGTCGATGTTGAAGCGGCGGTATTGCGCGCTCTGCATCGCATGGTGTTCATACACCACGCACGACGCCTGCGTCGCCTCGCCCTGCGTGTGGCTGATGTCGAAGCACTCGATGCGCAGCGCGTCGGCGTCGCCATCGGCGATGTCCAGGTCCAGCGCCTCGACGAGTGCGCGCGTGCGTTCGCGCTGCGAGCCTTCTTCGGCCAGCAGCCGGGCCAATGCCAGCTCGGCGCCCTTCTCCGCCATCTCCAGCCAGATGCGCTTCTGCTCGCGCGGCTGGTGGGTGCTGCGCACGCGCACGCCGGCGGTCTCGGCCAGCGCGTCGATGAGCGCGGTGCTGACCGGGTGGCTGGTGGCGAGCTGGGGCGGCACCGGCTGGCCGATGTAATGCTGGGCGATGAAGGCTTCGAGCACCGCCGTCTCGGGGCTGACCGCAGCGGCGCGCTCGTCGGCGCCGTCGTCGGCCTCTTCTGCGCTCATCGCCGCGCCGTCATCGACATGGCTGGGGAAGTAGGCGCGGTCGCCCAGGTGGCGGCTGCCGCGCACCATCGCCAGGTTGACGCAGGCGCGGCCACCGGCCACGCGCACGGCCAGGATATCGACGTCCTTGTCGCTGGCCGACAGGCTGCTGGCATCGACGCTCTGCTGGTGCAGCACGCGCGACAGCGAGCCGATGCGGTCACGCACGCCGGCTGCCTTCTCGAACTCCAGCGCCTCGGCCCAGGCCATCATCTGCGACTGCAGGTCGTTGATCACCTCTTCCGGCTCGCCGAGCAGGAAGCGCTCTGCGTCGCGCACGTCGCGCGCGTAGTCGGCGGCCGACACCAGCCCGACGCAGGGGCCGGAGCAGCGCTCGATCTGGTACAGCAGGCAGGGCCGCGAGCGGTTGTTGAACACCGTGTCTTCGCAGGTGCGCAGGCGGAACACCTTCTGGATCAACTGGATCGTCTGCTTCACCGCCCAGGCGTTGGGATAGGGGCCGAAGTAGCGGTGCTTGCGGTCCACCGCGCCGCGGAAATAGGCCACGCGCGGAAAGCCGTGGCTGACCAGCTTGAGGTAGGGGTAGCTCTTGTCGTCACGGAACAGGATGTTGAACCTGGGGTTCAGCGTCTTGATCAGGTTGTTTTCGAGCAGCAGCGCCTCTGCCTCGGTGCGCACCACCGTGGTCTCGAAGCGCACGATGCGCGACACCATCGCACCGATGCGCGTGCCGCCATGGTCTTTGTGGAAGTAGCTGGAGACACGCTTCTTCAGGTTGCGCGCCTTGCCCACGTACAGCACGCCGCCAGCCGCGTCGAAATAGCGATAGACGCCGGGCAGGCCGGGCAACGCCGCCACGTCGGCCAGCAGCTTGTCGTGATCGGGGGTGCCTTCGCTCACTGGTGTACCTTCGTGCTGCGAGGCATTGTCACCCGCTTCGATAATCCGCCGGATGGTCTGGGATCTGTTCTGCCGCGTGATCGACAACTTCGGCGACGTGGGCGTCTGCTGGCGGCTGGCACGCGATCTGGCCTGCCGCGGCGAGCGCGTGCGGCTGTGGATCGACGACGCATCGGCGCTGGCGTGGATGGCACCTGATGGCGCGCCGGGCGTCACCGTGGGCGGGTTCGATGCCGCGCGCCAGCCCGGCGACGTGGTGGTGGAGGCCTTCGGTTGCGCGCTCCCGGCCGCTTTCGTGGCGGACATGGCGGACATGGCGGTGATGGCGGCTTGCCGGCCGGTCTGGATCAACCTCGAATACCTGAGCGCTGAGCGCTACGTCGAGCGCTGTCACGGGCTGCCTTCGCCGCAGCCCGATGGCTTGACCAAGTGGTTCTTCTACCCCGGCTTCAACGCAGCCACCGGCGGGCTGCTGCGCGAGCCGGGCCTGCTGGCCGACCGCGCTGCCTTCGACCGTGCCGCGTGGCTGGCCGGCCAGGGCATCGCGCTGCGCCCGGGCGAAAGGCTGGTCAGCCTGTTCTGCTATGACAACCCCGCGCTGCCAGCGCTGTTGCAGACCCTGGCCGAGACGCCGACTCTGCTGCTGCTGACGCCCGGCCCGGCGCAGCGCCAGACGAAGCGCCAGACGGTGACCACACGGCCGGCGCTGCGCACCGTCGCACTGCCGTGGCTGGCGCAGCCCGACTACGACCGTTTGCTCTGGGCCTGCGACATCAATGTCGTGCGCGGTGAAGACTCGCTGGTGCGCGCACTCTGGGCCGGCGCGCCCTTCGTCTGGCAGATCTACCCGCAGCACGACGGCGCCCATGCCGCCAAGCTGCAGGCGCTGCTGGACACGCTGCCGCCGTCACCGGGGCTGGCCGCGTTGTGGCACGCCTGGAACGGCCTGCAAGCCGGCTGGCCCGGCCTGCCCGAGCCGCAGGGCTGGCGCCGCGCCAGCGAAGCAGCGCGCAACAGCCTGGCCAGGCAGCCCGACCTGACCAGCGCGCTGCTGGCCTTTGCGCAGGAAAAGAGGCCGCGCCTGCGCTGCTAGAATTGCGGGCTTTGCGCCGCGCGCGCAGCACACTGAATCAACCGGACACCGCCTTCATGAAACTCGCACAGGAAATCCGCGCCGGCAACGTCATCATGCAGGGCAAGGACCCGATGGTCGTGCTCAAGACCGAATACAGCCGCGGTGGCCGCAATGCCGCCACCGTGCGCATGAAGATGAAGAGCCTGCTGAACAACTCGGGCGCCGAAGTCGTGTTCAAGGCCGACGACAAGATGGACCAGATCGTGCTGGACAAGAAGGAGTGCACCTACACCTACTTCGCCGACCCGATGTATGTGTTCATGGACTCCGAGTACAACCAGTTCGAGGTCGAGGCCGAGAACATGGGCGACGCCATCAGCTATCTCGAAGACAACATGGGCGTCGAAGTGGTGTTCTACGACGGCAAGGCGATCTCCGTCGAACTGCCCACCACCGTGGTGCGCGAACTCACCACCGACCCCGCCGTCAAGGGCGACACCTCCGGCAAGGTGCTGAAGCCGGCCAAGCTGGTGGGCACCGGCTTCGAGATCATGGTGCCGATCTTCGTCGAGAACGGCGACAAGGTCGAAATCGACACCCGCACGCACGAGTACAAAAAGCGCGTCTAGGCCTGACCAGCGCGGCCAGCGCACAGGGCATGGGCACAGGGCACCTTCGGGTGCCCTTCGCCTTTTGTTGGGCATCATCGCGGCATGGCCTTCGACTTCGACACCGCCGTCAGCGCGCCCTTTCGCATGCAGCCCGGCCTGCGCCGGGTGCCGGCTCGCGCCGCGCAGCTCACGCCGCTGGCGCCGGGCGCGCGGCACCAGCGCGAGAAGCTGGCGGTGCTGTCGGCCTATGCGAGCCAGGCGCTGCTGGTGCGCGATGGCTTCGACGCGATGCCGGCGCTGCACGCGCTGTGCGTGCACGCGGCCGCAGAGCACCCGCAAGCCTTTGTGTGGGACGGCGAACGCGCCAGTGCGCCACTGCTGCGCATGTCCGTCCAGCGCGCGGCTGTCGAGCAGCTTGGCGCGGGCAGCTTCGGCCTGGGTGACGAGGTGGCGCGCTGCCTGCAACAGTTGGCGCCGTCCTGGCGGCTGGCCGGGCTGCTGAGCCTGGCCTTTGCCGAAGACTTCGCCATCGTCGATGGCAGCGACGGCAGCATTCCCTGGCTCGCGGTGGCGCTGCCGTCGCACTGGGCGCCGGAAGAGAAGATCGGCCGCCACTTCGCAGAAGTCCATGCGCCGGTGGCCGACAACAGCCTCGTCGTGGGCGCCAGCGCGGCGCTGACGCGCATGGTGACCGGCAGCGACCGCTGGGAGCGCTTCGTCTGGAACGTCACCGCCCACCCGCGCCTGCACGCCCACCCGCTGCACTGCGACCCGGCGCGCTGGGCCACAACCGCCGTGCAGGACGCCTGGTGGCGCACGGAGCGCCAGAGCTTCATCGCTGTGCCCGGCCAGCGGCAGGCGGTGTTCACGATCCACGTCGAGCTTGAGCCGCTGGCCGCCGCCATCGACACCGCGCAGCGGGCGACGCAACTGCACGCGGCCGTGGCGTCGATGTCGCCCGCGGTGCTGGCCTACCGGGGGCTGGCAGGCGTGCGGCAGGCGCTGCTGGACTGGCTGGACGCGAGGCGGTGACGCAGCCGCCGCCGGGCATCGCGGCACTGGCCGGGTTGCCGCAGCGCTGGGCCGGCCGTGAGCGCTACGTGGTGCTCGACATGGGCTTCGGCGCGGGCCACGACTTTCTCGACCTGTGGGATGCGTGGCGGCGCGACCCGGCGCGCTGCGGGCGGCTGGTGGTCGTCGGCGTCGAGCGCCGCCCACCGGTACGCGCCGTGCTGCGTGCAGTGCACGCCGGCTCTGCGCTGGGCGCCGAACTGGCTGCGGCCTGGCCGCCGCTGACGTCCAACCTCCACCCGCTGGACTTCGAGTGCGGGCGGGTGCAATTGTTGCTGGCCTGCGGACGCAGTGTGTTGCGGCCGGCCGATCTGGTGTTGCGGGCCGATGCCATTCTGCTGGCTGACGACACCCCTGCCGACCGCCATGCCATCAAGGCGCTCAGCCGGCGTGCCGCGCCCGGCGCGCTGGCCTTCTGCCGCAGCACGGCGCCAGAACTGCGCGCCGCGCTGGCGGCAGCGGGCTTCGCACTGGAGCCGGCTTGCGACAAGACGCTGGCGCAGCACAGGCCGCGCGTTGCCGCACTGCCGCTGCCGGCATTGCCTGCGCAGCGGGAGGCCATCGTCGTCGGTGCCGGCCTGGCCGGCGCCTTCACCGCGCAGGCGCTGGCCGCCGAAGGCTGGGCCGTCCGCGTGCTGGAGCGCCAGGCCGCGCCGGCGCAGGAGACATCAGGCAACGCCGCCGGCCTGTTCCACGGCACGGTGCATGGCAGCGACGGCCCGCATGCGCGCCTGCTGCGCGCCGGCGCCTTGCTGGCAGAGCGCACGCTGCGGCCGCTGATCGCCAGCGCAGCGGTGCCCGGGCAGTTGCGCGGCCTTCTGCGGCTGGAGGAACAGCGGCTGACCGCGATGCAATCGCTGATCGACCAGCACAACCTGCCGCATGACTGGGTGCGTGTGCTCGACAGGCCGCACGCCAGCGCGCTGGCCGGCGTGCCGCTGCCCGCGCCGGCCTGGTTCTACCCCGGCGGCGGCTGGGTGGCGCCAGCAGCGCTGGTGGCCCATCTGCTGGCCGGCGAGCGGATCCGCTGCATCTGCGGCACGGCGGTACACGGGCTGAGAGCGGCCGATGGCGGCTGGCAGGCGCTGGACGCGCGGGGCGCCGTGCTGGCTTCCGCCCCGGTGCTGGTGCTGGCCAATGCCGACGGCGCACAGCGGCTTCTGTTGCCGCTGGGCCTGACGCTGCCGCTGCAGCGCGTGCGCGGCCAGGTCAGCGGCTGGCATGGCGGCGACAGCGCGTTGCGGCTGCCGGTGGCTGGCGACGGCTACGCGCTGCCCTTGCCCGGTGGCGGTGTGTTGTGCGGCGCCAGCAGCAGCATCGACGACGACCCGGCCGTTGCTGATCGCGACGACACCGACAACTTCCAGCGTTTGCTGCGCCTGACCGGCCTGCACCCGCCCGCCGACAAGACCTGCTGGTTCGGCCGTGTGGGCTGGCGCTTGCAGGCCGACGACCGGCTGCCCGTGGCCGGCCCGGTGCCGCAGGCGCAGACCTCCGGGCGCGGGGACCAGGCGCGCCTTTGGCCGCGGGTGCCCGGGCTGTACCTGTGCGCTGCGCTCGGCGGCCGCGGCATCACGCTGGCGCCGCTGCTGGGGCGGCTGCTGGCCGCCCAGATTGCCGGTGCGCCGCTGCCCCTGGAACAAGGCCTGGTCGATGCCATCGACCCTGCGCGCTGGCTGGTGCGCTCATTCCGGCGCACAGCCCGGCGTTCAGCCGATCAAGGCTGACCGGCGCTGCCGGCCGGCAAGGCAGGCGGCAAGGCAGGCGTCGCTTCGCCTGGCGCAGCGGCCGGCCCGCCTTCGGCCTGCTGCTCCGGCGCGTCCGGGCTGGCCTTGCGGGAAGCCTTTTCTTCCTTCTTCTTCTTCTTTGCCAATTCGCGTTGTCGTTTTTCGAAGGAGTAGTTGGGTTTGGCCACTGGCAGTCCTCTCAATGATTGGCGCGCATTATCGGCCACGATGAACCGGGCACACAGCGCGCGCCCGGAGGGCTTTGCGCTGCCTTTGCGCTGCTTCACGCGCCGCCCCGCCCCCAGCAACACGTCGGCGCCTAGCATGGCGCCCCGTCACATCGAAAGCGCACCATGCTTGCCCTGCACAACCAGTCCCATGGACGAGCGGCGACGCGCCTGTTGATCGTGCTGGTGCTTCTGTTGGCCGGTGGCGCCTCCCGTGCCGGCAGCGAAGAGCGGCCCGCGTCCTGGTGGGCTGCCTTTGCCGACCCCGTGCTCGACAACGTGATGCAGGCCGCCGCGCCGGTGACGCCAGCGGCGCAGCAGCAAGTCGTCGAGAGCTACATCGTCGCCAGGCTCGGCCAGGTGCGGGTGCTGCTGGCGCAGGCGCTGCTTCAGTCGGCCGGCCACCAGCAAGCGGTGCTGATGAACGCGCCGGTCGATCAACAGCGGCAGGCAATGCTGGCCGCGCTGGCGCGGCGGCTGGAGTCGATGGAAGCCACAGCCGAAGCCATCGCGGCCGGGCGCGACGAAGGGCTGGCGGCGCTGTCGCAAGCCAGCGGGCTGGCGCCCGGGCAGCTCAGTGCGCTGCTGGCCCCGGTGCGCGACAAGGCCGTGATGCCGGCCGTCAAGGCGCAGCCGCCCTCGGCTGCGGGCGTTTCGGTGCTGCGCGCCGACGTGGCCCAGCGCCTGCAATTGCTGGCGGAGCAGGACAAGCAGGTGCAGCGCTCCGGCCAGATCGTCGCCACCCGGCAGATGGAGTTGCAGGCGCACCAGACGCGCGAGGAGCTGGGTGCCGAAGACGAGTTCGGCACGCTCGAGGCCTACCAGCAGTTCGTGGTGGAAAGCGATGAGCTGGCCAAGGCCACCGGCCGCCTGGCGCTGGCCTGGGCGCTGTGGCTGCAAGGCGGCGGCAGCCACACGGTGGCCACCGCGCAGTAGCGCAGTAGCGATGTAGCGCTGTAGCGCGCCCTGCCCGTCAGAAGACCAGCGTCTCGACGCCGGCCGCCGAGCCCAGCAGGCAGACGCTGGCGCGGTGGCGGGCAAAGATGCCCACCGTCACCACGCCGGGCCACTGGTTGATCTCGGTTTCCAGTGCCAGCGGGTCACTGATCTGCAGGCCGCGCACGTCGAGCAGCGGGTGGCCGTTGTCCGTCAGCACCCCGGTGCGCAGCGTGGCGCTGCCGCCCAGCGCAGCAAAGCGCCGCGCCACCTGGGCCACTGCGATGCCGATCACTTCGACAGGCAGCGGATACGCGCCGAGCTGCCGCACGCGCTTGGACGCATCGGCGATGCAGACGAAACGCGCGGCCAGGTCGGCGACGATCTTCTCGCGGGTCAGCGCCGCGCCGCCGCCCTTGACCATGCAGCCGCTGCCGTCGATCTCGTCGGCGCCGTCGATATAGACGGGCAGCCGCTGCACGGTGCCGGCCTCGAACACGGGGATGCCGTGCGCCAGCAGCCGCTCTGTGCTGGCCAGCGAGCTGGAGACGGCGCCTGCAATGCTGTGCCTGACGGTGGCCAGCGCGTCGATGAAATGGTTCACCGTGGAGCCGGTGCCCACGCCGACGAGCGCGCCGGGCTGCACATAGGCCAGTGCCGCGCGGCCCACCAGTGCCTTCAACTCGTCTTGCGTCATGGCGCCTGATTATCACGGCGACAATGCCGCGATGCCCTTGCTGCCGTATGCGTTTGCCCGCCCCTTCCTGTTCGGCCTAGACGCCGAACAAGCCCATGAACTGACGCTCTCCAGCATCGCCCGGCTGCAGAACACGCCGGCCCAGTGCCTGTGGCAGCAGCAGCGCGTGGCCGACCCGGTGACGGTGGCGGGCCTGCGCTTCCCCAACCGTGTGGGCCTGGCTGCGGGGCTGGACAAGAACGGCCGCTGCATCGACGGGCTGGGCGCGATGGGCTTCGGTTTCATCGAGGTGGGCACCGTCACGCCCAAGGCGCAGCCCGGCAACCCCAAGCCGCGCATGTTCCGCCTGCCGCAGGCCGATGCCTTGATCAACCGGCTGGGCTTCAACAACGACGGGCTGGCCGCCTTCATCGCCAACGTGCAGCAGGCGCGCGCCTTCCGCCGCGATGGCGGCATCGTCGGCCTGAACATCGGCAAGAACGCGGCCACGCCGATCGACAATGCGGTGGACGATTACCTTCTCGCGCTGGACGGCGTCTATCCGCATGCCGACTACGTGACCGTCAACATCTCCAGCCCGAACACCAGCAACCTGCGTGCATTGCAGGGCGACGCGGCGCTGGCCGCGTTGCTGTCGGCATTGCAGACGCGGCGCACCGCGCTGGCAAGGCAACACGGCCGCAGCGTGCCTGTGTTCGTGAAGATCGCGCCCGATCTGGAAGCAGCGCAGGTGGGCGCCATCGCGGCCGCGCTGCCGGCCCATGGCATCGACGGCGTGATCGCCACCAACACCACGGTCGCACGGGACGCGGTGCAAGGCCTGCCGCATGCAGCAGAGGCCGGCGGCTTGTCCGGGCGGCCGGTGTTCGAGGCCAGCAACCGCGTGATCCGGCTGCTGCGCCAGGCGCTGGGCGCGGGCTTTCCGATCATCGGCGTGGGCGGCGTGATGAGCGGCGCCGACGCCAGGGCCAAGCTGGAGGCAGGTGCCGACCTGGTGCAGATCTACACCGGCTTGATCTACAAGGGCCCGGCGCTGGTCAGCGAGGCGGCGCGGGCGCTGCGTCGGGGCTGAATCCCCGCCCGTTCAAAAGACGTCCAGCGTCGGCACGCTGCCCCTGCCCTGGATGCAGTCCCACAGCACGCAGGCCACGCCGAGGTCGCCGGTCCACAGCGTGTAGCGGCCGTGGCCTTGCCGGGCGCGCGCACGCTCCACCTGCCCGGCAGCATGCGCCGCCATCGCCCGCGCACGGGCCAGCCAGAGCGCGTCTGCACGGCGCTCTGCCAGTTTGAGCAGTGCGAGCGCATTGCCCGCGGTGCCGTGGCACAGGCCGGGGCCTTTGACCAACGGGCCGGCATGCCAGGTCAGTTCACCTGCGCCCAGCAGCAGGGCGTCCCACTGCGCAGTGCGCGGCATGCCGGCCAGCCGGTTCAGCATGCCGGGCGCGCCATGGCAGTCCTGCACCAGCGGCACGCGGCCGGGCAAGCGGGCGGCGTCCACCATCGCGTGCCAGTTGATGCGGCCTTCGCCATCGTGCAGTGCGGTGGCTTGCAAGGTGGACAGCGCTGCGTCGGTGAAGCGCTGCACCAGCGCCGTCGGCAACAGCGGCGCGGCGCGCAGCGCGAGATAGACGTTGCCCGCCAGCCCGTGACCGGCGCCGAGGTAGCGCATGCTGTGCCCGCCGATCTGCTGCACCCAGACGGGCGTGCCGCTGTCCACATCGGTCTCCAGGCTTTGCGCCAGTTGCTCCACGGCTTGCAGCAGCAGCGCCTGCCAACGCGGCTCTGCCGTCGCCTGCGCCATCTGCAACGCGGCCAGTGCGCTGCCGGCGTTGCCCCACAACGCTTCGCGCGACGGGTGACCGATGTTGCCCTGCACCAGCGCGAACAGCGCATCGGCCAAGTCGGCAACGTCGGCCACATCGGCCACATCGGCCCTGCCGGCCGCGCTGGAGATCTGCCATTGCAGCAGCAGCAGGCCGGTGTTGCCGATCAGCAGCGACGCCGTCCGGTCCGGCTCCTGCGCCGACGGGTTGCGGCCGGCCAGCGCCGCGACGGTGTCGCCGAACGCCGGAAGGGCGTCGATGGCACCTGCCGCAGCCAGATGGCGCAGCGCCCAGATCACGCCGCCAGCACCGTCGTAGAGGCCGGTGGAGGGCAAGGCGGGCGGCAACTGCAAGTCCAGCGGATGCTCGGGCCAGAGCGTCTGCGGGCTGAAGGCTTGCAGCGCGTCATCGGCGATGCGCCGGATGGCATGCCGGGCCGCAGCGTCGCTCCAGGGGGCGCCGCTCAGCGCTTCGTGGCGCGCAGGGTCGAAGAGCACTGCGGCCACGATGGCGGCGTCAGTGCAGCGGGACGCCGGTCTTGCTTTGCAGTTCTTCCTGCGAGACGCCGGGCGCCACCTCCACCACCTTCAAGCCCTGCGGGGTGACGTCCATCACCGCCAGGTCGGTGATGATGCGGTTGACCACGCCCACGCCAGTGAGCGGCAGGCTGCATTGCCGCAGAATCTTCAGGTCGGTTCCGCCGTCCTTGCGGCGCGCCACATGCTCCATCAGCACGATGACGCGCTTCACGCCGGCCACCAGGTCCATCGCGCCGCCCATGCCCTTGACCATCTTGCCGGGGATCATCCAGTTGGCCAGGTCGCCGGTTTCGCTCACCTGCATCGCGCCCAGGATGCTGAGGTTGATCTTGCCGGCGCGAATCATCGCGAAGCTGTCGTGGCTGCCGAAGATGCTGGAGCCCGGGATGGTGGTGACGGTCTGCTTGCCGGCGTTGATGATGTCGGCATCCACCGCGTCTTCGGTCGGGAACGGGCCGATGCCCAGCATGCCGTTCTCGCTTTGCAGCCAGACCTCGATGTCGCTCGGCACGAAGTTGGCCACCAGCGTGGGAATGCCGATGCCCAGGTTGACGTAGAAGCCATCCTGCAATTCAGCGGCCGCCTTGGCCGCCATCTGGTCTTGTGTCCATGCCATGGTGTGTTCTCCTTATGCGGCGGCGCTGGTGGTGCGCTTTTCGATGCGCTTTTCGGGCGTCGCGTTGAGCACGATGCGGTGCACGTAGATGCCGGCCAGGTGCACGGCATCGGGGTCGAAGCTGCCGGTGGGCAGAATCTCTTCCACCTCCACCACGGTGATCTTGCCGGCCATCGCCACCGCGGGGTTGAAGTTGCGTGCGGTGCGGCGGAACACGAGGTTGCCCGACGCGTCTGCCTTCCAGGCCTTGACCAGCGAGACGTCGGGCACCAGGGCGCGCTCCATCACGTAGAGCTGGCCGTCGAACTCGCGCGTTTCCTTGCCTTCGGCCACCATCGTGCCGACCCCGGTGCGCGTGAAGAACGCCGGAATGCCCGAGCCGCCCGCGCGCAGCTTCTCGGCCAGCGTGCCCTGCGGGGTGAATTCCAGTTCGAGTTCGCCGGCCAGATACTGGCGCTCGAACTCCTTGTTCTCACCGACATAGCTGCTGATCATCTTCTTGATCTGCCGCGTTGCCAGCAACTGGCCCAGGCCGAAGCCATCGACACCCGCGTTGTTCGAGATCACGCTGAGGTTCTTCACGCCGCTGTCGCGCAGCGCGGCGATCAAGGCTTCGGGAATACCGCAGAGGCCGAAGCCGCCGACGGCGAACAACTGCCCGTCGTGCACGATGCCGTCGAGCGCGGCCGCCGCGCTGGCAAAAACCTTCTTCATCGCAATGCGCCTCCAGTCGAAGGCCGCAACCTTACTACGGCTCGCGACCCTAGAATCGTCGCCACCCAATGGCAGCCAGGAGCCGTGATGGAAACGCAGTCGTTCGCTGACATCGACATGCTGCAGGCGGCGCTTCAGCACGTCTTCGCCGAATGGGTGCGCGAGCTGGACCTGCGCGTGCTGGAAGCGCGTGCGGGCGAGGTGGTGCTGGTGCTGCCCGTCACGCGCAAGCATGTGCACGAAGGCGGCGTGCTCTGCGGCCAGACGATGATGGCCGCGGCCGACACCGCCATGGTGCTGGCGGTGATGACGAAGCTGGGCGGCTTCAAGCCGATGACCACGGTGCAGTTGCAGACCAGCTTCTTGCGCCCGGTGTCGGGCGCCAGCGGCGCGGTGCGCGTGGTGGCGCGCGTGTTGCGCATGGGCAAAAGCCTCGTCTTTGGCGAGGTGCAGGTGATCAGCGCAGACGACGAACTGGCAGCCCACGCCACCACCACCTACGCCTTGTTGTGAACCCTGAAAGCAGCCTGTGATCCTTGTCCACCATCTTGAGAATTCGCGCTCGCAACGGGTGCTGTGGCTGCTGGAAGAACTGGGCCTGCCCTACGAGGTGAAGCTGTACAGGCGCAACCCGGAGACGATGCTGGCGCCGCCCGAGTTGCGCCAGGTGCACCCGCTGGGCAAGTCGCCCGTGATCACCGATAGCGGCGTGACGGTGGCCGAGTCTGGCGCCATCGTCGAGTACCTCATCGACACCCATGGCGGCGGCCAGTTGCGCCCCGCCGCCGGCAGCGCTGAAGCTCGCCGCTTCACCTACTGGCTGCACTTCGCCGAAGGCAGCGCGATGCCGCCGCTGTTGATGAAGCTGGTCTTCGACAAGATCCGCTCGACCAAGCTGCCGTTCTTCATCAAGCCCATCACCAACGGCATCGCCGACAAGGTGACCAAGGCCTACATCGCCCCCAACCTGGCGGCGCAACTGGCCTTCATGGAAAGCGAGCTGTCCGCGGCGCCATGGTTTGCGGGCAGCGCCTTCAGCGGCGCCGATGTGCAGATGAGCTTCCCGCTCGAAGCAGCCGCTGCCCGTGGCGGCCTGGACGCGCGCTTCCCGCGGCTGACCGACTGGCTTGCGCGCATCCATGCGCGGCCGGCCTACCAGCGGGCGCTCGCAAAGGGTGGGCCTTACAGCATCCTCGGCGCCTAGCGCATTTCTTCAGTTCCACACGGCATCGAACGCCGAGCCCGGTTCGGCGTTTCAGGCCGCCACCAGCTTGCGCTTGCCTTCTTCCAGGCCGCGCCGGATGCGCGTCACGTCGCCGGTGGCCTCGCTCGTTCGCTTGGACAGCGAGCGAATCTCGCCTGCGATCACCGAGAAGCCTCGACCCGCCTCCCCTGCCCGCGCCGCCTCGACCGCCGCGTTGAGCGCGATCAGATTGGTCTGCTGCGCGATGCGTTGGATCGTGCCGACGATGTCGCCGATGTCCTTCAGGCTGGACTCGAGCTGCAGGTTGTATTCGACGCCGGTCTTCTCGCTGGACTCACGGTCTTTTTCGGCCTGGATGTCGGCCAGCGCGCCCACCGCCTGCAAAGCGGTGCCGTCGGCCGAACGTTTGGTCTGGCCCCGCGCGCGGAACCAGCGGTACTGCTCGTTCTTGCAGCGCACCCGGTAGGTCACGTCATAGGGCGTCTGGCCGGTCTTGTCGGTGAGGTGGGCCACGAACGCAGCCATCGTGCGGTCCTTGTCGTCCGGGTGCAGCCTGGAAGCCCAACTGTCGAGCACGTCCGGGAAGTCCTTTTCATCGGTAAATCCCAGCAGCTTGCGAAACTGCGGCGACCACCAAAACGCGTTCTTCGGGTTGACTGGATCCCCGGCGACGACGGCGAGGTCCCACACGCCGTCGTTGACCATCTCGCGTGACAGCTCGAAGCGCGTGTTGGTGACGTCCAGCGTCTTTTGCCGGTTGATCTCGTCGTCGATGGGAATCAAGGTGCCGGCCACGCGCAGCGGCGTGCCGTCTGGTGAGCGCAGCGTTTCGCCGCGTGCTCTGAACCAGCGGTACACACCATCCTTGCAGCGCAAGCGGTAGGTCACGTCGTAGGGCGTGCGGCCGCTGCGGTCGCCCATGTGCGCGCCGAAGGCGTCCAGCGTGCGCTGCTTGTCCTCCGGGTGCAGCAGGTCCGACCAACTTGCCAGCACGTTCGGAAAGTCGCGTTCGTCGCGGTAGCCCAGCAGTTTGCGGAACTGTGCTGACCAGAAGAAGGGGTTGCTTGCGCTCGTGGCGTCGGCGGCGGGCACCTCCATGTCCCAAAGGCCTTCGCCCGAGGCGCCGCGAATCAGGTCGAAGCGCATCTGAAGGCCCAAAACCTCGGCCTTCAGCGCGTCGATCTCCTGCTGTCGCGCCGCCAGCTCGGCGCCGTGTGCCGCGGCCACAGCAGGATCTGCCGGCGCAGAGAAAGGCCGGCGCGAGAAAAGTTTCATCAACATGTGTTCCAGCCTACCCCGGCAAGTTGCCAACCGTCTTATCGGCCGCCGCGGGGCAAAGCTGAGCCCGTGCAGCTGTGCCCGCCGGGCGGGCGACCCGGCCCCTAGATCAAGGCGCCGCAGGCCCACCAAAGGTGGATGTGCGCTGCCACCACCGGCGCGCACAGTGCGGGCACCGCCGCCCCTGCGGCGGAACCGGCAGCATCCCCGATGCGCCGGGCCCTCGACCACAACGGAGATCACCATGGCCACCGCCGAAACCGCAGTCCTCGAAACCCGCATCCAACGCAGCGCCGTCCTCACCGTCAGTGAAAGCCTGGCCAGCCAGCGCGTCACGGCGCACATCTCCGGCTCGATGTCGCCCGACGACTTCGGCCGCGTCAGCAAGCAGGCCTACGACGTGATCAGCAAGCTCACCGGCCACCCCTGCATGTCGGGCGCGTTCGACTTCGTCGTCTCGCGCGAGCAGTTCAAGCAGGTCATCAACGTCGCGTTCTGACGCCATGGCGCCGACCCCAGGGCGCCCGAGCGTCGGCCTGCTCTACAACCAGACGGCGCCGGCGCTCATCGCGCATGCCGGCGGCCTGGTCGAGCACCTGACCGCGATGCCCGACCGGCTGTGGTTCGACTTCGGCCGCGGTGCGCCGGCAGGCCAGCGCTTCCGCGCTGCGCTGCCTGCCATCGCCGAGCTGCGGCGCTGGGCCGAAGGGCGGCTGCTGGCAGCGCACGGGCTGGGGCTGTCGCTGCCCAGCGCGATGCCGCTGGACGACACCATGGTCAGCGCGGCCGTGGCCGTCCAGCGCAAGCTGGGCGGCTTTGCCTGGTACGGCGAGCACCTCAATCTGTTCGTCACGCCCAAGGGCTCGGTGCCCAATGCGCAGGCCGGCCTGGGCTTGCCGGTGCACTACGGTGCCGAGGCACTTGCGCTGCTGGCACCCAAGCTGCGCCAACTGTCGCAGCGCCTGGGCTGCCGCGTGCTGCTGGAGAACGGCAGCTTCTTCACGCCGCTGCCCGAGCTGGAAATGCACGAGCCCGCGTTCCTGAACGTGCTGCACCGCCAAGGCCTCTGCGGCACGCTGCTCGACCTGCACAACCTGCTGGTCAACCAGCGCAACGGCGGCATGCCGGCGCGGCGCTACCTGGAGCTGCTGAACCTCGACGCGGTGGAAGAAGTGCACCTGGCCGGCGGCGACGACAGCCTGGGCTTCTATGCAGACAGCCACTCCACCGTGACACCGACCGAAGTCTGGGACTGGGCCTTCGACGTGCTGCCACGCTGCCGCAACCTGCGCGCCATCACCTTCGAGTACCAGGAGTCGTACTTCGACAGCATCGGCCTGCCGGCGCTGGCCGCCGAACTCGAGCGCATGCACCAGTTGGCCGACGCCTGCGCACACGCCGGGGAGGCCGCCCATGCAGGCTGACTTCCAGCAGGCGCTGGCCGACCTGACCGCCGCGCCCGAGCATTGCGTGGTGCTGCGCTCGGACGCCACCTGGCTGCAAGGCCGCTATGCGCTCAACAGCCGCGAGACGCGGCAACTGCTGGCGCTGGTGCGTGCCGACGGCATGGCGCGCGCCTGCACGCTGTACCGGATGAACCGGCTGGCGCCGCTGGCCATCAACTTCGACGCCACCTTGAGCGCGGCCGGCGGCAGCCTGCGCACGCTGGTGTCGGCCTACTGGCGCGAGCATCCGCACGGCCACCCGCATTTCTTCATCGAGTCCGAACGCTTCGGCCTCTGGCTGCAAGCCCGTGCGGGCGCCGACTTGCAGGCCGTGCTGGCGCGCGAACTGGTGGCCGTGCAGGCGGCGCTGGCGGCCAGCCTGCTGGAGACCGAGGCCATCGCCTGACGCTGCGTGCCGTTCGCTGTTCGCTGTTCGCTACTCGATGCCGAGTTCCGTCGCCATGCGCTGCACCAGCGCGCGCAACTCGGCCAGTTCGGCCGCCATCCGCGTCTGCTCGGCGCGCAAGGCGGACAGTTCGCCGGCACTGACGCCGCCCGGCTCCGCGCCGTCTGGCGCAGCGGCCGGCAAGGCCACCTCGCCGCACAGCAGATGCGCCCAGCGCGCCTCACGCGAGCCGGCGGCGCGCGCCAGCTTCAGCACGCGCGGCGGCTCCTTGCCGGCCAGCTCGTCGAGAAAGCCTTCCACCGACGAGATGTCCGCAAAGCGGTGCAGCCGCTCGCAGTTCAGCCGCAGCTCGGCCGCCGTCTGCGGGCCGCGCAGCATCAGCACCGTCAGCAGTGCGGCCGACTGCCCCGGCACACCCAGCCCGCGCGCCATGTTGTGCTCGAACTTCACGACGCGGCTGCTGCTGCCTTCCTGCACCAGATGCAACGCCTTCAGGCCCTCGATGGCGGTGAGCACTTCGGCGTCTGTCGCTTCGATGACGGGCGAGCGCGCTGTCTTCTGGTTGCAGCCGGCCACCAGCGCGTTCAGCGACAGCGGGTAGGTGTCGGGCACGGTGTGCTGCTTTTCCACCAGCACGCCCAGCACGCGCGCTTCCAGCGGGCTCAGTGCACGCATGCGGGGCAGAGCCTCAAAGGCCGAAGCCGTCGTCGGCAGCGATCACCGCGCCGTTGACGAAGTGGCTTTCATTGGCGCAAAGCATCATCACCAGCACGTCGAGGTCTTGCGGCTTGCCGATGCGCTTGCGCGGCAGCATCTGCACCAGCTTCTGGCCGGCGTCGCTCTGGAAGTGGTGGTGGTTGATCTCGGTGTCGATGTAGCCGGGGCACAGCGCGTTGACGTTGATGCCGTAGCGGCCCCACTCCAGCGCCATCGCCTTGGTCATGTGGACGACCGCGGCCTTGCTCATTGCATAGACGCCGATCTGGCTCAGCACCTTCAGCCCCGCCATCGACGCCACGTTGACGATGCGCCCGCCGGTGAAGGTGCCCGGCGCCACGCCCTTGCTGCGCGCGATCATCCGCTTGGCCACTTCCTGCGCCACGAAGAAGGCGCCGCGGGTGTTGGTGTCCATCACGAAGTCGTAGTCGTCTGGCGTCACGTCGGTCAGCTTCTGCGTGGTGCTGACGCCAGAGTTGTTGACCAGGATGTCGATGGCGCCCATCTCGGTCTCGGCATGCGCCACTGCGGCGCGGATGCTTGCGGGGTCCGTCACGTCCAGGCCCACCACATGGGCGTCACCGCCGTCGGCCTCGATCTCGGCGCGCAGGCTTTTGAGGCGCTCGATGCGGCGTGCCGCCAGCACCACGCCGGCACCTGCCTTGGCCAATGTCTTGGCGAACTGCGTGCCCAGCCCGCTGGACGCGCCGGTGACCAGCGCCACGCGGCCGGAGAGGTCGATTTCATAGGCCATGCTGCCCTCCTTCACTGCTTTGCGCGCCTTGGCGGCCGGGCACGATAGCACGCGCTGCGCAGTCCAAAATAGGCGCCATGGACAAGGTCGATGCGGTGGTGGTGGGTGCCGGTGTGGTGGGCCTGGCCTGCGCCCGCGCACTGGCGCTGCGCGGGCTGGATGTGCTGGTGCTGGAGGCCGAAGACGGCATCGGCAGCGGCGTCTCGTCGCGCAACAGCGAGGTCGTCCACGCGGGGCTGTACTACCCGCAGGGCAGCCTGAAGGGCCGGCTCTGCGTCGAAGGCCGCGCGCTGCTCTACGCCTATTGCAAAGAGCGCCGCATCGGCCACCTGCGCTGCGGCAAGCTGGTGGTGGCCACCAGCGCGGCCGAGCTGCCCAGGCTCGACAGGCTGAAGGCCCATGGCGCGGCCCATGGCGTGCACGACCTGCGCCGGCTGAGCGCCGTTGAGGCCCGGGCGCTGGAGCCAGCGCTGGCCTGTGCCGGCGCGCTGCTGTCGCCGTCCAGCGGCATCATCGACAGCCATGCGCTGATGCTGTCGCTGCTGGGCGACGCAGAGAACGCGGGCGCGGTGCTGGCGCTGCGCTCGCCTTTCACCGGCGCGCGGCGCGATGGCAGCCGCTGGGTCGTGGAGGTGGGCGCTGGCGCAGAGACATTTGCACTGGCCGCCGGCTGGCTGGTCAACGCGGCTGGCCTGCAGGCGCAGCGCGTGGCGGGCGCGATGAGCGGCTTTCCGCCTGGCGCGGTGCCGCGGCGCTTCCTCGCCAAGGGCAACTACTTCAGCCTGTCCGGCCGGCCACCTTTTTCGCACCTGATCTATCCGATGCCGGTCGATGGCGGGCTGGGTGTGCACCTGACGCTGGACATGGGCGCCCAGGCGAAGTTCGGCCCCGACGTTGAATGGCTGGACGACACGGATGCCATCGACTACGCGGTGGACACCGCACGCCAGGCAGCCTTCGAGGCCGACATCCGCCGCTACTGGCCGGCGCTGCCGGGCGGCGCCTTGCAGCCCGCCTACAGCGGCGTGCGGCCCAAGCTCAGTGGCCCGGGCGCTGCGCCGGCCGACTTTGCGGTGCATGGGCCGGCAAGCCATGGCTGCGACGGCGTGGTGCAGTTGTTCGGCATCGAGTCGCCGGGGCTGACGGCGTCGCTGGCGCTGGCCGCGCTGGTGGCGGGCATGGTCTGCGGGCCGGCGGGCGCCTTCTAGCGCCTTCCAGCGCCTCTTAGAATCTGCCGCCGCCCCTACAGAAGACAGCACCATGAGCCCGCAAGACATCCTCACCCAATACGGCCCGCGGGAGGCCATGGAGTACGACGTGGTGGTGGTGGGCGGCGGCCCCGGCGGGCTGGCCACGGCCATCCGGCTGAAGCAGTTGAACCCCGAGGTGTCCGTGGTGGTGCTCGAAAAAGGCAGCGAGCCGGGCGCCCACATCCTGAGCGGCGCGGTGATGGACCCGCGGGCGATGCTGGAGCTGTTTCCGGACTGGAAAGACCGTGGCGCGCCGCTGCTTCAGCCGGTGACGGCCGACCAGGTGCTGTTTCTCGGGCCGGACGAGGCCACCGCCACGCCGCAGTGGCTGGTGCCCGGCTGTTTCCACAACCAAGGCAACTACGTCATCAGCCTGGGGGCGGTGACCAAGTGGCTGGGCGAGCAGGCAGAAGCCCTGGGCGTCGAGATCTTTCCCGGCTTCAGCGCCGCCGAGGTGCTGTATGCCGACGACGGCCATGGCGGTGAACGCGTGCGCGGCGTGGCCACCGGCAACCTGGGCGTCGGCAAGGACGGCGAGCCCACCGCCAACTTCCAGCTCGGCATGGAGTTGCTGGGAAAGTACACCGTCTTCGCAGAAGGCTCGCGCGGCCATCTGGGCAAGCAGCTCATCGCGCGCTATGCGCTCGACAAGGGGCGTGACCCGCAGAGCTATGCGCTGGGCGTCAAGGAGCTGTGGGAAGTCAGCCCGGCGCAGGCGCAGCCGGGGCTGGTGGTGCACACCGCCGGCTGGCCGATGGACGAGCACACCTACGGCGGCGGCTTCCTGTACCACATGGAGGGCAACAAGGTGACGCTCGGCTTCGTCACCGGGCTGGACTACCAGAACCCGTGGATCAGCCCCTTCGAGGAGATGCAGCGCTGGAAGACGCACCCTGCCATCCGCAAGCACATCGAAGGTGGCAAGCGCCTGGGCTATGGCGCCCGCGCCATCACCGCCGGCGGCCTGCTCAGCCTGCCCAGGCTGGTGTTCGCTGGCGGCGCGCTGGTGGGCTGTGACGCCGGCTTCCTGAACGCAGCACGCATCAAGGGCAGCCATGCCGCGATGAAGACCGGCATGCTGGTGGCAGAAGCCATCGTGCCGGCGCTGGCAGCGGGGCGCGCTGGCGACGAACTGAGCGCCTATCCGCTGGCTTTCGAGAAGAGCTGGCTGCGTGAAGAGCTGAACACCAGCCGCAACTTCAAGCAGTGGTTCAAGCAGGGCAACACCGTGGGCACGCTGATGACCGGCATCGAGCAATGGCTGCTTCCCAAGCTGGGCATCAAGAGCCCGCCCTGGACCATCCACCGCAAGACGCCCGACCACGAGCGGCTGCATGCGGCGTCGCAGATCGAGCCCATCCGCTACCCCAAGGCCGACGGCAAGCTCACATTCGATCGCCTGAGTTCGGTCTTCATCAGCAACACCAACCACGAAGAGAACCAGCCCGCGCACCTGACGCTGAAAGACGCGTCGGTGCCGGTGGCCGTCAACCTGGCAAAGTACGCCGGGCCGGAAAGCCGCTATTGCCCGGCAGCCGTCTATGAATACGTCAACACCAGCGGCCACGGCGAGCAACTGGTGATCAACGCGCAGAACTGCGTGCACTGCAAGACCTGCGACATCAAGGACCCGACGCAGAACATCGTCTGGGTGACGCCCGAAGGCGGCGGCGGGCCGAATTACGCGGGGATGTGAGCGAGCTCGATGCGCCCGAGATTGACCCGCACAATTGACCCGGATGCGGCATGTACATACACTGTCCATCGTCAACCAGCCGGGGCAGCAGCAATGACAACAGCAGTGGAGCGGATCGTCGTGCAAGCCACGGCGACTGACAAGCAGGCCATCGTCGCCAAAGCCCGCAAGCTGGACATTCCGATCTCTGAACTGATGCGCCGCGGCGCTTTCGCTTACCAGGCCGGCGAGCGCGATGAAGAACTGGCCGTGCTGGCCGACGCCGCAAGGACGGCGGCAGACAAGGCGGGTGCCGCCATCGACGACGCGCTCGATTTCATCGCCGCCAGCAACAAGCGCATCGCCGCAATGGAAGCCAAGGCCCGCAAGGCCCGCAAGCCCTCCGTGCCGGCGTGATGGGAGTGACCGAGCGCGTCTGGGCGGCGCTCACCTCCATCATCAAGCTCGAAGACAAGGTCAACCGCCAGGCTGAAGCGATGAAGGCGCAGCAGACGCGCATCGAAGACCTCACCGGCCGCGTGATCCGCCTCGAAGCGCATCTGGAACTGCTGACCGGCGCTGCGATGGTCAAGCAGATCAGGCGCAACTGAAGCCGCCCACCCGCGCCGCGTCCTGCGGCAGGTAGAAGACGCGCGGCGCGGACACCAGCGCGGTCACCAGCGCGGTCACTGCAGTTCCACGCCCGCCTTCTTCACCAGCTTGGCGTAGCGCGCCATCTCGCTCTTGAAATACTCGCGCGCGAAGTCGCTGCTGCTGACGTTGATGACGTTGCCCTGCCGCGCCATCGCCTCCTTGACGCCGGGGTCGGCAAAGGCGGCTGCCAGCGCGTCGTGCGCCCGCTTCACCTCGGCCGCCGGCAGGTTCTTCGGGCCGATGACGCCGAACCAGGCGTCCACCACGTAGCCCGGCAAGCCTTGCTCGGCGAAGGTGGGGATCTCGGGCGCGGCGGCCACGCGCTGTGCAGTGGTCACGCCGATGGCGCGCAGCGCGCCGCTCTTCAGGTGCTGCTGCACGCTGGGCAAGGCGGCGGTGGCCATCTCGACCTGGCCGCCGATGAGGTCGGTCACCATCGGGCCGACGCCCTTGTACGGCACATGCTGCGCCGTGGTGCCGGTCTCGTCGAGGAACATCGCGGTGGCCAGGTGCAGGATGGTGCCGTTGCCGCCCGAGCCGTAGTTGATCTGCCCCGGCCTGGCCTTCAGCAGCGCCGCCAGCTCCTTGGCGTTGTGCACCGGCAGCTTGGGGTTGACCACCAGCACCATCGGTGTGGTGCCGATGATGGCGATGGGCGTGATGTCGGTCGCCAGATCGAAGGGCAGCGACTTATAGACGCTGGGAAAGATCACCACGTTGTTGGACACCACGCCCAGCGTCATGCCGTCGGCCGGCGCCCGCGTGATGGCTTGCACACCGACGATGCCGCCGGCCCCGGGCTGGTTGTCCACCACCACCGCGGCGCCCAGCGCTTTGGCAAGCGCCGGCTGGGCGGCGCGCGTGATCGCATCGACGCCCGAGCCCGTGGCATTGGGCAGGATGAAGCGCACCGCCTTGTCGTTGCCCTGGCCGCGGGCCCAGGGCGTGGCTGCCGCCAGGCCGGCAGCAAGGTATTGCAGCGCCAGGCGGCGCGAGGCTGTGGTCATGCCCGTCTCCTTCAGGATTCTTGTCGTCAAAACACGGCGCCGGCTTGCTCCAGCGCGTCGATCTCTGCCGCGTCGTAGCCCAGCGCCAGCAGCAGCGGCCGGCTGTGCTGGCCGCGCCGCGGCGGGTCGGACCGCACGCCCAGGCGTTGGCCGTCCATCGTGATGGGGAAGAGCGTCGTCTTCACGGTCTGGCCGGCCTTGTCGCCGTCCGGCAGTGTGACATCGGCCAGACCGCCGGTGGCCAGCAGGTGCGGGTCGTCGAGCAGGTCTTCCGGGCGGCGGATGGGGGCGAATGGCAGGCCGGCTGCTTCCATCGCGGCGGCCAGCTCGGCGGCGTCGCGGCCGGCCAGGCGTTCGCGCAGCGTGGCCAGCAGGCGCGGCCTTTCCGCCACGCGCTGGTTGTTGGTGGCCAGCGCCGGGTTGGCCTTCAGGTCGGGCAGGCCCAGCGCGTCGCAGAAGCCCAGCCATTGCGCATCGCTCACCGCCGCCAGGAAGATCTGCCCGCCGTCTTTCACGGTGAACACGTCATAGACGGCCCAGGGGTTGTCACGGGCGGGCATCGGCGCCGGGTGCTTGCCGGTCATCGCGAACTGCAGCATGTGCTGGCCCATCAGGAAGACGTTGTTCTCGTAAAGCGCGGACTGCACTTCCATGCCTTTGCCGGTGATGCCGCGCTGGATCAGCGCACCCAAGGCGCCGATGGCGCCGAAGAGGCCGCCCATGATGTCGTTCACGCTGGTGCCGGCGCGCAGCGGGTCGCCCGGGCGGCCGGTCATATAGGCCAGGCCGCCCATCATCTGCACCACTTCGTCGAGCGCAGTGCGGTGCTGGTACGGCCCCGGCAGAAAGCCCTTGTGGCTGACATAGATGAGCCGCGCGTTCACCGCTTGCAGCGCAGCGTAGTCCAGCCCGTACTTGCCCATCGTGCCGGGCTTGAAGTTCTCTGCCACCACGTCGGCGCTGGCGGCCAGCCTGCGCGCCACCGCAGCACCCTCGGGCTTGTGCAGGTCGATGGCGATGCTCTTCTTGTTGCGGTTGAACATCGGGAAAAAGCCGGCGCCGGCACCCAGCAGAAAGCGCGTGCGGTCGCCGTCGATGGGCTCGACCTTGATGACTTCGGCGCCCATGTCGGCCAGCACCATGCCGCAGGTGGGGCCCATCACCATGTGGGTGAACTCCACCACCCGCAGGCCCGCCAGCGGCTGCGGCGCCGTCATGCCGCCACCTTCACCGTCTTCGGCAGCCCGGCGCGCCAGATGCTGCCGTGCAGCGCTTCGCCGTCCAGCCAGCCGGCCACCCGGGCGCGCAGCGCCAACAGGCGCTCGACATCCAGGCCCGTGGCCACGCCCATGCTGGCGAACATGTAGGCCAGGTCTTCGGTGGCGACGTTGCCGCTGGCACCCGGCGCATGCGGGCAGCCGCCGATGCCGGCCAGGCAGGCGTCGAAGCGCCGCACGCCGCCCAGCCAGGCGGCATAGGCGTTGGCCAGCCCCAGGCCGCGGGTGTCGTGGAAATGGCCGCAGGCCAGGCGCTCGCCGGCGATGGCGAAGGTCTGCTCGACGAGCCGCTGCACCATCGACGGGTCGGCATAGCCCACGGTGTCGGCCAGACCCACGCTGTCCACGCCGGCATCCAGCACCGCCTGCACCAGGCGCAGCACCTCGGCCGGCGCCACGGCACCCTGGATGGTGCAGCCGAAGGCGGTGCTGATGCCCACCTCGATGCGGCAGGCCGAGCCGGCGGCGTCACGCGCGGCGCGGATGGCGGCGATCTCGGCCACCACCGCGTCGGGCGTCTTGCGCAGGTTGGCCAGGCTGTGCGCGTGGCTGGCCGACAGCGGCACCAGCATCGCATCGGCGCCAGACGCGATCGCGCGTTCGGCGCCCTTCAGGTTGGGCACCAGCACCGACACCGTCAGCCCCGGCAGCGTCTTGCCAAAGGCGACCAGCTCGGCGGTGTCCGCCAGTTGCGGCAGCAGCCGCGCCGGCACGAAGGAGCCGACCTCGATCTCGCGCTGGCCGGCGTCGTAGGCAGCCTGGATCCATGCGAGCTTGCGCGCGGTGGGCAGCACGCGCTGGATGCTCTGCAAGCCGTCGCGCAGGCCCACTTCGCGCAAGGTGATCGTTTGGTTCATTGGCTGGACTTTAGCCATGCCGCAGCGCAGGATGAGCGGTATTTTGGAAGCGTGAGCGTTCCGATTCGGAATGCCTGACGGCGCAAGGCAGAGCAGCAAAACCAGATGGCACGCGACTTCGACCCCACCACCCTGCGCCTCTTCGTGGCCGTCTGCGAAGAAGGCAACATCGCCCGCGCCGCCGAGCGCGAAGCCATCGTGGCGTCGGCCGTCAGCAAACGCATCGCGGCCATCGAGGCTGCCATCGGCGCCCCGCTGCTGGTGCGCGGCCGGCGCGGCATCGAGCCCACCGCGGCGGGCCAGGCGTTGCTGCGCCAGGCGCGCGAGCTGCTGGCTGCGCTGGAGCGCATGCAAGCCGAGCTGAGCGAATTCGCCAGCGGCGTGCAGGGCAACGTGCGCGTGCTGGCGTCGCCCAGTGTGCTGGCCGAGGCGCTGCCCGACGACATCGGCAGCTTCGTGGCAGGCCACCCCGACGTGCGGGTGAGCCTGGACGAGCGCGTCAGCTCCGACATCCTGCGCGGCGTGCGCGAAGGCGCCGCTGAACTGGGCGTGCTCTGGGACCGCAGCGACCTGGCCGGCCTGCAGCAGCGCCCCTACCGCAGCGACCATCTCTGCGTGGCGCTGCCGCGCGGCCATGCGCTGGCGCGGCGCAGGCTGCTGCGCTATGCCGACACGCTGGACCATGTCAGCGTCGGTGTCACGCCCGGCGGCATGATGGACGTGATGCTGCGCCGCCAGGCAGCGCTGCTCGGCCGCACGCCGGTGCACCGCATCCAGGTGTCCAGCATGGACGCCGGCTGCCGCATCGTGGCCGCCGGGCTGGGCATCGCCATCCTGCCGCGCGAGGCCGCCGCGCCGCACGCGGAAGCGTCCGGCCTGGTGCTGGTGCCGCTGGCCGAAGACTGGGCCGTGCGCCGCTTCGTCGTCTGCTCGCGTGGCGACGACACGCTGCCGGCCAGTGCACGCCGGCTGGCCGAGCATTTGGTGGCGGCGGCTGCGCTGGCCGCAGCCGCCAGCGCTACTTGATCAACACCGTCTCGATGAACTTGACGATGGCGTAGAAGCGGAAGTCGGCGTTCTCCTTGCGCGCAAAGCCGTGGCCTTCGTTCTCGGCGCGCAAATACCACACCGGCGTGCCGTTGGCGCGCGCCTTGGCGACGATCTGCTCTGCCTCGGTGAAGGGCACGCGCGGGTCGTTCCTGCCCTGGATCACCAGCAAGGGCTTGGTGATCTTCTGCGCGTTGGTGAGCGGCGAGATGCGGTCCAGGAAGGCGCGCATCGCGGGGTCGCGCTCGTCGCCGTACTCCACGCGGCGCAGGTCGCGCCGGTAGCTTTCGGTGTTGTTCAAAAAGGTCACGAAGTGCGAGATGCCCACCTCGTCCACCGAGCCGGCGATGCGGTCTGCGTAGTGGGTGCTGACGGCCAGGCTCATGTAGCCGCCGTAGCTGCCGCCCATCACCAGCACGCGGCTGGCGTCCAGGTCGGGCTGGGTGGCCACCCAGTCGAGCAGTGCGCCGATGTCCTTCACCGAGTCTTCGCGCAGCATGCCGTTGTCCAGCGCCATGAAGCTCTTGCCGAAGCCTGACGAGCCGCGCACGTTGGGCTGGATGACGGCCACGCCGAGTTCTTCGAGCAGATAGTTGTCGCGCCCCATGAAGCCCGCCGTGGCCTGGCCTTCCGGCCCGCCGTGGATCTCGATCACCACCGGGCGCCTGCCGGTGAAGCGCGCCGGCGGGCGGCTCAGCAGGCCGGAGATCTGTCGGCCGTCGAAGCTGGTCCAGCGCACGATCTGCTGGCCTGCGAAGCGCGCCATGTCCACGCCCGGCGGGGCGTAGGCACGCGTCCATTGCACGACGCTGCCGGTGTCCGGATTCAGCGAATAGAGCTGGCCCGGGCCTTGCGCGCTGTTGATCGAAAACGCCAGTTCGCCGCGCTTGCGGTCGAACTCGGTGCTGCCCACGCTGCCGGCGGGCAGCTTGGGCGGCGTCAACTCCTTGCCGCTGGCGGCGTCGAACAGGCGCAGCTCGTCGCGGCCATCGACGTTGGCCTGCGCGGCCAGGATGCGGCCGTCTTCGCTGAGCGTCACGCCGCTCATGTCCCAGGGAATGTGGGCGCTCAGCCGGCTGATGCCGCCGCTGGCGAAGTCGAGTGCCATCAACTCGGTGAACTCGCCGACGCGGTTGCTGCTGAAGAACAGGCCAGAGCCGTCGCGCTTGAAGGCGGCCGGGAAATGCGCCGCCTTCAGCGACTCGCCGGCTGCCGGCAGCAGCTTGCGGCGCTCGCCGCTGGCCAGGTCGATCAGCCAGATCTCGGACTCGGCGGCCGACACGTAGCGCGTGACGGCGAGCTGTTTGTCGTCTGCCGACACCGCGCCGCCGTACCAGCCGCTGCCCGGCAGGCTGGCCAGGCGGCGCCTGCCGTCGGGCTGAAGCGGGTCCAGCAGCCACAGCGTGGTGTCGATGCTGCTGCGCGTGCCGCCTTGCGCGGTGCGGTCCAGCGGCACGCTGGTGTGCAGCAGCAGGCTGCGGCCATGCAGCCAGCCGGCCATGTCGTGCCGCTGGTCGGGGTCGCTCAGCAGCGTGCTCTTGCGGTTGTCCAGGTCCAGCCGGTAGAGCTGCGCCGCCTCGTTGCCGCCGCTGGCGCGCGCATAGACGAGGTACTTGCCGTCCCGCGGCTCGTAGCTGCCGCTGCGCACCGGGTCGGCTTCGGCCGTCAGTTGCTCGGGCTCGGCCATCGGCCCGGCCAGCCGGTAGAGCTGCGAGGTGTTGTCGCCGGCCTTGCGGTGGGCCACCAGCATCTCGCGCCGTGCCGGGTGCCAATCGACGAAGGCGTGGCCGCGGAAGTCGGTGTATCGCTGCGCCCGGTCCACCAGCGACTGCGGAATGGGCGGAATGCCCTGCACCAGCAGATTGGCGTTGGGCGGGAAGACCGCTCCGGTGTCGGTGGGGGCTTGGGCGCAGGCCGCCAGCAAGGCCAGGCAGGCGGTGGCAAGGGCGGCGGTACGGCGGTGCATGAAGCTCATTTCCAGTTGGCGGGGCGTTTGTCGATGAAGGCCTGCACGCCTTCCAGCGCGGCCTCGTCCATCATGTTGCAGGCCATGGTCTGGCCGGCGTCGGCATACGCATCGGCGATGCCGGCCTCGATCTGGCGGTAGAACAGCGCCTTGCCGGCGGCGATGGCGACGGCCGGCTTCGCGACGATGCTGGCCACCAGGCTTTCCACCTCGGCGTCCAGCGCAGCGGGCTCGGCCACGCGGTTGACCAGGCCCTTGTCGCGCGCCTGCGCTGCGGAGATGAACTCGCCCGTCACCAGCATCTCGAACGCCGCCTTGCGTGACAGGTTGCGGCTGAGCGCCACGCTGGGGGTGGAGCAGAACAGCCCCAGGTTGACGCCGCTGACCGCGAAGCGCGCATCGGCCGACGCCACCGCCAGATCGCACATGGCGACCAGTTGGCAGCCCGCTGCGGTGGCGATGCCCTGCACGCGGGCGACCACCGGCACCGGCAGGCTCTGCAGGCTCATCATCATGCGGCCGCACTGCGCGAAGAGGCGCTGGTAGTAGGCCAGCGAGGGCTCGGCGCGCATCTCCTTCAGGTCATGCCCGGCGCAGAAGGCCTTGCCCGCGGCGCCGATCACCACCACGCGCACAGCGCGGTCGGCGGCCACGCGGTCCAGCGCCGACTGCAGCGCGTCGAGCATGGCTTCCGACAATGCGTTGAAGGCCTGCGGGCGGTTCAGCGTGAGCGTCACCACGCCGCGCTTGTCGGCTGCGTACTGCACCAATGGGTCGGTGGACATGGCACTCTCCTAGACAGACGCGGCGGACGACTTCGCCCGCTCGCGCAACTCGAACTTCTGGATCTTGCCGGTGCTGGTCTTGGGTATCGCCTCGAAGCGGATCTCTTTCGGCACCTTGTAGCCAGCCAGCAAGCCCTTGCAGTGGGCGATGAGTTCGGCCGCCGTCACAGGCACGTCGCCCTTGGTCTCGACGTAGGCCAGCGGCGTCTCGCCCCACTTCGGGTGCGGCTGCGCCACCACGGCGCAGGCCAGCACCGCGGGGTGGCGGTAGAGCGCGTCTTCCACCTCCAGCGAGCTGATGTTCTCGCCGCCGGAGATGATGATGTCCTTGCTGCGGTCCTTGATCTTCACGTAACGGTCTGGCTCTGTGACGGCCAGGTCGCCGGTGTGGAACCAGCCGCCGCTGAAGGCCTTGTCGGTCGCGGCCGGGTTCTTCAGGTAGCCCTTCATCACGATGTTGCCGCGGAACATGATCTCGCCCATGGTCTGGCCGTCTGCCGGCAGCGCGGCCAGCGTGTCGGGGTCGAGCACCGCCATGCCTTCCTGAAGCGCGTAGCGCACGCCCTGGCGGCCGTTGAGCCGCGTCTGTTCGGACAAAGACTCGCCGGCCCAGGCCGTGCGCTGCACCGCCACGGCCGCCGGGCCATAGACCTCGGTCAGGCCATAGACATGGGTGATGTCGAAGCCGATCCTCGCCATGCCCTCGATCATCGCGGCCGGCGGCGCGGCGCCGGCCACCATGCCGCGCACCTTCTGCGTGATGCCGGCGCGCAGTTCGGCCGGCGCGTTGACCAGCAGGTTGTGCACGATGGGCGCAGCGCAGTAATGGTCCACCCCATGCTCGCGCATCGCGCCGAGGATGGCCGCCGCCTCCACGCGGCGCAGGCAGACATGCGTGCCGCCCAGCATCGCCACCGTCCAGGGGAAGCACCAGCCGTTGCAATGGAACATCGGCAGCGTCCACAGATAGGTCGGGAAGTGCGGCATGGTCCAGGTGGCGGCGTTGCACACCGCATTGAGATACGCGCCGCGGTGGTGGGTGACCACGCCCTTCGGGTCACCCGTGGTGCCGCTGGTGTAGCTGATGGCGATGGCGTCCCATTCGTCCGCCGGGCCGGGCAGCATGGCCAGCGGTGCATGCGCCGCCAGCAGCGCCTCGTACTCGAAGGCGCCCAGCCGGTCGCCGGGGCCGGTGTATTCGCTGTCGCAGACGTCGATGACCACCGGCCTGCGGCCATGCTCTGCCTCCAGCAGGTGCAGCGCCTCGGCCATCACGGGGCTGAACTCGCGGTCGGTCAGCAGCACCTGCACCTCGCAGTGGCTCATCTGCCAGGCCAGCAAGGGCGCGTCGAGCCGCGTGTTCAGCGTGTTGAGCACGGCGTTCAGCGCCGGCACCGCGTAGTGCGCCTCCACCATCTCCGGCGTGTTGGGCAGCATCACGCTGACCGTGCTGCCGCGTGCCACGCCCAGGCTTTGCAGCGCCGCCGCCAGCCGCGCCGAGCGCTCGCGCGTCTGCGCCCAGGTGCAGCGCCGCGCGCCATGCACGACGGCCGGCAGGTCGCCGAAGACCTCGGCGCTGCGCTCGACGAAGCTGACGGGCGACAAGGCCACGAAGTTGGCGGCGTTCTTGTCCAGGTGGTGGTCGTAGATGCTCATCGGCTTGCCTCCAGGCGCGCAGCATGGTACCGCCCGGCCATCGATCTACCTTGCCGCCCTGTCCTTCGCGTTCTGCGCCTCGATGCGCTCGCGTGCGGCCAGCCAGTCGGCGTCGCTCCAGCCGCGCAGCGCGTAGAAGTTGCCGCCGTTGGCCAGCGCGTTGCCGCCGTCCATCATGATGCTCTGGCCGGTGAGCCAGTCGCACTGGCCGGGCGCCATCAGGAAGGTGGCCAGGTTCTGCAGCTCGCTGAAGCGGCCCTCGCGGCCCATCGGGTTGTGCTCGCGGCTGCGTGCGCCGGGCTCCTCGCCTGGGTTCAGGCGCTTGCTCATGCCTTCGGTGGGAATCTCGCCCGGACCCACGGCGTTGAGCCGCACGCCGAACCTGGCCCACTCGACCGCCAGGCTCTTGGTCATCACCTCGATGCCGGCCTTGCTCATCGCCGACGGCACCACGTAGGGACTGCCGTTATCGACCCAGGTGACGATGATGCTCATCACGTTGCGAAAGGGCTGGCCGGGCTGCCAGGCGCCGCCTTTCGCCTGCGCCACCCAGCGCTTGCCCACCGCCTGCGTCACGTAGAAGCTGCCGTGGAAGACGATGCCGGCCACGGCATCGAAGGCGCGTGGCGACAGGCTTTCGGTGGGCGCGATGAAGTTGCCTGCCGCGTTGTTCACCAGGCCCGTCAGCCCGCCGCTGGCAAACAGCGCCTCGACCATCTCGTCCACCGCCGGCGCAACCCGGATATCGACGCCGAAAGCATCGATCCTGCGGCCGGGATACTGCGCCCGCCAGGCGTCGGCCGTGGCGTCGCAGACGGCCTGGCGGCGGCCGCAGATGGCCACGTCGGCACCCAGCGCCAGAAACGCCTCGGCCATGCCACGGCCCAGGCCGGTGCCGCCGCCGGTGACGAGAATCCGCTGGCCTTGCATGAGGTCGGGTCGGTACATGGGCGCTCCTGTTCTGGCCGGGCGATGATCGTATCGCCGGCTTGCAAACCGCTCTGCAAAATGTGCAGCGGCGGGCGCGGCCTGCAAAACCCGCAGCGCGGCCTTGCCGGCACGCCGTTTGCCATCGGCACGCAAAGCCGTGCGCCGCACGGCATCGCGGTGTGGCGCCCCGCAAGGCGCCCGCCGTCACTGGCATGCGCTTCCAACCCTCGCCTGACTACGACGGCCGTGTCTCGGTGATCGTCCCCGTGCGCAACGAGGCCGACAACGTGCTGCCGCTGATCACGGAGATCCACGCCGCGCTGGAGGGCCGCGCTGAATTCGAGGTGCTGTACGTCGATGACGGCAGCACCGACGACACCGCTGCCCGCCTGGCCGAGGCGGCGCGCCGCTTCCCCCGCTTGCGCGTGCTGCGGCACGGCAGCCCCAGCGGCCAGAGCACGGCCGTCGCCAACGCGGTGCAGGCAGCCCGCTACCCTTGGGTGGCCACGCTGGACGGCGACTGCCAGAACGACCCCGCCGACATCCCCGCCATGCTGGCCGCGGTGAGCCCCGGGCGGCGCCCGCCCGGGCTGGAACTCGTGATCGGCTGGCGCGCCCAGCGGCATGACAGCACCATGCGCAAGCTGTCGTCGCGCGTGGCCAACGGCGTGCGCTCGGCGCTGCTGGGCGACGGCACGCCTGACACCGGCTGCGGCCTGAAGGTCTTCTCGCGTGAGCGCTTCCTGCGGCTGCCGTTCTTCGACCACCAGCACCGCTTCATGCCCGCGCTGTTCCAGCGCGAAGGCGCGCTGGTGGCGTCTGTCCCGGTGCGCCACCGGGCGCGCGCGGCGGGGCGTTCGAAGTACGGGCTGCACAACCGGCTGTGGGTGGGCATCGTCGATCTGCTCGGCGTGATGTGGCTGATGCGCCGCATGAAACGCACGGCCATCGACGGGTTGAACCTGCAATGAGTGGCGTGTCGCCAGGCCCGCTCGGCGTTCCCGAGTGGCTGGTGCTGGCGGTCGGCTTCGGCGGCCAGGCGCTGTTCTCCGGCCGCATCCTGGTCCAGTGGGTTGCCAGCGAGCGCCAGCGCCGCAGCGTGGTGCCGGTGCTGTTCTGGCACCTGTCGCTGGCCGGCGGGCTGGCGCTGTTCGTCTATGCGGTGTGGCGGCGAGACCCGGTGTTCATGCTCGGCCAGGGCTTCGGGCTGGTCGCCTATGCGCGCAACCTGTGGTTGATCCACGCCGAACAGCGCAGCCGCAACGGCCAGGTCTGCGCGCCGCTGGGGCCGTCGGAACCGCAGTTGTGAGTGCCGTGGCGCCCGCCAGCGCTGGCGCAGGCGGCGCCCGCACGGGATCCGCCAGCGCCGAGGCAGGCCGTGCCGGCGGCGCGTCCCGGGCGCGCCACTGGGCTGCGCTGCTCGGCCTGCTGGCGCTGCTGGCCGCGGCCGGCCTGGCGCGCCCGCTGCTGCCGGTGGACGAGACGCGCTATGCCGCAGTGGCCTGGGAGATGTGGGCGCGGGGCGACTTTCTGCTGCCGGTCATCAACGGCCAGCCCTACCACCACAAGCCGCCGCTGCTCTTCTGGCTGATGCATGCGGGCTGGGCGGTGTTCGGCGTCAATGGCTGGTGGCCGCGGCTCATCGCGCCGCTGTTCGCGGCCGGCACGCTGGCGCTGACGGCGCTGCTGGCGCGCAGCCTGTGGCCGGCCCGGAGCGAGCTGCCGCGCATGGCGGCGGCGGTGCTGCTGGCGTCGCTGCTGTTTGCCTACTTTGCGTCGGCGCTGATGTTCGACGTGCTGCTCACGTTCTTCGTCACGCTGGGCTTGCTGGGCCTGGTGCGGGCGTGGCGCTCGGGCGGCGCGGCCGGCGGCTTCGCGCTGCTGGCGCTGGGCCTGACAGGCGCCTTGTTCAGCAAGGGGCCGGTGGCGCTGGTGCATCTGCTGCCGGCGGTGCTGCTGGCGCGCTGGTGGATGCCTGCCGAGCGGCCCGGCGGCCACCGGCGGCCACCGTGGCGGCGCTGGGTGCTGGGCTGTTGGGCGGCGCTGGCCGTGGCCACGCTGCTGATTCTGGCGTGGGCGCTGCCGGCCGCGCAGGCAGGCGGCCCGGCCTACCGCGACGCCATCTTCTGGGGCCAGAGCGCGGGCCGCATGGCCGACAGCTTCGCGCACCGCGCGCCCTGGTACTTCTACCTCGTGGCGCTGCCGCTGTTGCTGGCGCCTTGGCTGCTCTGGCCGCGCTGGTGGCAGGGCATGGCGCAGAGCCTGCGCGGCGACGCCGGCAGCCGGCTGGCGCTGTGCAGCCTGCTCAGCGTGCTGCTGCTGTTCTCGCTGTTCAGCGGCAAGCGCTGGCACTACCTGCTGCCGCAGTTTCCGCTGTTCGCGCTGTTGGTGGCGCGCGCCGTGTCGCTGCGCCCGGCCGCCGGCCGCTGGGCGCAACTGGTGCCGGCGCTGACGCTGGTGGTGCTGGGCGCTTGCGCCATGCTGCTGGTGCCACGGCTGGCCGCCGGGCTGGCCGGCGTGGACGACGCCGCCGCGCTGCATGCCGGCGGTGCGGTGGCGGCGCTGGCCGGCCTGGCACTGGCGGCACTGCGGCCCGCCACGCCGGCCACCGACGTGCTGCGCGTTGCCACGGCCAGCGTGCTGGCCACCACCGCGTTGCTGGTGGCGGTGGACGTGGCCGTGCGCAAGCCCTACGACCTGCGGCCCACCGCACGCCGGCTGGCGCAGTACGAGCACGAAGGCCGCCCGGTGGCCATCACCGGCAGCTACCACGGCCAGTGGACGCTGGCCGGGCGCCTGCGCCGCCCGCTGGACGAGATCGACCCGTCGCAAGCCCTCGCCTGGCTGGCCGCGCACCCGCAAGGCCGCGTGCTGTTCATCCACCGCCAGCCGGCCGAGCTGCCGCCTGCTGCGCATGTGGAAGACCTGCGCAACTACCGGGGCGGCTGGCTGGCGGTGCTGGCGCCGTGAGTTCTTGTCGCTGCCGGTGCCGCCGACGGTCGGCCCTTCGGTGCTGCCAGCACTGCCTGGATCAAGCGAAGAACTCCCAGCTGTCGGCGCCATCGAAGCGCCGGATCTGCACCGATTGCAGCAGCCGGGGATCGAAGTTGCGCAGATTCACGCCGTGGTGCGCGCCGGGCTTGGGTTGCAACGGCTCCCAATGCGTCGTGCAACCGCAGGTCTTGCAGCGCACGGTCCGCAGCGTCTTGTCACCCTGGATGTAGCCCTGCGTCTGCTCCGGATGGCCCGAGATGCGCACCGAGCCGAATTCGTAATACGCCCACAAGCCGCCGAGACGCCTGCACAGAGAACAATTGCAATCGGTCGCCTTCTCTGGCACCGACGGCAATTCAATGCGCACCGCGCCGCAGTGGCAATGACCGACGAGCCAATTGGCCGGATCCACCTCGCTGCTCTCGGCCTGCATCACTGGCCGGCCGGCGGTTGCCACAGTTCCACCTTGTTGCCTTCGGGATCGATCACCCAGGCAAACTTGCCGTATTCCGATTCATCGATCTTCTCAAGCACATTGCAGCCCTCTTCTCGCAAGACGGCAACCAGGGCGTGCAAATCCTCCACCCTGTAGTTCACCATGAATGCCGCAGTGCCCGGTGAGAATTGCTCGGTTTGCGCTGCGCTGATGCACCAGACGGTGGTGCCGGCCATGGGCTGGCCTGCGCCATCCGTCCATGTGAAAGCCGTGCCGCCCCAATCCTGCACATCGATTCCCAGGTGGCGCTGGTACCAGGCCCGCAATGCCGCAGCATCGTTGGCCTTGAAGAAGATGCCGCCGATGCCGGTGACTCGTTTCATGCAACCTCCAACGGAAACAAGAGTGAGAGAGACAGTCCCGCGCCAAGGGCTCAGCCGCCGGGCGCGGCGCCTGCATGCCCAGGCCGCACGAGGATGGCCTTCATGTCCTCGAACCCGATGGGCGCCGAGCTGTGCTCATGGACGATGCGCAGCACATGCCCGCTCGTTCTCAGCACCCAGGTCAGGCGGTTCTGCATGGCCCGCAGCCGCTCGCCCTGCGCAGACAGGCCGGCATAGGTGACGATGGCGCTGACCGATGCGTGCTCTGGCGTGCCAGCGGTTCGCACGTCGTCGAACGTGACCTTCACTCTCTCGGTGCCCAGCGAAGACAGCCATGCCTCGACTGCGCTGGCCCAGGCGTCGGCGCCCTCGTAGGACCAAACGCCCCATGCGTCATAGACGCGCACGGCGGGGTCGTACAGGCGCAGCAGTTTCGCGCTGTCCTTCTCGTTCACCGCTGCGGCGTAGGTTTGCAGAACCTGGGCAATGCTGCGTTCGATGTCGGCCAATTCTTGTTCTCCTTGGATCTACCCCGCCCTCATCGCCAATCCCAGGGCCTGGTCGATATCCCACAAGATGTCGTCGATATGCTCCAGCCCGACCGAGATGCGCACCATGTCGGGCTTGACGCCGGCGGCCAGTTGCTGCTGCGCGTCGAGTTGGCGGTGGGTGGTGCTGGCCGGGTGGCTGATCAGCGTCCGGGTGTCGCCGATGTTGACCAGGTGGCTCATGAACTGCGCGCTTTCGATGAAGCCGATGCCGCGCGCCAGCCCGCCCTTCACGCCAAAGGCCAGCAGCCCCGATGCGCCGCTCATCTGGCGCGTCAGCAGTGCGTGCTGCGGGTGGTTCGGCAGGCCGGGGTAGTTGACCCACTCCACGGCAGGGTGCGCCTGCAGGAATTCGGCCACCCGCAGCGCATTGCTGCAGTGCCGCTCCATCCGCAAGGGCAGCGTTTCCACGCCTTGCAGGATCTGCCACGCGCTCATTGGCGACAAGGCTGCGCCGAAGACGCGCAGCGCTTCCATCCGGCAGCGCATCGTGAAGCCGAAGTCGCCGAAGGCTTCGTAGAACTTGACGCCGTGGTAGCCGGGCGATGGCTCCGTCATGCCCGGGAACTTGCCGTTGTCCCAGGGGAATCTGCCACTTTCCACCACCACGCCGCCCAGCGTGGTGCCGTGGCCGGCCAGGTACTTGGTGGCCGAGTGCACCACCACGTCGGCGCCCAGCGCCAGCGGGTTGCACAGCACCGGGCTGGGCACGGTGTTGTCAATCACCAGCGGCACGCCGTGCGCATGCGCCATGTCGGCAATGGCGGCAATGTCCAGCACCACCAGGCTGGGGTTGCCCAGGCTTTCGGCGAACACCGCGCGCGTTTCTGGGCGCATTGCGGCGGCAAAGGCGTCGGGCGATGTGGCATCGACGAATGTCGTCTCGATGCCGAACTTGCGCAGGTTCACCGCCAGCATCGTGACGCTGCCGCCGTACAGCGCGCCGGCCGCCACGATGTGGTCGCCGCTTTGCAGCATGGTCATCAGCGCCATCGCCTCGGCGGCCATGCCGCTGGCGCTGGCCACCGCGGCGCGGCCGTTCTCCAGCGCCGCCACGCGCTCTTCCAGCGCCGCCACGGTGGGGTTGGACAAACGCGAATAGACGTTGCCGAAGGTCTGCAGGTTGAACAGGCTGGCCGCGTGGTCGGCACTGTCGAACACGAAGCTGGTGGTCTGGTAGATGGGCAGCGCGCGGGCGCCGGTGGCGGCGTCTGGAATCTGCCCCGCATGGATGGCCAGCGTCTCGGGCTTGAAGCGGTGGTCACTCATGCCTTGTGCTTCCGCGCCGAGATCACCCGCGTGTTCACGCCAGCCCAGTGCAGCCCGCCGAACAGCCGCGCATGCTCGATCTTCACGCAGCGGTCCATCACCGAGTCCAGCCCGGCGGCGCGGGCCATGCCGTCGGCCTGCAGGTTCACCACGCCGAGTTGCTGCCATAGGCAGCGGGCGCCGATGGCCACCGCGCTGGCGGCAATGGGCGGCACGTCGGCCGGTTTGCGGAAGACATCGACCATGTCCACAGGCTCGGCGATGTCTTCCAGCCGCGCGAAACAGCGCTCGCCCAGGATGCTGTCATAGCGCGGGTTGACGGGGATCACGCGGTAACCATGCTGCTGCAGATACTTGGCGACGAAGTAGCTGGGGCGGTGCCATTCGGCCGACAGACCCACCACCGCAATGCTGTGGCAGTTTTTCAAAATGCGGCGCAAGCTTGCAATGTCATCGGCCATGGGCGGATATTACGGTGCCGGCCAAGCGCACACCGCCGGGCTGCTTGGCCGCCGCAGCGTCGCCTGCCGGGAATAAGATGCGGCCCGCCCCACCGGGGCGCCGCGCACCATTGGAGAGAGGATGTCCAAGTTCGCGCGCTGGTTGCAGGCCGCCACGGCCGGCAGTCCGGCCACAGATGCACCGCAGACGCAGACGCAGACACAGACACAGGCGCAGACGCAGACGCACACCGGCAGCACGCTGTCCGCGCTGCGCGCCGTGATGGTGGTGGCTGTGGTGGCGCCGGCGATGCTGTTCGGCTTTGCCGCCGTCTATCTTCACCAGCGTGAAGGCGCCGACGCGCAGTCGCAGGTGGACAGCGCGGCGCGCATCAGCGAAGAGCACGCGCTGAAGATTTTCGAGACCAACGTGGCGCTGATCAACCGCGTGCTCGACACGCTGGGCGACGACGATGACGCGGCGCTGCTGGCGCGCGAAGCCGCGCTGCACCAGAAGCTGCGCCGCATGACCGCCGGCCTGCCGCAGTTGCAGGGCATCTTCGTGATGGCCTCCACATCGCACATGCTGGCCTCGGACCGTGTCTTTCCCGCGCCGCACAACATCGATTACTCCGACCGCTCGATCTTCAAACACCACCGCGCCGGCGGCAGCCAGCCTTTTTTCACCGACGTGTTGACCAGCCGCGCCACCGGCGAGCCCTTTTTCGACCTCAGCCTGCGCCGCATGCACGCCGACGGCAGCTTTGCAGGGCTGGTGTCCACCAGCATGCTGCCGGCCTACTTCGCCGGCTTCTACGCCGGCCTGGCCGGCAGCGAGGAAGGCGTCAACGTGGCGCTGTTGCGGGCAGACGGCGCCGTGCTGGCGCGCTGGCCGCAGGCCCCGCGCGCCAGCGACCAGCCCGGCGGCGGCACGCAGATGGTGGTGCAGCCGCCCGGCACGTCGTCGATGGCCGAGGTGGTGGAGCTGCCCAACGGCCGCCGCGGGCTGTTCGCCAGCCGCCGGGTGGGCGACTATCCCATCCACGTCACGGCCTGGGTCGAAGAGGCGGACGCCTATGCAAGCTGGAACCGCCAGATGCTGCTGCTGGCCGGCATGACCTTCCCCACCGCGCTGGCGCTGGTCTATATCACCCACCTCGCGCTGCAGCGCACCCGGCGCGCGCTGGAGATCGCCGACGCGCTGCGCCAGGAGACGGCGCAGCGCGAGCGTGCAGAAGAGGCTTTGCGCCAGGCGCAGAAGCTGGAGGCGATGGGCCGCCTCACCGGCGGCGTGGCGCACGACTTCAACAACCTTCTCACCGTCATCAGCAACAACGCCTATCTGCTGAAGCGGCTGGGCAAGGTGCCCGATGACAACACGCAGTTGGCCGCCATCGACCGCTCGGTGGGTGCCGGCGTCAAGCTGACGCGGCAACTGCTGTCGTTCTCGCGCCGGCAGGCGCTGCGGCCCGAGGTGCTGAGCCTGCCGCACCGGCTGCCGGCCATCGTCGAGATGATCGCCCCGGCGCTGGGTGTCGGCATCACGGTGCAGGCCAGCGTCGATGCACACACGGCACCGATCCTGGTGGACGCGGCCGAGCTGGAGCTGGCGATGCTCAACCTGGCCATCAACGCCAAAGACGCCATGCCGGCCGGCGGGCTGCTGCACATCAGCGCCTGCAACACCGCGCAGGCGCAGGTGGCGGTGTCGGTGCGCGACAGCGGGCAAGGCATTCCGGCGGCGGTGATCGACCGCGTCTTCGAGCCCTTCTTCACCACCAAGCCGGTGGGCCATGGCACCGGCCTGGGGCTGAGCCAGGTCTATGGCTTCTGCCAGCGCGCCGGTGGCTCGGTGACGGTGCGCAGCACGCCTGGCGACGGCACCACCGTCTGCATGCTGTTTCCGCAGGCGCCGCAGGCCGCAGCGGCCGAGGGCGACGCAGCCGCCGCGCTGCCCGACAGCCTGCTGGGCCTGCGCGTGCTGCTGGTGGAAGACAACGACGACGTGGCCAGTGCGACACGCGCCGTGCTGGAGGCGATGGGCGCCGTGGTGCGGCATGTGGCCAGTGCCGACGACGCGCTGGCGCATCTGCAGGCGCAGCCCGCCGCGCCCGACGTGCTGGTGAGCGACATCAGGATGCCGGGCAGCATGGACGGCATCGCGCTGGCAGAGCGTTTGCGCAGCCAGCGCCCGGAGCTGGCGGTGGTGCTGATGAGCGGCTATTCCGAGTCGATGGAACGGGCCGCGGAGCTGGCGCTGGACGTGCTGCACAAGCCCTGCGCGCCCGCCGCGCTGGCCGGCGCCATCCACGCCGCCATCCAGCGCAGCCAGCAGCCGGCCGGGCAGGCGGCCAGCCGGAGCGCGGTCAGTTGACCGGGGCGAGCGCCGCCCGCCGGGCGGCGCGCAGCAACACCGCTTCAACGGCGCCGCCGGTGGCGCTTTCGGCGTGGCAGGCCTGCACCAGCTTCACCACATGGTCATCGTCGCTGGCCAGCGCTGCTGCCAGCACCTCGGGCCAGCCGGCGCTGCGCTGCTGCGCAGGCGGCGGCACGTCGCGCGGCAGCCGGGCGGCCAGGCAGGCGGCGGTCACGGCTCTCAGCACATGTGGCAGCGCTGCGGCCACCGCGCCAGCACCATCCAGCGCAGGCAAAACGGTGCGCAGCGCATGGACGGCGGTCACCATGTGCAGCACCGTGAAGTTGCCGGTGGCGGCGTAGAGGTCGGCAGCCAGCGCCAGCAGGCTGGCGCGCAGCGCCGCCGCCGCCGGCGCCGGGCCGGCGTCCAGCGCGTCGGCCAGTTGCCGGTAGGGCGCCGTTTCAGCGGCCAGGCGCATGCGGCCGGAGATCAACGGGCCTTGCAGGGCACTGCCGGCCGCCGCCGCCAGCAAGGCCGCAGACCAGCCGTCGAACGGCAGCAGCAGGGCCGGCGCTGGCGCCGCGGGCAAGGGCTGCCAGCGCCAGGCCCAGTAGGCCAGCGCGGCGGCCAGCTCGCCGCTGTGGCCGGCCTCGATGGCGTGCGCCGTGCGGATCAGCCCGTGGAAGGCCGCCGCAGCCACCCCGGGCATCAGTTGCGGCAGCACCTCGCGCAGCACCGCCCGCTGGTCGCCAGCGCCGAGCGCCACACCGAAGGTGGACAGCAGCGTCGCAAAGGCATCCGGCTGGCCGCGCAGCGCGGGCCAGCCGCGCCAGTCGGCCAGCGGCGGCGCGGCGGCGGGCGGGCGGCTGCCTTCGAAGCGCGCCGCATACCGGGTGTGAAAGGCGCGCAGCCGTGCCGGCCCGGCGCCCAGCCGGTGCAGCGCGTGCAAGGCCATCGGCAGGTGGTTGCTGAGCTGGTCTGCGTACTCGGGCGGCAACAGCAGGTTGGCGTCGAGCAGCGCGTGCAGCGCGTGCAGCGCCTTCATGTCGTTCATCGCGGTGTCCCCATGTTGCATCGGAACGCGATGTTGCAAGTTAAAGTCAACTTCAAGTCAAGCACCGGAGAGCCCACGCATGAAGCTGCCGCCCGATACATGGCTGCCGATCGGCGACTTCGCGCGCCGCGCCGGGGTGGCCGCCAGCGCGCTGCGCTTCTACGAGGCGCAAGGCCTGCTGGGCAGCCAGCGCAGCGCAGGCGGCCGGCGCCAGTACCTGCGCAGCGAGCTGCGGCGGGTGGCCTTCGTCCGCACGGCGCAGGCGGTGGGGCTGACGCTGGAGCAGATCAAGGCGGCGCTGGCCGCGCTGCCCGACGGCCGCACGCCGACGCAGGCCGACTGGCAGCGCCTGTCGCGCGGCTGGCAGCCGCTGCTGGACGCGCGCATCGCGGCGCTGACGCGGCTGCGTGACCAGTTGGCGTCCTGCATCGGCTGCGGCTGCCTGTCGCTGTCGCGCTGCGCGCTGTACAACCCGGCCGATGCGGCTGCAGCGCGTGGCGCGGGTGCACGCTACCTGCTGGGCGACCGCGCTGCCGACGTCACTGCAGGAAACCCCGCGCCCGCAAAAGCGCGTGCAGCGCAGCAGAGTCGAGTGCGAACTGGTCGGGGTCGTACTTGATCTTGCTGGTGTAGAACTGGGCGAGCGAGTGAATGCCATGCTCGGCCATGCGCTGCACCATCTCTGGCCCCATCGCGCGGTAGCGGTCCCAGCCGCGGCGCTCGCGCTCGCCGAAGCGGGCGTCGATGTCGTCAGGCGTCGGCCGGTGATAGACCTCGTCGTGCAGCCACGCAGCGGCGGGCAGCCGGTCGCGCTGGGCCGGCGCCTCGGCCGGCCAGCCCACCACCATGCTGGTGACGGGCAGACAGTTGTCGGGCAACTCCAGAAAGTCGGCAATCGCACCCATCGAGTGCAGCGTGGTGCCCATGTAGCAGATGCCCAGCCCGTGCGACTCAAGCGCCAGCGCCACCGTCTGCGACAGGATGATGGCGTCGAACGCGGCCACGTGGTAGCTGATGAAGTCTGCAAAGCCCAGGCGCGCCGCGCGCTGCGCCAGCCAGGCGCGGGTGCGGAAGCTGTCGGCGCAGAAGGTCAGCACCAGCGGCGCCTGAAGCACCATCGGCTGCTCGAAGTGCAGCGCGTACAGCCGCTGCCTGCGCACCGGGTCGCGGGTGCGCACGACGGACACCATGTTGAGGTTGCCGCTGGACGAGCTGCCGGCCAGCGCCTCGGCCAGCACGCGGTCGAGCAGCGCCGGGTCGATGGCGTCGGGCTTGTAGCTGCGGATGGAGCGGTGCCTGGCCAGCAGTTGCGACAAGGCCTCGGCGGCGGCGGTGTCGCTCATGCTGCGCGGCCAGCCATCGTGCCGGCCGGCACGAGCGCGATCAGCGGGGTGGGCATGGTGGTCTCCTGGTCGGTCTGCCTTTGTTATTTGTACCGCAGATGGCTGCCGCCAAGGACCGGCGCATGGCAAGCTCCGCCAGATACTCTCACCAGGAGAAGGCGTCCCATGACAGCACCAAGCCCCGCCGGCACCGGCCCGCACGACCTCGTCATCTCGCGCACCTTGCGTGCGCCAGGCCCGCTGGTCTGGCGCGCATGGACAGAGCCCGCCTTGCTGGCCGCATGGTGGTGCCCCAAGCCCTGGACGACCGAGGTGCGCGCCTTCGATCTGCGCCCCGGCGGCGCCTTCCACACCTTCATGCAAGGCCCCGATGGAGGCACCAGCGACAACCCGGGCTGCTTTCTGGAGATCGTGCCGCAGCAGCGCATCGTCTTCACCAGCGCCCTGCTCGCCGGCTGGCGGCCCGCCACGCCGTGGATGTGCTTCACCGCCGCCATCACGATGGCCGGCGAGGCAGGCCCGGCAGGCGGCACGCGCTATGTCGCCACCGTGATGCACCCCGACCAGGCCACCCGCGACCGGCACGACAAGATGGGCTTCTTCGACGGCTGGAACGTCTGCATCGACCAGTTGGACGCTCTGGCGCAGACGCTCGCCTGAAGCCGTCGGTACAACGGAAGGCGAGCGGCCGGTGCCCCGCTGTCGGTGCGCCGAATGTCGGTGCGCCGAAAAGCGCGCTGCTACACTGCGCGCCGTCAGGAGAGAGCTTGCCTTTGCGCAAGCCGCCGAAGGCGCAGAGACCATTCTCGAACGCTCAGGCAAAAGGACTGACTTCCCACCTCACTGGAGAGAGGCCGCCCGCGCAAGCAGCGGCCCACCGAAGGGGCAAGGCGCATCGGTCCGCAAGCGGGCCAGGGGTGCGCCGAATCTCTCAGGTAAAGCGGACAGCGGGGGCCCCGTTCACCGGCAGCATCGGTGGGCGGAACAGCCGCCCCCGTTGAAAGACCGCCAGTGACCGAAGCCGCCGACACCACCCTTCTCAAGACCCCGCTGCACGACCTGCATGTCCGCCTGGGCGCCCGCATGGTGCCTTTCGCCGGCCATGCGATGCCGGTGCAATACCCCGCCGGGCTGATGGCCGAGCACAAGCATTGCCGCGACGCGGCGGCGCTGTTCGACGTCTCGCACATGGGGCAGCTCAAGCTGGTGGGCGCAGACGCCGCCGCGGCGCTGGAGACGCTGGTGCCGGTGGACGTGATCGACCTCGGCGCCGGCAGGCAGCGCTACGCCTTCTTCACCAACCCCGCCGGTGGGCTGCTGGACGATCTGATGGTCACCAGGCCCGCGCAGGATGCCGCCGATGCTGGCTTCGGCGACCTCTTCCTCGTCGTCAACGCCGGCTGCAAAGAGGCCGACACACGCCACCTGACGACGCACATCGGCCACCGTGTGCAGGTGCTGCCGCTGCCAGACCGCGCCTTGCTGGCGCTGCAAGGCCCGCTGGCCGTGGCGGCGCTGTCGCGGCTGAACGCCGCCGTCGCGAGCCTCGTGTTCATGACCGGCGGCGTGTTCGATCTGAACGGCGCGCCGTGCTTCGTCACCCGCTCTGGCTACACCGGCGAAGACGGCTTCGAGATCTCGGTGCCCGCCGCGCAGGCCGAAGCGCTGGCCGAGGCGCTGCTGGCGCAGCCAGAGGTGCAGCCCGCCGGCCTGGGCGCACGCGACACGCTGCGCCTGGAGGCCGGCATGTGCCTCTACGGCCACGACATCACGGCCACCACCAGCCCGGTGGAGGCCGGCCTGGGCTGGGCCATCCAGAAGGTGCGCCGCCCCGGCGGCGCGCGCGAAGGCCACTACCCGGGCGCGGCCACCATCGAGCGGCACCTGCACGGCGCCGCGCCCAGCGAGCGCGTGGGTTTGATCGGCCTGGAGCGCGTGCCGGTGCGCGAAGGCACCGCCATCGTCGATGCCCATGGCCGCAGGCTGGGCACGGTGACCAGCGGCACCTTGGCGCCCAGCGTCAACCAGCCGATTGCGATGGCCTACCTGCCGATGGACCACGCCAGGCCGCAGCACGAGGTCTATGCCCAGGTGCGCGGCAAGCAACTGCCGATGCGCGTGGTGCCCATGCCCTTCCACCCCCACCGCTACTTCCGCGGCTAGAGCGCCGCCCAGAAAGACCGCCATGACGACCATGTACACGCCCGACCATGAATGGATCAACATCGAAGACCACGAGGCCGCCGTCGTCGGCATCACGCTGCATGCGCAGGACGCGCTGGGCGACGTGGTCTTCGTCGAGCTGCCCGAGGTGGGCCGCAGCTACACCAAGGGCGAGATCGCCGGTGTGGTGGAGTCTGTGAAGGCCGCCGCCGACCTGTTCATGCCGGTCAGCGGCGAAGTGGTCGAGGTCAACGAAGCGCTGCGCGCCGACCCGTCTCTGGCCAACACCGACCCGATGGGCAACGGCTGGTTCTTCAAGGTCCACGTCACCGACATGGCGCAGTTCGAGCAACTGATGGACACGCCCGCCTACGACGCCCTGCTGAAGTCGCTCTGAGCCCTGCCCATCCGGAACACGCCATGCTGATGTCTGCCCTGAAGCCGCTCGCCGAGCTGGAAAACGCCTCCGAATTCACCGCCCGGCACATCGGGCCTGACGCCGCAGATGAGCGGCACATGCTGTCCGTCATCGGCGCGGCGTCGCGCCGTGCGCTCATCGACGCCATCGTGCCGCGCGCCATCGCGCGCAGCAAGCCGATGGACCTGCCGGCGCCGCTGAGCGAGGCCGATGCGCTGGCCGAACTCAAGCGCCTCGCGTCGCGCAACACGGTGCTCAAGAGCTTCATCGGCCAGGGCTACCACGGCACGCACACGCCGGGCGTCATCCTGCGCAACATTCTCGAAAACCCCGCCTGGTACACCGCCTACACGCCTTACCAGGCCGAGATTTCACAAGGCCGGATGGAAGCGCTGATCAACTTCCAGACCATGGTGTGCGACCTCACCGCCATGGCCATCGCCAACGCCTCGATGCTGGACGAAGCCACCGCCGCCGCCGAGGCCATGACGCTGGCCCGGCGCAGCGTCAAGTCCAGGAGCAATACCTTCGTCGTGGCGGGCGACTGCCACCCGCAGACCATCGAGGTGATCCAGACGCGCGCCGAGCCGCTGGGCTTCACGGTGCAGCTCGCCAACTCGGCCGAGCAATGGGACGCGCTGATCGCCGCTGGCGACTACTTTGCGGTGCTGGTGCAGATGCCCACCACCAGCGGCGCCATCCATGACCTGCGCGGCGACGCGGCACGCATCCACGCGCACCAGGCGGCCTTCATCGTGGCGGCCGATCTGCTGGCGCTGACGCTGATCACGCCGCCCGGTGAACTGGGCGCCGACATTGCACTCGGCAGCACGCAGCGCTTCGGCGTGCCGATGGCGGGCGGCGGCCCGCACGCCGCCTACCTGGCCTGCCGTGACGAATTCAAGCGCAGCCTGCCCGGCAGACTGGTGGGCGCCAGCGTCGATGTGCACGGCCAGCCCGCCTACCGGCTGGCATTGCAGACGCGCGAGCAGCACATCCGCCGCGAGAAGGCCACCAGCAACATCTGCACCGCGCAAGTGCTGCTGGCGGTGATGGCCGGCATGTACGCCGTCTATCACGGCCCGGCAGGCCTGAAGCGCATCGCGCAACGCGTGGCCAGCTACACCGCGGTGCTGGCGCAGGGCCTGCGCGAGATGGGCGTGGCGGTGCGCGAGCGCGGCGCGTTCGACACCATCAGCATCGACACCGGCGCGCACACCGCTGCCATCGCGGCGCGTGCCCGCGCGGCCGGCATGAACCTGCGCCGCTTCCCCGAGTGGGGCGACACGATGCTGGGCATTGCGCTGGACGAGACCACCACCCGCGCCGACATCCACGCGCTGTGGCAGGTGTTCGCCCAGCCAGGGCAGGCGCTGCCGGCGATGGACGCGTTCGAGAAAGGCATCGAGCCGCTGATCCCGCCGGCGCTGCGGCGCACCACGCCCTTCCTGACGCACCCGGTGTTCAACAGCCACCACAGCGAGACCGAGATGCTGCGCTACATCCGCAGCCTCTCCGACAAGGACCTGGCGCTGGACCGCAGCATGATCCCGCTGGGCTCGTGCACGATGAAGCTCAACGCCACCAGCGAGATGGTCCCCATCACCTGGCCGGAGTTCGCCAACATGCACCCGTTCGCGCCGCGCGAGCAGCAGGCCGGTACCTGGGAGATGGCCGACCAGCTTTGCGCGTGGCTCGCGCAGGCAACCGGCTATGCGGGCGTCAGCCTGCAGCCCAACGCAGGATCGCAGGGCGAATACGCCGGGCTGCTGGCCATCCGCGCCTGGCATGCATCGCGCGGCGAGGGGCAGCGCAACGTCTGCCTGATCCCCGAGTCGGCCCATGGCACCAACCCGGCCAGCGCGCAGATGGCGGGCATGGCCGTGGTGGTGACGAAGTGCGACGCGATGGGCAACGTCGATCTCGACGACCTGCGCGCCCGGTGCGAACAGCACAGCAGCAGGCTGGCCGCGGTGATGATCACCTACCCCAGCACGCACGGCGTCTTCGAGGTGCGGGTCAAGGAGTTGTGCGCGCTGGTGCACCAGCATGGCGGCCGCGTCTATGTCGATGGCGCCAACATGAACGCGCTGGTGGGCGTGGCGGCGCCGGGCGAGTTCGGCGGCGACGTGAGCCATCTGAACCTGCACAAGACCTTTTGCATCCCGCACGGCGGTGGCGGCCCTGGCGTCGGCCCGGTGGCGGTGGTGGCCGACCTGCTGCCCTTTCTGCCCGGCCACCGCACGGCCGGGCTGGGCGACGGGCGCTCGGTGGGTGCGGTGAGTGCGGCGCCCCTGGGCAACGCCGGCGTGCTGCCCATCAGTTGGATGTACTGCCGCATGATGGGTGCCGACGGGCTGCGTGACGCCACCGAGGTGGCCATCCTCAGCGCCAACTACATCGCCGCGCGGCTGGCCGGCCACTACCCGGTGCTGTACTCCGGCGGCAACCCGGCGCTCCGAGGCGGCGGCGTGGCGCACGAGTGCATCCTGGACCTGCGGCCACTGAAAGACGCCACCGGCATCAGCGCCGAAGACGTCGCCAAGCGGCTCATCGACCATGGCTTCCATGCGCCGACGCTGAGCTTCCCTGTGCCGGGCACGCTGATGGTGGAGCCCACCGAGAGCGAGCCGCTGGCCGAGCTGGACCGCTTCTGCGACGCGATGCTTGCCATCCGCGAAGAGATCGCGCAGGTCGAATCGGGCGCCTGGCCGAGAGACGACAACCCGCTGAAGCACGCGCCGCACACCGCGGCTGCGCTGCTGAAGGCCGACTGGCCGCACGCCTACGGCCGTGAGCAGGCTGCCTTCCCGGTGCCGGGGCTGAAGCGGCAGAAGTACTGGTCGCCGGTGGGCCGGGTGGACAACGTCCACGGTGACCGCAACCTGTTCTGCAGTTGCCTGCCCACCAGCGCCTACGGCATGTGATTCGCGGGTGCGCCGATTGCCGGACTTGCTGCTTCAAGCAGTGCAAAGGAGTCCGCCATGGAACCCACCACCACCACCAACACCATCATCCCCTGGCTGTTTCTCGCCACCTTCGTCATCGTGCTGGTGATCGGCATCATCCAGTACCGCAAGGCCAAGAAGGCGCGGCAGGAACACCACCGCTCGGCCTCGGCCGAGGCCAACAACGAACCGCGCACCACCGGCAGACGATGATGCGCTGCCGGCCGGGGCGGCGGTCCAGAATCGAGCCCCATGGCCATCAGCGTTTTCGACCTCTTCAAGATCGGCATCGGCCCCAGCAGCTCGCACACCGTGGGGCCCATGCGGGCGGCGCGGCTGTTCGTGCAGCGGCTGGCGCACGACGGGCTGCTGGAGCGCAGCACGCGGGTGCACTGCGCCCTCTACGGCTCGCTGGGCGCCACCGGCAAGGGGCACGGCAGCGACAAGGCGGTGCTGCTGGGCCTGGCGGGGCATGAGCCGGACACGGTCGAGGTCGAGGCCATCGGCCCGCTGCTGGAGGCCATCCGCGGCAGCGGCCGGCTGAGCCTGCTGGGCCGCCACGGCGTGGCCTTCGACGAACGCGCCGACCTCGTGTTCCACCGCCGTGAAAGCCTGCCCTTCCACGCCAACGGCATGCGCTTCATCGCCTTCGACAGCGGCGGCGCCGAACTCGCCAACCGCAGCTACTACTCGGTGGGCGGCGGCTTCGTGGTGAGCGACGAAGTGGCCGCCGACGGCGCGCGGCACAAGGTCATCGCGCCCGACACCACCGTGCTGCCGCACCCTTTTCACAGCGGCGACGAGCTGCTGGCGCTGACCCAGGCGCTGGGCCTGAGCATCGCCGACGTGATGCGCCGCAACGAGCGCCATTGGCGCACCGACGCCGACATCGACGCCGGCCTGCTGCGCATCTGGCGCGTGATGCAGGACTGCGTGGTGCGTGGCTGCCAAACCGAGGGCGTGCTGCCCGGCGGCTTCAAGGTCAAGCGCCGGGCTGCCGCGCTGAAGGTGGCGTTGACGTCCAACCCGGAGCAGGCGCTGCGTGACCCCTTGCAGGTGCTGGACTGGGTGAACCTCTACGCGCTGGCCGTCAACGAGGAAAACGCCGCCGGCGGCCGCGTGGTGACGGCGCCCACCAACGGCGCGGCCGGCATCATCCCGGCGGTGCTGCACTACTTCGTGCGCTTCGTGCCCGGCGCCAACGAAGCGGCAGTGGTCGATTTCCTGCTCACCGCCGCCGCCATCGGCATCCTCTACAAAGAGAACGCCAGCATTTCCGGGGCCGAGGTGGGCTGCCAGGGCGAGGTGGGCGTGGCCTGCTCGATGGCGGCCGGCGCCTTGTGCGCGGTGATGGGCGGCACGCCGGCGCAGGCCGAGAACGCCGCCGAGATCGGCATGGAACACCACCTGGGCCTGACCTGCGACCCCGTCGGCGGGCTGGTGCAGATCCCGTGCATCGAGCGCAACGCGATTGCATCGGTGAAGGCGATCAACGCAGCGCGCATGGCCTTGCGCGGCGACGGCACGCACTTCGTCAGCCTGGACAAGGTCATCAAGACGATGCGCGAAACCGGCGCCGACATGATGACGAAGTACAAGGAAACGGCGCGCGGCGGGCTGGCGGTGAACATCGTCGAGTGCTGAGGCGCATGGGCCTGGGTGCGGGCCTGGGCAGGGGCCATGACCGCTCGCGGCTGGCGCTTGCACTGGCGCTGTCGCTGCTGGCCCACGCGCTGCTGTCCACCGTGACCTTCGGCAGCGGCGATCTGGGGCTGCCGGGCCTGGATCTGCCCTGGCGCCAACGCCGGGGCCAGGTGCCGGACATCCAGCTCGTGCTGGCGCCGGAGCCGGAGCCGGACAGCGCTGCGGCAGGCGAGGTGGCGCCACCCGCCGAGGAGCCTTTGCAGCAGGTGCTGCCACGAGCCTTGCAGAAGCCGGACGGCGCTGCGGCCAGCGGGCAAGCGCCGCCTGGCGCCGACGTGGCCGGCGCGCTGGCGACGGCCGGCAGCGCCGGGCTGCGCGAGATCGCCGTCGAGCGGCCGGATGCGGCCAGAGCGGCGATGGCGCCGGCTTCATCGGCACCGCTGCCGGCGGTTGCCGCGGCATCGAGCCCGTCCAGCGCGTCCAGCCCGACCATCACACAGAGCACACAGAGCACGCAAAGCGCCAGCGCGCCTGACCCCGAGCCGGCGAAGACAGCCAGCGCCGAGGCCGCGCGCCTGGAGGCGCAGCGGGAGGACGCCGCTCGGCAAGAGACGGCCCAGCTGGAAGCGGCGAAACTGGAGGCGGCCAGGCTGGAGTCGGCCAGGGAACAAGCAGCCTTGCAGCAGGCTGCGCGAGACGACGCAGCGCGGGTGCAAGCCGCCCGCCAGGAGGCAGAGCGACTGGAACTGGCGCGCGAGGCAGCGCGCCAGGCGCTGGAACGCCAGCAAGCGGCACTGCACGACGCCGCCCGCCAGGACGAAGCACGGCAGCAAGCAGCGCGCGAGGCCGCTGCCCAGAAGGAAGCAGAGCGCACCCGCGCCGCGGCCGACGACAACGAGCGGCGCGAAGCAGCGCGCCGCGCGATGGGGCGCCAGTTGGACGAAGAGGCCGCACAACGCCGCCAGGCCGATGCGGCGGCGGGCCGCCTGCCCGGCACGCCGCCGCCTGCGCAAGGCAGCGTGCGGCGCGGGCGGCTCTTCGGGCGCAGCGACGCCAATGCGGAACTGGTGCTCTACGCCGAAGCCTGGGCGCGCAAGATCCAGCTCAACACGCCGCCCGACGCGGCGATGGACGCGGCGCGGCGGCCCCATGTCAACCCGGTGGTGACGGTGGCCATCCGGCGCGACGGGTCGGTGGAGTCGGTGGCCTTCATGGTCTCCAGCGGCGTGCCTGAGATCGACGACGCGGTGCGCCGCACCGTGCAACGCCTGCTGCCCTACCAGCCGTTTCCTCCCGCATTGGCACGCGAGTTCGACGTGCTGGAGATCCGCCGCACCTGGCACTTCGACACCGCCGTGCGGCTGGACTGACGGCGCCGCCGCAGCGGCGTCAGCAGCCCGGTGCGGTGGCTGCACCGCCGCTGCGCGCCAGCGCCAGATCACTCACCTGCTCTGGCAAAAGCAGGGCGCCGCGCGCCATCGCCTGGCGCAGTTGGTCGGGCAGCAAGGCGGTGGCGATGCGCTCCATCGCCTGCTGCCGGCAGCGCGCCTCGTTGGGCTGGCGTGCGCCGCGCTCACGCCGCACCGCATCGGCCCAGCCCAGCAGATGGGCGGCGTCGTCGGCGCGGCCTTCCTGCGCCGCCAGCAGCGCATAGACGTCGCCGAAGCCGCGCAGCCAGCCCCACTGCTGCACGCGCATCACGGCCAGTGCCTCGGCCAGCGTCGCGCGCGCCGACGCGGCGTCGGCCAATTGCAATTGGGCATTCGCCAGATTGCAAAGGGCCAGCGGCAACTGTGCCGTGCGGCCAGTGTCGCGCAACAGCGCCGTCAACTCGCGGCCGCGCCGCACCGCCTCCGACAGCGGCCCCATCAGCAACACGTGGTCGGCCAGATTGCCGAGCACCACCATCGTCAGCCGGTCGGCCCCGGCCCCTGTGACCAGCGGCAGCGCTGCTTCGAGTGCCGCCCGGTTGTCGTCCATCCTGCCATCGACATAGGCGTCCATCGACATCGCGATGCAGCCCAGCGCGCGACGTGCCGGCGGCCAGTCAGCGCGCTCCAGCGCGAGCATCTCGCGCAACGCGGCCTGGGCGTCGGCAGAGAAGGCGTGCAAGCCCTGCGTCAGCACGTACAGACTCTCGTGCAGGCCTTCCGGGTCAGCGCAGCCGCGGTACAGCGCTGCCGACCGCAGGGCCAGGTCGTGCTGCACCCGGGCGGAGACGTCGCGCATCTGGAAAGCGCGCACGCGCAGGAAGCGCGCCGCGTCGCGCGCCGGCACCGGCGTGCTGTCGAGCAGCGCCACCAGCGGGTCGGCGCGCTGGCGGCTCTCGTGCATCAAGGCCAGGCAATTGAAGAGGTGGAAGCTCGCACCGGCAAGGGCGATGGCCAGGGCCGGCTCGTGCTGCGTGGCCCAACTCCATGCCTGGCGCAGGTTGTCCAGTTCGCAGGCGTGGCGGCGCAGCCAGGTCGATTCCGGTATGCGCCAGAGCGCGGCCTCCTGGCGCTCGGCTTCGTCGCGCAAGGCCTGGGCATGGCGGCGCTGCATCGCAGCGCGCTCGCCTGCTGCATCCAGCATCAGCAGCGCGTAGCGGCGCGGGCTTTCGAGCAGCCGGTAGCGCGGCGGGTCGGCGCCGTCCACAGCCACCATCGACCGCTCGACCAGCGTGCCCAGCACATCCATCACGCACCAGGAATCCATCTGCTCGTCGGTGGCCACCGCGGCGGCCAGTTCGAGGGTGAAGCCGCCGGCAAAGACGCCGAGCCGCCTGAACACCGCCGCCTCAGCGGCGCTGAGCAGCGCGTGGCTCCAGTCCAGCGCCGCGCGCAAGGTCTGCTGCCGCGTGGGCGCCGTGCGAACGCCGCCGGCCAGCAGCCGCAATCTCTCGTCCAGCCGTGAGGCCAGCCCGGCCACGCCGAGCAGCGGCAATCGGGCCGCGGCCAGTTCGATGGCCAGCGCCAGCCCGTCCAGGCCGCGGCAGATGTCGATCACCGTCGCCAGGTTGTCGTCGGTCAGGGCGAAGTGGCGCTGCACGGTCTGTGCGCGCTCGACGAACAAGGCCACGGCGCCGTAGTCCAGCGCCTCCACCGGCGAGACCACGGCATCGGGCACCTGCAAGGGGCCGAGCCGGAAGATGCGTTCGCCAGCCACGCGCAACGCGACCTGGCTGGTGACGAGCAGGCGCACCTCCGGCGTGCCGGCCACCAGGTGCTGTGCCAGCGCAGCCACGCCATCGACCACATGCTCGGCGTTGTCGATCACGACGAGCAGGCGGCGCGACTGCAGCGCTGCGATCAGGCGCGCACCCAATTCGCCTTCGCCCTGCGAGACGCACAGCGCCTGCGCCAACGCCGCCGCCACCTGCGCAGAGTCGCCCACGGCTGCCAGCTCGACCCACACCACCTCCGCCTCGCCCGCCAGGCGCTGGCGCGCCGCTTCCAGCGCCAGCGTCGTCTTGCCGATGCCGCCAGCACCCAGCAAGGTCACCAGGCGGTGCCGCAGCAGCAGCGCCTGCAGGCTGGCAAGCTCGTCGTCGCGTCCGATCATCGGCGTGCCGCTCAGCGGCAGCATGGGCGCGGCGCCCATGCGGGCAGGCTCGGGCGGGTGCACGCCCTCGGCGTCGCCGTCCAGCGGCAGCGCGAAGCGGTAGCCGCGCGCAGGAATGGTGGCAATGCACTCGGCGCCGATCAAACGCCGCAGCGTCGAGACATGCACCTTCAGGTTGCCTTCTTCCACCACCAGCCCGGGCCAGACGCGGTCTAGCAGCTCGTGCTTGCCCACCACGCGGTCACGGTGCGCGATGAGCACCAGCAACAGATCGAAGGCGCGCGAACCGAGTGCGACGGCGCTGCCCTCCACGAGCAGCTGGCGCTGCACGGGCAGCACCTGCACGCGCCCGAAACGAATCGGCGTTGAACGGTCGCCCTGCACAGAAGCCTCCGCCGCAGCGCCCCGCCGCCAGCCGGCCCGGACGGAGCCGGCCTTGTTCAGGGCCAACCGCGTTTTACAACGTTTAACCGGATGTCGCCGCGCGTTTGACGACCTGCCGGCCCTTGCGGACGACAGTTCGGCCTGCCGAGCCATCCCGCCCGGGATGCGGCGACACCACCACTTCAGGGAGTCCCTTCATGTCTTCATGCTCACTCGATATCCGCCCGGTTCGTCTGGCCGCATGGCTTGGCCGCGCCGCTGCTTCGGCGCGTCCCGTGCTGGGCGCTGCGCTGGGTGCGGCGGCTTTGCTCTTGCTGCCACAGTCGCCTGCGATGGCCGTCGTGGTGATCGACGACTTTTCCACCGGCGGCTTCATCTCGACGCAAGGCCCGCTGGGCTTCGGCACGCCCGGCGTCAACGTCCAGAGCGGCAGCATGGCGGGCGGCCAGCGCTACGTGGCCTTCGAGACCGATGCTGGGCTGACCGGCTCCACCGCGCCATCGAAGGTGGCGGTGACCACCGGCGACAAGCGCTTCACGATGGAGACGGGCAGTGGCATCGCGCAGCGCACCAGCGTGCTGTACGGGCTGTCTGCGCCCGGCGTGGTGGCGCCGCTGGCACTGGACCTGAGCGGTGAAGACCGCTTGCGCATCGGCTTCGCCTCCAACTCGGCCCAGCTCAACTTCAACATCCTGCTCTACAACGGCATCACGCCCTACACCCAGATCGGCATCAACATCCTGGCCAATGCCAACCCGTTCTATGTCGATTTCTTCTTCGCCGATGGCGCCTACCCCAGCGGGCCCATCGACTTCTCGCACATCGACCTGATCTATCTCCAGACCCAGAGCACCGAATATGGCCAGAGCTTCGTGCTGACGTCCATCACCGCGGTGCCCGAGCCGGCGACGCTGCCGATGCTCGGCGCCGGCGCGCTGCTGCTGGCTGGCCTGCGGCTGCGCTCACGCGCTGTGTTGCAGGCGCGGCTGCCGTGACGCTGCGGCCGATGCACCTCAACCCGGACCTTGTCGCAGAGGATGGTTCGGCGCATCGAACGCGTGGATCTCTTGCGCCGTCTCCAGAGCCTGCTCGCGCAGCCAGCGGTCGAATGCACGCACCACCGGCAGTGCGGCGCTGTCCTCGCGCGTGAGCATGAGGTTGCTGCGCAGCGAAGGCAGCACCAGCGGATGCGCCAGCACCAGCGTGCGGGCCGCCAGTGCGGGCCAGGCGACGGACAGCCGCGCCACCGCCACGCCCAGCCCGGCAACGGCGGCGTCCAGCATCACGCCTGCGTCGTTGAAGGCGGGGCCTTCGGGCGCGGCGCAGGCGCCGGCCTGTGCCAGCCAGTGCGGCGCTTCACTGTCCAGGTGGCTCAGCACGGCGACGGCAGGCCAGCGCGCCGCATCGGTGCCCAGACGCCGGGCCACGGCCGGTGTGGCGACGGCCAGCAGCCGGTCTTCGAACAGCACCTCGCTGCCGGCAGCCCCCGGCAGCCCATGGCGCAGCGCGACCAGCGCCACACGCGGCGGGGGCCGGACCAGGCTGTAGTCGGTTTGCACGATCAACCGCACGCGCGGTTCGCGGGCGATGAAGCCCGCCAGCCGGGGCACCAGCCAGGCACGGGCCAGCGAGCCCAGCGTGGCGATCTGAAGCGTCGGCCGGCTCTCGGTCGGTTCCGGATAGACAGCGTGGTGCAACGCGGCCAAGGGTCCGCCCAGACGTGCCAGCAGGCTTTGCCCTTCGGCCGTCAGTTGCATGCCGTCAGCGCGCCGCTCGAAGAGCGTTTGCCCGCTCCAGTCTTCCAACTGCCGCACCTGCCGGCTGATCGCGCCTGGCGTCAAGTGCAGTTCTGCGGCAGCCCGGCTGAAGTTGCCGAGCCGCGCAGCCGCTTCAAAGGCCTGAAGCGAAAACAGCGGGGGCAGACGGTCGCGCATTTGAACGCCCATTTGAGCAGACCGCAAAGGGGGTGTGAGCAGGCTTCGCTGGCGCAGCCGGCAGCGCCGCGCGACAGTCGCGGCCAACCCACGGAGCCTGCCTTGTCCCAGCCCTTGCCGAGCCACACCCGCGCCATTGTCATCGAGCAATTGGGCGGCCCAGAACATGCGCTGGTGTGGTTGCCTGCGTGAGCGCCCCCGCCTTCACGCCTGCTCAACTCGACGCGCTGCGCGCCGCAACGCCCGGTTGGCACGACAGCCTGCACCTGAACCATGCAGGCGCATCGCCGATGTCGATGGCATCGCTGGCTGCCATCCGCAAGCACCTCGATCTCGAAAGCCGGCTGGGGCCGATGGACGCTGCTGCAGCGGTGGCGCCGCAGATCGAGCAACTGCGGGCCGACGCCGCGCGGCTGCTGAACGCCGGCAGCGACGAGGTGGCGCTGCTGGGCAGCGGCTCGGCCGCTTTCGGCGCGGTGTGGGCCGCCTTGCCACCGCTGCGCGCCGGTGACCGCATCCTGGTGGCGCGCCAGGAATGGGGCGGCAATCTGGTCAGCTACCAGCGCAGCGCAGAGCGCGCCGGAGCGCGGGTCGAGGCGCTGCCCTGTCTGCCCGATGGCCGGGTGGATGTCCAGGCCACCGCGGGGCTGCTGGACGAGCGCGTGCGCTGGCTGTCGCTGACCTGGCTGCCGGCCAACGGCGGCTTGATCCACGATGCCGCGGCACTCGGGCGGCTGGCCCGCGCAGCGGGCGTGCCCTATTTCATCGACGCCGGCCAGGCCGTCGGGCAATTGCCGGTGGACGTGCAGGCGCTGGGCTGCGATGTGCTCAAGAGCGCTGGCCGCAAGCACCTGCGCGGGCCGCGGGGTAGCGCGCTGCTCTACGTGCGCAGCAGCTTCCTGGAGCACCTGGAGCCACCGTGGGTGGACGTGCAGTCGGCACCCTGGTCCGACGGCCTGCGGCCTGGCGCACGGCGCTTCGAGACGGCCGAGCAACCCGTCGCGCTGTGGCTGGGGTTGCAGCCCGCCATCGCACTGGCACTGCGACTGGGCGCGGACGCGATCGCCCTGCGCGTGCAGGCGCTGGCTGCACAGTTGCGCCAGCGGCTGGCCCTGGTGCCGGGCGTCACGCTCTGCGATGACAGCCTGGGGCCGCTGTCAGGGCTGGTGAGCTTCACTGTCGCAGGCCGGTCGGCAATGGAGGTGAAGGCGGGCCTTGCCGTCCAGGGCATCCGGGTGGGCGCCAATGGCGTGCCCTACACACCGTGGGACATGCAGGCGCGCGGCCTGCATGGCGTGGTGCGTGCGTCGATGTCCTACCTCAACACCGAGGCAGACCTGGCAAGACTGGCCGAAGGACTGTTGACGCTGGATGGATGCGGCGCGCGCGCTTGACGCCCTCAGAACTCCATGTCGAGTTCGTCGATTTCATCGGGCTCCAGCAATGCGGCCGCCACCCATTCCTGCATCTCGGGCATCGCCATGATGCGCTCGGCATAGGCGGTGCACGGCGCGTCCAGCGCCACGCCGTAGGTCAGGAAACGGGTGACGACGGGGGCGAACATCGCGTCGGCCACCGTGCGCCCGGCGCCGAACAGATACGGGCCGCCGTACTGCGCCAGGCAGTCGCGCCAGATGTCTGCGATGCGGTCGATGTCGGGCTGGGCGCCGGCCCAGATCTTGAAGTTCTGGTGGCGCGCCTTGAGGTTCATCGGCAATGCGGAGCGCAGGTTGGCAAAGCCGGAATTCATTTCACCGCAGACCGACCGGCAATGTGCGCGGGCCACGCGGTCGGCGGGCAGCAGGCCGGCCTGGGGCCGCACTTCGTCGAGATAGTAGGCAATTGCCATCACGTTCCAGACCTTGGCGCCTTCGTGCGTGAGGCAGGGCACCAGGACGGAAGGCGCCAGCAGCAGCAGTTCGCGCCGGGCGCTGGCGTCGTCTGGCGACACCATGCGCTCTTGCACCTCCAGCCCGGCAAAACGCACCAGCAGCCAGCCCCGCAAAGACCAGGACGAGTAATTCCTGCTCGACAGCGTGAGCGTGGCCTGCGCCACGGCTGTGCGCTGCCGCAGCGGCACCACGCGCTTGCGGGCCTGGGCTTCCGGCTTCACGGGGCTGGCGGCCTGCACCATGGCGGTTCGGCTCCTGCCTGCGGCGGCAGGCGTTGTGGCTGGGTGGTGCGCTGACGCAAAGCCTGTGCCACGGCGCGGCGCAGGCGGGCACTGGCGCACAAGTTGCTCCGTGTGTCTGGTCCACCCCCATTGCCGACACGCGGAGACTCCATGCTGTACCAGGCCTACCAGGCGCAAGCCAACGCGATGTGGCCGCTGCGTGCGCTGGCCGCCGCCGCGGTGCCCATGCTGCTGGACACCCGCCACGGCCTGGGCGGCCACGCGCCGCAGCGCCAGCTTGCGGCGGCCTGCGAGGTGATGCGCCTGGCCGAGGTGCGCCACCGCCGCCCCGACTGGAACATCACCGAAGCGGCAGGCCACGCCGTCACCGAAGACGTGGTGGACGTGACGCCTTTCGCCACCCTGCGGCGCTTTGCCAAGGCCGGCGCGCCGGCGCAGCCCAAGGTGCTGCTGGTCGCGCCGATGTCGGGCCACTTTGCCACCCTGCTGCGCGACACCGTGCGCACCATGCTGGCCGACCACGATGTGCACATCACCGACTGGCACAGCGCGCGCGACATTCCGCTGGCCGACGGCCCTTTCGGGCTGGACGAGTACACCGAGCACGTGATGCGCTTCCTGCGGGCACTCGGCCCCGGCGCGCATCTGGTCGCCATCTGCCAGCCCTGCGTGGCCGCGCTCGCCGCCACCGCGCTGATGTCCGAAGACAAAGACCCTGCCACCCCCGCCAGCCTGACGCTGATGGCCGGCCCCATCGACTGCCGCATCAGCCCCACCGGCGTCAACACGCTGGCGATGAGCAAGCCCATCGCTTGGTTCGAGAACAACCTGATCAGCCATGTGCCCTGGCCACTGCCCGGCGCAGGCCGGCGGGTGTACCCGGGCTTCGTGCAGCTCAGCGCCTTCATGAGCATGAACAAGCAGCGCCACCTCGACGCCTTCCGCAGCTACTACACCAACCTGGTGGACCAGGCGCACGACAAGACCGAGGCCACGCGGCTGTTCTACGAGGAGTACATGGCGGTGGCCGACCTGCCGGCCGAGTTCTACCTTGAGACGGTGCAACGCGTGTTCCAGGACTTTGCGCTGCCCAAGGGCGAGCTGCTCTGGCGCGGCCGGCCGGTGAACCCGGCGGCCATCCGCCGCACCGCGCTTGTCACCATCGAGGGCGAGCGCGACGACATCTGCGCGCCGGGCCAGACGCTGGCCGCCCAAGACCTGTGCAGCGGCCTTCGGCCCTACATGCGCACCCACTGCGTGCAGGCCGGCGTGGGCCACTACGGCGTCTTCAGCGGCCGGCGCTGGCAGAACCAGATTTACCCGCTGCTGCGTGACGTGATCCACGTCTCCGGTTGAGCCCGGCCGACACTGAAGCGCTGGCCCCACGCGCCCGGCAACGCGTCAGGCCTGGGCCACCAGCACATTGGTATCGACTGCAATCAAGCGCCGCGGCCTTTATAGGCGAGATCGAGAATGCGCTCCCAATCGGCGAGGTCGATGCCGGGTTGAAGACCGTCACCCTTGAACGTGACTGGCTTGTCGGTGTTGGCCGCAGCAGGCTCGTCGGCCAGCACCCGCCGCAGGCCCTGCTCGACGACCTGCGGGTCGGCAATATCGATGGTGGTCTTCATAGGGGCGCATGGGTCGTATTGACCATCCGTCCAGATTAGCACGCGGGTGTCAGTCGCGGTCGGCCGGCATCGCCGGCGGCAGCACCGGGCCGCCCAGTCCAGCATGCCGGCTGCTGGGCGCAGCCTTCGGCTTCTTCTCGCGCACCAGGTAGCTGTACAGCACCGGCACGACGATCAGCGTCAGCAGCGTGGAGGTGAGCACGCCGCCGATGATGGCGCGGCCCATCGGCGCCTGGATCTCGCCGCCGTCGTTCAGCGCCAGCGCCAGCGGCAACATGCCGAAGACCATCGCCGCAGTGGTCATGATGATCGGCCGCATGCGGATCAAACCCGCCTGCAGCAGCGCATCGGCGATGCTTGCGCCGGCCTTGCGCGCGTGGTTGGCAAAGTCCACCAGCAGGATCGCGTTCTTCGTCACCAGGCCCATCAGCATCACCAGGCCGATCATGCTGAAGACATTCAGCGTGCTGCGCCAGCACAGCAGCGCCAGCATCACGCCGATCAGCGCCAGCGGCAGGCTGGCCATGATGGCGATGGGCTGCACGAAGCTGCCGAACTGGCTGGCCAGCACGATGTAGATGAAGATCACCGCCAGCGCCATCGCGCCGAGCAGGCCGCCGAAGGCCTCTGCCTGCTGCTGCATCTGGCCGCCAACGTCGAAGCTGAAGCCCGGCGGCAGGCTGGTCGCCTTGATCAGTTTCTGCACGTCGTCGCCCACGTCGCCCGGGCTGCGGTTTTTCACGCCGGCAAACACCGCCTCGCGGCGCAGCAGGTTCTGGCGGCGGATGATCTCGGGGTTGAACACCGAGGTGACGGTGGCCACGCTGTCCAGCGTGATCGGCGTGCCGTCCTTGGCAAAGGCAACCGGCAGGTTGCGCATCTGCTCCAGCCGCTCGCGCTGCGTCTCGTTCAGGCGCAGCACCACATCGACCTGGTCGCCGTCGGGCGTCGTCCAGTAGGTGGCCGTTTCGCCGTTGACGTAGGCGCGCAACGACGATGCGAGCTGCGGCGCGGTGAGGCCGATCTCGCGCACCGCAGCCGGCTTCAGCCGCACCGCGTAGGCCGGCAGGCCGGGCTTGACGGACGACTCCACGTCCACCGCGCCGGGGATCTTCTTGACCTTCTCTGCAAACTCGTTGGCCACGCGGGCCAGGCCGTCGGGGTCGCTGCCGAGGATGGCGACGTAGATCGGGCGGTCGAAGCCGAGCGCCGCGCTGGTGCCGGGGATCTTGGCGACCAGGTCGCGCAGCGCGTCCTCCACCTGCTTCTGGCTGCGCTTGCGGTCCTTGCGCGGCTTGAGCACGATGTTCAGCCAGGCCTGGTTGCGCTGGCCGGCGCCGCCGACATAGGTGGAGACGGTGTCCACCTCGGGCAGGGCCAGCACGATTTCTTCGACCTGCACCACCTTCGCGTTGGTGCGTTCCAGGCTGGCGCCCACCGGCATCGTCAGCGCGAGCTGGGTGTAGCTCTGGTCGGTCTGCGGCACGAATTCGCTGCCCACCAGCGGCGCCAGGCCGATGGCCAGCGCGAAGCTGCCAACACCGGCGCACATCACCAGGCCGCGCGGCGTGATGGTGGCCCAGCGCAGGTGGCGTTTGCTGGCCTTGTCGCGCCTGCCGTCGGCACCGAAACCATGGCCGTAGGCCGGCAGCGGCGGGAAGAACACGCGGTGCCGGCGCGCCGAGAACGCCCAGCGGATCACGCGCTCATAGACGCGGTGCAGCACGTCCATCATGCGGTCGGTGCCGCGGATGGCATGGCCGATGACGGGCAGCTTCTTCAGGTAGGTGGACGGCGGGTCTTTCCAGATGCTGGACAGCATCGGGTCGAGCGTGAAGCTGACGAACAGGCTCACCAGCACCGCCACCACCACGGTGATGCCGAACGGGTAGAAGAACTTGCCGATGATGCCGCCCATGAAGGCCACCGGCACGAACACCGCGCAGATGGCGAAGGTGGTGGCCATCACCGCCAGGCCGATTTCTTCGGTGCCTTCGCGTGCTGCGGTGAAGTGGTCCTTGCCCATGTGGACATGGCGCACGATGTTCTCGCGCACGACGATGGCGTCGTCGATCAACAGCCCGATGCACAGGCTCAGCGCCATCATCGTCATGAAGTTCAGCGTGAAGCCGAAGG
>CAXTHW010000033.1:0-68000 GCA_964244245.1 uncultured Rubrivivax sp. | reverse complement strand
CGCTGGTGCAGGCCAAGGGCGTTGGGTGGGTGGCGTAGCGAAGTAAAGGAGGAGGGCTGGGCGAAGCCCAGGCCGGGGGACATGAGCGGAGCCACCCACCCGACGGCCTTGGCCTCCGCCACCATTGATCAAGCGCGACCGACCGCAACGGACCGATTGCTGCGACACATCGAGCGCTCGGCGCAATGCACGGCGTGCGCCGTGAGCGATATCGACTGACATGGCCCGCATCGACCTCGACCTCGCGCATGCGTACAAGGCCAACCCCAGGGCCGACGACGACTACGCGCTGCTGCCGCTGAAAATGAGCTTCCGCGATGGCGGCGCCTATGCGTTGCTCGGTCCTTCGGGCTGCGGCAAGACGACCATGCTCAACATCATGTCGGGGCTGCTGGTGCCGTCGCAGGGCAGCGTGCAGTTCGACGGGCGCGACGTCACCCACAGCACGCCGCAGCAGCGCAACATCGCGCAGGTGTTCCAGTTCCCGGTGATCTACGACACCATGACGGTGGCGCAGAACCTGGCCTTTCCGCTGAAGAACCGCGGTGTGCCCGAGGCGCAGATCCGCCAGCGGGTGGGCGTGATCGCCGAGATGCTGGAGATGAGCCACCAGCTCGACCAGCGCGCCGCCGGGCTGTCGGCCGACCAGAAGCAGAAGATCTCGCTCGGCCGCGGGCTGGTGCGCGCCGACGTGGCAGCGGTGCTCTTCGACGAGCCGCTGACGGTGATCGACCCGCATCTGAAGTGGCAGTTGCGGCGCAAGCTGAAGGAGATTCACCACCAGTTGAAGCTGACGCTGATCTACGTCACGCACGACCAGGTGGAGGCACTCACCTTTGCCGAAGAAGTGGTGGTGATGACGCGCGGCCGTGCGGTGCAGGTGGGCTCGGCAGAGGCGCTGTTCGAGCGGCCGGCGCACACCTTCGTCGGCCACTTCATCGGCTCTCCGGGAATGAACTTCCTGCCCGGCCAGGTGAGCGGCGGTGCGCTGCGCGTCGCCGGCCATGCGCTGGCGCTGCCGGCCGGCCGCAGCCTGGCCGATGGCGACATCAAGCTCGGCGTGCGGCCCGAGTACCTGGCCCTGACCGAGCCCGACGCACCCGGCGCCGTGCCGGCGCAGGTGACGCTGGCGCAAGACATCGGCACCCACGCGATGCTGACCGCGCGGCTGGGCGAAACCACGCTGAAAGCCCGCATGTCGCTCGACGCGCCGCTGCCGCGTGCCGGCGACACTGCGTGGCTTCAGGTGCTGAACGCGCACACCTGCTTCTACAAAAACGAGGTGCTGCTGGCATGAGTGCGCCCATGAACAAGCCCGTCAACCAGAAGGCCTGGTTCCTGATCCTGCCGGTGTTCATCTGCGTCGCCTTCTCGGCCATCCTGCCGCTGATGACGGTGGTGAACTACTCGGTGCAGGACATCATCTCGCCCGAGCGCCGGGTGTTCGTCGGCACCGAATGGTTCACCAAGGTGATGCGCGACGGGGATCTGCATGCCGCCCTCGGCCGCCAGCTGACCTATTCACTTGCGGTGCTGCTGATCGAGATTCCGCTCGGCATCGCGCTCGCGTTGTCGATGCCGGCGACCGGGTGGAAGTCGTCCGCGGTGCTGGTGATCGTGGCGCTGTCGCTGCTGATCCCGTGGAACGTGGTGGGCACCATCTGGCAGATCTTCGGCCGTGCCGACATCGGCCTGATGGGCGCCGGGCTGCGTGGCCTGGGCATCGACTACAACTACACCGGCAACGCCACGCACGCCTGGCTGACGGTGCTGCTGATGGACGTGTGGCACTGGACGCCGCTGGTCGCGCTGCTGGGCTATGCCGGGCTGCGCAGCATTCCGGATGCCTATTACCAGGCGGCGCGCATCGACGGTGCCAGCAAGTTGGCGGTGTTCCGCTACATCCAGTTGCCCAAGATGCGCGGCGTGCTGATGATTGCCGTGCTGCTGCGCTTCATGGACAGCTTCATGATCTACACCGAGCCCTTCGTGCTGACCGGCGGCGGCCCAGGCAACAGCACCACCTTTCTCAGCCAGTACCTCACGCAAAAGGCGGTGGGACAATTCGACATCGGCCCGGCGGCTGCTTTCTCGTTGATCTATTTCCTGATCATCCTGTTGTTCTGCTTCGTGCTCTACAACTGGATGCAGCGCGTGGGCACTGCCGACACCACGGAGGCCGCGCCATGAAATTCCAGAAGCGCAGCATCTTCCTGGCGCTGTACATCGTGTTCGCCTTGTTGCCCATCTACTGGATGGTCAACATGAGCTTCAAGACCAACAGCGAGATCGTCTCCAGCTTCACGATCTTTCCGCAGCATTTCACCTGGGCCAATTACCGCACCATCTTCACCGACCCGAGCTGGTATTCGGGCTACATCAACAGCCTGATTTATGTGGCGCTGAACACGGTGATCTCCGTCAGCGTGGCGCTGCCTGCGGCGTATGCCTTCAGCCGCTATTCGTTCCTCGGCGACAAGCATGTCTTCTTCTGGCTGCTGACCAACCGCATGACGCCGCCGGCTGTCTTTTTGCTGCCGTTCTTCCAGCTCTACACGACGGTGGGGCTGATGGACACGCACATCGCGGTGGCGCTGGCGCACCTGGTGTTCAACGTGCCGCTGGCGGTGTGGATTCTCGAAGGCTTCATGAGCGGCATTCCGCGCGAGATCGACGAGACGGCCTACATCGACGGCTATTCGTTCCCGCGCTTCTTCGTGACCATCTTTCTGCCGTTGATCAAGGCCGGCGTCGGCGTGGCCGCCTTCTTCTGCTTCATGTTCAGTTGGGTCGAATTGCTGCTGGCGCGCACGCTGACCAGCGTCAACGCCAAGCCCATCGTCGCGACGATGACGCGCACGGTGTCGGCCTCGGGCATGGACTGGGCCACGCTGGCAGCGGCAGGCGTGCTGACCATCGTGCCCGGCGCGGTGGTGATCTGGTTCGTGCGCCACTACATCGCCAAGGGCTTTGCGATGGGGAGGGTCTGATGTTCGCGTGGATGGTCTGGACGCTGCCCGTTGCCGTGTTCTTCACCTGCATCGTGCTGATGCTGGTGGGCATGACGGTGTGGGAAATCCGCTCGCCGACGACACTGCGCAAAGGCTTTCTGCCGTTGCAGACGACGCGCGGCGACCGCTTGTTCATCGGGCTGCTGACGGCGGCCTACATCAACCTCGCCTTCGTCGGCCTTGCCAAGACATTCGCCGACTGGTTCGGCCTGGCGCAGGAGCCCAGCGTCTGGATCAGCCTGGTCATCTCGATGGCCGTGCTGGCGTTCATCATGCGGCGCGGCTGACGCGTCATTTTTCAGTGAATCCGGCCCGGTGCTTCCCCGGGGCCGTGGTCCACCAAACCGCACACGGGGAAGCAGACGACACATGAGGAGAAGACCATGAGATTGCGCACCACAGCGCTCGCCGCGGCCATTTTGCTGCTGGCAGCAGGTTGCGGGAAGAAGGAAGAGCCGGCGGCGGCAGCGCCGGCGGCATCGGCGGCGCCGTCGGCAGCCACGGCCTCGGCCGGCAGCGACGTTGCGAAGAAGTGGATCGACAGCGAGTTCTCGCCATCGACGCTCAGCAAGGACCAGCAGGCGGCCGAACTGAAGTGGTTCATCGAGGCGGCAGCCAAGCTGAAGGCCAAGGGCGTGAACGACATCTCGGTGGTATCGGAAACCATCACCACGCACGAGTACGAGAGCAAGACGCTGGCCAAGGCGTTCTCCGAGATCACCGGCATCACCGTCAAGCACGACCTGATCCAGGAAGGCGACGTGGTCGAGAAGCTGCAGACCAGCATGCAGTCGGGCAAGAGCATCTACGACGGCTGGATCAGTGACTCCGACCTGATCGGCACGCACTACCGCTACGGCAAGATCATGAACCTGACCGACTACATGAGCGGTGCCGGCAAGGAGTGGACGAACCCCGGGCTGGACCTCAAAGACTTCATCGGCACCAGCTTCACCACTGCGCCGGACGGCAAGCTGTACCAGTTGCCCGACCAGCAGTTCGCCAACCTGTACTGGTTTCGCGCCGACCTCTTCGCACGCGACGACCTGAAGGCCAAGTTCAAGGCCAAGTACGGCTACGACCTGGGCGTGCCGTTGAACTGGAGTGCCTACGAGGACATCGCCGCCTTCTTCACCAACGACGTGAAGGAGATCGACGGCAAGCCCATCTACGGCCACATGGACTACGGCAAGAAAGACCCGTCGCTGGGCTGGCGCTTCACCGACGCCTGGCTGTCGATGGCCGGCACCGCCGACGTCGGCATTCCCAACGGCATGCCGGTCGATGAATGGGGCATCCGCGTTGCCGACGACAAGTGCACGCCGGTCGGCGCGTCGGTCTCGCGCGGGGGCGCCACCAACTCGCCGGCCGCCGTCTATGCGCTGACCAAGTACGTGGACTGGATGAAGAAGTTCGCCCCGAAAGAGGCCACCGGCATGACCTTCGGCGAAGCCGGCCCGGTGCCTGCGCAAGGCCAGATCGCGCAGCAGATCTTCTGGTACACGGCCTTCACGGCGGACATGGTCAAGCCCGGGTTGCCGGTGGTCAACGCCGACGGCACGCCCAAGTGGCGCATGGCGCCCGGCCCCAATGGCCCGTACTGGAAGGCCGGCATGCAGAACGGCTACCAGGACGTCGGCTCGTGGACCTTCTTCAAGGACCATGACGCCAACAAGGTGGCCGCCGCCTGGCTGTACGCGCAGTTCATCACCAGCAAGACGGTGAGCCTGAAGAAGACCATCGTGGGACTGACGCCCATCCGCGAAAGCGACATCCAGAGCCAGGCGATGACCGACATGGCGCCCAAGCTGGGCGGCCTGGTCGAGTTCTACCGCAGCCCCGCGCGCGTGGCCTGGACGCCCACCGGCACCAACGTGCCCGACTACCCGAAGCTGGCGCAGCTCTGGTGGAAGAACGTGGCGCAGGCGGTGACGGGCGAGATGACGCCGCAGAAGGCGATGGACACGCTGGCCGAAGAGATGGACGATGTGATGGGCCGGCTCGAACGTGCCGGCATGGCCAACTGCCCGCCCAAGCTGAACGCCAAGCAAGACCCCGCCAAGATGCTCAGCGACAAGGGCGCGCCGTGGAAGAAGCTGGCCAACGAGAAGCCCAAGGGCGAGACCATCGCCTACCAGACGCTGCTCGACGCCTGGAAGGCCGGCAAGGTGCGTTGATGGTTTGAATGTGTCCTCCGGGTTGCCGGAGCTTCGGCCGTGCGCGGGCTGTCTGCCGCGCGCGGCCTTTTTGCGTGGCAGGCGCGGCCGTCCTCGAAGTCGTTTGCGGCTGTCTCAGGGCTGTTGCTATGTTCTACTACTGTCCATGCATACAGCAGCCGGTTTGACGATCATCGATCTCTTCGCAGGCGCAGGTGGCATCGCTGAGGGTTTTCGCCAAGCGGGCTTTCGCTCGGTCGCCGCGTCTGAGATGGATCCAGACGCTTGCGCCACCTTCCAACTCAACTTTCCGGAGGCGAGGGTCGTGCATGGCGACATTCGATCACCTTCGGTGAAGCGCGCGTTGCTGGAGGCCGGTGGCGGGGCCGATGTCGTTGTCGGCGGTCCGCCCTGCCAAGCGTTCTCGCAGGTCCGGAATCATGTCCGGCTGCTCGACGATCCCCGAAATGCGTTGTACCGCGAGTTTGTTGAAGTCGTATCGCGCGTTCTGCCGTCGGCCTTCCTGATGGAAAACGTGACCGGCATTGACCAAATGGGAGTTCGCGACCAGATCACCCGTGACCTGGAAATGGACGGTGCCTACGTGGTGCGCGCGCAAGTGATCGACGCCGCTGATGTCGGAGCGCCGCAAACACGCAAACGCCTCGTGCTCATCGGCCTTCGGCGGGGCATGGGAGCAGTGCTTCCGGCGATTTTCCAGTCCAACATCACGCGGGCGCTGACATTGCAAAGGGAGCGGCGCGGCAGCGGCTGGCGCTATCGGCTATCGGCAGCAGAGGACTTGTTTGCAACGCCCCTGCGCGACGCATTGGCGGACTCCGACGACTTGACCGCCACCACTGCGATGCAAGCGCTGCAAGACCTGGAAGACCTGCCGGCCGGAAATCGATGCGATGAGATCAGTTATGCCGATCTTCGGCCGCCACGGTCGGCCTACCAGGTGGCAATGCGCGAAGGAAACTTCGACGTTCTGCACAACGTTCAGGTTCCCCGGCTGCGCACAGACACTGCAGCGCGATTGCGCGCCATACCGCCCGGAGGCAACCACAGAGACTTGCCGCAACACCTGCTGGAGCGCAACCTCAGCGGTGAGAAGTGGGGTCCGGAAAACGGCTCTGGCCTGCTGTCGCGCCGGCACTTCTATGCGTACCGTCGCCTGCACCCCGATGTTTGGTCGTGGACGCTGAACACCAAGGCTGACTCCGTCTATCACTACGCGGCGATACGTTGTCTGTCCGTCAGGGAGTTCGCGCGATTGCATTCGTTTCCTGATCGGTTCGTGTTCACGACCGACGGGCGTTCGGGGCCTCTGCTGGGGCGCCACGACGGTGGTGCAGCGCACTCCCGCTACCGCCAGGTCGGCAACGCAGTGCCGCCATTGCTGGCGCGGGCCTGTGCGGTGGCCATTCGCTCTGCCATCACGGAAGTGCACGAACGCAATGCGTCGCGCAAAGTGGCTGCATGACGAAAGCAAGCCTCGCTGCGCAGGGGACGGTGCAGCGGATCAGCGCGCCTTTCGGCGCAGCGAACCGTGTCAGGCTGATTGGCGAGTTCTTGGCCGACGCGGCGCTTGCTGCCCCGTGGATGACCGTGTACCGATTGTTGCTGTGGACAGACAAGACCACGGGGCTTGCGCACTGCTATGAGAGCGACAAATGCCAGCCAGGCAAGCCCTGGCACCAGCGGTCACTTCGGTTCCATGCGTGGCTTGCGGACACGCTGAAGACCACACCGCGGGATCTGGCCGGTCACATCGACTGGCTCTTTCAAAGGACGGCCGACGATCACGCCCGCTTTGCGGTGCAGCGCTACCAGTCCTTGCTGCGACGAGCGGTTCAGCAGAGAGCGCCCTTCATCGATCGTGCATTTCCCGAGCCCGGAGAAGACCCCGCAATCGTGACCATCATCCGCGAGGTGCTGGGCGACCGGCTGGTCGGCGAGCCGTCGGCGGACGAATGGCGGCGCTTGACGCAGCGGATCAGGGAACTGATCGCAGTCGAGAACAAGCGCAAGAATCTGGTGGGCGAAGGATTCGAGGATGTCTTGGCTGCGGTGGTGCGGCAATTCGATGACGGCGCACGGCTGGATGTCCGGGTCCGTTGCTTGTTGAGCGGTATTCCAGGTTTCGGCAACACTCGTGTGGGCGACAAACTGAACCGGGTTGACCTTGCCATTCTCCGACCATGCGATGGCATGCGAACCGTGGTGACCGCCAAGTGGAGTGTCAGAGCAGACCGCGAAAAGCAATTCCCAGCTGAATTTGCTGGCTACATCACGGCCAAGTCCGACCTGCAACCGTTCAACTACGTGTTGCTGACCAATGAATTCGATCCCGCACGGTTGGTCCGCGCATGCCAGATGTCGGCCGGCAACAGCGCCATGTTCAGCTCTGTCGTCCACATCAATCCTCTCGCACTGCTTGCCGCATACGGCACCACGCCGGAACCGACCATGCGGGAGGTCAATCGGTTGATCGACGTGGGGCGGTTGATCGGCCTGGACACCTGGCTGGCGCGGCTGGTGGCCTGACCTTTGCGCAGCAGCGGTGTGCGCAGGAAAGCCTGCGCATAGCGCGCACTCGTCAGGGCTGCGCTGCGATCCACCCGTCGATCAACCGCTCCAGCGTGTCCAGCGGCAGCGCGCCCTGGTCGATCACCGCGTTGTTGAAGCGCCGCAGGTCGAAGCGCGCGCCGAGCCGGGCCTTCGCGCGGTCGCGCAGCTCGATGATCTTCAGCTCGCCCACCATGTAGGCCAGCGCCTGGCCCGGCGTGGAGGTGTAGCGGTCCACCTCGGCGGTGATGAAGTTGCGGTCCTGCCCGGTGCGCTCGACCATGAAGTCGATGGCCCGCTGGCGGCTCCAGCCGAGCGCGTGGATCCCGGTGTCCACCACCAGCCGCGCGGCGCGGAAGGCTTGCGCCTGCAGATGGCCGAAGCGGCTGTAGGGGTCGTCGTAGAGGCCGATCTGGTTGCCCAGTGTCTCGGCATACAGCGCCCAGCCTTCCGTGAAGGCCGTGTAGCCGAAGCCGCCGCGGCGGAACTCCGGCAGGTCGCGCAGTTCCTGCGCCCGTGCGATCTGCAAGTGGTGGCCGGGCACGGCCTCGTGCGCCGTCAGCGTGGCCATGCCCCAGGTCGGGCGCGACTTCCAGCCCGCCGCGTTGGCGTTGAACCAGCCGGCGCGGCTGCCGTCGCGGGCCGGGCCGTCGTAGTACTCGGCAGCGTCGGGGCCGCGGAAGGCCGGCATCGCGCGCACGCCGTAGGGCGCGCGTGGCAGCTCTGTGAAGAGACGCGGCAGCTCGGCGTCGATGCGCTTGGCGATGTCGCGGTAGCCGGCCAGCAGCGCCTCCGGGCTGCTGAAGTAGAAGCGCGGGTCGCTGGTGAGGTAACGCACGAAAGCCGCAAAGTCGCCGTCGAACCTGGTCTCGCGCATCACGGCTTCCATCTCGCCGCGCAGCCGCGCCAGCTCACGCAGGCCGATGGCGTGGATCTCGCTGGCGCGCAGGTCGGTGGTGGTCTGCCGGCGCACCAGCGCTTCATAGACGCGCACGCCGTCCGGGTAGTTGCTCAAGGCGCCGTTGGCCGGTGCCCGTGGCACCAGCTCGTCGGCGATGAAGGCGCGCAGCTTGCGCATCGCGGGCAGCACGCTGTTGTCGATGGCGGCGCGGCCGTCGGCCAGCAACTGCGCGCGCTCGGCGGCCGGAATGTCGGCGCCCAGCTTGCGGAAGGGCGCGTAGAAGGGCCCGGCTTCGGGCGCGGGCGACAACTGGCCGTCGATCTGCGACAGCACGCGTGCCAGCACGTCCTGCGAGGCCACCCAGCCCAGCGCCTGGGCGCGGCGCAGCAGCGCGATCTCCTGATCCATGCGCCTGGGCACCGCGGCCAGCCGCGCCAGCAACTGCCGCACCTGTGACGCAGTGGTCGCAGGCGTGTTCAGCAGCAGGCTGCTGAGGTCCGACTGCGGGCCGTCGAGCACGCCCAGGCGCTGGCTGCGAAAGCCGGCAAAGCCCTGCAACAGCAGCTCCCGTTCACGCGCGCCGATGAACATCTCCAGCGACACGCGGTCGGTCGGCGACAGGCTGTCGCGCCGGATCGCCTGGGCCTCGGCCAGCCAGACGCGCGTCTGCGCATCGCCCGCGGCAATGGCTTCGGGCGACAGGTCCGACAGCCGGTCGTTGAAGCGCTCGTCGCCACGGTAGGTGGCGAACTCGGGGTAGCGCTGCGCCAGGTCTTCCCACTGGCGGGCGAAGAGGGCGTGCAGCGCGCGCGTCTGCTGCGGGTCGGGCGGGGTGGGCGGCGCGCCCGGGGGCGTGTCCGTTGCGGCCGGGCAGACGCTGACGCAAAGCGCCAATACGAGCGCGGCGCCGATGGCGCGAAGCTGCATGTCGAAGGGTTCGGACGCTGAAAGTGGCTGCCATTGTGGCAAACGCCGCCGGGCCGCCCCGGCGCGCGGACAATGCACAGTCGGGCCCATGCCACACCGCCACGCTCTCGTTTCCGGCACCGCATTCGCATTGGCCGCCGGCCTCATGTGGGGCCTCGTCTTCGTCGCCCCGCTGCTGCTGCCGCAGTACCCCGCGGCGCTGCTGTCTTTCGGCCGTTACCTCGCCTTCGGCCTCATCGCGCTGCCGCTGGCCTGGCTGGACCGGGCGCGCATCGGCGAGCTGACGCGCTCCGACTGGCTGGAGGCGGCCAAGCTCGCGCTGGTGGGCAACCTCGTCTATTACCTGTTCCTCGCCGCCGCCATCCAGCGCGCCGGCGGGCCGTTGCCGACGATGATCATCGGCACGCTGCCGGTGGTGATCGCGGTCGCGTCCAACCTGCGTGACGCGCAGCGCGACGGCCGCCTGCCGTGGCGGCGGCTGGCGCCCTCGCTGGGCTTGATCGCGCTCGGCATCGGCCTGGTCAACCGGGCGGAACTCCAGCAACTGGAAGCCGGCGCCGACCTCGGCCGCTACGCCAGCGGCGCGCTGCTGGCGGTGGTGGCGGTGGCCTGCTGGACCTGGTACCCCTTGCGCAACGCCGACTGGCTGCGCCACCACCCTGGCCGCTCACCCAGCACCTGGGCCACGGCGCAGGGCATCGCCACGCTGCCGCTGGCGGCCGCCGGCTTCGCGCTGTTCTGGCTGCTGGCGCCGGCCGGCCTGGCGTTGCCTTTCGGGCCCGCGCCGATGCGCTTCGTCGTGCTGATGTTCGTGATCGGGCTGTTCGCGTCGTGGCTGGGCACGCTGTGCTGGAACGAGGCCAGCCAGCGGCTGCCCACCGCGCTGGTGGGGCAGCTCATCGTCTTCGAGACGCTGTCGGCGCTGGCCTACGCCTACCTGCTGCGTGGCAGCGCACCGGCGCCGGCCACGCTGCTGGGCGTGCTGCTGCTGGTGGCCGGCGTGTTGTGGGCATTGAGCGCGCGGCCGGCAGCCGTGCTGGCCCCGGGGCATGCCGCCTGAGCGTTTTCCACGAAGGCGCTCGCGGCCGGCGGCGCGCAACATGCAGCCGACAAGGAGACCCGACCGATGCCCACCACAGACACCCGTCGCCGCCTGCTCGCGACAGGCGCCGCGCTCACCAGCGGCGCCGTCATGGGCTGCGCATCCAGCGCCACCGCTGGCGACAAGACACGCACGCCCTTTGCGGTGGCCGACACCACCATCCCCATCGCCGGCAGCGGGATGGTGTTCCCGGTGCGCCGCATCTACTGCATCGGCCGCAACTACGCGGCGCATGCCCGCGAGATGGGGTCGGACCCCACGCGCGAGCCGCCATTCTTCTTCCAGAAACCCACCGACGCCATCCAGCATGTGCCGCCCGGCACGGTGGCCGACCACCCCTACCCGACGCTGACCAAGAACTACCACTACGAGGCCGAACTGGTGGTGGCGCTGGGCAGCGGCGGCCGCAACGTGCCGGCGGAGCGGGCGCTCGACCTCGTCTATGGCTACTCGCTGGGCCTGGACATGACGCGGCGCGACCTGCAGCGCGCAATGGGCGACGAGAAGAAGCCCTGGGAGATCGGCAAGAGCTTCGACAAGAGCGCACCCATCGGGCAGATCCACCCGGTGGCCCAGGTGGGGCACTTCACCGACGGTGCCATCTGGCTGAAGGTCAACGGCAGCATCAAGCAGGACGCGACGCTCAGGCACATGATCTGGTCGGTGGCAGAGCAGATCGCGCGGCTGTCCGAGGCATTCGAGCTGATGGCGGGCGACATCATCTACTCGGGCACACCCGAAAACGTGGGGCCGGTGGTGCGCGGCGACCTCATCGAAATGCACATCGACAAGCTGCCCGGCCTCAGCGTGCGGATTGTCTAGACAAGTCAGACCAACGCCTCGTCCAGCACCTCCACCCAATGCCGCACCGGCGTCGGCGTGCCGGTCTGAAGATGCTGGATGCAGCCGATGTTGGCCGAGACGATGGCCTGCGCTTCCAGCGGTGCCAGGTTCTTCAGCTTGCGGTCGCGCAGTGCATAGGCCAGCTCTGGCTGCAGCACGCTGTAGGTGCCGGCCGAGCCGCAGCAGAGGTGGCTTTCGTTCGGCGCCACCTTCACGTCGAAACCCAGGGCGCCGAGCTGCGTCTCGACGCCGCCGCGCAGTTGCTGGCCATGCTGTAGCGTGCAGGGCGGGTGGTAGGCCAGGTGGCGGGTCTTGTTGACGCGCACCTTGCCTTTCAGCGCCGGCAGCAGGTCGGGCAGCAGCTCGCTCAGGTCGCGCGTCAGCGCGCTCACGCGGGCCGCCTTCCCGGCGTAGTCGGCATCGTGCGCGAGGGCCGCGCCGTAGTCCTTCACGGTGACGCCGCAGCCGGAGGCGTTCATCACGATGGCTTCCACCTTGCCCTGCGACGTCAGGCCGTCGATGAGCGGCCACCAGGCGTCGATGTTGCGGCGCATGTCGGCGAGCGCGCCGCCGTGGTCGTTCAGGTGGGCGCGGATGGCGCCGCAGCAGCCGGCGTCGTCGGCCACCAGGGTCTGGATGCCGGCTGCGTCCAGCACGCGGGCGGTGGCCGAGTTGATGTTGGGCAGCATGGCCGGCTGCACACAGCCCATCAGCAGCAGCACCTTGCGCGCGTGCTCGCGCTGCGGCCAGCGCTTCGCGCGCGCCCCGGCGGCCGGCGGCACCTTGTTCTTCAGCGCGGCGGGCAGCAGCGGGCGCATGGCCTGGCCGAGCTTCATCGCAGGGCCGAACAGCGGCGAGGTCAGGCCCTCTTTGAGCAGCCAGCGCAGCGCGCGTTCGCCGCGCGGACGCTCGACACGCTCTTCGACGATGCGCCTGCCGATATCGACCAGCGCGCCATACTCCACCCCGCTCGGGCAGGTGCTCTCGCAGTTGCGGCAGGTCAGGCAGCGGTCCAGGTGGAGCTGCGTGCTGCGCGTGACGGGCGCACCTTCGAGCACCTGCTTCATCAGGTAGATCCGCCCGCGCGGGCCGTCGAGTTCGTCGCCCAGCAACTGGTAGGTGGGGCAGGTGGCGGTGCAGAAGCCGCAATGCACGCATTTGCGCAGGATGGCTTCGGCGGCATCCCCGTCGGGTGTGCCTTTGAACTTGGGAGCAAGAGAGGTTTGCATCAATCCAGGTGGTACGACAGCATCCAGTAATGCCCATGCGCCAGCCATTGCGGCGCCTGGGCACGCGGCCCCAGCATCGCGATGGCCTGCTCGCGGCTCGGGTAGTTCTTCAGCACCTCGTGCACCGAGCCGTCGTCCAGCGTGCGCGTCTGGTAGCTGTTGCCGGCCGCGTCGCTGCGCGTCAGCGGCGTGCTGCTGGCCTGCACGAAGCTGTTGTCCAGCATCACCACGCGCGCGCCGGGCTCCAGCCGCTGGTGCAGCAGCGCCAGCCAGCCGGGCAGGCGCTCCAGTTGCACGTGGCTCCACCAGCAGCCGGCGAATGCGCCGTCGAAGGTCCGGCCTTCGATTTGCGCCAGCGTGTCGGCATCGACCGTCTCGAAGCGCACACAGGCCGGCAGCGCCTTGCTGCGCGCGATGTCCATCGTCTCGGGGTTGATGTCGGTGGTCAGCCAGGACGCGGCGTCACGCGCGCCGAACGCTGTCCACCAGCCGGTGCCGCAGGCCACCTCCAGCACGCGCCGGCCGCTGAACGCGCTGGGCAGCCAGGCTTCCATCGCGCGCAGGTCGGCCTGGCGTTCTGGCTTGTGATAGATGCGCTCGTAGGTGCTGGCGCGGCGCCTGTAGTAGTCGGGCAGGTCCATCGGTGCGGCGGCTTCAGAGATCGGCATACAGGCGGCCGGGGTTGAAGATGCCGTCGGGGTCGAAGGCCGCCTTCAGTTGCCGGTGAATGCGGTCCAGCGGGCTCTTCAGCGGTGCGAACACACCGGCGCTCTTGTCGCCGCTGCGAAAGACAGTGGCGTGCCCGCCCACCGCCTGCGCCGCCTCGCGCACCAGCGCTGCGCTGGCGCTGGTGCACAGCCAGCGCTGGCCGCCATGCCATTCGATGAGCTGCTCGCCGGACAGCTTCAGCGCCGGCGCCGTCTGCGGCACCGACAGCCGCCACAGCGTCGCGCCCAGCGCCACCGCCTTGGCGGCGCCGGCGAAGAACTCGTCTGTCTGGTCGCGCAGGCCGGCCCAGAAGCCGGCCGCCAGATCGGGCGCGATGGTTTCGCCGCCCAGCCTGGCCTGCGCCGCCTGCACCGCCGCTGCGGCGCCGGCCAGGCGCAGCACCAGCGTGCCTTCCCACCAGGCGCTGGCCGACAGCGGCAGCGGCTGGCCGCCCCAGTCGTTGAGGTGCTTCAGCGCCGCAGCCTCGTCGAATTCGAAGCGCAGCGTGCACAGGGCCGGCGGCATGGGCAGCACCTTCAGAGAGACCTCGCAGATGACGCCCAGCACGCCCATCGAGCCGGCCAACAGCCGCGAGACGTCGTAGCCCGCCACGTTCTTGATCACCTGGCCGCCGAAGTGCAGCAGCTCGCCGCGGCCGTTGAGCATGCTGGCACCCAGCACATGCTCGCGCAGCCCGCCTGCCGACGCCCGCGCCGGCCCGGACAGCCCCGCCGCCACCATGCCGCCCACGGTGCCCTGCGCGCCGAAGCGCGGCGGCTCGAAAGGCAGGCACTGGCCGGCTTCGTTCAACGCCGCTTCCAGGTCGGACAACTGCGTGCCGGCCCGCACCGTGACCACCAGTTCGGTGGGCTCGTAGCTGCTGATCCCGGCCAGCGCCCGGGTGTCCAGCGGCTGGCCCTGCGGCGTCTGGCCGTACCAGGCCTTGGTGTGGCCGCCGCGGATGTCCAGCGGCGTCTTGCTGCTGCGTGCTGCGTGGATGCGCTCGGTCAGCGCCAGCAGCGCGGGGTCGGCGCTGGTGCCGTCCATCAGAAGCGCTCCAGCTCTGGGAAGGGCAGCAGGCCCTTCTTGACGTGCATCTTGCCGTCTTCGGCGCAGCGCCGCAGCGTGGGGATCACCTTGCCGGGGTTGAGCGTGCCGGCGGCGTCGAAGGCGGCTTTCAGCGCCAGCATCTGTGCGCGCTCGGCCGGGCTGAACTGCACGCACATCGAGCTGAGCTTCTCGACGCCGACGCCATGCTCGCCAGTCACGGTGCCGCCGAAGGCGACGCTGGTCTCCAGGATGTCGGCGCCGAAGAGTTCACAGCGGTGCAACTGGTCGGCATCGTTGGCGTCGAACAGGATCAGCGGGTGCAGGTTGCCGTCGCCTGCATGAAAGACGTTGCAGCAGGCCAGGCTGTACTTCGCCTCCATCGCCTGGATGGCCAGCAGCATGTCGGCCAGCCGCTTGCGCGGGATGGTGCTGTCCATGCACATGTAGTCGGGGCTGATGCGGCCCGATGCTGGAAAGGCGTTCTTGCGCCCGCTCCAGAACTTCAGCCTCTGCGCCTCGTCGCGGCTGACCTCCATGCGGGCTGCGCCGGCGCCGGCCAGCACGTCGAGCATGCGGTCGATCTCTTCTGCCACTTCTTCGGGCGTGCCGTCGCTTTCGCACAGCAGGATGGCCTGGGCATTGAGGTCGTAGCCGGCGTGCACGAAGTCTTCGACCGCCGCCGTCATCGGCTTGTCCATCATCTCCAGCCCGGCCGGGATGATGCCGGCGCCGATGATCGCGGCCACCGCGTCGCCGGCTTTGCGGATGTCGTCGAAGCTGGCCATGATGCAGCGCGCCAATTGCGGCTTGGGCACCAGCTTGACGGTCACTTCGGTGGCGATGGCCAGCATGCCCTCGCTGCCCACCAGCACCGCCAGCAGGTCCAGCCCGGCAGCGTCGAGCGCGCCGCTGCCGAACTCGACCGCGTCGCCTTCCACCGTGAAGCCGCGCACACGCAGCACGTTGTGCAGCGTCAGGCCGTACTTCAGGCAGTGCACGCCGCCGGAGTTCTCGGCCACGTTGCCGCCGATGGTGCAGGCGATCTGGCTGCTCGGGTCGGGCGCGTAGTACAGGCCGTAGGGCGCAGCCGCCTCACTGATGGCCAGGTTGCGCACGCCGCACTGCACGGTGGCGGTGCGGGCCGCGCGGTCCACCAGGACGATCTTGTTGAACTTGGCCAGCGACAGCGTCACGCCCAGCGCATGCGGCAATGCGCCGCCCGACAAGCCGGTGCCCGCGCCGCGTGCCACCACCGGCACGCCCAGCGCGTGGCAGGCGCGCAGCACGCCCGAGACCTGCGCCTCGGTCTCCGGCAGCGCCACCACCAGCGGCTGCTGCCGGTAGGCGGTGAGGCCGTCGCATTCATAGGGCACCGTGTCCTCGCCATGCCACAGCAGCGCGTGTGCGGGCAGCAAGGCAGCCAGCGCCGCCACCACGGCCTGCTGGCGGGCGGCCCGGTCGGGGGCGGCGGGGTCGGCCAGATCGTGGGCGGGAAGGGCGGCGTTCATATGGGGCGCACTGTACCGGCAGCCGCCTGCCAGCGCGCCGGCAGAGCCAGCGGACGTTGGGGAGTTGCGCCGTCGGCCTGCCCGGTGGCTGCCGGTCGTTGCTGGTGGCTGCCCGGCGGCTAGCCCGCAGCGGCAGCGGCCCGTTTCAGGCGCTGGCATTGCGCATGACGCGCCCATTGCTTGCGCGCGCATTGCTGCTGAAGGCAGCGCTGCAAAGCGCCGTCGGCCCGTGCGGCGCAGACGGCGCGCGGGCTGGCCGGCGTGGCCGGCTTGGGCATGGCGGGGGTGGTCAGGCGGCGGGTCGGCGCCATTGCGGGCGGCTTGGCCGGCTTGGCCGGCTCGGCCGGCTGGGCCGGCGCGGGCAAAGTCGCCGCGGGCTCGGGCGGCAAGGCGGGCACCGGCTGCGCTGCGGTGGCCAGCGTCGGCGGCAGCGGCACGGGCTTCAACACCGGCCTGCGCAGCGCAGCGACGCCGAAGGCCAGCAGCAGCAGCAGCGGCAGCGCCGCCGCCGCCGCCAGCGCCCAAGGCCGCCGGGCCCAGCGTGGCAGGCCTGGCGCGGCAAGCGCTTGCCGTGGTGGCGACAGCGACGGCGGCGACGGCGGCGCGGCCGATGCCGCCAGCGCCGGCATCGGCATCGGCATCGGCATGGCCGGTGCGGCGTCCGCCGTCGGCATCGCGATCGCACCGCGGATGAAACGCAGCGTCTCGGCTTCGGCATCGCCTGGCGCGGCGGCCGGCGCCGCGTCGAGCAGCGCGCGGAAGGCGGCCAGCGAGCGCGGCCGTGCGTCGGCGGCGGGCGCAGCGGCGGCGTCCAGCGCCGCCAGCAGCCCGGCGCTGTAGGGCGGCGCCTGCCCCGCGGCGGCCAGGCGCGCGGCGGCCACCGCCAGCGGCTCCTGCGGCGCGCTGTCGGGCGGCGGCGGCAACTGGCCGGTGATGGCAAAGCGCAGCACGCCGGCCAGTGCGTGCAGGTCGGTCCACGGCCCGGGCGGGCCTGCTGGCGACGGCGCACGCTGCTCGGGTGCCTCGAACACCGGCTCCAACTGCCGCATCAGCGTTTCGACGGCATCGCTGGCGGTGGCCCGCTGCACCGCCCGCGGCCCCAGCAGCAGGGCCTGGTCGCCGTCGAGCAACATGATCTGCGAAGGCCGCACGCCACCGTGGACGCCGCCGACGCGGTGGTAGGCCTCCAGCGCGCCCAGCAACTGGTCGAGCAGCTTGCGCAGCGCCGCTTCGTCGGGCGGGCTGGCCATCTCGCGCCGCAAGTCGAGCAACGAGCGGCCGCCGTACCAGGGCATCACGCGGTAGGCCGTGCCATGCGCGCGCAGCAGGTGCAGCACGCGCACCAGCGCCGGGTGGTCGCAGTGGGCGAGGGTGCGCGCCTCGGTGATGAAGGCGTCCAGCCCCTGCGCGTAGAGGTCGGCTGCGGCCGGCTCGGCGGGCTGCACCATGCCGCCGGCCGCGCGCGTTGCCAGGCGCAGCGGCATGTATTCCTTGACGGCCACCGGCAGCGCCAGCGCGTGGTCCCAGCCGCGGTAGAGGATGCCGGCGCTGCGGCAGGCCAGCACCTCGGTCAGCTCGAAGCTGCCCAGCAGGCTGCCGGCCGGCCAGGCCTGGGCCGCGGCCGGGTGCGTCGTGGCGTCGCTCATGGCGCGGCGGTGCATGTCGCGTGCCATGCCGGCAGCGGGCACGCGGCTCGCCTGCGGCACGCGGGTGGTTCAGCCGCCGGTGAAGACCGTCAGCACGCCGGTGTAGCCGTAGAGGTGGTGCCGGGCGATCTCGCCGCCGGCAAAAAAGCCCACCAGCGGCACGTCGCCCAGCGCGCGCTGCACGATCTTCAGCTCTGCCGACGGGCCGCCGAAGTGCGGCCCGCCGCGGCCAGAGCAGCTCACGTAGATGGCGCCCTTGATGCCGCTGGCCGGCGGTTGCGCCGCCGACGGGCTGCCAGCCATCGCCGCCAGCGCGGCCGGCGCCTCGACCTCTTCGCGGATCTCGCTGCACACGCGCACCAGGTCGCGCCGCGCGGCCTCCACGTCCCGGCTGCAGAACGCCAGCCGCATGCCGGGCTCCAGCATCTCGGCCACCGCCACCGCCTGGCGGCCCGGGTCCAGCCCGATCAGGTGGCGCACGCGCACGTCGGCGCCGAACTGGCCACCAGCGCGGATGGACAGATCGTTGCCGTCGTGGGTGCTCTTGTGCGCGTCCGACAGGCCGACCAGCGTGGAGCGCAGCTTGGGCAGCGCGGCGCGTGGGTGCTCCAGGCTGTCGAGCTTCAGGTCGCGCAGCAGGCAGGGCAGCGCGGGCTCGCCGTCCAGCTTGACGACGATGTTGCGCTCGGCCTGCGTCACGGTGCGCAGCGGGCCGACCGGCTGGCAGCCCTGCGTCACGCGCGAGACCAGCGGCACGTCGGCGCTGAAGGCAACGCCGGACAGGCCGCCCTGCCAGACGCCGTCTGCCAGGTGCACGGTCTGCGTGCGCGACGACGCCAGCCCGCCGAACAGATAGCCCGAGCTGGTGCGGTCGCTCAGCTCGGCGATCAGTTCGGAAAGGTCGGGCGTGCTGGGGTCGGCGTGCACCAGCGCGCTGAAGGCGTCGATGCGGCGCAGCGGGCGCGCGCCCGAGAAGACCTCGAAGCGGCCGGCGGGCAGGTCGGCCAGCATCAGCACCAGCGCCGGCTCGGCGATGTATTCCACGCCGCTGGCCACCACCCCCACGCCCACGCTGCCCACCCAGGCCACGCCGGGCCAGCGCTCGCGCAGGGCGGCCAGCAGCGCCGTTGCATCGCTGGCGTAGGCGTCGGTGAAATAGACGAAGCCCAGCGTCAGCGGCCCGGCGCCTGCGGCCTCCTGGCGCGCACGCTCGGCGTCGATCTGCGCTGCTGCCAGCGCGAGCGCCATGCGCCAGTCGGGGTGCGTGGCGTGGCCGCTGAGGAAGCTGGACATGGCGGTGGCGGTGGCGGGAGCGGTAGCGGAAGCAGTGGCAGTTGCAGTTGCGGTCGCGGCGCCGTCAGCCGCGGCTGCTGCGCTTGCGCGGCGCGGCGGCGGCAGCGGTGGCAGCGCGGGCCTTGCGGGCCGGTGGCGACTTGCTCGCTGCGGCGGCCCTGGGGGTGGTCGTCGCTGACGCCGCTGACGCCGCTGACGCCACGGCATTTGCCGCGCTGTCCTTCAGCGCGTTGGCCGCCAGCTCGGTGAACTGCTGCGTCAGCGCGCCCCACCACTTCATCGGGTCCACCACGCCTGGCGCGGGGGCCTCGGGCGTGGCGGCAGCCGTGTCAGCGGCGGCCGGCGCGGGCGCCGGCTCGGCGGCTTGCGGCGGCGCTGCGGTGGCCTGCGCGGGCGGCTTCAGCTCCATCGACTTGCGCAGCTCCGCCAGCGGCATGTTCATCGTCTTCAGCGTGCTCAGCGTCATGCGCTGCACCTCCAGCGCCTGGATCGTGGCGCCCAGCATGCGGGCGTTCTGCTCCAGCCAGAACTGCACGGTGCGGAGCTGCTCGATGCGCTTGTCGAGTTCTTCCGGGTCCAGCGTCGGCGCGATCCACTGGCCGATGCTCGGCAGGCCGGCACCGGCGTTCTTCATCAGGCCTTGCAGGAAGTCGAAACCCGGGACCATCTTCGCAAAGTCATTGGCTGCCATGCGCTCGTGCCTCGCACCGTGTCGTTGCCGTCATTGTGCGCCTCGACGCCCATCGCCGGCAGCGGGCCAGGCCACCCGTTCGACGCGGAAGCCGCGCGCCGCTAGCAGGCGAGGCAGGCTCTGCGGCCCGGTCATGTGCAGCGCGCCGACAGCGGCGAACACCTGCTTGCCGCCGGCATGCAGCGCGCTGATGCCGTCGGCCAGCCCCGGGTTGCGCTCGTCGTTGAGCGCGCGCATCGCGGCGCGCTCTGCGTCGCCATGCAGGCAGTCGCACCAGTCGGCGTAGCGCTCCAGCGTGTCGATGTCGCCGCGCTCCCAGGCGCTCGCCAGTCTGGCGACGGTGCTGCGGCCGCTACCGCTTTCCAGTTGCTCCAGCGCCTGCTCCAGCATCGCGGCGGCGGCGGCCGGCTCGTCGGGCAGCAGCAGCTTCTTCTGCATCGCCACCGTCTCCAGCGCCACCACGCCGCGGCCGGCGGCGCGCGCGGTGCGCAGCAGCACCAGCTCCTGCGCATAGGCGGCGTCCAGCCCGGCCCAGCGCGCGTCCAGCAGCGTCAGCAGCAGCGCCTGCACCGCCGGCTGCAAAGCGGCCAGTGCTGCCGGCGGCAGGCAGGCGGCGGCCACCTGGCGGGCCAGCCGGGCCTGGAGCGCGGGCGACAGCGCAGCGCGGGCGTCGCCGGTGTTGCCTGGGTTGGTCGGCGCTGCGAAGGCCTGCTGCACCGCCGGGTCATCGGGGTCGAGTTCCAGCGCCAGCAGGTCGCTGCCGGCCACGGCCACCGCCACGCGCGGCCCTGGCGCCAGCCACGCCGGCTTGCCGACGTGCAGCGTGCCGTACAGGAAGGACGTGCGGCCGTCGCGCTGCAGCGTCCACAGCAGGCCGCGGTCTTGCGCCGGGCTGGCCTGCGTGGGCGCGGCGGCCAGCGGCGGCGGGCAGTCGGCAGCCCGTGCACCGGGTGCCGAAAGAGCGGCGCACAAACCCAATGCCAAGGCCAGTGCGCGGCCCAACCCGGCAGTCCATCGGCGCTCGCGTTGCAACATCGCTGCACCATGCCACAAACGCGCCCAGGCTCAGCCGCCCACCTTCACCAGGTTGTCTTCGGAGTTGCGGTCGATGCGCTTGTTGAACGGATCGACGCCGACGAACACCGGCGGCTTGGCCACCGTCAGCGTCAGCGTCTGCTTGCCGCTCTTGATGGGCTGGCGGGCGAAGTGCAGTACCGACGCCGCGCTGTAGCCCTTGCGCCCCGGCTCTTCGCTGAAGACGCCGATGTCGAAGGCTTCGTCCAGCGGTGCTTCCGTTTCCTTGCCATGGCCGTCGGCGTAGAACTTCTTCGCATCGACCTCGAAGCTGACGTCGTAGCGGCCATCGGCGCGCTTGACGCTCTTCGCGTTCAGCGCCTTCACGTCGAGCAGCGTGATGCGCTCGAAGAGGTCCGTGATCAGCGCGTCGTGCGCCGGGCCGGCCTCGGCCCGCAGCAGCTTCAGGAAGTCGGTGGTGTTGGGGTAGGGCGCGCCCTTGAAGGCATGGTCTTGCAGCAGCCGCGCCAGCGCGCGGTTGACCACTGCCTCGCCCACCACCTCCTTCAGCCAGTACATCACCAGCGAGCCCTTCTGGTAGTGGATGTACTGCTGCTCTTCCACCCGCGCCAGCGGCAGCTCTTCCACCACCTCGCCGCCGCGTGCGCGCAGATAGCGGTCGAGCTCGTACTTCAGGAAGCGGCGCATCTGCTCACGGCCGTAGATGCGCTCCATCACCAGCAGCGCCGAGTACTGCGCCAGGCTTTCCACCAGCATCGACGCGCCCTGCTGCTCGCTGGGCACCAACTGGTGGCCCCACCACTGGTGCGCGATCTCGTGCGCGGTGACGTAGGTGACGACGTCGATCTTCTCCTCGTCGGCCAGCTTGGTGAGAAAGCCGATGTCTTCGGAGTACGGAATGGTGTTGGCAAAGCTCTGCGCAAAGCTCGCGTAGCTGGGAAATTCGAGAATGCGCGCCTGCTTGAACTGGTAGGGGCTGAACTGTTCGTTGAACAATGCCAGCGCGGCCTTCATCGCCTTCAGCATGCGCTCCACGTTGTAGCCGTGGCCCGGGTGGTAGTACACCGCCAGGTCGATGTCGCCGATCTTGTCTTTCTTGACCTCATAGCGCGCCGACTGGATCGAGAAGAAGTGGTTGATCGGCGCGTCTGGCCTGAAGTGCGCGGTGCGGCGGCCGCCTGTGGTGGTGTCCGACAGCGTGGTGCCCGGTGCGATGGGCGTCTGGTCGGCGTCTGTGGTGATGGTGATGTCGGCGCTGACGAAGTCGCTGTCGCGGCGGAACTCGTTGTAGCGGCGGCCGGCTTCGTCTTCCAGCGTCGGTGGCCGCAAGTCGGGCGGCAGGCCGTACTTGCGGCGCTTGGCCCGGTCTTTCAGCAGCCCCTCGCGTGACATGCCGAGGGTGGGCGTGATCTCGCCGTTGTCCAGAAAGCTGCCATTGGCGACGATGCGCGTCAGCGGCGCGCCGTTCGGAAAACCGCGCTCTTCCAGCGTGGTGGTGAAGCGCAGCTCGCGCGCCTCGCCGGGCTGCAACGCCGGCTTCAGGCGGTAGATGCGGTAGGGGAAGCGCGTGTACTGCTTGTCCAGCACCGCGCCCGTCATCGCCAGCGTGTCGAGCTTCAGGCGCTCCGGCCAGGCCACGTGCAACTGGTCGATGGGCTGCGCCGTGTGGTTCTCCACGCGGTAGCTGCCCGTGGTGACGGCGCGTGCCTCGCGCGGGAAGAGCTGCACGTCCAGCGTCACCGCGGTGATGCGCGGCAGCGGCAGCGTCTCGAAGGGCAGCAGTTCGCGCTCTGCATCGGCCAGCGCCTTGTCGCGGTCGGGCGCGGTGATGTAGCGGTTGAGCACGTTGGTGTTGTAGAAGATGAAGCCGCCCGCGCCCAGGAAGACCAGCGCCGCGCCGCCGAAGGTGGCCAGCGCGCCGCCGCGCAGGCGGCGCGACAGTCCGGCCAGCCGTGGCCGCAGCGCGGTGGTGGTGCCGCGCCGCCACAGCGCATAGGCCAGCACCGCCAGCAGCACCGCGCAGGCGCTCCAGTAGATCTGGAACCAGGTCTGCCCCACCCAGAAGCGCGCCATGCCGTTCATGTCGGACAGCGGCACCGGCGGCGTGCCGCCGTAGTTGTAGAGGTTGTGCTCGAAGCCGGCGCCGGCCATCGCCACCGAGGCCACGATGTAGATGAGCATCCCGCCCCAGCCGAGAAATTTCTGCGGCACCAGCACCTGCACGAAGACCGACAGCACCGCGAGCTGCAACGCGCTGATGACGGTGGGCAGCACGAACCACAGCAGGTAGGCGCCCGGCTCGAACTGCCAATAGCCCTTGACGGCCTGGATCGCCATGCCGGTGAGCATGGCGACCAGCGAGGTGGCGGTGAGCACCAGCGCAATCGCCACGATCTTGGGCAGCAGATGCGTCCAGTCGGGCGCCGCGGTGGCATCGACGATCTCATGCAGCCTGCGCTCGCGGTCACGCCAGACCAGCTCGCCGCCGTAGTAGATGGCGATGATGATCGGCATGATCGTGAAGCCGCCCTGAAGCGCCTGCACCATCAACCGCGTGGCCGGGTAGGAGCCGCTGCCGTAGAAGTCGCCCACGAACCAGGCCGAGAAGCCGGCGTTGATGACGCCGATGAACAGCAGCACGAAGAACGCCGGGCTGCGGAAGACGAAGCCCATGTCGAAGCGGGCCAGCGCCCAGAGCTGCGTGCGGCGTGTCGCGCCGTCGGTGCGCGGCGCCGGCAGCGGGCCGCTGCGCGCCGCTGCGGGCGCATCCACCTCGGCCGCCTTTGCCACGGCCTTGCCCGCCCGCAGCTCGAAGCGGAAGGTGCGCCAGGCCAGCGCGAACAAGGCCGCCGCCACGCCCAGCCAGAGCAGCCGGTTGGCCAGCAGCAGGCCGGCCAGCGGCGGCAGCCGCGTGTTGCGCTCGGTCGCCGTCCAGTACTTGGTGGTGATGCTCAGCGCCGACAGGCCGAACGGGTCCGACAACGCAGAGAAGGTGTCGTGCTGAAGGTCGCGCAGCCAGACCCGCGTGACGGAGAACAGCACCAGCATCGCCACCGCGCAGACGTAGGTCCACATCATCGAGCGGGTGGCGGTGGCCAATGCGAAGAACGCGGCCGACATGATCAGCAGCGTCGGCAGCCCGAAGACGAAGAGCGCGTACAGGTAGTGCGCCGGCACGAAGGGGCCGACCTTTTCACTGTCCAGCCAGGGCATCAGCGAGCCCACCGCGATGGCCAGCGGAATCGACGCCAGCACCAGCAGCGCAGCGGCCACCGAGCCGGTGAAACGCCCACCGAGATAGGCGCCGCGCGACATGCGCGTGCTGCGCAGAATGGGCGCGAAGCCGGTCTCGTCGTCGCGGATCACGGTGCCGGCCACCATGGCCACCACCACGAAGATCGCGAACACGTTCAGGATGCCCAGCGTCTGCACGATGGCAAACGGCGAGTTGACATTGACGCTGCCGCGGCTGCCGATCTGGATCTGATCGACCGTCACCGAGCCGAAGGTGAGCAGGAAGAAGATCAGGCAGCCGACCCAGAACACCGGGCTCTTGACCTGGTAGCGCCATTCGAAGGCGGCGATGGAGGTGAACATGGGGCGTGCCTTCAGGCGGCCTTCAGCGCGGGGGCGGCATTGCGGTGCAGGTGCAGCGTCGAGAAATAGACGTCTTCCAGCCCGGCCTCCACCGGCGTGAAGCCGAGGCCGGGCGGCACGTCGGCCAGCACCCGGATCACCGTGCGACCGCCGCGCAGCCGGGTGGCGATGACCTGGTGCCGCGCCTTGGCCGCGTCGAGTTCGGTCTTGTCGATGCTGGCCTGCCAGATGCGGCCTTGCAGCCCCGTGATCAGGTCGCCCGGGGTGCCGCTTTCGACGATGCGCCCGCCCACCAGGATGGCCATGCGCGGGCACAGGTCGGTCACGTCATCGACGATGTGCGTCGAGAGGATCACCACCACGCTTTCGCCGATTTCCGACAGCAGGTTGTTGAAGCGGTTGCGCTCTTCCGGGTCCAACCCGGCGGTGGGTTCATCGACGATGATCAGCCGCGGGTTGCCGATCAGCGCCTGCGCGATGCCGAAGCGCTGGCGCATGCCGCCGGAGAAGCCGGCCAGCGCCTTCTTGCGCACGTCCCAGAGGTTGACCTGGCGCAACAGCGCCTCCACCGTGTCGCGCCGCTCGCCGGCCCGGCCGATGCCCTTGAGCACCGCCAGATGGTCCAGCATGTCGGCCGCCGACACGCGGGGATAGACGCCGAAGTCCTGCGGCAGATAGCCGAGCGTGGCGCGCAGCGTGGCCGGTGCCTTGAGCACGTCGATGTCGGCGAAGGTGATGGCGCCTGCGCTCGGGATCTGAAGCGTTGCCAGGCAGCGCATCAGCGACGACTTGCCGGCGCCATTGGGCCCGAGCAGGCCGAACATGCCGGCGGGAATGTCCAGGCTCACGTCGTCCAGCGCGCGCACCCCGTTCGGATAGACATGGGACAGGTGCTTGATAGCCAGCATGGAAACTTCTTTCATGGTGCAGCCCGTGGGCCGCGATGGGAACGCACTGTAGGCGGGCGGCAGGCGCCACGGGGGCCGGTGCGACGAACAGGCGCACCCGGCGGACGGCCTGCCGGATGGGCCGAACGGGCGGCGTCAGCCCGGGTTGCCGCCGCTGTGGCCGCCGCCGTTGCCGCCGGTGTTGCCATCCACCACGCGCTGCTCGATGGCGCCGAACAGGCTGCTGCCATCGCGGCCGTGCATCTCGATGCGGATGGTGTCGCCGAACTGCATGAAACCCGTCACCGGCGCGCCGGTCTCGATGGTTTCGATGGCGCGCTTCTCGGCCACGCAACTGTAGCCACGCGCCCAGTCCTTGTTGCTGACGGTGCCCGAGCCGACGATGCTGCCGGCGCGCACGTTGCGCGTCTTGGCGATGTGCGCAATGAGCTGGCCGAAGTGGAAGGTCATCTCGTCGCCTGCGTCGCACAGGCCGGCGCGGCTGCCGTTCCAGGTGCTTTGCAGCGCCAGGTGCAGCCGCCCGCCGCGCCAGGCAGCGCCCAGTTCGTCGGGCGTCAGCGCCACCGGGCTGAAGGCGGTGGCCGGCTTGCTCTGGAAGAAGCCGAAGCCCTTGGCCATCTCGGCCGGGATCAGGTTGCGCAGGCTCCAGTCGTTGGCCAGCATCACGAGGCGGATGCTTTCCAGCGCCGCGTCGGCCGGCGTGCCCACGGCCACGTCGCCGGTGACGACGGCCACCTCGGCCTCGAAGTCGATGCCCCAGGCCGGGTCGGCGAAGGCTGCGTCGTCGCAGGGGCCGAGGAAGTCGTCGCTGCCGCCCTGGTACATCAGCGGGTCGGTGTAGAACGAAGCCGGCATCTCTGCGTTGCGCGCGCGCCGCACCAGTTCGACATGGTTGATGAAGGCCGAGCCGTCGGCCCACTGGTAGGCGCGCGGCAGCGGCGCCATGCACTGCCGCGGCTCGAACGGGAAGGCGTGCCGCGCCTTGCCGTGGTTCAGGCTGATGGCCAGCTCTTCGAGCTGCGGGCTGATGAAATTCCAGTCGTCCAGCACCTGCTGCATGCGGGTGGCGATGCCGCTGGCGTGGTGGGCCTGCGTCAGGTCGCGCGAGACGACGACCAACTGGCCGTCACGCGAGCCGTCTTTGAGGGTGGCGAGCTTCATCGAAGGCAGAGGCCGCAGTGTTGGTGGCAGTATTGTGCGGTGCACCTTGCCCCGCAACGCCCAGCGCACGCGCGCCACCTGAGCGCGCTGTTCGCGGCGCTGGGGCTGGTGTTGCTGGTGCATGCGCTGTTGCTCGGCCTGCTGCCGCTGGGTGGGGGCGGCGGTTGGCAGGGCGGCATGCGCACTGCGCGGCCGGCGATGCAGGCAAGGCAGATCGTGCGCGGGCCGGTGGTAGCCGCGCAGCAGCCCGGCATGGAGGCGCCGCGCGCGGCCGAAGCGCGACCGGCGCGCGCTGCGCAGACGGTGGAAGCGGCAGCCCCGCCGCCGTCCCCGCCTGCCGCCGCTGCACCTGGCGCGCGGCCCGCCCGTGAGCCCGCCGAGCCGACCCCCGAGCCGACCGCCGGGCCGACCGCTGACCCAGGCAGCGCGCCGTCGCCCGATGCAGTGCCGGCAGCGCAGGCTGCCGAAGGCGGCGCAGCGCCGCCGGTGTACGCCACCCGGCTGCCACCGGCCGCGCAGCTCTTCTACGCGGTGCGCTTCGGCGCGATGAGCGGCCGGGGCGAGTTGCTCTGGCAGCCCGGCCCGGAGCACTACGAGATCACGCTGGACGCCAGCGCCTTCGCCGTCAAGGTGCTGGCCTGGACCAGCCGGGGCGGCTACGACGCGGCCGGCCTGGCGCCGGAGCGCTTCACCGACCGCCGCCGCGGGCGCGACCTGCGGGCCGCCAACTTCCAGCGCGACAAAGGACTCGTCACCTATTCCGGCCCCGCCGTGCAGTACCCGCTGCTGCCCGGCGCGCAGGACCGCCTGAGCTGGATGCTGCAACTGCCGGCCATCGTGGCGGCAGAGCCGGCGCTGTACATGCCCGGCAGCCGCATCAGCCTGTTCGTCACCGGCGCGCGCGGCGACGGCGACGTCTGGACCTTCAACGTCGAGGCGCAGGACGACATCGCGCTGCCGGCCGGCCCGGTGTCTGGTGCATTGCGGCTGCGCCGCGAGCCGCGCAAGCCCTATGACACGCAGGTCGATGTCTGGCTGGACCCGGCGCGTGCCCACCTGCCGGTGCGCGTGCGGCTCAGCGTGCCGCAGACCGGCGACGCAACCGAGTTTCTGCTGGAGGCCGCGCACCTGGCGCAATGAGCTGCAGTGCGTTGCCGCAACCTTGCGCACGCCCGCCGGGCTTGAAAACTGCTTGCCACCACCCCAACTGCCGAGCAGAGGTGAAACCATGCAGATGCTCTACAACTCCGACAGCTTCACGGTGGTGCAGTTCAGCGTGCCGGTGGAGGCCAGTGCGCTGACACGCGGCGGCTACGAGATCGTCGATAAGTTCGCCCGCAAGGAGATCTTCATCGAAGGGCGGCTGGCCGAAAGCTTCTAGCAAGGCGTGCAGGCGCTGGTGGACAAGGAGTCCAACGCCGAGGCTTTCGACGACTTCATCGCAGGCTACACCCACCTCGCGCGGCAGCCGCTGGTGCTGCATTGATGACCGCCTGAACGGCCCGGGCTTGCTGCCACGCCCGGCCTGCGCCAAGATGGTGGCAGGCCGCCTCGGGTGAGGCGGGCAAGGAAACGCGATGGCCAGGCCCGCAGCCGACGCGAAAGCGGTGTTGTCACCGGGCCTGGCCGAGACGCCGGTGCTCGACGCGTTGTGTACGCATTTCGTGCTCACGCTCACGTTGCGCCAGCCCGGCCGCTTCAACCTGCGGCGTGACTGGAACAGCCTGCTCTCGCTGACCGGCCGCCATCTGGTGTGGCCGGTGCCGGTGCTGACGCGGCTGCGCGCCTTCCTGCACACGCGCTGCCGTGGCAACAGCCACTGGCGTGGCCACGAGGCCTTGAGCGACGACGCCTTCATCCAGCGCCACGGCCCCTGGCGCGGCCCCTACGAAGAGGGCACGCTGTTCTTCTACATCGACGAGTACATCAAGGACGCGCCGAAAGACCTGCTGGCCGTGCTGGGCGCCACCTGCGAGTGGCTGGAGCGGCGGCTGAAGAAGCAGAGCACGCTGGTGCAGAAGAACATCGACGCGCTGGCCGGGCTGCTTCAGCTCAACCCGGCCGAACGCGCGCTGCTGCTCTACGGCACGCTGGCCCGCTACCAGCGTGACCTGCGCGGCCTGCTGGTGGAGTTCAAGGTGAGCAACGCGCAGGAGGCCTATGCGGCCATCGCCGCAGTGGCCGGCGTCGATGCCAGCGAGGTGGCCGAGGCGCTGCGCGCCGGCTCGCGGCTGGAGCGCATCGGCATGGTCGAGAACCTGATCTCCGAGCAGAACATCACCGACCTGGCCGACCTGATGAAGGTCAGCGAGCAACTGCCGCCGGTGCTGATGCGCGAGTACCACGGCCCGAACGACCTGATGGCGGTGTTCACGCGGCCGGCCCCCAAGAGCGAACTCGACACCAGCGACTTCAGCTTCGTCGCCGATGACGTGGCGGTGATGACGGCGCTGCTGAAGAACGCCGCCGATCGCAAGGAGCCGGGCGTCAACGTGCTGCTCTACGGCCCGCCCGGCACCGGCAAGACCGAGCTGGCCAAGGTCTGTGCGGTGGCCGCGGGCCTGGAGCTGTACGAGGTGGAATACGCCGACCGCGACGGCAACAGCCTGTCCGGCCGCGACCGCTACCGCAGCCTCCAGATCAGCCAGGTCTTCCTCAAGGGCAGCCCCGGCGTGGCCTTGCTGTTCGACGAAGTGGAAGACGTCTTTCCGCCGATCAGCAGCGAGGCCGCGCAGTTGATCGCCCGGCTCGACAGCAGCGACGCGGCACCTGGCGGCATGAACAGCAGCGTCAGCGGCAAGGCCTGGGTCAACCAGATCCTGGAGACCAACCCGGTGCCGGTGATCTGGGTCACCAACCGCATCGAGCAGATCGACCCCGCCTTCCGCCGCCGCTTCCAGTACCACCTGCTGCTGAAGAGCCCGCCGCCCGGCGCGCGTGAAGGGCTGGTGCAGCGCGCGCTGGCCGGGGCGCCGGTGAGCGAAGGCTTCGCCGCCAAGCTGGCAGAGCGGCGCGGGTTGACGCCGGCGCAGATCCGCACTGCCGTGCGCTTTGCCAGGCTGGCGCAGGACAGCGTCGGCGCCGCCGCGCCGGCGGCCGGCGGCGACGCCTACGAGGCGCTGATCCAGCGCCAGCTCGCCAACGCAGACCGCGCGCTGGGCACCGCCGGCCAGGAGCGCGGCGCCCGCCCGGCGGTGACCGGCTACGACCTGGCCCTGCTGAATGTCGAAAGCCGCTTCGAGCTGCCGCGGATGATCGAGGCGCTGAAGCGGCGCGCCCACGGCACGCTGTGCTTCCACGGCGCGCCCGGCACCGGCAAGACGGCGCTGGCCGAGCACATCGCCAGCGCGTTGCAACGGCCGCTGATGGTGCGCCAGACCAGCGACATCGCCAGCAAGTACGTCGGCGAGACCGAGCAGAACATGGCCCGCATGTTCGAAGAGGCGCAGAGCGAAAGCGCGGTGCTGCTGCTCGACGAGGCCGACAGCTTTCTGCGCAGCCGCCGCCTCGCCGAGCGCCACTACGAGGTGACCGAGGTCAACGAAATGCTGCAAGGCATGGAGCGCTTTGCCGGCATCTTCATCTGCACCACCAATTTGTTCGAGGACCTCGACGAGGCAGCGCTGCGCCGCTTCACCTTCAAGATCCGCTTTCACCCGCTGACGGCGCCGCAGCGCGAGCGCATGTTCGTGGCCGAGGCGCTGGCCGGCGATGCGGCGCGCCTGAGCGTCGAGCAACGCCAGCGGCTGGCCGCGCTGGACCAGTTGGTGCCGGGGGACTTTGCCGCGGTGCAGCGGCAGGTCGATATCCTGGCGGTGGCTTTCGAGCCCGATGAGTTCCTGTCGCAACTGGAGAGCGAACACCGCGTGAAGCCCGAGGTGCGGCAGCGGCGCGGCATCGGTTTCCTGAAAGGTTGACAGCTTGAGCGACGCACCGGCGCCAGACATGCTGGCCGACCTGTCGGCCCTGCTCTGGGTGCTGGCCGCGGCCGTGATGCTGATGGGCGCGCACCTGGCGCTGCGCACGCTGATGCAAGCCGGCCGCGAGCCGCAGCGCCGCGCGCGCTGGGTGCAATGGGCGGCGGCATCGGCCGCACTGGGCACGGGGGTGTGGGCCGCCATGCTGCTGGGCCTGTCCAGCCAGAGCCTGGACTACCCGCTGGGCTTTCGCGCGCTGGGCTTGCTGGCCGCCTGGCTGGGCGCGGCCTTGCCGGCGGCGCTGGCGCTGGCGCTGCTGCTGCGCTGGCTGCGGCCGGCGGCGGTGTTGGCAGCCGGCGGCCTGATCGCCTGCGGCGCCCTGCTGGCGCAGGTGCTGCTGGTTCAAGCGGCAGGCACCAGCCCGGGCCTGCACTGGCGCTACGACGCGCTGGCCATTGCCGTGCCGGTGGCCACCAGCGGCTGCATCGCCGGCCTGTGGGTGGCCTTTCTGTCGGCTGGCAGCACGGCTGTCGGCGGCGACAGCGGCGCCGGCAGCGGCAGCCGCAGCGGCACCCGCAGAAGGCGGCGCGGCTGGCGGCGCGCCGCCGCGGCGATGGTGGCAGTGGCCCTGATCGGCAGCCAGGAACTGGTGATGGCCTCCGCCGGCATGGCAGGCCAGAAGGCGTCTGCCTACGCGCACCAGGTGCCGGCCGACGTGGCCTGCGTGGTGGCCGGGCTGCTGGTGCCGCTGCTGCTGGGCATGGCCTTGCTGGTGCAGCGTCTGCGCCGCCGCCCGCTTGGCGGGCAGACGCCGCAGCAGCGCTCGTCGCGCCGCCGGGTGCGCAGCCGGCGGGGGCCGTAGGAGCCCGCGCGCAGGCAGCCGAAGTTCAGTCGGTCAACGACGACAGAAACTGCTGAAGCTCCGGCGTCTGCGGCTGGCCGAACAGCGAGGCCGGCGGCCCCATCTCGTGCACGCGGCCCTGGTGCATGAAGATCACGCGGTCGCTCACCTTGCGCGCGAAGCTCATTTCGTGCGTCACCATCAGCAGTGTCATGCCGTCGTCGGCCAGGCCCTCGACCACGCGCAGCACCTCGCCCACCAGCTCGGGGTCGAGTGCGCTGGTGATCTCGTCGCACAGCAGCACGGCCGGCTCCATCGCGAGTGCCCGCGCGATGGCCACGCGCTGCTGCTGGCCGCCGGACAGTTGCTCCGGCATCGCGTCGAACTTCTCGGACAGGCCCACGCGCTTGAGAAGCGCGCGCGCGGCCTCGGCCGCCTCGACGGCGCCCTTGCGCTTGACCAGCGTGGGCGCCAGCATCACGTTGCGCCCCACGCTCAGGTGGGGGAAGAGGTTGAAGCCCTGGAAGATCATGCCCACATGCTGGCGCAGCGTGCGCATCGCGGCGGCGTTGTCGTGCAGCAGCGGCTGGCCGGCGACGGACAGTGCGCCCTGCTGGAACACCTCCAGCCCGTTGATGCAGCGCAGCAGCGTGCTCTTGCCCGAGCCGCTCTTGCCGATGATGGCGATGACCTCGCCGCGCCTGACGTCGAGGTCGATGCCCTTGAGCACCTCGTTCGTGCCGTAGCTCTTGCGCAGCGCAGTGATCTGCACGATGGGCGCTTCTGCCACGCCCGGGGCGGCGGCATGCCGGACATCGGCTTCAACGGTGGGCAGCATGCAGCTTCCTTTCCAGAACCTTGGCGAACACGCTGACCGGAAAGCACAGCACGAAGTACATCGCCGCCACGCAGCTATAGACGACGAAGGGCTTGAACGTGGCGTTGCTGATCATGCTGCTGGCCTTGGTGAGTTCGATGAAGCCGATCACCGACGCCAGCGCCGTGCCCTTCACCACCTGCACCAGAAAGCCCACCGTCGGCGGCACGGCGATCTTCAGCGCCTGCGGCAGCACCACGTGGCGCAACTGCTCGCCGAAGTTGAGCGCCAGGCTTTGCGCCGCCTCCCACTGGCCCTTGGGGATGCTGGCCACGCAGCCGCGCCAGATCTCGGTGAGAAAGGCGCTGGTGTAGAGCGTGAGCGCCAGCGACGCAGCAAACCAGGCCGAGGTTTCGATGCCGAAAAGGGCAATGCCGAAGTAGGCCAGGAAGAGCTGCATCAGCAGCGGCGTGCCCTGGAAGAGCTGCACGTACAACGACACCATGCGCTCTGCGCCGGGCCATTTGGCCAGCCGCGCCACCAGCAGCAACATGCCGACCAGGCCGCCGCCGATGAAGGCGATGAGCGACAGCGCCACCGTCCAGCGCGCCGCCAGCAGCAGGTTGCGCACGATGTCCCAGAGGGTGAACTCGACCATCGTTCACCTGCCGAAGAGAAAGCGCGGGCCGGCCCAGTTCAGCAGTTGCCGAACGCCCACAGACAGTGCCAGATAGATCAGCGTAGCGATGATGAAGGCCTCGAACGCGCGGAAGTTGCGGCTCTGGATGAGGTTGGCGGCGTAGCTCAGTTCCTGCGTGCTGATCTGCCCGCAGACGGCCGAGCCCAGCATCACGATGACGATCTGGCTGACCATCGCAGGCCACACCTTGCGCAGTGCCGGCGGCAGCACCACGCGGGTGAAGATCTGCCAGCGGTCCAGCGCCAGGCTTTGCGCTGCTTCCACCTGGCCGCGCGGCGTGGCCTGAAGCCCGGCGCGGACGATCTCGGTGGCGTAGGCGCTCAAGTTGACCACCATCGCGATGATCGACGCCGTTTCGGGCGACAGCTTCACGCCGATGGACGGCAGCCCGAAGAAGATGAAGAAGAGCTGCACGATGAACGGCGTGTTGCGCACCAGTTCGACATAGGTGCCCACCACCCAGCGCAGCCACGGCGGCCCGCTGGCGCGCACCCATGCGAAGGCCACGCCCACCACCATGCCGATGAGCGTGGCCACCAGCGTCAGGCCGAGAGTCCAGACCACGCCCTTGACCAGCAGCGGCCACTCGGCGAGAACGGCGCCGAAGTCGAAGATCATGCTGGTGCCTGCGCAGCCATCACTCGGGCAGGTTGCCGGCCGGGCGGCCCAGCCACTTCTGCGCCATCTTGTCGATGTCGCCGCTCTTCTTGGCCGCGGCGATGATCTCGTCCACCTTCAGCCGCAGCTTGTCTTCGCCCTTGGCCACGCCGATGAAGTTGGGGCTGTCCTTCAGCAGCAGCTTGTACTCGGTGCCGAGCTGCGGATTCTTCTGCATCAGCGTGCCCGCCACCGACGCGCCCATCGCAATGGCCTGCGTCTGGCCGGAGGCGAAGGCGGCCACGGTGGCGTTGTTGTCCTCGAATCGCTTGACGTCCACGTTGGGCGGCGCCACCTTGGCCAGCTCCTGGTCTTCCATCGCGCCGCGCGTCACGGCGATGCTCTTGCCCGACAGGTCGGCAAAGCTCTTGATCGACAGGCTCTTGGGTGCAAACACCGCCTGGAAGAAGGGCGAGTAGGCGGCGCTGAAGTCGATGACTTTCTCACGCTCGGGGTTCTTGCCGAGCGTGGAAATGACGAGGTGGGCCTTCTTCGTCTGAAGGTAGGGAATGCGGTTGGCGCTGGTCACGGGCACCAGCTCGGCCTTCACGCCCAGCTTGGCGGCAATGAGCATCGCGGTGTCGATGTCCAGCCCCTGCGGCGCCATGTCGGGGCCGACGAAGCCGTAGGGCGGGTAGTCGGTCGGGATCGCGATCTTGATGAGCTTGGACTTGAGGATGTCGTCCAGCGCCGTCTGCGCAGCGGCGGGCAGTGCCAGCGTGGCGACGGTGCAGAGCGTGGCCAGTTGCAGAAGGCGTCGCTTGTTGTGGGGCATCAGGTGTCTCCTTCAGGAAGGTCAGCACTACGCAGGAACCGTGCCACGCGCGCCCGCACCGCGGCGGTGTGCACCGGCAGCACCACCACGTCGCCAGGCCCGGCCCAGGCCAGCAGGCGCATTGCAGCGGCTTCTTCGTCGGGCTCGTCGAGCACCTGCAAGCCGCCGAGTTCGCCTTTCAGCAAAGCCGGCACGGCGCCCGGCGGGCGGCCGCGCAGCATCGCCGGCAGCTCCTTGACGACGACGAGGTCGGGCGCAAAGCCGGCCGCGGTGCGCGCCAGCGCCGCGATGGCAGCGTCGTCGCGGTTGCCGGCCTGGCCCAGCAGCAGGCCCAGGCGGCGCGGCTTCAGGGCGCGCGCGACGGTCAGCAGTTGGGCCAGCCCGTCGGGGTTGTGCGCGTAGTCGATGAGCACCGTGGCGCCGCGGTGCTGCCAGCGCTCCAGCCGGCCGGGGTTGTCGCCCGGCGCGCTGCCGAAGCGCAGCAGCGTGGCCGCGATGGTGCGCGGCGCGATGCCCATGCAGGCGGCGGCCAGCGCGGCGGCGGCGGCGTTGGCGGTGTTGTGCGGTGCCGCGCCACCCAGCGTGACCGGCATCGCGGCCACGGCGCCCAGGTCGTGCAGCGCGCCGCCATGCCACAGCAGCAGGCGGCCTTGCTGCACACCGCAGGTGGCGCTGCCCTGTGACGAGCCGGCAACTGCGGCGCCTGCGGCAACCGCGGCAACTGCGGCAACTGCGGCGACTGCGGCAGCGCTGGCAACACGCAGTGCTTCGAGTTGCGGGTTCGCGTGGGCCAGTGCAAACAGCGCCCGCCGGCCCTGCGCATGCGGGTGCAGCGCGGCGCGCGCCAGCAGCAGCGGGTCGTCGGCGTTCAGCACCAGCGTGCCGCGCTCGCGCACCGCGCGCGCCACCACCAGCTTCACGTCGGCCAGGTCGTCGGCGGTGTCGATGCCGTACTCGCCCAGGTGGTCGGGGCTGATGTTGGTGACCACTGCCACGTCGGCGCGCCGCACCGCCAGGCCGCGGCGCAGGATGCCGCCGCGCGCTGTTTCCAGCACCGCCGCTTGCACCCGGCCGTCGCGCAGCACCCGGCGTGCGCCTGCCGGGCCGGCGTAGTCGCCCTCGGCCTGCTGCACGCCGCCGATGAAGACGCCCTCGGTGCAGCAATAGCCGCTGTGCAGCCCGTGGGCCGCGGCCATCGCGGCCAGCAGCCGCACGGTGGTGGTCTTGCCGTTGGAGCCGGCCACCAGCGCGGTCGGAATGTCGTGCAGCAGATGCCAGTCCACCGCGGCGGGCAGCGCGTCCAGCGGCCAGTTGCGGCTGCCGCTGCCGGCGCCGATGGACAGCGCGTCGTCGTCGGTGAAGACCGGCAGGCCGCGCGCCGCTGCATGCTGCCGCAACGCGGCCAGCGCCGGCCGGCGCTCGGCCGCGGCGCGCTCGGCAAACACCGCTGGTGCCTGCGCACCCAGGTCATGCGCCAGGTCATGCGCCAGGCCATGCGCCAGATCGAAGCTGGTGTCGCTGGACGCCTGCTCCCAGGCCCATTCGTTCACCTCGGTCGCGGTCATCAACCGGTCGGCCGGCGCGGCAAACACCAGCAGCGTGCCGCCGCAGTGGCGCTGCGCCAGCGGCGCCGGGTCGGGCCAGCCGAGCGCCGCGCAGATGGCCTGCACGCGTGCAGCCCAGCGTGCATGGGCGGCCGGGTCGTCGGCGTCGGCGCCCAGCGGCGTGAGGATCGCGGCGGTGCCGGCGAAGTAGCGGTTCGGCCCCGTCAGCCGCCGCGAATCCTCGAAGCCGTGGCGCGGCTCCGGCTCAGTCGGCGGCTTCGCCGACAAAGCGCAGCCCCCGCTCGTCACGCACGAAGCCTGCGGCCTCGAAGCTGGCCTCTTCGACTGCCGGCGCCGTGTCTTCCACCACCGCGCGGGCAGGCGCCGCGGCGCGCACCAGCATCGGCTCGGCCACCGACTTGAACTTGGTCACCTGCTTCCAGGAGCGCGTCAGTGCATCGGCGAAGACCAGCAGCAGGTCGCCCGGCTGGCCGCGGCGCAAGGCTGCATCGATGGCCTGCTGTTCGTCGGGAATGATTTCGATGGCGCTGCCGGGCACGCCGCGCTCGCGCAGCACCGCAGCAATCATGTTGGGCACCTCGTCGCCGGCCCGGCCACGCAGGGCGTCGTCGCGGCGGCAGATGTAGTGGTCGAAGCGGCCGGCCACCTGCTCGGCAATCGCGCGGATGTCCTCGTCGCGCCGGTCGCCGGGGCCGGCCACCACCACGATGCGCTGGCCGCGCACGTCCAGCCGCTGCGCCAGGTCGGCCATCATGCCCACCGCATGCGCGTTGTGCGCGTAGTCGAAGATCACCTTGAACGGGTGCTCGTCATAGACGTTCATGCGCCCCGGCGCCTGGAAGAACGTGGTGTCGAAGGTGCGCAGGCCCTGGCGGATGGGGTCGAGCTTGATGCCGAGGCTGAAGGCCAGCGCGGCAGCGAACATCGCGTTCTGCACGTTGTGCAGCGCGCGGCCTTCGAGAGTGGCGGGGATCAGGTGCGTCCACATCAGCGGGATGTGGCCGCCCTTGTCGTAGAGCGTGATCATCTGGCCGTTGACGCCGGCCTCCAGCGCGCAGGCGCGGCCCCCGGCGCGGATGTGCTCGCGCACCACCGAATGCTGCGGGTTGAGCGTGACATAACAGAGATGTTTGGCGTCTGTGTGGGCCGACATGCGGATCACGTTCACGTCGTCGGCGTTGAGCACCGCGCAGTCTTGCGCCACCTCGACGATGATGCGCTTGACCTCGGCCAGGTCTTCCAGCGTCTGTATGCCTTTGAGGCCGAGATGGTCGCTCTGCACGTTGAGCACCGCGCCCACGTTGACGTGGGGCACGCCCATGCCGGCGCGCAGCAGGCCGCCGCGCGCCACCTCCAGCACGGCGATGTCGATGGTCGGGTCGGCCAGCACCATGCGCGTGGCCACCGGGCCGGTCATGTCGCCTTCCACCGTGCGCTGGCCGTCGATATAGACGCCGTCGGTCGTGGTCAGCCCCGGCGTGAAGCCGGCCATCTTGGCGATGTGCGCCAGCATGCGCGATGTCGTCGTCTTGCCGTTGGTGCCGGTGATGGCGGCAATCGGCACGCGTGACGGCGAGCCGGCCGGGAACAGCATGTCGATCACCGGCCCGGCCACGTCGCGCGGGGTGCCGACGCTGGGCGCCACATGCATCCGAAAGCCCGGCGCGGCGTTGACCTCGCAAATGCCCGAGCCGGCGTTCTCGGCCGCCTTGTGGCTTTCGGTGATGTCGGGGCAGAGGAAATCCACGCCGCCGACGTCCAGCCCGATGGCGGTGATGGCGCGCACCGCCATGTCGCGGTTGTCGGGGTGGATGACGTCGGTCACGTCGGTGGCGGTGCCGCCGGTGGACAGGTTGGCGGTGCTGCGCAGCAGCACGGTTTGGCCGTTGGCAGGTACCGAATCGAAGGTGAGCGATTGCCGCGCCAGCATCATCTCGGCCTGCGCGTCGAGTTCGATGCGCGTCATCACCTTCTCGTGGCCCACACCGCGCCGCGGGTCGAGGTTGACCTGCTCCACCAGCGTCTTCACGTCGTGCACGCCGTCGCCCACCACCTGGCCCGGCGTGCGCAGCGTGGCAGCCACCAGCTCGCCGTTGACCACCAGCAGCCGGTGGTCCTGCCCTTGCAGAAAGGTCTCGACGATGACGGAGCTGGAATGCTCGGCCGCCGCCTTGAAGCCGGCGCGCACCTCGTCGTTGTTCTTCAGCCCGATGGAAATGCCGCGCCCGTGGTTGCCGTTGAAAGGCTTGGTGACGACCGGGTAGCCCAGCCGCTCGGCGGCCATCGCGGCGCGCTCGGCCGTGCGCACCAGCTCCTGCCGCGGCACCGGCAGGCCGCAGTTGGCCAGGATCTTGTTGGTCTCTTCCTTGTCCTGCGCCAGCTCCACTGCGATGTAGCTGGTGCGGCCGGTGACCGTCGCTTGGATGCGCTGCTGCCACTTGCCGTGGCCGAGCTGGATCAGGCTTTGCTCGGACAGCCGCAGCCAGGGGATGTTGCGCTCCTCGGCCGCCTTCACCAGCGACGCGGTGGACGGGCCGAGTGCGCGGCGCTGCGCATAGCGGATGTAGTCGTCGCGCGCTGCCGGCCAGTCCCAGCCGTCGGGCACGCTGTCCTTCGGGCACAGGTGCCGCAGTGCCGGCGGCAGCAGCGAGCACAACAGCCTGAGCGCCAGCGCGCCGGCCTCGATGCCCTCGTCGCGCTGCGCGTATTCATAGACGACGGTATAGACGCCGGGCTGCCCATCGACGCTGCGCGTCTTGCCGAAGCTCACGTCTTCGCCGGCAATGTTCTGAAGCTCGATGGCGACATGCTCGAAGACATGGCCGAGCCAGGTGCCGTCATCCTCGCGCATGCGGCGGATCAGCCCGCCGGCCGTGCGGTACGAGCAGCCGTGCTCCTGAAGGCTGGGCAGCGCGGCCACCAGGCCATCGACATAGGCCGGCCCCAGCCTGCCGGTGGGCCAGGCTTCGAGTTCGCCCAGGTCGAGCAGCACCTTGATGACAGGGAAGTGGGCGTAGAGCGACGGGCCGACATAGACGTTGCGTTCCAGGATTCTCAAGCTCGCTCCCCAGGGCAGTTCCAACGATTCGATGCTAGCGCGCCGCTATCCTCCAGTCGCCTGCACGAGAAGCACGGGGGAGACAAAGCCGAAGGACCCGACGATCCGCGAGAAGTTCGACACATACCGGCTCAAAGACCACAAGGAGCGGGTCATCACGCTGCTGGCACGGGTGGCACGGGTCAGCGTGGACACCATGCGCATCGTCGAGGCGCTGAAGGCCGGCCCGCGCTAACCCCAAGGCGGGTTTTCCCGGTCTGCGCAAGAATGCGCGCGTGAAGGCAGAACCCATCCTGTTCAAGTTGCACGACGAGAGCGCCGGCTATGCGGTGTCGCCGCAGCGCGTGCCGCTGGCTCTGCTGAAAGCGTTTGCCGACGACGTGGCCGACGTGATCCGCGGTGAGGGCAGCAAAGCGCAGGCGAGCCGTGTCGAGGTGGCTGTCGTCGATGGATCACTGGCGCTGCGTACCGAGCCCCTGGCCGACCCGGTGCTCTTCGCCAATCTGCGTTGCATGAGCGTCTCGCAGCAGCTCGACGGGATTGCAACAAGGCGGCGGGGTGTGTTCGAACGCTGGCAAGCGCGGGCGCGCAAAACGCGCGACGTCAGCATCGAAATCAGCTCACCAGCACTGGTCGCCCCTGTGCTCATCAGCCATGCCACTGACTTTCGCCTTGTTGCTGCCGATCAGTGGGTGAAGGTGGAGCGGTATTGGCAGGGGGAGGTCGAAGACATTGGCGGTAGCGACCGGGTCAACGCGCACATCCGGTTGACCAGCGGGGAGCGGCTGACGATCGATGCCGACCGGGCCGTTCTGCGCGAGGACAAGATCAATCGTCTGTACAAGACCAGCATGGTGCGTGTCGCGGCCGAGTACAACGTCGCCACGCGGGAGCACCGCAATGCGCGATTGATCGAGTTCGTGGACCATGAACCGCGATTCGACGAAGACGAGTTCCGGCGCATGACCGAACAGGGGCGGCAGGCCTGGAACGACGTCGGCGACGCTTCGGCGTGGGTCGAATCGCTGCGGGGCCACCGTGAATGAGCGGGTTCTTGCTCGACACCAGTTTTCTCATCACGCTGGTCAACCCGGAACGCCAGCACCACGAAGCCGCCACGGCTTACTACCGCGAGGCCTTGCAGCGCAATGTGCCCCTGCATTTGTCCACCATCGTCATCTCGGAATTTCAGGTCGGGCAGCCTATCGACTCGTTGCCACTGCACAACTTCGTGGTGCTGCCGTTCAATTTCGATCATGCCGTTCAGGCCGGGCATTTCTTCCGGTGGCTTCGCGGCGATGGCGCCCAAACGCAAGGCCAACGCGGCACCGTGAAGGACGATCTCAAGCTCATTGCGCAGGCTGATTGCGAGGCCATACCGTTCTTGTTGTCCGCCGATGAGCAGACCTTGTGTCGATGGGCGCGGCGCCTGGCCGATGCTGGGCAGTCCAGAGCGTGCCCGATCACGTTGGCTTCCGGCTTCGATTCAGCTTGGTTCAACGGCGGCCAAGCGGGTTTGCCTGGCACTTGAATCCGGCGGCCGCATGAAGCGGACTTGCGCGGTCAAGCTTTGTTGCGCACCAGACTCCCCGCATCCGCCTTGCGGCTGTGCAGGTTGAACGTGGCGCCCTGCGTCAGGATGTGCAGCTTCACGCCCAGCAGGCACACCGGCCGGCCTTCATTCACGCTGTCCATCGACGAGAACTCCACCTCCGCCGCGTCCACCACCGTGATGGCGCCGCTGCCTTCCACGCTGAGCGTGTTGTCGGGCGCGATGAACGCGGCGGTGTCTTCGTCCAGCCCGACGCCCACCGCAAACGGGTTGTAGGCCAGCGCGGTGAGAAGCCTGCCGAGCCGGTCGCGCTGGCGGAAGTGCTGGTCGATGATGAAGCGGTTGGTCAGCCCGAGGCCAGGCGCCAGCCGCACCGAGCCGGCAACCGGCGTGGAGCCCTCGTCGCCGAAGGCGATCATGTGCTCGCTGATGAAGGCCGCGCCTGCGCTGGTGCCGGCCACATGCACGCCCGCGGCGTTCATCGCGCGCACGGCTTTTGCCACCGGCGTGCCGCCGAGCAACGTGGACAGCCGCAACTGGTTGCCGCCGGTGAAGAACACGCCGCTGGCGCGTTGCAGGCGTTGCAGGCGGCCGGGCTCGTTGCAGTCGCGCCGGGTGTCGAAGTCCAGCGCCGTCACGCGGCCGGCGCCCAGGTCGCCGAAGATGCGCTCGTAGCGGGCGCCGGTGTCGCTCACCTGGCTGGCCGTGGGCACGACCACGATGTCGGCGTTGTCGCCACCGCACAGTTGCACGAAGCGGCGCAGGATCTGCGGCGCGTTCTCTTTCTCTTCGGCACCGCCGATCGGCACGATCCAGCCGCGCTGCTTGCCGTCGGCCACTTTGCTGGCACACATCGCTGAACCGCTCCTTGGTGTTGCGACGCGATGATGCCAGTGTGCGGGCGGTCGCCCGCGCGGCGTCAGCTCAGTTCGAGACGCGCTTCGATAAGTTGCATGCGCTCGGCCAGCTTGTCGATGCTGAGTTGCTGCCGCGCTTGGTCTTCGAACCCATGCACGTCGGCGCGGCGCAGGTCGGGCAGCGCGTTGTCGTGGCTGATGAGCCGCTGCTTGATCTCGGCCGTGTCGGCCTTCACGGCAGCCACTTCGGCGCGCAGCGCTTTGAGGTGCTCGATGATCAGGTTGTCAACTTGCGACATGTCACCAGTCCAATAGATCGCGATAATTGGAACCATGAAATCGGCACCCTACACCCGCGGCCAGGCGCTGCCCGCCATCCTGCAACGCCGCATTGCCGTCATCGACGGCGCCATGGGCACGATGATCCAGCGTTACAAGCTCACCGAGGCCGACTTTCGCGGTGCCCGCTTCCGCGACCACGGCAAGGACCTAAAGGGCAACAACGATCTGCTGCAACTGACGCGGCCCGACGTGATCCGCCAGATCCATGACCAGTACCTGGCCGCCGGTGCCGACATCCTGGAGACCAACACCTTCGGCGCCACCAGCATCGCGCAGGAAGACTACGGCCTGGGCCATGTGGCGCGCGAGCTCAACGTGGCCGCAGCACAGATCGCCCGCGCCGCTGCCGACGCTGCCGGCACGCCCGACAAGCCGCGCTTCGTGGCCGGCGCCCTGGGGCCCACGCCGCGCACCGCCAGCATCAGCCCCGACGTCAACGACCCCGGCGCGCGCAACGTCAGCTTCGACCAGTTGCGCGCCGCCTACCGCGAGCAGGCCGAGGGGCTGCTGGAAGGCGGCTGCGACCTGTTCCTGGTGGAAACGATCTTCGACACGCTGAACGCCAAGGCCGCGATCTTCGCGCTCGACGAACTGATGGACGACACCGGCGAGCGGCTGCCCGTCATCGTCTCCGGCACCGTCACCGATGCGTCAGGCCGCATTCTTTCGGGCCAGACGGTGGCGGCCTTCTGGCACTCGGTGCGCCACGCGCGGCCACTCGCCGTGGGCCTGAATTGCGCGCTCGGCGCGGCGCTGATGCGGCCCTACATCGAAGAACTGGCCAAGGTGGCCGGCGACACCTTCATCAGTTGCTACCCGAACGCCGGCCTGCCCAACCCGATGAGCGAGACCGGTTTCGACGAGACGCCACCGGTCACGGGCGCGCTGATGGAAGAGTTCGCGAAGAGCGGCTTCCTCAACATTGCCGGCGGCTGCTGCGGCACCACGCCGGAGCACATTGCAGAGATCGCCCGGCGCGTCGGCGGCTACCGGCCGCGCACGCGGCACGACCCGTTGTTTTCGCAGTTGCTGGCGGCCTGACCCGCGGCGCTCGGGATGCAGACCCGGCGCCACCTCCTGACGCTGGCGCTGGCCGCCGGCAGCGGCCCGCTGTTCATCCGCCACGCCCGCGCTGCCGACGCGCCGCGCTTTGCGCTCGGCGTCGCCAGCGGCCAGCCGCACGCCGCGGGCATGGTGTTGTGGACGCGGCTGACCGGCGCTGCATTGCCGGCGCAGGCTGAAGTGCGCTGGGAGCTGGCGCACGACGAAGCCTTCAACCACATCGCCGCCCGTGGCGTCGAGACGGCCCAGGCCGCCGACGCGCACAGCGTGCACGCCGAGCCGGCCGGCCTGGAGCCGGCGCGCTGGTACTGGTACCGCTTCAGCGCGCTGGGGCAGCAAAGCCCGGCAGGCCGCACGCGCACCGCGCCGGCTGTGGGTGCCGCGGTGGCGCAGCTCGACTTCGCCATCGCGAGCTGCCAGCGCTGGGACGTGGGCCACTACGCCGCGTGGCGCCACGCGGCCGCCGAGCCGCTGGACATGCTGCTCTTCCTGGGCGACTACATCTACGAGTACGCCAGCGGCAAGGACGCCCTGCGTCCGCACGAAGGCGGCAGGGTGCGCACGCTGGACGACTACCGCGCCCGCTACGCGCTGCACAAGAGCGACCCCGCGCTTCAGGCCGCCCACGCCGCCTGCCCCTGGCTGCTGGTGTGGGACGACCACGAGGTGGACAACGACTATGCCGGCCTGCAAGGGCAGGACCTGCAGGCCGACTTCGCCCGCCAGCGCGCCGCCGCCTACCAGGCCTACTGGGAGCACATGCCGCTGGCCAAGGCAGCACGCCCGGTGAACCTGGACAGGGGCGGCGAGATGCGCATGTTCGGCCGCCTCGACTGGGGCCGCCTGGCGCGCATCCACCTGCTCGACGACCGCCAGATGCGCGACCCGCAGGCCTGCCAGCCGCCCGGCCGCGGCGGCTCCGGCACCGTGCGCGTGAAAGACTGCGCCGCATTGGCAGACCCCCGGCGCAGCCTGCTCGGCGCCGCGCAGGAGCGCTGGCTGGCCGACGGCTGGGACCTGGCGCGCCCGTGGAACCTGCTCGCCCAGCAGACGCTGATGGCCCGCTTCTCGCGCGAGGACACCCACGACGGCGGCACGGCCTGGACCGACGGCTGGGACGGCTACCCGCATGCCCGCCGGCGCCTGCTGGCAACCGTGGCCGACAAGCGGGTGCCCGGCGTGGTGGTGCTGGGCGGCGACGTGCACAGCCATTACGTCGCAGACCTGAAGCCCGACTTCGACGATGCCAAGTCGCCCGTCGTCGCCAGCGAGTTCTGCGGCACCTCGATCACCAGCCTGTCGCAGCCGCAGGCGCAGTTGGACGCGGCTCTGCCGTTCAACCCGCACGTCAGGCTGGCGCGCAGCGACCGCCGCGGCACGGTGCGCTTCACGCTGACGGGCAGGCAGTTGCAGGCGCAGTTGCTCGGCCTGGACGATGCGCGTGACCCGCGCAGCGGCATCCAGACGCTGGCCCGCTTCGTGGTGGAAGCCGGCCGCCCCGGCCCGCAGCGGGCCTGACGGATGACGCCGCTGCCGCCCGGGCGGCCGTTGCCTGCCGGGTTCGAGAAGACCCAGCTCCTGCCGCGCCGCGACATCGGCAGCGAGCTGCCGGTGGGCACGCGGCTGCAGGAGTTCGTGATCGAAGGGCTGGTGGGCGTGGGCGGCTTCAGCATCGTCTATCGGGTGCGCGACACGCGGCTCGACAGGCTGGTGGCGATCAAGGAGTACATCCCCGCCGCGTTGGCGGTGCGCGGCCCGCGCGGCGAGGTGCTGGCGCGCAGCCCCAACCACCGCCAGCACTTCGACCTGGGCCTGCACAGCTTCATCAACGAGGCGCGCCTGCTGGCCTCTTTCGACCACCCGGCGCTGGTCAAGGTCTATCGCTTCTGGGCCGACAACGGCAGCGCCTACATGGTGATGCCCTACTACCAGGGGCTGACGCTGACCCGGTGGCTGGCCAACTTGGGCACGCCGCCCGGCGAGGCCTGGCTGCGCGTGCTGGCCGACGAGCTGATGGCCGCGCTGGCTGCGCTGCACCAGGCCAACTGCTTCCACAGGGACGTGGCGCCAGACAACATCCTGCTGTTGCACCACAAGCAGAGCGCCAGCTTCCTCGAACAGCGGCCCCGGCCGCTGCTGCTGGACTTCGGCGCCGCGCGGCGCGTGATCAGCGACGCCACGCAGAACCTGACTGCGATCCTGAAGCCGGGCTACTCGCCGGTGGAGCAATACGACGGCGAGCTGTCGCTGCGCCAGGGCCCGTGGACCGACGTCTATGCGCTGTGCGCCGTGCTGTACGCGGCCGTGGTGGGCAGGCTGCCGCCGTCGGCCATCGCCCGGGTGGTGAAGGACGATCTGCGGCCCGCCGCGCAAGCCGCCGCCGGGCGCTATGGGCAGCCGCTGCTGGCCGCCATCGACGCCGGCCTGGCGCTGTGGCCGCAGCAGCGCCCGCAGGACATGGCTGCGTTGCGCGCGCTGTTCGCAGCCCCTGCCGTGGCGCTGCCGGCGGCCGCCGTGGCGCCTGCTTCAGCGCCCGTGTCGGCCACGCCGACAGCACCCAGCGCAGCGGCCCCGCCGCTGCGCTGGTGGCAGCGCATCTTCAGGCGTCGTTGAGGCGCGGCGGCCCGGCGTCGGTGGACAGTGCTTCCTGGCAGTGGTGCGGCAGCACCGCGCCGCGTGCAAGGTCTTCCACCGCCCAGGCATGGATCATCGGTGCCTGTGACTTGACGCCGCCGAAGATGGTGGCAAAGGCCACGTCGGCCGCGTCACGCCCGGTGCCGAAGCGCACCAGACCCATCGGAATGGCGGTGCCCGAGGGGTCGAACAGGTACCAGCGGTCGGCCAGATAGACCTCGACATAGGCGTGGAAGTCGGGCGGGCCGAGTTGCGGGTCGGCGCCGTAGTCGGTGCCGGTGGCAAAGCGCGCCGGGATGTTGCAGGCCCGGCACAGCGCGATCATCAAATGCGCGAAGTCGCGGCAGACGCCGACCTGTTCGATCAGCGTGTCCACCGCCGAGGTGTTGGCATTGCTGGTGTTGGAGGTGAAGGCGATGTGGCTCGTCACCCAGTCGCGGATGGCCCGCACCCTTGCATAGCCCTGCCAGAGCTGGCCGAACTCGTTGTGCGCCAGCTTCAGCAGACGGTCCGACTGGCAGTAGCGGCTGGGGTAGATGTAGCCCATGGTCTCGGGCGGCAACTGGTGCACCGGCACCTCGGCAATGGAGGCCGGGTCGGCGCGGTAGTGCACGATATCGACCGTGGCTGCGTAAGACACGCGCAACGGCCCGGGCTGCGCACGCAGCCGCATGTAGCGGTTGCCGGTGGCCAGGTCGGTGTGGATGCGCGGCGTCAGCGGCTGGCTGAGCTGAAGGCTCTCGGCAGAGACGGTCTGGCTGGCCGTGTGTGCGGCGTGGATGTTGAACACGAAGTCGGCGCCCTGCGCATCCACCTCGTAGTTCAGCTCGACATTCAATTCGATTCTGATCATGCGCCGATTGGACGCCGTTTTCGCCGCGTCCGCAGGCAGACCCGGCCCCGGCCCGGCGTAGCCGCGGTCCTACAGCGGGTTCACGGGCGCGATCACCGGCGCAGCCACGGGCGCTTGCGCCAGCGCGCGCTGCACCATGCCGCCGAGCTGTTCGAGCGTGAATTCCTTCTGCATCACATGGCGCACGCCGGCCGCCGCCACCTCGGCGCGCAGGCTTTCCGAGACGAAGCCCGAGGTCAGCACCACGGGCAACGCGGGCCGCAGTGCGCCCGCTTCGCGCGCCAGGTCCAGGCCCGACAGCTCGGGCATGTTGAAGTCGGTGACGAGCACGTCGATGGCGGCCGGGTCGCGCCGCAGCAGCGCCAGTGCCTCGCGCGGGTCGCACAGCGCGCTGACGCGGTAGCCCAGCCGGCGCAGCAGCGCTTCCACCATCAAGGCCATCACCGGGTCGTCGTCCACGTACAGCACATGCTCGCCGCCGCCCCGCGGCTGGGCCGCTGGCGCCGGCTGGGCGGCCGGTTGCGCCTGGGGCGGCACGGCCAGCGGAAACAGCATCTCGAAGCTGCTGCCCTGCCCGGGCACGCTGTGCACGCTGATGCTGCCCTGGTGCGAGCTGACGATGCCATGCACCACCGCCAGGCCGAGCCCCGTGCCCTGGCCCACCGGCTTGGTGGTGAAGAACGGTTCGAAGACGCGCTGGCGCGTGGCCTCGTCCATGCCGCAGCCGTTGTCGCTGACCCAGACATGCGCCTGCGGCACGCCGTCTGGCGCCGCCGCGTCCAGCCCGATGACGATGCGCCCGGCGCCGCCGTCCAGCGCATGCCAGGCGTTGGTGCACAGGTTCATCAGCACCTGCTGGAACTGCGTGGCATCGGCGCCGACGGCCAGCGGCGCGTCGCTGAAGCGCGTTTCCAGCTCCACCCGCGCCGGCAGCGTGGCGCGCAGCAGGCGCACCGTCTCCTCCATCAGTGGCCGCAGTGGCTGCACCACCAGCGCCTGCGGCTGCTGGCGGCTGAAAGCGACGATCTGCTGCACCAGGCTGCGCGCCCGCTCGCCGGCCTGGGCGATCTGGCGCAGCCGGGTGTCGGCTGCGTGCGTGTCGCCCAGGTCTTGCCGCAACAGCGCCACGTTGCCCAGGATGGCCGCCAGGATGTTGTTGAAGTCGTGCGCAATGCCGCCGGCCAGCGTGCCGATGGCCTCCATCTTCTGTGACTGGCGCAACTGGCCTTCGAGCAGCGCGCGCCGGCTCTCGGCCAGGCGGCGCTCTGTCACGTCGGTCACCATCGCCAGCACACCGGCGTGGCTGCCGTCGGCCGCGGTGATGGCGCTGGTGGACAGCGTGGCCCAGAGATCGCTGCCGTCCTTGCGCCGCAGGCGCAGCTCGCCGGGCTGGCGCCCGGCGCCGTCCACCGCCACGCCGTCGGCGGCGTCCATGAAGTCGGCCCACGGCCGGCCCAGCATCTGGGCGGCGCTGTAGCCCAGCAACTGCTGCATCTTCGGGTTCACGAAGCTGGTGTTGCCCGCGGCATCGACCATCCAGATGCCTTCGCTGGCGGTCTCGACGATGCGGCGGTAGCGCTGCGCGCCGTCGCGCAGCTCGCGCGTCATTGCGCGGGCGGCGGCGTGGGCGCGCTCGCGGGCGGTCACGAGCTGCCAGGTCAGCAGCGCCAGCAACAGGCTCAGGCCGCCACCGGCGATGGCAATGACGCGCGGAGAGTCGCTGCTGTACTGCCGCTCGAATTCGGGCTGGCTGCGCACCGACACCGTCCAGGTGTGGCCGGCGAAGCCGATGTACTCCTGCGCCTCGAACCTGGCCGGCCTCAAGGGCGCGGCAGCCGCGGCGGATGCCGGATACATCAAGGTGGCGCCGGTCACTTCCACGCCGTCGTGCAGACGAACGTCCAGCCCCGGCGTGCCTTCGCCGTAGAGGCTGGACATCATGTCGGCGATGCGAAAGCTCGCCACCACCCAGCCGCGCAGATGGGCGCGGCGCAGCGCCACGGTGTCGGTGGCGAAGCCCTTGGCATAGACAGGCATGAACATCAGGAAGATGGCGTCGGCCTGCTGACCCGGCCCCGGCCCCGGCCCTGGCGTGGCGGCGGACTGCAATGGCCCGGTGATGGCTGCGCCGCCGGCATCGCGCGCCTGCAGCATGGCAGCACGGCGTGCCGGGTCGGCCAGCGGGTCCTGCCCCAGCACAGCCAGCGTCTGGCCCACCGCGGGCGCGGCATAGAGCACCGGCGCCATCCAGTCGCGCAGGCCGGGCGGGCGGATGCCGTAGCCGGCCAGGCCGGCCGCGCGCTGTGCCGCCAGGTGCGCCTCGATGCGGTCGGCGCTGAGCAGCGGCGCGTAGGCGATGGCGCGCAGGCCGGCGAAGTCGGCGCCGGCCAGCAGCGCATCGACATAGCGGGCGAAGTCTTCCCGGCTGACGCTGTCGGACGCCTCGAATAGCCCGCGCGCGCCGCGCAGCATCTGCGCGTAGCTGTTCATCCGCTGCTCCACGCGGGCGGCGGCCTGGCGCAGCGCGAAGTCGAAGTTGTCGCGCAGCCTGTGCCCCTGGGTCTGCTGCTCGTGCTGCCACAGCCAGCCCGTGGCGGCGAGCGACAGGGCGCCCACCAGCAGCGGCCAGAGCAGCGGCCAGCGGGGAAAGGACAGCCGTCTCAGCGCCACCCGGTCCTCTTGTCAGAAGCGCGTCATCGCGCGCGCCAGTTCGGGCTTGAAGTACTTCTCGAAGATGCGCTGCACCGTGCCGTCGGCACGCATCTCGTCCACCAGCGCGCGCCAGGCTGCAAGCTGTGCCGGCGCCAGCGCCTTGCGCGACATGATCAGCCCGTGCGGCACAGGCGGGTCGTCGAATTCGACGATCACCGTCTGCTCGCGGATGCGCGCACTCTGCAGCGCGGGGTCGTCGAAGGGCTCGATGATCATCGCCTGCACGCGGTTGTCCAGCAGCACCTGGTACAGCGGCTCCAGGCTGCTGGCGTGGCTGACGCGGCGCTGTTCTTCGAGCTGGTCCACCAGCCGGTTGGCCAAGGGGCCGTAGCGGAAGCTGCGGATGGCGCCCAGCTTGAGCGCCGGGTTGTTCTGAAAGTCGGCCAGCTTCTGCACCGCTGCATCTTTGCGCACCAGCAGGTAGTACTTGTTCGAGAAGTACCAGGCAAACGCGGCGAAGCGCTCGCGCGCCTCGTTGCTGATGCCCGACAGGCTGAAGTCCAGCGCGCCGGATTCGATCAACTGCCAGATGCGTGCGCGCGGCATCAGCGCGGTGCTGATGCGGCAGCCGCTGCGCCGCGCCATCTCGTCGGCGACGTCCTTGTCGATGCCCTCGCCGGTCTGGCTGGAATAGAGCAGGCCATGCTCGTGCAGGCCCAGCGTGAGCGGGCGTGAACAGTCCGGCTTGTCTGCCGCACGGGCCAGCGCCGGCACGGCCAGCGCGGCGACGGCCAGGCACCGGCGCAGCCATCGCATGCTTGCTTTGCGTGCTTGCATCGGGTTCGAATCTGCGGCGTGAAAAGCGGTCATGCCAGGGCTCAGAGGTTGCCTCTCAACGTCTCAGGGCGCGCTGCACAGGCAATGGGCCATGGCCGCGACCGGTCTGCCCGCGGTGGCCGCCTCCAGCAGGCCGGACAGGTCTTGCTGCAAGCCGCGCAACACGGCCGGGGGCAGGCCGGCCAGCCAGGGCATCAGGTCCGCACCAGGGCCGAGTGCCGATGCCAGCGTGCCGCCGAACAGCGCCAGCAGCCGCTCGGTGCGGCCCGGCTCCTGCTCGATATAGACGACGCGGTAGCTGTCGGCCGCGTTGCCGAGACCGGCCCGCGTGGCAGCGGCCCGGATCGCGTCTGCAAAGCTGCCGGTGCGGTCCACAAGGCCGCGCTCGCGCGCCTGGCTGCCGGTCCAGACGCGGCCCTGCGCCACGGCGTTGATCTTCTCCGGCGTGCTCTTGCGGGCCACCGCCACCCGCGCGGTGAAGTCGGCATAGACATGGTCGATGCCGGCCTGGATCAGTTGTTCCTCGCGCGCGGCCAGCGGGCGCCGCGGGTCGTAGCTGCTGGCGCGCTGGCCGGTGGTGTGGCCGGCGGTGTGCACGCCGATCTTGTCGAGCGCGCGCTCCACGGTGGGCAGCATCGCGATCACGCCGATGCTGCCGGTGACGGTGGTCTCGTCGGCGATCACTTCGTCGGCCGCGGTCGAGATCCAGTAGCCGCCCGAGGCCGCCACGTCGCCCATCGACACCACCACCGGCTTGCCGGCCTGGCGCACCAGCTCCAGCTCACGGCGCACGAGTTCGGAGCCGAAGGCGCTGCCGCCGGGTGAATCGACGCGCAGCACGATGGCCTTGACCTGCGCGTCTTCGCGCGCGCGGCGGATCAGCTCCGAGGTGGACAGCCCGCCGATGGCGCCGCCGCTGGCCTGGCCGTCGCCGATGCTGCCTTCTGCCACCACCACGCCGACCAGCGCGCTGGCGCCCGGCTGCTTGATGCGGCCGAGATACGCCTCGAAGGGCACCTGGCGGAAGCTCTGGCCGTCCTTCGCGCCGCGCTCGGCCAGCGCGGCGCGCATCTCGTCGCGCGTCTTCAGGCCGTCGATGAGCTTGTCCTGCACCGCCAGCCTGGCCATGTCGCCGCCGGCCGCGGCCAGCCGCTCGGGCAACTCGGCCAGGTGCTTGTCGATGCTGCCGGCGGGCAGCTTGCGGGCGCGCTCGATGCCGCCGGTGTAGCTGGCCCACATCGCGTCGAGCAGCAGCGCATCGGCTTCCAGTGTCTGCGGCGACGGGCCGTTGGCGACGAAGGATTCCTCGGCGTTCTTGTACTGGCCGGCGCGCAGCACATGGGCGGTGATGCCCAGCTTGTCCAGCGCGTCCTTGTAGTAGCTGCGGTAGCTGCCGAAGCCTTCGATCTGCACCCGCCCCATCGGGTGCATCCACACCGTGTCGGCATGGGCGGCCAGGTAGAACTGGCGCTGGTCGTAGCCCGACGCCCAGGCCACCACCGGCTTGCCGCTGGCGCGAAAGCGGGTGATGGCGGCGGCCACCTCGCGCAGCGTGGGCAGGCCGGCGCCGGCCATGTCGTCCAGCACCAGCACCGCGTGGCTGATCTTCGGGTCTTGCGCGGCGGCGTCCAGCGCGGCCAGCAGGTCACGCAGCCGCGTCTGGGCCTGCTGCTGGCCGCGCGCCTGGCTCAGCAGGTTGTCGCGCACGCTGCCGCTGAACTGCTCGTGGATGGCGCCGTGCGGGTTCAGCACCAGCGCGGTCTTGTCCTGCAAGGGCGGCGGCCCGCCACGCAGCAGCAGCCAGGCCAACGCGCCCAGCAGCAGCAGCATCAGGACGTTGAGCATGGCGCGCCGGCCCGCGTCCAGCAGCCACCACAGCCAGCGCAGCCCCGCCCACAGGCGGCTGGAAAAGGATCGTGAACTTGCCATCTGCACTCCTGCGGTCAGGCCACACGATACTTCGCCGGCATGCAAGCCATCCTGGGCGTCACCGTTCCTTTCTTCGCGCTGGTGCTGGCGGGCTACCTGGCCGGCCGCCGCCACGTGCTGCCGGACAGCGCCATCCCCGGGCTCAACGCCTTCGTGCTGTACTTTGCGCTGCCCTGCCTGCTGTTCCGCTTCGGCATGAACACGCCGATCTTCGAGCTGCTCAACCCCGCCGTGCTGGCGACCTGGCTGCTGGCTGCGCTTCTCATCGTCTTCGTCACCATCGCGCTGACGCTCGATGCGCAGATGGGCCTGAAGGACGCTGCCTTCGGCGCGCTGGTGGCCAGCTTCCCGAACACCGGCTTCATGGGCGTGCCGCTGATGGTGGCGCTGCTCGGGCCGGCGGCGGCCGGGCCGGTGATCTGCATCGTGCTGGCCGATCTCTTCGTCACCAGCTCGCTGTGCATCGCATTGGCGCAGGCGCACGAGGCATCGGGCCACGGCTCGCGGGTGGCGGCGCTGCGCGCGCTGCGCGGCGCCTTGTCCAACCCGCTGCCCTGGGCCATCGTGCTGGGGGCCGGGTGCTCGGTGGCGGGGCTGCGGCTGTCCGGCCCCATCGACGTGATCGTGCGCATGCTGGCCGATGCCTCCACGCCGGTGGCGCTGTTCACCATCGGCACCGTGCTCTGGCGCGCCGGCCAGCACGCCCACACGCGCACGCCGCTGGCCCGCTACGCGCCGGTGGCGCTGATCAAGAACCTGTTGCACCCGACGCTGGTGTTCGCGCTGGCGGCGGCGGCGCACGCGCTGGGCGCGCCGCTGAGCCGGCTGCAGATCGTCACGCTCACGCTGTCGGCGGCGCTGCCCAGCGCGAGCAGCGTGTCGCTGCTGGCCGAACGCTACGGTGCCGACAACGGCCGCATCGCGCGCATCGTGATGGCCAGCACGGTGCTGGCCTTCGTCTCCTTCACGGCGCTGGCCTGGACCCTCGGCGTCCAGCCGCGCTGATGCCTGCCGCCGGCATGCGGCGGCGCGCTGGCGGCAGGCCGGGCGGTGGCGCGAAGCTGGCATCGGCCTGCATGCCGGTGGGCACGCCCAGGCGCGCCGCCAGCGCGGCAGCGTCGTAGGGCGCGTGCACCTTCACGTCGTTGTCGAAGTAGCAGAACACCTCGCGCGCTGCACGCAGGGGCGCCGCCCTGGGCGATGCGCAGCCTGCAGCGTCGGCCTGCCGGCCATGGCGCCAGGCGTCGATGCGCGCGGCCCAGCGGGCCAGCGCTTCTGCGCCGTAGCCGCTGGCGTACAACTCCTTGTCGCCATGCAGGCGCAGGTAGGTGAAATCGGCCGTCATGTCCTCCAGCAGCGGCCAGCGGCCGGCAGTGTCGGCCACCACCAGCGCGATGCGGTGGCGGCGCAGCAGCGCGATGAACGCGGGGTCGGCAAAGCTGTCGTGGCGGATCTCGACTGCATGGCGCAGAGGCCGCCGCGGCTGCTCTGCCAGCCAGTCGCGGCCGTTCAGGCGCGCGTCGTGGTCACGCGCGAGCGCCAGCGCCGCCGTGGTGTCGCGCGGCAGCAGCGAGAAGAAGGCGTCGAAGCGGGCAGCGTCGAAGCGCTGCTGCGGCGGGAACTGCCACAGCACAGGCCCCAGCTTGGCGCGCAGCGCCAGCACGCCCGACGCCAGGAAGTTGGCCAGCGGCACGCGCACGTCGATGAGGCGCAGCATGTGCGTGATGTAGCGCGGGCCCTTGACGGCGAAGACGAAGCCGTCCGGCGTGGCGTCGTGCCAGGCCAGGTAGGAGGCCGGCGTCTGCAACGAGTAGAACGAGCCGTTGATCTCCAGCGTGGGCAGTTGGCGCGACGCGAAAGCAAGCTCGGCGCGTTGCGGCAGCCCGGCCGGATAGAACACGCCGCGCCAGGGCGCATAGCGCCAGCCCGAGATGCCGATGTGGACCTTGCCGCCCGTTGCTGCCATCCGGTGCCCGCGGCAACATGGGTGCCCGGGAGCTTCAGATCGCCAGCGGGTCCACGTCCACCGCCCAGCGCAGCAAGCCCTTGTGCTGCGCGCGCAGCGCGTGCAGCCGTGGCAGCCAGCCTGCCAGGAAGCGTTGCAAGGCGGGCCGCGAGGCCGATTCCAGCAGCATCTGCAAGCGCTCCACGTCGGCCACCCGCTGCACGGCCGGCGGCACGGGCGCATAGACGGCAATGGCGTCCTGGCCCTCGGCCAGCGCGGCGGCGTCGTTCAGGAAGGCGGCCGCCACCTCGGCCGTCTTCGCCTCGGCGCGCATCAGCGCCAGGTGGCTGAAGGGCGGCAGCCCGGCGCTGCGGCGCTCCTGCAACTGGCTGGCGGCAAAGGCGGCGTAGTCGTGCCGTTGCAGCGCGGCATACAGGCCATGCTGCGGGTTCCAGGTCTGCAGCCACATCTCGCTGCGCGCGGCCTGCTCGGCGCTGCGCCCGGCGCGCCCGCCGGCCTGCATCAGCAGCGCGAACTGCCGCTCCGGCGCGCGGAAGTCGCTGGCGAACAAGGCGGTGTCGGGGTTCACCGCGGCCACCAGCGTGATGCGGCGGAAGTCGTGCCCCTTGGCCACCATCTGCGTGCCGACCAGCACATCCACCTCGCCTGCATGCACGGCAGAGAGCTGCGATGCCAGCGCGCCGACGAAGCGCGTGCTGTCGGCGTCAATGCGGGCGATGCGCGCGCCCGGCAGCAGCGCGTGGAGCTGCTCTTCGAGCTTTTCGGTGCCGCGGCCGATGGGCGCGATGTCCAGGTTGCCGCAGTCCGGGCAGGCCCGCGGCACGCGCTCGCTCAGGCCGCAGTGGTGGCAGCGCAGCGTGCGGTCCGCCTTGTGGAACACGCGCCAGGCGCTGCAATGCGGGCAGCCGCTCTTCCAGCCGCAGGCGCCGCAATGCAGCACCGGCGCGTAGCCGCGGCGGTTCAGCAGCAGCAGGCTTTGCTCGCCGCGCGCAATGCGCTCGGTGATGGCGTCCAGCAGCGGCGGCGCCAGCGCGGGCGGCTCGGCGCCCTTGTCGCGCCGCAGCCGCGACATGTCGAAGATCCGCACGCGCGGCATCGCGCCGCCACCGATGCGCTGCGCCAGGTCCAGCCGCCGGTAGCGGCCGTCGAGCACGCGCTGCCAGGTTTCCAGCGACGGCGTGGCCGAGCCCAGCAGCACCGTCACGCCGGCATCGTGCCCGCGCCAGACGGCCAGGTCGCGCGCCGAATAGCGCGCGCCTTCCTGCTGCTTGAACGACGGGTCGTGCTCTTCATCGACGACGATCAGCCCCAGCCGCGGCAGCGGCGTGAAGACGGCCAGCCGCGTGCCGAGCACCAGGTCGGCCATGCCCAGGTGCGCCAGCAGCCAGTGGCGCAGCCGCTTGGCCGGCGTCAGCGCGCTGTGCAGGCTGACCAGCCGGTGCTGCGGAAAGCGCGCCGCGAAGCGCGCTTCGAGCTGCGGCGTCAGGTTGATCTCGGGCACCAGCAGCAGCGCCTGCCGGCCGGCGGCCAGCGCCTGCGCCGCAGCGTGCAGATAGACCTCGGTCTTGCCGCTGCCGGTGACGCCGAACAGCAGTGCCGGGCGCTGCGCCTGCGCCGGGTCGGCCAATGCGGCCAGCGCGGCCTGCTGTTCTGCGGTCAGCGGCGGCGGGGTGTCGGGTGCGGTGGCGGGGGCGGTCGCGGTGGTGGCCGCTGCGGGCAAGGCACGCTGGAGCTTGGCCACACGGCGGGCAAGCTGGCTGTCGTCCAGCTTGCGCAATTCCGGCGGCAGCACCGACAAGGCCATCTCGCCGGTGCCGCGCTGGTAGTACGCGGCGGCGAAGTCGATCAGCCGGCGCCAGGGCGCTGCCAGCGGCGGCAGGGCGGCCAGCGCCTGGGTGACGGGGCGCAGTTGCGCATCGGGCAGCAGCGGGTCAGCTGCCTGGTCCCAGACGATGCCGGGCACCTCGCGCCGGCCCAGCGGCACGCGCACCAGCGTGCCGGGCGGCAGAGCGGCGCTGCTGGTGTAGTCGAGCAGGCCGATGGCTGCATGTTGCGGCGTCTCCACGGCCACGCGCAGCCGGCTCGCCAGCGGCGGCGGGATGGGGGCGTCCACTTGCGCCGCTTTGCTCGGTTTCACCTCAACGAAACGTCCCAAGTGCCTGATTGACAAGGCATTTGCCGCACTGCCCACAAGTTCTGTGGATAACTCTGTGGGAAAGATGCGGCCAGCGCCGCCAAGTGCTTGATTCTGCGAGCGCTCCCTTGCTTTGCGCGTTTTCGCAGCAGGCCGCCGTTTCCAACGAAATCAACAACTTAGCGCGGGAGAGGGCAAGTACGGATGGCCGCTCGCCTGTTGCTGGCACGCGCTGCGCCGCAGCATGCATTTTGGGGATAAGTCAAGCCCTGAGCGCTTACTTACCTGGCAGACGTTGCCGCCGCGAGTGGCTGTGCACCGCGTCCACCAAGGCCGCCACATGCTCTGGCGGTGTGTGCTGGCTGATGCCGTGGCCCAGGTTGAAGATGTGGCCGTCCCAGCCGCCGTCGGCCCGCTGCGGCGGGCCGAAGCTGTCGAGCAGCGCAATGGCTTCGCGCGCCACCGCCTCCGGCGGGGCGAACAGCACGTTGGGGTCCAGATTGCCTTGCAGCGCCACCTTGTCGCCCAGGCGCTGGCGGGCCTGGCGAAGGTTCACCGTCCAGTCGAGGCCCACCACGTCGGCGCCGACGGCGGCGATCTCGTCCAGCCACGGCCCGCCGCCCTTGGTGAAGACGATGCAGGGCACGCGGCGGCCCTCTTTCTGGCGCTGCAGCCCCGCCACCACGCGCTGCGTGTAGGCCAGGCTGAAACGCTGGAAGGCGCCGTCGGCCAGCACGCCGCCCCAACTGTCGAACACCATCACGGCCTGCGCGCCGGCGTCGATCTGTGCATTGAGGTAGGCCGTCACCGCCTCGGCGTTGATCGCGAGGATGCGGTGCATCAGGTCCGGGCGGCCATAGAGCATGCTCTTGACGAGCCGGTAGTCGTCGGACCCGGCGCCCTCGACCATGTAGCAGGCCAGCGTCCAGGGGCTGCCGGAAAAGCCGATCAGCGGCACGCGGCCGCCGAGCGCGCGGCGGATCGAACTCACCGCATCGAAGACGTAGCGCAGCTTGTCCATGTCGGGCACGCGCAGCGCGGCCACGGCGGCTTCGTCGCGCAGCGGGCGCGCGAAGCGCGGGCCCTCGCCGGCCTCGAAGCTCAGGCCCAGACCCATCGCGTCGGGCACGGTCAGGATGTCGGAGAAGAGGATGGCCGCGTCCAGCGCATAGCGCTCCAGCGGTTGCAGTGTCACCTCGGTGGCATAGGCCGGGCTGGTGGCCAGGCCCATGAAGCTGCCGGCCTTGGCGCGCGTGGCCTTGTACTCGGGCAGATAGCGGCCGGCCTGGCGCATCAGCCACAGCGGCGTGTGCTCCGTGCTCTGGCGCAGGCAGGCGCGCAAAAAGCTGTCGTTGTGCAGGGCGGGCGGGCTGTCAGGTGTCGCAGGCATGGGGCGGGATTATGGCGGCGCCAGCCAGGCCGCCAGGGTGGCTTCGGCGTCGCCTTGCGCGGCCTGCCACAGCAGCTCGGGCGGCAGCACGCGTGTGAGCGGCGCGGCTTGCGGCAACAGCCGCGCCAACTGCACCACCAGCGCCGCCAGCTTCAGCGCACGCACCGGCTGCTGGCCGCTGGGCACCATCCATTGCAACTGCGACAGCCACCAGGCGGCGAAGGCGTGCAGACCCCGGGCCTGGCCGCGCCGCGCCGCGCTGCGGCCTGGGCAGCGCGCACGAAGACGAGCTGCTCGAAGCCCAGCGCCGCCACCGCGCCTTCGTCCAGCGACGCCAGGCCCTGCTTCAGCGCCGCAGGCAGCAGCGCCGGCGCGTGCGGCAGCACCACGAGCAGCCGCCGCACGCCGCGTGCGTGCAGTGCCTGTGCGATGGCGGGCAGATCGGTGCTGTCGGGCTGGACGAAGGCGTCGTCGCGGCCGTTGCTGTGGCGGTCGCGCTCGAAGATGATGAAGGCGACATCGATGCCCAGCGGCTGCGGCGGGCCGAGCAGGGTGGCCTGGGGCAAGGTGTCGAAGCCGCGCAACGCCGACGTCAGCGGTCCGCGCGTCAACGCCGCCACGCGCTGGAAGCGCCCGCCCACCAGCGCTTCGGCCAGCAGTGCCGAGCCCAGCGTGCCGCCTGCGCCGACGACCAGGGCCTTGTCCAGCCGCGGCAGCGGCTGTGGCGGGCGTTGCGGCACCGCGCCGCGGGCAGCGCGCAGTGCTTGGCTCAGTCGCTCCATGCAGAGGGTTCGGCAATCGGTCCGGCAGTTGCTTGAAGGCGGATTGTCATGCCCCCACTTCCGGCACGCGGGTAGCATCCAACCGCTTTCGCAGGAGGGACCATGTTCAACATCAAGACGGCATTCGCAGCCATCGCCGCCGCACTGGCCTTGTCGGGCTGCGGCTACAACGACTTCCAGCGGCTGGACGAGCAGGTCAAGGCAGGCTGGTCGGAGGTGCTGAACCAGTACCAGCGCCGTGCCGACCTCATTCCCAACATCGTCAACACCGTCAAGGGCGAAGCCAATTTCGAGCAGGAGACGCTGACCAAGGTGATCGAGGCACGCGCCAGGGCGACGTCCATCCAGGCCACGCCGGAGCTGGTGAACAACCCGGCGGCGTTCGAGAAGTTCCAGGCCGCGCAGGGCGAGCTGACCGGCGCCTTGAGCCGCCTGATGGTCGTCAGCGAGCAATACCCCAACCTGAAGGCCAACCAGGCCTTTCAAGACCTGCGCGTGCAGCTCGAAGGCACCGAGAACCGCATCACCGTGGCGCGCAACCGCTACATCAAGACGGTGCAGGAGTACAACGTGCTGGCGCGCAGCTTCCCCACCAACCTGACGGCGATGGTGTTCAGCTACCCGGTGAAGCCGAGCTTCACGGTGCAGAACGAGGCACAGATCAGCGCGCCGCCGACGGTAAGCTTCGACAAGGCGGCGTCGAAGTAGCCGCTCGATGCGCTTGGTGCGCTCGATGCGCCTGATCCGTTCGACGCACACGGTGGGCGCGGTGCAGCGCTGGTTGCTGGCGCTGGCGGTGCTGCTGCTGGGCGCGGCGGCGGCGGCGCAGGACGTGCTGCTAGTGCCGCCGCTGAGCGCCCGCGTGATCGACCAGACCGGCACGCTGAGCGCAGCACAGGTGGCCGCGCTCGACGCCAAGCTGGCGGCCTTCGAGGCGCAGGCCGGGCCGCAGATCGTCGTGCTGATGGTGCCTGCCACGGCGCCGGAAGACATCGTCTCGTATGCACAGCGCGTGGGCGACGCCTGGAAGATCGGCCGCCGCGATGTCGGCGACGGCGTGCTGCTGGTGGTGGCCAAGAACGAGCGCAAGGTGCGCATCGAGGTGGCCAAGGCGCTGGAAGGCGCGGTGCCCGACCTGGCTGCGCGGCAGATCATCGACCGTGCGATCCGCCCTGCGTTCAAGGCCGACGACTATGCCGGCGGGCTGGACCAGGCGCTGGACCTGCTGATGGCGCGCATCCGCGGCGAGGCGCTGCCGGCGCCGAAGGCGGCGGAGCCGCGCGCTCAGCCGGGCGTGCAGCTTGAGGAACTGGGCCTCTTCTTCTTCGTCGCGGTGCCACTGGTCGGTGCGCTGCTCAGCCGCTTGGTCGGCCGCAAGCTCGGCTCGGTGCTGACGGCAGGCGGTGCCGGCGGCGTGGCCTGGTGGCTCACGGCGAGCGCGCTGCTGGCGGCCGGCGCGGGCCTGGTGGCGCTGCTGCTGGTGGGGCTGTTCGGCGTCGGCTCGGCGCTGCGCGGTCTGGGCGGCTCACGCATCGGGCCGGTGATCGGCGGGCTCGGTGGCGGGCTGGGTGGTGGCTTCGGTGGATTCGGAGGGGGTGGTGGCGGCGACAGCAGCGGAGGCGGCGGCTTTTCTTCCGGCGGTGGCGGCGACTTCGGCGGCGGCGGCGCGTCCGGGGACTGGTAGATGAAGCTCGCCCGCCTGTTCCGCCACCGCTGGCTCGACGAGACGGACGCGCGCCGCGCGCTCGGCGCAGCCGCGCTGCAACGGCTGGAACAGCGCGTGACGCGGAGCGAAAAGCGGCACAGCGGCGAGATCCGCCTGTGCGTCGAAGCCGGGCTGCCGCTGTCCTACCTCTGGCGCGACCTGACGCCGCGGCAGCGGGCCGTCACGATGTTCGGCAAGCTGCGCGTCTGGGACACCGAGCACAACAACGGCGTGCTGATCTACCTGTTGCTGGCCGAGCGTGCCATCGAGATCGTGGCCGACCGCGGCCTGGCGCGCCACGTGAGCGCGGCCCAATGGGAAACGCTGATCGCCGGCATGCGCGATGCATTTCGCGGCGGCCGCTTCGAGGAAGGGCTGACGCAGGCGGTGGTGGTGGTCGATGGCCTGCTGGCGCAGCACTTCCCTCTGGGTGAAGGCGAGGCCAATCCCAACGAGCTGCCCGACGGCATCGACCTGCGCTGACCAAGCGGACTAGGGAGGGCGCAGCGGCTGCCCGCTGGCTACATTGCTGCCCAGAACGGCCGCTTCCGGCCGCAGGAGAAGGCCATGCGCCTGCATCGCGTTTGCATTGCCGTGTTGGGCCTCGCCGGCGGCGCGGCGGGTGTGTCGGCCAGTGAGCTGGGGCGGCTGGATCTGGCGGCGCCAGGCGCCATGGTGTCCGTCTGCGGCGGCCTGAACTGGAGCGGCAGCGGCTATGCGGTGGGCGACAAGGGCGTGTGGCTGCCCGGCCTGTTCACCTGCAACGCGGCGCAGACGGCCTTGCCGGCCACCAGCGTGGCGCAGTCGGCAGCGTATGTGGTGAGCACGCCGGAGCCGGTCAACGCGTTGGCCAGCGGGCAGGCGGTGATGGGGCAGATGAAGCTGTATGCGTATTCGCGCGCCACGCCAGCCGCAGGGTTTGCGCAGGCCGAAGCCACGGCTGGATGGGCAGACACGTTCACGCTGAACCCGTTGAACGCTGCCGACATCGGCAAGACGGCGAGCTTCACCTTCGCGATGCACGTCGAAGGCACGCTGGCCGGCCAGGGCGCCACCGACAGCTTCAACAGCGGCGCTGGCTTCGGCATCACGCCCTACATCGACAACGCGACGCTGGTGCCCATCGGGCCTGGGTCTGCCTTCTCGGTCAGCGGACAAGGGCAGTTCGGATTTCCGTACAACCAGACCGTCAACCAGACGGTGCTGTTCACCGGCAACGTCACGCTTGGCACGGCGTTCCAGCTCGGGGTGTTTGCGCGCGCGATTGCCGGAAATTCCAGCTCTGGTGGCGTCTATAGCTTCAACGAAGCGACGGTCGATTTCCTCAACACCGTCAGTTGGGCCGGCATTGCGGGGCTCACGCTGAACGGCAATGCGGTGGCCTACACGCTGGCGTCGGCCAGTGGCATCGACTGGACGCAGCCCTATGCCGCAGCCGTGCCGGAGCCGCAGGCCTGGCTGCTGTGGGCGGCCGGGCTGCTCCCACTGGGCGCGGGCGCACTGCGCAGGCGCCGGCTCAGTTGCTGACGCTGCAGGCCGTGACGGACGCCGACCAGTCGGCCAGGTTGCCGCCCGGTTGCACGCCGCGGCGCACCGCGGTCATCTCGGCAACGATGGACAGCGCGATTTCCGGCGGCGTGCGGCCGCCGAGGTTCAGCCCCACGGGGCCGTGCAGCCGCGCCACTTCGGCGCTGCTGACGTCGAACTCCAGCAGCCGCTTGCGCCGCCCGTCGTTGTTGCGCCGCGAGCCGAGCGCGCCGACGTAGAACGCAGGCGTCTTCAGCGCTTCCATCAGCGCCAGATCGTCGAGCTTGGGGTCGTGCGTCACGGCCACCAGCGCGCTGTTGGCGTCGAGATTCATCGCGATGACCAGGTCGTCGGGCATCAGGCGCGACAGCGTCACGCCTTCCATCCGACCGTTGTCACTGAGCCATCCCTCGTGGTATTCCTCCCGCGGGTCGCAGACCGTCACACGGTAGTCGAGCATCACCGCCATGCTGGCCAGGTAGCGGCTCAACTGCCCGCCGCCGATGATCACCAGCCGCAGCCGCGGGCCGTGCACGGTGTCCAGCGTCTGGCCGTCGAAGCGCAGTGCATCGCCGTCGTCGCAGGGCCGCAGCGACACCAGCCCGGTGCCCAGCTCCAGCCGGCGCCGCACCACGCGGTGCGACTCGATGGCCGACAACAGCTCGCGCAGCAATGACTGCGCCGACAGCGGCTCCAGCACGATCTGCACCGTGCCGCCGCACGGCAGGCCGAAGCGCTGGGCTTCCTCGGCGCTGACGCCGTAGGTGGTGCTCTGCGGCAGCCGCGGCGCCAGCTCTCCGCGCTTGACACGGTCGATCAGGTCGTCTTCGATGCAGCCGCCGGAGAGTGAACCGGCCACTTGCCCGTCGTCGCGGATGATCATCAGGCTGCCCGGCGGGCGCGGGCTGCTGCCCCAGGTGCGCACCACCGTGCCGAGCACCACGCGGTGGCCGCGGTTCATCCAGTCCATCGCGGTGCGGACCACTTCGACGTCCATGCTGTTCATTGGCGTTTTCTCCTGGCGGTGCTAGCCGGGCGGCAGAATGCCACAGCCCTGCCGCCACGTCAGGCGGCGTCTGGAATCGGCTTCAACGGGCCCCGGAATTTCTCGCGCAGCGGCTCGCCTTGCAGCGGCGGAAAGTCGATGGTCTGCTCCGGCACCTTGCGGTCTGGAATGCGGTCGAGCAGGTGGCGGATCAGCGTCAGCCGGCCGCGCCGCTGGTCGTTGAAATCCACCAGCGTCCATGGCGCGTTCTTCGTGTGCGTGGCCTTGAGCATCGTGTCGCGGGCACGGCCGTAGTCGTCGTATCTGGCGCGCGCCTGCAGATCGATCGGCGACAGCTTCCAGCGCTTCTTCGGGTCTTGCAGCCGCTCTGCAAAGCGCGCCTCCTGCTGCGCCTGGTCCACCGTCAGCCAGTATTTGAAGAGCAGCACGCCGTCATCGGTGAGCATCTTCTCGAACACCGGCGTCTGCTTCAAGAAGGCTTGGGCTTCATCTTCGGTGCAATAGCCCATCACGCGCTCGACGCCTGCGCGGTTGTACCAACTGCGGTCGAACAGCACGATCTCGCCTGCCGCCGGCAGGTGCGTCACGTAGCGCTGAAAGTACCACTGCGTGCGCTCGCGCTCGGTCGGCTTGGGCAGCGCCACGGTGCGGCACAGGCGCGGGTTCAGGCTTTGCGACAAGGCGGTGATCACGCCGCCCTTGCCGGCCGTGTCACGCCCTTCCACCAGCACCAGCAGACGCTGCCCGGTGTGCTGAAGCCAGCGCGCGACGTCGTTCAGTTCAAGGTCGAGCGCCGAGAGGCGGTCGAGATACTCGCTCTTGTTCAGCTTGGCCGGCTTGCCGTTCTTGCCCATCTGCGGCTCCTGGTGGGGGAGCCGGGTTATAGCGCGGCATGGGCGGGCGGGCGCAAGCGCCTACTCCTCCAGCGCCTTCTTCTCACGCCAGATCTGCTGCACGAAGGGGTCGGTGACGCCGTACATCCCGTGCCCTCTGCGCATGATGAGGTTGCCGGCCAGCAAGTCGTTGACCACCGGCTGGATGTCTTCGACCCGCACTTCCCGGCCGACGGCTGTTGCGTAGTCGGCCGCGGCTTCGGCAGAGAACACGCCGCGCGCATCACCGTCGGTGGCGGCAATGCGTTCGAAGATGGCCGCGGCCAGGCCGCCGAGTTGATCGACTTTCATCAGCTCGATGTCGGCCGCTGTGGAGCGCAGCGTGGCTGCGATCACCGGCAAATGCGCATCGGGGTCGGCGCCCGCCGGCAAGTGGCGTTGCAACTGCCGGAGCGCCTTCAGCATTTCCTCGGGGCGGTTGCCCAGCGTCTTGAACGCCTGGCTGGCCACCGCCAGCGACGGCAGCGCCGCCGCGCCTTCCTGCGCCAGCCTGCCCAGCAGGTGGGCGACGTAGTCGCCATCGAGCACCGGGTAGGGCACCGAGGTGGCGCCGGCAAAGGCCTGGTTCCGGCGCGTGGTCAGCTCGTTGACCAGTGCGCGGTGCGAGCCGGTTCCGATGAAGATGAAGTGCCCCGGCGTCTGCGGGCGGGTGTTGATCGCGTCACGCGCCGCCTTCAGCGCCAGCAGCATCTGGTTGCCGTCGTCCGACGTGATGGCGTGCTGCACTTCGTCGATGATCAGCACCACATCGGTCTTCGCCTGGTCAACCACTGCGGTGAGCGCCTGCGCAAGCGTCGGGCCGCCGGCCGTGCCGACGCTGTCCAGCTTGAAGCCGAACTTGAACCCCAGCGCAGCGACCTCGGCGCTGCCCACCCGTTGCAGTTGGTGCAGCAAGGCAGAGGCCGGCGTTTGCAATTCGCCCAGCGTTTTGCGCAGCGCCGCGTGCACCAGCGCGGCCGGGCTCGTGCGGGTGTCGCTCCACAGGTCCACGTAGATGACCAGCGCGCCGGCATCTTCCAGAGCAGGAATCAGGTCGTTGACGAGAAAGGTGGTCTTGCCCGTGCGGCGCAGCCCGGACAGAAACAAGCCGGAGCGCAAGCCCTCGTCGAGCACGCTGCGGCTCGTGAGTTGGCGGGCCATGTCGGCAGCCAGCGCAGACCGGCGGTAGATGCTGCTCATCCGATTATTATAGATTATTCTACGGCAATAATTAATACTCCAGACTAAAACTGCCAAATCTGCCGGTCAAGAAAAACCCGCCCGGTGCGAGCACGGGGCGGGTTGCATGGAGGCGGCAGCGCGCCTACTTGCGCCGCAGCTTCTGGATCGCCGCCAGTTGCGCCGCCATCGCCGCAAACTCGCCTTGCGCCGCGGCCAGATCGATCTCGGTCTTGGCGTTGCGCATCGCGTCTTCGGCCATCTTCTTGGCTTCCAGCGCCTTGGCTTCGTCGAGGTCCTTGCCGCGGATGGCGGTGTCGGCCAGCACAGTGACGACGCCCGGCTGCACTTCGAGAATGCCGCCCGCGACGAAGACGAACTCCTCCTCGCCGTTGTCTGCGCGCTGGATGCGCACGGCGCCGGGCTTGATGCGCGTGATCAGCGGCGTGTGGCGCGGCAGGATGCCGAGTTCGCCGTTCTCGCCGGGCAGCGCAACGAACTTGGCCTCGCCCGAAAAGATGCTCTCTTCGGCCGACACCACATCGACGTGCAGGGTTGCCATCGCCGTTGCCCCTTAGTTGATCTTCTTGGCTTTCTCGAAAGCCTCGTCGATGGTGCCGACCATGTAGAAGGCCTGCTCTGGCAAGTGGTCGCACTCGCCGGAGACGATCATCTTGAAGCCGCGGATGGTTTCCTTCAGCGGCACGAACTTGCCCGGGCTGCCGGTGAACACTTCGGCCACGTGGAACGGCTGGCTCAGGAAGCGCTGGATCTTGCGCGCGCGGCTGACGGCCAGCTTGTCTTCGGGGCTCAGCTCGTCCATGCCCAGGATGGCGATGATGTCGCGCAGCTCCTTGTAGCGTTGCAGCGTTTCCTGCACCGCGCGCGTCGTGGTGTAGTGCTCCTGCCCGACGACGTTCGGGTCCATCTGGCGGCTGGTGCTGTCCAGCGGATCGACCGCAGGGTAGATGCCGAGAGAGGCGATTTCGCGGCTCAGCGCCACGGTGGAGTCGAGGTGGGCGAAGGTGGTGGCGGGCGACGGGTCGGTGTAGTCGTCGGCCGGCACATAAACGGCCTGGATCGACGTGATCGAGCCCACCTTGGTGGAGGTGATGCGCTCTTGCAGACGGCCCATTTCCTCGGCCAGCGTCGGCTGGTAGCCCACCGCCGACGGCATGCGGCCCAGCAGCGCCGACACTTCCGTGCCGGCCAGCGTGTAGCGGTAGATGTTGTCCACGAAGAACAGCACGTCGCGGCCTTCGTCGCGGAAGCTCTCGGCGATGGTCAGCCCCGTCAGCGCCACGCGCAGGCGGTTGCCCGGCGGCTCGTTCATCTGGCCATAGACCATGGCCACCTTGGAGTTCTCGAGGTTCTCCAGGTCCACCACGCCCGAGTCGGCCATCTCGTGATAGAAGTCGTTGCCCTCGCGGGTGCGCTCGCCGACACCGGCAAACACCGACACGCCCGAGTGCGCCTTCGCGATGTTGTTGATGAGTTCCATCATGTTGACGGTCTTGCCGACACCGGCGCCGCCGAACAAGCCCACCTTGCCGCCCTTGGCGAACGGGCAGATCAGGTCGATCACCTTGATGCCGGTTTCCAGCAACTCTTGGCTCGGGCTCAGCTCGTCGTAGGCAGGCGCCTTGCGGTGGATGCTGGCGGTGAGTGTCTGGTCCACCGGGCCGCGCTCGTCGATGGGCGAGCCCAGCACGTCCATGATGCGGCCGAGGGTCGCCTTGCCCACCGGCACCGTGATCGCCTTGCCGGTGTTGTTGACCATCAGCCCGCGGCGCAGCCCGTCAGACGAGCCGAGCGCGATGGTGCGCACCACGCCGTCGCCCAACTGCTGCTGCACTTCGAGCGTCAGCGCCGAGCCTTCCATTTTCAGCGCGTCATAGACCTTCGGCATCTGGTTGCGCGGAAACTCCACGTCAACCACGGCGCCGATGCACTGAACGATTTTTCCTTGCGACATTTGTCGGTCCTTTGAGGGAATGGGTCAGCCGCTGATGGCCGCGGCGCCGCTGACGATCTCACTCAATTCCTTGGTGATCGCCGCCTGGCGCGTCTTGTTGTAGATGAGCTTCAACTCGCCGATCAGCGTGCCTGCGTTGTCGGTGGCGGCCTTCATTGCCACCATGCGGGCGCTCTGCTCGCTGGCCATGTTCTCGGCCACGGCCTGATAGACCAGCGCCTCGATGTAGCGCGTGAGCAGGTCGTCGATGACAGTGGCCGGGTCGGGTTCGTAGATGTAGTCCCAGCTGTGCTGGGTTTTCTCGCTCGCGTTCTGCTCCAGCCGGGTCGCAGCCAGCGGCAGCAACGGCTCGACCTGCGGCTCCTGCTTCATCGTGTTGATGAATTTCGTGTAACAGAGATAGACGGCGTCCAGCCTGCCATCGACGAAGGCGTCGAGCATCACCTTCACCGGGCCGATCAGCTTGTCGAGCTGCGGCGCGTCACCGAGCTGCACCGCGTGGCTCACCACGTTGGCGCCGATGCGGTTGAGGAAGCCGAAGCCCTTGTTGCCGACGGCCACCGCAGAGATGGCGCCGCCTGCGGCCTGCACCTCTTTCATCTTGGCCGTCACAGCCCGCAGCACGTTGGTGTTGAGACCGCCGCAGAGGCCCTTGTCGGTGCTGACGACGATGAAGCCGACCGCCTTCGTCGCCCCGTCTGCGCGCATGTAGGGCGACTTGTATTCGGGGTTGGCCTGCGACAGATGGGCCGTGATGTTGCGGATCTTGTCGGCGTAAGGCCGCGCCGAGCGCATGCGCTCCTGCGCCTTGCGCATCTTGCTGGCGGCGACCATTTCCATCGCCTTGGTGATCTTCTTGGTGTTCTCCACCGACTTGATCTTGCCGCGAATTTCCTTGCCGGCAGCCATGCGCTAGTCCTTCAGAAGTGCGGTGGTTTCGGGTCCGGGTTTCCCGGTCCGAAACGCGGCCCCTCGGGGGGCCGCGAACGAAGAGAGCGTGGGGGCAATCATTTAAACAAAGGACTTCTTGAACGCGGTCGTCGCATTCGTCAGCTCTTCTTCAGCGCTCTTGTCCATCGCCTTGTCGTTCTCCAGCTTGGCCAGCAGCGCGGCGTGGCTGGACTTCAGGTGCTGGTGCAGGCCGTGCTCGAAGGCCAGCACCTTCTTAACGTCGATGTCGTCGAGAAAACCCTTGTTGACGGCGAACAGCGTGGCCGCCATCAGGCTGATGGGCAGCGGGCTGTACTGCGGCTGCTTCAGCAATTCGGTCACGCGGGCGCCGCGGTCGAGCTGCTTGCGGGTGGCGGCGTCCAGGTCGGACGCAAACTGCGCAAAGGCCGCCAGCTCGCGGTACTGCGCCAGGTCGGTGCGGATGCCGCCCGACAGGCTTTTGATCAGCTTGGTCTGCGCCGCGCCGCCGACCCGCGACACCGAGATGCCGGCGTTGATGGCCGGCCGCACACCGGCGTTGAAGAGCGCGGTCTCCAGGAAGATCTGGCCGTCGGTGATCGAGATCACGTTGGTCGGCACGAAGGCAGACACGTCGCCCGCCTGCGTCTCGATGATGGGCAGCGCGGTCAGCGAGCCGGTCTTGCCTTTGACCTCGCCGTTGGTGAACTTCTCGACGTAGTCGGCGTTGACGCGGGCGGCGCGCTCCAGCAGCCGGCTGTGCAGGTAGAACACGTCTCCGGGGTAGGCTTCGCGGCCCGGCGGGCGGCGCAGCAGCAGCGACACCTGCCGGTAGGCCACGGCCTGCTTGGACAAGTCGTCGTAGATGATCAGCGCGTCTTGGCCACGGTCGCGGAAGTACTCTCCCATGGTGCAGCCGGAGTAAGCCGAGACGTACTGCATGGCCGCCGATTCCGACGCGGAAGCGGCTACCACAATGGTGTAGTCCATCGCGCCATTGGCTTCGAGGGCGCGCACGATGTTCTTGATCGTCGATGCCTTCTGCCCGATGGCGACATAGACGCAGGTCATGTTCTGACCCTTCTGGTTGATGATGGTGTCCACCGCGACGGCGCTCTTGCCGGTCTGGCGGTCGCCGATGATCAGCTCGCGCTGGCCGCGGCCGATCGG
>CAXTHW010000032.1:0-68580 GCA_964244245.1 uncultured Rubrivivax sp. | reverse complement strand
AGAATTGTCCCGGCCTGCGCACGTTCGTTCAACTATCGGCATCACCCACAGGGTGTGCGTCTATCGAGGTGAGGTCACGGATTCAGGTTGTTATCAGGGCTCGAAGGCTTCGATGGTCAGTTCCTCGACAGCCGAGAAGTGCTTGACGTTGGCGGTGATGAGGGTGGCCTTGTGCTCGATGGCGGTGGCACCGATGAGCGCATCGGCCAGGCGGATGCCGTGTGAGAGCGCGAGCTTGTCGATCAACTCGGCTGCAAGCTCGCTGATGGCCGGCGTGATCGGCACGATCTCGGTGCTGCGGGCTGTGAGCCCCTTCTTCAGCCGCGCCAGATCGGCCTTGTCGCGACAGCCTTGCGCCAACTCCATGTAGGTCACCGCGGAGATGCGCCAGGCGGGCAGCGCATGCAGCCGCTGCGCCGCACCCACATGGCCGCGCGTGAGCCACACCAGCACATCGGAGTCGATCAGCATCGCCGACATCAACCCTCGCGGCGCGTGCCGTCGTCGTTGAACCGCGAGGCGCGCAGCTTGCGCACGTAGCCGGCTACGTCGGCCATGTCCTCGCGGTCGCGCCACATGCCGAACAGCGGATCGTCGGTGACGAACTCTTCGGCCGGCGCGGCTTGCGCTTCTTCCTCGATGCGCACCGTCACTGTGACGCTGCCGGCCTGGGTCAGCTTGGCGCGCCACTTCTCCGGCAGCTCGGCCACCGGCACATGCTTGAACACCACCGCGTTCATCGTCGTTCCCTTCCTCAGCGGCCTTGCTGCGCGAGCAAGGCCCCGATCACATCCATCACCGCGCGCTGCTTGGGCTTGGGCAACGCGCTGATGCGCTCCAACTGCCGCTGAACCTGCGGCACTGAACCACGCTTGCGCAGCGCGTTTTCGCCTTCGGCCATCAACTCATCGAGCGACACGTCCCGCACCTTGGCCAGCAGCCGCAGCGCGGACACCGGAATGCGTCGGCGACCCACCCCGTAGGCCAGCACCGTCTGCTGCGACACCCCCAAGGCCTCGGCCAATTGAACCTGAGTGATGGAGCGCGCCTTGCGCAACTGCGCCACGCGCTCACCGAGGCCGGCAAAGAAGGTGCGTTCGTCGTCGCTGATGTTCATGGCAGGCGTCTGAATCGTCAGTGCTGCCAAGGGTACCCGAGTTCGACACCTCGCGCACGTAAGTCGTTGATTTGCTTGGACCGAGGGTCAAAAGCGCAGTAGTGGGTTAGGGTAGGTTGGCGACGTAACGCAAGCTGACATACACCCATTCGCCGAATCCACCACACTGCGCGGGCATGGAATCGCCGTCCATCATTAACTGCAGGGTTTGGCCCGATGCTCGGGCGACTAAAAGGTTGGCATACATGCTCTTGCAAGTTGAGGCGGATATGCTGCCAGCTGGCGCGCCTTGTGAGTTGTAGATTCCGTCAAGGCTGCACATGACCGCACGGGCGTTCATGCTGCTTACCCTCACCACAAGGAGGCCAGGATTGTGCACACCCAATTCAGTTACCGTCCCCGTACACCACAGGCTTCCTGCCTGCGTCGCAGACGCCCAGGCCAACGCGAAAACGAAGGCCAATCGCTTCAATTTTTTCAGACTATTTGACATGGTCTCCACCTGTTCCACAGTGTTCTGAACTGGTACCGCGTTCCCCATGCGGGCCCCCGCTTGCTCCACAGTTCAGGAGTCTGCTGCATTTTTACATCGAAACAAGGGCACCGTTCAAGGAACGTCCCAACGACACCGTCCCGCTGACACTAGTGCCAGCTCACCTCATATCGGCTGTGACCCCGTCGGCAGGCCGCCACAACGCATCTGTGTAATGTCAAACGCATTACATAACAGCATTGCGTCCCCCATCGGCGCTTCAAACTCGGCCGGGTCCGCATCGAACACTGCCCGCTGCTCGCGCATCGCGCCGCCGGGGCCTCCGGTGAGCGCTTGCGGCGCATTGCCGGTCGTGCGCTGAACAGTGCGGTTTCGCGTCATTGCTCGACCACGACGGAGTACCTCGCGCGCCCAACAAGACGCTCTGGCAACCTGCTCCAAGCGCTACGCGCTGCAGAAGATGGCGGGGGTCAGCCATGACATGCTGGGACGCAAGGCATCGATGGACCGCAACACCGGGCAGTGGCAGTACGAGTACACGCGCTGGGCCAACGACTGCGGCGGCGCAGCCCCCAAACGGTTGCCGGCCGGCACGGCCACAACCATGCCCTACGATCTGCCGGGCCGCAGGACCAAGCGTGTCTCCCGACTACACCGGCACCTGGAGGCTTCAGGTGACTGACGGCTAAGGCGCTCGGAGTTTTGTCTCTGTCTTGCGAGCCCTTCAAAAGAAAAAGTCGCGTTCCGGGCCGTGAGTTGGATGTTGCTCAGGGCCCACCTGAGGTGGCCCTGTGAGGTTGCCGACCGTCCGGATCGTGACCCAGGCTAAGGGTAAGTCAGACCTGCAAGAGTTGACAGGGCTACTTGCGGTTACGTCTATTGCCCCATGGGCATGCTCGGGTCCATAATGATTTGAAGAGAGGCAGGACTCAAAGAGTCTAGCCAGAGGACCCTCGCTCTCACCGTGATGGCCCTTTGCTGCTGAGTTCGTGATTCCAAGAATACGATTTGATGAGGGGAGCCTTTTGAGGCTGCATCAGGGAGAAATTTTGATGACGAGTGGCGAGAGCCGTCGTTTGGCCAGCGTGATGAAGTTGCGCCGCCCAGCGGTCTTCATCAGAACGCAGTTGGTTGGTGCGAGGTTGTATCCAGAAGCTGGTCAGGCTGATCAACGTCGCTGTATATATGTTTTCCGATGTCTGCAGCTTGGTCGAATACAACTAACGGCAACAGGCCAAAGCCGTACGCCCAAGTGCCACACTGCCGACTCAACTACTACCGCGTTTCCGCTGACTGCAGTCGACCAGCAGTTTGATATCTTTTGCGGAGTGCGGCACCTCATTGGGCTCTCCTCCGAGAGTCATCAGGGAAGATGGGCATGCCCAATCTACCGAATTTGATAGCGCTGGAGTCCTGGTCTGCCCGAATTTGAAGTATGCTTTCAATGCCCATCTCTCCAATTGTTGCCTCGCGGATTTGCGTTGCCGCCGCCTGCACCATTGCTGCATCATCTCCGGCTGCTGCCCAGACCGCATCCGGCGCCGTGAATATTACCGGTATCCGAACTGGCTGGGCCATCGATGCCTTTGGCATTGAATCTGTCAGGCAAACAGTCGTCAATCCGGCAAACTGTGCTGTGCCGGATGCCTACCAGATCGATGGCGCGCAGCCGGGCTACAAGACTCATATCGCGACAGTATTGCTTGCGTTCGCCAGCGGCAGGCCCGTGTACATCACTTTGAGCAATTCGACTTGCAGCCAATCCCGCCCGATGGTGATCGGCTTAGCTGTCTATCGGTAAGGGCTTTCAATGCAGATCGAGCTTTACCGCGACAGGACTGCCTTAAAGCACGATATATACAGATCCATCGTCGCCGCAACGATTGCAATTGTATGGAGTGTGCCGACGTTGGCAGAGGAATATGGCGGTTCGATGATCGTGAAGTCGATCCGCAGCGGATCGAATGGCCAAACGTTCGTCGGAGTTGTTGCACCTCCGCCGCTCACGTGCGACTCCTGGGGCGAACAGTTCTGGTTCGAACACACAACGGTCAGCGGTAAGGCAATGCTGGCCATCCTGCTGACGCTACAGATCACCAAAGGCCCGACGGATGTGTGGTACCTACCCAGTTCGGCGCCTGGCACCACGCAGTGCACATCTCCTGTCACCTCGCTGCTGACTGGCGTGCGAACTCGTTGACGGGGCCCCAAGGGATTGGCTGATGACCGAGCGTTGCCTGCCCGACCTGCCGTCTTGTGCGGCGCTCCCGTTGCCGTCACTGTCGGCGCAGGCACAGCGCGCGGACATTGCAGATGTGGGGCTCACCAGAATTGGCTCCCATACTGCAAATACTGTCTTCGTAGCAGTTGACAAGCAACCACTCTCTGGACGCGCTTGCGAACTTGCCAATTGCATCGTCGTCCGAACCAGATGGCAAACCAAAGTGCTGGTACTCGCAGCGAAATTGGCCAGCAAGCGGCTCAGCAGTGTTTGGCTCAACGTCGATTGCGTAGCGGCAGTGAACGGCACACCGCTGTGCATGCCGACCAACGTGGTATTCGAATAACACTATGACGAGCCGATCGCGCATCTGCATTCTTTCAACAATGGCGCTCACCTGCAGTCCTGCTATGGGACAGCAAAGCGCGACGGGCAGGATCGCTTCGCTCTATGTCAATCGTGACGGTAATTTCATCTGCTTGAATTTGGACGGACCGACCTTGAACGCAAGCGATTGTGGTGCGGCTGAATTCTACGTGATCGAATTTCCAGCAGCTGGCAGCAGCGGGCCACTCCCTAGTTCGTTGTATCTCGCCTATGCGCAGCCCCAGCCTATCACAATGTGGATCTCGGGCTATACCGCAACTTCTTGTTGGGGCGCCACTCGCCCGCTCTCCTTTGATGTGTATCTGGCTGCTGTATGATGACACGCCGGATGGGAATTCCTTTGGCGGGTGACGCACAGAGCATTCCAGCGTCCGGGCCGCTAGTCGAAACGGAACGCATTGCGCCGCGCCGGGTTGCCTTGGCTGCAGTCTTCGGAAGCGCCGCGCTTGTCCTGTTGGCCGCGACGTGGGCGAATGTCGAGTACCGGCGTCGCGAGCAGCGAATGGTAGGCGCGCCGAGTCTCGTATTGCCGACGCCCCCTGCAGATGTCGCCCTCGTGGCGGCCGGACGGCGGCGTGACTTCGTGGCAGCTTTGCCGGAGCACCCCGAAATTGATGCAATGGTTCGCGAATTGTCAGGCCAGGCACTGGCCAGCGACGTGACGTTTGCGGGCCTGGACGCGGCTGTCCGGCCGGGCGTCCAGGGTGCGCTGTCCCGAGTGGATCTCACACTGACGCTCCGCGGCCGCTACGCGGGCATCAAATCGGTGATGAACGAGGTATTCGGCCGGTTTTCCAACATCGTGATCCAACAGGTGCGAATTCGACGTTACGGGACGATCGACCAGCTTGAGGGCACGATCACGCTTGTGGTGCTGGGCCGCCCGACGAGCGCGCCGCCGCTGCGCGAAGAGTGATGCGACCGCGAGTGCTTCGTCCAGCGGTGCGCTGGACTCTGGCGGCGACCCTGGCGCTGAGCTGCCTGACTCTCTGGTGGCCTGAATCAACGCCGCCAGTTTTGGCAACTGCAACAGAGGCTGCATCCAGCCCAGGGCCAGTGGCGGCTGTCGATGAATCGGTTCGGCCATTGCCGAGCGAACTACCGAGATTCGAAATCGACACACGCACATCTTTTGATCCCTTTGCCGGCGCCGATCAGGCACCGATGCAGCTGACCGCTCCTATGCCAAGCCCTATGCCCGCCCAACCCGCTGCGCCGCCACCCGCACAGGTGCCTCCCGTTGCCGACTACCGCTTCCTGGGACGCATGATTGACCCTCTCGGTACAACGCAGGTTTATCTGGCGCGCGGCGACGAAGTCTTGCAAATTGCCGTGGGCATGCGCCTGGACACAGGCTACGTGGTGCACGCCATCGACGATGCGGCGGTCAGGCTGCACGATGCCCTGCTGGGCACCACCGTGCTCGTGCCACTACCGGCCGCACCGCAGGCAGATGCACCATAAGGCCAGGGCAGAGATGAGACGCGAGCGCCGCCCTGCCTGGATTGGAGTCAATTTAGGAATCGCTGCTGTGGCTCTCCTGGGCGGGTGTGCGCAGGAGGGCATTCGAAGCGAAGCGCAAGCGGCGCTCACCAAAGGTCAGTACGAACAGGCGGTCCTTGTGCTTGACGGTGGGCTCAAACAATACCCTGACAGCATCATTCTGCGCACCAGTCTCGTGCAGGCCCGTATCGAAGCGCAACTTCGGCTCCTATCGAACGCGGCCAGGCTGCGGGCCGCGGGAAAGACCGATGAGGCGCGCCAGCAGCTCGTGCGGGCCCGCGAGCTGGATCCCCAAGACTCTCGAGTGCGCGCGCTCCTCGAAGAGTTCGCCGGCGAAGAGCGCCAGATGGCAGCGCTGGCGGACGCGGAGGCATTGATTGAAGCGCAAAAGAGTGATGCAGCATCGCGCGTTGTCGAGCAGGCGCTGAAGGGCAACCCCCGGCACGCCGGACTTCTGGCGCTGCAGCGCCAGATCGAACTTGACGCGCGCCAGGCAGCAGCGCGCGCACAGCAAGTCGGCTTGGCCGAATTGCGGCCTATCTCGCTCGACTTCCGGGACGTCAGCCTGCGTACCGTGCTCGATGTGGTGTCGCGCAACAGCGGCGTCAACTTCATTCTGGACCGAGACATCAGACCGGACACGCGGGTGACGGTCTATCTGCGGCACGCGAAGGTCGAAGACGCGCTCGATCTCATTATCGGGACCAATCAGCTCGCGAAGAAGGTGATTGACCCACAGACCATCGTCGTGTACCCCAATACACCCGAGAAGCGGCGTGAGTACCAAGAGCAGATCGTTCGAGTGTTCTATTTGGCGAGTGCTGATGTGAAAGGTGCGGCGGCGTTTCTGCGTTCCATGCTCAACGTCCGCGAGCCATTCATCGACGAACGTACCAACATGCTGTCGCTGCGTGATTCGCAGGAAAACATCCAGCTTGCGGAACGGCTGATTGCGCTCTACGACGCCAACGAACCTGAGGTGCTGCTTGAAGTGGAAGTGCTGGAAGTCAGTTCGACGAGGCTTACTGAACTGGGCGTCAAGTTTCCGGACTCATTCTCACTGACACCGCTGGCCCCCGATGGCAGCGGCAGCCTGACTTTGGGCAACGTGAGAGGGTTTAACCGCGACCGGGTGGGTTTGGGCATTGCGGGGCTTCTGGTCAACCTCCGGCGGGAGGTGGGGGACTTTACGACGCTTGCGAATCCTCGGATACGGGCTCGCAACAAGGAGAAGGCAAAAATTCTAATTGGTGACAAGGTTCCCGTGATAACGACGACCACCGGCACAGGAGGCTTCGTGTCCGACAGCATCAGCTACATCGATGTGGGTCTCAAGCTGGACGTCGAGCCTACGGTCTTTCCGGACGACGAGGTTGCCATCCGCATCTCATTAGAAGTCAGCACCCTGGGGACAGCCATCAAGACGGCGTCGGGCGCACTTGCCTACCAGATCGGGACACGCAACGCGCAGACCCTGTTGCGGCTGCGTGATGGCGAAGCGCAATTGCTGGCCGGGCTCATCAGTCGAGAAGAGCGCACAAGTTCGAGCCGCTTGCCTGGATTGGGGGACCTGCCGGTTCTTGGACGCCTTTTCTCAAGCCAGCTCGACAACGGGCAGCGCAGCGAACTGGTGCTGGCCATCACACCACACGTTCTGCGCAATGTCAGGCGACCAACCGCCGCTGAGGCGGAACTGTGGGTGGGTACCGATGCGCTGCCGCGATTGCGGCGGCCGTTTCTGCCGGTGACCGTGCCAGTGAAGCCAGAAGGCGCAGCACCAATGTCGGTGCTGACAGTGCCTGGAACCGGGGCGCCGACAGAACCGACGGCGCCTTCGCTGATCGCACTGAGCTGGCAAGCCCCAGGAGATGTGTCAGTGGGTGATATTGTGGAAATAAAGATTAATCTCGAATCGAACTTGGCATTGCGCGGCATGCCGTTGAGCGTGACGTTTGACCGCCAACAGCTTCAATGGCTGCCTGCAACAGAGGGAGACTTTTTCCGCAAAGGCGGTGCCCAGACCAGTTTCACTGAGGCGATCGAAGCCGAACGTGGTCAGGCTCGTGTTGGCGTACTGCGCAATCAGGCGAGCGGTGCCGCCGGCCAGGGGATGCTACTTGCCTTGCGCTTCAAGGCTCTTAAGGCTGGCGTGGCCGAGCTTCGGCTGGAGAGCGCCCAGGCGATACTGTTACAGCCTGGCTCCTCGATACCGGCCATACCGGCCCCGCTGGCCGTGAGGGTGCGTTGATGCGCAGATCTTCTCGCGGCTATAGCCTGATCGAACTGGTCATCGTGCTTGCGATCCTTGGCATCTTGACATCGCTCGCGGTGCCGCTTGCCGAAGTGACGGTGCAACGCGGGAAGGAGCGCGAACTCAAGCGTGCACTGTGGGAAATCCGAGACGCGATTGACGGCTATCGCCGGGTCCGCGAAGGCGTAGCGTTCAACGGCGGAAGCCTTTCACCATATCCCGCCGATCTGCTCGCGTTGACGCAACTGGTCGCCGATGCAAGGGCGAGTCACCGGGGCGAGTTCCATCGCTTCCTGCGGAAGGTACCGCGTGATCCCTTTGCCGATCCCGCGCTGCCGGCGGAGAAAACCTGGGGAGTGCGGAGCTACCTCTCAGAGGCAGATCAACCCAAGTCGGGTAAGGACGTTTTCGACGTCTTCAGCATGGCGCCCGGTCTGGCGCTGAACGGCGTGCCTCTGCGTCAATGGTGATAGCAATGCGACAACAGCGCACGGAAGGCGGTTTCACCATCATCGAATTGCTTGTCGTGCTGGCAGCGATGGCCCTCCTCTTGTCCATCGCAGCACCAACCTACCTTCAACACCTGGACAATGCGCGTGACGTCACGCTCAAGCAGAATCTACGCCATGTGCGCGAAGCGATCGATCAGTTTCACGCTGATCAGGGGCGCTATCCCGCCAATTTGGCGGAGCTGGCTGCCAAGCGCTACTTGAGAGCAGTACCCGTCGATCCGGTCACCGAGCGGAGCGACTCTTGGGTTGTTGTTGCTCCCGCCAAGCCTGCGGCCGGGGCGCTCTACGACCTGCGCAGTGGCGCACCTGGAAAAGCTCGCGATGGAACGGCCTATGCGAGCTGGTAGTTCCAAAGGCTTTACGCTGATCGCAGCACTGTTCTGGATCGCGATTTCTGCGTTAGGGCTGACTGCGGCGGGCCACATCTGGTCAAAATCCGCACAGCGCGAGCGCGAAAACGACCTGATCCGGATTGGAACCTTGTATGCACGGGCGATCGCAAGCTACCAGATCGCGTCGCCGGGCGCCGACAAGCAGTTCCCTGCAAGCCTTGACGCGCTGCTTCTTGACACGCGCTTCGTCGGCACCGTGCGCCATTTGCGAAAACGCTATGCGGACCCTTTCATTCCCGGGCAGCCCTGGGGATTGGTGCGTAACGAAGCCGGCCGCATTGTTGGCGTCTTCAGCAAAAGCGTCGATGCACCCTTGGTGCTCTCTGAGCTTCGACTCGAAGATCGGGTGATGCCGCAGGCTCGTCAATATTCCGATTGGAAATTTCTTGCATTTCCTTCGCCATGAATCATAGTGACAATCACTCGCCCGAGGGCGGATTCACTCTGCTCGAACTGCTCGTGGTCATCCTTATCATCGGTTTGCTCACTGGGATTGTCGCGCCACGGTTTCTCGGACAGATTTCTCGGTCGGAGGTCACAGCCGCGAGGGCTCAGATCGACGCTTTCGATAAGGCATTGCAGGGCTACCGCATTGACATGGGCCGCTTCCCGACTCAAGGCGAGGGTTTGCGCGCGTTGGTCGAGATGGCCGGAGTCGAGCCGCGTTGGCGCGGACCCTACCTCAAGGACAAGATACCCTTGGATCCGTGGGGTGCACCCTATCAGTACCGATACCCCAGTACACACCGAAAAGACTACGACATCTTGAGCTTGGGCCGTGATCGTGCGCCCGGCGGCGGCGGCGATGATGCCGACCTTTCGAACTGATCGCAATGGAATACCGGGTTCGCTGGTTCGATGTCGAGGCGCAAGTCGTGCGCGAAGAATCGACCGATGCTTCAAGCAAAGATGCAGCTGTGAGACTGGTCACTTCGGCCGGAGCCTCAGTCCTCTCGGTATCGCGGGTGCACACCCGGGCCAAGCCTACCTTCCAGGACTTCGACGTCTCTTGGTGGTGCCGCGAATTGCGCACCCTGCTCATGGCGGGCATGACGGTCGTCGAAGCACTAGACACCCTGCACGCACAACCACTGGGACAGGCGCGCGCAACGATTCAGGGCGCGCTGGTCTCGCAACTGAGGCAAGGGCGTGCGCTATCTGCGGCGATGAGTGCGGGTGGCGTCTTCCCACCGGTGCTGGTGGCAGGAGTCAAAGGGAGCGAGCGCACGGGGGCGCTAGTGCCTGCGCTTGAAGACTTTCTTCGCTACCATGAGATGTTGGAACGGCTGCGCAAGCAGGTGGTCAGCGCGGCCATCTATCCCGCGTTGGTGGTCGCCGTGGGCGGAGCCATTTCGCTGTTCCTGCTCTTGTTCGTGATCCCAAGGTTTTCTCAAATGTACGGCAGCTTGCACGGTTCGGTATCGATCACAACCCGGGCGCTGCTTGCGATAAGCCACTTTCTTGCCGCGCACAGAACGCTGGCGGCCGCGTTGCTCGCGGCGGCTGCGGTCGGTTTGGTGGCGGCTTGGCGGGCAGGTGTCTTTCGGGTTCTGGCTCTTGGCTTGATCGAAGCAATTCCATCACTTTCGCGGCAGGCCGACCAGTTCAGACTGGCCAAGCTGTACCAGGCTCTGGCAGTGATGTTCCGTGGCGGCTACGCGCTCGACGAAGCTCTCGGCCACTGCGAGAACCTCGGCCTGGGTGACCGACTATCAGCTCGCGTCGTCGCTGCGCGGGATGCCTTGGCGCGTGGACAACGCGTTTCGATAAGCTGGAGTGAAGCAGGTCTGGCCGACGCTGTGTCCCAGCGGCTATTGGCTGTTGGAGAGCGGACCGGCAATTTTGATCGGGTGCTGATGACGATTGCCGAGCGCCATGCAAGCAACTTCACAACCTTCGTCGAGCGCGTGACACGCATCGTCGAACCAGTGCTACTTCTGCTCGTCGCACTGCTCGTCGGCGGCATTGTGATCGCGATGTACATGCCAGTTTTCGACATTGCAAGTAGCGTGGGCTGAAACAATGGACGATATCAAGTTGGCGATCCAATCGGCGCGCCGCCTGCATCGCTCCGGTGGCGGCACGGTGCTCGATGTTTTGTTGCGTTCGACCGGGATTGCGCCTGCCGAACTCGCCGAACGGCTTGGTCGAGAAGGCGGCGTCGAAGCGATGGCCGACCCGTCGTCATTTCGACCAGATTTCGAACGACTCGACGAGACAACCTGTGGCCGACTCGGTTGCGTGCCAGTCGGCCCGAAAGCTGGGCCGGGCATTGGCGTTGCTATGGCTGACCCGTGGGACGAAGACGCGGTACGCCGCGTTGCCATGGCTCTTGGGGGAATCCCAACGCTGATAGCTGCCCCGTCGTCATGGCTGGAGCGCTGGTTGCCCGCGTCAAGCAGGACCTCCGCGCCTGTCCGCATCACCCCGAGCGAGCGAGCCGCCGTCGGGCCGGTTGTGGATTTCGTCGATGCCGCTGTTCGGGCTGCCTACGAAAATGGTGCAAGCGACGTGCACTTCGAATGTGACCGAACCGGGGTCAGCGTCAAGTTGCGTCAGGACGGGGTCATGATGCGCTTCGCCCGAATGGACAACGCCCAGCGCGCAGAAGAAGTGATCTCGCGCATCAAAGTGCTGTCTCAACTCGACATCACGGAGCGGCGCACGCCACAGGATGGGCGCTTTCGCTTCCCGCTGAAGTCGGGCACCATCGACCTGCGCGTGTCGATCATGCCGAGCGTGTTTGGCGAGGATGCGGTGCTGCGATTGCTCGACAAGGCGCAACTGCGATCACGCGACGCGGCGGCCTCGCTCGACCTGCTTGGCTTTGATCGCGAAAGCGCAGAGCGAATTCGTGGATTGGCAGAACTTCCGCACGGCATGCTCCTCGTGACCGGGCCGACGGGTAGTGGGAAGACTACGACGGTCTATGCAGCCCTCTCTGAAATCAATACGGGTTTGGAAAAGATCATTACGATCGAAGACCCAGTTGAGTACGAGATGCCGGGCGTACTACAGATTCCCGTGAACGAGCGAAAGGGTCTGACATTCGCGAAGGGTTTGCGGTCCATCCTCCGCCATGATCCGGATCGGATTCTTGTCGGCGAAATACGCGATGCTGAAACCGCGGAGATTGCCGTGCAATCGGCGCTTACCGGTCACCAAGTTCTCACGACAGTGCACGCCAACAGCGTATTCGACGTGACGGGCCGGTTCAGGCACTTCGGGCTGGACATGTTCGGGTTCATGTCTTCATTGAACGGACTTGTGGTGCAACGCCTGCTGAGACAGATCTGTCCTTCGTGCGTCAGATTCAGGAAGCCGACACCTCGGGAGCAATATTGGCTCGGTGTTCAGCACTCGCCTGCCGAGTCGGTGCCCGAGGCGGTCGGCTGTGAACGCTGTCATGGCACTGGTTATCGCGGCCGCTCGGTGGTTGCCGAGGTTCACTCGGTCGGTGACCGCTTTCGGGATCTCGTGATTTCCGGCAGCCCCGTCTCCGCGTTGCGCGCGCATATTGACGAAACAGATGTCTTTCCGCTCGCCAGACTCGCAGCTCAAAAGGTGGTGGCGGGGTTGACCACGCCGGCAGAGGTCAAGCGTGTGGTGGGCTGGTAGGCAATTCGTCGATGTTTATCTCGGTACGCGTGCTGCTGGCATTGCGCAAGCCATGGAGACGACTAGATGGGGTCGCGTGGAGGGATTCGGTGCGGCCATCGCAGATGTCCAGACTTTCCTCGGCAAATCACCGAATGCGCCAAGGATCCGGGTTTGGCTCAGCGGCGGGCTTTGTCAGCCATTTTTGATACCGGTTCTGGAGGGGGTTGAGGACAAGACGGAGCGACATCGGATTGCGGTGGCGATGGCCAATCGCCAAACAACGCTCGGCGAAAACTGCGAAGTGTGGCTGGATCCACATTCCTCTGCCGGTGGAAGGCTGGCGGTCGCAGTGGCACGCAGCCTGCGCAGTACCGTGATCGGTTCGCTTTCGACCATTGGGCGGGTGGTGTCGATTCGCCCGTGGTGGTGTGAAGTGCTTCGTGCGGCACTTCGAGCCAAGTCTGGATCCTCCCTTACCGCCCTCGGTGTGCAGGACTGCGACGCGCTGACGGTCCTCGCCGCTGGCGGCGAAGCGTTCGACGTCGCCACGGTCGTCGCACCGGTGTCCGAAGGAGCTGCATCCCGTGCAGCTTGGTCCCGAGCGCTTCTGGTGAACGATGTCGCCATCGCTGGCGCCAAGTATGCTTGGCTAGATTTGGACGCGAAGCAAGGACCGTCCGCCTTGCATTGCGCATTCGGTTCAGCAGTCAGGATCATTCATGAGGGCGATTGATGTAGAATTTTTACGACTCGGCGCGACGTCATTGCGTCGCTATTGGATCGCGGCGGCGCTGTTGCTTATTCTGGCAACCGTATTTGCGCTTGTAGCGACTTCCTTCCGCCAGCAGATCGGCCGGCATCCACCGACAATCAACGATCAGCGAGCCGCTGTTGCAGCCCCAGTGATCGAGGCCGCCGAGTACGCTGTGGATGCCGCCCAATTGGCCAAAGCTGCGCGAGCCGATTTGGCCGGCGTGTTCGCATCGCTCGAGTCCGCACAAGTCCAAGGTTTGCGAGTTTCCACGCTGGAAGTGAACACCGCCGAGAGACAAGTCAGGATTGAACTGGAGCTTCGGCAAACAAGCGACCTTTTGCGATATCTCGACGCGATCAATGCTGGGGAACCGGCAGACAGTCGCTGGACCCTCGTGCATGCACAAGGCACAGGACACGACCTGCCAGGTTCTGCGACATTGACCCGCCGCCTTGCCTTTTCTAGCCGCTGACTGGCGGCCTACTCATCAGCGCAAGAGCCCCAAATCTTGGCAACGTTTTCAACTAGCAATCTTTAAGGCGGCCGCAGATCGCCCGCCAGGCTGGCCAGCGTCTCCGGCCCGATCACCACATGCGCCGGGTAGTGCCTGTGGTCGCAGCCCAGCTTGGCGCTGGCGCCGGCGCGCAGCGCCTGCCTTTGCGGCAGGCTGAACTCGAAGCGCACGAAGTGCACTGCCGAGGTCTTTTCATCGTTCTCGCGGTCCAGGTCTTCATCGGCGATGGCGTGCACGCGGGCATGGCCTTCGACCTCGATGAACATGCGCTCGGCGATGCCTTGCAGCCGCGCCAGCTCGCGTTTGCGTTCGTGCGTGTCGGGGTATTCGATCAGCAGCGTGCCCTTCCAGTTGCTGCCGTCGGGCACCAGCGCAGCGTAGGCGTCGATCTCGCTCTGGATGCCATCTTCGTCGAAGATCTTCTCGATGAAGAGCATCTCCTGGATTTGCCGGCGGATGGTGCGCTCGTCCTCGAACTGCAGCGTCAGGTGCTCGCCGAGTTGCACGCTGCGCAACCGGCGGTGCGCTATTGCCTCGGGCTTGCTGCTCTTGCGGACCTTGGCGTAGGCCTCCAGCGTCAACAGGCTGTCGCGGGTGATGGGCATGGTGGGTTCACTCCAGACCGTAGGCCCGGCGCACCAGGCTCAATGGGTGTTGCAGCGCCTTGGCCGGCGTGCCGTTCTGCGCCATGCCCTGGGCAATGTGGTGGCCTGCCAGCGCGCAGTCACTGGAGATCACGTCGGGCTCGTCGCGCGCCATCGCCTTGAAGACCGGCTTGCCGATCTTCATCGCCACCGGGTGGGTCGGCTGCTTCACGCCGTAGGTGCCGGCATGGCCGGAGCAGCGCTCTACCGTGTTGAGCTTGACCTCCACCGTCTGCCCGATCAGCTTGAACATCTCCTCGGTCTTCTTGCCGATGTTCTGCACGCGGCCGTGGCAGGGGATGTGGTAGCTCACCTTGCCCAATGCGGCCTTGAAGTCCAGCTTCAGCAGGCCGTCTCTGTGGCGCGCGATGAGGTACTCGAAAGGGTCGAACATCGCCGCCTTGACGGCCTGCGTGGCGGCGTCTGACGGAAACATCAACGGCAGTTCCTGCTTGAACATCAGCGTGCAGCTCGGCACCGCGCTGAGGATGGCGTAGCCCTCGGCGGCGTACCTGTCCAGCACGGGGATGTTGGCCTGCTGCGCGCGCTCCACCGCCTTCAGGTCGCCCAGCTCCAGCCGGGGCATGCCGCAGCACTGCTCCTTCTCGACGATGACGTAGGGAATGGCGTTGTGCTCCAGCACCTTGAGCAGGTCGTGCCCGATGCCGGGCTCGTTGTAGTTCACGTAGCAGGTGGCGAAGATCGCCACCTTGCCGGGCGTGCGCTGGCCGTTGGTGACCACGGTGGCCGCCCCGCTCATCGCCTGGCCCCAGCGGAAGCGCTGCGCCGCGAGGCTGGGCATCCAGGCGTCGGCGTGCACGCCAAGCGCCGACTTCAGCAGCTTGCGGGCGGCCTTGGTGCCGTTCACCGCGTTGACGACATCGACCACGATGGGGATGCCGGCAAACCTGCCATGCGTGTCGGTGGACGCGAGGAACTTCTCTTTCGCCGACACCTCGCCCTTCTCGTGTTTGATGGCCTTGGCGCGCAGCATCAGATGCGGGAAGTCCAGGTTCCACGGGTGCGGCGGCGTGTACGGGCACTTGGTCATGTAGCACAGGTCGCACAAGTAGCACTGGTCCACCACGCTCCAGTAGGCCTCCTTCTTCACGCCGTGCACTTCGCCGTCGGCAGTGGCATCGACCAGGTCGAACAGCGTCGGAAAGCTCTGGCACAGGCTCACGCAGCGGCGGCAGCCGTGGCAGATGTCGAACACGCGCTCCATCTCTGCAAGCGCCTTGGCTTCGTCGTGGAAGTCGGGGTTCTTCCAGTCCAGCGGGTGCCGGGTGGGAGCCTGCAGATTGCCTTCGCGCATGGAGTGCCTGTCGATGGGCCCGCCGTGGCGGGCCGCGCTGCCTGAAACGAACAAGGGGCACGAAGCCCCTTGTTCGACGTTGCAATGGCCGGTCAGTCCACCAGCGCGTCCAGCGCCTTCTGGTAGCGGTTGGCGTGCGAGCGCTCGGCCTTGGCCAGCGTCTCGAACCAGTCGGCGATCTCGTCGAAGCCTTCTTCGCGGGCCGACTTGGCCATGCCCGGGTACATGTCGGTGTACTCGTGCGTTTCGCCGGCCACGGCGGCCAGCAGGTTCTGGCGGCTGCTGCCGATGGGCAGGCCGGTGGCCGGGTCGCCCGAGCCGTTTTCCAGGAATTCGAGGTGGCCGTGCGCGTGGCCGGTCTCGCCCTCGGCGGTGGAGCGGAACAGCATTGCCACGTCGTTCTGGCCTTCCACGTCGGCCTTGTTCGCAAAGTACAGGTAGCGGCGGTTGGCCTGCGATTCGCCTGCGAAGGCGTCCTTCAGGTTCTGCTCGGTCTTCGTCCCTTTCAAGCCCATGGTGTGCTCCTGGTGTCCAACAATGCGCCGGAAGCGGCGCTGCCGGAACATACGCTAACAAAGCGCCGCGCAGGCAGCCAATACAAAGCTTCAATGCGGCCCATAGCAGAGGGATTACCGCAGGGCCAGCAGCCGCAGGGCCAGGTCATGCAGGCGGCCGGCGGGGTCGGCCAGGCTTTCCAGCACCGTGAGGTGGTTGCGCCCGGACAGGGTCTCGCACACCGGCACGGCGGTCGGCCCCCAGACCTCGCGGATCAACAGGTTCTGGCGGATGAACTCCTCGCTCTCGTCGCCGCCCGCCACCGCATACAGCTTGCTGCGCGGCCGCGGAAAGAAGGCAGGGCTCAGGCGCTTGACGGCGGCCGGCGTCAGCTTCAGGTCGGCCTGCAAGAACGGTGTCTGGCGGATCGGCTCCAGGTCGTAGAGGCCGGACACCGACAACCCACCGGCCAGCGGCTGCGCCGGCAGGTCGTCGCCGAGTTGCTTCCAGCGGCAGGACAGCAGCATCGCCACCAGGTGGCCGCCGGCTGAATGCCCGGCCAGCGCGATGCGCCGGGCATCGCCGCCGAAGCTGGCCGCGTTGCGCCAGGCCCACGCCACCGCGCGGGCCATCTGCAAGCTGATGTGCTCGATGCTGACCGCCGGCGCCAGCGCATAGTTGGGCACCACCACGGCGGCGCCGTCGGCGTTGAAGGACGGCGCGACGAAGGAGAAGTCGGCTTTGTCCAGCGCCCGCCAGTAGCCACCGTGGATGAACACCAGCACCGGTGCACCGGCCGCCGCGGCGGGGTAGATGTCCAGCGCCTCGGCGGGGCCGCTGCCGTAGGCGATGTCGTAGCGCGCTGCCGGGCTGGCGCCACGCGCGGCCGCCGAAGCGGCCGCCCAGCGGTCGAACACGGCCGGATGGTCGGGGATGCGCGCCCGGTTGTTGTATTGCGCGTCCAACCAGGCGGGGTCTTGACCAGAGCGCATGCGGGCCGTCCTTCGAATGGGTGGGACGGCGATGTTAAACTTGGCTCTGCCGTGGGGGCGTAGCTCAGCTGGGAGAGCGTCGCGTTCGCAATGCGAAGGTCAGGAGTTCGATCCTCCTCGTCTCCACCAACTGCCCTGTTCTGTGCCGAGTCGGTGGCCCGGGCCCGGGCCCGGGCCCGACAGAAGCAATGGCGATCAGTGCCGCACCGCTGCTCGGCCCTTGCCTGGCACGGCGCCGGTGCATCCCGTCCCCTCAATACTTGAAGCCGACGCGCGCCTCGAAGGTTCTGGGCGCACCGTAGCTTTCGACGACGCTGCTGAAGGCGTAGTCGGCGCGCATCGTGCGGTACTGTTTGTCTGTCGCGTTCAGCACGCCCAGTTGCACGTAGTAGGCATCTCGCGCGGCCGCCCAGCGGACGCTGGCGTTCAAGAGTCCGTAGCCTTCGCCCTTGTTGTTGGTCTGGTCCAGCGTGAGGGGGAAGATCACGCTGCTGCGGTGGTTGTATTCGAGATGGCTGCGCAGCTTGCCGCCGCCCAGCGCAGCGTCATGGTCCAGCGACAGCGTGCCGCTCGTGCGCGGCGACAGTGGCAGAGGCATGCCGCTCAAATCGCGTTTGGTGGACGGCGAGACGTAGTTCTTGAGTTCGCTATCGACGTAGCTGCCTTTGAAACCCACCGAGAAGCCTGCACCCACCCGGGCGTCGGCGCTGACTTCCAGGCCATTGACCGCTGCGTTGGACGCATTGTTCACGCTGACGATGAAATTGCCGGAATTGGCATCCAGCACCGCAGTGCGGAGTTGCAAATCCTTGTAGTCGTATTTGAAGACGGCTGCATTGAGTTGCACCGCGCCGCCGGCCAGGCTGCTGCGCACGCCTGCCTCATAGGCAACGATGGATTCGGGCTGGAACTTTTCGATCCCGCCGCGGCCGAAGTTCCAGCCGCCGCTCTTGAAGCCCTTGGAGACACCCGCGTAGGCCAATAGATCGGGCGACGGCGTCCACTGAAGTTGCGCCTTGGGGGTGAAGGAATTGAAATCCACGCTGTCGATGAAATTCGCGTTGGTGCGCAGGTTGGTGGCGTCACCCGACTTGCTTTCCCGGTTGTAGCGCGCGCCGACCAACGCGCCCCATTGCGGCGTGAAGTGGTAGGTTGCCTGGCCGAACACTGCCGACGAGCGGCTCTTCGAATTGACGTTCTGCTTTGCGAAATCACACGACCCCGGCGCCCCGCAATTGATCGGCCCGTACAACTTCCAGTTCAGGAACTCGCTGCCGCTGTCGCGGTAGAGAAACAGGCCTGCAGTCCAGTCCAGCGCGCCGCCGCCTTGATTGAAAATCTGGAATTCCTGCGACCTTGAATTGACCTTGGTGGTCGTCACCTGCGTTTCGAGCTGAGCGCCGGTCCAATCGACGTCGTTCTGATCGCTGGCGTCGAACTTTGTCGCCGCGGTGATCGACTTCAAGCCGATGGCGCCAAAGTCCCAATTCAAGGTGGCGGCCACAACGCGGGTCTTGCGTTGGCTGGTGACGGGTGAGTCCAGCCGGATGTGGCGCGGGTCGGTGCGCTGGTCGGCGGCGGTCAGCTTGTAGTCGGGGTCGCCGATCGAATACGGGTACAGCGGCCCGGTCAGCGACGGGTCTGTGGACACGCCATAGCCCACCGTGCCCTTGTCGTCGGACACCTGGGCCAGCAGCGTCAGATCGCCGCCAGGCCCCAAGCCGAAGCGCAGCTTGCCGCGCAGGGCCTTGAAGTCGTTGACGTCCAGGTCGGTGTTGGTTGCGATGTTGCGCGTGTAGCCGGAGTCTTTGGTGTAGGCCAGCGCCACTCTGCCGGAGACGTCTTCGCTGCCGCCGCCTGCAGCCAGTTGCACCCGGCGCAGCTTGAGCGAGCCGGCGCCGATGAAGCCTTCCGCCTGGGTGCCCGCGCCCGGCGCGCGGGTCACCACGTTGATCGCACCGCCGGTGGCATTGCGCCCGTACAGCGTGCCTTCCGGTCCCTTGAGGACTTCCACGCGCTGAAGGTCGAAGAATTCCGTCAACACCATGCTCGACCGGGGCAGGTACACGCCGTCCAGGTGCACTGCATTGGACGGGTCGGCGCCCAGGCTGCGCACGTTGTTCGAGACACCCCGGATGGCGAGATTGGTCTCGCGGCCGCCGGAAGACAGGCTCAGCCCCGGCACCAACTGCTGCAGGTCGGCCGAGCTCACGATGCCCGACCGGGCCAGGTCGTCTGCGCTGACTGCCGTCACCGAAGCGGGCACATCCTGCAGACTCTGTTTGGTCTTCAACGCGGTGACTTCCACCCGCTGCGGCTTGTCAGGGCTATCGGATTGCGCGGCGGCCTGCTGCGCTTGAGCGGACAGCAAGAGGCAAGCCCAGGCCAGCAGGGTCGGCCGGCTCGGCACGGGCAGGGGAAGTCGGGACAACATGGCCACTCCTTGTCGATGGATGTCACATGTTGACCAACAATTTCTGTTTGGTCAATCTGTTTCAGATATAGAAAGCTTACGGGGCGGACGCGTTCAAGCCGGCGATGGCTGAGGCAAAGCCGACTGAGCCGGCTTGCCTGCTTGACAAAACAGGTGCGCTGCGTCAACCTTGTTTTCTGTTTTTGAAACTAACGAACCAGGACCAGTGATGTCGATGCAAGCCTCCCCACCCAGCCTGGAGCAGACCGACCGCGACACCCTGCTGCACCCGTTCACCCGTGCGGACGACTTTGCCGCCGGCCGCGTGCCGGGCCAGCGCATCGTGAACAGCGGCGCCGGCATCCGCGTGACCGATTCGCACGGCCGCTCGGTGATCGACGGCATGTCGGGCATGTACTGCGTCAACGTGGGCTATGGGCGCGACGCCATCGTCGATGCGATCACCGCGCAGGCCCGCGAGCTGCCGTACTACCACATCTTCGCCGGTGCCTCGCACCCGCAAGCCATCCAACTGGCCGACAAGCTGATCGGGCTGACCGGTGGGCGCATGCGGCGGGCTTTCTTCGGGCTCAGCGGGTCCGACGCCAACGAGACGCAGATCAAGCTCGTCTGGTACTACCACAACGTGATCGGCAAGCCGCTGAAGAAAAAGATCATCGCGCGCCACCGCGGCTACCACGGCGGGACCACGATGACGGCCAGCCTCACTGGGCTGCCGGCCTACCACAGCGGCTTCGACCTGCCTTTCTCGCTGGTGCGGCACACCACCGCGCCTGACGCGTTCTGGGCGCACGAGCCCACGCCGGAAGCCTTTGCGCAGCGCTGTGCCGACGACCTGGAGCGGCTGATCCTGGCCGAAGGCGCAGACACCGTGGGCGCCTTCATCGCAGAGCCGATGGTGGGCTCTGGCGGTATCCTGCCGCCGCCACCGGGCTATTGGCCGGCCATCCAGGCGGTGCTGCGGAAGTACGAGGTGCTGCTGATCGCCGACGAGGTGATCACTGCTTTCGGCCGGCTGGGCGCGATGTTCGGCAGCAGCCTCTACGGCATCGAGCCCGACCTGATGACGCTGGCCAAGGGCCTGACCAGCGGCTACGTGCCGCTGTCGGCAGCGCTGGTGGGCCCCAAGGTCTGGCAGGCGCTTCAGGACGGCGCGCCCAGGCACGGCATCTTCGCGCACGGCTACACCTACTCCGCGCACCCGCTGGGCGCTGCGGCGGCGCTGGCCAACATCAAGATCATCGAGGACGAGGACCTGTGCGGCAACGCGCGCGAGGTGGGCGCCTACCTGCTGGGCCGCCTGCGTGAACGCATGGCCGGCCAGCCGCTGGTGGGCGACGTGCGCGGCGCCGGCCTGCTGTTGGCAGTGGAGTTCGTCGCCGAAGGGGCGCCACAGCGGCCGTTGGCGCCGGAGCTGAAGTTCTCCGCCGCGGTGGCCAACCACGCGATGGATGGCGGGCTGCTGGCGCGCCCGCTGCCGGCGAACAACATCGTCGGCATGTCGCCGCCGCTCACGCTGACGCGCAAGGATGCCGACGAGATCGTCGATATTCTCGGCCGTGCGGTGGACCGTGCAACCACTGAACTGACAGCCGCCCAGCGCGCCGGGGCGGTGTGATGGCGCGCTTGCCTTTCGTCACCGTGGACGTGTTCACCGACCGCCGCTTCGGCGGCAACCCGCTGGCCGTGTTTCCCCAGGCGCAGGGGCTGGACGCCGGCACGATGCAGGCGCTGGCCACCGAATTCAACCTCAGCGAAACCACCTTCGTGCTGCCGCCGCAAGACCCGGCGAACGACGCGCAACTGCGCATCTTCACGCCGCAGACCGAGGTCGGCTTTGCCGGCCACCCGAATGTGGGCACCGCATGGGTGCTGGCCCGGCAAGGCATCGACGGCAAAGGCGTGTTGCGCTTCGAAGAGGCGGCCGGCTTGGTGGAGGTGACCGTCGAGCGCACTGGCGGCCAGGTGACCGGTTGCAGGGTGACCGCGCCGAAGACACTCACCCTGGGCGCTGCACCGGGCACCGCCGAACTGGCGGCCTGTGCGCAACTGCGCCCGGACGAAGTGCTGGCATCCGACATGGCCTCGGTCGGGCTGGACTGCGTCTGTGCGCTGGTCGAGGAATCGTCGCTGGCCCATGCCGCACCGGACGTCGGCGCCTTCCGCGAGGTGGCGCGGCGCTGGCTCGGCCCGCAGGGGCGCTTCATGCTGTGCCTGTACGCCCGTGACGGCGACCGGCTGCGTTCAAGGGTCTTCGGGCCGCTGTACGGCGTGCACGAAGACCCGGCCTGCGGCAGCGCCACGTCGGCCCTGGTCGCGATGCTGCTGCAACGCGACGGCCAGCAGGCAAGCCACCGGATGATCATGCGCATGGGGCAGGAGATGGGCAGACCGAGCCTGCTGCACTGCGGCGCCGAACGCGCGCCCGACGGCATTCGCGCCTGGGTGGGCGGCAGTTGCGTCGAGGTGTTGCGCGGCGAGGCGCAGGTCTGAGAGGCTGAGACGCTGACGTCTTGCCGGGGCCGTCGCGGTGGCGTCGGTCCCGGCGGCCTGTCTCAGCGCCGCCGCATCACGCGGGGCCGGATGCCCGCCGCTGCGGTGGGCGCAGGGCTCGGTGAAGGGCTGAGTGAAGGGCTGAGTGAACCGGGCGAAGCGCCGGCCGCCGCCGCTGGCGGCGGGTAGCCGGCAGCGGACAAGGAGGCACCGTCGGAGCACACCGTGAGCACATGGCAGGCCTCCTGCGACGCCCAGAGGTAGGCATGCCCCATGCTGCTGTCGAAATACACCGAGTCGCCCTTGGCCAGCAACACCGGGGCATAGAGTTCGGTGTGGAACCACAGCGCGCCCTCCAGCACCACCGAGAACTCTTCGCCGCTGTGCCGCAACAGGTCTCCGAACTCCTCCAGCGTGCGCGCCTTGGGTCGGCCGAAGATCGGCACCATCTGCTTGTTCAGCAGATCGGTGGCGGGGAACAGATGCGCGTAATTCGGCGTGTCCAGCGCACTGCCTTCGCCACTGCGCACGACGCTGCGGCGGCCTGAGAATCCGCGAGACGGCGCGGCCGCCGAATCCGCCGTTGGCGCGTTGCCGAACAGCACACCGATGTCGATGGACAAGCCCTTGCTGATGCGCGACAGCTTGTCGTAGGTGAGCGACATCTTGTCGTTCTCGATCTTCGACAGCGTCGAGACTGCGAGCTGGGTGCGCTTGCTCACTTCGGCAAGCGTCCAGCCGCGCTCTTCACGCAAAGCGCGCAGCATCGCGCCGGGGCGGCTGTTCGGGGTGGCTTGCATGGCGGTTGCAGGTTTGGAAAGTCCGGATCTCGCTAGGCCCATATTCTCTACCGGCGGCGGCGCGGCTCAGCGCCCGCCGTCGCGCAGCCACTGCTGCGCGATGTGGACCCAGGCCGTCGCGCCCAGCGGAATCATTGCGTCGTTGAAGTCGTAGCTGGGGTTGTGCAGCGCGCATGGCCCCAGGCCATGGCCGCTCTGGCGATGGTCGCCCTCGCCGTTGCCGATCATGAAGTAGCAGCCGGCCTTGGCCTGCAGCAGGAAGCTGAAGTCCTCGGCGCTCATCGTCGGCCTGAACGGCAGCACCCGCTCTGCGCCCACCAGGCCGGACAGCACGCGCTGCACGAAGGCCGTTTCGACAGGGTGGTTGGTGGTGGGCGGGCAATTGCATTTGAAGGCCAGCTCGCAGCGCGCGCCGAAGGCGGCGCAGAGCTGTTCGGCCATCTCGCGCATCCGGCGCTCGATCAGGTCGCGCACCGGCAGCGAGAACGTGCGCACGGTGCCGCGCAGCACGCAGTGGTCGGGCAGCACGTTGAGCGCATCGCCTGCATGCACCTGGGTGATGGACAGCACCGCGGGCTCTGCCGGCGGCAGGTTGCGGGAGACGATGGTCTGCAGCGCCTGGCCGAGCTGGAAGGCAACCAGGATCGGGTCCACGCCCTGGTCGGGCATGGCCGCATGGCAGCCCTTGCCATGGACCGTGATGGAGAACTCGTTGCACGAGGCCATCATCGGCCCGGGGCTGACCGCAAAGCTGCCCACCGGCAGGCCAGGCCAGTTGTGCGCCGCGAAGATGGCGTCCATCGGGAAGCGCTCGAACAAGCCGTCTTCGATCATGCGCAGTGCGCCCAGGCCGCTTTCTTCGGCCGGCTGGAAGACGAGGTGGATGCTGCCGTCGAAGTCGCCCTTGCGGGCCAGGTGCTGCGCCGCCGCCAGCAGCATGGCCGTGTGGCCGTCGTGCCCGCAGGCATGCATGCGGCCCGGGTGGCGGCTGGCGTGGGCAAAGCTGCTTTGTTCTGCCACCGGCAGCGCGTCCATGTCGGCCCGCAGGCCGACCGAACGCAAGCCGCTCCCGCGCTTGAGCACACCCACCAAGCCCGTGCCACCCAGGCCGCGGTGCACGGGAATGCCCCACTGCGCCAACTGGCGGGCCACGATGTCGGACGTGCGCTGCTCGTCGAACGCAAGTTCGGGATGGGCGTGCAGGTCGCGCCGCAGCGCGGCCATGGCCGGCGCGTCTGCCACGATGTCATCGATCAGCGTCATGGTTCAGCCCGGCACCCGCTCGCGCAGCGCCGACTCGAAGCCCTGCAGCACATTGACCACGTTCAGGCCGGCATGCGGCACCGAGTAGCCACCCTCGAAGACGAACAGCGTCGGCACGCCCAGCGCGGCCAGGCTGCGCCCGATGGGAATGAAGTCGTCGCTGACGAGCTGGAAGCTGCCCGAAGGGTCGGCGTGGTGCGCATCGACACCGAGCGACACCACCAGCACCGTCGGCTTGAAGCGCTGGAGGTGCCGGCAGCAGTGGTCCAGCGCCGCACTCCAGGCCGCCCAGCCGGAGCCCGGCGGCAAGGGGCAGTTGAGGTTGAATCCCAGCCCCTGGCCCTGCCCTGCTTCGTCGGCATGGCCCATGTAGTAGGGGTAGTCGTCCAGCGGGTCGGCGTGGATGGATGCACAGAACACGTCGGCCCGTTCGTAGAAGATGCTCTGCGTGCCGTTGCCGTGGTGGTAGTCGATGTCCAGCAGCGCCACGCGGGCGGCGCCGCTGTCGATGAAAGCCTGCGCTGCCACCGCGGCATTGTTGAGGTAGCAGTAGCCCGCCATGCGGTCCGCAGAGGCATGGTGGCCCGGCGGCCGGCACAGCGCAAAGGCAGCCTGCTCACCCTGGCTGACCCAGCGCTGCGCCGTCAACGCCGTGTCGGCGGACGCCCGCGCTGCCGCCCAGGTGCCGGCCATCAACGGCGCGATGGCGTCCCCCGCGTAAAGGCCCAACTGGCCCACCACCGACCGCGGCAGGCGCACGGGCCGGCTGCCCGGCACGGGCCAGAACTGCGGCAGCGCCAGCTCGGCGCTGCGCCCAGCCGGCCACTCGCGCCAGGCGCACTCCAGGAAGTCGAGGTAGCCGGCGGTGTGCACGCGCAGCAGCGGCGCCTTGCCGAAGGTCTGCGCCTCGACGACGTCGCCCAAGCCGGTTTGCGCCAGCCGGTCCAGCACCGATTGCACCCGCTCGGGCAGGTCGAACATCGGCGGCTGCCCGGCGCGCCGCATGGCTTCGGCGGGTGCGTAGTCAGCCGTCGAGGCGCTGAAGGCAGTTCGCATGACTTTTCTCTTTTGGCAAATCAATTTGGCATACTGGCAAGTCTAGACCCAACGAGAGCCCTGCATGCGCCAGCAGATCGACCCCCCAGGCACGCCGCCACTGATCGGCCCGTTCTCTCCCGCCATCCTCGCCCAGGGCCGCACGCTGTACGTGTCCGGCCAGGGGCCGCAGGATCCGGTGACCCGCAGCTTCCGCCTGGGCGACATCGAAGACGAAACACGTCTGACGCTGGACAACGTGACGCGGCTGCTGCACGGCGCCGGGGCCGATTGGTCGAACGTGGTCAAGGTGAACGTCTATCTCGCGCGCAGCGACGACTTTGCCGCCTTCAACCGCGTCTATGGCGGCTACCTGGTGGCGCCAGCGCCGGCGCGCACCACCATCATCTGCGCGCTGCTGGCGGGCATCTCGGTGGAGGTGGACTGCATCGCCGTGCTCGACTGACCTGTTTGCCATCGCAAGCGCCCGCCTCAGAGGGCCGGCGCCAGCAGCCGCTGGTGGATGTGCCGCGCGGCGAGGTGTCCGAACACCAGCGCCGGCCCGAGCGTGATGCCCGCCCCCGGATAGGTGCCGCCCATGAAGCTGGCGGCATCGTTGCCCACCACGTAGAGGCCGTCGATGGGCCGCCCGGCCGCATCCAGCGCCCGCGCGTCGGGGTCGGTCTTCAACCCGATGAAGGTGCCGATGTCGCCCGGCAGAAGTTTCACCGCGTAGAACGGCGCCTGCCGCACCGGCGCCACGCAGGGGTTGGGTGTGTGGCCGCGGCTGCCGTTGAAGCGCTCGTAGATGTCGGCGCCCTTGTGGAACTCTGCATCCACGCCCTGGTCGGCACCTGCGTTCAGGCGTTCGACGGTCTGCCGCAGGCCGGTGGGATCGATGCCGCACTGGCGGGCCAGCGCATCCAGGCTGTCGGCCCGCTGCAGGTAGCCCGAGCGCAGGAACGGCTTCAGGCTCATCGGACGCGGCGGTGCGCGGCCGAGGCCATAGGCGCGGATGGCGCGGCTGTCGCAGACCAGCCAACTGCAAACTTCGCCATCGCCCCGGCAGGCCTGGACCATCGCGGGGACGAAGTCGTGGTAGGACAGCGACTCGCTGATGAAGCGCCGGCCGCGCCGGTCCACCGCGATGTAGCCTGCCTTGCCGCGGTCGTTGTAGTGCGGAAATGGCAGTTGCGTGCCGTCGGCTTGCGGCACCAGCGACATCGGCGTCCAGGCCGCAGCATGGCGCTGCTGATCGACGACATGCGCGCCGGCCAGCGCGCCCATCTGGAAGCCGTCACCGGTGTTGTCTGCCGGCGCTGCGGTGATGTGGTTCTGCCCTGCGGCAACATGGCCGTAGTAGCGCTTGCGCAGTTTGTCGCTGGCCGGGAAGCCGCCGCAGGCCAGCACCACGCCGCCACGGGCGCGCACGGTGCACGTCCCTTGTGGCGTCTGCACGCTGGCGCCGACGACACGGCCGCCCTCGACCAGCAACTCGCGCACCGGCGAATCCAGCCACAGCGGCACGCCACGCTCGAAGGCCGACTGCGCCAGCATGGCCACCAGCGCGTTGCCGTTGGACAAGCGGGTGCTGCGCCTGTGGCCGCTGAGGCGGTCAAGCGCATAGCGCAACCAGCGCTGCGCCACCACCCTGACCGAGCGCCAGGACCTCATGAAGGAATAGAAATACACCAGGTCTTCGCGCCCCACCATCATGCCGCCGAACAGCGTGGTGGTAGCCAGCGGCGGCCGCAGGCCTGGCAGGTGCTCGCCCAGCCGGCGGGCATCGAAGGGGTTGGCCCCCAGCGAGCGCCCGCCCGGTGACGCGCCAGGCACGCCCTGGTGGTAGTCGGGCCACAGCGGGGAGAGGTGGTAGCTGACATGGGTGTTGTCCTCGAACCAGGCCAGCACCTCGGCCGCCCGATCGACATAGACGCGCGACTTGGCCGCATCGGTGCGGCCTGCTCCTTCGCCCACCAGGTAGGCGAACGCGGCATCGGGGTCGTCGCGCAGGCCGGCAGCCTGCGCCTGGCGGCTGCCGGGGATCCACATCACGCCGGCCGAATAGCAACTGGTGCCGCCATAGACCGCGGCCTTCTCCACCACCAGCACCTTGAGGCCCAGCGCGGCCGCGGTCACCGCGGTGGCCAGGCCCGATGCGCCCGAGCCGGCCACCAGCACGTCGATCTCGATGTCCTGTCCAGGCTGCAAGTCGGGCATGCGGAGCGTCCTTGGTTCAAAGCGGATGGATGGTGCGCGCGTCAGGCGCGCAGCGCCGGTGTCAGCGCTGCCGGGCTGCCGTGGGCCAGCCGCGCGAGCAGCCAGGTGGTGGCACCGAGCATCAGCACGGCAGCGCTGCACAGCACGATGAGCAGGCTGCCGGCCAGCGCGTCCTGCCCCTGGCCGAGCGACTGGTTCAACCAGGCCACCGAGGTAGGCCCCAGGCCGAGCCCGCCGCCGATGGAGGCGCACAGCGACACCGCCGAGGCCAGGCCGCGCGTGCGGTCGGTGACCTGGTCTTGCAGCGCGGTGGCGCAGCCCACGTAAGCCACGTTGGCGGCCATCTGCCAGAGGCCGAACGAGGCCACGGCGGCCCATCCAGCCGGCAACAGCAGCAGCCCCGCGAAGGCCAGCATCGCCAGTGCCGACAGCCGCACCACCTGCACCCGCCCGGCCTGGCCGCTGCGCCGGTGGGCGCGGTCACACAGCACACCGCCGAACCAGCCGCCGCCGATGCCGGCCACCAGCGCCACCGCGCCGAGCAGGCTGCCCGCAGTGGCGGCGCTGAAATGGTGGGTGCGCGTCAGCAGTGCGTTGACCCAGATGCTGTAGCCGAAGTCGGCCAGCGCGACGGCGGCACCGGTCAGTACGATGAAGCCCACCCGGCCGCGCAACGCCCACAGCGCCCCTGCACCCTGCCCGGCCGGTGCGACGGCCGCACGGCGCGACGGCTCGGCAAACGACAGCAGCGCCGGCAGGATCAACAGGCCCACCAGGCCCAGCAGCACGACGACCTGCCGCCACGGCGTGAGGCCGCCGACGCCGGGCAGGCCGGCAAAGTGGCCGGCGCCGGCAGCCTGCAGCATCCAGCCGCCCAGGCCGAAGGCCAGCGAGCTGCCCAGCGTGGCGCCGAAGAACGACACCGCGATGGCCCGTCCCCGCTTGTCGGGCGGGAAGAAATCGCAAAGCAGCGAGACGCTCGCCGGACCCAGCGCAGCCTCGCCCATGCCCACCATGCAGCGCGCGGCGAGCAGGCCCTCGAAGCTGCCGGCCAGGCCGAACAGGATGGTGCCGACGGTCCAGGTGGCCACACCCAACAGCACAAGGTTGCGCCGCACCGTGCGGTCGGCCAGCACGCCGCACACCAGGCTGGCCACGCAATACAGCAGCGCGAACGCCGTGCCTTGCAACAGGCCGAACTGCAGGTCGCTGATGCCCAGCTCGGCGCGGATCGGGTCCACCAGCACCGACGGCACGTAACGGTGGATGAACGAGAACGTGGCCGTCAGCAGCATCACCAGCATGAAGGCCCGTGCGACCGATGCGCGCGGCCAGGGACGGTCTGCGGCGTGCCGGTCGTCAGCCATGTTCGGAGGGGCGGCAGTCTGCGCGGCTAACTTTCATGCTGTTTTCCAATTTGGAAAATGATCTTGACACAGCCGCAATCGAAGGTCAAGCTGACCGGATGCACAGGACGCCACCGTGAGGCTCTTCATCGCCGGGCTGCTGGCCGAGTGCAACTCCTTCGTTGCCACGCCCACCGGCATGGGCGCCTTCGAGGAAGGCGGGCTGCGCCGCGGCCCGGCCAGTGGCGTGAACCCCGGCGGCTACCTCAGCGCCATCGAAACCGTGCGCAGTGCTGCGGTGGCGGCGGGCTGGGAGCCCGTGGAAGGGCTGTTCGCGGTAGCCCAGCCGATGGGCCCGACGCGCCAGGACGTCTATGAAGACCTGCGCGACGAGATCCTGCGCGACCTGTCGCAGTGCATGCCGGTGGGCGCTGTGGTCCTGCTGCTGCACGGCGCGATGACCTCGGACGGCTGCGACGACTGCGAAGGCGATCTGCTGGCCCATGTGCGGCGCACCGTCGGGCCCGACGTGCCCGTGGGGGTCGAGCTGGACCTCCATTGCCACCTGACGCCGCGCATGCAGCAGCACGCCGACATCCTGGTCGCCTACAAGGAGTACCCGCACACCGACATCGACGCGCGCGCGGCCGACGTGGTGCGCCTGACGCTGGACATGGCGGCCGGCCGCGTGCGGCCGACGCTGGGCGTCTTCGACTGCCGGATGGCCGGCAGTTGGCACACCACGCGCGAGCCGATGCAAAGCCTGGTGCGGCACATGCAGGCGCTGGAAGGCGTGTCAGGCGTGCTGTCGGTGTCGCTGGGCCACGGCTTCGTCTTCGGCGACGTTGCCGACGCCGGCACCAAGGCCTGGGCGGTGACCGACAACGACCCGGAACAGGCACTGCGCATTGCAACCGACATCGGCCGGCGGCTCTGGGACCTGCGGGATGCGATCACCACCCCGGTGCTGACGCTGGACGCCGCACTCGATGCGGTTGAAGCAGCGTACCCGGCTGGCGCGGCCGACGGGGCAGCGCGCGGCCCGGTCCTCATTGCCGACATGGCAGACAACCCGGGCGGCGGTGCGCGCGGCGACAGCAGCTTCGCGCTGCAGGCGGTGCTGCGGCGGCGCCTGGCCGGCATTGCGCTGGGCGGCCTGTGGGACCTCGGCGCCGTGCAGATCTGTCGCGAAGCCGGGGTGGGTGCCTGGCTGAACCTGCGCGTGGGCGGCAAATGCGGGCCGACTTCAGGCCAGCCGCTGGACCTTCGCGTGAAGGTGCGGGCCATCGTGCCGGAGCACTTTCAGACCGCTTTCGGCAACCGCACGCCGCTCGGCCCATCGGTGTGGGTGGCCACCGAGGACGACGTCGATATCGTGCTGATCTCCCGCTGCGAGCAGGTCATCGGCGCTGACCTGTTCACCGGCCTGGGCATCGATCTGCACAGCAGGCAGGCCGTCATCGTCAAGTCGATGCAGCACTTTCATGCGGCGTTCGCACCCTTGGCCAGCCGGGTGCTGTACGCTGATTCGCCGGGCCTGCTGACCAGCGACCCTGCGCAACTGCCCTTCAAGCACCGCAGCCTGCGTTTCTGGCCGCGGCTGGCCAACCCGTTCGACGACTGACGGCGTGCCCAGGTGGCGCGCCGCCAGAGCCTGTTTCGCCCCATCGACGCGAGACGAGGCACACCGGGCGGGCCGGGCAGCCCGGCAGGTCTAAGCGCCTGCCTGCGGCGTGATCTCCACCGTCACCACCGCTTCATCCCGGCCGGACGGCGCATAGACGGTCTTCACCGTGCCGCGGGCGACCACGGTCGCGCCTTCGTCGGCCAACGGCAGCAGCGCGTGGGCCGTCTCGTCCGGCACATGGCCGATCTTCTTCCACGCCTTCACCAGCCCGAGCAGCGCGTTGCACTCCAGCCAGACGTCGATGACCTTGCTGCGGCCATCGGCGTGTGCCTGCCTGCGCAGTTCGACGTGCGAGCCTTCGCGGCATTCAGCGCGAATGATGGCTGCGCGGTCCGGGATCGTCGTGCCGCCGAGAATCGTGAAGATGGATGTGTCGGGCTTGGCCTGTGCCTGTGCCTGTGCCTGTGCCTGTGCCTGTGCCTGTGCCTGTGCCTTTGCCTGCCCTGAACGTCCGGTCATCTGCATAGCCTGTTTCGCGGCCGGCCGGAGCGCCGCCGTCCGCCAGCGGTGGAACGAGTGACGACGTCCTCCGGATGCGGCGCAACGCATCACGGGCGATGAGGTAGGCATCCGTCTGCCTCTTGCTCATCGACGGCAGCCCGGTGCGCCCAGCCTTGCTCGAGGAGGAACGGCCACAACCCAAAGACATGATCAACTCCTTTCTCCGAGTTCGAAGGTGCCGCAGTAATCGCTCTGCGGTGGGAACTTAGGTGCCGCGATCCAGCCTTTCAAGGCCCCGGAAACCTAGTAAAAACCCTGGTGCCCACGCCGGGTGGCGAAACGCATCGCCAGGCGGTCAGGCCGGCCGCACCAGCCCCTTGCGGACCCTGGCGTCCCACGCTTCGGCATCGCGCGCCATCAGCGCTTCCAGCTCAAGGGGCGAGCTGGTCGCAACCTCCAGGCCGCCGTCTGCCAAGCGTTGGCGAATGGCAGCGTCGGCCAGCGTGCGGTGCAAGGCGCCCACCAGGCTGGCGACCAGGTCGCCGGGTGTTCCCCTGGGCGCGAAGAGCGCTTGCCACGACTGGTAGGCGTAGCCGTCGATGCCCGCCTCGGCCAGTGTCGGCACGCCGGGCGCAACAGCGGCCCTGCCGGCGCCGGAAACGCCCAGTGCCCGAAGCCTGCCAGCGCGCACGTGCACCTGGCTCGACGCGATGTTGTCGAAGGCTGCATCCAGCCGGCCGGCCATCAGATCGACCAGCATCGGCCCGGACCCCTGGTACGGGATCACGTCGAGCGCCGCGCCCGCCAGTTCTCCGAACAGCACACTGGCCAGATGCGGCGGTGAGCCGATGCCGGGGATGCCCATCTTCAACCTGTCCGCCCGCCCAGCCGCCGCGAGGGCCGGAGCACTGGACACCGGCGACGCTGCGGGCACCACCAGAAAGAACTGTGTGCGCGCGGTCAGCGTCAGCGGCGTGAGAGTCGATCTCGGGTCCGGGCCGCTGGCCGGGAACAGATGCCGAGCCACCACCATCTGCCCCTGGTTTCCATAGAGCAGGGTGTGTCCGTCACCCGCTGCCCGGCCGACCGCGGCCGCCGCGATCAAGCCGCCCGCGCCGCCCTTGTTTTCGGTGATGACCGGGCGCCCGAGTTCGCGTGCCAGCACATCGGCCAGCACCCGCACGACGACGTCCGACGCGCCGCCTGGCGCAAAGGGAATCACGATCGTCGTGGCCGAGGTGCTGGCCTGCTGGGCGAGCGCCCGCGCGGCCGGCAAAGCGCTGCCCAGCGCGGCGGATGCGAGCGAGACAAAGGTTCTGCGGTCCATGTTCAGCGATCCTCCGGTTGCTTGAAGACAAGCTCGATCCGCGCGCCGTCGGGGTCGCGCAGGAACAATTGCAGCGCCGATCCGTCAGGCAGCGCCACCGCGTCGAAGGGCACGCCTGCAGCGCCCAGCCGCGCCACCAGCGCAGCCTTGCCGCGGGCCTCGAAAGCGACATGGTCGATGACGCCGCAGCGTCCCTCGACGGGCTGCTCCAGCAGGTGCAGCACCGGGCGGCCACCGACGTACAACCACACTCCCGGGACACCGAACGCAGGGCGCGGGCCGGGCTCCATGCCGAGCAGGCGCTGGTAGAAGCCGAGCGAGCGGGGCAGGTCTGTCGAGCGAAGCGTGACGTGGTCCAGTGCAGTCAACCTGAAGGGCATCTTGCTGCCGCCGGCAGCGAAAAGTCCTCAAGGTAAGCTCAAGCCCATCGAAACCTTCGGTCGCGGCGGCGACAGCATGGGACGCGATTCCAAGCTCCAGACCGGTGCCCAGCAGACCGCTCGCATGACGGTGGGCCGATGGCATGCCGATCCTTCGGACGACACGCTGACGCTCGACGGGCGCAAGGTCAAGCTGGAGCCGCGCACCATGCGCCTGCTGGTGGCGCTGGCCGAGCGGCCAGGCGAGGTCTGCCCGACGCAGCAGTTGCTGGACCGGGTCTGGGCAGGCGTCGTGGTGACCGACCAGTCGCTGTACCAGGCCATCGGTGAGCTGCGGTCGGTGCTGAAGGCCGACACGGCCAGCGGCGACTTCATCGCCACCGTGCCGCGCAAGGGCTACCGCTTGCTGGTGCCCGTCCAGCGCCTGCCGTCGGCCCTGCCGGGGCCGCTGGCCGCAGCAGAGCAGGCGCCGCTTCCACCGGCAGCGCGCACGGTGGCCGTGCTGCCGTTTCGGGATCTCGGACTGCCGCAGGCACTGTCGTTCCTGCCGGAGACCTTTCTGGGCGATCTGGTGCTCGAGTTGTCGCGCCAGCCGGGGCTGACCACCATCGCGCGCGGCACGATGCTGTCGTACCGCGGCCTGGCCGTGTCGCCCCGCCGTGTCGCCGATGAGCTGAAGGTGGGCTATGTCGTGGACGGCGCCATCACCCACCAGGGCGGACGTCTGTCGATCAGTTGCGACCTCATCGACGCTGCCAGCGACACCGTGCTGGCCAGCGAGGCCATCGACGCGCCGGCCGCGGACTGGCCCGAACTGGCGCAGCGCGTGGTCGGGCGCCTGGTACGGGTGTGGCGGCTGGAGGTGTCGGAGCACGCGGCGCGCAGCGTCGATGTCGGCGGGCCGGAGCGCGCCAGCGCGTTGGAGCTGGCGATGCGCGCCTGGGTGGAGTTGTACTGCCGGCCGCAGAGCCGCGACACCAATGACCGCGCCTGGGCCTGGGCCGCCCAGGCAGTGCAACGGGACGACGCGGTGGGCGCCGCGTGGAACGTGCTGGCCTACTGCGAGTACCGTGGGGTGCAGTACGACTGGCAGGACGCCCACCCCGATGTCACGCTGGCCGATGCCATCTGCCATGCTGAGCGCGCGACGCGGCTGTCGCCGTCGGACCCCGATGCCCACTACACGCTGGGACTGGCCTTGTTCACCGCGGGCGAGCCGGTGCGCGCCGAAGCCTCGCTCAGGCACTGCCTGGAGATCAGCGCTTCCTACGCGCCCGCCTACGGGCTGCTGGCCCTGGTTGCCAACCGCGGCGGGCAACCGCAGCACGCCTTCGACCTGGCAGCGCGCGCGCTGGCGCTGAGCCCGCGCGAGCCGCTGCGCGCCATCTGGCACTGGGGCGAAGCCTGCGCCGCGTCGATGCTCGGCCGGGAAGACGAGGCGCTCGCCTACGCGGCGCGCGGCATCGCTGCCAACCCGGCGTTTCCGTCCTGCTACCTGTCCGCCGCCGTGGCTGCCTTCCGGCTGGGCCGCGCGCAGGAGGCTGCGCGTTACCTGAGCGCCGTGCGGAGCACCGCTTTCCGCAGCATCGAGCGCCTGCGTTCGCGCATCCCCGCGATGCGCGCCGAACCGTGGGCATCGGCCTTTCTGGCCGACCTTCGCGCCGTCGGCCTGCCCGAGCGCTGAAGCCCGCCTGCGGGCGCCGGCGCGGTTCTCAGTCGCCCTGGATGCCGGCCTCCCTGACGAATGCGCGCCAGCGCGGCAGCTCGCTGGCAATCAGCGCGCGGAACGCGCCGGGCGACGACAGCACCAGCGCGCCGCCCAGCGCGTCCAGGCGCGCCGCCAGCGCCGGGTCTTGCAGCGCCTTGGCGGCCTCGTCACGCAGCCGCTGCACGACGTCCGGCGGCGTGCCGGCCGGCGCCACCAGCCCGAACCAGGCCAGCGAATCGACTTGCGCAAAGCCGGCTTCGGCCATCGTCGGCACATCGGGCCAGCGGGCCAGCCGCTCGCGCGCAGCGACGGCCAGCACGCGCAAGCGGCCATCGGCCACCAGCGGCGCGGCCGTGACGCCGGCGAAGAACATCGTCACGCGCCCGGCAGCCACGTCGGGCAGCGGGCTGGCCTTGTACGGAACGTGAATCAAGTCCAGCCGCGCCGCCTGCCGCAGCAGCTCGCCGTTGCGCCTGGACGACGTACCGGCCCCGGCAGAGGCAAAGCTCAGTTGCCCCGGTCTGGCACGCGCCAACGCCACCAGCTCTGCAACGCTTCGCACCGGCAGGTCCTGCGCCACCACCAGCACGGTCGGCGTGATCAGCAACTGCGAGATCGGGGCCAGATCGTTCAGCGGAGACAGCGCCGGCTCGGGGTGCAGCGCCGGGTTCACCACCAGTGCAGCGTCGCCTGCAAGCGCGAGCGTGTGGCCGTCGGGGGCCGCCTTTGCCACCTGCGCCACGCCCAGGCTGCCCCCGGCGCCCGGCTGGTTGACCACCACGGCGTCGGCAAAGCCGCTGCGCTTCCATCCTTCGCTCAGCAGACGGGCCAGCACATCCGGCGGCGAGCCGGCAGCGAATGGCACGACGATCTGGATGCTGCGTTCCGGGAATGCGGCCTGTGCGTGGCCTGCACAAACGAAAGCGACAAGCAAGGCGGCAGGGCGAAACCAGGTGGACAAACGCGGCATTGCAGACCCCTTGCGGGCCGGCGGCCCGCGATGCCTCCATGGTGACCGGCTGGCGTCGGCCAGTCCTCAGGAAGCGCCCAAGTTTCTCGCAAGGCTGGGTGGCGTTGCGCCCTCACCCCTCGTCCATGCGCCGGCCGCGGGCCGTGAGGCCGGGCACCTCACGCCGCTTCCACCGCAGCAACCACCGACGCATAGCGCCGAGCAGCCCGGAACAGAACGCCGGCCGAAGCCAGCATCGAGACGGCGGCCACCGCCACCGTGACCAGCAACAGCCCGTCGGGCCTGTGTTTGACCTGATCGGACAAGAAGCCGACCAGCGGCGGCGCCGCGGACGGGAAGACGATGCCCAGCACGCCGAAGATCGCGAACAGCCGTGACCGCAAGTGGGCTGGCGCCATCTCCTGCAGCACCGTCGGATAGGTCATGAAGCCCATCATCAGCAAGGCCATCAGCACGCCGTAGATCACGAACAGGCCGACGCTGCTGCCGGCCAACGGCAACAGCAGCGCACACAGGCCCGCCAGCCCGCAGGCCAGCGCGAGCGCGATCACGGGCAGGCGCGGGCCGAAGCGCGGCGCCAGCCAACGCAGCCCATAGACGGTGAACACCATGCCGATCGCCGAGGCGACGAAGGTGGCCAGACCCAGCGCGTTGCCCACTTCCAGCGGCGTGGCGCCGAACTGGCGCATCGCCACCACGGGCAGCCAGACAGCCACCGCGACAAGGCCGAAGGTGACCAGCGTCAGGCCGCCGAAGATGCCGGCCACCGCGGCGCGGTGCGCTGCCAGGTATTGGCCGAGCGTCGGTTGATCGACGGCACCAGCCTTGCCACCGTCGAGTGGGTGGGAGCCCGGGCCCGAGGCCGACCGGCCGCCCACCGGCAGCGCCAGCAGCAGCAGCACGAACAGCGGCGCCGGCAACGCCGCGGCAAAGAAGGTAAGCCTCCAGCCCTCCATGCCCTGCATGGCCAGCGGCAGGTAGGGCCGCGAGAACTCCGCAGCCTGCGTGAGAAGACCGCAGAAGGCGATGGCCACGCCCACGCCGAGCCGGCCGACCACCATGTTCACCGAGTTCGCGAGCTGGCGCTTGCTGTTGCGGAACATCTCCGGGATGAGCGCGAACACGATCGGGATCACACCCGCCTCGCCGGCACCCACCACCGCACTGGCCAGCAGCAATTGCTCGAAACCCTGGGCCAGCCCGCAGGCCACCACCGCCAGCGACCACACCACGATGCAGCCGGCCAGCACCCGGCGCCGGTCGATCCTGTCGGCCAGCCAGCCGATCGGGTAGCCCACGACGGCCGCGAACAGCGAGACGCCAAGCCCTTGCAAGGTGCCCAACTGAAGGTCGGTGAGGCCGAGTTGCAGGCGCATCGGTTCTGCCAGCAGCACGAACACCTGGCGGTCCACCACCGCGTACAGCGAGACGACGATGAGGACGGCCAAGCCATACCACGAGGCGGCCGATGCATCTGGCTGCGCCGGGCTTGCCACGTTGCCCGGACCGTCGGCCACGGGTGCGAGCTGGGGCGTCATCACAGCGGCTGGCGCAGGAAGGGCCGGCCTGCAAACGGGCCGGAGATCTCGGCCTGCGTGGCCTGCCCCTGCACGACCGTGAAGGTGAGCGTCGGCGGCTCGACGGCGGCAGCGCCTTTCCATTCGGGCGCGTGCAAGTCCATCGTGAACCGGTGCGCTGCGCAGGGCAGCAACGTAGCGCTCAGGCGATAGGCGTCGCACAGGGTGCAGACCAGCAGATCGCCGTCGCGGCGCACGTCGAGCGTGCCATCGGCGGGGTGTGCGTAGCGCCCCGCATAGAGGTCGGGCGACACGGTCGGAAAGATCGGAACGGCTGGCGCAGCGGCAGCCTCTGCCGGCGCAGCCGGCGGCGGCACCGGTGCCTTCGACTTGAAGTACGCCAGCCAGTCGCGCGGCTTCAGCGAAAGCAGCGTGGCGGCCAGCGCATAGGCCAGCGCCAGCGTGCCCGGCCCGCCGCCGATGCTGTTGCCATAGACGGCGATGCCGATGCCCGATGCCGGCAGCAGCAGCGTCATCGCCGCCACGCCCATGTCGCTGCCGGAATGCGCCACCAGCGGGTGGCCTTCCAGGTCCGACACGGCCCAGCCCAGCGCATATGCGGCCATGTGGGCGTCTGGGTAGAAGAGCGTCGGCCCGTCCTTGCCTGGCGTGGCCACCGCGTGCGGGCGGTGGGTTTCGAGCAGCGCCTCGCGGGCGACGACCTGCCTGCCATCGACGAGCCCGCCGTTCAAGTGCAAGCGCAGCCAGGCCAGCGCGTCCGCTCCTGACACCACCATGCCACCGGACGAGAGGTATTGATCGGTATAGACCGGCTCGATCTCGACCGGCCGGCCGTCCACCACCACATGCCAGCCCGACAGGTCTTTCAGCTCCAGCGGCGTGGCCGCACCGCCCGAGGTGCCCGTCATCCCCAACGGCGCAAGAATGCGCTCGCGCAGCGTGGCGAGGAAGCCCTTGCCGGTGATGCGCCCCACCGCGACCGAGTTGGCCGCGTGGCCGGCGTTCACGTAGCCGAAGCGGTCACGGAACGGAAACGCCGACGGCGTGTGCCGCAGGCGTGCGAACAGGTTCTCCGCCGGGAAGCGCGGGTCCAGGCCGAACTCCGCGAGCCCGCCGCGGGGCAGGCCCAGGCGGTTGGCGGCAAGGTCGCGCAAGCTCACCATCTCGGTGAGCCGGGGGTCGGCGAACTGCAACTCGGGCACCCAGGTCGAGATCGGGTCATCCCAGCGCACCAGCCCGTCGGCCACCAGCGAAGCCACCGTGGCCGAGGCGAAGGCCTTGGAACACGAGCCGATGTTGAAGCCGGTGCCGGGCGTCACCGGCTCGCCCGAGGTGATCGACTTGACACCGTGCAGGTGCTGGTAACACCGGTCCGCCACCACCACCGAGACCGAGGCGCCGGGCACCTGGGCCTCGCGGAGGATCGCGTCGCACAGCGGGCGCAGGCGCGGGTCGAGCAGGTCGAGCGGGGCGGGTGAGGTCATCGTTCGGCTTCCAGGTGGCCGGGCCCGATGCCCGGTGCGGCTGCCCACGGGTCGTCCACGCGCGGCCAGTAGTCGAGGTTGCGTACGCGGTAGTCGATGTGCGCAAAGTCCGGGCGGATGGCGCCCGGCGTCGAGACATAAAGCACCTCGCGCGCCAGCGGCGCGAACGCGGCGTGGAAGTGCTGGCTCGACTTGACCACGATCAGCTTCTTGTCCGGCAGCGTCAGCCCGAGCCCGGTGAACGCATCGGTGCCGACCACCTGGCCGCGCACCGAGCAGAGGACGATGTGCACGCCGTTGGCGGCCTCCACCCAGACGGAAGGCCCCATCGGCATGCGCGCACCGAAGCTGGTCTGTTCGTGCTGGAGGCTGACCTCCCGCACGGTGACGCGCAGATCGACAGGTGCGCCCGAGGCCGGCCCGCACTTGCCGCCGACGCGCAGGTCGATCACCGCGCCCACGCCGGCGTCGGCGCACAGCCGCACGGCGCCCAGGTCCCAGAACGCGCCGAGCACCGCGTTGCCGATGCCGCGTTCGAGCAGGCGGCGCAGCACGAAGGTGCTGTCGCTGGGTGCTCCACCGCCGGGGTTGTCGGCCACGTCGGCCAGCACGACAGGGCCGCCGTCCAGCAGCAGGGCGCGGTCGAGGGCCTGGTCCACGTCCATCACGGGCGAGCGGGTCTGCTCACGCAAGGCCCAGAACGCGTTGCCGAGCTGCTCGGCAAGGGCCTTGGCTGCGGGCATGTCGGCGTCGGTCACCACCCACAGCCGGGCGCCGCTGTCGGCCACGTCGCCCCAGGGAAACCCATGCCCGAGCGACACCGACAGCACGCCGCCCTGCCCCTCGCACGACTTCATGCGCCGGACGAAGCCTGCCATCGGCTCGGATGTGGTGTCCCAGGCGCCGACCATGCGGCAGTCGAAGACCGCAGTGGTCGGCCGCACGGTGCCCAGCGCTGTGTCGATGAGGATGCGGTACAGCTCACGGGCGCGCTCGTGGCCATCGACGTGCGGGTACTCCTTGAACGCGACGATGGCATCGGCGCTGCTGCGCATCGCCTCGGTGAAGTGGCAATGCAGGTCCAGCTCCGCACCCACCGCGCACCGTGTGCCGACGATGGCCCGAACGCGTTGCAGCAGGTCGCCCTCGCAGTCGTCGTAGCCTTCGGCAACCATCGCGCCGTGCAGAAAGAGTTGCACCACATCGACCGGCATCGCAGCGCGCAGATCGTCCAGCAACTGCTCGCGCAGACCCTCGTACACCGCACGCACGGTGCGGCCCGACGGCTGCGCGGTGGCGCAGATGCTTTCCACCAGCAGGTGGCCGTCGGCCTCGGCCAAGTCGCGCAGCGTGCGCAGCAGCGCGCCGATGCCCTGGGGGGCCTTCAAGCTGGCATCACCACGGTGGATGCCCAACTCCGCAAACGCGCGAAGGCCGGTGGGGGCGGTGGCAAAGGTGTTGGTCTCGGTGGCCAGCAAGGCAGTGAAGAGCTTCATCGCGACGGCGGGTGCCATGGGAACGCCAGCGCCAGCGCAGCGCGCAGCGTGGCAAAGGGAGCGGCCGCGTGCGTCTCGTCGGCGGCACAGATGAAACGCACGTCGAGCGGGGCAGCGCCTGCCCGTGCCGCGCGCAAGGCTTGCAGCCGCTCGGCCAGCGCGCGTGCATTGCCGACCATCTTCAGCGACCGCATCACCGCGGCCAGTTCTTCGAGCGTGCCCGGGTGGCCCGGCGGCAGGTGCTCGGGAGCACGGTCTTCGAGCCCGCCGACGCCGATGAAGACCCGCGCTGCCACCTGGCCTGCACCCACCCGCTCTGCAAAGCCTGCCTCGTGCGCGAGCAGGGCACAACCGTCCCACCAGATCGACGGGCTGATGGCAAGGTGGCTTTCGAACGGCGTCGCCCGCGCCATCAGCGCATACAGCACCGCCAGCCCGCCCAGCGAATGGCCCCAGAGCGCCATCCGGCGCCGGTCGATTGGGAACAGCGCTGCAACCCGCTCCAGCGCTTCGCTTTGCAGCATGTCGAGAAACCCGTCCAGCCCGCCGGCACCGCCCAGTGCGGCCACCCGCATGGCCGCCGTCTCGGCGCCGGCCCGCGGCAGCGTCGGCGTGAGGTCGAGCGTGCGCCGCGCAAGCCAGCTTGCCGGTGCATCGTCGCAGGTGCCCACGGCCACCACGAGCACCGGCGGCGCTTCGCGGGCCAGCGCCAGGCTGCGCGTGGCTTCCGTGACGAAGCCGTGGTAGCCCTGCCCGTCCAGCACGCACAGCACCGGCCAGCCCGCGGCCGGCGGCTCTGCAAAAGGCGCCGAGATCATCAGGCGGTAGCTGCGGCCGTTCGACGTGGAACTGAAGTCGAGCAGCGTGGAGCGCGGCAGATGGACCGCTGCCCCCATGCCGGGTTCACGGACGATGGCTTCAGGCATTTGCACCGGCAGTCCAGCGCTGGGCGTCAGAACGCCCGCGCCAGCGTCATGCCGACCGTGCGCGGACGGATCACGTTGACCCAGGTGGGGCCGCCCAGCCCGGCCAGCGTTCCATAGCTGCTGGCCTGGCCGTGCCGGTCGGTCAGGTTGCGCACGTACAGGCCGAGGTCGAACCCGCCGAGAAGCACACCGCCATTGACGTCCAGCGTGGTGTAGGCCGGCAGCTTGTAGTTCGGCGAGCCCAGGTTGCCGTCGAACGACGCGGTGCGGTCGCCGGTGTGGCCCACTTGCAGCGCGACGAAGCTGGCAGCGCTGCCGGCGCTGAAGTCGTAACGCAGGTTGGCCGACAGAGCGACTTTCGGCGCCACCGGCAAACGGTCTCCGGCCTTGCCGCCGAGGCCGGGCGAGTCTTCCAGCAGCGTCGGGTCCATGAAGGTCGCCGATGCGCGCACCGTCCATGCCTCCGCCGGGCGCAGCACGCTGCCGAGTTCGATGCCGCGGATGCGTGCCTTGCCGGCGTTGCCCAGCACCTGCGTGCCATTGCGCAGCACGTAGGTCTGGAGGTCTTTCCAGTCGATCTGGAACAGCGCCACATCCACGCTGCCCAGCTTGCCGGGCAGATCGGCCTTGTAGCCCACCTCGTAGTTCCAGAGCTTGTCGGACTTGTACGGCTCCGAGGTGGTGGTCTGGCCGGTGGCCGGGTCGAACTGCGGGAGGTTGGCGCCGCCAGCACGGTAGCCGCTGGCAGCGCGGGCATAGACGCTGGAGTCGGGCGTCAGCTTGTAGCGCGCGGCCAGCAGATAGGTCGTGGGCGACTCCCGGTTCGAGAAGTCGTAGAGCTGGTTGGTGGTGAACAGCCCGAGGTCGCGCTGGCTGAAGGACTGCGCGTTGCGCGACAAGCGCGTGCCCACCGTCAGCGCGAGCGCAGCAGAGACGTTCCAGACCGCCGTGCCGTACACCGCCGTCTCGCGCCAGTGGGTGGCCACGCCCAGGTGGTCGTACAGCGCGGAGCCGCTGGGAAACGGCGCGCCTGCTGCGGTGTCGGCCGTCAGGTTGGTGTCGCTGTCGGTCTTTTCGTTGTCGTAGAAAGCGCCCAGCAGCCATTCGACGGTGCCGCCAGAACGCGACACCAGCCGGAATTCCTGCGTCGTCTTGTCGAGCCGGTTGCTGGTGTCGTAGAAGGTCTCGGTGATGAACGGCGGCAGGATCTTCAGATAGCCGTCGTTGTAATCGACGACGGCCGAAAAGCGCTGTGTCTGGTGGCCGGTGATCGAATAGGCTTTTGCCCAGCCGAGGTCGTACTCGACATTCAGCGAAACGAGCTTGTTCTTCGAGCGGATCGGCTCCGCATAGCGCAGGTCGGTGCGCACCAGCGGGCCGGCGATCGGTTGGCCGCTGGCGCCGTAGCTGGCAACGTTCTGGCCGTCGTACCGGGCGTCCTGCATCTGCGCCGCGAGCCGGATGTCCAGCGCATTCGACGGCTTCAGGCCGAAGCTCAGGCGAGCGCCGTTCACGGTGCCGCTGTTCACGTTGCTTCCGCCGGCCGCGCCGGTGGCTTCGAGATAGCCGCCATCCTTGCTGCTGAACACAGCGGCCCGCACCGCCGAGACGCCCTCTTTCAGCGGCACGTTGACGTTGCCATAGACCGTGTGGTTCGTGCCGCCATGGCGCGTGCCCGACAGCTCGCCGCCCGCCAGCCCGGAGAAGGCACCGGCATCCGGGACACGCGTGTTGTACTTGAGGATGCCGCCCATCGCCGAGGCACCGTACAGCGTGCCTTGCGGCCCCTTCAGCACCTCGATGTTGCCCAGGTCCAGCAGCCGCTGGTCGAACCCGCTGGTGTAGTTGGACGCGGCACCGATGGGCACGTCGTCGAGATAGACACCCACGGCCGGGTTGGTCGCGGTTCCGGTGCTCACGCCCCGGATCACGATGTCACCCGTGCCTGCGCCATTGCCCCGGTTGTAGCTGACGCCCGGGACCGATGACAGGATGTCGCCGAGGTCCTTGGCGCCCAGGTCGAGCTGCGCATCGGCAGAGATCTTGGTGATGGCGACCGGCACGTCGCGGATCTGCTCGACGCGCCGCGTCGCACTGATGGTGACGGTGTCCAGCCTGGCCGCATCGGCCCTGGCGTCCGCAGCGCCCCTGGCCTCGGGCGCACTGGCGGCGGCAGCCGGCACGGGCACGGGCACGGGCTGGGCCCACGCGTTGCCGACGGCCGCTGCCATCAGATTGAGCGCCAGCCAGGGCACGGCGCGCCCTGCACCTTGCCTGTCGGCGCCGGAGCCGGCGGCTGCCATCGGGTTGGCCTTTGCGAAGCGGTGCGTCATCGGATGTCCCTCGTGCGTGGTGAACGCGAGGGCTGGCTGCGCTGGGCAGCGCGTCCGGCCCCGCAAAATCGACAAGCGAAGGCTATGTGACCGGTTGTTCGCGCTCTGACGGGAAAGCGGCGAAAACTTAGGCGAGCCGGCAGCGGGGCCGGACAGCCGGCAACGTGCGGCCGTGCAACCGTGCAGCCGGAACGCGCCGCGCCTCAGCGCAAGGGGATGTCCACCGGCGCGCGGTGGCGCCGGTACTCCCGCGGCGACATCCGCACATGGCCGGAGAAGGCGGCTGCAAAGCTGCTCTGGTGCGCATAGCCCAGGCGCTCGGACACCTGGGCGATGCTGAGCTTGGCCTCGATCAGCAATTGCTGCGCTTCGCGCATGCGGCGCTCCAGGCAATAGCCGGCCATGGTCATGCCGAACGCGGCCTTGAACGCGGCCTGGAGCTTCTTCGCGCTGGCGCCCAGTTCACGGGCCAGGTCATCGACCAGCGGCGGCTGGCGGTAGTCCCGCGCGAGCCGCTCCACCAGCAGTTGCGCCAGATCGGCGTCGCGCCAGCTCATCAGGCTGCGGCTGGCGTCTGCTGCATTGCGCCCGATCGCGTGCAGCGTGTAGGCCACCAGTTCGGAGAGCCGGCCGGCGTATTGGAGCGCACGCAGTTCGCCGTCGAGCGGCGTGTCGATGGTGTCGGCCACCAGGTTGGCCAGCCGGTGCTCCAGCGGCAGCGAGACCAGCCGCCCGAACGCGCCAGAGCCCAGCACCGCATCGCGGATGGGCGCGGGCAGATCCTCCGGCCGCAAGCCATACGCGGCGGCGAAAGCGGAGGGCGCGAAGATGCCGGTGACGGACTGGTGCCGCACGCCACCGCGGCGTTCGAAGGTGATGCGCATGCCCTTGGGCAGGCAGATCAGCGTCAGTTCCGGGCGATCGAAGACGGTGGGCGCCGAGCCCTCGACCGTCACCACCTCGTCGCCGCACAGCGCGGCACGCAGGATGATCACCGGCTCGCTGGTCTTCCAGTGCCTGCGGCCCATCGTGCGGGTGACGTAGTTGACCACCTGGATCTCGGTGCCGTGGCCGATGCGGACGAGGTCGAAGAAGCCCGCGCCCCCCACCGCGCCGTAGAAGGTGCGCGCGCCGTTGCGCGAGATGCGCTTGAGCGCGCCTGCCCTCTCGCCGAGAAGCCAGCCCTCGCCGACGAATTCGAGCGGCGCGTGGACATCGAAAGTCCGCACCAGATCGTCGCTGCCGCGATCCCACATCGACGGTGGCGCGAAGGGCTTGACGACATCCTGAGCCATGCGGCCGACTTCCCTAAAAGAACGCGCCTCAATGTTAGTCGAGCTGTTGCGAGCGGAGTCGCAACGACTCGAACGCGCCACCGCTTCGAAGGTTAGGATCGGCCTTCCGCAATTTATGCGCTTGCGTCTGGCCCGCATGGCCCCGATTCCTGCTCCTGCACCGCCGACATGGTGGAACCAGCAAGCCGCCGTGGAGTCGCGCTTTTCCGAGTCGGCGGAGCCGCTGAACTTCGAGGATCCGGCCTTCCTGCGCAGCCGCGACCAGGGCCTGGTCAGGCGCATCTCGCGCTACGGCGCGCGCTTCTTCTTCGCGCCGCTGGGCGGCAGCGGCATCTCCGACGTGGTGCGCTTTCCGGGCGGCGTGGAAGTGAACGTGAACAACTTCGTGCTGCCGGCGCTGCGGCGGCGCGTGTACATCGCCGACGAGCTGTTGATCATGCTGCGCGCCTCGCTGTCCTGCGACGTGGTGTTCCGCGTCGAAGGGGCCGAGCCGATGGTGTTCGACCGGCCGGAGCTCACGCTCATCTGCGCGCCCAAGGGCTTGCGCATTGCGGTGGAGGGCCGCGGCGGCGTGCGCCACCAGGGCGTGAACGGCATCTTCCGGGCAGGCGCCATCGCGTCGGCGTACGGGCTGGAGGGCGGCGAACTGCCCGCGGTGCTGCGCGACGCGATGGCCGGCAGCAGCAACCTCGGCCGCCTGTTGTCGCTGCCGCTGGACCACCGTGTGGCCGCGCTGGTGGCCGACACCATCGACACGCCGCTGGACGGCGAGATGCGCGCCATGCAGTACGCCGGCCGCCTGCAGGAACTGGTGGCGTTCGCGCTCAGCGCCGTGACGCGCAGCGCCACCGCCACCGGCGCCGCCCACCGTGCTGCGCTGGACTGGCGCGGCGCCGACCTGGCGCAGTTGGCGATGGCCCGGTTGACGGGCCAGTACCGCAACCCGCCGCCGTTCCCGCAGTTGGCCAGTGACCTGGGCACCAACACGCACAAGCTGCAGGCCGCGTTCAAGGGCGCCTACGGCATCACGATGGCCGAGTACTGCCTGGAGCGCCGCATGCGCGAGGCGCAGACGCTGGTGCTGGAGGCCAAGTTCAGCCTGGGCGAGGTGGCCGAGCGCGTGGGCTACGCGCACCAGAGCAACTTCACCGCCGCCTTCACCGCCCACGTCGGCATGCCGCCGCGCGAGTACCGCCGCCACCGCGCGCCCATCGACATTCCGCTCGGCGAAGCCGGGCCTGGCGCACCCGAGCCGCGGGCGCGCGGCCGGCCCCGCCATTCCTGATCGCATAAATTTTCATCGCGACGCCGAAACCGCCGGGGCCGTGCGCGCCATAGGCTTGCGGCACCCCGAACAGCCAAGGATGGCCCGCGATGCAGACCGCTCCCCGCACGACCCGGCAGCAAGCACCTCTCGCGGCGAAGCCCGCCCTGGCGCTGAGCGCATTGGCCCTGGCGGCCACGGCTGCCATGGGGCAGGCGGCGCCGCCGCCGGCTGCGGCTGCGAGCAGTGCCGTCGCCAGGGCCGCCAGTGCCGACGACGCGGCCGATGCGTCGCTGCAGACCGTGACGATCTCGGCCACGCGCCGCCGCGAGTTGATCCGCGACGTGCCGCTGTCCATCAGCTCGGTTTCGGCCGAACGGCTTGAAGAGGTCGGCGCCAAGTCGCTCAACGACTACCTGGCCACGCAGCCAGGCGTGCTGCTTCAGAACTCCGGCGCGCAGGACGGCAACGGCTACATCATCGTGCGCGGCCTCACGCTGGGCAGCGACACCAATTCGCCCACCACCGTCTATATCGACGACGTGCCGCTGGTCAACGGCACGCTCTTCGACATGAGCCTGCTCGACCTGGCGCGCTTCGAGGTGCTGCGCGGTCCGCAGGGCACGCTGTACGGCGCCTCGGCGATGGGCGGCATCGTCAAGTACATCACGCAGGACGGCGACACCAGCGCCTTCGGCGGCCGTGTCGGGCTCAACCTCTCGCAGACGCACCATGGCGGCGCCAACTGGCTGGGCAACGCCGTCCTCAACGTGCCTTTGAAGGCCGACGTGGCCGCCCTGCGGGTGGTGGCCTTCGGCAGCAAAGACGACGGCTGGGTCACCGCCACCGGCCCCATCGGCAAGGACAAGGTCAACAGCCGCGACGCCAGCGGCGGCCGCATCAACCTGCTGCTGACGCCGACGCGTGAGCTGAGCGTGAAGATCAGCGCGATGACGCAGACGCGCAATGCAGACGGCAACAGCCGCATCCTGTACGACTACGTCACCCGCGCGCCGGCCGCCGGCGACCTGGTCTATACCCAGCTCACGCTGGCCGAGCCGCGCAAGAGCCAGCGCGACCTGTACTCGGTGACGCTGGACTACGACCTGCACTGGGCCCGCTTCAGCTCGGTGACGGCGACCCAGACCGCCAAGGACAAGAGCACCACCGACTTCTCCACCCTCGGCACCGCCTTCGGCCTGGACACCGCCTACGTGGGCGTGGACACGCGCACGAAGAAGACGACGCAGGAGTTCCGCCTTGTGTCGCAGCAGGCCGGCACCATCGAGTGGCTGGCCGGGGCGTATTTCGAGAAGTACGACCTGACCCTGTCGCAGCCCATCGTCGGCACGGCGGGCGGCGCCACCGTTGACCTGGGCACCACCACCGGCAAGCGGACCTACGACGAGAAAGCGGCCTACGGCACCGTCACCTACAACCTCAGCCCGCAACTTGCGCTCACCGCCGGCTTGCGCGTGGCGCGCTACGACCAGACCGACGGCGAGAGCCCGAGCCAGATCTCGTTCCAGGAGACGCCCGGCACCTACCTGCTCACCGCGCGCTACCGCCTCACGCCGCAGAGCAGCGTCTATGCGCGCGCGGCCAGCGGCTACCGCCCGGGCGGCTCGAACTTCGGCAACGTCACGGGGCCGCAGTCCTACGGCACCGACAAGGTCTGGACCTACGAGGCCGGCTACAAGGCGGCGTTCCCCGACGCCGGCGCCACGCTGGAAGTGGCGTTCTTCGACACCGAGTGGAAAGACCTGCAACTCTTCACCCCAGGCGCCAACGCGCTGGCCTTCGGCTACACCGACAACGCCGGCAAGGCGCGCGTGCGCGGCCTGGAGGCGGCGGCAACGGTCAAGCCGACCAGCGCGCTGAGCTTCACCGCGGCGCTGTCGCTGCTGGACGCAAAGCTGCTGAGCGACTCGCCGGGCCTGCAGGCGCTGGCCGGTGACCGCCTGCCCACGTCGCCCAAGACGGCGGGCTCGCTCACGGCACGCTATGCCTTCGCGCTCGCCGGGCAGCCTTCGTTCGCCGCGCTGGGCGCCACCTACCAGGGCGATCGCAACACCGGCTTCGAGCGCTCCACCTCGCCGCTGAACTACAAGCTGCCGGCCTACACGCAACTGGACCTGTCGGCCGGCACGTCGGTGGGGCGCTTCGACATCGGCCTTTACGTGCGCAACCTCACCGACAAGCGCGGCCAGATCGGCGCCAGCACGCAGGAGACCAGCAACCTGGGCCGCACCTACGTGCGCGTGATCGACCCGCGGACGGTGGGCGTCAACCTGACGGCATCGTTCTGATGCGCGTGCCGACGGCCCTTCGATGAGCGACATCTCCAACGCGCTGCCGGCCTCGCCGGTGACGGCCGGCACGTCGGCAGCACCCGCCGAGCCGGCCACGCCGCGCTCTGCCTGGTACGCGCTGGGCGTGTTGACGATGGTGACGCTGTTCGCGTTCATCGACCGTGGCGTGCTGGTGCTGCAGGCCGAGGTGATCCGCAAGGAGTTCAACCTCTCCGACCTGCAACTCGGCTTTTTGCAGGGCACCGGCGTGGCCATCTTCGCGGCGCTGGCCGCGTATCCGCTGGCCTGGCTGGCCGACCGCTTCGACCGCCGCGCGGTGCTGGCCGGCTCGGTGCTGTTCTGGAGCCTGGCGGTGGTGGCATCGGGCCTGGCGCAAAACTACGAGCAACTGGTGCTGGCCAGTGCGCTGGTCGGCGCCGGTGAGGCCGGGCTGGTGCCCATCGTCTATGCGCTGATCCCCGACCTCTTCCCCGAGAAGCGGCGCCAGACGGCCAATTCGATCTACGCGCTGGCGTCCAGCGTGACAGGCGGGCTGGCCATTGCGCTCACCGGGCAGGTGGTGGGCTCGGTCGATCTGGTGCGCGGCAGCCTGCCCGCGATGCTGCAGGCGGTGGACGCCTGGCGGCTGGCGATGTTCGCGGTGGCCGCGCCGGCGCCCATCATGGTGTTGCTGATCGCCACCATCGTGATCCGGCGCCGCGAGCGCGCTGCGGTGCCTGTCGTGCAGACCGCCGTGCCCGCGGCAGCGCTCGCGCCGGCCGCGCCGGTGCAGCGCTTCCTGCCCTACTTCAATGCGCACCGGCCCGCCTTCGGCTGCTTCTTCGCCGGCATGGGGCTCACCGGCTTCGGCATGGCGGCCGTCGGCACCTGGATCGCGGTGATCTACCAGCGCGTTTACCACCAGACACCGCAGCAACTGGGCGCGGCACTCGGCCTCATCTCGGTGGGGGCCACCGCCATCGGCTTCGGCCTGAGCATCTGGGTGGTGCGCCGCTTCGGCCCGACGATGGGCCCGCGCCTGAACATGCGCGTGCTGGTGCTGTCGGCGCTGGTGCTGGCCTGCAGCTTCGCGGCCATGGTGTTCGCCACGCGGGTCGAGCACATGTACGCGATCCAGGGCTTCTACATCATGCTGATCACCACCGCGACGATGCTGATCCCGACCGTCGTGCAGACGCTGGCACCGGCGGTGCTGCGCGCCCGCGTCGCATCGATCCAGAGCGTGATCGGCGCCACCGCGGCCGCCGCCGCGCCGCCGGTCACGGGGCTGGTGTCCGACCAGTTCAGGCACCTGCCCAACGGGCTGATCCTGTCGTCTGCGCTGATCGCCGTGCCCTGCCTGACGGCCGCCGCCGTGCTCTTCTTCCTGGGCGAGCGGTGCTACGAAACCACCGCGCGCGAAGCGCGCCGCATCGATGACGAGACTTCCGCATGAGTAGCGCAACCGCCGGCACGCCGCAGCAGACGCCAGGGCAGACGCCGCAACAGAAGCTCGACGCCATCTTCGACGCCGTCGGCCGCGGCCAGGGGCCGGGCCTGGTGGTCGGCGTGGCGCAGCACGGCCGCACGCTGTACCGCCGCGCCTTCGGCCTGGCGAGCATCGAGCATGGCGTGGCCTTGTCGCCGCGCACGCGCATGCGGCTGGCTTCGGTCACCAAGCACATGACGGCCGCTGCCGCGCTGCTGCTGGCCGAAGAAGGCAAGCTCGACCTGGACGCGCCGGCCAGTGCCGTGCTGCCCGAACTGCCGCTGCTGCAGGGCATGCCCACGCTGCGCCAGTTCATGACGCACACCAGCGGCCACCGCTGCTTCATGGAGCTGGCCTACATCGGCAGCGGCCTGGCCTGGCTGCCGGCCGGCGCGGGGCTGGCGATGCAGTTCGCGCAGACCGAGGCCAGCTTCGCGCCGGGCGACAGCCAGCTCTACAACAACGGCGGCTACGAGCTGCTGTCCGAGGCCATCGCCCGTGCCAGCGGCATGCCTTTCGAGCAGTTCATGCAGCAGCGGCTGTTCGCCCCGCTGGGCATGCTGGACACTGCGTCGGTGCCCAGCGACATGGACATCGTGCCTGGCATCGCCACCTTCCACCAGGCCTTGCCCGGCGGGCGCTGGATGCGCGGCATCACGCCGCTGGTGGACAACCGCGGCGCCGGCGCCGTGGTCAGCACGGTGGACGACATGCTGCGCTGGCTGGCCCATTTGCGCGCGCCGGACGGCCGCGTGTGCAGCCCCGCGGTGTGGCAGCAGTTGAGCCAGGTCGCGACGCTGAACAACGGCCTGAAGACGGTGTATGCGCTGGGCCTGAACCGGCACCACTACCGCGGTGTCGAGGTGCTTCAGCATGGCGGCGGCCTGATGGGCGTGGCCAGCCAGATGCTCACCGTGCCGGCGCACGCGCTGGACGTCATCATCATGACCAACGGCGCGCTGGTGAACCCGGTGCAGATGGGCTGGCAGGTCGTCGATGCGCTGCTGGCCGAGCACCTTGTGGGCGAGGCAGCGCAGCTCGCCAGCATCGACCGCTTCAAGCACCTGGTCGGCGCGCGCTACCACGCGCCGTCGGGCATGCTGTACGGCTTCGGCGAGGTGGCGGGCCTGCTGGGCCTGAGCATCCTGAATTCGCCGCCGATGCCGGTGCTGCGCGACCGTGGCGACACCATCGGTTTTCGCATGGAAGAAGCCGGCCTGGGCCCGCTGGAGATGCAACTGGCCGACCTGGCGCCGGGCCCCGACGGCGGAGCACCCGCCATGCTGACCATCAGCGAAACCGGCGACGGCCAGCGCTTCACGCGGCTGCCGGCCACGGCGCCCGACACAGCGCAGGCCGGCCGCAGGCTGCTCGGCCGCTACCGCAGCGCCGACCTGCGCGCCGACGCCAGCGTGGCCTTCGAAGGCGACACGCTGGTGCTGCGCATCACCACGCCCGAAGGCGGCCGCATGGCGCACCTGCAGGCGTTGTCGGACACCGTCTTCGGCACCACGGCGCCGGACCCGATGGCGCCCGCCTTCCACGCCATCACCGTCGAGACCGACGGCGCAAGCCAGGGTGCGCGCGTCACCGGCTTGCGCCTGAGCAGCGGCCGCGTGCGCCGGCTGTACTTCGCGCGCCTGGCCGACGCTTGACTCCCGGGGACTGAATTGCCCACTCGCAAGAAGACCGCTGCACCCGCCGCACCGAAGACCGGCGTGGCCGCACTCGACGACATCTTCCAGGCCGTGGACCGCAGCGACGCGCCGGGCCTGGTGGTGGGCGTCGCGCAACACGGCCAGGTGCTGTACCGCCGCGGCTTCGGCCTGGCCAGCATCGAGCACGCCACCGCCAACACGCCGGCCACGCGCATGCGCATCGGCTCGGTCACCAAGCACTTCACCTGCCTGGCGGTGCTGCTGCTGGCGGAGGACGGCCTGCTCGACGCCGACGCACCGATCACCCGCTACCTGCCCGAATTGCCCGCGCTGCTGGGTGCGCCCACGCTGCGCCAGTTGATGAACCACACCGGCGGGCTGCGCTGCTACGTGGACATCGAGACCAGCGCCGGCGGCATGGCGCTTCAGCCGGCGGACAAGGCCTTCGCGGCGCAGGCGGGGCAGACCGGCGCCAACTTCGCGCCCGGCGACAAGCAGCTCTACTGCAACGGCAGCTACCACCTGCTGTCGATGGTGGTCGATCGCGTGGCCGGCATGGCCTTCGAGGACTTCCTCCAGCAGCGCATCTTCCAGCCGCTGGAGATGGTGGACACGGCCTGCGTGCCCAGCGACATGCACATCCTGCCCGGCATGGCCACGCAGCACGTCGCGAGGCCGCTGCCGGGCGGCGGCATCGGCTGGCGGCGCGGCATCTTCATGACCGAAGGCGTGCGCGGCGAAGGCGGCATCATCTCCACCACCGACGACATGCTGCGCTGGCTGGCGCACCTGCGCGCACCGGCCAAGACCGTCGGCAGCACCGCCACCTGGGCCCAGATGACGGCCACCGCGACGCTGAACAACGGCCAGGCCACCGTCTATGCGCTGGGACTGTTCTGCCACCCCTACCGCGGCGTGGACACGGTGTACCACCACGGCTCCGTCTATGGCGGGCAGTGCCAGATGCTGACGGTGCCTGCGCACGGGCTGGACATCGTCATCATCACCAACGGCGGGCCCATCAACCACATCGAGGCCTCGCGCCGCATCGTCGATGCGCTGCTGCCCGAACAGTTGCACGGCCCGGCCGCGCCGCGGCTGGCGCGCAGCAAGCGCTTCGGCCACCTGTTCGGCGCGCAGTACCTTGCCGACAACGGGCTGGTGTTCGGCTTCGACGACGTCAGCGGCTTGCTCGGCATGTCGCTCGGCTTCTCGGCCGCCGCGCCGGTGCTGCGTGACGAAGGCCGGCTGCTGCGCATCGCCTTCGAAGACCTGGCGATGGGCCCCTTCGTGCTGCAGGTGGCCGACCTGGCGCCTGGCGACGACGGCAAGGCGCCTGCCGTGCTGCGCTTCAGTGAGTGCGGCCAGCCGATGCGCCTGAAGCGCCTGCCCGCCAAGCCACCGGCCACCGCGCTGGCCGGCCAGGCGCTGCTGGGCCGCTACCGCAGCGCCGACCTGGACGCCGAGGCCACCATCGCCTTCGAGGGCGGGGTACTGACGCTGCGCATGCGCGGCGGCTACGGCGGGCGCCACATCGTGCTGGAGGCGGCCTCGGCGCAGGTCTTCCGCATGACGATCCAGGACGCGCAGTTGCCCGGCACGGCTGCGCTCGTCTGCGAGCGCCGCGCAGGCGCCGTCACCGGCTTCCGCTTCAGCACCGGCCGTGCGCGCGGGCTGCACTTCGAGAAACTGCCATGAAGATCTTCAGCGCCTACCTCGCCACCGAGACCAACACCTTCGCCGCAGCGCCCACCGGCCGGCGCAGCTTCGAGGAATATGGCTTCCACCGCGGCGACGCCAGCGTGCGCGCGCCCGACGGTGCGGGCGCGCTGCTGCGCTGCCTGCGTGATGCAGCAGAGGCCGACGGGCACCAGTTCGTCGAGAGCGTCGCCGCCTTCGCCCAGCCTTCGGGCCGCACGGTGCGCGCGGTGTACGAAGACCTGCGCGAGCAGATCCTGGCCGACCTGCGCGCCGCGATGCCGGTGCAGATGGTGCAGTTGTTCCTGCACGGCGCGATGGTGGCCGAAGGCTGTGACGATTGCGAAGGCGACCTGCTCGCCCGCGTGCGCCAGACCGTCGGCCCCGGCGTGGCGGTGGGCGCCGAGCTGGACCTGCATTGCCACTTCACCGAGCTGATGCGCACCTCGGCCGACGCCATCGTCGCCTTCAAGGAGTACCCGCACACCGACGGCCCAGAGCGCGCGCTGGAGCTCTACCGCATCCTCGTCGGCACCGCGCAGGGCCGCGTGCGGCCCACCACCGCGGTGTTCGACTGCCGCATGATCGGCATCTGGCACACCACGAAGGAACCGATGGCCGGGTTCGTGAAGCGGCTGCAATCCTTCGAGGGCAGCCAGGGCGTGCTGTCGGTGTCGCTCGGCCATGGCTTCGCCTGGGGCGACGTGGCCGACAACGGCGCGAAGCTGTGGGTCGTGACCGACAACGACCCCGAAGGCGCCGCACGGCTGGCCGAGCAGCTCGGCCGCGAATTCTGGGACCTGCGCGAGGCCACCCGCTCGGTGACGCTGGGCGTGGAGGCGGCGCTGGACCAGGCGCTGGCCCAGGCGCCAACCATCGGCAGCGGGCCGGTGCTGCTGGCCGACGTGGCCGACAACGCCGGCGGCGGCGCGCCGGCCGACAGCACCTTCATCCTTCAGGCGGTGCTGGCACGCGGCGTGGGCAACGCCGTGCTCGGCCCCTACTGGGACCTGGGCGCGGTGCAGATCTGCCGCGATGCCGGCGTCGGCGCGCGCATCGCGCTGCGGGTGGGCGGCAAGTGCGGGCCCAGCTCGGGGCAGCCGGTGGACGTGCAGGTGACGGTGCGCGCGGTGCGCGAGGAGCACTCGCAGGACGTGTTCGGCATGCGCTGGCCGCTCGGCCCGTCGGTGTGGGTCGAGACCGACGGCGGCGTGAGCCTGATGCTGTGCTCGGTGCGCAGCCAGGCCTACGGCACCGACCTGTTCACCGGGCTGGGGCTGACGCTGCACGACAAGGCCTTGATCGTCGTCAAGTCGAGCCAGCACTTCCACGCCGCCTACGCGCCGCTGGCCAGGGCCGTGCTGTACGTGGACAGCCCCGGCGCCATCACGCAGGACTTCGCCAACATCCCCTTCCAGGTGCGCAGCCTGAACTACTGGCCGCGCGTGGCCGACCCGTGGGCGGACGCCGCATGAACCCGCCCGCGCCGCGCCTGTCGCAGGAGCTCACGCACGACCTCGTTGCCGAGGCCACGGGCCGTGGCTACCGGCTGAAGATCTGGACGCCGCCCGACCCCGCGCCGCCCGGCGGCTGGCCGGTGCTGTGGGTGCTGGACGGCCTGGGCTACCACGGCCTGGCGACCGATGCGGTGCGCAACCTGGGCACGCTGGGCGGCGAGTTCACGCCCGCGCTGGTGGTGTCCGTCACCTACCCGACCGACGACATGGCGGTCTGCCTGGCACGCCGCTTCCAGGACTTCACCGCCACGCCGCCCGCACCCGGGCCGCTGGCGCAGGTGCTGCACGGCGGCATCGAGCCCTTCCTCGACATGCTGCAGGCGCAGGCGCTGCCCTTCGTGGCCGGGCGCTTCGCGATCGACCGCGAGCGCATGGCGCTGGTCGGGCACTCGATGGGCGGCGTGGCGGTGCTGCACGCGCTGTTCACGCGGCCGGCAATGTTCCAGAGCTGGCTGGCGCTCAGCCCGTCCATCCACTGGGGCGGCTGCGCGGTGCTGGCGCACGAGGCGTCGTTCGCCGCCCGGCTGCTGTCGGCGCACAGCGCACCGCGCGTCTTCATTGCCGTGGGCGGGCTCGAACAGTCGGTGCCCGCGGCACAGGCCGCCGGCCTGTCGCCCGAGGCACTGGCGGCGCTCGACGCACACGTCGGCGCGCTGCGCATGGTGGACAACGCGGCCGCGCTGGCTGCGCGGCTCCAGGCGCTGCAAGGCGCGCCAGGCTGTCGCGTGCAGTGGCAGTGCCCGCCGGACGACAGCCACATGTCGCTGCCGTTCACCGTGTTCCGCCAGGCCCTGGTGCTGGCCTTCGGGCCGGCGCCATGAACCGCAGCGAAGACCGCTACGCGCTCGCCGCGACGCTGGAGTTCGGCGCACGCCAGGCGCGCCTGCAGCACGGCCCGGTGCGCCCGCGCTGGTCGGCCGACAGCCGCTGGATGTGGTTCGAGCAGCGCCATGGCGACGGCATCAGGCACCGGCTGGTGGACGTGCTGTCGCGCACCCAGGGCGCGTTGTTCGACGCGCCGCTGCTGACCCAGGCGCTCGCGCTGGCCACCGGCCAGGCGCCCGCGCTGCCATTGCGCAGGCTGGAGTTCGATGCGCAAACGCAAACCGTCGCATTCGACGCCGAAGGCGCGCGCTGGCGCTGGCATTGCACAGACGCTGCGCTGCTGCGCACCGGCGCAGCCTTCGCCGACCACGACGTGGTGGCACCCGACGGCTCGGCCGCCGTCCGGCTGCAAGGCCACGACATCGCGCTGGTCACCGCCGGTGCCGGCGGCGCCCCGGCACTGGCCACGCTCACCGACGACGGCGTGGCCGACCACGGCTGGGGCGACTTCACCGACTTCGTCTCGCAACTGCAACCCGTGCTGAGCGGCAAGCCGCGCGCCGCCAGCGTGCTGTGGTCGCCCGACAGCCAGCGCTTCGCGGTGTTGCGGGTGGACCGGCGCGCCGTGCCTTTGGCGCACCTGCTGCAGTCGGCGCCGCCGGGCAGCCTGCGCGCGCTGCCGCACAGCGTGCGTTATCCGACGCCGCGCGACGCGGCCTCGGGCCAGGCCGCGCTGTGGATCTTCGAACGCGACGGCCGGCGCACCGCCGCGCGGCTGCACGCGCTGGAGTGCCGTGGCTTCACGGCCATCGCGCTGGGCTGGGTGCGCTGGGCGGCAGACAGCCGCTCGCTGCTGCTGGCCGAAGGCAGCCGCGATGCCCGCCGGCTGGCGCTGTGGCAGGTGGACGCCGGCAGCGGCGAGGCCAGTCTGCGCCACGAGGAACACGGGCCGGCGCTCGTCTTCCCTTCGCCGTCGATGGCCGAGCCGGCGGTGATGGAGTCGCTGGGCGACGGCTCGCTGCTGTGGTGGTCGCAGCGCAGCGGCTGGGGCCACCTGGAACGCATCCACCCCGACGGCCGCGTGCAGCCGCTCACCAGCGGGCCCTGGCAGGTGCGGCAGTTGATGCATGTCGATGCAGCGGCGGGCCGGCTGCTGTTCACTGCCGGCGGGCTGGAAGCCGGCTGCGACCCCACGCTGAGCGCCCTCTACGCGATGGGCCTGGACGGCGACGGCCTGCGCCGCCTCACCCCCGGGCCCGGGCAGCACGCGTTGCTGGCGCCGGCCTTCCCCGGTGACCGCTCGGCCAGCGTGGCGCCCGACGGCGCGCACTTCATCGACAACCACAGCAGCGTGCGGCTGCGCCCGCACAGCGATCTCTGCAGGCGCGACGGCCACGTCGGCCTGCGGCTGACCGACGCCGCGGCCGACGGCGCCTGGCCGGCCCGGCTGCCGCTGCCCGAGCCCTTTGCCTGGCAGCCGCCCGACGGCGGTGAAGCGCTGTGGGGCGTGCTCTACCGCCCTGCCGACTTCGACCCCGCCGAGCGCTACCCGGTGGTGGAGGTGGTCTATGCCGGGCCGCAGACCATCGCCGCGCCCAAGGGCTGGGACAGCAACCGCCACGGCAACATGGCAGAGCAGATGGCAGCACTCGGCTGCGTGGCCGTGGTCATCGACGGCCGCGGCACGCCCTACCGCTCGCGCGACTTCCAGGCCGCGGTGCATGGCCGCATCGAGATGTGCGGCGACCTGCCGTCGCACGTGCAGGTGCTGCGCGTGCTGGCGGCCCGGCGGCCGTGGATGGACCTGGGCCGCGTGGGCATCGTCGGCGGCTCGGGCGGCGGCTACGCCACCGTGCGCGCAATGGCCGACTTCCCCGACTTCTACCGTGCCGGTGCGGCGCTGTGCGGCAACCACGACCAGGGCGCCTACACCGCGATGTGGGGCGAGTGGTACCACGGCCTCTATGACCCCGATCTGTACGCGGCGCAGGCCAACACCAGCGTCGCCCACCGGGTGCGCGGCCCGCTGCTGCTGGTGACCGGCGACGTGGACGACAACGTGCACCCGTCGCAGACGCTGCGCCTCGCAGACGCGCTGCTTCAGGCCGGCGCCCGCTTCGAGCTGATGGTGGTGCCCAACGCCGGCCACACGGTCTTCCTGCACCCGCAGGTGCAGCGGCGCGTCTGGCGCTTCATCGTCGAGCAACTGGTCGGCGAGGCCGGCACATGAACCACGGCCAGACACCGTGGCAGGCCAGCTTCACGCGGCTGGACGACAGCACCGGCGAAGACTTCGCGCGCCTGATGCCCTTCGACGCCGCCCAGGCGCGCGCGCTGCCCGACCGCGTGCTGGCCCACCTGCGCCTGCTCGACGGCGAGCACGGCGGCTGGCCGGTGAACCGCTGGCAACACAGCCTGCTGGCCGCCACGATGGCGGCCGAGGACGGACGCGACGAGGAGTACGTGGTCTGCGCGCTGCTGCACGACATCGGCGACGTCCTCGCAAGCTGGAACCATGCCGACCTGGCCGCGACCATGCTGGAGCCCTTCGTGCGCGAAGAGCACCACTGGATGGTCAAGCACCACGGCATCGTGCAGGGCTACCACTTCTTCCACCACATCGGCCTGGACCGCCACCAGCGCGACGCGCTGGCGAGCCACCCGCACTACGCACTGACCGCCGACTTCGTGGAGCGCTACGACAACCGCGCCTTCGACCCAGCACGCGCCGTCGCCGGCATCGCGCTCTTCGAGCCGATGCTGCGCCGGGTGCTGGCGCAACCGCGCCGCTCGCTCTACCTCGACGCGCTGCCCGGGCCATGGTCAGCGGCCTGAACGACCCCGCGCGCCGGGTGCTGCCGCGCGTGCTGGCGGAGCAGGCGGCGGTGCGGCCCGAAGCGCCGCTGCAAGGCCGGGCCGCCCTCGTCACCGGCGCGGGCCGCGGCATCGGCCGCGCGGTGGCGCTGAAGCTCGCAGGTGCCGGCGCCGCCGTGGTGGTGAACGACCTCGACCCCGAACCCGCCGACGCGGTGGTGGCCGAGGTGGCCGCCGCCGGGGGCCGGGCGCTGGCCTGCGTCGGCAGCGTGGCCGATGCCGGCTTTGCCGACCGCGCGGTGCAGGCCTGCCTGGGCGCCTTCGGCTCGCTCGACATCGTCGTCAACAACGCCGGCTACACCTGGGACGGCGCGCTGCACCGCATGACCGACGCGCAATGGCAGGCGATGCTCGACGTGCATCTGACGGCTCCATTCCGCATCCTGCGCGCCGCGCACGCGCCCTTCAAGCAGCAACGCCAGGACGACGAAGCGCTGGGCCGGCGCGTGCACCGCAAGGTGGTCAACATCTCGTCGGTGGTGGGGTTGGGCGGCAACGCCGGGCAGGCGAACTACGCGTCGGCCAAGGCCGGCGTGGTGGGCCTGACGAAGGCGCTGTCCAAGGAATGGGGGCGGCTGCTGGTCAACGTCAACTGCGTGGCCTTCGGCCAGATCGAGACCCGGCTGACGCAGCCGCGCGGCGACGCGCCGGTGCAGCTGGACATCGACGGCCAGCGCATCGCCGTCGGCGTGGGCAAGGACACGCTAGAGACCGTCCAGCGCCAGATCCCGCTGGGCCGCAGCGGCACGGTGGAGGAAGCGGCCGGTGCCGTCTATCTGCTGTGCCTGCCCGAAAGCGACTACATCTCCGGGCAGGTGGTGGTGTGCGGCGGCGGCCTCACGCTGGCCTGAACCGATTCCACCGGACACCCGATAGCCACCATGCGCGAAGCTGCCTCCCCTGCCTCCACCCCTGCGCCGGTGCGCGCGGTCAGTTCGCTCAGCCTGCTGGACCGCGCCGGCCAGGGCGCGCCGGTGCCGCCGCCCGAGCCCATGCCGCTGCCAGACCAGCGCCTGCGCCTGGCCATGCGCGACGGCATCCGGCTCGACACCAACGTGTGGCTGCCGCCGGGCAGCACCGGCCCCGTCCCTGCGATCCTGCTGCGCACGCCGTACAAGGAATCGACGATGGGCTTCAGGCGCCTGGGCGTGCTGCGCTACGTCGAGGCCGGCTATGCGGTCGTGATCCAGCAGATCCGCGGCGTCGGCGCCAGCGAAGGGCGCTTCGCGTTCAGCGCGCCCGCAGAGCGCGGCGACGGCCACGACACCGTGGAGTGGATCGCGGCGCAGCCGTGGTGCAGCGGCGCCGTCGGCATGGACGGCAGCAGCTATGCCGCGATGACGCAGATCGCGGCGGCCGTGGCCCGCCCGCCGCACCTGAAGTGCATCGTGCCGGCGGTGCCTTCCGTGGACTTCTTCCGCGAGGTGCCCTACAGCGGCGGCATCTTCTCGCGCCAGCACACGCTGAACTGGCTGCGCCTGGTGCAGATCGACACGCTGAACGACTTGAAGGGCGGCTTCTCGGGCACGCTGCCGCTGATTGCCGACGCGGCGAACTTCGCGCGCATGACCTCGCGCCCGCTGCGTGCCGCGGCCGACGGCTTTCTTGACGGCGACTACCTTCAGCACTACCTGGACGCGCTCGACCACAGCTGCTTCGACGGCTGGTGGGACGCGCGCACCTTCAGTGCCGCCGAGCTGGCGTCCATCGAGATTCCGGCGCTGGTGGTCAACGGCAACTTCGACCTGTCGATCGGCGCCCTGGGCCTGTGGCGCGGGCTGCAGGACGGCGGCCGGCGCCGGCCGCACCGGCACCTGCTGATCGGCCCCTGGGACCACGGCCAGTGCTACGCCGGTGGCGACGAGAACCACGGGCCGTACACGATGGGTGCGGATGCGGTGCTCGACCTCGGCGCCCTGCGGCTGGCCTTCTTCGACCGGCACCTGAAGGGCCACGCGGCCGGCCTGCCGTGGGACGAGACGGTGCGCCTGTTCATCACCGGCCGCAACACCTGGCACAGCTTCGACCGCTTTCCGCCGCAGCAGGCGCAACTGCAGACCTGGCACCTCGCCAGCGGCGGGCGCGCCAACGCCGTGCGCGGCGACGGCCGGCTGCTGGCTGCACCCGACCCCGCGCTGAGCGCGCCGGACCACTTCGTGGACGATCCGACGCTGCCCTTCGTCGCCGGGCTGGCGCTGGCAGCCGAGCCCGGCTCGTCCTTCGACCTGCGCGAACGCGAGCGCCACCACGAGACGCTGGTGTACGACAGCGGGCCGCTGGCCGCGCCGCTGACGCTGCTGGGCGAAGGCGTGGCCGAGCTGCACGTGGCGGCCGACGCACCCGATGCCGACGTCGTCGTCTGGCTCGCCGAGCACCGCGCCGACGGTGCGACGGTGCGGCTGGCGTCCGGCCAGTTGCGGCTGCGTTACCGCGGCGGCTACGACACCGAAAGCCCGCTGGTGCCCGGCGTGCCGGTGGCCGTGCGCATCCCGCTGACCTACGTGGCGCACACGCTGCCGGCCGGCAGCAGCCTGCGCCTGCTGGTGGGCGGGAACAACTTCCCGCACGCCGACCCCAACCCCCACACCGGCGCGCCGGTGGCCACCGAAACGCGCCTGCGCAGCGCCGTGCAGACGGTGTTCCACGACGCGCAACACCCTTCCCGGCTGCACTGGCCGGTCTTGCCATGACGACAACAGCAGACGTGATCATCCTGGGTGCCGGCATGGCCGGCGCATCGCTCGCAGCCGAGCTGGCGCCGCACCGCCAGGTGCTGCTGCTCGAGCTGGAAGAACAGCCCGGCCGCCATGCCACCGGCCGCTCTGCCGCGATGTTCTTCGAAAGCTACGGCAATGCCACCGTGCGCGCCCTGACGCGCGCCAGCCGCGCGTTCTTCGAGCACCCGCCCGACGGCTTTGCCGGGGCGCCGCTGCTGTCGCCGCGCAGCGCGCTCTTCGTCTGCGACGCGCCGCGCCTGGACGCCCTGCGCCGGCTGCTGGACAAGCCCGATACATCGGCCACGCTGCGCGCGCTGACGGTGGCGCAGGGCCTGGCGCTGTGCCCGATCCTGCGGCCCGCGTGGCTGGCCGGCGCGGCCATCGACGAGACCGGCAGCGACATCGACGTGGCCGCCGTCCACCAGGGCTGCCTGCGCCTGGCGCGGCGGGCCGGTGCGCGCGTCGTGCTCGATGCCTTCGAGACCGCCATCGCGCTCGGCCCGCAGGGCTGGTGCGTGCGCACGCGGGCCGGGGACTTCGAGGCGCCGGTGCTCGTCAACGCCACCGGTGCCTGGGCCGACGCGGTGGCGCGCACGGCGGGCGTGCCGCCGGTCGGCCTGCAGCCGATGCGGCGCACCGCCGTCACGCTGCCCGCGCCCGCCGGCTGTGACATCGCCGCATGGCCGCTGGTGATGGACATCGACGAGCAGTTCTACTTCAAGCCAGACGCCGGCCAGTTGCTGCTTTCGCCCGCCAACGAAGACCCGATGGACCCCTGCGACGCGGCGCCCGACGAGATGGACATCGCCATCGCCGTCGATCGCTTCGAGGCGGCCACCACGGTGCCGGTGCGCAAGATCAACCACCGCTGGGCGGGGCTGCGCAGCTTCGTGGCAGACCGGTCGCCGGTGGCGGGCTTCGACCCCGCCGCCGAGGGCTTCTTCTGGCTCGCCGGCCAGGGCGGCTATGGCATCCAGATGGCGCCAGCGCTGGCGCGCACGGCCGCGGCGCTGCTGCTGGGCCGGCCGCTCCCTGCCGACATCGCAGCGCAGGGCGTGCGCGCGGAAGACCTGTCACCGTCGCGCCCCGCGCTGCGCAATGGCATCCAGGGAGACGCGGGCTCCGCGCAGCGTTCGGCGAGCGAGAAAACGCCATGAGAGCCCCGTACACCGTGCGCCCCGACGGCCTGCACTGCCGCATCCACCGCGAGACGCTGCTGGTGCAGGGCTGGGGCGCGGGCATCCGCGTGCGCGCCACACCGGCGGACGACTTCCGTGACGACAGCCTGTCGGCACTGCTGCCCCGCCCCGACGACGCCCCGCAGGTGAAGGTGGAGGGCCACAACGCCAGCGTCACCGCGGGGCGGGTGCGCTGCGAGCTGACGCGGGCCCATGCGCAGGCCGAGCTTCAGTTGCGCTTCATCGACACCGCCACCGGCCGGGAGCTGCTGAGCGAGCAGAGCTTCGCCGGGCCGACCGCGCGCGCCTTCACGCCCCGCGCCCACCGCAGCTGGCGCCTGGAAGCCACCTTCGGCGCGCACGCCGACGAGCGCATCTACGGCATGGGCCAGCGCCAGCACGGGCTGCTCGACCAGAAGGGCTGCGTGCTCGAACTGATGCAGCGCAACACCGAGGTCAGCATCCCGTTCGCGCTCAGCAGCCGGGGCTACGGCTTGCTGTGGAACAACCCGGCGGTGGGCCGCGTCGAATTCGGCCGCACGCTCACGCGCTGGGTGGCCGAGGCCGGCTGGCAGTTGGACTACTGGGTCACCGCCGGCAGCCCGGTGCAGATGCTGCGCCACTACGCCGACGCCACCGGCCACGCGCCCGACTTTCCCGAATGGGCCAGCGGCTTCTGGCAGAGCCGCCTGCGCTACCGCAGCCAGCACGAACTGCTGGCCGTGGCGCGCGAGCACAAGCGCCGCGGCCTGCCGCTGGCGTGCATCGTGATCGACTTCTTCCACTGGACGAAGCAGGGCGAATGGCGCTTCGACCCCTTTGCCTGGCCCGACCCGCAGGCCATGGTGGCCGAGCTGAAGAGCCTGGGCGTGGAGACCATGGTCTCGGTCTGGCCCACCGTGAACCCCAACGCCGACACCCACGCCAGGATGCAGGCCGAAGGCTGGCTGGTCGATGCCTCGCGAGGCCTGCCGGTGTTCCTGCCCTTCGTGGACCCCGACACCGGCCCGCTGCACCGCGTGCCCGTGACCTACTACGACCCGACGCATCCCGCTGCACGCGCCTTCGTTTTCGAGCAGTGCCGCCAAAATTACCATGCGCACGGCATCAAGGGCTACTGGCTCGACTCATGCGAGCCAGAGCTGCGCCCGGCCCACCCCGAACTGCTGCGCCTGCACCTGGGCACCGGGCTGGAGGTGCTGAACGCCTATCCGCTGTTCCACACCCGCGCCTTCCACGAGGGCCTTCAGTCTCTCGGCGAGACGCAGGCCATGCTGCTGTGCCGCTCGGCCTGGGCGGGCAGCCAGCGCCACGGCTGCCTGCTGTGGTCGGGCGACATCCACTCCAGCTTCGCGGCGCTGCGCGAGCAGATCCGCGGCGGCCTGAACGCCGGGCTGTCGGGCATCGGCTGGTGGACCACCGACATCGGCGGCTTCTTCGGCGGCCACGGCGGCCAGGCCGAGTTCCGCGAGCTGCTGGTGCGCTGGTTCCAATGGGCGGTGTTCTGCCCGGTGCTGCGCCTGCACGGCTTTCGCGCGCCCGACGACGTGGCGCCGGAGTCGATGACGCCGGCCCTGCCCTACGGCCGCGAGATGGCGCTGCTCTTCACCGACACCGGCGGCGGCAACGAGGTCTGGAGCTGGGGCCAGGCGGTGTACGAAATCCTGAAGGGCTGCCTGTTCATGCGCGAGCGGCTGCGCCCCTATGCGATGGAACAGATGCGTGCCTACAGCGCAACCGGCACGCCACCGCTGCGCCCGCTGTTCCTCGAGTTCCCTGATGACCCCGAGGCCTGGACCGTCGAGGACCAGCACCTGTTCGGCCCCAGCCTGCTGGTGGCGCCGGTGCTGGACTACGGGGCGCGCACGCGTGCCGTGTACCTGCCGGCTGGTGCGCAATGGACCGATGCCTGGACCGGCCGCGACTACGAAGGCGGCCAGCGCGTGGAGGTCGATGCACCGTTGGAACGCACACCCGTTTTCCACCGCGACGGCGTGCAATTGCCGGTGATCGGCTGATCCGCTGACGCGGGCGCGGTTCCTGCACCGGCCGGCTGGTCGGCGACGTCATACTGACGCTGTGATGCGGGCTGCCAGCTTCTTGCTGCTCGACGACACGAAGCGCTCGAGCCGCTCGGCCAGCGTGCGTGCCGACGGCGCGAGCGAGGGCGCGACCTCGCGCGTGGCCTGGTTGATAGCCGCAGGCACGCGGTCGGCCATGTCGTTCGCCTGCTGCGCCAGGAAGCGCGGTTGCATGCCGAGCTGCCTTGCAGCGGCTTTCCGAAAGATTGGCGGAGTGGACGGGACTCGAACCCGCGACCCCCGGCGTGACAGGCCGGTATTCTAACCAACTGAACTACCACTCCATGCCGCTTCAGGCGTTGCGTTGGCAACCGCCCCAAGTGCAGCCGACTTGGCGTCCCCTAGGGGATTCGAACCCCTGTAATCACCGTGAAAGGGTGGTGTCCTGGGCCTCTAGACGAAGGGGACTGAACTCTGTCTTCTTTGCATTCTTCCCGGTCTGAACGGCGCCTGCTGTGTGGACTTTGGTGGAGGTAAGCGGGATCGAACCGCTGACCTCTTGCATGCCATGCAAGCGCTCTCCCAGCTGAGCTATACCCCCTCTTGTCCTGGCCCGTCCCTTGCGGGTTTCGTGCCGAGCCAGCGCCGTTCAAGCGAGCCTGTGAGTATAAACGAATGCTCAAACGGGCCGCAAGCGAGCGAGCACGGTGTCGCGCGGGAACAGCGCGAGCACGGCGTCGATGGACGGTGTCTGCACGCGGGCGCAGACCAGCACGCGCAGCGCCGGCGCGAGCTGCGGCATTTTCAGTTGATGCGCCGCGAGCACGGCCTTGATCGCCGCGGCGATGGCCGCCTTGTCCCATGCAATGGCGGTGAAGCTGTCGCGCAGCGCACGCAGTGCCGGCTTGACGGATTCGGTGACATAGGCCTCCAGATCGGCCTGCGCCGGCTGCACTGGAATGAAGAGCATTTGCGTCCAGTCGGCCAGCTCCACCACCGTGCTGCAACGGTCCTTGAACAGTGCACAGGCAGCCGCCAAATGCGCAATGCCAAGGTCGGCCTGGCCGATGCCGCGCGATGCCAGTTGCTGCCGCAGCAAGCCTGCCAGACGCTGGTCATCGGCCAGCTTGATGTAGTGCGCGTTGACCCAGGCCAGCTTGGCCGGGTCCCATTGGGCGGGGCTCTTGGCGAGGTGGCTGCCGTCGAACCACTGCACCATCTGCTGCAGGCTGAAGAGTTCTTCGTCGCCGTGGCTCCAGCCCAGCCGCGCCAGGTAATTGAGCATCGCCTCGGGCAGGTAGCCTGCGTCCTGGTAGGCGGTGACGCTGACGGCGCCGCGGCGCTTGGACAGCTTCTGCCCGTCGTCACCGAGGATGATGGGGCAGTGGCCGTAGCGCGGCAGCGGCGCATCGAGCCCAGCAATGGCGCGAAAGATGTTGATCTGCCACGGCGTGTTGTTGATGTGCTCGTCGCCGCGGAAGACATGGCTGATGCGCATGTCCAAGTCGTCCACCACGACGGCGAAGTTGTAGGTGGGCACGCCGTCGGCGCGCAGCAGGATCAGGTCGTCGATCTCGTGGTTGCTGATGCTGATGGGGCCTTTGACAAGGTCGTCCCAGGTCACCACGCCGTCCACCGGGTTGGACAGGCGCAGCACCGGCTGCACGCCCGCGGGCACCGGCGGCAATGTCTTGCCGGGTGCGGGCCGCCAGCGCCGGTCGTAGTGGGTCTTTTCGCCGCGCGCACGCTGGGCCTCGCGCATCGCATCCAGCTCGTCGGGCGTGCACCAGCAGTGGTAGGCAGTGCGGGCAGCCAGCATCTGCGCTGCCACCGCGTGGTAGCGGTCGAGCCGCTGCATCTGGTAGATCGGCCCTTCGTCATGGGCCAGGCCCAGCCAGGCCATCGATGCGAGGATTTGTTGCACGGAATCCTGCGTGGACCGTGCGACATCGGTGTCTTCGATGCGCAGCACGAACTGGCCGCCGAAGTGGCGTGCATAGGCCCATGAGTACAGCGCCGTGCGCGCGGTGCCCAGGTGCAGGAAGCCGGTGGGTGATGGTGCGATGCGGGTGCGCACCGGCGGCGTGCTGGCAGCCGTCATGCAAGCGCCTTCAGGCCGTGCAGCAGGTCGGCCTTGATGTCTTCGACATGGTCCAGACCCATCGCCAGCCGCACCATGCCCTGCGTGATGCCGGCCGCCAGGCGCTGGTCTTCGCTCAGCCGGCCATGCGTGGTGCTGGACGGGTGGGTGATGGTGGTCTTGGTGTCGCCCAGGTTGGCGGTGATGGAGCACACGCGGGTGCTGTCGATGACGGTGAACGCGCCGTCGCGCCCGCCGCGCACGACGAAGGACACCACGGCGCCGCCAACGCCGCCCTGCTGCGCCATCGCCAGTGCATGCTGCGGGTGCGACGGCAGCCCCGGGTGGAACACGCGCTCCACCGCCGGTTGCGTCTCCAGCCATTGCGCCAGCTCCAGCGCGCGCCTGCTCTGCGCTTCCATGCGCACGGCCAGCGTCTCCAGCCCCTTGAGCACCACCCAGGCGTTGAACGGCGACAGGCTCATGCCGGCGCTGCGCATCACCGGCACCAGCCTGGCGGTGATCAGCTCTTCCGGCCCGCAGACGGCACCGGCGATCACACGGCCCTGGCCGTCGAGGTACTTGGTGCCCGAATGGACGATCAGGTCGGCGCCCAGCGCCACCGGCCGTTGCAGCGCGGGCGAGCAGAAGCAGTTGTCCACTGCCAGCAAGGCGCCGCCGGCATGGGCGATCTCGGCCAGCGCACGGATGTCGCTGATGCCCGTCAGCGGGTTGCTGGGCGTCTCTGCGAACAGCAGCTTGGTCGTCGGCCGCATTGCCTGCTGCCACTGCAACGGCTCGGTCTGCGAGACGAAGCTGGCTTCGATGCCGAACTTGGCGAAGTCCTGGAACAGCTTGATCGTCGAGCCGAAGACGCTCTGCGAGCACACCACGTGGTCGCCGCTCTTCAGCAGCCCCATCACCAGCAGCAGGATGGCCGCCATGCCGCTGGCCGTGCCGATGCAGCCCGTCGTGCCCTCCATCGCCGCCAGCCGCCGCTCCATCATCGTGACGGTGGGGTTGCTGAAGCGGCTATAGACGAAGGCGTCTTCCTCGTTGGCGAAGCGGCGCGCCGCGGTGGCCGCGTCGGGGTGCACGAAGGAGCTGCTGAGGAACAGCGCCTCGGAGTTTTCGCCCCACTGCGTGCGTGGCAGGCCCTCGCGCACGGCCAGCGTCTCCAGGCGTGCATCGGCGGGCAAATCGGTCTTCGGGATCATGGGCGCTACTCCTCGGCACTCTGCAGCGCCAGCCGCGAGCGGTTGTTGTCTTCATCCTCGTCGAACTGAAGCCGGCGCTGGCTCTCCATGGTCTTGAAGTCCAAGTCGCTGATGTCGCCCGTGATGTAGATGCCGTCGAAGCAACTCGCCTCGAAGCTGACGACCTTCGGGTTCAGCGCGCCCACCACGCGCTTCATCGCATCGACGTCCTGGTAGATCAGCGCGTCGGCGCCGATGAACTGGCGTATCTCCTCGATGCTGCGACCATGGGCAATCAGCTCTTCCTTGGTCGGCATGTCGATGCCATAGACATTGGGGTAGCGCACCGGCGGCGCGGCCGACGCCATATAGACCTTGCGCGCACCCGCTTCGCGCGCCATCTGCACGATCTCCTTGCTGGTGGTGCCGCGCACGATGGAGTCGTCCACCAGCAGCACGTTGCGGCCCTTGAACTCCACGCCGATGGCATTGAGCTTTTGCCGCACGCTCTTCTTGCGCACCGCCTGCCCCGGCATGATGAAGGTGCGGCCGACGTAGCGGTTCTTCACGAAGCCTTCGCGGTAGGGCTTGCCGATCTTCTGCGCCAGTTGCATCGCGCTCGGCCGGCTGCTTTCGGGGATGGGGATGACCACGTCGATCTCGTTCGGCGGCATCGTCGAGATCACGCGCTGCGCCAGCGTCTCGCCCAGGTTCAGCCGCGCCTGATAGACAGAGATGCCGTCCATCACCGAGTCGGGCCGGGCCAGATAGACGTACTCGAAGATGCAGGGGTGCAGCGTCGGGTTCACCGCGCACTGGCGCTCGTGCACCTGGCCCTGCATGTCGATGAAGATGGCCTCGCCGGGCGCGACGTCGCGCCGCACCTTGAAGCCGCTGCCTTCGATGGCCACGCTTTCGCTGGCCAGCATCACCGCGCCGTCGGGGCCGTCGCCCATGCTCAGCGGGCGGATGCCGAAGGGGTCACGAAACGCCAGCAGCCCGTGGCCGGCGATCAACGCCACCACCGCATACGAGCCCTTCACCCGGCGGTGCACGGCGGCCACGGCCTTGAAGATTTCCGGCGCACCCAGCGGCAGGTCGCGCGCGGCCTGTTCCAGCTCGTGCGCCAGGATGTTGATCAACACCTCGGTGTCGCTCTCGGTGTTGATGTGGCGGCGGTCGATGTCGAACAGCTCGGCCTTCAGCGCATGCGCGTTCGTCAGGTTGCCGTTGTGCACCAGCACGATGCCGAAAGGCGCGTTGACGTAGAAGGGCTGCGCCTCTTCCTCGCTGTAGGCGTTGCCAGCAGTCGGGTAGCGCGCCTGCCCCAGCCCCACGTTGCCCGGCAGCGCGCGCATGTTGCGGGTGCGGAACACGTCGCGCACCATGCCGCGCGCCTTGTGCAT
>CAXTHW010000031.1:0-68912 GCA_964244245.1 uncultured Rubrivivax sp. | reverse complement strand
GTGGTGCGCTTCATCAGCGACGAGGTGCTGGTGATGAAGGACGGCGTGGTGGTCGAGCAGGCCAGCGCGCAGCAGATCCTGGCCGCGCCGCAGCAGGAGTACACGAAGAGGTTGTTGGCTGCGATTCCGCGGGGGTACCGGGCGGCGGCCTGACCTGCGCTTGGCCAGGCGCGCCGCCTACAGTGGCCGCCGCACCCAGCGCACCAGCGTCTGCCGCAGCTTGTCGGCGTCGATGGGCTTGGTCAGGAAATCGTCCATCCCGGCGGCCAGCGCGGCCTGGCGCTCGCTGACCAGCGCGGCGGCGGTCAGCGCGATCACGGGGATGCGGCGTCCGCCGTCGGCCTCGCGCAGCGCGCGGGTGGCTTCGTGGCCGCTCATCACCGGCATCTGCACGTCCATCAGCACGGCGTCGAAGGGGCGGCCGGCGGCATGGGCGCGCTGCACGGCCTGCAAGGCCTGGTGGCCGTCGCTGGCCTGCTCCACCTCGACATGCCAGCGTTCGAGAAGCGCCACGGCGATCATCATGTTGACGGGGTTGTCTTCCACCATCAGCACGCGTGCGCCGCGCAGGTCGCGCTCGGTGCCGTCGGGTGCGGCGGCGGGCGCGGGTGCGTCACAAGGCGGCAGTGGCAGCTGGGCCCAGAACACGCTGCCTTCGCCGGGAACGCTGTGCACGCCCACCTCGCCGCCCATCAGCGCGGCCAGTTCACGGCAGATCGACAGGCCGAGGCCGGTGCCGCCGAAGCGCCGCGTGGTGGACTGGTCGGCCTGCGTGAAAGGGCGGAAGAGGCGGGCCTGCGTGGCGGCGTCGATGCCGGGGCCGCTGTCGTGCACCTCCAGCCGCACCAGGGCGCCGGCGCGGCGCGCCAGCAGCCGCACCTGGCCGACGGCAGTGAATTTGAGCGCGTTGCTGAGGTAGTTGCTGAGGATCTGCCGCACGCGCAGCGGGTCGCCCATCACGGTGCCGACGACGCCGTCGCCCAGGTCCAGGTCCAGCGCCAGATCGTGCGCGGTGGCGAGTGTGGCGTAGGCACGCTGAAGCGCCAGCAGCAGGCCGCCCAGGTCGAAGGGCATGGCCTCCAGCGCCAGCTTGCCGGCCTCGATCTTCGACAGGTCGAGGATGTCGGAGATGATTTCGGCCAGGGACTGCGCGCTGTCGGCGATCTGCTCCAGATACTGCTGCCGGCGCGCGCTGTCCAGCGCCGGGTCGCGTGCCATCTGGGCCAGGTGCAGCATGCCGTTCAGCGGCGTGCGCAGCTCGTGGCTGGTGTTGGCAAGGAAGGCGCTTTTCGCGCGGCTGGCGGCTTCGGCGGCGTCTCGCGCGGCGGCCAGCGCGTGCTCGGTCTGGCGGCGCTGGGTCACGTCTTCGATGATCCAGATCGTGCCGCCGGCCGCTGCCTGGCTGGGGTCGATGGCCTTGGCGAGGATGCGCGCCAGAAAGCTGCTGCCGTCATGGCGCACCATCGTGCGCTCCAGCTCGAGCTGCTCGCCACGCGCCAGCACAGGCCCGGCGCTGGCGGCGATGTCGGCATAGGCTGCATCGTCAGGCCACACCACGCGGCCGGGCTGGCCCGCCAGGCCGCCAGGCGGCCAGCCGAACATCTGCTCGAAGCGCGGGTTGGCCAGCACGAACTGCCGCTCGCGCGTGACGGCGATGCCGATGGATGCGTTCTGCAAAATGGCTTCGCGCTCCAGCCGGTTGCGCTCGGCCAGCGTGACGTCGCGCGCGTTGATCACGAGGTAGTCGCGCCTGTCCATCGCGAAGCGCGCGCCCGATGCCAGCATCGAGACACTGCCGCCGTCCTTGGCGCGGAACTGCGTCGGCAGGTCGGTCACGCGGCCGTGCTGTTGCAGCAGCGCCAGGAAGCGCTCGCGGTCCCCGCTGTGGTGCCAGATGGACAGCTCTTCCGAGGTCTTGCCCACCACCTCGGCGGCGCTGTAGCCGGTCAGCCGCTCGAAGGTCTGGTTGACCATTGCGTAGCGGCCGGTGGCCAGGTCGGTGAGGGTGATGACGTCGGGGCTGGTGGCGACAAGGTGCGACAGCATCGCCTCCGAGCGGCGCACGGATTCCTCGGCGTTGCGGCGCTCGGTGTCATCGACATAGATCGACAGGATGGCGGGGCCGCCGTCGGCATCCACCCGCACGCCGGTGGCGCGCACCGCCACGCGGCGGCCGTTGCGCAACTGAAGCCGGAAGTCCATCACCGGCAGCGCCGCGCCCGGCGGCTGCTCGGCCAGCGCCTCCATGCGGCGGCGCGCGCGCTCGCGCGAGTCACCGCTTTCGTAGGCGGCCAGCAGGTCGCGGCCGCGCATGGCGGCCAGGTCGGCATGGCCGAAGAGTGCCAGCGCGGCCGGGTTGGCGTCGATCACGCGCGCGTCGCGGTGCAGCACCAGCGGCGTGGGAATGCGTGCGAACAGCTCCTGGTAGCGCGTCTCGGTGGCGGCCAGCGCCTGGTGCGCCGCCAGCTCGTTGCTGATGTCGCGCGCCACGCCCCAATAGCCCTGGAAGACACCGCGCGCATCGAAGCGCGGCTCGCCGCTGACGAGGTAGTGGCGCAGCCTGCCGCTGCTGCCGCGCCAGTGCACCTGGCGGTCACGGAAGGGGACGCGGGTGTCCAGGTCGGCGAGCAAGGCGTCCAGCAGTTCGCCGTCGCTGCCGAACTGCGGCAGCTCCCAGGGCAGGCTGCCCAGCCCGTCGGTGATGGACAACTCGCGCATGGCCTCCTGCTGGTCGCTGAAGGCGAGCAGCCGGTAGTCCTCGTCGATCTCCCAATAGGCGTCTGCCGCCACCGCCAGCAGGCCGCGGAAACGGCGCTCGCGGTCGTCCGCGGCGCGCACGTAGCGGCCAACCACATGCGACACCATCAGCCCGCCGGCCAGCCCGGTGGCCAGCAGCAGAAGCTGCGACGCCAGGCGCAGGCCGGTGGACGGCATCGCGCTCACCGCACTCACCGGGCCAAGCGGGACACCGGCCGGCGCCAGTGCGCCCGAGAAGGCCGCCACCGCCAGCAGGCTGAGCAGCGCCAGCGCCGCCAGCGCCATGCCCAGCCGCTGGCTGGCGGCCGCGCAGAGCAGGCAGACGAAGACGCCGTAGTACGACAGCCCCGGCGCGGCCAGGCCCCAGCCGAGCAGCAGTGCCACTGCGGCGATGGCCAGCGTGGCGGCCGACAGCAGCGCGAACATCGCGCGCTCCACCGCCGCGTCGCGCACCTGGGTGGCGGCCAGCGCGGCCAGCGCCAGCGCGCCGAACAGCGCCACCGCGATGGCCTGGCGTGCCGGCGCCAGGCCTTGCGGCAGCAGCGTGAACATCAGCGCAGTGCAGGCCGCCACCAGCGCCGCGCTGCCGAAGAAGTAGCGCGTGATCAGGCCCTGCACGCCGCGCCGGGCGTCCGCCGTTCGGCGTGGCACCGGCTGCGGCGTGGGCTGCAGCGCGGTGTCTTCGGGCGAGTTTTCGTACAAGGTGGCGGCGGGGCTGCGGCTGGCTGGGACTGCGGCGTCGCTGCGCTGGCGCCGCGCCGCCTCAGCGGCCGCGGGCCGCCTGCTGAAGCGCCGCGCGGGTGGCTTCGGCAGCCTGCCGCGCCGCCGTCGCAAAGCCCTCGCCGCTGCCGGCATACAGCACCGCCCGCGACGAGCTGACGATGATCGGCCCGCCAGGGCGCAGCCCGGCCTGCACGGTGGCCTGCGCATCGCCGCCCTGCGCGCCCACGCCGGGGATGAGCAGCGGCAGACTGGGGGCGATCTGCCGCACGCGGGCGATCTCTTGCGGGTAGGTGGCACCCACCACAAGGCCGAGCTGGCCGCCGCTGTTCCAGGGGCCGGCCGCCAGCGTGGCGATGTGCTCGTAGAGCAGGCCGCCGCCACTCAGCCGCTGCGCCTGCAACTCGCCGCCGCCGGGGTTGGAGGTGCGGCACAGCAGGATCAGCCCGCGGCCGTCGTAGCGCATGTAGGGCTCCAGCGAGTCCAGGCCCATGAAGGGCGACAAGGTCACCGCGTCGGCCTGGTAGCGCTCGAAGGCCTCGCGCGCGTACTGCTCGGCGGTGCTGCCGATGTCGCCGCGCTTGGCGTCCAGGATCACCGGCACGCCTGGCGCATGGCGGTGGATGTGGGCGATCAGCCGTTCGAGCTGCTCTTCTGCGCGCTGCGCGCCGAAGTAGGCGATCTGCGGCTTGAAGGCGCAGACCTTGTCCTTCGTGGCATCGACGATGGCAGCGCAGAAGTCGAAGATGCGCGCCGGGTCGTCCTGCCACGCGCCGGGGAAGCGCGCGGGCTCCGGGTCCAGGCCCACGCAGAGCATGGAGCGGTGGCGCTGGGTGGCGGCGGCGAGGGTGGCGGTGAAGTTCATGCGGTCAGACGCGGCGTGCCAGTGCCGCGGCCAGGCCGGTGTAGCTGCCCGGCGTCATCGCCTTCAGGCGCTCGCGTTCGGTTGCCGGCAGCGCCAGTGTGTCGATGAAGGCATGGAAGCCGTCGCGCGTGACCGATTTGCCGCGCGTCAGCTCTTTGAGCTGTTCGTAGGGGTTGGGCAGGCCGTGGCGGCGCATCACCGTCTGCACCGCCTCGGCCAGCACTTCCCAGGCGCCGTCGAGGTCGGCGGCCAGCGCGGCTTCGTTGATCTCCAGCTTGTCCAGCCCGCGCAGCAGGCTGTCGTGCGCCAGCAGCGCGTAGCCCAGCGCCACGCCCATGTTGCGCAGCACGGTGCTGTCGGTCAGGTCGCGCTGCCAGCGGCTGAGCGGCAGCTTCTGGCTCAAATGGGTGAGCAGCGCATTCGCCAGGCCATAGTTGCCTTCTGCGTTCTCGAAGTCGATCGGGTTGACCTTGTGCGGCATGGTGCTGGAGCCGATCTCGCCCGCCTTGGTGCGCTGCTTGAAGTAGCCCAGCGAGATGTAGCCCCAGACATCGCGGCACCAGTCGATGAGGATGGTGTTGCAGCGCGCCACCGCGTCGAACAGCTCGGCCATGCCGTCGTGCGGCTCGATCTGGATCGTGAACGGGTTGAAGTCCAGCTTGAGCGCGTCTTCCACCACGCGGCGGCTGAACGCTTCCCAGTCGAAGCCCGGCCAGGCCGCGACATGCGCGTTGTAGTTGCCCACCGCGCCGTTCATCTTGGCCGGCAGCGCCACCGCGGCAATGGCGGCACGCGCCTTCACCAGCCGGGCCAGCACGTTGGCCACTTCCTTGCCCACGGTGGTGGGGCTGGCCGTCTGGCCGTGCGTGCGGCTGAGCATCGGCACCGCCGCATGGGCCTGCGCCATGCCGCGCAGCCGCTCCACGAGGCGGTCGATGGCGGGCAGCAGCACGTCGCTGCGGGCGGCTTGCAGCATCAGCGCGTGGCTGGTGTTGTTGATGTCCTCGCTGGTGCAGGCGAAGTGCACGAACTCGCCTGCGCGCTGCAATTCCTCATGCCGCTCGAAGCGCGACTTGAGCCAGTACTCGACCGCCTTGACGTCGTGGTTGGTGGTCTTCTCGATCTCCTTGATGGCCTGCGCGTCGGCTTCGGAAAAGCGCAGCACCAGCCCGCGCAACAAGTCCCGCGCGGCCTCGGACAAGGGCTGGAACTCGTCGAAGCCGGCGTCGGACAGCGCGATGAACCACTCCACCTCCACCTGCACCCGGCGGTGCATCAGGCCGAACTCGCTGAGCAGCGGGCGCAGCGCGGCCAGGCGGCCGGCGTAGCGGCCGTCCAGCGGTGACAGGGCGGTGAGGGCGGACAAGGTCATGGCGGAGCCGAAGGCGGAAAACGCGCGCGATTTTAGGCGGTGCCCCGCATTGACGGGCGCGGAATGCATCTTGCTTAATCGGGCGCACCACAACACGCGAGGAGAAGCCATGTCCCGAACCCGCCGCCTGCTGATGCTGGCCCCGGCGCTGGCCCTGCTGCCATGGGCGCTGCCCGTTGCGGCGCAGGCCAAGCTGAAGGTGGCCGCCATCTACACCGTGCCGGTCGAGCAGCAATGGGTCAGCCGCATCGACAAGGCCTTGAAGGCGGCGGTGGCGCGCGGCGAGATCGAGTACGTGTTCAGCGAGAACGTCAGCAACGCCGACTACGAGCGCGTGATGCGCCAGTACGCCGAAGCCGGCAACGGGCTGGTGGTGGGCGAGTCGTTCGCCGTCGAGGCAGCCGCGCGCAAGGTGGCCAAGGACTACCCGAAGGTCGCCTTCCTGATGGGCAGCTCCGGCAAGCCGCAGGCGCCCAATTTCAGCGTCTTCGACAACTACATCCAGGAGCCCGCCTACCTCACCGGCATGGTTGCCGGCGGCATCAGCAAGAGCGGCAAGATCGGCATGGTGGGCGGCTACCCGATTCCCGAGGTGAACCGGCTGATGAACGCCTTCATCGCCGGCGCGCTGGAGGTCAACCCCAAGGCCGACTTCACCATCACCTTCATCAACAGCTGGTTCGACCCGCCCAAGGCCAAGGAAGCCGCCTTCGCGATGATCGACAAGGGCGCCGACGTGCTCTACGCAGAGCGCTTCGGCGTCAGCGATGCCGCCAAGGACAAGGGCAAGCTCGCCATCGGCAACGTGATCAACACGCAGGACAAGTACCCCGACACGGTGGTGGCCTCTGCGCTGTGGAACATGGAGCCCACCATCGACGCCGCGCTGAAGGCGGTCAAGGCCGGTGCCTTCAAGGCCGAGGACTACGGCATGTACTCGACGATGAAGATGAAGGGCTCCGAGCTGGCCCCGCTGGGCAGCTTCGAGAAAAAGCTGCCGGCCGAGCTGCTGGCCAAGGTGAAGGCCAAGGAGAAGCTGATGGCCGACGGCAAGTTCAGCGTGAAGGTCGATGACAGCCAGCCCAAGCCGGGCACGCGCTGATCAGAACAGCATTGCCCACACCGCCACGCCGGTGAGCGCAAACGCCATCGTGATGCCGTACAGCAGCGACACCAGCGCCGCGCGCAGCAGGCGCGGCCACCAGCGGCCGCCGAAGACCCGCCGCATCGCCAGCAGCGTGTAGATCGGCACCGCCAGCATCGCCACGAAGGCCAGCAGCGACACGTTGCTGGCCGTCGCTGCCAGCATCACGAACCAGAACGCATGCACGTGCAGCGCGAACACCAGGTGCTCGGTGTAGCGCAGCCTGCGGCTGCGGTAGGCCAGCCGCATCCACAGTGCAAAGCCGGGCAGCAGCACGAACATCGCGGCGCCGATGTTGCCGATGAAGCGGTCGCCCAGCGCCTCCACCTCCACGCGCAGTTGCGCCGGGTCCACGTCCAGCCGGCGCTGGACGCGCTTGCACAGACACTGCGGCAGGTTGTCGCAGAAGAAGACGCCGTCTTTCAGCCCGGCGCTGCTCATGCCGAAGCTGAAGACGGCGTTGCGTGGCCGCTCCTTCGGCATGTCGGCGTCTGCCACGTTGAACTGGATGGCGGCCGAAGCACGCATCAACAGCAGCACCAGCACACTGATGCTCAGGTACAGCCGCAGCGGCAGCACATAGTGCTTGCGGCGCCCTGCCAGGTACTGCCGCGTCAGCTCGCCGGGCTTGAGCAGCAGCAGTTTGAGCGTGCGCCACAGCGCGCCTTCGGTGGCGAAATAGGCGCCGCCGAACTGCTGGATGAATTCGGCCACGCGCGGCGGGCGGATGCGCGTTTCCTGGCCGCAGTGCGGGCAGAACGTCGGGCGGGTGGCGGTGAATGCGCTGAATGCGGCGCCGCAGTTGGCGCAGGCGGAAGCCGGATCGGGGGTGTCGGTCATCGCGGTCTTCATCATGGCATGGGCGGCTTGCAGCGCGGTGGCCGATCCGTAGAATGGGCGGCGCCATGGGCTTGATCGAACAACCTGCACTGCTGCGCCGCCATCTGCTGACGGTGGAGCAATACGAGCGCATGGACGCAACCGGCGTGCTGGCCCCTGACGCCCGCGTGGAGTTGATCGAAGGGGAGTTGGTCGAGATGCCAACGATCGGCACGCGGCATGCGAGCACCGTCAAACGGCTGTTGAACCAGATTGCGGCGACGCTGGAAGGCCGGGCTGTCGTCGCCGTGCAGGACCCGCTGCGCCTGGGCGACTACTCCGAGCCCGAGCCCGACCTGATGCTGCTGCGCCCGCGAGACGACTTCTACGCCGGCGCCCACCCGGTGGCTGCCGACGTGCTGCTGCTCATCGAAGTCAGCGAGACCAGCGTCCGCTATGACCGCGAGATCAAGCTGCCGCTGTACGCCCGCCACGGCGTGGCCGAGGTCTGGATCGTCGATCTCGACAACCGCGTGCTGCGCTTTTATCGCCAGCCGGTGCAGGACGACTACCACCACGCCACCGCCACCGCCACGCCCGGCAGCGTGGCGCCGCAAGCGCTGCCCGGCCTGCTGATCGACCTGTCGCGCCTGCTTGGCTGAGCTTGGCTGACAGCGCGCCCGCGCTGCGGCTGCGCGACATCGGCAAGCGCTTCGGCACGCTGGTCGCCAACGACGGCATCTCGCTGGACCTCCATCGCGGCGAGGTGCTGGCGCTGCTGGGCGAAAACGGCGCCGGCAAGAGCACGCTGGTGTCCATCCTTTTCGGCCACTATGTCGCCGACAGCGGCCAGATCCAGGTCGATGGCAGGCCGCTGCCGCCGGGCCAGCCCAAGGCCGCGCTGGCCGCCGGCATCGGCATGGTGCACCAGCACTTCAGCCTGGCCGACAACCTGAGCGTGCTCGACAACGTGATGCTGGGCACCGAGCCGCTGTGGCGGCCGTTCTCGCGCCGCGCCGCGGCCCGTGCTGCCTTGCAGCAGGCGGCGCAGCGCTTCGGGCTGCATGTCGATCCAGATGCGCTGGTCACAGGCCTGTCGGTGGGTGAACGCCAGCGTGTCGAGATCCTGAAAGCGCTGACCCGCGGCGCGCGCATCCTGATCCTCGACGAGCCCACCGCGGTGCTGACGCCACAAGAGGCCGAGTCGCTCTTCGCCACGCTGGGCCGGATGGTGGCCGAGGGGCTGTCCATCATCTTCATCAGCCACAAGCTGGACGAGGTGTTGCGCGTCTCGCAGCGCATCGCCGTGCTGCGTGCCGGCCGCCTGGTGGCGCTGCTGCCGGCGGCCGGCGCCAGCAAGGCCGAGCTGGCGGCGCTGATGGTGGGCCGCAGCGTGGCGGCGGCGGTCAAGCGCGCGCATGCCGCCGGTGCCCTGGTCTGCGAGCTGCCCGGCACGCCGCTGCGGCTGCATGCCGGCGAGGTGCTGGCGGTGGCCGGAGTGGCCGGCAACGGCCAGCAGGCACTGGCAGAAGCCTTGTGCGGCGAGCGCGTCGCACCCGGCGGCGCGCTGCGCCTGCGGGGCGTGGCGTTGCCCGCGTCGCCGCGACGCTTCGTGCAGGCGGGAGTCGCCCGTATTCCGGAAGACCGCCACGCCGTCGGTGTGGTGGGTGACCTTCCGCTGTGGGAGAACGCGGTGCTGGAAAGCTATGCCACGCCCGCATTCGCGCGCGCCGGGCTGCTGCGCCGTGGCGCAGCGCGCGCCTTTGCGCGGCGCCTGGTGCAGGCCTTCGACGTGCGCGGTGGCGGCATCGACACGGCCACCCGCGCCCTGTCGGGCGGCAACATGCAGAAGCTGATCCTGGGCCGGGTGCTGGCGGGCGGCACACCGGCGCTCATCGTCGCCAACCAGCCGACCTGGGGGCTGGACATCGGCGCGGTGGCCTACGTGCACCAGCAACTGCTGGACGCCTGCGCCGCCGGCAGCGCGCTGCTGCTGATCAGCGAAGACCTGGACGAAATCTTCGCGCTCGCCGACCGCGTGGCGGTGATGCACCGCGGCCGCCTCGGCACGCCGCGGCCGGCGGCCGACTGGACGCTGGCCGAGATCGGCCTGGCGATGGCTGGCGTGGGCAGCGGTAAGGACAGTGGCAAGGGCAGCGGCAAGGACAGTGGCAAGGGCAGCGGCAAGGGCAGCGGCAAGGGCAGCGGCCCCACAACGCAGGGCCCGCATGCGGCTTGAGCGCCGCAGCCACACGCCGCGTGCGCTGCTGGTGGCGGCGCCGCTGCTGGCCGTGCTGTTCACGCTGGCCGCCACGTCGCTGCTCGTTGCATGGGCCGGTGCGCCGGTGGGCCGCGCCTATGCGCTGCTGCTGGAAGGCGGCTTCGGCTCGCGCTTCGCGCTTACCGAGACGCTGACCCGCGCCACGCCGCTCATCTTCACCGGCCTGGCGGCGGCGGTGGCCTTCCGCGCGCGGCTGTTCAACATCGGCGCCGAGGGCCAGTTGTACGCTGGCGCGATGGCCGCAGTGGCGGTGGGCAGCGTGCCCGGCCCGGCCTGGCTGGTGTTCCCGGCCATGGTGCTGGCCGCCGCGCTGGCCGGTGCGCTGCTGCTGCTGGGCCCGGCGCTGCTGAAAAGTAGGCTCGGTGTCGATGAAGTGGTGACCACGTTGCTGCTCAACTTCGTGGTGCTGCTGCTCGTCTCGGCCTTGCTCGACGGGCCGATGAAAGACCCGGCGGCGATGGGCTGGCCGCAGAGCGTGGCGCTGGACGACGCGTTGCAGCTCGGCCGGCTGGTCGAGCGTGGCCGCGTGCACACGGGGCTGCTGGCGGCGCTGCTGCTGGCGCTTGGACTATGGGCGCTGCTCAAGCACAGCACGCTGGGCTTCGAGATCCGCGCGGTGGGTGCCAACCCGCGTGCCGCAGGCTTTGCCGGCATGCCGGTGGCGGCCACCACGGTGAAGGTGGCGCTGCTGTCCGGCGCGCTGGCCGGCCTGGCCGGCGCGGTAGAGGTGGCCGGCCGCACCGGCTATGTCACGCTGGACATGAGCCCGGGCTATGGCACCAGCGGCATCGTCATCGCGATGCTGGCGATGCTCAACCCGCTGGGCGTGGTGGCCGCCGCCATCTTCGTGGCCGGCATGCTGGTGGGCGCCGACAGCATGGGCCGCGCGGTGGCCGTGCCCACCTACATCGCCGACGTGATCGTCGCCGTCGCACTGCTGGCGATGCTGGTGGCCACGATGCTGGCGCTGTACCGGGTGCGCAGGTGAGCGAGGTGCTCGACCTGCTGCTGGCGGCGCCTTTCTGGGTGGCGGTGCTGCGCATCGCCACGCCGCTGCTGCTGGGCACGCTGGGCGTGCTGCTGTGCGAGCGGGCCGGCGTGCTGAACCTGGGCATCGAAGGCATCATGGTGGCGGGTGCCTTCGTCGGCTGGCTGACGGTCTATCAGGGCGGCGCGCTGTGGACCGGCGTGCTGGCGGCGGCGCTGGTCGGCGCGGCCTTCGGCCTGCTGCACGGCGTGCTCACGGTGGGGCTGTCGCTGTCGCAGCATGTCGCCGGCCTGGGCATCACGATGCTGGCCACCAGCCTGGCCAGCTTCGCCTACCGCGTCAGCTTCCCCAAAGTGGACAGCCCGCCTACCATCCAGCCCTTCGCGCCCATGGCCTGGCTGCCGCTGCCGGTGTTGAACGAGCAGACGCCGCTGACGCTGCTGGCGCTGCTGCTGGTGCCGCTGATCGGCCACCTGCTGTACCGCACGCCGCTGGGCCTGGCGCTGCGCATGGTGGGCGAGAACCCGGCCGCCGCCGAGGGCCAGGGCCTGAGCGTCGCGCGGTTGCGTACCGGCGCACTGGTGGCCGGCTCGGCGCTGATGGGCGTGGCAGGCGCCTTTCTCACGCTGGCCGCGTTCAACGCCTTCTACTTCAACATGGTCAACGGCCGTGGCTGGGTCTGCGTGGCGCTGGTGGTGTTTGCCTCCTGGCGGCCGAGCAAGGCCTTGCTCGGCGCCTTGCTGTTCGCGTTCTTCGACGCACTGCAACTGCGCCTGCAACAGGCAGGCGGCGGCGCCTTCGGCGTCACGCTGCCTTACCAGATCTACCTGATGCTGCCCTATGTGATGGCCATCGTGGCGCTGGTGGTGGTGGCGCGGCGCGCCGCCTACCCGCAGGCGCTGATGAAGCCCTACCGCAAGGGCGAGCGCTGAGCGTCCTGAGCGTCAATACCCGGCTGCGGCCTGGCGGCGCAGCGTCGGCAGGCCCACGCCGGCCGCGTCGAAGCCGCCATCCACCGCCAGCACCTGGCCGTTGATGTAGCCGGCCTCGGCGCTGCACAGAAAGCCCACCGCGGCGGCGATCTCCTCCGGCGTGCCGTAGCGCTCCAGCGGAATCACGTCGTGGTAGTCGGAGCGGATGGCCACGCTGTGCACCAGCTTCGCCATCTCGGTGTCCACCGGCCCCGGCGCCACCGCATTGACGCGGATGCCCAGGGTGCCGAGCTCCACCGCCTGCTGCTTGCTGAGGTGGATGATGGCCGCCTTGCTGGTGCCATAGGCCACGCGCAGCGTGCTGGCGCGCAGGCCGGAGATCGACGCGATGTTGACCACCGCGCCGCCGCCGCCGCGCAGCATCACCGGCACGCAGGCCTGCGTGCACAGGAAGGCGCCGTCGAGATTGACGCCCAGCACATGGCGCCAGTCGTCGAACGTGGTCTGGCCGATGGGTTTGAACACCGCGACGCCCGCGTTGTTGACCAGCGCGTCGATGCGGCCGAAGCGGGCGTCCACCGCCGCCACCGCGGCGCTCACCTGCGCCGGCTGCGAGACGTCGCAGTGCACGGTCAGCACGCGCTGCGGGTCGGCCAGGGCTTCGGCGGTGCCGGCCAGCGTGGCGGCATCCACGTCCAGCAGCGCGACGCCGTGGCCGCGCGCCAGGAACCAGCGCGCCACCGCCAGCCCGATGCCGCGCGCGCCGCCGGTGACCACGGCCACGGGCTGGGCGGAAGTTGAGAAGGACATGCGCTGCTCCTGCGGGGATGGGAGCGGATGGTAGTTGCCCTGCCCGTCAGGCGCCCTTCACGACATGCAGTTCGCAACCGCGGGCAACGTCAACCAATGCAAAGCCGGCGCGCGAGGTCGGCTTTGGCGCGGCGCCGGGCGTTGAACAGGCTCGCACGCTTCGCTTCGACGCCCCATGACATTGCAAAGACTGCTGACCGCCGGCACGCTGGCCGCCGCTGCCGCCGCGCTGCTGGCCGGCTGCGTGATCGCGCCGCCCCGGCCCTATCCTGTTGCCTACGGCTACCCGCAGCAGACCTATGGCGACCCCTACGAAGGCGTGGTCGGCGTGGCGCCGCCGCCGCAGCAGCGCGAGGTGGTCGGCGTGGCGCCCGCCTATGGCTACATCTGGATCGGCGGCTTCTGGAACTGGGTCGGCGGCCGCCATGTCTGGGCCGGCGGCCGCTGGGAAGCGCCGCGCCCCGGCTACCGCTGGGCGCCGCACCGCTGGGAGCCGGTGGCCAACGGCTGGCGGCAACGCCCGGGGCACTGGGAGCGCTGAGAGGCCCGCCGCGCTGTCCAATAAGAACAATTCGCATTACGATCGGCGGATGGACCGCCAGTCGCCCCCGCAAACCGCCCAGGGCGATGCCCACGCTGCGCCGACGCCGCCGGCCGCCGCAGCCGGCGATGGTGCCGCTGGCGGCAGCGCTGGCCGCGCTTGTCCGCGCTGGAGCAGCGAGGCCTTGTTCGGCGCCGCCGCCGAGGTCGAGATCAGCCACGGCGGCGCGCTGTACCGGCTGCGGCGCACGGCGCTCGGCAAGCTGATCCTCACGAAGTAGCGCCGCCCGCGGGCCTGTTCGCTCCAGTGCCGGCCGCTTGGACTGCGGCCATGAAGGCGGCCAGCTTGGCAGCGTCCAGCAGACCGTTGCTGCGCACGCTGCTGCACAGGTCCAGCCCATGCGGCTGCACCGCGGCGATGGCCGCCGCCACGTTGTCGGCACGCAGGCCGCCGGCCAGAAACAAGGGCAGCGGGTGGACGGCATCGCGGATGCGCCGGCTCAACGCCCAGTCGTGCACGCGGCCGGTGCCGCCCAGTTCCTTCACGGCCAGCGCCGGGTTGCCGGAGTCGAGCAGGATGGCATCGACGTGCGGCGCCACGGCCAGCGCTTCCGCCACCGAGGCCTCGCCGGTGACGTGGATCACCTGCACCAGCCGCGCCTGCGGCCGCAGCGCACGCAGGCGCTGCAATTGACCGTGCGGCACATGGTCCACCAGCTGCAGCGTGCGCGTGCCGGCCGCGGCGTGCTGTGCCGCGATGGCATCGGCGCTGGTCAGCGCGGTAAGCAGGAAGGTGTCGGCCGGTTGCACCGCGGCTGCGATCTCGGCGACAAGCGCATCGCTGATCACGCCCGGCCCGCTGGGCATCTGCGATACCAGCCCCAGCGCGCCGGCCCCGGCCGCCAGCGCCAGCCGCGCCTCGGCCACGCTGGCGATGCAGCAGATCTTCACCAGCGGCGTCATGCGGCACCCCGGGCGCTGACGACGCCCAGCACCAGCGGCGCGGTGGGCTGTGCTGCGCCCCCTGCATCCACCAGCCGCAGCGCCGCCTGCACCGCGGCAACGGCAGCATCGGCCGCGTCTGCGCTGGCCGCATGCACCACCGCCAGCGGCGCACCGGCCGCCACCGCGGTGCCCGGCGCCAGCACATCGGCCAGGCCCACCCGCGGGTCGATGTGGTCGCCGCCGTGCCGCCTGCCGCCGCCCAGCGCGACGACCGCGATGCCCAGCGCGCGTGCGTCGATGGCGGCCACCACGCCCGCGTGCGCCGCGGGCACCGCGCGCTGCACCGGCGCGAGCTGCAGCCGTGGCGTCTTCAGCACGTCACGCGGGCCGCCGAGCGCTGCCACCATCTGCGCAAAGCGCTCGGCTGCCGCGCCGCTGCGCCAGGCGGCTTCTGCGGCGCGCTCGCCGTCTGCCGCCGTGGAGCCCAGGCCGCCCAGGTGCAGCAGCGCGCCGGCCAGCGCCAGCGTCACGCCTTGCAGCCGCGCATCCGGGTTGCGGCCGACGAGGAAGTCGATGGCTTCCTGCACCTCCAGCGCGTTGCCTGCGCTGCGGCCCAGCACCTGGTTCATGTCGGTCAGCAGCGCACGGGCCGGCAGCCCGGCGGCCTGCGCCACGTCCACCAGGCTGTGCGCCAGCGCCTGTGCCTCGGGCAGCGTGGGCGTGAAGGCGCCGTTGCCGCACTTCACGTCCAGCACCAGCGCCTGCAGCCCGGCTGCGCGCTTCTTGCTCAAGATGCTGGCGGTGATGAGGGGCAGCGATTCCACCGTGCCGGTGAGGTCGCGGATGGCATACAGCCGGCGGTCGGCAGGCGCCAGCGCGGCGCTCGCGCCGACGATGGCGCAGCCCGTCGTGCGCAGCAGCGCCAGCAGGCGGTCGCTCGCCGGGTGCACGTCGTAGCCGGGCAGCGCCTCCAGCTTGTCCAGCGTGCCGCCGGTGTGGCCCAGGCCGCGGCCGCTGAGCATCGGCACCACGCCGCCGCAAGCGGCCACCAGCGGCGCCAGGATCAGGCTCACCTTGTCGCCGACGCCGCCGGTGCTGTGCTTGTCCAGCACCGGGCCGTGCAGGCCGGCGCCGGCCCAGTCGAGCACCGCGCCGGAGCGCGTCATCGCCTCGGTGAGGGCCACGGTCTCGCCGCGGCCCATGCCGCGCAGCAGGATGGCCATCGCCAGCGCGGCGGCCTGGGCGTCGCTCCAGCTCCCATCCACCAGGCCTTGCACGAAGGCGTCGATCTCGGCGGTGCCGAGCGCGTGGCCGTCGCGCTTGCGGGCGATGATCTGCTGCGCCAGCATGGCGTCAGACTTGCACCGCTGCCAGCAGGGCGGCCAGCAGCGGCGACAGCGTTTCGAGGTCGGCGCTGCGCTTGAACCAGCGCGATCCGTCGATCTGGTGCACCACCACGAGCTCGCGCGCGCGGTCCACCAGCAGCAACTGTCCGTGGTTGCCGCTGGCAAAGAACAGGTCGCCCGGCGCGCGCGTCCAGAAGGGCCACGCGCGGCGCGGAACCCACCACAGCTCGCCATACGCCTGCCAGCCCGGCGGCACCACGCTGAGCGCGGCCGTGCTGCGCGCCACCCAGTCGGCAGGCAACAGTTGCCGTCCCTGCCAGGCGCCGCCATGCAGCATCAACAGGCCGAGCCGCGCCAGATCGCGCGCCGACAGCAACATCAGGTAGGCCGGGTGCTCGGACACCGCCTCGGCAGGCCACCGGGTGTGCTGCGCGGCGTCGAAGTCCTGCATCTGCAACGGTGCTGCCAGATCGGCCTGCAAGGCGTCGAACACACTCTGCCCGGTGCAGCGCCGGAAGACCGCCGCCAGCGCGTTGAAGTCCCAGTTGTTGTAGTACCAGAAGCTGCCTGGCGCGTGGCTGCCGCGCTCCGGGCGCTGCGCGGCGTTGCCGGCCATCTCATAGGCGGCGGGCAGATAGACGCCGGAGCGCGCCTGCATCAGTTGCTGCACGGTCGCGCCCTTCTCGGCCTGCGTCAGCGGCTGCCTTGCATCGTCGATGCCCAGCGCACCCAGCGTGGCCTGCAGATCGATCTCGCCGCGGCCTGCATGCACGCCGAACAGCATGCCCAGCACGCTCTTGCGCGCCGAGTACAGGTTCATCGGCCGGGTCACGTCGCCGAATGCGTACACCGGCGCGCCGCCGTGCAGCACCAGCACGGCGTCGCTGCCCAGGGCGCGGGCCGCCGCGTCGGCGGCCCGCAGTGCGTCGGCCGCGCCGGCGTGCCCGGCTTGCTGCGCAGCAGAGATCCCCGCCGCAGTGCCGGCGGCCAGACCGCAAAGCGCCCCGACGAGGCGGCGGCGCTGCATCAGTTGACCCGCGTGATGCGGTCCAGCGGCCCGGGCACCAGCAGCGGGTTGGCCTTGACGAACTGCTCCAGCGCATCGACATCCATCATGCCTGTGCGCGCCTCCTGGCCTTGCTTGAGCGCCAGGAAGTTGTCGCCGCCGCCGGCCATGAAGGCGTTGACGGTGACGCGCACGCGGCTGTCGGCGGCCAGCGGCTGGCCGTTCAGCCGCAGGCTGCCGGGCAGCACGCGCTGGCCCGGCGGGCGGCTGCCGTCCCAGCCGTAGCTGAAGCCGCGCGACACCTGCATGATGCGCGGCGCCGGCTGGTCGAGCCATTGCTGCTCCAGCAGCTCCAGCAACTGCGCACCGCTCAACGTGAGTGTGATGAGATTGTTGGAAAAGGGCTGCACCGAGAACAGGTCTTCGTAGCGCACCTGCCCGTCGGCCGGCATGCCCAGCGCAGAGCGGATGCCGCCCGGGTTCATCAGCGCGATCTGCGCGCCTGCATCCTGCGTGGCGGCGAGCTGCGCGTCGGCGATCACCTGGCCGAGCGGCGACTCCCCGGCCGCGTTGGCATCGCGTGACAAGGCGCCGCCGATGCGGCCCACCACCCGCCGGGCCAGCGGCACGGCGAGCTGCTCGTAGCCGGCGATCAAGGCCGTCAGCACGGGGCTCTTCGCGAAGCGCTCGGTGCGCACGATGACGTTGTCTGCCACCGCGCCGCTGATGCGCCCGCTGGCGCGGTCGAGCGTGATGTCGATCTGCGTGACGATGGTGCCGTACTTGTCGCCGCTGGTCACCAGCCGGCCGTCGATGCGGCAGTTGTAGGCGCGGTGCGTGTGGCCGCTGACGACCAGGCCCACCGCGGGGTTGAGCTTCTTGACGATGCCGACGATGGGCCCGCTGATGCCAGGGCACTCGTTGTAGTCGCCAGTCGGCAGGCCGCCTTCGTGGATCAGCACCACCACCGCGTTGATGCCCTGCTGGCGCAGCACCGGCACCAGTGCGTTGATGGTGTCGGCCTCGTCGCCGAAGCGCAGGCCCGCCACGCCGGCCGGGACCACGATGGTCGGCGTCTCTTTCAGCGTGAGGCCGATGAAGGCCACCGGAATGCCCTCGAAGCGCTTGACGGCATAGGCCGGCAGCAGCGTCTTGCCGGTGGCATCGACCACCGTGCTGGCGGCCAGGTACTGGTACTGCGCGCCGCGGAACGGGTGCGGGCCTTTGCAGCCTTCGGTCGGGTGGCAGCCGCCGTTCTGCATGCGCAGCAGCTCGGCCGCGCCCTTGTCGAATTCGTGGTTGCCCACCGCCGAGAATTCCAGCCCCATCGCGCCCATCGCCTCGACGGTGGGCTCGTCGCGGAACAGTGCCGACAGCAGCGGCGTGGCGCCGATCAGGTCGCCCGCTGCGACGAAGACATGGTTGGGGTTGAGCGCGCGCAACTCTGCCACCGCGGTGGCCAGGTGCTCGGCGCCGCCGGCCGGAACGTTGATGGTCTTGGCCGGATCGGCCGGGTCCTTGATGCGGATGCCGCCCAGCGGCGGCTTCAGGTTGCCGTGGAAGTCGTTGATGGCGAGCAGCTTGACCTTGACCGGCTGCGCTGGCGGCGCGCTGGCGCAGCCGCCCAGCAGCGCGATGGCCAGCCAGAGTGCCATGGATGGCAGCGTCATGCGCATTGCAGGCAACTCCTTCAATAGCCGGCAGCGGGGGCAGCACGGCCAGCCGCCGCATCGCCACCCAGCACCGCCTCGATGTCGTTCAACAAACCACTGGCGCCGATGCGAAAACGCTGTGGCGTCACGGCGCCCAGGTGCTCGGCGGTGAGCGCGATGTAGGCCGCCGCGTCGGCCACGGTGCGCACGCCGCCGGCCGCCTTGAAGCCGACGCCGGTGTGGCCGCCATCGGCAATGGCGCGCAGCAGCAGCCTTGCCGCGCCCGGGGTGGCGCTGACGCGGCTCTTGCCGGTGCTGGTCTTGAGGAAGTCGGCGCCCGCATCGAGCGCGATGGCGCAGGCCTGGCGGATCAGCGTCTCGTCGTGCAGCTCGCCGGTTTCCAGGATCACCTTGAGCGTCAGGCCCTCGCAGGCGCGGCGCACCGCCAGCAGCAACGCGGGCGCGGCGGCAATCTGGCGGTAGGGCAGCACGACATCCACCTCGTCGGCGCCGGCCTGCGCGATCTGCCGCGTGTCGCGCACCGCGCTGTCGATGTCGCTGCCGCCGGCAGGGAAGTTGGCCACCGCGGCCACCTTGATGGCCGGCGGCAGCAGCGCGCGTGCCTGCGCCGCGAAGCGCGGCCAGACGCAGACGGCGGCGCTGGGGCCGAACGGCGTTTGCGCGCGGGCGCACAGCGCCTCGATGTCGGCGGCGCTGTCGCCGTCGTTCAGGCTGGTCAGGTCCAGGCAGGCCAGGGCCAGCCGGGCGGTGTCTTGCAAAGTGTCTGTCATGGTGATGCCTGCCGCAGCGTGCGGCGCTCAGAGTTCCAGCGCGCCGACCACGGCTTCCAGCAAGCCCACGGCACGTTCGCTGGCGGCCTGCGCGGTGGCCATCGTGTGGGCGTGGCTCAGCGTCTCGTCGGAGATGCCGGCCGCCATGTTGGTGGCCATCGACAGCGCCAGCACGCGCATGCCGGCGTGGCGCGCCAGGATGGTTTCGGGCACCGTGCTCATGCCCACCGCCTGCGCGCCGCAGCCGCGCAGCCAGCGGATCTCTGCCGGCGTCTCGAACTGCGGCCCCATCACCCAGGCATAGACGCCTTCGTGCAGCGTGATGCCGCGCGCCGTGGCCACCGCCTTGGCCTGCGCGCCCAGAGCCGGGTCGTAGGCGGCGGACATGTCCACGAAGCGCTTGTCGCTGGTCTCGTGGAACAGCGGCGAGCGCTGCACCACGTTGATGTGGTCGGTGATCAGCATCAGCTCGCCAGGCCGCATGCGCTCGTCCATGCTGCCCGATGCGTTGGTCTGCAGCAGCACCTGCACGCCCAGCGCGGCCAGCGTGCGGATGGCGCCTTTCATGCCGTCGGGCTCGCCGGTTTCGTAGGCGTGCTTGCGGCCGGCCAGCACCGCCACCGGCTTGCCGCCCAGCGTGCCCAGCCGCACGCGGCCGGCATGGCCGCCGACGTGCAGCCGCGGAAAGGCCGGCAGCTCGGCATAGGCGATGTCGATGGCGCCCTGCACCCTGTCCGCCACCGGCCCCCAGCCGGTGCCCAGCAGCACGGCCAGCCGCGGCTGCATGCCGGTGGCGCGCAGCCGGGCGGCGCTTTGTTCGATCAGCGGGTCGTCGCTCATGGTGTCAGGTGCTCCGGGCCGAAGCTGTGCGGCAGCAGCCCGGCCAGTGTGGTGCGCAGGCGCACGGTGTGCAAGTCTGCGATCCAGACCGGGCAGTCGCCAGCGGCGAATTCGCGCAGCTTCTGGCGGCAGCCGCCGCAGGGGGTGACGGGCTCGGCAGCCACCCCCACCACGGCCACCGCGACGACCCGCCTGCCGCCGGCCGTGACCAGGTGCGCCAGCGCCGAAGTCTCGGCGCACCAGCCTTGCGGGTAGGCGGCGTTTTCGACGTTGCAGCCGGCGTGGATGCGGCCCTGCTCGTCCTGCACGGCGGCGCCGACCTGGAACTTCGAGTACGGCGCATGCGCGTTCTGGCGCGCGGTGCGGGCGGCTTCGATCAGGGCTTGCATCGTCTGGCTCAGGGCGCCGTCCACCATCACCGCTCCTTCACATAGGGCCGCCCCAGCGCCGCAGGCGCTTGCGCGTGGCCGATGAAGCCCGCCAGCAGCACGACGGTCAGCAGATACGGCAAAGCCTGTACCGCCTGCACCGGCACCGCGCCGATGACGGGCAGCGAGGCGCCCTGCAAGCGGATCGACACCGCATCCAGAAAGCCGAACAGCAGGCAGGCCAGCAGCCCGCCCACAGGGTGCCATTTGCCGAAGATCATCGCCGCCAGCGCCATGTAGCCGCGGCCGGCCGTCATGTTGGGGATGAAGCTCGGGTTCTGCGACAGCACCAGTGACGAGCCCGCCAGCGAGCACAGCACGCCGTTGAGCGCCAGCGCCTGGTAGCGCAGGCGCAGCACCGAGACGCCGGCTGCATCCACCATCGCCGGGTTCTCGCCGGCCGCGCGCAGGCGCAGCCCGAAGCGCGTGCGGTACAGCAGCCACCAGACGCCCGCCACCAGCAGCAGCGACAGATAGACCAGCGCGGTGTGGCCGAAGAAGGCCAGCGACAGCGCCCGCCCAACCAGCGGCACGCCCGCCACCGCCTCGCCGGCACCGACGAACCAGCGGCCCAGGCGCACGCTGTCGGGCAGCGGCGGCGTCTGCCCGCCCTGCTGGAACCAAGCGATGCCCAGCACGACGGTCAGCCCGGCCGCCGTCATCGTGATGGCCATGCCCAGCACGACCTGGTCTCCACGGTGGCTGACGCAGGCGTAGCCGTGCAGCATCGACAGCGCCACCCCCACCGCGCAGGCCGCCAGCAGCGCCGCCGGCAGCGAGCCGGCCACCGAGCCGACGGCGGCGGCGGTGAAGGCGGTGAGCAGCATCTTGCCTTCCAGCCCGAGGTCGATCACGCCGGAGCGCTCACACAGCACGCCGGCCAGCGCGCACAGGATCAAGGGCACCGAGACGCGCAACGTGCTGGCCACCAGCGTGCCCACCAGCACCTCATCCACGGCCGCGGCCCCGCCACGCACCGGCCGTCGCCCAGGCACGCGCCAGCGCCGGCGCGGCCACCTGCGGCATCGCCCCGGCGAAGAGCACCACCAGCCCTTGCAGCATGAACACCATGTCGCGGCTGAAGCCGGGAATCTCGAAGGCCAGCTCCGACCCGCCCTGGTACAGCGCGCCCAGCAGCAGCGCCGCCAGCACGATGCCGACCGGATGGTTGCGCCCGATCAGGCTGACGGCGATACCGGCAAAACCCGCGCCGACGACGAAGTCCGACAGCAGCCGGCCATGGGCGCCCGCGATCTCGTTGACGCCCACCAGCCCGGCCAGCGCGCCCGACGCCGCCATCGACCAGACGATCAGCCGCTGCGGCCGGATGCCGGCGTACAGCGACGCCTCCGGCGCGAAGCCCACCGCGCGCAAGGCATAGCCGCCGCGGCTCTTCCACAGCACCAGCCACACCACGACGGCGGCGCCGATGGCGAGAAGGAAGGTCAGGTTGAACGGCGTGTGCGGCCAGTCGATGCCGACCCAGCCCAGCGCCTCGTGCACGCCCGGCATGTGCGCCGACGGCGCCAGTGCCCGGCTCTCCGGCGTCATGCTGCCAGGCTCCTTCAACACGCCGACCAGCAGGTAGCCCAGCAAGGCCGACGCGATGAAGTTGAACATGATGGTGGTGATGACGGTGTGGCTGCCGCGCCAGGCTTGCAGCGCGCCGGGCACCGCGCCCCAGGCGGCGCCGAACAGTGCGGCGGCCAGCACCATCAACGGCAGCATCGCCCAGGCCGGCAGCACGGCATCAAAAGCCAGCGCGGCAAGGCCGGCGCCGAGGCCGCCCATGATGGCCTGGCCCTCGCCGCCGATGTTGAACAGGCCGCCGTGGAATGCCACCGCCACCGCCAGCCCGGTGAAGACCAGCATCGTCGTGTAGTACAGCGTGTAGCTCAGCCCGGAGAGCGAGCCGAAGGCGCCCTTGGCCAGCAGCGCCAGCACCTGTGCCGGCTGGAAGCCGACCAGCTTGACCACGACGCCGGCCACCAGCAGCGCCAGCGCCAGGTTGAGGGCGGGCAGCAGCGCCACGTCCATCCAGCGCGGCAGGTCGGCAGGCTGCGCGCTCATTGCTGCACGCTCATTGCCGCAAGCTCAATGCGCGCCGCCCATCAGGCGGCCCAGACCGGCTTCGGTGCAGCGCGCGATGGGCAGCTCGCCGGTGATGCGGCCGGCGTTCATCACGATCACGCGGTCGGCCAGCGCGAGGATCTCGTCCAGCTCGCTGGACACCACCAGCACCGCGCCGCCGGCATCGCGCATCGCGCGCAGCCGGCCGTGGATGAACTCGATGGCGCCGATGTCCACGCCGCGGGTCGGCTGGCCCACCAGCAGCACCTGGGGCGCCGGCAGTGCCTCGCGCGCCAGCACCAGCTTCTGCTGGTTGCCGCCGCTGAACTTCGACGAGCGCAGCGCCGGGTTGCGTGGCCGCACGTCGTAGCGCTCCATCATCGCGGCGCAGTCCTTGCGCATCGCGCGCTGCTGCATCCAGCCGCGCGGGCTGTAGCGCCGCTGGTAGCCGAGTGCTGCCGATTCCCAGGCCGCGAAGGGCAGCACCAGCGCGCGCTTGTGGCGGTCTTCGGGCACATGCGCCAGGCCGAGCCGGCGCGCGGCTGCGGTGTCCAGCCAGCCGGCGCGCCCTTGCGCGTCGAAGTGCCGGCCGCCGACGTCCAGCCTGCCCTGCTGCGGCGCCAGCATGCCGGACAACACGTCCAGCAGCTCGCTCTGGCCGTTGCCCGAGACGCCGGCGATGCCGACGATCTCGCCGCCGTGCAGATCGAGCGAGACGCCGTCCAGCCGCAGCACGCCCAGCGCGTCGCGCCATTGCAGGCTGTGCGCGCTGAGCAACAGCGGGCCCGCGGCGGGCGCCGTGCCGGTGCCCGTGCCGGTGCCCGTGCCCGTGCTCGTGCTCGTGCTCGTGCTCGTGCCAGGCTGGGCGCCGGCCCGGCCCATCTGCACGCGGCGGCCCACCATCGCCTCGGCCAGCCCATCGACGCTGGTCTGGCCGATCTCGCAGGCCAGCACCACCGCGCCGCCGCGCATCACCGTCACGGCGTCGCACAGCGCGATGATCTCCTTGAGCTTGTGCGTGATCAGCAGGATGGTGGTGCCGCGGCTGCGCAGCTTGCGCAGCGTGTCGAACAGCGCCTCGGTCTCCTGCGGGGTGAGCACCGCGGTGGGCTCGTCGAGGATCAAGATGCGGGCGCCGCGGTACAGCGCCTTCAGAATCTCCAGCCGCTGCCGCTCACCCACGGGCAGCGCAGACACCGGCGCGTCCAGCCGCACCGCCATGCCGGTGTCGCGCATCAGCGCATCGAGCGCGCTGCGCACGGCACTGCGTGCGCGCTGGAGCTGCCAGTGGGGCTCGGCGCCGAGCATCACGTTGTCGAGTGCCGACAGCGTATCGACCAGCATGAAGTGCTGGTGCACCATGCCGATGCCTAGCGCGATGGCCTCGCGTGAGCCGCTGATCACGGCAGGCACGCCCTCGACCTCGATCTCTCCGCTGTCGGCCTGGTAGAAGCCGTAGAGGATGGACATCAGCGTGCTCTTGCCGGCGCCGTTTTCGCCGACGATGCCGTGCACCGTGCCGGCCGCCACGCTGAGCTGCACGTCGCGGTTGGCGTGCACGGCGCCGAAGCGTTTGTCGATGTGCCGCATCAGCACGGCCGGTGCTGCGCCGGCCTGCACCCGAGACGGCACTTCAGACGGCCCGGCAGGCGTCATCGACGGGCGTCATCGGCAGACGCTGGCCACCGTGTAGTCGATGACCTTGATCTTGCCGCTGATGATGTCGGCCTTGGCGGCATCGACCTTCTTCTTCATCTCGGCCGTGATCAGCTTCGCGTTGTTGTCGTCCAGCGCGTAGTCCACCCCGCCTTCCTTCAACCCGAGCGCGGTGACGCCCGGCGTCACGCCCTTGAAGGCGTTGTACACCGCCACATCGACACGCTTGACCATGCTGGTGAGCATGGTGCCGGGGTGCAGATGGTTCTGGTTGCTGTCCACGCCGATGGCGTACTTGCCGGCGTCCTTCGCGGCCTGATAGACGCCGATGCCGGTGCCGCCGGCTGCGGCGAAGATCACGTCCACCCCGCCTGCGAACTGCGCCTTGGCGAGTTCGGCGCCGCGCGCGGGGTCGTTCCAGGCGGTGGGCGTGGTGCCGGTCATGTTGGCGCTGGTCTGCACCTTGGGGTTGGCGTACTTCGCGCCCTGCTCGAAGCCGCAGGCGAACTTGCTGATGAGCGGAATGTCCATGCCGCCGACGAAGCCCACCTTGCCGGTCTTGCTGGCCATCGCAGCCAGCATGCCGACGAGGAAGCTGCCTTCCTGCTCCTTGAAGACGATGCTCTGCACGTTGGGCAGCTTGATCACCGCGTCGATGATGGCGAACTGCTGCTTCGGAAAGTCTTTCGCCACCTTCTCGATGCTGCTGCCCTGGCTGAAGCCGATGCCCACGATGGGGCTGGCGCCGCGCTCTGCCATGCGCCGGCTGGCCTGTTCGCGCTGCGTCGGGTTGGCGATCTCGAATTCGAGATAGGGCTTGCCGGTCTCCTTCTTCCAGCGCTCGGCGCCGTCGAAGCCGGCCTGGTTGAACGACTTGTCGAACTTGCCGCCCATGTCGAAGATCACGGCCGGCTCGGCCCGTGCCGTGGTGGCTGCCAGGGCCAGTGTTGCAAAGGCCAGGGCGGCGGCGGGGCGCGTCATCATGGTGTTGCGGTCTCCGAAGCAGCGTGGGCGTGCGGCAGGATAGCAAGACTTGCGCCGGTGCCGGCATGGGGCTTGCAACGACGCTGCACTACGATGTTGTCGATGGCCGACCCCGATCCAGCCCAGGCGGCACGCGCCCTGCCCAAGGTGCTGCTGCACGAACACCTGGACGGCGGGCTGCGCGTGGCCACCTTGCTCGACCTCCTGCAACGGCGCGGCATCGCGTCACCCGCGGCCGACGTGCCTGCGCTGGCAGCCTGGTTCGACGCCAATGCGCATGCCGGCAGCCTGGTCAAATACCTGGAAGGCTTCGGCCTCACGGTGGCCGCGATGGCCACGCCCGAGGCGATGGAGCGCGTGGCCTTCGAGGCCGCCGAAGACGCGCTGCAAGACAACGCCGTGCTGGCTGAATTCCGCATCGCGCCGCTGCTGTTCGAAGCCCATGGCGTGGTCGGTGACGGTGCGGTGGCCGCCATGCTCGCCGGCCTGCGCGCCAGCGCATTGCCGTCGGGCCTGATCGTCTGCGCGATGCGCCATCTGCCGCCTGCCGACACCGTGCGCGCGGTGCAACTGGCCATCCGTTTCCTGGGCCGCGGCGTGGTGGGCTTCGACCTTGCCGGGCCCGAAGCAGGCTTCCCGCTCGAAGCCCACCACGCGGCCTTGGCGCTGGCGCGCGACGCCGGCCTGCCGCTGACGCTGCACGCCGGTGAGGCCGACGTGGGCCAGCGCGTGCTGGAGGCCGGCCGGCTGGGCGCCCGCCGCGTCGGCCATGGCGTGCGGCTGGCCGACGCGCTGCACATGCAAGGCCAGGCCGGCCTGGTGGACGAGGTCAAGGCGATGGGCTTGCACCTGGAGGTGTGCCCCACCAGCAACGTGCACACCGGCGCGGCGGCGTCGGTGGCCGCGCACCCGATCACCGCACTGTGGCGGGCCGGCGTGTCCCTGAGCTACCACACGGACAACCGGCTGATGTCCTGCATCACCCAGACCTCGGAAGCCCAGGCGCTGCTGGCGGACACACCGTTGCAGGAGGCCGATCTGCTGGCGATGGCGGTGCTGGCGGCGCGCGCCTCCTTCCTGCCCGCCGCGGCGCGGGCGGCGGCCGAGCAGGCGGCGCGCGATCACGCGGCATTGCGCGGGCTGGCGCTGCCGATCTGACGGAGCGCCTGGCTTCAGCGGTCGAGCGCGGCCAACCCCAGCGAGCCGAAGCCGAAGGCTTGCAGCGTGACGATGACGACGACCGGATCGTCAACGCCGTTCGCGTCGAGCGATTCGGCAACCACTTGTGCCGGGTGCAGGCGCCGGATGGTCTTCTCCATTCGCCATCGTCGCCCGCGCAACGCAGCACGCGCCGCCGGCCCAGCGCCTCACTGGCAGGCGTTGGCCACCGTGTAGTCCACCACTTTCAGCTTGCCGCTGATGATGTCGGCCTTGGCGGCATCCACCCTGGCCTTCATCGCGGGCGTCACCAGCCTGGCGTTGAACTCGTCCAGCGCATAGTCCACGCCGCCTTCCTTCAGCCCCAGCGCGGTGACGCCCGGCTTGATGCCCTTGAAGGCGCTGTACACCGCCAGATCGACGCGCTTGACCATGCTCGTGAGCATGGTGCCGGGGTGCAGATGGTTCTGGTTGCTGTCCACGCCGATGGCCAGGATGCCGGCGTCCTTGGCCGCCTGCATGATGCCGAAGCCGGTGGTGCCGGCGGCGCTGAAGACGACGTCCACCCCCTGCGCGATCTGCGCCTTGGTCAGCTCGGCGCCGCGCGGCGGGTCGGTCCAGGCGGCGTTGGTGGTGCCCGTCATCGCAGAGACGGTCTGCACCTTGGGGTTGGCGTGGCGTGCGCCCTGCTCGTAGCCGCAGAGGAATTTGCGCACCAGCGGGATGTCCTGCCCGCCGACGAAGCCCACCTTGCCGGTCTTGCTGGCCATCGCGGCCAGCATGCCGACGAGGAAACTGCCCTCGTGCTCGCGATAGACGAAGCTTTGCACGTTGGGCAGGTTGACCACCATATCGACGATGGCGAAGTGCGACTTCGGAAAGTCCTTCGCCGCCGCGGCGATGCTGCTGGCCTGCGGAAAGCCGATGCCGACGATGGGGTCGGCGCCGCGCTCTGCGAAGCGCCGCGCCGCCTGCTCGCGCTGCGCCGCGTTGGCGATCTCGAATTCGAGATACGGCTTGCCGGTCTCCTTCTTCCAGGCTTCTGCGCCCTTCCAGGCCGCCTCGCCGAAGGACTTGTCGTTCTTGCCGCCGAGTTCGTAGATCACCGCGGGCTGGGCCGCCACCCCCGCGGAAACCGCAAGCGCGGCCAGCCCCAACGCAAACCGCTGCATCGTCAGAAGCTGGCTTTGAACTGAAGGCCGTAGGTGCGCGGGTCGTTGATGAAGCCGGTGAGGTTGTTGAAGTCGATGCCGCCGACGATGCGCGTCTGGTCAGTCAGATTGCGCACGAAGGCCGCTGCGTCGTACTTGCCGCCGCCCCAGGTGTAGCCCAGCCGCAGGCCGCCTTCCATCAGTGCCTTGCCGGTAAATTCGACCGACTCGTAGAGGAAGAAGTTGACCTTGCTGCGATAGACCCAGTCGGTGAAGACATAGGCCTCGCCGCTGCCCAGCGGCTGGCTGTATTTGAGCGTGAAGTTGGCCGTCACCTTGGGCGCCTGCGGCAGCGGGTTGCCGTCGATCAAGGCTTGGCCGCTGGCCGTCTTGGGGTCGGTCACTGTGCAGGCCGCGCAGACCGAGACGGCCAGACCCGGGTCTTTCAGCTTGGTGTCGTTGTAGCCCACGCCCAGGCTGGCCAGCAGGTTTTCGGTGATGAAGGCCTGCACGTCCAGCTCGAAGCCCTGGCCGGTGGCTTTCTTGGCATTCAGCAGGATGTTCGAGTTGGCGCCGCCGCCCACCGCGGTGAGTTGCAGGTCTTTGACGCTGTACTTGAAGATGTCGAAATTGACGCGCGCCCTGCGGTCGAACAGGTCGGCCTTGATGCCCAGCTCGACCGAGGTGTTGTTCTCGGGCTTGGCCACCGACTGGTTGTTGAACGAGCCCGCGCCCTGCACGCTGGCGCCGCGGAAGCCGCTGGCAGCGCGCGCGTAGAGGTTGACGCTCTTGTCCAGCGCATAGGTGCCGCTGATGTCCCAGCTCACCTTGCTGTCGCTGGGTGACGCGCTCAGCGGGCCCGCGGCGGCCAGCGCCGCCAGCGTGGGCAGCGTGCCGAAGACCTGGCTGTTGTAGTCCTCCACGTTGAACTGCTTCTTGTCGTGCGTGTAGCGCAGGCCGCCGCGCAGCTTCAGCGCCGGGCTCACCGCGTAGTTGACGGCGCCGAACACCGCATAGGCGTCGTTCTTCTGGTGCACGCGCTCGTAGCCGTTCTGGCCGCCGGCCGAGAACAGCGAGTCGTAGCTGAAGCTTTCGATCTTGTAGTCTTCATGGAAGAGGTACAGGCCGGCCTGCCAGTTCAGCGGCCCGGCCAGGCTGGACTCCAGCCGCAGCTCCTGCGTGATCTGCTTGTGGTCGGGCATGCCGTCTGCGGTCTCGGAAGAGAACGGAATGAAGCCGGGGCCGGACGGCGGCGCGAACACCGCGCCATAGCCACCGTCGATGTCGCCGCGGCTGTAGGTGCGCACCGTTTCCACGCCCGTGATCGAGTACAGCGACAGCCCCGTGCCCAGGCCGAACTTCAGCCGCGCATTGGCGCCGTAGTTGGTGACGACCGACTTGTTCTGGCCGTCGTAGGACACCTTCTCGGGGTCGAAGCCATCGACCAGATCGTTGGTGCCAGGCTTGATGATGTTGGCGCGGAACAGGCGCGCAGCGCCGTCGAAGTCGCGTGCGTGCACGTTGAGCAGCGCGCTGAAATCGCGGCTGGGCTCATAGAGGAACTGGGCGCGCAAGGCGCTGTCGCGGTAGCCCTCCAGGTCTTGCGTCGGGCCGGGCTGGGTGTTGTGCACCCAGTCGTTGCGCAACTGGTTCAGCACCGAGATGCGCAGCGCCGAATCGGCGCCCAGCGGCGCGTTGATGGCGCCTTCGGCATTCAGCGTGGTGTAGGTGCCGAAGGACAGGCTGGCATAGCCCTCGGACTTCTTCGTCGGCCGCGCCGACTCGAACTTCACCACGCCGGCCGGCGTGTTGCGGCCGAACAGCGACCCCTGCGGCCCGCGCAGCACCTCGATGTTGGCCAGGTCGAAGGCCGGGAAGCCTTTCAGGATGGGGTTCTCCTGCACGATGTCGTCATAGACCAGCGACACCGGCTGCGATGCATTCAGCCGGAAGTCGGTGTTGCCGTAGCCGCGGATGTAGAAGCGCGGAAAGGCGCGGCCGAAAGACGACTCGATGTTCAGGCTGGGCACCCGGCCCGACAGGCCGCGCACGTCTTGTCCGCCGGTGTTGATGACGTCGAGCAATTCGCCCTGCAACACGCTGGCCGACACCGGCACGTCCTGCACGTTTTCCTGCCGGCGCTCGGCGCTGATGGTGATGACGCCCAGCTTGCCGGCCTCTGCCGGCGCGGCGGTCTGTGCCTGTGCACCGGGCTGAAGCGCGGCGAGCGCGGCCAGTGCAAGGGCGTGGTGCGTGAACAGCGTGAAGGGCTTCGACATCTGGACTCCAGCCATGGTTTGAGAATGTATGGGCCACCTTGGTGCAAGGTGCATGCCACGAACGGTGCGGGCGCAACGCTGCGGCGATGATGAAGCAGCGGCGCCCGCCGCCTGTGACAGGCGTGCGTTGGATGCCGCACACTGATGCCAAATCACAACAGCGAACCCCTGCCCATGCTGAGCCCAGACCAACGCGAGGCCTATGCGCGCGACGGCTTCCTCGTGCTGCCCGGCTTCAAGACAGCGGCCGAACTGGCGGCGGTGTGCGGCCGCGCGCAGGCCATCGTCGATGCCTTCGAGCCGTCTGCCGGTGCCGGCGTGTTCTCCACCCGCAACCAGGCGCTGACGGCCGATGCCGCACTGATCGCGTCGGCCCATGCGGTGCACTGCTTCTTCGAGGAAGAGGCCTTCGCGCCGGACGGCAGCCTGCGCGTGCCCAAGGCGCGGTCGATCAACAAGATCGGCCATGCGCTGCACGACCTGGACCCGGTGTTCGACGCCTTCTCGCACGGCCCGGCGCTGGCCGCGCTGGCGTCCGACCTGGGCTTGCAGCAGCCGCAGGTGTGGCAGTCGCAGGTGATCTTCAAGCAGCCGGGCATCGGCGGCGAGGTGCGCTGGCACCAGGACGCGAGCTTCTTCGTCACCACGCCGCTGAGCGTGACGACCTTCTGGTTTGCGCTGGAAGACGCCGCGCTGGACAACGGCTGCCTCTGGGCCGAGCCCGGCGGCCACGCGGGTGCGCGCGGCGTGCTGCGCGAGCGCTTCGTGCGCGACGGCGGCACGCTGCGGCTAGAGGCGCTGAACGCCACGCCCTGGCCGGGGCCCGACAGCGCCTTGCCGCTGCCGGTGGCGGCCGGCAGCCTGATCGTCTTCCACGGCCTGCTGCCGCACACCAGCGCCGCCAACCGCTCGCCGCGCTCGCGCATGGCCTACACGCTGCATGTGACGGACGGGCGCTGTGCCTATTCGCCGGCCAACTGGCTGCAGCGCGGCGGTGTGCGCGGGCTGCTGTGAAGGCTGCTATGAAGGCTGCTGCGGCGCCCCGTTTCTAGCGTATCTTCGCCGCTTTGAAGTGCTGAACAGCCCGCCATGGACACTGCCCCCGCAGCCCGCCACATCCGCCTGACGTCCCACCCCGGCCAGGGCCCCGTGGGCGCGCCGCCGCTCGTGTGGGGCGCTGCCGACCCGCTGCTGCGCGGCCCCGTGGTGGGCACCACCACCAACCGCGGCCAGCGCAACGTGGTGGGCACGCACAGCGGCAGTTATGGCGTCTATCGCGCGCTGGCGGTGGCCGCCGGCAGCCTGACGCGCAGCCACCGCGCCGACCTCACCGACACCGCACCCACCGACCTCGTTGGCCCCTACCCGCAATGGGGCGATGCAGAGAAGATCGTCTCCATCGACCCCTGGGGCGCCAGCGTGCAGAGCGTCTTTGCCGACGCGATGGCGCTGGGCTACGACATCCGCCCCACCATCGCCGTCACCAAGGCGCACATCCACCTGCCCGAGATCCGCCAGGCGCTGGCCTACCAGCGGCTGCAGCCCGACGGCCGCGTGCTGCTGGACGACGCCAGCGCCGCGGTCACCAAGATCGCGCTGGAGCCGGTGTGGTGGCTGCCCGGTGTGGCGCGCCGCTTCAAGGTGAGCGAAGGCGAATTGCGCCGCGCGCTCTTCGAGGAAACCGGCGGCATGTACCCCGAGCTGGTGACGCGCAGCGACATCGAGGTCTTTCTGCCGCCCATCGGCGGGCAGACGCTGTATGTCTTCGGCGACGTGCGCGACCTGGCCAACCCGGCCATCACGCTGACCGCCCGGGTGCACGACGAATGCAACGGCTCGGACGTCTTCGGCTCCGACATCTGCACCTGCCGGCCCTACCTCACCCATGCCATCGAGGAATGCGTGCAGGGCGCGCAAAAGGGCGGCGTGGGCCTCATCGCCTACAGCCGCAAGGAGGGCCGGGCGCTCGGCGAGGTGACCAAGTTCCTTGTCTATAACGCCCGCAAGCGGCAGCAGGGCGGCGACCGTGCCGACAAGTATTTCCTGCGCACCGAGTGCGTGGCCGGCGTGCAGGACATGCGCTTCCAGGAGCTGATGCCCGACGTGCTGCACTGGCTGGGCATCCGCAAAATCCACCGGCTGGTCAGCATGAGCAATGACAAATACGACGCCATCACCGGCAGCGGCATCGAAGTGGGCGAGAGGGTCAAGATCCCCGACGCGCTGATCCCGGCCGATGCCCGCGTCGAGATGGAGGCCAAGATTGCCGCCGGCTACTTCACCGACGGCGCGGTGCCGACGGATGCCGAACTGGCCAGCGTCAAGGGGCGTGCGCTTGAATGATTCCCTCGCCGCGCTGCGCGACCCGGCCACCATCCGGCTGCGTTGCGCCGCCATCACGCAGGCCGCAGGCGACGGCCGCTCGGCGCTCTTCGTGCTGGACCGTTCCCGCCTGGCCGCGGTGGCAGAGCGCGTCGCCACGCTGACGCTTGCGCGCTTCCCCGACCTGAAGATTCCCCTGCACAGCCGCTGGCGCCACTTCGAGGCCGGCGGCGTGGACCGCAAGGCCGAACTCGATGCCGCACTGGCCGGCAAGAGCCCGGCAGAGCAGGCGCGCGCGCGCATCGACCTCGCGGTGGTCAGCGTGCTGCTGGACGCAGGCGCCGGCCCGGCCTGGCGCTACAAGGAAGGCGAAGCCGACTTCGCGCGGTCCGAGGGGCTGGGCGTGGCGTCGTTTCGCGCCTTCATGGCGGGCGCCTTCTCGTCCGACGCCGGGGCGCCGCTGCGGGTGGACGCTGCTGCGTTGCAGGCGCTGGACGTGGGCGCCTTGCGCGCCATCTTCCAGGCCAGCGCCGCCAACCCGCTGGTCGGGCTGGAAGGCCGCGCCGGGCTGCTGAACCGGCTGGGCGTGGCGCTGATGACAGAGGCCGCGCGCGACGGCCTGCAAGCCCGGCCCGGCCTGCTGTGGGACCGGCTGGCCGGCCCGGCGTCGCCCACGCCAGGCCAGGTGGCCGCCGCGCAGGTGCTGGGGGAAGTGCTGCGCAGCTTTGCGTCCATCTGGCGCAGCGGCAGCGTCGTCAAGGGCACGCTTGCCGGCGACGTGTGGCCGCACCGCTTTGCCGGCGGCGCCACCGCGCAGGGCTTCGACGCCACCACGGTCGGCTTCGTGCCCTTCCACAAGCTCAGCCAGTGGCTGAGCTACTCGCTGCTGGAGCCGCTGCAATGGGCCGGCATCACGGTCACCGGCATCGACGCGCTGACGGCGCTGCCCGAGTACCGCAACGGCGGCCTGCTGCTCGACGGCGGCGTGATCCGGGCGCGCCATGCCCGCGACATGACGCGCCGCTACAAGCCGGGCGACGAGTTCATCGTCGAATGGCGCGCGCTGACCGTCACGCTGCTCGACGAGGTGGCTTCGCTGGTGCGCCAGCGCCTGGGCAAGACGGCGCAGGAGCTGCCGTTGGCCTGCATCCTCGAAGGCGGCACCTGGGCCGCCGGCCGGCAGATCGCAGCCGAGCTGCGTGACGGCTCGCCGCCGCTGCACATCGACAGCGACGGCACCATCTTCTAGCAAGGCAAGCGCAAGGCAAGCATGACCAGAACCGTCCACCACATCACCCACCCGCTGGTGCAGCACAAGCTCACGCTGATGCGCCAGAAAGACCGCAGCACCAGCAACTTCCGCCGTCTGCTGCACGAGATCGGCATGCTGATGGCCTACGAGGTGACGCGTGACATGCCCACGCAGCTCATCCAGATCGAGACGCCGCTGGAGGCCATGCAGTCGCCGGTGATCGACGGCAAGAAGACGGTCTTCGTCGTCGTCATGCGGGCCGGCGACGGCTTTCTCGACGGCATGCTGGAAGTGGTGCCTGGCGCGCGCATTGGCCACATCGGCCTGTACCGCGACCCGAAGACGCTGGTGGCGGTGGAGTACTACTTCAAGATGCCGCACAGCATGCACGAGCGGGATGCCATCGTGCTGGACCCGATGCTGGCCACAGGCAACTCGGCGGTGGCCGCGGTCGAGCGGCTGAAGGAGACGCGTCCGCGATCCATCCGCTTCGTCAGCCTGCTGGCGGCGCCCGAGGGGCTGAAGAACTTCCACGACGCGCACCCCGACGTGCCTGTCTATACCGCCGCCATCGACCGCCAGTTGAACAGCCACGGCTACATCGTGCCGGGGCTGGGCGACGCTGGCGACCGCATCTTCGGCACCAAGTAGCGCTGGCTACACTGGCCCACCGCTTCCGAGCAGCCACCATGTCCTACCAAGCACCGGCGTCCATCATCGAGGTCATGGCGTCGCTGGAAGTGACCGAGGCGCTGGGCGCAGACGACCCGCGCTTCGTGCAGACGCAAGAGGCGCGCGGCAGCCAGAAGACGCTCAAGCGCCTGGCAATGAAATACGGGTTGAGCCTGGCTGACAACCGGCTGCTCGCGCCGCCGCTCAAGCATGTGCTGTTCTTCGGCCACGTGGGCAGCGGCAAGACCACAGAGCTGCGCCAGTACGCGCAGGCGCTGCACGGGCCAGAGCGGCTTTTCGTCGTCGAAGTCGATCTGTCCAACAACCTCGACCGCAACGACCTGCAATACGCCGAGACGCTGATGCTGATGGCGCGCACGCTGCTGGAGCGCGTGCAGAGCGAAGGCCTGGGCGTGGGGATCGACCGGCTGCAGGAGCTGCAGGCCTGGTTTGCCGAGCGCGTGCTGAGCAGCGAGCAGGCGCGCGATTTTTCGCTGGAGGTCAAGAGCGGCGCCGAGATCAAGGCCGAGGTGCCCTTCTTCGCCAAGCTGTTCAGCTCGATGACGGCGGCCTTCCGCACCAACGCCAGCTACAAGGACTCGCTGCGCACCGTGTTGCGCAACTCGTTCAAGCCTTTTGCCGACATCTTCAACCGCCTGCTGCGCGACACCGAGCAGCGGCTGGCCGCGCGCGGGCTGGGCCGGCGCGTGCTGTTCATCGTCGATGGCACCGACAAGCTGCGCGGTGACGACACGCTGCGCTTCTTCGTGCACGACGCCGAGCAACTGCTGGCCATCGAGACACTGGCGCTCTACACCGCGCCCATCAGCCTGAAGTACGAGGGCAACCTGGCGGTGCGGCTGGACGCCGACATCGTGCTGCCGATGATCAAGCCCGCAGAGCGCGACGGCACGCCGTGCCAGGCCGGCCAGGACGCGCTGCGCGACATCCTGCTGCGCCGTGCCGACCGCGCGCTGTTCTCGTCCGACGCCGAAGTCGAGCAACTGGTGGCGGCCTGCGGCGGCCACCCGCGCGAACTGCTGCGCCTGCTCAAGCTGTGCTGCGAGTTCAGCGAAAGCGCCCACATCGACGCCGAGACGGTGGGCCAGGCCGTCAAGCAGCTCGCGTCCGAGTACCGGCGCTTCCTCGACCGCGAAGACTACGCGCTGCTGCAGCAGCTCGACGCCGACGACGTGCACTCCGGCAACGACGACCGCACGCGCCGGCTTCTCTACAACCTGGCGCTGATGGAATACGACGACGGCAGTTGGCGCCGCAGCCACCCGGTGGTGCGCACGCTGGAGGGCTACCGCCATGCCGCCGCTTCCGCCGCCGCCGCTTTGCAGAGCCAGTACGAGCCGGGTGTCTGACGGCCCGGCCGCGCGATGACGGACGCTGGAGCGGCCGACTTCGACAGCGCCCGCGCCGCCGCCGCGGCCAGCCTGGAACCCGGCCATGCGCGCGACTTCCAGCGCCTGGTCAAGCTGCTGCGCCATGCCGGCCGCTACCAGTTGCTGATTGCAGAGTTCAACAGCGTGCGCACGCGGCGCCTCGTGGCGCGGCAGATCGACGACGTGCTGGGCGCCGCCGCGATGCGTGTGGCGAGGCTGGAACTCGACGCCGCCCGCCTGCCCGACTTCGCCAGCCTGGAGATCGAACTTCGCGCGCTCGCCAAGGAGCACGCGGCCGTGCACCTGACCGGCGGCGAAAGCTGGTTCACCGACGGGCGCTGGCGCGACTTCAACGTGCGCCGCGAGGCCATCGCCTATGGCGTGCCGATGCAGCTCATCGTCTGGCTCAGCGAGCAGGCCATCCGCCGCTGCATCGAGCTGGCGCCCGACCTCTGGTCCTGGCGCGGCGGCGTGTTCTCCTTCCTCTCCAGCGCCGCCGCGCCGGAAGCCGCCGCGGCCGAGCAGGCGCCTGAACCTGCACCCGCACCGGCGCCGCTCGCGCAGGCGCAGAAGCTGCGCCTGCGCCTGGCCGCCGTGCAGCAGCAGTTGCGCGAACAGGCCGACGCGCCTGCCGCGCTGCGGCTGCCGCTGCTGGCCGAAGAAGCCGAGCTGCTGATCGACGACGGGCAGCGCGACGCGGCGCTGGCGCTGCTGCAAGCCACCGTGCTGCCGGTGGCGCGCGCCGTGGGCGACGTGCAGCAGACGCTGCGCACGCTGGTGCGCTGCACCGACCTGCTGGCCGACCGCGGCGACACCGACGCTGCGCTGGCGCTGCTGCGCGAGCAGGCCGAGCCGCTGGCCCGCGCCAGCGCGCCGGAGCAACGCTTGCGCCTGCTGGAGCAGGCGGCCGAGCTGCTGTCGCGCGGGCGCCGCTGGGACGAGGCGCTGGCGCTGCTGCGCGACGAGGCCGTGCCGCTGGCGGCGGCCGGCGGCTCGGCGGGGCAGCTTGAGCAACTGCACGACCGCATCGCCAGCGTGCTGGAAGACCAGGGCCAGCTCGAAGCGGCGCTGCAATGGCGCAGCGGGCCGCAGGCCGCCGCGGCCGACCGCATCGGCAACCCCTGGCCGCGCGCGCGGCTGCACGACAGCATCGCCACGCTGCTGCGGCGTTTGGGCCGCAATGCCGACGCCATCCGCCACCGGCGCACGCAGGAGCTGCCTGCGTTGGAGCAGACCGGCGACGCAGCCGCCATCGCCTACGGCCAGGGCCGGCTGGCCGACCTGCTGCACGCCAGCGGTGAATCAGCCGAGGCGCTGGCGCTCTACCGCGAGCAGGTGCTGCCGCGCTTCGAGCGCCAGGCCAACGTGCCCGGCCAGCTCTGGGCGCAGCGCCGCGTCGCCGACCTTTTGCAGGCCACCGGGCGCAGCCAGGAAGCGCTGGGTCTGCTGCACGAAAGCAGCCTGCCGCTGGCGCGCAGCCTGGTGGACGGTGGTGGTAGCGGAAGTGGCAGTGGCAGCGCACGCGAAGAGGCGCTGGTGCTGGAACGCATCGCCTCGGTGATGCTGGCCGAAGGCCGCGCCGCGGATGCAATGGCGCTGTTGCAGGACGAGCTGCTGCCGCTGCTGGAGCGCCAGGACGAGCCGTCGCTGTTGTCGGGCGCGCTGGTGCAGTTGGCGTCGGCCCAGCGGCAGGCCGGCCACATCGACGCCGCGCTGCGCACGCTGCAAGAGCGGCAACTGCCGCTGGTGCGCGCACGCGGTGACGCCGGCAGCGAGGCCGCCACCTGGGCGCACATCGCCTCACTGCGGCTGCTGCAAGGCGCCTGGCCGGAGGCTGAAACGCTGCTGCGGACGGAGGTGCTGCCGGTCTTGCGGCGCAGCGGCAATGCGCGCGAGGTGGCGCGCGAGCTGGGCCGCCTGGCCGAGACGCTGCAATGGCAGGGCCGGCTGGACGACGCGCTGGCGCTGCGCCGGCAGGAGCACCTGCCCGCCGTGCAGGCGCTGGCCGAACCGCGGCTGCTGGCGCAGGCGCTGGACGCGCTGGCCGACCTGCGCCGGCTGCGCGGCGAACTGGCCGAAGCGCTGCGCCTGCGCCTGGAAGAAGAGCTGCCGCTGTATGCGCGCTTCGACGACCCGCGCGGCCGTGCCTTCGTGCTGTGGCGCATCGCCGACCTGCGCCACCGGATGGGCGAGTACGACAGCGTGCTCGGCTCGTTCCGCGACGACGTGGTGCCGGCCTTCGAGCGGCTGGGCGACGTGCGCTCGGCAGCGCTGGCGCGCGGCCGCGTGGCCGACTTGCTGGAGCAGGTGGGCGAGTTCGACGCGGCATTGCGCATCCGCCGCGAAGAGCAGCTCGCCGTGCTGCAACAGCTCAAGGACAGCCGCGAAAGCGCCCTGGTGCTGGGCCGCATTGCCGACACGCTGCGCAACCGCGGAGAACACGCCGAGGCGCTGCACCTGCGGCGTGGCGAGCAACTGCCGCAATTGCAGGCGCTGGGCAAGGAGTCGGACGTCGCGCAGGCATGGGGCGCCATCGTCGTGATCCTGCACCGCCAGGGCGAGGTGAGCGCGGCGCTGGCGCTGGCCCAAGCTGAATGGCTGCCGCGCCTGGCCGGCCCCTTGCAGCAGCGCGCGCTTGCGCTGGCACGAGGCCGGGTGGCGCAGTTGCTGGCTGACGCCGGGCAGCACGATGCCGCCGAACGCCTGTGCCGCGACGGGCGGCTGGCCGTCGTCCAGGCGCTGGGCGACGCGCACGAGATCGCCCACGCCTGGGGCCAGGTGGCCGATCTGTTGCAGGCGCGCGGCCGCCATGACGAAGCGTTGGCCGTCCGGCGGGAGCACCAGCTCGCGGCTTTCGAGCGCATCGGCGAACGGCGCGATGCAGCCCATGCGCTGGCCGACATCGCCGAGGCCTTGCAGCGCACCGGCCGCCTGGCCGAAGCCCGGCAATGCGCTGAACGGCAGGCCCTGCCGCTGCTCGCCAGCGTGCAGGAGCCGGGCCGCCGCGCCCAGCTTCAGCGCCGTCTTGCAGAGATGCTGTTGCTGGCCGACGCGCCGGCCGCGGCCGAGCACCTGCTGCGCCAGCAGGTGCTGCCGCAGATGGAGCGCGCAGCCGCCTGGCGCGGCCTGGCGGTGGCGCAATCGACCTTGTGCGATGCGCTGTTGCGCCAGGGCCGGCAACGTGAAGCCTGGCAGTTGCGGGAGGAGCAGATTGCCGTCTTCGACCGGGTGGGCGACCGCCGGGAGGCGCTGCTGGCGCGGCTGGGCCAGGCGCGGCTGCTGCTGCAACGCGGTGACGTGGCGGCGGCGCTGGCGCTGGCCGAAGGCGAGCTGCTGCCACAGGCGCAGACGCTGGGCCACGCGCAGACGCTGTTCAGCCTGCGCCTGTTCATCGCCGGCATCGGCGTGCTGCGCGGCCATTGGGCCAGCGCTGCGCAGGCCATCGAGGCAGAGTTGCTGCCATTGGCGCTGACGCTCGGCGACGCCCGCCAACTCGCCTTCACGCGCCAGCACCAGGCCAGCCTGCTGTCGGCCCGCGGCCGGCCCGCCGAGGCGCTGGCGCTGCTGCGCGACGCCGTGCTGCCGCAGTTCCAGCGCCTGGGTGACGTGCGCGAGCAGGCGCTGTGCTGGGGCCGCATCGCAGACGCGCAGATGGCGCTGGGCCGCGAGCGCGAGGCCATCGCCACCTGCCGCCGGCATGTGCTGCCGGCGTTCCGGCGGCCGGGCGCAGAACGCGACCTGGCGCAGGCCGAGCGGCGCATCGCCAGCGCGCTGCGCCGGCTGGGCCGGCCGCGCGCGGCCTTGCGCATCGCACAGCGCCAGGTGGCGGCGTTCGAGCGCCTGGGTGACGGCCGCCAGCAGCGCATCTCGCAGGGCGAAGTGGCGCGCGCGCTCGCCGCCATGGGCGACGGCGCGGCGGCGCTGCGCATCGCAGAACAAGTGCTGCTGCCGGCCTTCGACGCCAACGACGAGCCGCGGCTGCACGCCGACGCACTGGACATCCAGGCCGCTGCGCTGCTGGCGCTGGGCCGGGCAGACGACGCGCTGCAACTGCTGCGCACCGCGCTGCTGCCGCTGGCCGATGCGATGGGCGAGCCGGCCCGCCGCGCCGGTGCGCAGCAGCGCATCGCCACCGCGTTGCAGATGCTGGGCCAGCACGACGCGGCACGCGCGTTGCTGCATGGCGAGGTGATCCCGGCGTTCCAGCGCATCGGCAACGCACGGGCCGCGCGCCGTGCCGCGTGGGCCTTGGCGCTGCTGGACAGGTCGCGCTGGGTGCGCTGGCGGGCGCGCGTGGAGAGGGCGCTGGCTGCCTGGTGGTAGCCCTGGCCGGCTTGGCCGTCATGCCGTCCATCGCGTGCTTTCTCCTCGTGTCGCCGGGCTTGGCCTTATGCTGGTGCGAACAGGTCGTTGCGTCGATGACCTGGCAGGTCATGAGCGAGCCACCATGCTGATCCACAACGCCACGCTGCCCGACGGCCGCACCGGCATCGACCTGCTGGTGCAGGGCGGCCGCATCGCCGCCATCGGCCCTGCGCTCACGGCACCCGAAGGCACGCCGGTCATCGACGCCCAAGGCTGGCTGCTCAGCCCGCCCTTCGTCGATGCCCACTTCCACATGGACGCCACGCTGAGCTACGGGCTGCCGCGCGTCAACGCCAGCGGCACGCTGCTCGAAGGCATTGCGCTGTGGGGCGAGCTGAAGCCGCTGCTGGCCGAAGAGGCACTCGTCGAGCGCGCGATGCAGTACTGCGACTGGGCGGTGGCCAAGGGTCTGCTGGCCATCCGCACGCATGTCGATGTCTGCGACGACAGCCTGCTGGCGGTGCGTGCGCTGCTGCATGTGAAGCAGCGCGTGAAGCCCTATCTCGACCTTCAGCTCGTCGCCTTTCCGCAGGACGGCCTGCTGCGCAGCGCCAGCGCGCTGGCCAGCCTGCGGCGCGCGCTCGACCTGGGGGTGGACGTGGTGGGCGGCATCCCGCACTTCGAGCGCACGTCTGAACAGGGCGCCGACAGCGTGAAGCTGCTGTGCGAGCTGGCCGCAGAGCGCGGCCTGCCGGTCGATATGCACTGCGACGAAAGCGACGACCCGCTGTCGCGCCACATCGAGACGCTGGCCTTCCACACCCAGCGCCTGGGCCTGCAGGGCCGCGTCACCGGCTCGCACCTCACGTCCATGCATTCGATGGACAACTACTACGTCAGCAAGCTGCTGCCGCTCATCGCCGAGGCCGGCGTGCATGCGGTGGCCAACCCCTTGATCAACATCACGCTGCAAGGCCGGCACGACAGCTACCCGAAGCGCCGCGGCATGACGCGCGTGCCCGAGCTGCTGGCGGCAGGCGTCAACGTCGGCTTCGGCCACGACTGCGTGATGGACCCCTGGTATGCGCTGGGCAGCGGCGACATGCTGGAGGTGGCCGCGATGGGCCTGCATGTGGCGCAGATGACGTCGCAGCAGGGCATGCGCCAGTGCTTCGATGCCGTGACCGTCAACAACGCCCGCGTGCTGGGCCTGCAGGGTTACGGCCTGGCGCCCGGCAACCGGGCCGACTTTTTGCTGTTGCAGGCACGCAGCCCGGTGGAAGCGCTGCGCCTGCGCGCGCAGCGCCTGCTGGTGGTGCGCGGCGGCGAGGTGCTGGCCCGCACACCGGCGGCCAGCGCCATGCTGCACATGCCAGGCCGGCCGGGCAGCGTGGATTTCACGCTACAGCGGGGTTGAGCGCGCCGGCCAGGGCCGGCCCGGCACAGCCCCTTCGATAGAATGAATCCGTCCAGGGCAGAACGCTGAAACCACCTCGCACATGAAACTCATCGGTTCGCTCACCAGCCCTTACGTGCGAAAAGTACGCGTCGTGATGGCGGAGAAGAAGCTCGACTTCCAGTTCGTGCTGGAAGACGTGTGGGCGACCGATGCGCTGCTCAAGTCCAACCCGCTGGGCAAGGTGCCCTGCCTGGTGATGGAGGGCGGCGAGGCGGTCTTCGATTCGCGCGTCATCGTCGAGTACCTCGACACCCTGTCGCCGGTGGGCAAGCTGATCCCGCCGCCCGGGCGCGAGCGCATCGAGGTGCGCACCTGGGAGGCGCTGGCCGACGGCGTGCTGGACGCCGCCATCCTGGCGCGGCTTGAGGCCACCTGGCCCGGTCGCGAGGAAGCGCAGCGCTCGCAGCCCTGGATCGACCGCCAGATGAGCCGCGTGCACAGCAGCCTGAAGTCCATCAGCCAGGGGCTGGGCGAGAAGCCCTGGTGCTCCGGCAACCACTTCACGCTGGCCGACGTGGCCGTGGGCTGTGCGCTGGGCTACCTGGAGTTCCGCTTCCCGCAGATCGGCTGGCGCGGCGAGTACCCCAATCTGGCCAAGTTCAGCGAGAAGCTGGCCGCGCGGCAAAGCTTCATCGACACCGCGCCGCCGCTGGCCTGAGCGCGCAGCGGGAGCGACGCTCAGGTCATCGCCGCCGCTGCAAAGGTGGCGCTGCTGGCCAGCGGCCAGTACAGGCGGAACACGTTGTGCGGCCACTCGGCGCGGCCGGCCATCGCGTCCAGCAGCGCACCGGGCTTCACGAACGCAAGCTGGTTGGCCAGCAGCTTGACCTCGCTGTCCGACACCCGCCGCACGATGTGCGACGCGGTGATGCGGTTCGGGTGCTCCAGCCCGGCGGCCTGCACCAGCTCTTTCAACGCCATCAGCGTGTTCTGGTGGAAGCGATAGACACGCTCGGTCTTGTCGGGCACCACCAGCGCCTTCTGGCGCAGCGCGTCCTGCGTGGTGACGCCGGTGGGGCAGGCGCCGGTGTGGCAGGCCTGCGCCTGGATGCAGCCCAGCGCGAACATGAAGCCGCGGCCGGCGTTGCACCAGTCGGCGCCCAAGGCCATCATCCGCGCGATGTCGAAGGCGCCGATCACCTTGCCGGCGCAGCCGATCTTGATGTGCTCGCGCAGGTTCAGGCCGGTGAGCGTGTTGTGCACCAGCAGCAGGCCTTCCTGCAACGGCGCGCCGACATGGTCGGTGAACTCCAGCGGCGCCGCGCCGGTGCCACCCTCGGCGCCATCGACGACGATGAAGTCGGGCAGGATGCCTGTCTCCAGCATCGCCTTGGCGATGGCAAACCATTCCCACGGGTGGCCGATGCAGAGCTTGAAGCCGGTGGGCTTGCCGCCCGACAGCGTGCGCAGCGTCTCGAGGAACTGCATCATCTCGACCGGTGTGTCGAAGGCATGGTGGCGCGCCGGGCTCACGCAGTCCAGCCCCTGCGGCACGCCGCGCGCCAGCGCGATCTCCAGCGTCACCTTCGGCCCCGGCAGCACGCCGCCATGGCCGGGCTTGGCGCCCTGGCTGAGCTTGAGTTCGACCATCTTCACCTGCGGCTCGCGTGCGGCCTTGGCAAAGCGCTCTGCGTTGAACGAGCCGTCGTCGTTGCGGCAGCCGAAGTAGCCCGAGCCGATCTCCCAGATCAGGTCGCCGCCGTGCACGCGGTGGTGCTGGCTGATCGAGCCCTCGCCGGTGTCGTGCGCGAAGTTGCCGCGCTTGGCGCCGCCGTTCAGCGCCAGGATGGCGTTGGCGCTCAACGCACCGAAGCTCATCGCCGAGATGTTGAAGATGCTGGCGCTGTAGGGCTGGGTGCAACTGCTGCCGCTGCCGCTGCCGCTGCCGGCGCTGCCGTTGCCACCGATCACGACGCGGAAGTCGTGCGTCGGCAGCTCGGTTGGCGCCATCGAGTGGTTGATCCACTCGTAGCCGGTGCTCTGCACGTCGAGCTGGGTGCCGAAGGGCCGCTTGTCGGGCTGGCCCTTGGCACGCTGATAGACCAGGCTGCGCTGCTGGCGCGAGAAGGGCGCTGCCTCGTTGTCGCTCTCGATGAAATACTGGCGCATCTCCGGCCGGATGAATTCGAGCAGAAAGCGCAGATGGCCGATCACCGGGTAGTTGCGCAGCACCGAGTGGCGGCGCTGCCGCGTGTCGCGCCAGCCCAGGCCCAGCAGCACCAGGCAGACCAGCGCCGCCAGGGCGCCGGTGTGGAAGGCTACCCAGGTGAAGCTGAACAGCAACAGGCCCACGGCGCTGAGCAACCACACGCTGTAGCGCAGCGGAAAGTGCTGGTCGATCTTCTGCAGCCAGGCAAGCATGCGGTCCCCCAAAGCGGCCCGATCGTAGCTGCGCCAAAGCGCGCCGGTGCCCGGAGATGCCTGGGTCTTGCGGCGCAGATCGCCCGGGAGCCAGCCGTAAACTCGGCTGTCCAGGGACGGGGCAGACCGCATGCAGGGGCAGCTATTCACACAGGACTTTCTTCGTTTCGGCATCCGCCAGACGCCGCCCTACGAAGCGCTTGACCCGACAACGCATTCTTCCTTCGTCGCCCGCTTGCAGGGCATCTTTCAGCGCCTCGGTGCCGCTTCGACCCTCAACGAAGCGCAGACGGAACAGCTCGTCATCGAGCGCATGCTGGTCGAGCTGGGCTGGGGTGACGACTACCTGCCGCAGGTGAATCTGTCTGCAAAGCGGCGCGAGGACGTTCCCGACATCCTGTTGTTCGCCGCCCCCGAATTCAAGGCCCGCGCGCTGGCCGAGACAAGCGACGAGCGCCGCTACCGCCATGGGCTGGCCATCCTCGAAGCCAAGCGCTGGCTGCGCCCACTGGACCGCGGCGATGGCAGCGAGCCCACGGACCCCGGCGCCCCGTCGTCGCAGATGCTGCGCTACCTGAGCCGCGCCGACGTCAGCAGCGACCGCGCGGTGAAGTGGGGCCTGCTCACCAACGGCGGCACCTGGCGCCTCTATTGGCAAGACGCCCGCTCGCGCGCCGAAGAGTTCTTCGAGCTGGACGTGGCCGCGCTGCTGGGCGTGCCCGGCGTGCACGCCGACCTGGAAGACGACGACCCCGACCACGGCCTGAAGTTGTTGTTCCTGCTGTTCAACCGTGCCGCGTTCCTGCCGCAAGGCTGGGACGCAGCAGGGCGCAGCTTTCATGCCTACGCGCTGAACGAGGCGCGCGTTTATGAAGAGAAGGTGTCGCAAGACCTCGGCGCCCGCGTCTTCGAAGACATCTTCCCCGCGCTGGCGCAGGCGCTGGCTGCGGGCGACCTGCAGTCCCACAAGCAGAGCACCGGCTACGGCCAGTTCACCCGGCAGCGCTACACCGCGGCCTACCTGGACGAGGTGCGTGAGGCGACGCTGGTGCTTCTCTACCGGTTGCTGTTCCTGTTCTATGCCGAAGACCGGCGGCTGCTGCCGGTGGCCGACCCGCGCTACCGCGACTACAGCGTGCGGCACCTGCGCGAAGAGGTGCGTGACAAGGTCGATGCCGGCACAACGTGGTCCAGCACGATGAGCCGTTTGTGGCTGTCGCTCAGGGGCGCGTTCCAACTCATCGACGAAGGCGACGACGGCATCGGCATGCCGGCCTACAACGGCGGCCTCTTCGACCGCGCCCGCGCGCCTTTGCTCGAACGCACCCGCGTGCCCGACGCGGTGATGGCCCCCATCATCGACGCCTTGAGCCGCCGCACCGAAGACCTGCCGCGCGGCTGGATCAACTACCGCGACCTGTCGGTGTCGCACCTGGGCGGCATCTACGAGCGGCTTCTCGAATACAGCCTGGTGCATGAAGTGCAGGCCGCCGACGACTACCGCGACAAGCCCGAGATCGACCGCATCCTGGCGCGCCCGGCCAGCTTTGCGCGCAAGGTCTCGGGCAGCTATTACACGCACGACGACCTGGTGCGCCTGATCCTGCGCGAATCGGTGGGCCTGCTGGCGGCCGAGCGGCTGGGCGCCTTCGACAAGCAGATCACCGCGTGGAAGAAGAAGCGCTCGCTGAACCCCGCCGAATGGGAGCGGCTGGACCGGCTGGACCCCGCCGGCGCCATGCTCGAACTGAAGGTCTGCGACCCCGCGATGGGCAGCGGCCACTTTCTGGTGGCGCTGGTGGACGACCTGGCAGACCGCGTGCTGGAAGCGGTGACCGCGGCGCAGTTGTCGGTGGCAGGGCAGCCCTGGGCGGCGCACCTCGCCGAGCTGGGCCGGCCCTGGCAGAGCCCGGTGGTGGCGCGCGTGGCGCACATCCGCGGCAGCATCAAACGGCAGGCCGGAGACCATGGCTGGGCCGTCACCGACGCGCAGCTCGACGACCGGCACATCGTGCGCCGCATGGTGCTGAAGAAGAGCATCTTCGGCGTGGACAAGAACCTGATGGCGGTGGAACTGGCCAAGACGGCGCTCTGGCTGCACACCTTCACCGTCGGCGCGCCGCTGAGCTTTCTCGACCACCATCTCAAGCACGGCGACTCTCTGCACGGCGAGCCGATGGACGCGGTGCAGCGCTCGCTCGAAGCGCTGGGCGCGCTGTTCCAGAAAGGCGAACTCGACCGGCTCGAACTGGCCGCCCGCGGCCTGACGCAGGTGGCCGACCTGACCGACGTGGACATCGCCGAAGCCAGGCTGTCCAAGCAGCTTGCTGCTGAGGCCGACGCCCGCGTGGCGCCTTTGCATGCGCTGCTGGACTTCTGGCGCGCGCTGCGCTGGCTGGTGCCCGGCTGGCCGCCGGTGCACGGCAAGGGCCTTGCCAAGCTGGGCGACGACGGCCTGCGACAGGCCTTGGGCGAGTTGTTGTCGCCGCAGCGCAACCTGGTGGCGGTGCTGGCTGCCGGCAAGCTGGAAGGTGAGGGGCCGGCCATCGCGGCCGCGAACAGCCTGCTCCGGCGCACCGCCGCGCTGGCCCGGCAGGAACAGTTCTTCCACTGGTGGACTGCGTTTCCCACCGCCTTCAGCGGCGGCAACGCAGGCTTCGACGCGGTGATCGGCAACCCGCCCTGGGACCGCATCAAGCTGCAAGAGGTGGAATGGTTTGCCGAGCGCGAGCCGGGCATCGCGGCACAGCCCCGTGCTGCGGACCGCAAGCGGCTGATTGCCGAGTTGCAGAAAAAGGGTGCAGCAGTGGCGGGCGAATACGCCGCGGCCGTTCAGCGTGCCGAAGCCAATGCCCGCGTGCTGGCCAGGGCCGGTGACTTTCCGCTGCTGGGCGGCGGCGACGTCAATCTCTACAGCTTGTTCGTCGAGCGTGCGCAGGCGCTGGTGCAGCCGCAAGGCGTGGTGGCCTTGCTCACACCCAGTGGCATTGCCGCCGACAAGGGCGCCGCGGAGTTCTTCAAAAGCATTGCGACGACGGGGCGGCTGGGTGCGCTGTTCGACTTCGAGAACCGCAAGGTGTTCTTTCAGGATGTGCACGCCAGCTTCAAGTTTTGCACGCTCGTTTTCGGCGGTGGCTTGCGCAAGTTCGAGCGCACCCGTTGCGCATTCTTTTTGCATTCCCTCTCGGAACTGGACTCTGGTTCAGGCGTGCTGGAACTCAGCGCAGATGACTTTGCGCTGCTCAACCCCAACACCGGGGCGGCGCCGATCTTTCGGGCCCGGCGCGATGCCGACATCACGATGCGCATCTACCGCGAGCATCCGGTGTTGGTGAGGCACGGCGCAAGCTCGGAAAGCAAGGGTCGCCTGGCCGACTTGTGCGCCTGGCCGGTGAAGTACGCGACCATGCTGCACATGACCAACGACTCCAAGCTGTTTCTGTCGCCTGACGACCTGCACCGCGGCGGCTTCGAACCCGGCGCGCACGGGCGATGGCGCCGCGATGAAGAAATCGCTTCGCCCTTGTACGTGGGTCGCATGATCCACCAGTACGACCACCGTCATGCCAGTGTCACCGTGAATGCGGCGAATCTGCAGAACGCGGCAATGGGCAATGTCGTCAGCGCCTTGGCAAAGGCCAGTCCAACCGAGTTTCCGACGCCGCAATACTGGGTTCGGCATTCCGATTTGCGAGCCGAAAGTGCGCGCGAATGGGCGCTTGGGTTTCGTGACATTGCACGCTCGACCGATGTACGCACCATGATTGCGGCAATCGTCCCCGGCGCCGTGGCAGGCAACAAACTGCCGCTGCTGCTGCCACGTGCCGAGGCCGAGCCGTCATACGCATGGGTTGCGTCTTGTCTGATGGCCTGCTTGAATTCCATGGTGTTCGACTTCGTCGTGCGACAAAAGGTGCAAAGCACCAGCCTCAACTGGTACATCGTCGAGCAATTGCCTGTCCTCGCGCCCGCCAGCTTTCACGCGCCGCTGCCCCCAGCCTTTGCTGCCCGCATGCGCGCAGACGGCCTGATGAACGGCCACCACGTCCAGCCCAGCATCGCAGACTTCGTGGTGCCGCAGGTGCTGGCCTTGTCGTACACCGCACATGACCTGGCACCGTTCGCGCGTGATCTCGGGTATCTCGATGCAGTGGGGCAGGTGCTGCCGCCCTTCACCTGGAACGAAGAAGACCGCCGCCGCAGGCGTGCGGCGCTGGACGCGCTGTTCATGCACTTGTACGGCCTGGACGCGGGCGACGCGGCCTATGTGCTGGACAGCTTTCCCATCGTGCGCCAGCAGGACGAGGCCGCGTTCGGCCGCTACCGCACCAAGGACGAGGTGCTGGCGTTGTTGCCGCTGCTGCGCGCCGTCAACTGAAGAAGGCCAGCAATGCAGCGGCAGTTTCCGCCGGCAATTCTTCGGGAATGAAGTGGCCCGCCGGCACGGCCTGGCCCTGCACACGCGCGGCGCACTGCGCGCGCCACAGCGCCAGCGGGTCGAACAGCTTGTGCACCACGCCGCGCTCGCCCCACAGCACCAGCATCTGGCAGGCCACCTTGGCGCCGGCGGCGCGGGACGCGCGGTCGTCATCGAGGTCGATGCCGGCGCTGGCGCGGTAGTCCTCGCAGGCGCCGTGGATGGCCTCGGGTGTGCAGAAGCAGGCTTCGTATTCGGCCAGCGCCTGCGGCTCGATGTAGCTGGTGCCCGCCGCGCCCCAGCCGCCCAGCTTGGCGTGCAGATAGTCGCGCGCGCAGCCTTCGATCATCTTCTCGGGCAGCGGGTGCGGCTGTACCAGATGGAACCAGTGGTAGTAGGCGCGGGCAAAGGCGAAGTCGGTGGCCGCGTACATGTCCAGCGTGGGCGCGATGTCGATCACGCAGAGCTTGTTCACCGCCTGCGGATGGTCGAGTGCCAGCCGGTGCGCGACGCGCCCGCCACGGTCATGGCCGGCCACGAAGAACTGCGTGTGGCCGAGAGATTGCATCAGCGCCACCAGGTCCGCCGCCATCGTGCGCTTGCTGTAGTTGGCGTGGTCGGCATCGCCCTTGGGCTTGTCGCTGCGGCCATAGCCTCGCAGGTCGGGCAGCACCAGCCGGAAGTGCGGCGCCAGCGCCTGCGCCACGCGGTGCCACAGCACATGCGACTGCGGGAAGCCGTGCACCAGCAGGAGCGGCGGGGCGCCGATGCGGCCGCCGGTGCGGGCATGGATGCGCACGCCGGTGGCGTCGAAGCGCAGCACCTCGAAATCCTCAAACCAGTTCAATGCCATCTCCCTTCCTGGCTCAAAAGCCGAGCAACTGCATTTCGGCGCTGGCCCGCGCCCACAGTTCGACCAACACGGGGGACGGGCGGGTGGTCGATGAGGCCACGGGCGCCAGCCTGAACAACCCGGGCTGGTCTGTCTGCGAGCCGTCCAGCGGCTGCGCGATGTCGAGCACGGCGTCGCCTGCGAGGGCAGCGGCATTGGCCCCCAGCGGCGTCCAGCCCGGTATGGCGCCGCTGCGCACGAGGAAATAGTTGCCCAGCGCGACGCCGAGCGTGCGGCCGGCGATGTTGTCGATCTCGAAATGCAGGCCGGCGATCACCCTGTTGAACGCGATGAGCAGGGCCAGCTTCTGGAATTCGTTGTCGTACTCGCTGCCAGCCGTTTGGTTGGTCAGTGTGCGCAGCACTTCGGCGCAAGCGAAAGCTTCGGTGGAGTGGCCGGCCGGAAAGCTGCCGTGCCCGGGTGCAGCGAGGATGGGCTGCACCTGCGGCGACAGCTCGAACGGGCGCGGGGTGGCAAACGCATATTTGAAGCGGAAGGCCACCACCGCGGCCAGCCGCTGCGCGAGGTAGAGAAGGTCCAGCGTATAGGGTGTGCGCTCGGGCGTGATGCCGAGTCTGGCCGACCAGAACGAGGCCGGCGGCCCGACCTGCGCCAGGATTTCGCGCGACTTCGGCTGTGCGCGCCGCGCTACCGATGCCAGCACACGTGCAAGCTGCGTATTGAGCTGCGCCCGCGTGGGCCGATGCAAGAACGCCAGTGGCGCGGAGGTGAAGGTCAGTGCCGCGGGGCCTACGCTGGGCGTCACCACATGCAGCGCAAACCCGTCGGCATCGGCAACCCTGGCCGCCGTGAAGCCGGGGTCGAAGCACAGCGGCGCCAGCAGTTCAGCCAGCGCGGTGTCGCGCCGCGCGTCCGGCGCCGTCTTTGCCGCGCTGGTGGGGTCGTCCAGTGGCGGAGCGGCAGTGGTGAATTTGGTCGCAAGCGCCGTGGCGGTGACAGCGCCAGGCAGCACCCGCCCGGCCGCGACCGCATCGCCGCGGTCGCTGTTCAATGCGTCCAGCAGCACCGCGTTCGGTGCCCAGCCGGAATAGGCCTCGGCGCCGAAGTCTTCGATGCTGTGGCTGGACTTGCCATGTGTTTTGCCGACGTGACTTGCCATCTCGTTCTCCCTTTTGAAAACCGTGCTTGGGAATCAAGGCCCGCGCGGAGCACCGGCGTCGGCCAGCGCATCTGCATAGAGCCGCATGCGAGCGGTGTCGCCGCCCGGGTATCTCTGGCGGTAGCGTGCGACATTGAAGCCGGGCTCCAGGGCCAGCATCTCCGCCACTGTCTTGCGCGCTTCTTCGCGGTTGCCGCCGAGCATCAAGGCCACTGCCAGCGTGCGGTGGGTCGCCGTGTGCAGGCGGTTGCCGCGCAAGGACTGCCGGGCCTGCGTGACGGCCTCGTCCAGCCTGTCTTCGGCGAGTGCGGCAAAGGCGGCCATCGACTGGTGGTAGTAGCGCAGTGGGTCCAGCGGAGACAGCGCAGCCGCCTGCCGCGCAGCGGCGCTGGCCTCTGCGCCGCGGTCCTGCCAGGCCCTGAGGGTGGAGAGGAAGAGCCAGGCAAACGGCTCGCTGGGGGCCGCATCGATGGCGGCCAGGTAGCAGCTTTCCGCTGTGGCCAGATCCTTCCTCATGAAGCCGTGGACGAGGCCACGCATCGTGATCGCCAGGCTGTGCGTGCCATCGACGTCGAGCGCGCGGTCCACGCTGGACAAGGCGAGCGCAGCGTCGCGCTCGGTGTTGTCGGACCAGCCGCGCACGACCCGCAGCACATGCCAGGTGCCCAGCCACGCGTGCGCCGTCGGCAAGCGCCGGGTGCGGTCTGCCAGGTGCTCCAGCGCCTCGCGCGAGCGCCCGAACTCGGCAGCCGATGCACTGTGCATCAACCCCACGGCGCCGAACAGCAGCGCATAGGCGTCAAGGGTCGGCAGCGGAAGGTGTTGCACGCGGGTGGTGGAACGCAAGGTCAAGGCATTCAGCACACCGGCCAGGATGCGTTCGGCCAGCGGGTCGTCGCCCTGCAGAACGTCGCGCAGGCTGGCCTTGAACGATTCGCTCCACAACACCTCGCCGGCCGCCGCATCGGACAACCTGGCCACCACCCGGGCCGCATCGCCGTCGAGCCGCACCGAGCCCTGCAACACGTACTGCGCGCCGAGCGCCGATGAAATTTGCTTTGGTGCGCTGGTCACGCCACCCAGCGGCGACGTGGAGAGGCGCGCGATGACGCGCAGCGATTGCGAGTGCGCCAACTGCGAGATCAGTTCCTCTGCGATGGCCTCGCCGACCAGGGAGTTGTCCGGGCCGCCACCCACCACGCTGAACGGCATCACGGCAATCGCCGGCAGGCCAGCGGTCGTCTCAGCGGGCAGCGTCGAGGGCAGTGCGGCTCCACGGCTGATCCGGTAGGCCCGCACCGTGCCCTCGATGTGCTTGAGGAAGCATTCGCCCAGGTCTTCCACCTCGGCATCCAGCCCGTCGGTCAGCGCATCGCGTACTTCGACGGAGACGACGGTTTCGCCTGGCGCAGCAAGCGTACCGAGACGCGCCGCGAGATTCACCCCGGCGCCATAGACGTCGAGCGCGTCGATGACGATCTCTGCGACGTGGACTCCGATGCGCAGACGCATTGCCGTCTGCGGGCTGCTGCCGACATCGAGCAGCGCCATGCAGGCATGGATGTCGAGTGCCGCGTTGACCGCGTCCGACTCGTTTGCAAACTCCAGCAGCAAGCCGTCCCCCAGACTTTTGACCAGGCGGCCCGCGCGCCTGGGCAGAACCTCGGTGGCGACATCGTTGACGAGCCTGCGCCAGCGGTCGATGAAGCCGGCTTCGTCGGACTGCATCAGACGGACGGACTCCACCACATCGGCGACGGCGATCACGCGCCGCTCACGGCGCGCGTGTTGCCACGCCCGACCCTCCGCATCGACGCCCATTGTTTGCCTGCTCGTTCTCGTTTGCATCAGCATTCTGTGGGACGCCAGAGTGGCACGCAAGCCGATCCGCGCAGCGGTGGCGCAGTGCCAAGCGGCGCTCGCATGCGGCGCTCGCAAGCCCGCCCATATACTGCGGCGCCTCAGGTTTTCCATGGCTGCCATCGGTCCCGTCACTGCCCAGCAGATGCATTTCAGCGAGCCGCTGCCTTTGCGGAGCGGTGCCACGCTGCCTGCCTACCACCTGGCTTATGAAACCTATGGCGCGCTGGACGCCGACAAGAGCAATGCGGTGCTGGTGTGCCATGCGCTGAACGCCAGCCACCATGTGGCCGGCATCGACGCCGAAGGCCAGCCCGGCTGGTGGGACAACCTCGTCGGCCCCGGCAAGGCGCTGGACACCGACCGCTTTTTCGTCATCGGCGTCAACAACCTCGGCTCGTGCTTCGGCTCCACCGGCCCGCTGGACCCCAACCCCGCCCGGCCCGGTGCCGTCTATGGCGCCGACTTCCCGGTGGTGACGGTGGAGGACTGGGTCGATGCCCAATGGCGCCTGGTCGAGCGCCTGGGCATCAAGCAGCTTGCTGCCGTGCTGGGCGGCAGCCTGGGCGGCATGCAGGCGCTGTGCTGGACGTTGCGTTACCCGCAACATGTGCGCCACTGCATCGCGGTGGCCACGGCGCCCAACCTGTCGGCGCAGAACATCGCTTTCAACGAGGTCGCCCGCCGCGCCATCACCACCGACCCCGACTTCCACGGCGGCCACTTCCACGCCCACGGCGTGCTGCCCAAGCGCGGCCTGCGCGTGGCGCGCATGCTGGGCCACATCACCTACCTCAGCGACGACGCGATGGAGCAGAAGTTCGGCCGCCGGCTGCGCAGCGCCGACCTGGGCTACAGCACGCAGGACATCGAGTTCCAGATCGAAAGCTATCTGCGCCACCAGGGCGACAAGTTCAGCGAGTATTTCGACGCCAACACCTACCTGCTGATCACGCGCGCGCTCGACTACTTCGACCCCGCCCGCGACTTCGGCGGCGACCTCACACGCGCCTTCGCCACCGCGCGCGACAACCGCTTCCTGCTCGTGAGCTTCACCACCGACTGGCGCTTCTCACCGGCCCGCTCCCATGAACTGGTGAAGGCGCTGGTGGGCAACCGCATCGACGTCAGCTATGCAGAGATCGACGCACCGCACGGCCACGATGCCTTTCTGCTGGACGACGCGCGCTACCACGGCGTGATGCGTGCGTATTTCGAGCGTGTTGTGCTGGGTTCTCCACCATGAAGCAGGGGCCGACGCCAGCATCTGGCGGAGCACCGTCATGCAAGACCGGGCATCGGCATGTCGCAGCGGCGTGACCTCGAATTGATCGGCCAGATGGTGCCCCAAGGCAGCCGCGTGCTCGACCTGGGCTGCGGCAATGGTGAGCTGCTGGCCTGGCTGCGCCAGCACAAGGGGTGCAGCGGCTACGGCATCGAGATCGACGACGAGCAGGTGCAGAGCTGCGTGCAGCGCGGCGTCAACGTGATCCAGCGCAACCTGGAGGAAGGGCTGGCGCTGTTCGAGGACCGCAGCTTCGACGTGGTGCTTCAGTTGGAGACGCTGCAGAACCTGCGCAACACCGCCAACATGCTGCGCGAGACCGCGCGGGTCGGCCGCACCGGGATCGTGAGCTTCCCGAACTTTGCCCACTGGCCCAACCGCCTGAGCGTGGCTTTCGGCCGCATGCCGGTGACCAAGGCGCTGCCGTTCGAATGGCACGACACGCCGAACATCCGCGTCGCGACCTTCGCCGACTTCGAGGTGCTGGCCCGCAAGACCGGCTTGCAGGTGAGCGACAGCTTCGGCCTGCAGGCAGGCCGCGTGGTGCGCCGCTGGCCCAACCTGCGGGCCAGCGTGGCGGTGTTCAAATTCGAGCGCCAATGAGGGCGTGCAGCGGGAGGGCGCGATGCATCCAGTGGGCTTGATCGGCCTGGGCGCGATGGGCAGCGGCATGGCGCAGTCGCTGCGGCGCGCGGGGTTTGCGCTGTCGGTCTTCGATGTGCGGCCCGGGGTGGCCGAGGCCTTTGCACGGGACGGCGGCACCGCAAGCAGCAGCGCCGCAGCGCTGGCCGCGGCCAGCCGCGTTGTGGTGTCGGTGGTGGTCAACGCAGCGCAGACCGAGGACCTGCTGTTCGGCAGCGGCGGCGTTGCCGCGGCCATGCAGCCAGGTGCCGTGTTCGTGATGTGCTCGACGGTGGACCCGAACTGGTCGATCGCCCTCGAAGGGCGGCTCGAAGCGCTGGGCCTCTTGTACCTGGACGCGCCGATCTCAGGCGGTGCCGCCAAGGCCGCCAGCGGCGAGATGACGATGATGACCGCCGGCCGCCCCGCCGCCTACGCGCTGGCGCAGCCGGTGCTGGATGCCTGCGCCGGCAACGTCTATGCGCTGGGCGACCGTGCAGGTGCGGGCAGCAAGGTCAAGATCATCAACCAGTTGCTGGCCGGCGTGCACATCGCCGCCGCGGCCGAGGCGATGGCGCTGGGGCTGCGCGAAGGAGTCGATCCGACTGCGCTGTACGAGGTGATCACGCACAGCGCCGGCAACAGTTGGATGTTCGAGAACCGCATGGCCCATGTACTGGCCGGTGACTACACGCCGCTGTCGGCGGTGGACATCTTCGTGAAGGACCTGGGGCTGGTGCTCGACCTGGCGCGCGCCAGCAAGTTTCCGCTGCCCTTGTCGGCCACCGCGCACCAGATGTTCATGCAGGCTTCGACCTCTGGTCATGCGAAGGAAGACGACAGCGCGGTGATCAAGACCTTCCCCGGCATCACGCTGCCGGCGAAGAAGACCTGAAACATCTGAAACGCAGCCCGGCGGCCGGCGAAACGGCGGCGATACCCGGCGCGCGCATTCTTCGTCTCACACCGAGGAGACACCGATGCGCGTTCAACAGCACCCCGCCGCCGCCACCCCCACCGCGGCCACCGCCACCCCGCTTGCAGCGCAGGTGCGCGGCCACGGCGAACGCATCGTCTGCCTGCACTCCAGCACCGGCAGCAGCGCGCAGTGGCGCCGTTTGCAGGAGGCGCTGGCGCTGCGCTGGCAGGTGCTGGCGCCGGACCTGCACGGCCACGGCCGCAGCCCCGCCTGGCCGGCCTCGACAACATCGACGCTGGACGTGGACGGTGCCGCCGTCGCCGCGATGGCCGGCATCCACGCCGGGCGCAGCGTGCATCTGGTCGGCCACAGCTACGGTGCTGCGGTGGCCTTGCAGATCGCGCTGCGCCACCCGCAGCAGGTGCGCTCGCTGACGCTCTACGAGCCGGTCGCCTTCGGCCTGCTGCGCACGCTGGCGGGCGGCGGCTGCGGCGCCAGGGAAGCTGCGCTCGGCGAGATCGAGGAGGTGGCGGCCTCGGTGGCCTCGCTGGTGCGCGCCGGCTCCCTGGACGACGCTGCGCGTGTCTTCGTCGGCTACTGGGGCGGTGGCGCGCGGGCCTGGTCGGCGTTGAACGCCGGGCAGCAGCAGGCCGTCAGCAGCCGCATGCCGGCGGTGCCACGCCACTTCGATGCGCTGTTCGGCGCCGAGTGGGACGCGCAGTTGCTGCAACGCCTTCAGATGCCGGTGCTGCTGATGCAGGGCAGCGCCACGCGGGCGTCGGCCAGCCGCGTCAGCACGCTGTTGGCGGCTGCGCTGCCGCGTGCGCAGCGGGTGGAGCTGCCCGGCGCGGGCCACCTGGGCCCGCTGACGCATGGCGAGACGGTGGCGCGCTGGATGCTGGCGCACATCGACCCGCACCTGGCGTCGCAGCGCGAACGCGCGGCGGCCTGAGCTGCTCTGCCGCGCGCCCCGCCGGCCTCAGACCTCAGACCGGCGTCACCGCGGCCAGCGCGTCGAAACCGGCCGCCTGCTTGCGTTTCCAGGCCTCGATGGCGGTTGCCATTTCGTCGATGTCGAAGACGGCGCTTTGCAGCAACGCCATCTGCTGCAATGCATCGGCCGTCGGGTGGTCCACCGTGTAGCCGATGGCCAGCTTGCTGGCGGCCACCGCCAGTGGCGACTTGGCGGCAATGCCTTCTGCCAGCGCCAGCGCGTGGGCCAGTGTTGCAGCGGCGTCCGGCAGCACCGCGTTGACCAGGCCGCAGGCCAGCGCGCGCTCTGCGTTCAGGCGGTCGCCGGTGTAGGCCATCTCGCGCGCCACGCCGGGCGGCACGATCTTCGGCAGCCGTTGCAGCACGCCCAGGTCGGCGGCCATGCCGATGTTGATTTCCTGCACGGTGAAGAAGGCGTCTGCACTGCACACCCGCAGGTCGCACGCGGCAGCCAGATCGAGTGCGCCGCCGATGCAGCCGCCCTGGATGGCGGCGATCACAGGGAAGCGGGCCTGCTCGAGCACGTCGAAGCAGCGCATCAACTGGCGCAACGAGTCCTGGAAGGCCAGCCGCTCGCGCGCCGTCGCCGTCGCCAGCATCGGCATGCCGCCGCCGAACACCTCCAGCGACATGCCGGCACTGAAGTGCTTGCCGGTCGATGAGATCACCAGCGCACGCGCCCGGCCTTCGGCGCTCAGCGTGGCAACCGCGTCGCGCAGCAGCGGAAAGAACGTTGGCGCAAAGGTGTTCAGCCGCTCCGGCCGGTGCAGTTGCAGGTGGGCCACGCCGTTGCTGGCCAGCGCAAGGGTGAAGAAGTCGGTGTCCATCGCGCCAGCATAGCGGCTGTCGTGGCGCTGTCGGAGCCACGCTCTACACTGGCCGTTTGCCACTGCAGGAGCAGCGATGAACGCCCCTTTGCGCCCCGACGAAGCCAGCGCGCTGGCCGCCTATTCCGACACCGCCTGGGACACGCGCATCGTGCCCGCACTCACCGACTACATCGCCATTCCGGCGAAGAGCCCGATGTTCGACGCCGAGTGGGCGGCGCACGGCCACATCGAGCGCGTGGTGGCCGACGCGGCCCGCTGGGTCGAAAGCCGCAAGCTGGCCGGGCTGAGGCTCGAAGTGATCCGCATCGACGGCCGCACGCCGGTGATCTTCTTCGAGATTCCGGCCACCCGGACCGACAGCGCCGACACCGTGCTGCTGTACGGCCACCTCGACAAGCAGCCCGAGTTCAACGGCTGGCGCAACGACCTCGGGCCGTGGACGCCGAAGTACGAGAACGGCCTGCTGTACGGCCGCGGCGGCGCCGACGACGGCTATGCCGTCTATGCGTCCATCACCGCCATCGAGGCGCTGGACGCGCAAGGCATTCCGCGGCCGCGCTGCGTGGGCGTGATCGAAAGCTGCGAGGAAAGCGGCTCGTCGGACCTGCCGGTCTATATCGACGCGCTGCGGCCGCGGCTGGGCAAGGTCAGCCTGGTGGTGTGTCTGGACAGCGGCGCCGGCAACTACGACCAGCTCTGGCTCACCACCAGTCTGCGCGGCATGGTCAGCGGCGTGCTGAAGGTCGAGATCCTGACTGAAGGCATCCACTCGGGCGACGCCAGCGGGCTGGTGCCGTCGAGCTTCCGCATCCTGCGCCATGTGCTCGACCGGTTGGAGGACAGCAAGACCGGCCACCTGCTGCCGGAAAGCTTTCATTGCGCGCTGCCGGCGTCACGGCTGGAACAGGCGCGCACGACCGCGGCCATCCTGAAGGACGAGGTCTGGAAGCGCATGCCCTGGGCCTGCGGCGCCGACGGCGGCCCGACGCTGCCGACCACCACCGACCCGGTCGAAGGCCTGCTGAACCGCACCTGGCGGCCGACACTCAGCGTCACCGGCGTCGATGGCTTCCCCGAGATGCAGAGCGCCGGCAACGTGCTGCGGCCCTACACCGCATTCAAGCTCAGCCTGCGCCTGCCGCCGCTGGTGGACGGCAACCAGGCGAGCCTGCAACTGAAGACGCTGCTCGAAGACAACGCACCGTACAACGCCAAGGTCACCTTCCACCCCGACGGCCGCGCCGGCGCCCTGGGCGCCACCGGCTGGAACGCGCCCGAGCTGGCGCCTTGGCTGGAAACGGCGCTCAACGCAGCGTCGCTGGCGCACTTCGGCGCGCCGGTGGGCTATGTCGGCCAGGGCGGCACGATTCCGCTGATGAGCATGCTGCAAAAGGGCTTTCCGGCGGCGCAGATGATGGTCTGCGGCGTGCTCGGCCCGAAGAGCAACGCCCACGGGCCGAACGAGTTCCTGCATGTGCCGTATGGCAAGAAGCTCACGGCCGCGGTGGCGCAGGTGATTGCCGCCTGCGAGTGAGCGCCGCACCTTCGCTTAGGATCGGCGAAGGGGGACGAGAACATGGCAAGAGGGTGGAGGCAGGGCGCAGCAGTGGCGTGCCTTGGGCTGCTGTTGGCAGCGGTCGGCGGGTGTGGCGGGGGCGGGGGCGGGGGCGGGGGCGGTGGAGGCGATGGTGCTGCGGCGCCGCCCCCAAGCGCTGGCCTGCCGCCAGCCACGACCAGCGGCCTGGTGCCCGCGGCGCCGGCGCTGGGCGCCACCTTGCATGCGGATGCCGCCCTGCTGCGGCCGTTTCAGGAGGGCGGCGTCTGGGCCTACCGCGGCACTCTCACCGCCCGCACCGGCGCCACGCCGGTGTCCTACCAGACGCAGACGCGGCACACGAATGCCACGGCAGCAGGCGCTGCTGAAGCGACCAGCAACGCTGGCAATGCCGGCGCCGAAGCGCAACAGATGACGCTGTCAGGCGGCGAGATTGCTTCGTCTGAAAGTGTGAGCTTCAGCGGCAAGGGCGCCCCTGAAGTGGTCCGCATCATCGAGCTGCGGTCGCCGGTCCGTGTGGGCGACCAGTACACCATGCTGGACCGCCGCTACACCGACACGACCATCGACGCCGATGGCGACAACAAGCCCGACACGCTGGATGTCGCGCTCTATGCGCGCGTGGTCGGCGAAGAGACGGTGGCACTGCCGAACGCGCCGCCGGTCACCGCCGTGCGTGTGGACACCTTCCTGCTCTCGCGCATCACCTACAGCGGCAACGGACAGGTGTCGGGGGTACAGCAGGCGGTGGTACAAACCTGGTACGCCAAAGGCATCGGTATCGTCCGCCAACGCGCGACCACGCCGTCGAGCACCGTCAACGACGTCGAAATCACCGACGAACTGCTGGTGAGCTGGGACGGTGTGACGCGCGGGTTCGGCGCGATGGCGCCGGTGGCGGCGGTGGTTGCTGCCAGCAGCCCGGTGTTCGCGGGGCAGGCGCTGCGCACGCCATCGCATGTGTTCGCCTTTGCAGACCGCGTGCTGGCGTTCACGCCGCCGCCCAACTCGGGCACCGGCGTTGCTGTGGCGCGGCTCGACCTGCGCGGCAATGTGCTGTCCAGCAGTTTGCTGCCGTCGTTGTTGCTGTACTTCAATGACGCGGTCACGGCCGATGCCAACGGCGTGGTGGTGCTGTCGTCGCAGTTCTTGCAGCCGCAGACCCCCAGCATGCAGTTGGCGATCACGCGGCTCGACACCGAAGGCGCGCTGGTCGGCGCGGCCGGCGCAGTGACGATCGACCTCGCTGGCACGCGCTTCCTGCCTGTGCTCGACGGCTTCCAGGCCGCGCTGGACGGCAACACGCTGTGGGTGCTGTGGCGGCGCACATGGATCGACGTCGGCGTTGCCTTCGTCCATGATCTGGTGCTGCGGCCCTACGCGCTCGACGGCACGGCGCTGGGCCCGGAGATGCTGCTGTCCACTTCGCAGACCGCGAACATCGCCAACATCGCCATCACCGCGGGCGGCGGGCGTGCGTTGCTCGTCTGGACCGAGGTCGGCGCTGGCAACCCGGTCAAGTACACCGCCGTGACGCAGGGCAGCGTGCCCACGGTGCGCACGCTGGCCGATGGGCTGACCAATTCTTTTTCCTTCATCACCCCGCTGCTGCTGTCCAGCGGCGGCGCGCTGCTCTGGCCGGCGCAGCCAGGCAGCGGCTTGTCGCTCGGCAGCAGCGGCGGCATCCGGCTCGATGCGCAGTGGCAACCGGTGCGCGCGGGAGTCAGCCTCGACCAGGAGCAGATCGCCGGGACGAAGCCCTTCGACGGGGGCACCGCCGGTGCCTCGTCGCTGGCGTCGCGCATCGTGCTGCGCGCTCACACCACTGGGCAACTGTGGCCCGACGACACCGACCTGCAGCAGAACATCGACGTCCTGTCCTGGCTCGACACCGGCGCCCAGCCGCTGGCCAGCACGCCGGCCAACACGGTGCGCTATCCGTCGAACCTCGGCTCCATGCATCTCGTCTTCGGCGACCGCGTGCTGGTCTTCGGCGGCAGCTCGGGCCTGATGAGCACCACCGTGGTCTGGTTGAACCGGTAGCAGCACGCCGGCACACAGAATGTGCCTTTCGACCGAAAGGCGGACATGGACCAACTGCGCGCAATGAAGGTTTTCCTGCGCGTCATCGACGAAGGCGGCTTTGCCAAGGCGGCACGGGCGCTGGACATGGCGCCGCCGGTGGTGACGCGCGTGGTGGCCGAGCTGGAAAGCCACCTCGGCGCCCGGCTGCTGAACCGCACCACGCGGCGCATCTCGCTCACCGACATCGGCGAGGCCTATCTCGAACGCGCGCGGCAGATCCTCATCGACGTCGAGGAAACCGAGGCGCTCGCCAGCGAATCCACCAAGGATCCGCGCGGCCATCTGCGGCTGCTGGCGCCGCCGGCAGTCACCGTCCACCAGCTCGCCAAGCACCTGCCGGCGTTCCGCGCGCAGTACCCGCAGGTGTCGCTGGAGATCTCGGCGCCGGGGGCGGTGGAGACGGTCGATGAGGACTACGACATCACCATCCTCACCGCGCGCGGCGCTCTCGAAGGCGACTTCATCGCGCGCCGGTTGGCGCGGTCGGAGGTGATCATGTGCGCCTCGCCTGACTATCTGGACCGGCGGGGCCGGCCGGGCCATCCGCGTGAACTGATCGACCACGAGGCGCTGGTGCCGCCGATCTCGTCGCTCCAGCGCGGCCTGGTGTTCAGCACGGCCAACCAGGGCGATGGCGCCGCCGGGGGCGAGACCTTCACGCTGCTGCCGTCCCGCATGGCGGCGCTGCGCACCGCCCATGTGGACACCAACTATGCCGCCGCGCTGGCCGGGCTGGGCATCGCGGGCCTGCCCAGCATGGTGATCGAGGACGCGCTGATGGAAAACGCGCTCGAACGGGTGCTGCCCGAATGGCGTTTGTTCAGCCTCACGCTCTGGGCTGCGATGCCCACACGCAAGCACATGCCGGCGCGCACGCGGGCCTTCCTCGACTTTCTGGTGCGCATCTTCGGCGGCGAAGACCGTGACCCGTGGCTGGCCGCCGCGGGCTGCGAGACACGGCCGCGCTGAGACTGATGCGAGAAAATACTTAGAGGTAACAAAAAAACCAGCAAGTTGAAAACTTGAACTGATCAGTTCATATTTCGGATCCCTTCACTCCGAAAGACGAACCATGCTGCACAGGATCAAGCTTCTTCTCGCTGCCACCGCGGTGGCGCTGCTCGCCGGTTGCTGGGATGACGACAGCCCGCAGCCGGCCAACATCGTGCAGACGGCGCAGGCCGATGCGCGCTTCAGCGTGCTCGTCGAAGCAGTCACCGCGGCCGACCTGGCCACCACGCTGTCCGGGCCCGGGCCGTTCACGGTGCTGGCGCCCACCAACGATGCCTTCACCGCACTGCTGGCAGAACTGGGCCTCACCAAGGCGCAGTTGCTGGCCGACAAGCCGCTGCTGACGTCGGTGCTGACCTACCACGTCGTGCCCGCCAAGGTGCTGCGCGCCGATCTGCCGTTGGGCAGGCCGGTCACCACGGTGGAAGGTGGCATCTTCAAGGTCGATGCCGTGGGCAGCGCGCTGGTCGTCACCGACGGCCGCAACCGCCGGCCGAACATCACCGCGACGGACATCATCGCCAGCAATGGCGTGCTGCACGTCGTGGACAAGGTGCTGCTGCCGGCCAACAAGACCATCGTGCAGACGGCGCAGGCGGCACCCGACTTCAGCATCCTCGTCGAGGCCGTGCTGGCCGCCAACCTGCAAGGCGCGCTGTCGGCCGCCGGCCCGCTGACCGTCTTCGCGCCCACCAATGCAGCCTTCACCGCGTTGCTGGCCGAGCTGGGCCTGACCAAGCAGCAACTGCTGGCCGACACCGCGCTGCTGACCAAGGTGCTGACCTACCACGTCGTCAACGGTCGGGTGCTGAAGGCCGATGTGCCGCTGGGCACGGCCATCACCACGCTGCAGGGTGAGACCATCACGGTCGATGCCACGCTGGCCATCACCGACAGCCGTGGTCGCAAATCCAACATCACGGCAACCGATGCGCTGGCCAGCAATGGCGTGATCCACACCATCGACAAGGTGATCCTGCCCGCGCCTTGAAGCGACGGCCGACAGCAAGGCGGCCCGGCTTCAGAACGTCAGGCCGCTCTCCAGCCGCGTGCCCGACAGCGGCTCCAGCAGCGCCACCAGCGGCTGCAGCGGCCGGTAGCGCATCGCCACCTTGTTGGCATAGCCGAAGAAGCGCGGCAGGTCCTGGGCGTACTGCGGCTTGCCGTCACGGTGCTTCAGGCGGCAGAAGATGCCCATCACCTTCAGGTGGCGCTGCAGCCCCATCCACTCCAGCGCGCGCCAGAACTCGCCGAAGTCGGTGGCGAAGCTGTCGCCCAGCGGCAGCTTCTGGCGCCGCGCCATCTCCCACCAGCGCACGGCCCAGTCGAGCTCCTGCGCTTCGTCCCACGAGACAAAGGCGTCGCGCAGCAGCGAGGCCAGGTCGTAGCTGATGGGGCCGCGCACGGCGTCCTGGAAGTCGAGGATGCCGGGGTTGGGCTCGGCCACCATCAGGTTGCGCGGCATCCAGTCGCGGTGCACCGCCACGGTGGGCTGCGCCAGCGCGCTGCCCACCAGCAGGCTGCAGATGCGCTGCCAGCTTTCCTGCTCGGCGCCACCCCAGGTGATGCCGAATTCCCGCTCGACGCACCAGGTGGGAAACAGGGCCAGCTCGCGCGCGAGCAGTGTCTGGTCATAGGGCGGCAGCGCGTCGGCCGGCACGCGTGCCTGCAACTGCACCAGCGCGGCCAGCGCCGCACGCATCAGCGTGTCGGCCTGCCCGGCGTCTGCCTGGCGCAGTGCGTCCAGGTACAGCGTGTTGCCCAGGTCGGTGAGAAGCAGGAAGCCCTGTTCTGCGTCGCACTCCAGCACCTGCGGCGCGTGCAGGCCGGCGGCGCTGATGAGCCCGGCCACCTGCACGAAAGGGCGCACGTTCTCCAGCGGCGGCGGTGCGTCCATGATGACCAGATGGCCGTCGCCCGCGGCCACGCGGAGGTAGCGGCGAAAGCTGGCGTCGGCCGACGCCGGGGCCAGCGTGGACGGGTCGATGCGATGGCGCGGGGCGATGCCGGCAAGCCAGCCAGCAAAGGCCTGCCCGCGGGCTGGATCGGCCCATGCCACGGTGCCGGCAGCAGCGCTGGCGGGAAGGGCGATGCCGTGGATGCTCATGGATAATCGATTCTACAAATGCGAATCACACCGCTGGCCCTCGCGGCGGGCTTGTTGTTCGGCGGCAGTGGCGCACGGGCACAGGACGGCGCCGCGGTGGCGCTCGAACCCAGCCGCAGCCTGCAGCCGCCGCCGCGCGGAGAGGCGGCGCGGCGGCTGCCGATCATTCTGCGCGCGCAGGACATCCGCGCCCGCCCCGACCTCGACGCCGTGGCCGAAGGCGCGGTGGAGTTCCGCCGCGGCGGCCTCACCATCAACGCCGACCGGCTGAGCTACGACCAGGCCGACGACCTGGCCAAGGCGCGCGGCAACGTGCGCATCCAGAGCGACGGCGCCATCTACAGCGGCCCGGAGTTGCAGCTTCACGTGCAGCGCTTCCAGGGCTTCTTCCTGGCGCCGGTGTTCGAGTTCACCCAGCTCGGTGCCGGCGGCCGGGCCGAGCGCATCGACTTCCTCGACAGCGCCCGCGCCACCGCCAGCAACGCCGTGTACACCAGTTGCCCGCGTGATGGCTCTGGCGACCCCGACTGGGTGCTTGAGACCCGCCGCGTGCGGCTGGACTTCGACACCAACACGGGCGTTGCAGAAGGCGCCGTGCTGCGCTTCCTGGGAACGCCCATCCTGGCGCTGCCGCGGCTGACCTTTCCGCTCAGCGACGAGCGCAAATCGGGCTGGCTGCCACCCAGTGTCAACCTCGACAGCCGCAGCGGCTTCGAGTTGTCGGTGCCGTACTACTGGAACATCGCACCGAACCGCGACGCCACGCTGACGCCGCGCATCATCACGCGCCGCGGCCTCGGGCTGGAGACCGAGTTCCGCTATCTGGAGCCTGCGCTCGGCGGCAGCCTCAACCTCAACGCGCTGCCCAACGACCGCGTCTTCGGCCAGTCGCGCGCGGCCGTGCAGTGGACGCACGACGGCACGCTGGGCGCCGGCCTGCGCTATGCAGCCGACGTGGTGCGCGTCTCCGACGACGCCTGGTGGAAAGACTTCCCCGATGCCGGCCGCAGCCTCACGCCGCGCCTGTTGAACGGCCGTGCCGGAATCGAGCAGACGCTGGCCGCCGGTGCCAGCAGCGGCCTGGCCTATGCCCGTGTGCAGCACTGGCAAGTGTTGCAGGGCAGCGACCAACTCGTCACGCCGCCCTACCAGCGCAGCCCGCAGCTCGGCCTGCGCATCGGCGGGCCGGCCGGGCCGGCCAGTGCCGGCCTGGAGTACGCGCTGGAAAGCGAGATCAACCGCTTCACGCTGCCGGACGGCGAACCCAACCCCAAGCGCCTCACCGGCGCGCGTGTCCACCTGCTGGGCGCGCTCAGCCGCCCCTGGCGCGACGACGGCATGTGGTTCGTGCCCAAGCTGTCGTTCAACGCCGCCAGCTACCGCACGGAGCAGGCCTTCGGCGATGGGCGGCGCAGCGCATCGCGCGTGATCCCGACGCTCAGCGCCGACGCCGGGCTGGAGTTCGAGCGCCAGACCACCGCCTTCGGCCGCGCGCTGCGGCAGACGCTGGAGCCGCGGCTGCTGTATGTCAACACGCCGTTCCGCGCGCAGAGCGGCCTGCCCAACTTCGATGCCGCGGGCAAGGACTTCAACCTCGCGTCCATCTACTCGGAGAACGCGTTTTCCGGCGTGGACCGGGTCTCCGACGCGCACCAGCTCACCACCGGCGTCACCACGCGCCTGGTGGACGCCGACAGCGGCGCCGAAGCGCTGCGCCTGGGCGTCGTGCAGCGCTATCTGTTCCGCGACCAGCAGGTGACGGCCAATGCGGACGGCACGGTCGATGGCGCGCCGTTGCAGCAGCGCTTCTCCGACATCCTGCTTCTCGGCTCCACCAGCCTGCTGCCGCAGTGGACGCTGGACGGCTCTTTGCAGTACAGCCCAGACGTGTCGCGCCCGGTGCGCTCGATCTTCGGCGTGCGCTACTCGCCGGGGCCGTTCCGCACCTTCAGCACCACGTACCGCTTCGCGCGCGGCTTGAGCGAGCAGCTCGAGGTGGGCTGGCAATGGCCGCTGCGCCTGAGCGGCACGCCCACCGCGGCCGAGGCGGCGGCGCAGGCCGGCCAGAGCGGCGTGGGCGCGGCGGCTTTGCGAGGAGGCGGCAGCAAGGGCTGCGGCGGCGCGTGGTACTCGGTGGGCCGCTTCAACTACAGCATGCGGGACAGCCGCATCACCGATTCCATCGTCGGCTTCGAGTACGACGCCGGCTGCTGGATCGGCCGCGTGGTGGCCGAGCGCCTGTCCACCGGCCGCAGCGAGGCGACCACCCGGCTGTTGATCCAACTGGAGCTGGTGGGGCTCTCGCGCATCGGCTCCAATCCGCTGAAAGTCTTGAAGGACAATATCCCCGGTTACCGGCTGCTGCGCGACGACCGCCGCCTTTCCTCGGCAGCCGACGACTGAAGCAGCGACCCAGCGCGACCACACGAAGAATGAGCGATCTGAAATTTTCCTCACGCCACCCGCTGGCAGCACTGACCGCAGCCCTGGCCTTGGCGGGCCTGCTCGGCACGGCCGGCGCGCAGCGCCTGCGCAATGGCGACTACATCGTCGCCATCGTCAACCAGGAGCTGGTCACGGCCGGTGAGGTGGAGCGCCGCTACGAGCGTGCCGAAGAAGACGCCAAGCGCGCCGGCGCCAGGCTGCCGCCAGACCCGCAGTTGCGCCAGCAGGTGCTGGACTCGCTCATCGACGAGCGGGTCATCGTCACCTATGCGCGCGACAGCGGCCTGCGCATCGAGGAGCCCGAACTCGACCGCGCGGTGCAGAACGTCGCGCAGCAGAACCAGATCACGCTGGACCAGTTGCGCGAGCGGCTGCGTGCAGAAGGCATCGACTACCCGCGCTTTCGCGCCAACCTGCGCGACCAGATGATGATCGAGCGCACACGCGAGCGCGAGGTGTATGGCCGCATCAAGATCAGCGATGCCGACATCGACGAGCTGATCGAAAAGCAGCGCGTCGCCAGCAAGGCCGAGCCGGAGCTGAACCTGGCGCAGATCCTCGTCACCGTGCCCGAAGGCGCAGACGAGGCCACGCAGGCCGCGCGCCGCGCCCGTGCCGACGCAGCGCTGGCCCGCGTAAAGGCCGGCGAAGACTTCGCCGCGGTGGCGCGCGAGCTGTCGGAAGACGGCAACAAGGCCAAGGGCGGCGAGATCGGGCTGCGCCCTGCGTCGCGGCTGCCGGACATCTTCGTCGAGGCCACGCGCGGCCTGGGCAGCGGGCAGGTGGCGCCCACGCTGCTGCGCTCGGGTGCCGGCTTTCATGTGCTGAAGGTGGTGGAGCGCAGCGACAACGTGATGAAGGTCACCCAGACGCGGGCCAGGCACATCCTGCTGCGCACCTCGGCGCAGCTCACGGCAGAGACCGCGGCGCGCCGGCTGGCCGACTACAAGCGCCAGATCGAAAGCGGCAGCCGCAGCTTCGACGACCTGGCGCGCCAGGTGTCGGAAGACGGCTCGGCAGCCAACGGCGGCGAGCTGGGCTGGGCCGGCCCGGGCACGATGGTGCCGGAGTTCGAGGAGGCGATGAACAAGCTGCCTGCGGGGGGCATCTCGCCGCCGGTGGTGTCGCGCTTCGGCGTCCATCTGATCCAGGTGCTGGAGCGGCGCGAGACGGCACAGGACATGAAGCAGTTGCGGGAGCAGGCGCGCAACGTGTTGCGCGAGCAGAAGTTCGAGGACGCCTACAACGATTGGGCCAAGGACTTGCGCGCCCGCGCCTACGTCGAGATGCGCGAGCCGCCGACTTGACCGCCGGCCACCAGGCGCGCAAGCGCTTCGGCCAGCACTTCCTGACCGACGACGCGGTGATCGAAGGCATCGTCGATGCCATCGCCCCGCGTGCCGGTGAGGCGCTGGTCGAGATCGGCCCCGGCCTGGGCGCGATGACCCGCCCGCTGCTGGAGCGCATCGACCGGCTCACCGTGATCGAACTCGACCGTGACCTGGCCCAGCGCCTGCGCCACGAGCCGCGCCTGCATGTGATCGAGGCCGACGTGCTGAAGGTCGATTTCCGCGCATTGGCGGCCGCCGCCGGGAGGCCGCTGCGCGTGGTGGGCAACCTGCCCTACAACATCTCCACGCCCATCCTCTTCCACCTGCTGGAATGTGCCGACGTGGTGGCCGACCAGCACTTCATGCTGCAGCGCGAAGTGGTCCAGCGCATGGCCGCCGCCCCCGGCAACAAGGACTACGGCCGGCTGACGGTGATGCTTCAGTGGCGTTACGACATCGAGAACGTGCTCGACGTGCCGCCCGAGGCCTTCGACCCGCCGCCGCGCGTGCACTCGGCCGTGGTGCGCATGCAGCCGCTGCCGTTGGCCACGGGAGTGGACGCAGCGCTGCTGGGCGAGGTGGTGGCCGTGGCCTTCTCGCAGCGGCGCAAGCTGCTGCGCCACACGCTGGGGCGCTGGATGGAAGAACGCGGCGCGAAGGTCGTGTTCGACCTCCAGCGCCGCGCCGAAGAAGTGCCGGTGGCGGACTACCTGGCGCTGGTGCGCCAAGTGTCGGCCATTCAGCCGCAGGCTTGAGAACGCAGCCTCAGGCCGCGTTCAGCCAGGCGGCGGTGTCGAAGGCGCTGCACATCATCGGCATGTTCATGCCGAAGTTGGGATTGGCGCCGGTCTTGGGCACGGCAGGCTTGGCTGCCGGCTTGACTGCGGTGGCGGTGGTGTGGGCCGTTTCCATCGCCCGCTCCCCTGACCCGATTTCGGGGGAGCGGGCTACTGAAAAGAATAGAAGCACCTGAATGGTATTCGTCGGTCCGCCCAGTAATCGGCCGCGTCGCGGAAGACATCGAGCAACTGCTCGCGTGCTTCGCGGTCGAAGCGCGGGTTGTCGGGCAACTGCTCCAGCACCACCACGAAGCCCGGCTGCTGCCCGGCCTTGTGGACGAGGTCGGTCATGCAGTCGTACAGCGCATCGAGGTTCTTGCCGAAATGGGGCGGGAAGGTGAACGCCGTGGCGATGCCCTCCAGCACTTCCTGCTTGGACTGCACGCTGGACAAATTGGCGTAGAGAAAATGCTGCCCGGCGCCGCTGGCGGCCTGCATCAAATCCTCGACTCTGTAGGCTCGTATCGCTTGGACGATATTGGGGCGGACGGTCTGCAACTGCATGGTCGCTTGCCTCCTTCTTCAATCAACAGGGAAACAGGGGAAAAGGTCACCGACGGTCAAGGCGCGATGCGGTTGAAGCTCGCGTAATGGTCGGCGGTGTAGAAACAGGTGTCGGGAGCGGTTGGCCGCTGGCCGCCGCAGATGATGCGGCGGGCGCCACGGTCGGCCGCACCCGGTGTCTTGACGGTGTATTCGCGGTAGTAGCCCTGCTGCTGCGCCGGCAGCCGGCGTTCCCGGTTGCCGAACACCGCGCCATCCTTGTGGTAGGGAAAAGGGCCGCCGCTGTGCACCAGGCGCCAGGTGGTCTGCGCCTGCTCCGGCAGCGCGCCGAGCAGGACGCTGGCCGACGCTGGGGCAGCCGTGCGCGCCTGGACGCCAACGCTGCCGGCCACCAAGCACGAGGCCACTGCGACAGCGAACCCCCACTTGCGAAACGCCTGTCGGAGTACGGCACCCCTCTTGGCCTGACCGGAGCAAAACACGGGTTAACCCTGAAAAAGCAAACCAGAATGCTACCGGAACCCCCCTAAAAACTCAAGTCTCTGCCCAAAAATGGGGCAGACGGTGAGGGTAATCAGTGGGCGCTCACATGTGCCGCATTCCTAGCGGATCGCGTTGGCGTCGGCAACTGTCAATGCTGTCATGTTGACGATGCGCCGCACGGTGGCAGACGGCGTCAGGATGTGCACCGTCTTGGCCGCACCCAGCAGCACCGGGCCGATCGCGATGCCGCCGCCTGCTGCGGTCTTGAGCAGGTTGTAGGCGATGTTGGCGGCGTCGATGTTGGGCAGCACCAGCAGGT
>CAXTHW010000030.1:0-70965 GCA_964244245.1 uncultured Rubrivivax sp. | reverse complement strand
AGCTGACGCGGGTGCGCGTGCTGGCCTTCTCGAAGATCATCGCCAGCGTGCGGTCCACCAGCGGCTGGTAGCGCTCGTAGTTCTTGAAGCGCGTCTTGATGATCCTGGCGCGCTCGAACAGGTAGGCGTATTCCTCGGCGCGGAAGTCCTTGAACTGGAGGTAGTGCTTCATCAGCGAGCGGCCTGGCTTCATGCCGGCTCGGCGAGAAACTCTTTCACCAGCGGGCACAGCAGGGCGGCCATCTGCCGCGCTTCATCGGCCGAAAGAATGAGCGACGGCAGCAGGCGGATCACGCGGTCGGCCGTCACGCTGATCAAGAGCCCGGCGTCGGCCGCGCGGCCCAGCAGCACGCCACAGGGGCGGTCGAGTGCGATGCCGATCATCAGCCCGGCGCCGCGGAATTCGAGCACGCCCTTCTCGCCGGCCAGGCCGTCCACCAGCGCGTCGTGCAACACCTTGCCCACGGCGGCGGCGTTCTCCAGCAGGCCGTCTTCTTCCATGATGCGCAGCGTCTCGACGCCGGCGCGCATCGCCAGCGGGTTGCCGCCGAAGGTTGTGCCGTGGTTGCCGGGGCCGAGCACGTCTTTGGCCTTCGGGCCGACGACGATGGCGCCGATGGGCACGCCCGAGCCCAGGCCCTTGGCCAGCGGCATCACGTCGGGGCGGATGCCGGCCCACTGGTGCGCAAACCACTTGCCGGTGCGGCCCAGGCCGCACTGCACTTCGTCCAGCATCAGCAGCCAGTCTTGCTGGTCGCAGAGCTTGCGCAAGGCTTGCAGGTACTCGGTGCGCGTGGCGTTGATGCCGCCTTCGCCCTGGATCACTTCGAGGAACACCGCCACCACGTTGGGGTTGCTGCGCGCCACGTTCTCGATGGCCGCCAGGTCGTTCAGCGGCACGCGGACGAAGCCCTCGACCAGCGGCTCGAAGCCCTTTTGCACCTTCGCATTGCCGGTGGCCGACAAGGTGGCGATGGAGCGGCCGTGGAACGCCGCCTCATAGACCACGATCTCGGGCCGCGCAATGCCCTTGTCGTGGCCGTACTTGCGCGCGATCTTGAGCGCGCCTTCGTTCGCTTCCAGGCCCGAATTGCAGAAGAAGACCGACGACAGGCCCGACAGTTCGCACAGCTTGGCAGCAAGCTGCTCCTGCAACGGCACCTCGTAGTAGTTGGAGCTGTGGATCAGCTTCGCCACCTGGTCCTGCAGCGCCGGCACCAGCTTCGGGTGGCCGTGGCCCAGCGTGTTGACGGCGATGCCGCCCAGGCCGTCGAGGTACTTGCGGCCTTCGCTGTCCCAGACCCAGCAGCCCTTGCCGTGCGATAGCGCCAAGGGCAGGCGACCGTAGGTGTTCATCACATGCGGCATGGAGGACATCACGGCGGTGTCAGGCGCGTTCATGGCGGTTCCTTCGAGAAGCGCGGAGAGGGCAACGGGACAGCAGGGCCCGCGATTCTACGGGCGCACGGCGGCGTGCTGCGTCGCAGCAATCAGGGGCACAATGCGGCGCTGCCGATGACCCCAAACACCTCGTCCAAGCCGCGGCAATTCGTGATCCAGGGCATCACCAGCGACGGTCGGCCATTCCGCCCCAGCGACTGGGCCGAGCGCCTGGCCGGCGCGATGTCCAGCTTCCGCCCGGGCGGCATGCAAGGCGGCATCGGCGCCTTCATCGGCTACTCGCCCTACTGCGTGCCGCGGCTGGTCGGCGGGGTGAAGTGCGTGATCGTCAACGAGGCCTTGCGCGAGATCGAACCGATGGCCTGGGACTTCGTGATGAACTTCGGGCGCGACAACGGGCTGCAGGTGGCCGAGGCGCCAGCGATCCTGCCGCCCGGCTGAAGAGTGCCTCGCAACAACGCAAAAGGCCTGCAATGCAGGCCTTTTGTTGGCACGGGGCAGGGTGGCTAGGCGGCCAGAGCCAGCGCCTTGACCTTGGCGGACAAACGGCTCTTCAGGCGTGCTGCCTTGTTCTTGTGGAAGATGCCTTTGTCGGCCACCGAATCGATGACGCGTTGCGCGTCCTTGAAGGTTTCAGCCGCCTTGGCCTTGTCGCCGGTGGCAACCACCTTGACGACGTTCTTCACCACGGTGCGAAAGCGCGAGCGCAGCGACGAGTTGGCGGCGTTCAGCACCACGTCCTGGCGGGCGCGCTTGCGGCCCGAGGCGAGGCGAACGGTCTTCTTCTTGGCTTTGGACGAGGTGGCCATGCTGAATGTTCAGTGATGCGTGAGAGGCAAAGAGCGTCGAGTATAGCGCACTTATACTTGCTGGCTGACCCGGCCGACCCTTGCAACCTCCGGCGCCGCACGGCCGCCGCAACGATTCCTGTGAACCTTCTCCGGGCCGCTTCCACCGTTTCGCTGTTGACCCTGGCATCGCGCGTCACCGGCCTGGTGCGCGAGCAGCTCGTCGCCGCCACCTTCGGCGCCAGCGCGGCCACCGACGCCTTCAACGTCGCCTTCCGCATTCCCAACCTCTTTCGCCGGCTGTTCGCCGAGGGTGCCTTTTCGCAGGCCTTCGTGCCCTTGCTGGCCGCCACGCGCGAACGCGAAGGCGATGCCGCGACGCACCGGCTCATCGACGCCGTGGCCACCGCGCTGGCCTGGGTGCTGCTGGCGGCCAGCGCCACCGGTGTGCTGGCCGCGCCGCTGCTGGTGTGGCTGATGGCCTCCGGGCTGCAGCGCTTCGACGCCGCGGTGCTGATGACGCGCTGGATGTTCCCCTACGTCGGCCTGATGTCGATGGTGGCCTTGTCGGCCGGCATCCTGAACACCTGGCGGCGCTTCGCGGTGCCGGCCGTCACGCCGGTGCTGCTGAACCTGAGCTGCATCGTGGCAGCGATCTTCGGCGCGCCCTGGCTGGCTGGCCGCGGTATCGAGCCCATCCTCGCAATGGCTGGCGGCGTGATCTGCGGCGGGGTGCTGCAGGCGGCGGTGCAGATCCCGGCCTTGCGTTCGCTGGGCCTGCTGCCGCGCATCGGCGTGCGCCCGGCACGGGTGCGCGCGGCCTGGCGCGACGCTGGCGTGCGGCAGATCCTCCAACGCATGGCGCCCGCGCTGCTGGGCGTGTCGGTCTCGCAAATCTCGATGCTGGTGAACACCCAGATCGCATCGCATGTGCAGGTGGGCGCGGTGTCCTGGCTCACCTATGCCGACCGGCTGATGGAGTTCCCGACCGCGCTGCTCGGTGTGACGATGGGCGTGGTGCTGCTGCCGCAGTTGGCGGCGGCGCAGGGCCGCGACGACGCCCAGGCCTATTCCGACATGCTCGACTGGGGCCTGCGCCTGGTGCTGCTGCTGGCGCTGCCTTGCGCGGTGGCGCTGCTGGTCTTCGCACAGCCGCTGGTGGCGGTGTTGTTCCACTACGGCGCGTTCCAGGCCGCCGACGTGGCGCAGACCAGCCGTGCGGTGGTGGGGTGGGGCGTTGGCCTGATGGGGCTGGTGGCCGTCAAGGTGCTGGCACCCGGCTTCTATGCGCAGAACGACACTGCCACGCCGGTGAAGATCGCCATCGGCGTGCTGCTCGCCACGCAGGCGCTGAACGCGGTGCTGGTGCCGCTGGTGGGTTATGCCGGGCTGGCCTTGTCCATCGGCCTGGGCGCCACGCTGAATGCAGCGCTGCTGCTGCGCGGCCTGCTGCGCCGCGGTGCCTACAGCCCGCGGCCCGGCTGGCTGGCGTACGGGCTGCGCGTGCTGATCGCCAGCGCAGTGCTGGGTGCAGGCCTGGCCTGGGCGGCGCAAGCCATCGACTGGATCGGCCTGCAAGCGCAGCCCGGCCGGCGCGCGGGCTGGATGGCAGCCGTGCTGGCCGCATCGGCGGCCGGCTACCTCGTGCTGCTGCTGGCCAGCGGCTTGCGCCTGCGCGAACTCGCGCGGCGCGGCTGACCTACACTTCGCAGACATGGGCAGCCCGCTGCATTTCGAAGCGCCGACCGCGCTGGAGTACTTCGCCGCGCTGGTGGCAGACGACGCCAGCCTTTCGGTCACCGAGGCAGCCATCGCGGTGGCGCAAGACGCCTACCCGCAACTGGCGCCGCAAGACGTGCTGGCGCAGATCGACGGCCTGGCGCACCGGCTGAAGAAGCGCCTGCCGGCCGACACGGCGCCGCTGCACAGGCTGCGGCTGCTGAACCGCTACTTCTTCCAGGAACTGGGCTTCGCCGGCAACGTGAACGACTACCACGACCCGCGCAACAGCTACCTCAGCGACGTGCTCGCGCTGCGCCGCGGCATTCCCATCAGCCTGGCGCTGCTCTACATCGAGATCGCGTCGCAGATCGGCCTGGAAGCCAGCGGCGTCTCGTTTCCTGGCCACTTCCTTGTCAAGCTGCGCATGCCGCGCGGCGAGGTGGTGCTCGACCCCTTCAGCGGCCACTCGCTGTCGCGCGAAGAACTCGACGAGCGTTTGCTGCCCTTCCGGCGCCAGCGCGGGCTGGTGGGCGAGTTCGAGGCGCCGCTCGGCCTGTTCCTGCAATCGGCGCCGCCGCGCGACGTGATCGCGCGGCTGCTGCGCAACCTGAAGCACATCCACCAGACGGCCGCCGACTGGCCGCGGCTGCTTCAGGTGCTGGACAGGCTGGTGGTGCTGCTGCCGCAAGCCTGGGAAGAGCGCCGTGACCGCGGCCTGGCGCACGCTGCATCGGGCCACCGCAGCGCCGCGCTGGCCGACCTGTCGCTCTACCTCGAACACCGCCCCGACGCCGACGATGCCGCCGCGCTGCGCGAGCGCCTGGCCGCCGCAAGCCGGCCCTGGCGGCCCACGCTGCATTGACGATGAAGCAGATTCCGCTCGCCATCGGCCCCGAACCGCTGCCCACCTTCGACAGCTTCCTGCCCGGCGCCAATGCGGCGGCGCTGGAGCATCTGCGCCGTCTGGCGATGCCGTCTGCGCCGGTGTACCTGTGGGGCGCCAGCGGCAGCGGCAAGACGCATCTGCTGCGTGCGCTGGCGCATGCATGCCAGCAGTCCGGCCAGCGCGTGGGCTGGTTCAACGCGGGTGATGCAGCACCGTGGCCGATGGCGCCCGACTGGTCGCTGATCGTGATCGACCGCTGCGACGCGCTCGACGCGCAGGCCCAGCAGGCCGCTTTTGCGTTGTTCGTCGAAGCGGCCACCGAGGGCGTGCAGGTTGCGGCGGCCGGCACGCTGCCCCCGGTGGACCTGCCGCTGCGCGACGACCTGCGCACCCGGCTCGGCTGGGGCCATGTCTTCGCGATGCAGCCGCTGGGCGAGGCCGAAACCCGCGCCGCGCTGCGCCGCGAGGCTGACCGCCGCGGCATCCTGCTGTCCGACGACGTGATGGACCACCTGCTGACCCGCTACCCGCGCGATCTCAAGCACCTGATGGGCTTGCTGGACAGGCTGGACGAGTTTGCGCTGGCCCGCTCGCGCGCGGTCACCGTGCCGCTGGTGCGCGCCATGCTGGCCGAGGAAAGCGCGGCGCGATGAATCTGGCCTTGTTCGACCTCGACGGCACCTTGCTGCAAGGCGACTCCGACCACGCCTTCGGAGAATTCCTGATCCGCCTGGGTTGGGCCGACGGCGACGCCTATCGAAGGCGCAACGACGCCTTCTTCCAGCAGTACCAGCAAGGCAGGCTCGACATCGCTGCCTACGTCGAGTTCTGCACCGCGCCGTGGCGCGGCCGGGACGCCGCCGAGCTGGCCGCCGCCAGCGCCCGCTTCACCGACGAAGTGGCGGCCCGGGCGCTGCATCCGGCGGCGCTGGCGCTGGTGCGCCGGCACCGCGACGCGGGCGACGAGCTGGCCATCGTCACCGCCACCAACGACTTCATCACGCGGCCGATCGCGGCCTTGTTCGGCGTCGGCACGCTGATCGCCACCGAGCTGGAGCGCGACGCCTCCGGCCGCGTGACGGGCGCCATCCACGGCGTGCCCGCCTTCCGTGATGGCAAGATCGTGCGCGTGCAGCAGTGGCTGGCTGGAGCAGGCCGCACACTTGCGGACTTCGAGCGGTGCAGCTTCTACAGCGATTCCAGCAACGACCTGCCGCTGCTCGAACATGTCAGCCACCCGGTGGCCACCAACCCCGGCCCGTCCTTGCGCAGTGTCGCGCTGCAGCGCGGCTGGCCCGTTCTCGACCTGTTCACATGATCAAGAAATTCATCGACCGCCTGCTCGGCAAGGCGCCCCGGCCTGAGGTCACGCCAGACTTCACGCCGGACGCCACGCCCCCCGTCGAGGCCGTGCCCGAGATTCCGCTCGGCGCACGCGTCGAAGTGGCTGCGACGGAACATGGCATCGACGCCAGCCTGCTCGACGACAACGCCGTGCGCGTGGTCAAGACGCTGAAGGACGGCGGCTTCGAGGCCTACATCGTCGGCGGCGCGGTGCGCGACCTGCTGGTCGGCCTGCGGCCGAAAGACTTCGACGTGGCAACCGACGCCACGCCCGAGCAGGTGAAGGCGCTGTTCCGCCGCGCCTTCATCATCGGCCGCCGCTTCCGGCTGGTGCATGTGGTCTTCGGCCGTGGCCGCGAGCACGAGGTGATCGAGGTCTCGACCTTCCGCGCCTACCTCGACGCCGCCGCCGCCGACCAGGTGCCGGGCAACGAGAAGACCTCTCGCACCGAGATCGCCGAGAAGAAGCATGTGGTCGATGCCAGCGGCCGCGTGCTGCGCGACAACGTCTGGGGCCCGCAGGTGGAGGACGCGGCGCGGCGCGACTTCACCGTCAACGCGATGTACTACGACCCCACCACGCAACTGGTGGTGGACTACCACGGCGGCCTGGCCGATTCGCGCCGCCGCGTGCTGCGAATGATCGGCGACCCCGAAACCCGCTACCGCGAAGACCCGGTGCGCATCATCCGCGTGGTGCGCTTCGCGGCCAAGCTCGGCTTCGAGATCGAGCCCGCCACCAAGGCGCCGATCCGCAAGATGGCCGCGCTGCTGGCCAACGTGCCGCTGTCGCGCATGTTCGACGAGATGATCAAGCTGCTGCAGACCGGACACGCGCTGCGCAGCATCGACGAACTCAAGAAGCAGGGCCTCGACCGTGGCCTGTTCCCGGTGCTGGACGCGGTGCTGGCGCAGGACAAGGCCAACCCCGCGCGCCAGACCTTCGTGCGCCTGGCGCTGGAGAACACGGACGCCCGCGTCGCCGACGGCCGCAGCGTGGTGCCCAGCTTCATGCTGGCCTGCATGCTGTGGCATGACGTGCTGGACCGCTGGAGCGCGCTGCGCGATGCCGGCGAGGCGCCTTTCCCGGCGCTTCAACAGGCGGTGGACGCGGTGTTCGAGGCCCGCATCGGCGACATCTCCGGCCGTGGCAAGCTGGCCGCCGACATGCGCGAGATCTGGCTGATGCAGCCGCGCTTCGAGCGCCGCACGGTGAACTCGGCCCGCGCGCTCATTGACCAGCCGCGCTTCCGCGCCGGCTACGACTTCCTGCGCCTGCGCGCCGACGTCGGCGAGATCGCGGCCGAGTTGGCCGACTGGTGGGAAGACTTCCACCTGGGCAGCGACGACGAGCGCGAAGCCTTGCTGCACGACTTGCGCGCCAAGCCCGCAGCGGGCGCGCCACAGCGCCGCCGGGCGCCGCCCGCACCGGCGCTGGCCGGCGAGGCGGCCCAGGCGCGAGAGCCGGCCGGCGGCGACGCCGACAAACAGGCAGAGCCGGACGAGCCGGACGAGCCGTCCGAGCCGTCCGGGCCCGCCGCGGCCGGCGCTGACGCCCCCGCCCGGCGCAAGCGCAGGCGCCGCCGCAAACCCGCATCTGCAGCCGCAACGCCGCCGTCGCCGGCCCCTGAATAACGCGGCCGATGCAAGCCTTCATCGGCCTGGGCGCGAACCTCGGTGATGCGCGCGCCACGCTGGCCGATGCCGTCCATCAGATCGCGGCGCTGCCCGGCACCGTGCTCGAAGGCCGGTCGTCGCTGTACCGCAGCGCCCCGGTCGATGCGCAAGGCCCGGACTTCACCAATGGTGTTGTGCAGATCGACACCGCGCTCGAACCGCTGGTGCTGCTGCAGGCGCTGCAGTCCATCGAGCAGCAGCACGGCCGCCAGCGCCCCTACCGCAACGCACCCCGCACGCTGGACCTCGACCTGCTTCTCTACGGCCAGCAGTGCATCGACGGCCCGCTGCTGACCGTGCCGCACCCGCGGCTGCACCAGCGCGCCTTCGTGCTGCTGCCGCTGCTGGAGCTGGCGCCAGCGTTGCAGCACCCGCTGCTGGGCGCGCTGATTGCTTGGCGTGGCGGCCTCACCGACCAAGCCATCGAGAAGCTGCCATGACCTTGTCCGCCCTGCCGATTCCCGTCCAGACCTTCGGGTTGCTGGTGTTGTCGAACCTGTTCATGACGGTGGCTTGGTACGGCCACCTGAAGAATTTGGCCGACAAGCCCTGGCTGGTGGCGGCGCTGATCAGTTGGGGCATCGCGCTGTTCGAGTACCTGCTTCAGGTGCCGGCCAACCGCATCGGCTTCCAGCATGGCTACACGCTGGCGCAATTGAAGATCGGGCAGGAGGTCATCACGCTGGCGGTCTTCGTGCCCTTCGCGGTGTTCTACATGGGCCAGCCGCTGAAGTGGGACTACCTCTGGGCCGGGCTGTGCATGGTGGGCGCGGTGTACTTCATCTTCCGGTCGTAGCAGGGCGCAGCCCTACAATCTTTCGACGACAAACCGGTGACGGACCGGTGACACCGAAAGGCCCCATGTTCTTCGGCAAGCTGCTGCCGCGCGAAGGCAACTTCTTCGAGATGTTCAACGACCACGGCAGGCAGATCGCCGAGGGCGCGCGTGCCTTCATGCTGCTGGTGCAGCACTACGCAGACCCGGCCCTGCGCGACAAGTACGGCACCGAGGTCGGGGCGGCAGAACGCGCTGCCGACAAGGTGACCGCCGAGGTCCACCGCATGCTGCACCGGACCTTCATCACGCCACTCGACCGCGAGCAGATCCACGGCCTCATCAACGCGATGGACGACATCCTCGACCTGCTGCAAGACAGCAGCGAGGTGATGTCGCTGTACGACCTTCAGCACCTCAGCGACGACGTGGTGCGGCTGACCGAGATCTCCGTGCGCTGCTGCGAGCGCGTGCAGCACGTGGTGACGCTGCTGCCGCGGCTGAAGGAAGCGGCGGTGGCCGAGTCGGCGCTGAAGATGTGCGAGGAAATCGACCGCCTCGAATCCGACGCCGACCGCGTGATGCGCTCGGCGATGTCGCGTCTGTTCCGCGAAGAGGCCGACACCCGCGAGCTGATCAAGCTGAAGGCGGTGTACGAGCACCTGGAGTCGATCTCCGACCGCTGCGAAGACGTGGCGAACCTGGTCGAAGGCATCGTCCTCGAAAACTCCTGAAGCCGCCGGAGCGCTGCTGATGGACGCTCTGCCGGTCGGCTTCTGGGTCGTTGTGCTGCTGGTCGTGCTGGCCTTGCTGTTCGACTTCATGAACGGCTTCCACGACGCCGCCAATTCCATTGCCACCGTCGTCTCCACCGGCGTGCTGAAGCCCCAGCAGGCGGTGGCCTTCGCGGCCTTCTTCAACGTGCTGGCGATTGCCGTCTTCCACCTGAGCGTGGCGGCCACCATCGGCAAAGGCATCGTGCAGCCCGGCGTGGTGGACCAGCACGTGGTGTTCGGCGCACTGATCGGCGCGATTGCCTGGAATGTGGTGACGTGGTGGTACGGCATACCGTCGAGCAGCTCGCATGCGCTGATCGGCGGAATCGTCGGCGCCACGCTGGCCAAGGCCGGCAGCGGGCCGCTCATCGCCGCCGGCGTGCTGAAGACGGTGGCCTTCATCTTCATCTCGCCGATGCTCGGCTTCCTGCTCGGCTCGTTGATGATGGTGGCGGTGGCGTGGATCTTCCGCCGCGCGTCACCGCTGCGGGTGGACAACCTGTTCCGGCGGCTGCAGCTCATGTCGGCGGGGCTGTATTCGCTGGGGCATGGCGGCAACGACGCGCAGAAGACCATCGGCATTATCTGGCTGCTGCTCATCGCATCGGGCTACGCCAAGGCCGGCGACCCGCTGCCGCCGACCTGGGTGATCGTCTGCTGCTACGTCGCCATCGGCCTGGGTACGCTGTTCGGCGGCTGGCGCATCGTCAAGACCATGGGGCAGCGCATCACCAAGCTCAAGCCGGTGGGCGGCTTTTGCGCCGAGGCCGGCGGCGCGATCACGCTGTTCCTGGCCACCGGGCTGGGCGTGCCGGTATCCACCACGCACACCATCACTGGCGCGATCTTCGGCGTGGGCTCGGTGCGCAATGCGTCGGCGGTGCGCTGGGGCCTGGCGCGCAGCATCGTGCTGGCCTGGGTCTTCACGATTCCCGCCACGGCCTTCATCGCGGCGGTGTTCTACGGGGTCAGCCTGGCGGTCTTCTGAACCGGTGCATCGAGCTGCCACTCGAAGAACTTCTGCACGCTGAACGCGATGGTGCCCATCAGCACAGCACCGCCCAGCAGCAGCGCCGCAATCACGCCGAGCACCGGGCCCCAGCCGGTGGGCTGGACGGCCTGGCGGTAGCGCGCTGCCCATTTGTCGTCGGGCGTCAGGCCATAGACGACGGCGCAAAGCATGGCCTGCGACACCATCAGCCCAAGCACGGGGATCAGCAGCCAGGGCAGCGGGTCGTCCAGCCCGTTGGCGCGCATGCGCAGCACGCCGAACAGGCCGATGGCCGTGGGCAACGGGTGCAGCCAGCCCAGCACGTCGCCGAAGCCGCGCAGATAGAAGCGGTGGATGCCCAGGGTGCCCAGCGTCAGCGCCAGCCAGGTGGCGATGGTCTTCGAGCGGTGGTGAGTGGGCTGCTGCGTCATGCAGCCGGGTCGGCCGGATCGGTAGCGGCGCCGGTGTTCAATGCCTTCTGCATCAGCACCACGTCGAGCCAGCGGCCGAACTTCCAGCCGGCGGCCTTCAGCACGCCGGTGTGGGCGAAGCCGAGCGTGCGGTGCACGCCGATCGAGCCTGCGTTGTCGGCGTCGCCGATCACCGCCAGCATCTGGCGTGCACCGGCGGCAGCGCAGCGCGCCAACAGCTCGGCCAGCAGCAGTGTGCCGATGCCGCGGCCGCGCGCATCGGCGTGCAGGTAGATCGAGTCCTCCAGGCAGAAGCGGTAGGCGCGGCGCGGCCGGAAGTGGTTGGCATAGGCATAGCCCAGCACCCGGCCAGCGTCTTCGGCCACCAGCCAGGGGAGGCCCTTGGCCAGCACGTCGGCGCGGCGGCGCGCCATCTCGGCCTGGTCGGGCGCATCGGTCTCGAAGGTGCCGGTGCCGTGTGCCACGTTGTCGGCGTAGATGGCCGTGATGGCGGGCAGGTCGGCGTCGGTGCTCGGGCGCAGGAGGACGGGGCTCATCGGATTTGCGGGTTGCAGGCGGTCGAGTTTATAATGCGCGGTTTCCCGGCGACGGCCCTCGATGAGGGCGTATCTACGACCGGCGGGAACATCTTGATTGCGAGCCCGGGGCGTGTCCTCCCGCGGTGCAGTGATCGCCCCGATTCAAGGAACCCTGACATGGTCGTGATCCGCCTGGCCCGTGGCGGCGCCAAGAAGCGCCCCTTCTACAACATCGTCGTCTCTGACTCGCGCGAGCGCCGCGACGGCCGCTTCATCGAGCGCGTGGGCTTTTACAACCCGATGGCTGCCGGTGGTGAGCAGCCGCTGCGTGTGGCCGTTGACCGCGTGAGCTACTGGGCCGGGGTCGGCGCACAGCTTTCGCCCACCGTCGCCCGCCTGGTGGACCAGGCCAAGAAGGCGGCGTGACCCCGCAGCCGGCTGTCGCAGAGCCGGCCAAGCCCGAAGATGCCGTCGAAGTCGGCCGCATCCTCGGCGCCTGGGGCGTGAAGGGCGGACTCAAGGTCAAGCCTTTTTCGTCCGACCCGCAGGCCTTGTTTTCCTCCAAGCGCTGGTTCGTCGAGCCCGCCGAAGCCAAGCCCGGCCACCAGGTGCCGCCGATGCTGCATGTGGTGCAGGCCCGCGAGCAAGGCGAGATGGTGGTGGCCACCGTGCAGGAAGTGGCCGACCGCGATGCAGCCGCCGCGCTGGCCGGTGCCCGCCTGTTCGTGGCCCGGTCCAGCTTTCCGACGCCAGACGACAACGAGTTCTACTGGGTCGATCTGATCGGCCTGACCGTCGTCAACGCCGATGCGCGGCCGCTCGGGCGCGTGGTGGGTTTGCTGGAAACCGGCCCGCACTGCGTGCTGCGCATCCGCCCGGAGGCAGCCGACGCCGACGAGCTGCTGATCCCCTTCGTCGATGCCTACGTGGGCCGGGTCGATCTGCCGGGCCGCACCATCCACGTCGATTGGCAGGCCGATTTCTAGCGGCCGTGCCGCCATGCGCTTCGACGTCGTCACGCTGTTCCCTGAACTGTTCGCGCCGCACTTCCACCATGGCGTGACGCGGCGTGCCTTCACGCCCGAGGTGATGGACGTGCGGCTGTGGCAACTGCGTGACTTTGCAGACGACGCCTACCGCCGCGTCGATGACCGCCCCTACGGCGGCGGCCCCGGGATGGTGATGCTGGCCGAGCCGCTGCTGCGCGCGCTGGACAAGATCGGCGGCGAGCGCGGTGCGCAGGGCGCGCTGGCCCCTGCGCTGCCTGTCGTCCATTTCACGCCCACCGGCCGCCGGCTCGACCAGGCGCTGGTGCAGCAGTTTGCTTCCGGCCCGGGCGCGGTGCTGCTGTGCGGCCGCTACGAAGGCATCGACCAGCGCTTCATCGACCACCGCGTGACGCACGAGCTGAGCCTGGGCGACTTCGTGCTCTCCGGCGGCGAGCTGCCCGCGCTGGCCTTGCTGGACGCCGTGGCGCGGCTGCTGCCAGGCGTGCTGAACGCGCCCAGCCACCAGCAGGACAGCTTCTCGGACGGCCTGCTGGAAGGGCCGGCCTACAGCCGGCCGGAAACCCTGCAACTTGGCGGCGCCGCGGTGCCCGTGCCGGCGGTGCTGCTGTCCGGCCACCACGGTGACATCGCCGCCTGGCGCCGCAACCAGGCTCTGGCGCTCACCGCGCAGCGGCGGCCCGATCTCATCGCCGCGGCCCGCGCACAAGGGCGCTTGACGGCGTCCGACGAGCAGGCGCTGAGCGCGCTCGGGCTATAATCGAAGGCTTTTCGATCCTCTGCCGGCACCAGGCGCCATCCGCACACGACGGCGCTTCTTCCAAGCCTACAAGCCCACACAGGCCCACACAGGCCCACACAAGCCCGCGCAAGATCGCTTTCGGAGAACCCCTTGGACCTCATCGCCACACTCGAGCAGGAAGAGATCGCTCGCCTGAACAAGACGATTCCCGCGTTCGCCCCCGGCGATACCGTGATCGTCAACGTCAACGTCGTCGAAGGCACACGCAAGCGCGTGCAGGCCTATGAAGGCGTCGTCATCGCCAAGCGCAACCGCGGGCTGAACAGCAGCTTCATCGTGCGCAAGGTGTCCAGCGGCGAAGGCGTGGAGCGCACGTTCCAGAGCTACAGCCCACTGATCGCCAGCATCGAGGTCAAGCGCCGCGGCGACGTGCGCCGCGCCAAGTTGTACTACCTGCGCCAGCGCAGCGGCAAGTCGGCGCGGATCAAAGAAAAACTCGCGTGACGGCGGGTTGACAGGATGCAGCCACCGCGCATCCTGGACCCGCGGTCCGTTGCGGTCGTCGGCTTCGACGCCCACCTGCCGCCTGTTGCCAGCACCCGCCTCACCGCGGCTGCGCTGCGCGAACGCTTCGCCCGCATCGGCGACTGGGCGCCCGAGTTCGCCGGTGACGGCCGTTTCACGAGCGACCGGCGCGCGGCGGCCGCCTCGGTGCTGGTGCCGCTGGTGCAGCGCGACGACGGCCTGACCGTGCTGCTGACGCGCCGCACCGACCATCTGCGCGACCATGCAGGCCAGGTCAGCTTCCCTGGCGGCCGCGCCGAGGCGCACGATGCCGACGTGGCGGCCACCGCGCTGCGCGAAGCCGAGGAAGAGGTCGGCCTGGCGCACGACCGCGTCGAGGTCATCGGCCAGTTGCCCGCCTACACCACGGTGACCAATTTCGTCGTCACGCCGGTGGTCGCGCTGGTGACGCCGCCCTTCGACCTGAAGCTCGACCCCGGCGAAGTGGCAGAAGCCTTCGAGGTGCCGCTGTCCTTCCTGATGACGCCGGCCAACCACCAGCGCCACAGCGTGGTGCTCGAAGGCAGTTCGCGGCATTTCCTGTCGATGCCCTGGGGCGGCTATTTCATCTGGGGCGCAACGGCAGCGATGCTGCGCAACCTCTACAGCTTTCTCAGCCACTGAAGGCATCGCCGCTATCATCGCGGCCGATGAGTTTTTTCGCCGTCCTGTTCGCGCTGCTGATCGAGCAACTCAAGCCGCTGCCGCGCGACAACTGGGTGCACCACACACTGGTGTCCTGGGTCGGCTGGACCAGCCGCAACTTCGACGCTGGCCGCTCGCACCACACCGTCGTGGTGTGGTGCGTGGCAGTGCTGGGGCCGGCCATCGTGACCGGCGCACTCTACGTGCTGGTCAGCCGCTTCAGCCTGCTGCTGGCGCTGGCCTTCGACATCGGCCTGCTGTACCTGACGCTGGGCTTCCGCCAGTTCAGCCACTACTTCACCGACATCCGCGATGCGCTCGACCAGGGCGACGAGAACCTGGCGCGCAGCAAGCTGGCCGAGTGGCGCCACCTGGACGCCAGCGAACTGCCGCGCACGGAGGTGCTGCGCCATGTGATCGAACACGCGCTGCTGGCCGCGCACCGCCATGTCTTCGGCGTCTTCTTCTGGTTCGTCATCCTGTCGGCGCTGGGGCTCGGCCCCACCGGCGCGGTGCTGTACCGCATGGCCGAGTTTGCCAGCCGCTACTGGGCCTACCGCCAGCGCACGCTGGACGCGCCGGCCAGCGACGGACTGCTGGCCTTGTCGCGCCGGCTGTTCGGGCTCATCGACCATGTACCGGCGCGGCTGACGGCATTCGGTTTTGCGGTGGTCGGTAATTTCGAGGAGGCCATCGGTAGCTGGCGGCGCGACGCCGGGCTCTGGCAGCATGCCAACGAAGGCATCATCCTCGCCGCTGCAGCCGGGGCCGTGGGCGTGCAGCTCGGCGGCAGCGCAGCGCCCGGCGTGACGCCGGACCGCTCGAAGACCTTCACCGCCGGCGCCGAGCCCGGCAACGTGGCGGCCGACGGCTCGACGGCCGGCGCACCGGCGCAGATCGGCCATCTGCAAAGCGTGGTCGGGCTGGTCTGGCGCTCGGTGGTGCTGTGGATGCTGCTGGTGGCGCTGCTGTCGCTGGCCAACGTGCTGGGGTAGCTACCAGCGTTTGGCCGACAACTCGTCGAAGAGTTCGCCGTAGATGCGGTAGCGCGTCGGCGCGATCTCGCCACGCTCCAGCGCCGCGCGCACGCCGCAGCCGGGCTCGTGGCGGTGGCTGCAGTTGTGGAAGCGGCAGTGCCCGAGCGCCGCGGCGAAGTCCGGCATCAGCGTGGCCAGTTGCGCCGGCTCGATCTGCCGCAGGCCGAATTCCTGGAAGCCCGGCGAATCGATCAGCGCGCCGCTGCGCTCTGCGTCCAGCCAGTACCAGGTGGTGGTGGTGGTGGTGTGGCGGCCGGCCATCAGCGCCATCGAGATCTCGCCCACCTGCGCTGCCGCCTGCGGCACCAGCAGGTTGATCAGCGTGCTCTTGCCCATGCCGCTGGGGCCGAGCACCAGCGTGGTCTTGCCTTGCAGCAGCGGCAACAGCGTGGCGCGTGACGCAGCCGGGTCGGCCTTGAGTGCCAGCTCCACCACCGCCACGCCCATGCGCGTGTAGGGCAGCAGCCGTTCGCGGGCCGAGGCCGCCGCCGGCAGGTCGATCTTGTTGAGGCCGATGCAGGTGGCGATGCCGGCCTGCCCGGCGGCGATCAGCGCGCGGCTCAACTGCGATTCACTGAACATCGGCTCGCCGGCCACCAGCACCAGCAGCAGGTCGAGGTTGGCCGCAAACGACTTGCTGCGCCATTCGTCCTGCCGGAACAGCAGGTTGCGGCGCGGCTCCAGGTGCTCGATCACGCCTTCGTCGCCGGTCAGCATCCAGCGCACGCGGTCACCCACCACCAGCTCGCTCTTCTTGCCGCGCGGGTGGCACAGCACGCGCCGGCCTTCGGGCGTCTCCACCACCACATGGCGGCCGTGCGCAGCCACCACCAGGCCGGTGTCCAGCGCCGCGATGGCGCTCAAGACAGCAAGGCGTCCACCTTGGCCGCGCAGATGAAGTCGTTGACCGAGATGCCGCCCACCGAATGGGTGTTGAAGCGCAGCGTGCAGCGGCTGTAGCCCACCGCCATGTCGGGATGGTGGTCCTCGGCGTGGGCGATCCAGGCAACGGCGTTCACGAAAGCCATCGTGCGGTGGTAATCGGCGAAGTCGTAGCGCTTCTCGATGGCGCCGTCAGCCAGCGCCCAGCCCGGGGCTGCCGCCAGATGGTCGTCGATCTGTGCGGCGGTGAACGCGGGCTGGCCTTCCAGCGGCTGGCAGCGCAAGGTCTTCAGGTCGTCCATGGCGGGTGCTTCAGCGGGCGGCGGACAAGGCGGCCAGCCGTTCGCTGGCCGGCGGGTGCGAGTAGTAGAAGCGCACGTACAGCGGGTCGGGCGTCAGCGTCGAGGCGTTGTCTTCGTTCAGCTTCAGCAGCGCGTTGGCCAGGTCGCGGCCGTCGGCCTGCGCGCAGGCATAGGCATCGGCCTGGAACTCGTGCTTGCGCGAGAAATGCGCCATCAGCGGCGACGTGAAGAAGGTGAACGGCGGCAACGCCAGCATGAACAGCAGCAGCGCCAGCGCGTCGTTGGGCGCCGACAGGTTGGGCGCCACGCCGAGGCCGGCGTAGAAGCCGCTCTGCGACGCCAGCCAGCCCAGCAGCGCCAGGCCGGCCAGGCTGAAGCCGAAGATGCCGACCATGCGCTGCAGCACATGCTTGTGCTTGAAGTGGCCCAGCTCGTGCGCGAGCACAGCTTCCACTTCGCCGGGCGACAGCCGCGACAGCAGCGTGTCGAAGAAGACCACGCGCTTGGCGGCGCCCAGCCCGGTGAAGTAGGCGTTGGCGTGGGCTGAGCGCCGGCTGCCGTCCATCACGAACAGGCCTTTGGCGGCAAAGCCGCAGCGCTGCATCAGCGCCTGCACACGGGCCTTCAGCGCCTCGTCGGGCAGCGGCTCGAACTTGTTGAAGATCGGTGCGATCACCGTCGGGTACAGCACCAGCAGCACGAGGTTGAAGGCCACCCACGCGACCCAGGCCCACAGCCACCACAGGCCGCCCGGGCCGCCTGTGGCGCCCATGATCCAGAGGATCAGCGCCGCCAGCGGCAGGCCGATCAAAGCGCCGACCAGCGCACCCTTCACCATGTCGGCCAGCCACAGCTTCAGCGTCATGCGGTTGAAGCCGAAGCGCTGCTCGATGCGGAAGGTGGAATACCAGTCCAGCGGCAACTCGATCAAGCCGCCGATGGAGGCAAACGCCGCCAGCAGCGCCAGTTGATAGACCATCGCGCCATAGCGCGGCAGCAGTGCGTCACGCAGCAGGACGTTCAGCGCGTCCAGCCCGCCGAGCAGCGTCCAGCCCAGCAGCACGGCGCTGCCGAAAGCCGTGGCAGCCAGGCCGAAGCGGCCCTTGGCCAGCGTGTAGTCGGCGGCCTTCTGGTGCGCGCTCTGCGTGACGGTGCCGACGAAGGCGGCCGGCACCTGGCCGCGGTGGCTGGAGACATGGCGCATCTGGCGCGTCGCCAGCCAGAGCTTGACGGCCAGCGAGGCCAGCAGGGCCAGCGCGAAGGCCAGCGTGACGGTCGAGGATTGCATCTGCGCGAGTGTAGGCTTGGGCGAGAATCAGAGCCCCACACGGGCCTGCTGACCATGACCGACAACTTGCTGCCGCCGAACGACCAGAACCTGGTCTGGATCGACCTGGAGATGACCGGCCTGTACCCGGAAACCGACCGCATCATCGAGATCGCCGTCGTCGTGACCGACCCGCAGTTGACGGTGCGCGTTGAGGGCCCGGTGTTCGCCATCCACCAGGGCGACGCCGCACTGGACGCGATGGACGCCTGGAACAAGGGCACGCACGGGCGCAGCGGGCTGACCGAGCGGGTGCGCGCCTCCACCATCGACGAAGCCGCCGCCGAGGCGCAGGTCATCGCCTTTTTGCAGCGCCATGTGGCCAAGGGCAAGAGCCCGATGTGCGGCAACTCGATCTGCCAGGACCGCCGCTTCATGGCCCGCACGATGCCGACGCTGGAAGCCTTCTTCCACTACCGCAACCTCGACGTCAGCACCTTGAAGGAACTGGCCAAGCGCTGGAAGCCGGCGGCGCTGGAAGGCTTCAAGAAGGCGCAGGCGCACACCGCGCTGGCCGACATCCACGAGTCCATCGACGAACTGCTGCACTACCGCAAGCACCTGCTGCAAGTCTGAGGCAGCAGCGCTTTACGGGCAAACCCGAAGCAGGCTACAATCGAAGGCTGGCTTGCAGATGAAGCCTTTCGTTCATCCCCTCTGACCTTCGTCGTTCCCGGCTTCTCAACGGGTGCGCATTCTCCAGGTCGGCGGCGATGCCGTCGCCCCGTTTGATGGATGCGACTTCACCGACAGCCTGGGCTGTCAGACGGCGCTGCTGTGCCTTTGCGCAAGCGTGCCGCCGTTCCCCGAAAGACGACGATGAGTTTCGACACCCTGGGCCTGCACAACGCCCTGACCCGCGCCGTGGCCGATGCCGGCTACACCACCGCCACCGACGTGCAACTGCGTGCCATCCCGCTGGCGATGCAAGGCAAGGACTTGATGGTCAGCAGCAGCACCGGCAGCGGCAAGACCGCCAGCTTCGTGCTGCCGGCGCTGATGCGCATCCTGGCCGCCCGTGACCTCAACAAGACTGCGCCCGGCGCCCGCACCGAGCGCAACACCACCCAAGGCCCGCGCGTGCTGGTGCTGACGCCCACCCGCGAACTGGCGATGCAGGTCGCCAAGGCGGCTGCCGACTACGGCCGCCATGTGCCCGGCCTGCGTGTGGCCACCGTTGTTGGCGGCGTGCCTTACGGCGCGCAGCTCAAGGCGCTGCGTGGCCCGCTGGACATCCTGATCGCCACCCCCGGCCGCCTGATCGACCACATGGAGTCGGGCCGCGCGATTCTGGCCAACATCGAGGTGATGGTGCTCGACGAAGCCGACCGCATGCTCGACATGGGCTTCATCGACCCCATCCACCATATCGCCGCCGCCACGCCGGCCACGCGCCAGACGCTGATGTTCAGCGCCACCTTCGCCGGCCACGTCGGCCGCCTGGCGCAAGACCTGCTGCGCGACCCCGAGCGCATCGAGATCACGTCGCACACGGACGCCCATGCCGACATCGAACAGCGCCTGCACTGGGCCGACGACCTGACGCACAAGAACGCGCTGCTCGACCACATCCTCACCGAGCGCAGCATGGAGCAGGCGCTGGTCTTTACCAGCACCCAGCGTGACGCCGACTGGCTGGCCGACCGCCTGGCCGACATGGGCCACCATGTGGCGTCTTTGCACGGCGGCCACCCGCAAGGCCGCCGCACGCGCGTGCTGCAAGGCCTGCGCAGCCGGCAGCTCAAGATCCTGGTCGCGACCGACGTCGCCGCGCGGGGCATCGACGTGCCCAGCATCAGCCACGTCATCAACTACGGCCTGCCGATGAAGGCCGAGGATTACGTGCACCGCATCGGCCGCACCGGCCGGGCAGGGCGCGCCGGCCTGGCGGTGACGCTGGCCGAGCGCCGCGACACCGGCATGGTGCAGCGCATCCAGCACTTCACCACGCAGCGCATCCCGGCCACCACCATCGTCGGCCTGGAGCCCAAGCGCGTGGAGCCGAAGCCGTTCGCCAACAATGGCGCGCGTCCGGCCGGCAAGAGCTTCGGCCCGCGGCCCAGCACCGGCCGGCCGTTCAAGCCGGCTGGCAAGACCTTCGCCAAGCCGGGCTCGCGCGCGCCGCGCTGAGCGCAGCAGCGGCGCTGCAACGGCTGTTGAACGCTCGCTAGACCGCGAGCAGTTCGACCTCGAACACCAGCGTCGCGTTCGGCGGGATCACCCCACCAGCGCCGCGTGCGCCGTAGCCGAGTTCGGGCGGGATCAGCAGCACCCGCGTGCCGCCGACCTTCATGCCCTGCACGCCTTCGTCCCAGCCGCCGATGACCTGGCCGCCGCCGAGGCCGAATGCGAACGGGTCGCCGCGGTCCTTGCTGGAATCGAACTTCTTGCCACGGCCGTTCTCGGCCGCCGGCTCGTGCAGCCAGCCGGTGTAGTGCACCTTGACGCGGCGGCCGGCGCTGGCTTCATCGCCGCTGCCGACGACCGTGTCGTCGTACTGCAGGCCGGATGGGGTGGTGATCATGGGTGCTCCTGTTTTTGAAGAGCGCGCATCATGCCAGCCCACTCGGGCACCGCTGCGGCCAGCCACCGGGGCGCCGTCGCAGCCCGGATGTCGGGCAGGCCCAGCACCGCGGCGGCACTGCGCAGCGTCTGCACCGGCTCGCGCACATCCAGCGCGCTGGCGCCGTTCTGCTTCGACAGCTTGTGGCCGTCTGCCGCGCGGACCAGCGCTGTGTGCAGATAGCGTGGTGTCGGCACGGCCAGCGCGCGTTGCAGCACGATCTGCCGCGCGGTGTTGTCGGCGAGATCCTCGCCGCGCACGACGTCGGTGATGTGCTGGGCTGCGTCGTCCACCACCACCGCGAGCTGGTAGGCCCACAAGCCGTCGGCGCGTCGCAGCACGAAGTCTCCGACAGTGGCCGCAACGTCCTGCGACTGCGCGCCCAGCCGCCGGTCGGTCCAGGCCACCGCGCCTGCGTCCACGCGCAGCCGCCACGCGCGCACAGGCTTGCCATGCAGGCCGTTGCGGCAGGTGCCGGGGTAGCGCAGCTCGGCAAAACGGGGGCGCTCATCGCCGATGGCTCGTTCGATCTCCTTGCGCGTGCAGCCGCACGGGTAGGCCTGGCCGGCTGCAGCAAGTGCCTGCAACGCGGCGGCATAGGCCGCTTCGCGCTGTGACTGCCACCACGGCGGAGCGTCTGGCAACAGGCCGCAGGCGGCGAGCTGCTGGACGATCCCGTCGGCCGCGCCGGCCACGCAGCGCGGCCGGTCCACGTCTTCGATGCGCAGCAGCCACTGCCCGCCGGCCGCCCTGGCGTCGAGCCAGCTTGCAAGTGCTGCCACCAGCGAGCCGGCGTGCAGCGGCCCGGTGGGTGACGGCGCAAATCGGCCGCAGTAGCGCACGGCCCTGGCGGCGTCAGGCAGGCGGGCAGCCGTGGCGCTCCAGCAGCGCGCGCCGCGTCGTCGGGCTCTCAAGCTGCGCCAGCCACCACTGCAATGCCCTGCCCAGCCCCAGCGGGTTGCGCTCCGCCCGCCACGCATAGTGCAGCCGCGCCACCAGCGGCGCGCGCGCCGTCTGCCTGTGCACCAGGTGCCCGGCTTCCAGGTGCGGCCGCGCCAGCGGCTCGGGCACGAAGCCGCAGCCCAGGCAGCGCAGCAAGGCCTCCATCTTGGCGCGCATGCTGGGCACCGTGAGGACATCCTGCCCGGGCAGCAGGTTGACGGTGACCGGCGTCATCCGGTGCGCCGTGTCGGCCACCGCCACCGCGCGGTGGTGGACCAGTTGCGCATCCACCAGCGGCTCGGGCAGGGCCGCCAGCGGGTGGTGCGGCGCCATGCAGTAGATGAAACGCAGGTCGCCCAGCGGGCGCAGCTCGATGCCGCCGGGGTTGGCGTGGTCGCCGGTCACGCCGATGGCCAGATCGGCCTCGCCCGAGACCAGCGCCTCCCAGGTGCCGGCAAGCACATCGCTGCGCAGACGCAGCCGCGTTGCCGGGCCGGTGGCGTTGCGCTCGTCCAGCGTGTCGCGCACGCCGCAGAAGGCTTCGACCAGTTCGAATACCGTCTGCGTGGACAGCACGTCTTCGCAACTGATGGACAGCGTGGTTTCCCAGCCGCTGGCCACGCGGCGCACGCGGTTGGCCACCGCGTCCATCTCCTGCAGCAGCCGCCGGCCCTCGTGCAGCAGTTCGCTGCCGGCGGCGGTGAGCTGGGCCTGGCGCGAGCTGCGGTCGAACAGCAGCACGTCCAGTGCGTCTTCGAGCTGGCGCACGCTGTAGGTCAGGGCCGACGGCACCTTGCCCAGTTCGCGCGCTGCCGCTGCGAAGCTGCCGGTGCGGGCGATGGCGTCCATCATCGCCAGCGCGTCGGGGGTCAGGGCCTGGCGTCTGTCGCTCATCGTCTGTCGCTCATCCCTTCATCTTATTTGAACGGGACCTTCAAGGCACGGTCACCCTCCGGCCAGCCGCGGCACCTACAGTCGTTGCAACGAAAGGAGTTCCAGATGATCAGCATCCGCAAATCGGCCGACCGGGGTTTTGCAGACCACGGCTGGCTCAAGAGCTTCCACAGCTTCTCGTTCGCCGACTACCACGACCCGCGGCACATGGGCGTGGGCAACCTGCGCGTCATCAACGAAGACCGCATCGCGCCCGGCACCGGCTTCGGCACCCATGGCCACCGCGACATGGAGATCGTCAGCTACGTGCTCGACGGTGCGCTGGCGCACAAGGACAGCATGGGCAACGGCGCGGCCGGCGGCGCCAACGCGGGCGTCATCCTGCCGGGCGACGTGCAGCGCATGAGCGCCGGCACTGGCGTGCGCCACAGCGAGTTCAACCACTCGCCAGACCAGACCACGCATTTCCTTCAGATCTGGCTGCTGCCGCAGCGCGCCGGTATTGCGCCGGGCTACGAGCAAAAGCATTTCAGCGACGCCGACAAGCGCGGCCGGCTGCGGCTGGTGGCGTCGAGCGACGGGCGCGACGGCTCGGTGACGCTGCACGCCGATGCCGCCATCCATGCCGGCCTGCTGGACGGCGACGAGCGTGCCGGCCTGGACCTCACTCCCGGCCGCCTTGCCTACGTGTTCCTGGCCCGCGGCAAGCTCGATGTCAACGGCCAGGCGCTGCGTGCCGGAGACGCAGCACTGCTGGCCGACGAGCCGCAGTTGCTGCTGGAGCGGGGCGACCACGCCGAGGTGCTGGTGTTCGACCTGGCCGGCTGACCGCCCGTCCCTCTTTCAACCAACGAAAGCAACCATGAACGCTTCTGCTTCTGCTCCCGCCCCCGTCGTCGTGATCGCCCGCGTGCTGCTGGCCCTGATGTTCGTCCTGGCCGGCGTCTTCAAGTTCGCCGGCCTGGCCGGCACGGCCGGCTACATCGCCAGCAAGGGCCTGCCGATGCCGATGCTGCTGGCGGTGTTGACCGCCATTCTCGAAGTGGTCGCCGGCATTGCGCTGGCGGTCGGCTTCCAGGCGCGCTGGGCAGCGCTGGCGCTGGCCTTGTTCACGCTGCTGGCGTCGTTCATCTTCCACAACTTCTGGGCCATGCCGCCCGAGCAGATGATGGTCAACCAGCTCATGTTCATGAAGAACCTGGCCGTCGTCGGCGGGCTGCTGTTCGTCTTCTCGTTCGGCGCCGGGCCGGCCAGCATGGATGCGCGCCGGCTCGCCGCCGCCTGAGCTTCCCCGAGCACCCGGACCCGCCTCGACCCCGCCTCGACCCCGCCTTGACCCCGCCACTCACCCCCAAGGAAGCACACCATGAAGAAGATCGTCATCGTCTATCACAGCGGCTACGGCCACACCAGGAAGGTTGCAGAAGCGGTGGCCGAAGGCAGCGGCGGCAGCCTGCTGGCCATCGACGCCGAAGGCAACCTGCCCGAAGGCGGCTGGGACGAGCTTGCCGCCGCGGATGCCATCGTCTTCGGCTCGCCCACCTACATGGGCACCGTGAGCTGGCAGTTCAAGAAGTTCGCCGACGGCTCGTCCAAGCCCTGGTTCACACAGCAGTGGAAGAACAAGCTGGCAGCCGGCTTCACCAACTCGGCCACGATGAACGGCGACAAGTTGTCCACGCTGCACTACTTCTTCACGCTAAGCCAGCAGCACAGCATGTTCTGGGTGGGCACCGGCCTGATGCCGAGCAACACCAAGGCCGCCACGCGCAACGATCTCAACTACGTCGGCTCGTTCTCCGGCCTGATGACGCAGGCGCCTTCGGACGCAGGCCCTGACGACATGTTCCCTGGCGACTTCGCCACCGCCAGGAAGTTCGGCGAGCGCATCGCCGAAGCCGCAGCCCGCTTCGTCGGCTGACCGGCACTGCGTAACTTTCCAGAGATGCCGACCCCCTGAGTCGGGGGCTGTCGTCATGGGAAGTAACAGTTAGCGTCCCGCTGCAAAGATTTATTGCAGCGGGTGTCTGCGGGTCGGCCTGGCTTTTCGGCCTCCTCCTTCTCCTGCTTTGAACAATGCGTCACAGGAGCCCGCATGAAATTCAATGTCAGATCGACACATCGACAGGCAGTCAAGGCCGCCGTCATCACCAGCACCTTGTTGCTGGCGTTCGCTTCGTCGGGCGCGCAGGCCGACTCGGTCATCAAGCCGTACTACCAATTCAAGAAGCCGGCGATGATCACCATACCGGGTGACCTCTCGACCGACACCAACGGTGCCGCGCTGCCCGTCTTCAACACCTCCGGCCCCTATTCGCTGGGCTTCGAGGGTGTCAGCCAGTACGACGGCGCATCGTTCGCCCGCAACTTCATTCCGCCCGACACCATGGGTGCAGTGGGCCGCTCACAGTATTTCGAGTCGTCCAACGGCGCCTACGCGGTGTTCAACAAGAGCACCGGCGCCCGCTTGTCGCTGGTGTCCGACGTGGCATTCTGGGCCGCCGCCGGGCAGACAGGTGCGAGCGGCGACTCGCGTGTGATGTACAACGCTGACGCGAGCCGTTGGGTCGTGATTTCCTTCGGTGCCAGTGCCAAGGATCTGCAGATTGCGGTGTCCGACACCGACAACGCGCTGGGCACCTGGAAGTCCACCAAGTTCGAGGGCTATGCCGGCTTCGGCTTCGGCGCGACCGCTGACTACCCGACGCTTGCCATGGACAAGAACGCCATCTATGTCGGCACCAACAACTTCGCGCCTGCGAGTGCAGGGGGCAGCAACAGCTTCCGCGGGACCACGCTGAACGTGATTCCGATCAACAGCCTGTTCAACGCCACCGGGCCGACCACGGCGAACCTGAAGCAGTTCGTCACCCCCTACACGGGCGGGGCCAGCGATGTCGATCGCGGGTTCGCGTTGCAAGGCGTCAACAGCCGCGGCACGGGCACCACGGGCAAGGTGGTTGCTTCATCGCTGTTCAACTACGACAACCTGGCCTTCACCGTCAACGGCTTGACGGCATCGTCTGCCACCGCCGCAACTGCCGGCGCAGTGACCTACACCGGTGCTGCCGACTTCGTCTCGCCGGGTGCGGCGCGGCAGCCTTCGGTGACCGTGACGGCCAACCAGCGCGTGATTGCCGCCGGCGACGAGCGCACCAGCAGCAGCGTCTATGAAGCCAACGGCCGCATCTATGTGGTCAACACGGTGGACTCGACTGCAGACGGGCTGCCGGAGTCGCGCATCCGCTATTCCATTCTTGACTCCAACACCTTTGCCATCATCTCGCAAGGCGACATCGGATCGGCGGGCTATGACTACTACCAGGGTTCGATCGCCGTCAATAGCGCCGGCCAGGTGGTGATCGGCTACAACCGGTCCGGCCTCGACGTGGCCACGGGCAAGATCAGCTTCTTCGCTCGGACTTTCAACACCGCAGCGAACGGCTCGCTGGTCGCCACCAGCAGCGAAATCCTGTTGAAGGAAAGCTTGACGGACGACTATCACAACGGCAGCCTGTATGGCCTCGCCGCCAGCGGGCGCCAGCGTTGGGGTGACTACAGCCAGGTGTCGGTGGACCCGACCGACGAGACGCAGTTCTATCTGGTGGGCGAGTTCGCCCGCGAATACAACCTGCCGGAGTTCGGCCACCCCGGCGGTACCGGCGGTTCGCGTTGGGGAACCTGGATTGCCGTGGTCGGCGTGACGGCGGTTCCGGAACCCGCCACCTGGCTGCTGATGCTGTTGGGCTTCGGCGCCGTCGGCACGGTGGCCCGTCGCCGCAGCGCTGCGCCGGCAACCCTGGGCTGACCCCCAAGCCTGGAACATGGCGGCGCCTTTCACAACAGCCCAGTCGATCAAGGCACCGCCATGCAACAAGCCCGTTCCAGGCCCGCGTCGCTGCTTGCACTTTGCGGCGCCCTGATGCTGGCGTCGCAGTTCGTGACAGGCCCGGCAGGCGCCGCAGTCGCAGCGCCACTGCAGGGCGAGTGGGCAGGGGATCGTCTGCGCCTGGCCTTCGATGCCAGCGGCGGCATGGTGGAGACCGACTGTGCCAGCGGCATGTTGCGGGGGCCGGTCACCGTGGCCGGCGACGGCAGCTTTGCCGCCACGGGCACGTTCTGGCAGCACGGCGGCGGCCCGCAGCGCGCAGACGAGGCCGCAACGTCGGCCCAATACGCCGGCCGGGTGCAAGACGGCATCATGACGCTGTCGATCTTGCCGGCCGGGGCGCCCGTGCCGCAGGTGTTCCGCTTGCAGCAGGGTGGCCGGATCAAGCTCATCCGCTGCCTTTGAGAACCTGATTGCTCCGGCGCGCAGGCCGGCATCACCGGGTCGCCTGCGAGCGCCGTCCGACCATCGATGCGCGCCTCAGCGCGTGCCCTGAAGCCGCGAGAACGAATACACCGCGCTGACGCCGATCAAGCCGCTGGACAGCGTGCCATGGCGTCCGTAGAGCCAGCCTGCATCGGCCTGCAGCGCCCAGTCGCGCGACAGCGCGCGCCTGGCCTGCAACTGCGCCTGGCCGATCAGCCCGCCGTCCACCCGCACGCCGCCGCCGCCGGCAGCGCCCAGCGTCGCCTCGCCGCCGAAGCGCCAGCCGCCATTGCCGTTGTCACCCTCATTGCCCACCGGCGCGCTGAGCCAGCCGACGCCGAGCTGCCCCGTGGCATAGCCGCCCGCGTTGCCGCCGACGGCGATGCCGGCCTGGCCCACCAGCCGCCAATGGGGCGCGGCCGGGCCAAGCTCGCGCTCCAGCCGCAGCGCGCTGATGTCGGCGCTGCGCTTGCTGCCGTCGTCACGCGCCAGGCCCGCATACCGCGTGACGCTGCTCGACAGCGCCCAGGGCGCCCACTCCAGCGCGGCCGGGCCGGGCGCCGACGCGCTGCTGCGGCTGGCGCCCGGCACGACATCCCAGCCGCGGTAGGCCAGCTCCAGGCGCAGCTCGTCGGCGCGAAAGCGGCCGCGGCTGGCGGTCTGCCCGGCCATCGCCGAGACAGACAGCGCGGGCACCGCCTGCCACGACAAGCCGGCCAGCAGCTTGGCCAGCAGGCCGCCGCCGGTGTCCACCGCGGCGCCGGCGCCGCCTGAGCCCACGGCCACCTCTGCCCGGGCTGCCAGCGACGGCACCGCAGGCAGCGCGTAGCGCAGGCCGGCGCCGCCCAGCAGTTCGGCGTAGCCCGCGTAGCTGGCCGTCAGCGAGCCGGCGGCGCTGAGCAGCCAGTAGGGCTGCAAGCTGCCGGCCCAGAGGCCAGGCAGGTCACGCCTGAACACCACGCCGGCCTGGCGCAGGTTGCCCGCATCGCCGCTGCCGTCGCGCCGCGGCGAGCCTGCACGCATCGCATAACTGCCGAAAGTGGCCGCGGTCTCGCTGGCCATCGCATGGTCTTTTGAGCGCGCAGCATCGGCGGCGTCCGGCGCGCCGCCCGCCGGCCCGAAGAAGGTCTGCCCCGTCCAGCCCAGCGTCGCGAAAGGCTGCGTTGCCTGCACCGTGCCGCTGGGAAAGCGCAGTTGCGACACGCCCAGCCCCAGCCGGGCCGGGCCCCAGTCGTATTGCAGCGCCAGATGCGGCCGCAGCATCAGCCCGCCACCCACCCAGCCGGGGCTACCACCGCCGCCGCCGATGAACAGGCCTGCATCGGCCTGCCACGGCCCCTGGCGCAGCCGGTAGCCCGAGGTGAGGCCCCAGCCGAAGAAGCCGCCGCGGTCGCCCGTGGCAGCGCCGAAGACCGAGACGCCGCCGTACCACCGCGGCGTGATCGGCCGCAGGGCATGCAGCCCCACCAGGCCCATGCGCACCTGGTCGGCCACCGTCACGCGCTCTGCCGTCAGGCTGGTTTCGAGCGGCGTCGGCGCTGTCGGCGGCGGCTCTGGCGGCTGGGCTGATAACGGCATTGGGAGATCGTGGCGTGCGGTGCAATGTAGCGCGGGACCAGCCTGCGGGTTGCCGCGCGTTCCCTGCCGCAGCGGCCGGCGATAGTGCAGTGTTCCACGCTGTGCGGCACTTAAGAAAGCCGGTGGATTTGGCGTCCTGGCTAGACGCAAACCACAGCGATGCCCGTAGGCATCGCGAGGATTTGCAACGACGCCAGGGCGGCAAAGACACGGTTTTATGTGCTGCACAGCGTGGAACACTGCACTAGCATCGCGCCACCTCAACGCAGGAGCAGCGGCGATGGCGGTCCTGGCACCCTACAGCATCCGCACGCGCGACGATCTGGCGCGCTTCGAGGCCGAGATGCCGCTGGCCGAGCGCCTGCCCGAACGCAGCGTTCTCGACGTCTTCATCGGTGCCGCCGTGCGCCACCCCGAGCACACCGCGCTGACCGTGCTGGTGAGCGGCACGCCGGACGAACAGCCGCGCCGCGTCAGCTATCGCGAGCTTCTCGGCCTGGTGCGGCGCGCTGCCAATCTCTTCAGCGCGCTGGCCGGCCCGCGGCCCGGCGTGGCGACGCTGCTGCCCAGCCTTGTGGAAACGCACGCCACGCTGTGGGGCGCCGAGACGGCCGGCCACGCGGTGCCCATCAACTTCCTGCTGCAGCCCGACGCGATTGCCGAGTTGCTGAAGGCCGCGGACGTGCGCATCCTCGTGGCAGTGGGCCCGCACCCGGTGCTGGACATCTGGCAGAAGGCGCTGGCGCTGCAGGCCCGCGTGCCGGGGCTGCAACTGCTGCGCGTGGCTGCACCCGGCCTGCCGCTGGAGCCCGGCGTGCTGGACTTCCACAGCGCGCTGATGGCGCAGCCGCACGACCACCTCGTCTTCGGCAAGCCCGGACGCGACGACGACGTGGCGGCCTACTTCCACACCGGTGGCACCACCGGCACGCCGCGGCTGGTGGCGCACACCCACCGCGGCCAGCTCGTCGCCGCGCTGGGCGGCGCGGTGCTGGGTGACATGCGGCCCACCGACACGCTGACGGCCACGCTGCCGCTGTTCCATGTCGGTGGCACCATCTTCTGCGCGCTGAGCGCTTTCGTGGCCGGCACAGGGCTGCTGATGATGTCGCCGTCCGGCCTGCGCAACCCGGTGATGGTGCAGCGCTTCTGGCAGCTCGTGGCGCAGCACCGCGCCACGCTGGTGGGCGCCGTGCCCACCTCGGTGGGCGCGGTGCTGGAGGTGCCGTTGGACGGCGCAGACCTGTCCGCCGTGCGGGCCGGCTTCTGCGGCGCGGCGTCGCTGCCGCCGGCGCTGCGCGAGCGCTTCCGCCAGGTCACGGGGCGCGGGCTGTTCGAGGTCTATGGCATGACCGAAGCCTCGGGCCTGATCGCCATCGACCCGGTGGCCGGTGACGGCGGTGCCGGGTCGGTGGGCTGGCCGCTGCCTTACACGCGGGTGGAAGTGCGGCAGTTGAACGCAGGCGGCGGGCTCGGCGCGCCAGCAGCCGCAGGCGAGATCGGTGCGCTGGCGATCAGCGGCCCGCATGTCTCGCCGGGCTACCGCAATCCGGCGCACGACGCAGGGGTGATCGACGGCGACGTGCTGAACAGCGGCGACCTGGGCTACCTGGACGCGCAAGGCCGCATCCACATCGCCGGCCGCGCGAAGGACTTGATCATCCGCAGCGGCCACAACATCGACCCGTTGATGATCGAAAACGCGCTGGCCTCGCATCCGGCCGTCGCGCTGGCCGCGGCCGTGGGCATGCCCGACGCCTATGCCGGCGAGTTGCCGGTCTGCTACGTCGCGTTGCGGCCAGGCGCCACGGCGACCGAAGACGAACTTCAGGCGCACGCGCAGGACACCATCGCCGAACGCCCGGCCTGGCCCAAGCAGATCCACATCGTCGATGCGATTCCGCTCACCACGGTGGGCAAGATCTACAAGCCGCAGTTGCGCTGTGACGCAGCCCGGCGCATGGTGGCGCGGCTGCTGCAAGGGCAGTTGGCGGTGCCCGGCGCGGAAGTGCAGGTCAGCGAGGGCGGGCGACGGGGGATGCGCGTGCGCGTGGTGCTGCCGCCCGGGCAGAGCGAGGCAGTGCGTGCGGTGGAGCAGGCGCTGGCGGCCTATCTCTTCGAGGCCGAGGTGCTGGTGGCAGATTGACGCGACGCGGCGACAGGCCCGGTCAACGCTGCCGCGCCACCAACGCCCTCCAGAACACCACCAGCCCGGCCAGCATCAATGCAAGCGTCTGCGGCTCGGGCACGGTGGCCACCTGCCCGTTGCCGATGCCGGGGCTGAAGGCAAACGCGAACTCGTTCTTGAGCGGAAACAGCGGATCGATGGACAGCATCGGGTCCAGCACCGCGGTGGCGGCACCGGCGCCGAGGAAGTTGGACGTGGCCGTCATCATCAGCACCGTGTAGATCTGGTTCGACATCAGCGACATCGCCGTCGTCGTGGTTTTGGTGCCGCATGACGCGAGGCTGCCGAAGTAGCAGTTGTCGATGCCGACGAGCTGGCCCGCCACCGACAACGAATATCCGGCCTGCGCAGAACCGTTCGCATCCAACATCGCGGTGCTGGAGACGCTGAACGGCACCAGCGTGTTCGTCGGCCCGACGATCTCGAACGAGTAACTCAGGATCGCCTGAAGGACGCTGGTGCAACCGCTTCCCGCCGCCGACAGCACGGGCAGCGGAACGCCGGTGATGGACACCGTGCCGCAGCCAAAGGAGTGACTGGCGGGAATGCCGACGTTGAGCGAGACGTCGTAGTTGAAGGTGCCGGTCGCAGCGGGCAGCACGGCATGCGCACAGGGCGCTGCCGTCACGCAGAGCACCGCCACCGCGCACGCGGCCATTCTTGCGCTGAACGCCGGCAGCATGTGCAGCGCCGGCAGCTTCTGGTTCGGCGCGCCGGGGCTTTTGACGATGTTCATCACGGGCATTCTGAGTTGCAGGAGCTGACCACCGATGGCTTGCGCGATGCCCGTCGGCCTGTCAGCGATGCAGTGTGTTCCCCGGCCGAGCGCTTCACAAGGCGCTTTCGCCCCGCCCCCCCTAACGGCGCCGTGCCATCGGCATCAGCGTCGGGCGTCGAGCGTCGAGCGTCGAGCGTCGAGCGGATGGGACGGGCTCACGGCGGCGCCGCAGCTCTCCGTCACTTCAGCGTATTCGCCAGGAAGCCCCGCAGCCTCTCGCTCTGCGGCCGCACCAGCACCTCGCGCGGATCGCCCTGTTCCTCGATGCGGCCCTGGTGCAGGAACAGCACCTGCTTGCTCACCTCGCGCGCAAAGCCCATCTCGTGCGTCACGACGATCATCGTGCGGCCCTCCTCGGCCACCGCACGCATCACGCGCAGCACCTCGCCCACCAGCTCCGGGTCCAGCGCCGACGTGGGCTCGTCGAACAGCATCACCTTGGGCTCCATCGCCAGCGCGCGGGCGATGGCCACGCGCTGCTGCTCGCCGCCGGAGAGTTGCGACGGGTAGGCAGCCTTGCGGTGTGCCACGCCGACGCGGTGCAGGTAGTGCTCGGCACGCTCCACCGCTTCGGCGCGGGCCAGGCCCAGCACCTGCATCGGCGCCTCGATCACGTTCTGCAGCGCCGTCATGTGGGCCCACAGATTGAAGTGCTGGAACACCATCGCCACCTGGCTGCGCAGGCGCTGCAACTGGGCCGCGTGCCTGGCCTGCAGCGCGCCGTCCTTGCCTGGCACCAGCTCCAGTTCTTCGCCGCCGACGGCGATGCGCCCGCCGTGCGGCTGCTCCAGCAGGTTGAGGCAGCGCAGAAAGGTGCTCTTGCCCGAGCCGCTGGAGCCGATCATCGCGATCACGTCTTGCGCGCGCGCCTGCACGCTCACGCCCTTGAGCACCTCGTTGTTGCCGAAGCGCTTGGTGATGTTCTCGGCCAGCAACTGGATGTCGGCGTGGGGCTTCATGGGCTGAGCAGCTTGCCGGTGCGGGCCAGCGCCGTGCCGGCCACCTTGGCGACGCGCTCGCCGGGCGCTGCCCAGCGCGTGGCCATGCGGGCGTACAGCAGGCCGGCCGACTGCGTGCGCAGCGGCGTGACGGCGCCGCTGTCCACGTCCACCACATCGGCGATCAGCTCGCCCGCTGCCACGCTGTCGCCCACGTTGCGGTGGAAGACCACCACCCCCGCGGTGGGCGCGGTGATGGGCTCCGACCCGGCCAGCGGCGTGGGCTGGCACAGCGGCGCCGGCAGCGGTGCCGGCGTGCCGGCCACGATGCCCTGGCGGCGCAGGAATTCGACCAGTGCATCGGCGTCTTGCGCGGCCATCGCATGCGAGGTGTCGGCCTGGCCGCGCAGCTCCACCGTGGCGCAAAAGCAGCCCAGCGGCACGTCGGCCAGTGGGAACTGCTGCTGCAACTGCAGCCAGGGCCGGCTGCAGGCTTCGTCGAAGGGCGAGTCGCCCGACTCGGTGGCCAGCAGCACCGCGCGCGCGCCCAGCAAGGCGCCCAGTTGCTGCGCGATGTCGGCCTGCGGCGTGAGCGCATAGACGTGCATCGCGGCGTCGGCATCGCAGTGCAGGTCGAGCACCAGCTCGCAGTCGGCGGCCAGTTGCAGCAGGCGGTTCTTCAGGTCCTGCGCCGGGTGTCTGGCCGTCAGCCTGGCAGCGGCGGCACACAGCGCATCGCGGATCAGCGCCGCATTCGCCTCGGCATTGCGGCCGAGCTGGCTGCCGACGGCCGCCGCCACCGGCGCCGCCAGGTCGGGGTAGCCGCGGTTGAAATTGGTGCCGTCGCGCAGGTCGAAGCGGCCGTGGTGCTGGCCCAGCATCTGCTGCGCCAGGCCCAGCGGGTTGGCATAGGGCACCAGCAGCACCTGGCCGATGAGGCCTTGCGCCGCTTCCAGCGCCAGCAGGCGCTGGCGCAACTGGTGCGCCACCAGCATGCCGGGCACTTCATCGGCATGCAGCGCGGCCTGGATCATGGCCTTGGGGCCGCTGCCCGGCCTGCCGAAGCGCAGCACGCGCAGGCTGTGCTGGGCGCCGGGTGCGGCGCTCAAAAGTGGAATGGTTTGAACTTGCATGCAATGTCTCAGGCGCTGCGGCGCTGCCAGTGCAGATGGCGCAGAAAGTGCCGCTCCAGCAGCTTGAAGCCGCCGACGAGCGTGAAGGTGAGGGCGAAGTAGATGACGGCCGCTGTGCCGAAGGCCTCCACCGGCAGCAGGTGGTTGGCATAGACGTCGCGCGCGACGCGCGTCACGTCCACCAGCGTCACCGTGCTGGCGATGGACGTGGCGTGCATGATGCCCACCACTTCGTTGCCGTACTGCGGTAGCGCGCGGCGCAGCGCGCCCGGCAGCAGGATGCGGCGGTACAGCGTGATGCCGTGCAGCCCGTAGGCGCGCGCCGCGTCGATCTCGCCGGCCGGCGTGGCGCGCAGGGCGCCGGCAAAGATCTCGGTGGTGTAGGCCGTGGTGTTGATGGCAAAGGCCAGCCAGGCGCAGAACCAGGCCTCGCGCAGCAGCGGCCAGGCGATGCTCTCGCGCACCGCCGGGAACTGCGCCAGCCCGTAATAGACCAGGAAGAGCTGCACCAGCAGCGGCGTGCCCCGCACGGCATAGGTGAAGCACCACACAGGCATCGCCAGCCAGCGCCTGGACGACACCCGCGCCACCGCCAGCGGCACCGACAGCACGAAGCCGGTGCCGGTGCTGATGGCCATCAGCACAAGGCACACCACCAGCCCGCGGCCGAATTCCGGCAGGCTTTGCGCGATGACGGTCCAGTCCAGCATGCTCAGAATTCGATGCGCTTGACGCCCAGGCTGAAGCGCTTCTCCACGCGCGCCAGCAGCAGGATCGACACCGTGGTGATGGCCAGATAGACCAGCGCGATGACGCAGAAGAAGGTGAAGGGCTCGCGCGTGGCAGACGCCGCCAGGTTGGCGCGGTGCACCATGTCGTCCAGCCCGATGATCGAGACCAGCGCGGTGGCCTTCACCATCACCAGCCAGTTGTTGGCGAAGCCAGGAATCGCATGGCGCACCATCTGCGGCAGCACGATGCGGCGCAGCACCTGGCCGCGCTTCAGGCCATAGGCCTGCGCTGCCTCCACCTGCCCGCGCGGGATCGCGAGGATCGCGCCGCGGAAGGTCTCGGTGAGGTAGGCGCCGTAGATGAAGCCGATGGTCAGCACGCCGGCCACGAAGGGCGGCACGTCGATGGTGTCCCAGCCGCTGGCGTCGGCCAGCTTGTTGAGCAGGATCTGCCCGCCGTAGAACACCGCCAGCATCAGCACCAGTTCGGGCAGGCCACGGATCAGCGTGGTGTAGGCGTCTGCAGCCCAGCGCGCGGGCGGCGGGCCGGACAGCTTGGCCACCGCACCTGCGAGGCCGAAGACGCAGGCCGCCGCAAGCGACAGCGCGGCCACGCTCAGCGTCACCCACAGGCCTTGCAGGATGGCGGGCAGGTAGCCGTGCAGGTAGCCGTGCAGCATGGGGCGCTGGTGCCTCGCGGCCTGCTCAGTTGCCGCTGATGTCGAAGTCGAAATACTGCGCGGCCAGCGTCTTGTAGCTGCCGTTGGCCTTGATCACCTTCAGCGCCGCGTTGACCTTGTCGCGCAGCTCGACGTCGCCCTTGCGGAAGGCGATGCCGACGCCGCCACCGCCGGCATCCAGGTTGATGGGCGCGCCGACCTGCGCATAGCCTTTGCCCTCGGGTTTCTTCAGGAAGGCCTCGGCCGACACCACGGTGGAGCCGAAGCCGATGTCGCCGCGGCCGGCGGCCAGCTCCAGGTAGATGTCGGTCTCTTTGGCGACCAGCAGCACCTCGCTGTCCTTGTAATGGTCGGCCACGTACTTGGCGCGCGGGCTGTTGCGCAGCACGATGATCTTCCTGCCTTTGAAAGACGCCGGCGAGAAGTCCTTGAAGGCCCCGGCCTTGGCAATGAAGCGCGACGCCACGTTGTAGTACGGGTCGCTGAACTCGGCGGCCTTCTTGCGCTCGTCGGTGATCGTCATCGACGCGACGATCATGTCGAACTTCTTCGCGTTCAGCGCCGGCATCATGCCGTCCCACTCCTGCTGCACCAGCGTGCACTGCGCCTTCATCTCGGCGCACAGCGCGAGCGCGATGTCGATGTCGAAACCGGCCAGCTTGCCGTCGGCGCCGAGCTTGGAAAACGGCGGGTAGTTGCCTTCCACGCCGACGCGGACCTTGGCCCAGCCGGGGGCCTGGGCTCGGGCAGTCTGGACGGCAAGGACGGCGGTCAGGCCGAGAAGGGCGAGCGAACAGGCAAGGGCACGGCGGTTCATCGGGCAGCTCCACGGGCAGCAGGTGTGGCCGCGGTTGTACCGCGCTGTGGCGCGCGCCGTCAGAGGGCAGTGGCCTGCAGGTCGGAGATCGGCAACTCGATGTCGCTTGGCCGCAGGCTGCGCCGCTACAGCGGCAGCGCCCACAGCGCCGCGCCTGGCGCCACGCCCAGCGCGGCCAGCGTCTGCGCAGGCAGCAGCAGCGTGGCGCCGCTGGGCTGCGCCGGGCTGCGCAGCGCGCGCGCGCCGTCGGCCATCACCAGGTGCGGCGGGCCGGCGTCGGCAGCTCCGTCGGCACCGCCGTCGGCCTGGGTGCCGGCGGCTGCGGTCCACACGCGGCTGCCGGTGACGGCGGGCAGCGCGTCCAGGTCGGCCTCCAGCACCGGGCCGCCGTCGTCCACCGTGACGTGGTGGCCGTAGCGCAGGCCGCACTCTTCCAGCAGCTCGCGCAGCAGCCGCGCCTCGGGTGCGACCTGCGCGATGGCAGCCGCCGCGGCGTCGGGCAGAAAGGACGCCATCACCGGGTGGCGCGGCAGCAGCGCCGCGACATGGCTGCGCCAGGCCTCGCCGTGGCGGGCCGCGGCGTCCAGCGGGTCACCGGCGTAGAAGTGGCGGCCCAGGCCCGCCCAGAACGGCGACTGGCCGGCGGCGTCACGCAGCCCCGGCAGCTCGGCGATGAGCTGTGGCGCGTAGGCGCCGCGCGCGCGCGCCATCGCCAGCAGCGCGGCCTGCACCACGCCGCGCAGCGCAGCGGCCTGCTCGGCCAGCGGCAGGCCGGCGTCGGCCCAGGCCAGATGGGCCAGTTCGCTGGCGCCGGTGTGGTCGTTGCCCAGCAGCAGTGTGCGCTGGCGGTGGAACAGCCCCAGCTCGGCTGCGGCGTGGACTGTGCAGCCCACGTGGTACCAGCAGCGCGGCAGCGCCAGGCCGATGGCCGGCCGCAGCCGCACGCTGGACAGCAGCCGCGCCGTTGCCGTGTCTTCGGCCACCAGCAGCAGCTCGTGCGCGTCGTGCGGCAGCAGCGGCGCTGCCGGTGCGCCGCGCAGCGTGGCCAGCTCGGCCAGGTCATCGGCCGTCGCGGGCCGCACCAGCCAGGAGATGCCGTTCATGACAGGCTCCCGGCCAGCGGCGCGATGCGCACCGTGGCGCCCGCTGCCGCTTGCAGCCGCATGGCGGCAGCAGCGTCCAGCGCGCTGCACAGCGTGGCGCGGAACTCGGCGCGCTGCGTGGTGGCGGCCAGCCAGGGGCCGCTGGTCTGCGGCTTGGTGCCCACGGCAGCATGGCGCGAGGCGGCCACCGTCTTCAGCATCGCCACCCGGGCATCGACGATGGGCCCGCCGTCGAAGATATCGACATAGGTTTCGCTGTCGAAACCCTCGTCGAGCAGGATGTCGAAGGGCAGCTCGGCCTCGGGGTGCAACTGGCCGATGGCCCACTGCGCGGCCTCCGGCAGCAGCGGCACGTAGATGGGGCTCTGCGGCATCAGCTCGGCGATGAAGGCCTTGCTGCGGCCGCCGGTGATGCGCTCCACCTGCGGGTAGTCCATCTCGAAGAAGCGCCGGCCCACTGCGTCCCAGAACGGGCAGCGCCCGCTGTCGTCGGCCAGGCCCGGGCTCTCGGCGGCGATGCGGTCGCTGAAGCGGTCTGCGAACTCTGCGATGAAGAGCAGCCGCCCGCGCGACAGCAGTTGCGGCGCCAGCGTGTGGGCATAGGCCGGCTCGATGTAGAACGAGGTCAGCAGCGTGTAGCCGGTGAGGTCGTGGCACAGGTGCAGCGTGTGGATGCGGTTGCTCGCGCCCAGGGCCGCGCTGGCGTGCACCACCATCTCGTTGCGGTAGGTGTAGAAGCGGTCGTGGAAGCCGGCGCTGGCCGCGATGCCGCTGGTGCCGATGACCCGGCCGCCGTCTTCCAGCACGAAGAGGTAGATCTCCTCGCCGCTGCTCACGTCGCCGCTGGCGAAGGCCTGGGCCGAGCGCGCCAGCCGTGCCGCCAGCCGGTCTCGGTCGGCCGGCAGCGTGGTGATGCCGATGGCGCTGGCGGCTGCGAAGCGCTCGAAGTCCGGCAGGTCGGCGGGCCGGGCCGCGCGCAGCAGGTAGTTGCTGGCTGTCATGGTGTCGGTATCTCCTCGGTCGTCTGGGCCGCCTGCCGCCAGGCGGCGGCGCGCTGGCTGCGCTCTTCACGCGGGGTGCGCTCGAAGCGCGCGCGGTAGGCATTGCTGAAATGCGAGCCTGACGAGAAGCCGCAGGACAGGCCCACTTGCAGGATGGACTGGCTGGTCTGCTGCAACAGCCGGCGCGCACGCACCAGCCGCAGCTCTGCGTAGTAGCGCGAGGGCAGTTCGTCCAGGTGCTGCTTGAACAGCCGCTCCAGTTGCCGGCGCGAGACGCCCACCAGCCGCGCGATGTCTTCCGTCGGCAGCGGCTCGCCGAGATTGGCTTCCATCAGCGCCACCGCCTCGCTCAGCTTGGGCGCGCCATGGCCGATGCGCGCGGCCACCGGCGCGCGTTGCCGCTCGTCACGCGGGCGCAGCCGCTCCAGGCCGAAGTGGGCTTGCAGCTCCTGCGCCAGCCGCTCGCCGTGACGCTGGCCGAGCCAGGCGATCAGCATGTCCAGGCTGGCCGTGCCGCCGGCGCAGGACAGCCGGCCGCGGTCGATCTCGTAGAGGTTGGACGAGACGACGGTCTGCGCATGCGCCTCGGCCAGTTGCGGCACATGGGCCCAATGCAGCGTGGCCCGGTGGCCGGCCAGCAAGCCGGCCTGCGCCAGCACCGCGGCACCGGTGCCGATGCCGCCCAGCGTGGCGCCCGCGGCTGCATGCTCACGCAGGAAGTTATGCAGCGCCGCATGGCCGTCGCGCACCGGGTCGGGCAGGGGCAGGTCGGCCACCACGAACACCGCGTCCAGCGGCGGCAGCGGCGCCGCGCCGGTGTGCAGGCCGTGCGCCACGGCGACCGTGCTGCCGCAGGCCGCGCGCACCGGCTGGCCGTCCAGCGACAGCATCAGCGGGCCGGCGACGCTGTCGCCGAGCAGGTCGCTCGCGGCGGTCAAGGCCTCGACCGCGCCGCCGAGCGCCAGCAGCGAAAAGCGCGGCAGCAGCACGAAGCCGTGCCGCTGGCGCCTGGGTTCGCGCACCGGCGTCACTGCGCGGCCCGGTGCTGTGCTGCCGGGCGTGGGCGCAGGTCGAGCCGCAGCTTGTCGATGCTGGTGTCCACACCCGACTCGCCTGCCGCGCTGGAAGGCCAGGCGCGTGTCTGTGCATCGCGCGTGAAGCGCCACTCGAACACCTGCGACGGCTGCCCGCCCTGCAAGGCGTGGCCGGCGTTGCCCGACAGGCCGACGGACGGCGCCGCGCTGCCGGTGGACGCCGCCGCCATCGCGTCGTACAACACGTTGTCGGCCAGCATCTCGGGCCACACACGCGGCGCCCCCGCCGCCCCCTGCGCCGCCGGCCGGGGCGCCGCGCGCGGCTTGGCGCTGTGCATCCGACGTGCGCCAAGGTCGTAGCGGTCGCCGCGCGCCAGGTAGCTGAGCCGCGCGTTGGTCACGTTGAAGCCGGCGATGCGGCTGTCGCTGCTGGCGCTGCGCAGATCGACCAGCACTGCGCCGCGCGCACCGATGATCTCCACGCTGTTGCCGCGCACGATGGCGGCCGAATCTTCTTCGACGCCGATGCCCAGCAGCGACGTCGGCAGCCCGCGCCGGGCCAGCAGCGGCAGCAGACGGCCGATGCGCCCGCGCTTCAGGAAGTGCTGGTCGATCACCACGTCGGCCGGCAGGAAGCCGAAGCCCTGGCCGACCTCGACGCCGTCGCGCAGCAGGCCGTTCATCGCCGCGTCGAGGTCGGGCGCGTCGAGGAACATCGTGCTGCTCAGCACCGCCGCGCCCGAGCTGGTGCCGGCGACCAAGCCACCGCCATCGAACACCGCGCGCACGGCGTCCAGCAGCGGCGTGCTGCGGCCACCGGGCGCCAGAGTATCGACCAGCCGCGCCTGCGCGCCGCCGCTGAAGAACACCGCGGCCGAGGCGCGCACCTTCTGCACCCACAGCGGGTCACGCACCGCGGCGGCGAGGTCGATGCCGGGGAGCATCGGCGCCACCGCAATGGCCTCGGCCAGCGCGCCATGGCGCTGCAGGTTGGCCACGATGGCGGCGGCAGAGGCTTCCGGCTCGCCAGACGCCGTGGCCAGCACCGCGAAGCGCGCGCCGGCCCCGCCGGCCAGTGCGACCAGCCGGCTCCACACTGCATCGTTGTCGTCGCGCAGCGCGCCGCCGATGGCCACCGCCGTGCCCTGCGCCAGCGCGGCGCCGGCCAGCAGGGCCAGGCAGAAGAAGAGCAGCAGACGTCGCATCGGCGCCGATCTTGGCATCGAACGCGCAGGCCGACCTGCGCCAAAAGCGACACCGACTTGCCACGGCGCGACGGTGGCGTGCCGGCCCGGTAGGCAAAGCGGCGGGCGCTGCCTAGAGTCCGCCGGCCCGTTACGTCATGGCACAAACAAGGACACCCCTGCAATGAGCTCACCCCCGTTCGCGCCGCAGCGCCTGACTCTCGTCACCCTGGCCGTGCTGGCGCTGGCCACGCCGGCCGCGCAGGCGCAGGACCAGCGCATCGAGATCACCGGCTCCAGCATCAAGCGCATCGAAGGCGAGACGGCGCTGCCGGTGCAGGTGATCAAGCGCGAGGACATCGAGCGCTCGGGCGTCACCACCGCGGCCGAATTGCTGAAGAACATCACCGCCAACACCGCGCCGCTGTCCGACGGCGCCAGCATCACCGACGGCACCAGCGGCCAGCGCGGCTTCAACGGCGCCAACCTGCGCGGCATCGGCGTCAGCGGCACGCTGGTGCTGCTGAACGGGCGGCGGCTGGCCAACTTTGCATCGCCGGGCGACGCGGCGGGCGTCGATCTGAACAACATCCCGGCCGGCGCGATCGACCGCGTCGAGGTGCTGAAGGACGGCGCCTCGGCCGTCTATGGCAGCGACGCGATCGGCGGCGTCATCAACTTCATCACCCGGCGTGACTACCAGGGCATCGACATCGGCGTCTCCTTCGCCAAGACGCAGGAAGGCGGCGCCGGCAAGAAGACGGCCACGCTGTCGGGCGGCTTCGGCGACCTGGGGCGCGACCGCTTCAACGTCTTCGGCGTGCTCGACGTGCAGCAGCTCGACGCGCTGCGCTCCACCCAGCGCAAGTTCATCCAGGACAGGCCGCTGGCGAGCAACCTGCCGGCGCTGATGTCGAGCAACACCTACCCGGCCAACATCGACATCAGCTCGGCGCAGCGCAATGCGCTCATCGCGGCCGGCGCGCTGCCAGCGGGCAGCACGCGCACCCGCATCAACCCCAGCTCGCCGACCTGCAGCCCGCCGGCCACCGTCTATGCACCGCAAGGCCCCGGCGGCCCGCTGGCCTGCAGCTACGACTACATGCAGGACACCGAGATTTACCCCGACTCGCGCAAGATCGGCTTCGTCGGCCGCGGCACGCTGCAGTTGACGCCGGAGCATCAAGTGTTCGCCGAAGCGGTGCTGGCGAATGCCGACTCCACCTACGTGCTCAGCCCCAACCCGCAGCGCATCCGCAACCTGCCGGTCTCGCTGTTGCCCGACAAGTACCGCGTGCCGCTGTCGGCCGCGGGCCTGCCCACCACCTTCAGCGGCATCCGGCTGCGCATGACGGAAGCCGGCAACCGCACCAACGAAGTGACGAGCGACGCCACCCGCTTCGTGCTCGGCGCCAGCGGCAGCTTCGGCGGCTGGGACTACGACACGGCCATCAGCCGCGCCGAGAACAAGGCCACCGACAAGTACGTCAACGGCTATGTGCTGTACGACAAGTTCGTGGCCGGCGTGGCGGCGGGCACCATCAACCCCTTCGGCCCGTCGTCGGCAGCAGGCAGGAGCCTCATCGACAGCATCAAGATCAACGACGAGGCGCGCAAGAGCAAGGGCACCACCGAGGCCATCGACGGCAAGTTGGCGACGGCGCTCGGCAAGCTCGGCGGGGGCCAGCTCGAGATGGCCATCGGCGCCGAGTTCCGCCACGAGGCGCAGAGCTTCCGGCCGAGCGCGCTGCTGCTGTCGAACAACATCGCCGGTGACCGCGACACCGGCCTGGCCGCCGGCTCGACGACCGACCTGCGCGCCACCGACGACAGCCGCAACGTGGCCTCGGCCTACATCGAGTTCAAGGCGCCTTTCACCAAGGAACTGGAAGCGCAGTTCGCGCTGCGCCATGACCGCTACAACGATGCCGGCAGCAGCACCAACCCCAAGGTGGGCTTGCGCTGGCAGCCCGACAAGGCGGTGCTGTTGCGTGCATCTGCCAACACGGGCTTCCGCGCGCCGTCGCTGTCTGACCTGAACAGGCCGACGACCTTCGGCAGCGCGTCCAGCTTCCTGACCGACCCGCAATGCGTGGCAGCCGGCGACACCATCGACGACTGCACCGACCAGTGGCCGGTGGAGCGGCGCAGCAACAAGGACTTGAAGCCCGAGAAATCGACCCAGTTCTCGCTGGGCGTGGTGTTCGAGCCCAGCACGCAATGGAGCCTGAGCGCCGACTACTGGAACATCGGCATCAAGGACGTGATCAGCACGCTGGGCGAGCAGATCATTGTCGATAGCCCCAGCAAGTACAACGGCCTGTACATCGAGCGCGACAGCGGCGGCTTCATCACCAACATCCTGCTGAAGAAAGAGAACCAGGGCCGGCTGAAGACATCGGGCATCGACTTCGGTGCCGACTGGAAGGGTGTGGAAACCGGCATCGGCCGCGTCGGCGCCAGCCTGTCGGGCACCTATGTGCTGAAGTACGACCGCCAGTTCGGCCCGCAGGAGCCCTACCGCAGCAACCTCGGCGTGTTCCTCAACGACCAGGTCATCCAGCGCTGGCGCCACCGCGTCTCCGTCAACTGGGACCAGGGCCCGTTTGCGCTGACTCTCGCCAACCAGTATTCGTCCAGCTACACCGACCAGAACACCACCTACGACCCGGCCAGCAACAAGGTGCTCCCGTCGCGCCGCGTGGAGGCCTATTCGCTGTGGGACCTGACCGGAAGCTGGGCCGTCAGCAAGCAACTCAAGCTGCGTGCCGGCGTGCTGAACCTGCTGAACACCGACCCGCCGTTCTCCAACCAGGCCTACTACTTCCTGGCCGGCTACGACCCCACCTACACCGACCCGCGCGGCCGTAGCTACTACGCAGCGCTGCAGTACAGCTTCAAGTAGCGGGCGCGGCCAGCCGGCGCAGGAAGGTTTCGCAGGCGGCAAGCTGCGCCAGGCTGACGAACTCGTCGGCCTGGTGCGCCTGCGCGATGTGACCGGGGCCGCACACCACCGTGCCGATGCCGGCCTGCTGGAACAGCCCCGCCTCGGTGCCGAAGGCCACCAGCGTGGTGGCGTCGGTGCCGGCCAGGCGCTGCGCCAGTTGCACCGCGGGCTCGTCGTGGCGCGCCAGGAACGAGGGCGTGGCGCAGATGTCCTCGAAGCGGAAGCCGCTGGCCGCGTCCACCGCCTGCATCGCGGGCTCCAGAGACGCCGCATACGCCGTCACCTGGTGCTGCAGCCCTGCCACGTCCACCCCCGGCAGGTTGCGGAATTCGTAGTGGAAGTGGCAGTCCTCGGGCACCACGTTGTCGGCAATGCCGCCATGCATCACGCCCACCGCCGCGGTGCTGTAGGGCACGTCGAAGCCGGCGTAGCGCGGCTCGCTGTCGCGCAGCGCATCGGCGATGTCGGCGATGCGCGCCACCACGCGCGCGCCGGCCTGGATGGCGTTGACGGCCGATGGCGTGAGCGACGAATGCGCCGCGCGGCCCTTGACGCAGCAGCGCCAGCGGTACACGCCCTTGTGCGCGATGGCCGGCACCATGCCGGTGGGCTCGCCGACGATGCACAAACGCGGTGACAGCCCTGCGTCCTTCAGGTCGGCGATCAGGTGGCGCACACCGAAGCAGCCCACTTCCTCGTCGAAGCTGAAGGCGTAGTGCAGCGCATGCGGCAGGTCGGCTTCGAGATAGGCCGCGGCCTGCGCCACCGCCAGGCCGATGAAGCCTTTCATGTCGGCACTGCCGCGGCCCCACAGCGCGCCTTCGTGCACCTGGGCAGACAAGGGGTCGGCGTGCCAGGCCTGCCCGTCCCAGGGCACGGTGTCGGTGTGGCCCGAGAGGATCACGCCGCCGGGCTTGCCTTCGCCCAGCGTGGCGAAGAGATTGGCCTTGCGCCGGTCTGCGTCGTAGGTCAGCCGCACGGGGACGTGCAGCGTGCGCAGATGGTCTGCGATGCACTCGATGAGCGGCAGGTTGGACTGGTCGCTGATGGTGTTGATGCGCACCAGGCGCTGCGCCCAGGCGAGGGCGTCGGGGGACGGTGCAGTCACCGGGCTGGTCTTGGGGCTGGTCATGGGTTGACTGTAAATGTCGCCCATTCCACCGGCTGCGCGCTGGTCAAAGGCCCTGCCACGGCATCACGTCCACACCGTCGCGCGTGAAGCGGGTTTCTCCGCCATAGACCAGCGCGGGATGGATGGCCGAGAAGCTGCCGCGCTCTGTCGCGTACTTGCGCCACTTGTTCAGCGCGCCGAAGGCATCGGACGCGACCGTGATGCCCGACTTGATTTCGACGGCAGCCACCTCCAGGCCGCGTTCCAGGATCACATCGACCTCGGTGCCGATGTTGTCGCGCCAGAAGTAGAGCGCTTCGCGCAGCCCCAGGTTGCAGCGGTTCTTCAGCAACTCGTTGACGACGAGCGTCTCGAACAGCGCGCCGCGCAGCGGGTGGGCCATCACCTGGCTCGCGTCCTGGATGCCGATCAGCGCCGCGGCCAGGCCGACGTCGGTCATGTAGAGCTTGGGCATCTTGACCAGGCGCTTGCCGAAGCTGGCACCGTGCGGGCGCAGGTAGTGGATGAGGTAGCAGGTCTCCAGGATCGACAGCCAGTGCTTGACCGTCTTGTCGGAGATGCCCGCGTCGTTGCCCAGCGACTGCATGTTCAGCATTTGCCCGGTGCGCGCCGCCGTCAGCTTCAGGAAGCGCTGAAAGGCGCCCAGGTCCTGGATGGCCGCGAGCTGCCTTGCGTCGCGTTCGGCGTAGGTCACCAGATAGCCTTGCAGCCAGTCGTAGGGCGACAGGTCACGCGAGTAGATGGCCGGGAAGAAGCCCTTGACGAGGTGGCTGGCGTAGCCTGCGTCCAGCCGGCCGGCTGCGCGCAGCTCGCCGATGGACAGCGGCAGCAGTTCCACCAGCGCGGTGCGGCCGGCCAGGCTCTGCGTCACGCGCGACAGCAGCGCCAGGTTCTGCGAGCCCGTCAGCACGAAGAGGCCCATGCGGCCAGACGCGTCCACCACGCCCTGCATCTCGGAGAACAGCTCCGGCGCGTGCTGCGCTTCGTCGATGACGGCGCCGTCCGGGAACTGGCGCAGGAATTCCGCAGGACGCAGGCGCGCGAATTCGCGCTGCGCCGGCGCTTCCAGCGTGACGTAGGGCCGCTCTGGCAGCAGCGCGCGCACCAGCGTCGTCTTGCCCGACTGCCGCGGCCCTGTCACGGTGACGACAGGGAAGCCCTGCAACAGTCTCAGGATGCGTGGGGCGGCGTGGCGGGGAACCATGTTTTACAGATTCGTGCTTTGTCTCCGACATTGTAAACATCATCGACGGGCACACAGCCAGCTTTCGCGTGCCTGCGGTCACCCGACATGCCGGAACACGCGGCGTTGTACAACCTCGAAGCCATGACCGTCACCCAGGACACCATCCGCGCCGCCGCTGCCCGCATCGGCCCTGACGTTCGCCGCACGCCGCTGTGGCGCCTGCCGGGCCGGGCGCTGGGGCTGGACCTGGCGGAGGTCTGGCTCAAGCTCGAACACCTTCAGGTCAGTGGCAGCTTCAAGGCGCGCGGCATGTTCAACCGCATGCGCACGCTGCCCCTTCCGGCCGCTGGCGTGGTGGTGGCGTCGGGCGGCAATGCCGGCATTGCAGTCGCCACCGCGGCGCGCGCGCTGGGTGTGCCGTGCGAGGTCTTCGTGCCCGAGGTGAGCAGCGCCGCCAAGCGCGCCGCGCTGGCTGCGCTGGGCGCGCAGGTGGTGGTGGCGGGCGCTGCCTATGCCGACGCGCTGGCGGCCTGTCTGCTGCGCCAGCAGCACAGCGGCGCCTTGCTGATGCATGCCTACGACCAGCCCGAGGTGGTGGCAGGCGCCGGCACGCTGGCGCTGGAGATCGAGGAAGACGGCGGCCTGCCCGACCGTGTGCTGGTCAGCGTGGGTGGCGGTGGGCTCATCGCCGGCATCGCAGCATGGTTCGACAGCCGCTGCCGCGTGGAGGCGCTGGAGCCGGTGCTGGCGCCCACGCTGCATGCGGCGCGCGCGGCCGGCATGCCGGTCGATGTGGCGGTGTCCGGCATCGCGGCAGACGCACTCGGCGCGCGGCGCGTGGGCGGCATCGCGTGGAGCATCAGCCAGCGGCATGTCGCCGGGTCGCACCTGCTGGCCGACGAGGACATCCGTGCGGCGCAGCAGCGGCTGTGGCGCGAGTTCCGGCTGGCGCTGGAGCCGGCGGCCGCGCTGCCGCTGGCGGCACTGTGGTCGGGCACCGTCAGGCCGGCTGCGCACGAGCGGGTGGCCGTGGTGCTCTGTGGTGCGAACGTCGATGCGGCCAGCCTGGGCTGAGCGCAACGCCGCGCCGCGTCAGCGCAGACCCAGGAATTCGCGCACCGGCAGCACGGTGCGCGCCGGGTCTTCTTCCTGCGGCACATGGCCCAGGTCGTCGAACATCACGAGCTTGCTGCCTCCGATGTCGGCCTGGAAGCGCTGCGCCACCGGCGGCGGAATGATGCGGTCCTGCCCGCCCCACAGCAGCAGCGTGGGCAGCTTGAGCGCCTTCACGCGGGCGGCGTCGGCGCCGCCGTCCATCTGCTGGAGCCGCTGCACCAGCGCGCGGCGGTTGCCTTCGCGCAGCGTGATCTCGAAGTAGCGGTCCACCAGCGCGGGCGTCACGCGCTCGGGGTGACCATAGACGCCCACCAGGCCTTGCGCCACCAGCGGCTTGGGCAGCACCTCTTCCAACAGCTTGTTCAGCATCGGCACGCGGGCGATGCGCCAGCCCAGCGGCACGCTCAGCGGCTGGAAGGGCAGGCCGCTCGCATCGACGAGGATCAGCGCCTGCACGCGCTCCGGCGCCATGAAGGCGGTGCGCCATGCCACCTCGCCGCCCAGCGAATTGCCGCCGATCACGAAGCGCTGCACCTTCAGCACATCCAGCAGGTCCAGCACGAAGCGCGCGTAGGTGTCGCCACGGTAGTCGCCGCTGGCGCTGGGCCCCGTGAGGCCGAAGCCCGGCAGGTCGAAGCTGATCACGCGGCGCCGGCCCTTCAGTGCCTTGACCCAGCCTTCCCAGGTGTGCAGGCTGGCGGAGGTGCCGTGCACCAGCACGATGGGCGCGGCGTCGTCGCGCGGGCCTTCGTCGCGCAGGTGCACCAGTTGCCCTTTGACGTCGATGAAGTCCGACGGCGGGGGCGCCCAGCGCGCGACCAGTGCCTCCACCGGCCAGTCGGGCGCGCGGGACAGCGCCAGTGCCAGCGCGCTGAGCAGCAGCAGGACGCCGAAGATCCTGACCAGCCAGCCGGTCATGCCGGCGCTGTGCCGGTGGCGGCTTGCAGGCTGGCGTTCAGCGCCACGCGCTCGTCGAACACGAAACAATCGCCATGCCAGTGCGGCGCGCCGCCAGCGGCCTGGAGGTCTTGCTGGAGGTCTTGCTGGAGGTCTTGCAGGAGGTATTGCAGGATGCCGCCGTCGAGCTGCAGCACATGGGGCTGGCCGCGCTCCTGCATCAGCAGCGCTGCCTTCTCGCAGCGGATGCCGCCTGTGCAGTAGCTGACGACGGTCTTGCCGTCGAGCTGCGCGCGGTGCGCGTCGAAGGCGGCGGGGAAGTCGCTGAAGCGTTGCAGGCGCCAGTCGATGGCCGCGTCGAAGGCGCCGGCATCCACCTCGAAGCCGTTGCGCGTGTCCAGCAGCGCCAGCGGCCGGCCGGCGTCGCAATGGCCTTGCGCGAGCCATCTTGCCAGCGTGGCTGCATCGACGGCGGGTGCGCGAGCGGCAGCGGGCCGCAACTGCGGCTGGTTCATGCGGATGATCTCTGGCTTGAGCTTCACGCGCAGGTGGCCGAAGGGCAAGGTGCGGCTGAGGCTCTGCTTGCCCGGCAGCGCAGCGAAGCGGCTGTCCATGCCCAGTTCTGCCAGCCAGCCACGCAGCGCAGCCGGCGCGCCCGCCAGCACGAGGTTGATGCCTTCGGGCGCAATGAGCACCGTGCCTTTCAGGCTTGCTGCCGATGCACTGGCCGCCAGCCGCTCGCGCAGCACCGGGCCGTCGTCGATATCGACGAAGCGGTAAGCGGCGATGTTCAGCACCTCGTCCATCGCCTGCGATTCTACGAAGGCAAAGCCAGCGGGCCAGGCACGCGGGGCCGTCGGGGTGCCAGGTTGCAGGACCCGCTCCCTACAATGCCGCATGCCTTTCGTCCACCTCCGCACCCACACCGAATTCTCCGTCGTCGATGGCACCTTGCGCATCCCCGAGGCCGCCGCCGCGGCACGCGCCGACGGGCAGGGCGCGCTGGCCATCAGCGACCTGAACAACCTGTTCGGCGCCGTCAAGTTCTACAAGGCCTGCCGCGGCGCGGGCGTCAAGCCGCTCATCGGCGTGGACGTCTGGATGGAGCCGTTGGCCGAGGTGGGCGGTGCCGACAAGAACCCGAGCCGGCTGCTGCTGCTGGCGCAGGACCACGGCGGCTACCTCAACCTGTGCGAGCTGCTGGCGCGCGGCTGGACGCGCAACGCGCAGCGCACGCAGGCCTGGATCAAGTGGGACTGGCTGGCCGAACTGAACAGCGGGCTGATCGCCTTGTCCGGCGCTGACGGCGGCGCGGTGGGCGCGGCGCTGCTGGCCGGCGACACCGCGCGCGCCACGGCCGCTGCCGAGCGGCTGGCGGCGCTGTACCCGGGCCGCTTCTACCTGGAGCTGCAGCGCGGCGGCCTGGCCACGCACGAAGCCCACGTGCGTGCCGCCGTGCCGCTGGCCGCGGCGCTGGGCCTGCCGGTGGTGGCCACGCACCCGGTGCAGTTTCTGGCCACCGACGACTACGACGCGCACGAGGCGCGCGTCTGCGTGGCCGAAGGCGAGGCGCTGGCCAATGCCAAGCGCGTGAAGCGCTTCTCGCGCGAGCAGTACTTCAAGACCCAGGCGCAGATGGAGGCGCTGTTTGCCGACCTGCCTTCAGCGCTGGCCAACGCGGTGGAGATCGCGCGCCGCTGCAACCTCAAGCTGGTGCTGGGCAAGCCGCAACTGCCCGACTTCCCCACCCCCGACGGCCTGCCCATCGAGGCCTATTTCCGCAAGGCATCGCACGACGGGCTGGACAGGCGGCTGGCAGCGTTGTTTCCTGACGCGGCGCAGCGCGACAGCGCCAGGCCCACCTACGTGGCGCGGCTCGAATTCGAGATCGACACCATCCTGAAGATGGGCTTCCCGGGCTACTTCCTGATCGTCTCGGACTTCATCGTCTGGGCCAAGAACAACGGCTGTCCGGTGGGCCCGGGCCGCGGCTCGGGTGCGGGCTCGCTGGTGGCCTATGCGCTGTTCATCACCGACCTCGACCCGCTGCGCTACCAGTTGCTCTTCGAGCGCTTCCTCAACCCCGAGCGGGTGTCGATGCCCGACTTCGACATCGACTTCTGCCAGGGCAACCGCGACCGCGTCATCGACTACGTAAAGGACAAGTACGGCCGCGATGCCGTCAGCCAGATCGCCACCTTCGGCACCATGGCCGCCAAGGCAGCGCTGCGCGACGTGGGCCGCGTGCTGGGCATGGGCTACGGCCATGTGGACAGCATCGCCAAGCTGGTGCCCGGGCTGCCCGGCAAGACCTACACGCTGGCCCGCGTGCCGCAGCCGCCGGACAAGCCCGACCCCGGGCTGATCTACGTGCGCAAAGAGGTGCCCGAGCTGGAGCAGCGCGAAGCTGCAGAGGAAGAAGTGGCCGAGCTGCTGAGCCTGGCCACGCGGGTGGAAGGCCTGGTGCGCAACGTCGGCATGCATGCAGGCGGCGTGCTCATCGCGCCTGGCAAGATCACCGACTTCTGCCCGCTGTACCAGCAGCCGGGCAGCGACAGCGCGGTGAGCCAGTACGACAAGGACGACGTCGAAGCCATCGGCCTGGTGAAGTTCGACTTTCTGGGCCTGGCCACGCTGACCATCCTGGAGCTGGCGAAGGACTTCATCGTCGCCCGCCGGCCGGGGCGCAAGGACTTCAGCTACGAGGCGCTGCCGCTGGACGACCCGCGGGTGTTCAAGCTCTTCGCAGACGGGCTGACCGAAGCGGTCTTCCAGTTCGAAAGCCGCGGCATGCAGGGCATGCTGCGCGAGGCCCAGCCCAGCCGCATCGAAGACCTGTTTGCGCTGAACGCGATGTACCGGCCGGGGCCGATGGAGAACATTCCGCAGTTCTGCGCCCGCAAGCATGGCAAGGAAGCGGTGGACTACCCGCATCCGCTGCTGGAGCCGGTGCTGTCCGAGACCTACGGCATCTTCGTCTATCAAGAGCAGGTGATGCTGGCCGCGCAGGTGCTGGCCGGCTACACGCTGGGCGGCGCCGACATCCTGCGCAAGGCAATGGGCAAGAAGAGCGCCGAGGAGATGGCGCGCCAGCGCGTGGTGTTCCGCGAAGGTGCGGCGCGCCAGGACATCGGCGCTGCAAAGGCCGACGAGGTCTTCAACCTGATGGAGAAGTTTGCCGGCTACGGCTTCAACAAGAGCCACGCCGCCGCCTACTCGCTGCTGGCCTACCACACGGGCTGGCTGAAGGTGCATTGCCCGGCGGAGTTCTATGCCGCCAACATGACGGTCGAGGCCGACAACACAGACAAGCTGAAGGTGCTGCTGGCTGACGCCCGGCTGTTCGGCATCGGCTTCTTTGCGCCCGACGTGAACAGCGGCACGCTGCGTTTCGAGCCGGTGTCCGACACGCAGTTGCGCTATGGCCTGGGCGCCGTGAAGGGCACGGGCTCGGGCGCCATCGAGGCCATTGTGGCCGCGCGCGAAGGCCGCAACGGCGAGGGCGGCGGCCCGTTCCGCAGCCTGTTCGACTTCTGCGCCCGGGTGGACCGGCAGCGCGTCAACAAGCGCGTCGTCGAGGCGCTGGTCAAGGCCGGCGCTTTCGACAAGCTGCACGCCGACCGCGCCAGCGCGTTGGCCAGCGTGGGCCTGGCCTTCGACTGGGCCGACACCCAGGCCGCGCACGCCGACCAGGGCGGCCTCTTCGACTTCGGGGACGACAGCCACGGCGCCAGCACGCAAGAGCCGGCGCTGGTGGCCGCCGAGCCCTGGGGCATCCGCGAGCGGCTGACGCACGAGAAGTCAGCCATCGGCTTCTACCTCTCCGGCCACTTGTTCGACGCCTACGCAGCCGAGGTGCGCTGCTTCGCCCGCCGTGCCATCGCCGAACTGGTGGACTCGCGCGAGCCGCAGTTGCTGGCCGGCATCGTCAGCGACATGCGCTTCGTCAACGGGCAGCGCGGCAAGGTGGCGATCTTCAAGCTCGACGACGGCAGCGAGGCCATCGAAGCGGTGGCCAGCGACGAGCTGATCGAGGCCAACAAAGACTTGTTCAAAGACGACGAGCTGATCGTCATCCAGGGCAAGCTGCAGCCCGACCGCTTCTCCGGCGGCCTGCGGCTGAACGTCAACCAGGCGTGGGACCTGGCCGCCGCGCGCGCGCGCTTCGGCCGCTACCTGGCGGTGGAGATGAACGGCGCCGTGCCGCCGGTGGGCGACGTGCTGCGGCTGTGGCCCGCGCGGCGGGTGGACAGCGAGCACGGCGCGCTGGTGCAGGGCCTGAGCCTGCGGCTGCGTCTGCGCCGCGCAGCCGCCACGGCCGAGATCGACCTGGGCGACGACGCCCGCTTCTGGCCGACGGACGAAGCGCTGGCGCGCTGGAAAAGCGTGGCCGGGGGCGGCAGCGCGGCCATCGTCTATGAGTGAGACGCCGCGTTGGCAGTTGCCACCGTGGTCGTCCCGCGTGGCGAGCGCCCGGCGGTGGCCTACAGTCGCAGGCCATGCATGAAACACCGCTCACCGGCCTTGTGCTCAGCGGCGGCGGCGCCCGCGCCGCCTACCAGGTGGGCGTGCTGCGTGCGATCGCCCGCCTGTGGCGCCAGGCGCTGGGCCCGCGGGCGCGGCTGAACAACCCGTTCGGCGTGATCTGCGGCACCTCGGCCGGCGCCATCAACGCGGCGGCGCTGGCCTGCCATGCAGACCGCTTCGAAGCTTCGGTCGAGGTCATCAGCAAGGTCTGGGAGAACTTCTCGGCCGACCAGGTCTATCGCGCAGATTCATTCGGCGTCATCCGCAGCGGCGCACGCTGGTTGACGATGATGTCGATCGGCTGGGTCATCGCCCGCTGGCGCCGCGCCCGGCCGCGTTCGCTGCTGGACAACGCACCGCTGGCGGTGCTGCTGCAGCGCCTGGTGCCGCTGGAGCGGCTGCCGCTGATGCTGGCGCAGCGCCACCTGCATGCGCTGGCGGTCACCGCGTCCAGCTACACCAGCGGCGAGCATTTCACGTTCTTCGGCGCCGCCGAGCCCGTCACGCCGTGGGAGCGCTCGCAGCGCGTGGCCGCGCCCACCGCGCTGAGCCACGCGCACCTGCTGGCATCGTCGGCGATTCCCTTCGTCTTCCCGGCGGCCCACCTCGACCACCCGGGCGCCAGCGGCTGGTTCGGCGACGGCTCGATGCGCAACACCGCGCCGCTGTCGCCGGCCATCCACCTGGGCGCCAAGCGGCTGCTGATCATCGGCGCCGGCCGCATGGCCGAGCCGGCGCAGCAGCGCCAGGTGGTTGACACCGGCTACCCGACGCTGGCGCAGATTGCCGGCCATGCGATGTCGAGCATCTTCCTCGACGCGCTGGCGGTGGATATCGAGCGCATGCGGCGCATCAACCGCACGCTGGCGCTGCTGCCGGAGCATGTGCTGGCCGACACGCCGCTGAAGCCGATCGAGGCGCTGGTGATCTCGCCGACGCAGCGGCTGGACGACATCGCCGCGCGCCATCTCGGCAGCCTGCCGGCGCCTGTGCGCGCGCTGCTGCGCGGTGCCGGCGTCAGCGGGCAGGGCACGTCGGCCCGCGGCGCAGCGTTGGCCAGCTACTTGCTGTTCGAGGCGCCCTACACCTGCGAGCTGATGGCGCTGGGCGACGCAGACACCGTGGCCCGGCGCGATGAGGTGCTTCAGTTCTTCGGCTGGGAGCGCTCGCCGGCGCGGCGGCAGGCGGCGTCCGAACTGGACCTCAGCCTGCCGTAGCTGCGGGCCGCCTCACTTGCCGTCGGCCTGCGCAGAATAGGGCGCGCCGCCGACCGTCAGCCCGCCGTCCGACAGCCGGGCCGCGTGGCTCTTGCCGACGCCGCTGACGCGCGCGCGCAGGTCGGCCCAGTCCTTGAACGGGCGCTTCGCACGCTCTTCCAGCAAACGGGTGGACAGCGCCGGGCCGATGCCCTTGATGCTTTCCAGCTCGGCCTGGTTGGCGGTGTTGGCATCGGTCGCGGCCCAGCCGGCGGCACTGGCCGACAGCAACAGTGCCGGCAGCAGGTTCTTCAGCATCACGGCCCCTCTTTCTGCGTTGCTTTGTGCATTCCGTTTGGCGGCGGAGCGGCCAGTTGGCTGCGCGCCAGTGCCAGCACCTCGTCCACCTGCGGCCAGGCCAGCGTGTCGCCCTGCGGCGGGCGCTGTGCCACCACCACCTGCGGCCCCCAAGGCGCCCAGCGGTCGGCATAGGTGGCGCCCAGCACGCTGATGACGGGCGTGCCGAGGGCCGCGGCCATGTGCGCCGGGCCGGTGTCGTTGGCCACCACCAGCGCGGCGCGCTGGAGCAGCGCGGCATAGACGGCCAGGTCGCCGCCGTCGATCGAGCGCGCCGCCGGGTACAGCGCGCGCGCTGCGTCATGCTCGCCCGGCCCGGGATACACCAGCACCGGCACGCCCAGCGCCTGTTCCGCCTGCGCGACGAAGGCGCCGAAGCCAGGCCATTTCTTGCCGGCCTTGCCCGTGGTGGCGGCCAGGCCGGCGGCAAAAGGACAGACCATGATGTAGGCATGCGCCACGCCCGCTTGCGCCAGCAAGGCCTGCGCCTTCAGCGCCGCGGCAGGCGCCACCCGCAGGCCGATGTCGCGCGGCGGCGCGGCCTGCACGCGCAGGAACTGGCAGGCCAGCGCCCAGTAGCGCGCCAGTTCGTGGCCGACGGCTGCGTCTTTCTCGGCGCGCGCCATCAGCACGCTGCGGCCTTCCTTGGCGTAGCCCACCGCGCGCAGCCCGGCCAGCCGCATTTCCAGCGCGCTGGACAGCGACACCGGCAGCAGCAGCGCGTTCTCGCGGCGGTCGAAGCCGGCATCGGCGGCCTTGCAGACGCGGCGGATCTCGCGCAACTGCCGCAGCTTGTCGGCCAGCGCGGCGGGCTGCACATGCACCGGCCAGTCGTAGCCGGCCAGCAGTTGCGGCGCCCACTTGCCACGCGCCACCAGGTGCAGCGTGTGGCCGTGCGCCTGAAGCAATTGCAGCGCAGGCAGGCCCAGCACCACGTCGCCGATCCAGTTGCGGATGCGCACCACCAGCGGGCCGGCCGAGCCCGGCGGCCGGGCCGCGTTCATCGGCCGGCGGTGCTGCGGATGGCGGCCACCAGCCGGGTGGTCGAGTGGCCTGCGACGAAGGGCAGCGCCTGCGCCCGGCCGCCCCAGGACTGCACCAGCGCCGCCTCGGCCAGCGACGCGACGTCGTAGTCGCCGCCTTTGACGTAGAGGTCGGGCCGGCACCGGGCCAGCAGCGCCAGCGGCGTGGCCTCGTCGAACAGCACCACGGCATCGACGGCGGCCAGCGCGGCCAGCACGCAGGCGCGGTCGAACTGGTTGTTCAGCGGGCGCTCCGGCCCCTTGCCGAGGCCGCGCGCCGAGGCATCGCTGTTCAGCCCCACCAGCAGGCAGGCGCCGAGAGCGCGCGCCGCGGCCAGGTAGCTGACGTGACCGCGGTGCAGGATGTCGAAGACGCCGTTGGTGAACACCAGCGGCCGCGGCAGCCGCGCCAGCGCAGCGGCGTCGCTGGCCGACAGCAGCTTGCGCAGCAGCGGGTCTGCGGCGGCATCGGCAGGTTCGGCAGCGTCTGGGGTCGTCATCCTGCGTCGTGCGGCGTCACCGCGTCATGCGGCCAGCTCGGCCCGGCTGACCGCGGCAGTGCCGAAGCGCGACACCACGATGCCGGCGGCGCGGTTGGCCCAGCCGGCGGCGTCGCGCAGCGGCATGCCGCAGGCCATCAGCGCCGCCAGCGTGCCGATGACGGTGTCGCCCGCACCGGTGACGTCGAAGACCTCGCGCGCGGCCGTCGGCAGGCGCAGGTGGCCTTGTTCGTCGAAGAGGCTGATGCCTTCTTCCGAGCGCGTCACCAGCAGCCCTTGCAGGCCCAGCCGCTGGCGCAGTGCGGCGGCGCGCAGCAGCAGGTCGGCGTCGTCGTTCCAGGCGCCCACCACCTGCGCCAGTTCGGCCCGGTTCGGCGTGATGGCGGTGGCGCCGGCATAGCGGCTGAAGTCGCTGCCCTTCGGGTCCACCAGCACCGGCTTGCCGGCGGCGCGCGCCAGGCCGATCATCTGGCCCACATGGGCCAGCCCGCCCTTGCCGTAGTCGGACATCAGCACCAGGTCATGCGCCGGCAGCAGGCGCTCATAGTCGGCCAGCGCGCGCTGCAGCAGTTCGTGGTCGGGCTTGTTCTCGAAGTCGATGCGCAGCAGTTGCTGCGAGCGGCCGATGACGCGCAACTTCACCACCGTCTGCATTCGCGCGTCGGTGCCGACCACCGGCGCCACGCCTTGCTGTGCCAGCAGCTCGCAGAGGCGGCGGCCTGCCGCGTCGTCGCCCACCACCGTCAGCAGCGTGCACTGCGCGCCCAGCACCTTGACGTTGAGCGCCACGTTGGCTGCGCCGCCCAGCCGTTCTTCCTCCGACGTGACGCGCACCACCGGCACCGGCGCCTCGGGCGAGATGCGGTCCACCGCGCCGAACCAGTAGCGGTCGAGCATGGCGTCGCCGACGACGAGGACACGGCAGCCCGCTAGAGCTTGCTGCGAGGGCAAAGGCAGTGTCATGCGGGCGGGCGGGGGGCAATGCGTTTTCGGGAAATAATCGGTCGATTCTGCCATCGCACACCACCGCACCTGGCTGCTTCGCCGGCAGCGTGCCGCTTCCATGCCCCTTGCCGAACTGCCTCGTGCCGACGACCTGCTGGCCCTGCACGACATGCTGCTGGCACTGCCCGGCTGGCCCGCCGAAGAGCCGGCGCCGCGCGATGCCGGGCTGTGGTTCTGGGTGCAGGCCAACCACCGCTGCAACAGCCGCCTGTGGGCCGAGGAGGACCTGGCGCGCCGCACGGCGGTGCCGGATGCAGAGATCGCTGCCAACAAGCGCGCCATCGACGGCTTCAACCAGGCGCGCAACGACGCCACCGAGCGCATCGACGAAGTGCTGCTCGTCGCGCTGGGCCTGGTGGACGAAGCATCGGCCCGCAGTGACGCGCCGCTGGCCCGCGCTGCGCCCGGCGCGCGGCTGCACAGCGAGACCGCCGGCAGCATGATCGACCGCCTGTCGATCCTGGCGCTCAAGACCCGTGCGATGCAGCAGCAGACCGCACGCGGCGATGTCGATGGCGCGCACCGCAGCGCCAGCCAGGGCCGGCTCGAACGGCTGCGGCAACAGCGCGCCGACCTTGCCGGCTGCCTGGACCAGTTGCTGGCCGATGCAGCGCAGGGCCGCGCCTACTTCAAGGTCTATCGCCAGTTCAAGATGTACAACGACCCACGCTTCAACCCGGCGCTGGTGGCCGAGCGCGCGCGGGGCGCCGCCCGGTGAGGGTGCTGGTCGTCAAGACCTCGTCGATGGGTGACGTGGTGCACGCGATGCCTGCCGTCAGCGACATGCTGCGCCAGGTGCCCGGCGTGCGGATCGACTGGCTGGTGGAGGCGCCGTTCGCGCCCATTCCGCAACTGCATCCCGGTGTGCGCCGGGTGCTGCCGATGGCTTGGCGCAAATGGCGGCGGCAACTGCTGAAGCCGGCCACCTGGCAGGCCATCTCGGCGCTGCGCGGCGCGCTGAAAGAGCAGCCCTACGACCTGGTGCTGGACATGCAAGGCCTGCTCAAGAGCGCGCTGTGGGCGCGGCAGGCACGCGGGCCGCTGGCCGGCTATGACCGCCACAGCGTGCGCGAGCCGCTGGCCGCGTGGCTCTACCAGCGCAGCGCAGGTGTGCCGCTGGTCTTGCATGCGGTGGATCGCTGCCGGCGGCTGGCCGCTGCACACATGGGTTACGCGCTGCCGGCCACGCCGCCCGAGTTCGGCCTGCGTGCGCCCGCTGCCACCTGGGCGCCGCGCGGTGCCTATGCCGTGATCATCCCCAACGCCAGCCGGCCCGAGAAGCTGTGGCCGGAGCGGCGTTGGGTGGCCGTGGGCCAGCGCCTGCGCTCCAAGGGCTGGCTGCCGGTGGTGCTGTGGGGCAGCGATGCCGAGCAGACGCTGGCCGAGCGCATCGCAGCAAGCTGCGAGGGCGACGTGCCGCCTTTTCTGCGCGTGGGCGACGTGGCCGCGCTGCTGGCCGGCGCGCAACATGTCGTCGGCCTGGACACCGGCTTCACCCACCTGGGCGCCGCGCTCGGCCGGCCCACGCTCGGCATCTATTGCGACCATGAACCCGGCCTGGCCGGCATCACCGGCAGCGGCCCGCAGGCCCGTGTGGCGAGCATCGGCGGCAAGGGCCAGGTGCCGACGCAGAACGAGGTGATGGCCTTGCTGGAAGAGCAACTGCTGTAGCGCGGCGCGACGCTGGCAGCAGGCAGCCGGCTACAGCTCCTCGATGCGCTGCGGCGGGTAGCTGTCCCAATTCAGGCAGCCCGGGCATTGCCAGAAGTAGTGCTGCGCCTCGAAGCCGCAGGCCGCGCAGCGGTAGCGCTGCAAGGGCTTGGCCGCACGCGCCACGGCGTCACGCGTGGCGGCCGCGCCTTCCTCGGTCCATTGCGCAGGCGGCTGCGCCAGCCATTGCTGCGCGGCCGACAGCGTGGGGTGTTGGCGCAGATAGGGCAGCAGCGGCGGCGCGGCGCCCAGGCGCTCGAGTGCGCGCAACAGGTCCAGGGCGGGCAGGCTGTCGAACAGCGCCAGCAGCGCGGCGCGCGCAGGCGCCTGCTGGCCGCAGGCGATGGCGCTGTCGGCATAGGCGCCCGCCACCAGGATGAAGGCGGCCGGGTGGTGCTGGCGCAGCGTGTCCCAGGCCGCAAGCGCCTGGGCATGCGCGCCTGCCGCGGCCAGCCGCTGGCCGGCCAGCACCAGCGGCCGTGGCGCCAGCGGTGCCGCTTCACGGGCGCGGCGCAATTCGGCATCGGCCTGCGCGGTGTGGCCTTGCTGGTCGGCCTCGACGGCCAGCTCGCAGGCGTAGTGCGCGATGCGCGACGCGAACGAGCCGTTGCCCGCCGCCTCCAGCCTGGCCGCCACGTCGGCGGCGTTGCGCCAGTCGCGCGAGCGCTCGTACAGCGACAGCAGCGCCAGCCGCGCATCGCCGGCGAAGGCGGTGCCTTCGAGCGCGCGGTAAGCGGCCTCGGCGCGGTCGAAGAGGCCGGCCTTCATGAAGTCCTGCGCCAGCTCGTGTTGTGCGCGGTCACGCTCCGTGGCCTGGAGGTCGGCGCGGTTCAGCAGATGCTCGTGCACGCGCACCGCACGCTCGAACTCGCCGCGGCGGCGGAACAGGTTGCCCAGCGCGAAGTGCAGCTCGGTGGTGTCGGGGTCGTTCTGCACGGCCTCGATGAAGGCGTCGATGGCCTTGTCCTGCTGTTCGTTGAGCAGCAGGTTCAGGCCCTTGAAGTAGGCGCGCGGCGCATCGCGGCTGTCGCGCCTGACCTGGCGCAGATCGAAGCGCGAGGCGATCCAGCCGAGGGCGAACGCGATCGGTAGGCCGACCAGCAGCCACTGGAAGTCGAACTCCATCACAACCCTTCGCGGGGCGGATGCTCAGGGCCGAAGTCGGACGGCAGGATGCTCGTGGGCGCGGCGGGCGCTGCCGCAGCCAGCGGCGGCGCATGGCGTTTGGCCACGCGCCGGTGCGTCCACCAGCTCGGCACCATCGCCAGCACGCCGATCACGCAGCCGCCGGCAAAGGCAGCCAGCACCACGATGACCATCGGCGCATGCCATTCGACGCCGAAGAACCAGCGCACTGCGGCGTTCTGCTGGTTGTTCAGCGCAAACGCGAACAGCGTGAAGAAGATGAAGGCCCGGAAGAGCCAGACGAAGAGGCGCATCGCGCGCCGATTCTAGGGGCCGGTGTCGTCGCCGGCGGGCTCGGCCGGCACGGTGGCGTCCACCGCTTCGCGCAAGGCCTTGCCGGGTTTGAAGTGCGGCACCAGCTTCTCCGGGATCACCACTTGCTCGCCGCTGCGCGGGTTGCGCCCCATCCGCGGCGGGCGGCGGTTGATCGAGAAGCTGCCGAAGCCGCGGATCTCGATGCGGTGGCCGCGCGCGAGTGCATCGGACATCGCGTCGAGCATGGTCTTGACGGCGAACTCGGTGTCGCGCTGCGTGAGCTGCGCAAAGCGTTCTGCAAGACGGGCGACGAGGTCGGAGCGGGTCATGGCGCGGCGGCGGAATGGGCCTGGGGTGGCTGGCGGTACTTCGCAAAAAAGCCCGCGCGCCTGGCGGCGCGCGGGCCTTGCGGTGAAGGATCAGTCCTTCTGCGTGTCGAGCTTGGCGCGCAGCAAGGCACCCAGGCTGGTGGTGCCTGCGGTCTCGCGCTCGTTGCTCTGGCTCAGGCGCTGCATGCCTTCCTGCACGTCGGCGTTGTCCTTGGCCTTGATCGACAACTGGATCGAGCGCAGCTTGCGATCGACGTTGATCACCATCACCGAGACGTCGTCGCCTTCCTTCAGCACGTTGCGCGCGTCTTCGACGCGGTCACGGCTGATCTCGGACGCCCGCAGGTAGCCGGTGACGTCGTCGTTGAGCGTGATCTCGGCACCACGCGGGTCCACGGCCTTGACCTTGCCGGTGACGACAGCGCCGCGGTCGTTCAGCGTGGTGAAGGTGGTGAACGGGTCGGTGTCGAGCTGCTTGATGCCCAGGCTGATGCGCTCGCGCTCGACGTCGATGGCCAGCACCAGGGCTTCGACTTCCTGGCCCTTCTTGTAGTTGCGCACTGCCGTCTCGCCCGGCTCGTGCCAGGACAGGTCGGACAGGTGCACCAGGCCGTCGATGCCGGCCGAAAGGCCGACGAACACACCGAAGTCGGTGATGCTCTTGACGGGGCCCTTGACCTTGTCGCCGCGCTTGACGTTGGAAGAAAACTCTTCCCAAGGATTGGCCTTGCACTGCTTCATGCCCAGGCTGATGCGGCGCTTGTCTTCGTCGATCTCCAGCACCATGACTTCGACTTCTTCGCCCAGGGTCACGACCTTGGCGGGGGCGACGTTCTTGTTGGTCCAGTCCATCTCGGAGACGTGCACCAGGCCTTCGATGCCGGGCTCGATCTCGACAAAGGCACCGTAGTCGGCGATGTTGGTGATCTTGCCGAACAACCGGGTGCCGTTCGGGTAGCGACGGCTGACGCCATGCCACGGGTCGTCGCCCAACTGCTTGATGCCGAGCGAGACGCGGTTCTTTTCGGCGTCGAACTTCAGCACCTTGGCCGTCAGCTCCTGGCCGACGGTGACCACCTCGCTCGGGTGGCGCACGCGGCGCCAGGCCATGTCGGTGATGTGCAGCAGGCCGTCGATGCCGCCCAGATCGACGAAGGCGCCGTACTCGGTGATGTTCTTCACCACGCCGTGCACGATGGCGCCTTCGGTCAGCGTCTCCAGCAGCTTGGCGCGTTCTTCGCCCATCGAAGCTTCGACGACAGCGCGGCGCGACAACACGACGTTGTTGCGCTTGCGGTCGAGCTTGATGACCTTGAACTCCATCGTCTTGCCCTCGAACGGGCTCATGTCCTTGACCGGGCGCGTGTCGAGCAGGCTGCCGGGCAGGAAGGCGCGGATACCGTTGACCAGCACGGTGAGGCCGCCCTTGACCTTGCCGCTGACGGTGCCGGTGACGAACTCGCCGGACTCCAGCGAGTTCTCCAGCGACATCCAGGACGCCAGGCGCTTGGCCTTGTCGCGGCTCAGGATGGTGTCGCCGTAGCCGTTCTCGACGGCGTCGATGGCGACGGAGACGAAGTCGCCGACCTGGACTTCGAGTTCGCCCTGGTCGTTCTTAAATTCTTCGATGGGCACGTAGCTTTCGCTCTTCAACCCGGCGTTCACGACGACGTGGTTGAACTCGATGCGAACGACTTCGGCGGAGATGACCTCGCCGACGCGCATGTCGTTGCTTTTGAGAGATTCTTCAAAGAGCGCGGCGAACGAGTCGGCGCCGCTGGTGGCAGTAACGGTTGTGGTTGCGGACATGTGCTTCCTGTGCCCGGAGGAGTTGACGGCAGAGCCGGGCGGTGCGTGCAACGGAAGTGTTGCGGTTGAAGTTGAAAACCACCGCGCCCAGGCGGCCTGGCGGCCATGGGGTGGGCACGGTGGACCCTTGGTTACTGACTTGCTGACTTGCTTGCTCGCTGGCAGTCGCCTGTTCAGCGGTGGCCGAACGGGCTGCGGCCTGCCCACCAACACAGCAGTTGCTGCACCGACTCTTCGATGCTGAGCTGCGAGTTGTCGAGCAAGAGCGCATCTTCTGCCGGCTTGAGCGGCGCCACCGGGCGGGATCGGTCCCGCAGGTCGCGTGCTTCCAGGTCAGCGCGAAGACTGTCGATATTAGCTGGAATTCCCTTTGAAATCAACTGCTTATACCGGCGCCGCGCACGTTCTTCGGCGCTCGCGGTCAGAAACACCTTGAGCCGCGCGCGGGGGAACACCACCGTGCCCATGTCGCGCCCGTCGGCCACCAGCCCCGGCACCCTGCGAAAGGCCAGTTGCAGCCCTTGCAAGGCGCTGCGCACGGCCGGCAGCGCAGAGACGCGCGAGGCCAGAAGACCGGCGGATTCGAGCCGCAGTTCCTCGCTCACCTCACGCCCGCGCAACCAGGTGCGGCTGCCTTCCGGCCCGTGGCCGAAGCGCAGGTCCAGCATGCCTGCCAGCCGCGCGACGCCGGCCTCGTCGTCGGGCGAGACGCCGTCCCACTGCGCCGCCAGCCCGGTGGCGCGGTACAGCGCGCCCGAGTCCAGCAGGTGGTAGCCCAGCGCGTTGGCCACCGCTGCCGCCAGCGTGCCTTTGCCGGACGCGGTGGGGCCGTCGATGGTGATGACGGGCACGTCGTCGGTGGCGGCGCTGCACAGGCCGAGCATCGCGTCGAAATAACCGGGGAAGGTCTTGGCCACGCAGCCGGGGTCGAGAATGCGCACCGGCACGCCGGCGCCCGCTCCCGCCGCCAGCGGGTTGAAGGCAGCCAGCGACAGGCACATCGCCATGCGGTGGTCGTCGTAGGTGTTGGCCGCGGCGTGCGCCCAGGCGGTGGGCGGCGCGACCTCGATGAAGTCGGCACCTTCGACCACAGCCGCGCCCAGCTTGCGCAACTCCGCCGCCATTGCGGCGATGCGGTCGGTCTCTTTCACGCGCCAGCTCGCGATGCCGGTGATGCGGGTGGGGCCGTCGGCATACAAGGCCATCACGGCCAGCGTCATTGCTGCGTCCGGGATGGCCACGGCGTCCAGCGTGATGCCGCGCAGCGGCCAGCGCCCGCGCCGCACCTGCAAGCCGTTGGCGCTGCGTTCCACCTGCGCACCCATGGCCTCGGCGGCATCGACGAAGCGGATGTCGCCCTGGATCGACGCGCTGCCCACGCCTTCGATGCGCACCGGCGCAGCGCCATGGGCGGCAATGGCGCCAAGCGCCACGAAGTACGACGCAGACGATGCATCGCCTTCGATGTGGACGTCGCCCGGCGTGCTGTACCTGCTGCCCTGGGGAACCGTGAAGCGCTGCCAGCCGCTGCGCCGCACCGCAATGCCGAAGCGCGCCAGCAGGTTCAGCGTGATCTCGATGTAGGGCTTGGAGATCAGCTCGCCTTCGACCTCGATCACCACCGGCCCGCTGGCCGCCACCAGCGGCATGGCCAGCAGCAGCGCGGTGAGGAACTGGCTGGACACGTCGCCGCGCACGCGGATGGGCGCGGCCGTGGCGAGCTGCCCGCCCGCCAGGCCGCTGACGCGCAGCGGCGGGTAGCCACGCTGCCCGAGCTCGTCGATCTGGCAGCCCAGCGGCCGCAGCGCATCGACCAGGTCGCGGATGGGCCGCTCGTGCATGCGCGGCACGCCGGACAGCGTGAAGCGGCCGCCCTGTGTCGCGGCCAGCACCGCCAGCGCGGCCACCAGCGGGCGCATCGCGGTGCCGGCATTGCCCAGGAACAAGTCCGCCTCGTGCGTCTGCAGCCGTCCGGCGATGCCGGTCACATGCAGCGTGCGGCCGTGGCGCACCAGCGCGCAGCCCAGCGTGCGCAAAGCCTCCAGCATCACGCCGGTGTCGTCGCTGTCCAGCAGGTCGTGGACGACCGTCGTGCCGGCCGACAGCCCGGCCAGCAGCAGCACTCGGTTGGAAATGCTCTTGGAGCCGGGCAGGCGCACGGTGCCGGAGGCACCGGTCAGCGGCGGCAGGTCGAGGAACGGGATGCGGTGCATGGGCGCTGGAATGGGCGGCTGCGGCCTGCGCTCAACGCGAAGCCGGCCCGCGCGGCGCCCCCATCTGCCACGCGGCGCGGCCCTCGGCGGCGCCGCGGATCAGGTCTTCCAGTGCGTCGGGGTTGCCGTTGCGCATGGCGTGCTCCAGCGCGTCGAGCGCATGGCGGAAGCGCTGGCTCTGCTTGAGCACCTCTTCGCGGTTGGCAGCCAGCACATCGCGCCACATCTCGGGGTTGCTGGCCGCGATGCGCGTGAAGTCGCGAAAGCCTGGCCCAGCCAGCGACAGGAAGTCCTTGCCGGCCGGCTGGTTGACCACCGCGCTGAAGTAGGCAAAAGCCAGCAGATGCGGCAGGTGGCTCACCGCGGCAAACGCGGCGTCGTGGTTCTCGGGCGTCATCTTCAGCACCTGCGCGCCGATGGCAGACCACACGTCCGTCGCCTTCTGCACCAGTTCGGGCGCCGTCTGCGGCAGCGGCGTGAGAATCACCTGCCGGCCGCCGTACAGCGTGGCGTCGGCGTTCTGGATGCCGGCTGCTTCCTTGCCGGCGATGGGGTGCGCCGGCACGAAGGACGCGATGCGCTCGCGCAGCACGCGGCGCGCTGCATCGACCACGTCGCGCTTGGTGCTGCCCACGTCCATGAACAGCACGCCCGGCTCGACCAGATGGCGGATCGCCTTGAAGGTGCTCTCGGTGGCCGCCACCGGCACAGCCATCAGCACGATGTCCGAGCCCGACACAGCCAGCAGAGCCGACTCGGCGGCCACGTCGATGGCACCCATCTCCTTGGCGCGCGCGGTCGTTGATGGGCTCTTGCTGTAGCCGATGACGCGCTTGACGAGCCCGGCGCGCTTGAGCGCCAGTGCGAACGAGCCGCCCATCAAACCGCAACCGATGATGCCGAGCTGCGTGAACATCAGTGCACGTCGATGGGGTAGGTGCCCAGCACCTTGAAGAAGGCACAGGCGTCGCGCAGTTCATGCAGTGCGGCGCCGACCTTGGCGTCGTCGGGGTGGCCTTCGATGTCGATGTAGAAGTAGTACTCCCATTGGCCCGAGCGTGCCGGGCGGGATTCGAAGCGGGACATCGAGACGCCGTGTGTCTTCAGCGGCACCAGCAGGTCGTGCACGGCGCCCGGCCGGTTCTTCACCGACACCACGAGGCTGGTGCAGTCATGGCCCGATGCCTTGGGGCTGGGGTGGCGGCCAGGGTGGGTGACGATGGCAAAGCGCGTGCGGTTGTGGGCGTCGTCCTGGATGGCCGGCGCCAGCACATGCAGGCCGTACTGGCTGGCAGCGCGCACGCCGGCAATGCCGGCAAGCCGCGCGTCCTGCGACGCCAGCCGGGCGCCTTCGGCATTGCTGGCGACGGGCCGGCGTTCGGCCTGCGGCAGGTGGTTGCTGAGCCAGTTGTGGCATTGCGCCAGCGCCTGCGGGTGGGCGCAGACGGCCTCGATGCCGTCCAGCGTGTTGTCCTTGCGCAGCAGGTTCTGACGCACGAAGAGGCTGGTCTCGCCGATGATGAACAGCGGCGTGGTGAGAAAGATGTCCAGCGTGCGCGTGACGACGCCTTCGTTGGAGTTTTCCACCGGCACCACGCCGAAATCGGCCGCGCCGGAAGCGGTCATGTGGAACACCTCATCGACGCTGGCGCAATGCAGTTGCACGATGGAGCTGCCGAAGTAGCCCAGCGCCGCCTCTTCGCTGAAGGTGCCGGCCGGCCCGAGATAGGCCACGCGCGTGGGTGACTCCAGCGCGCGGCAGGCCGACATGATTTCGCGCCAGATCGGCGCCACGCTGCCATTCTGCAAAGGCCCGGCGTTGCCGGATTTCAGGCCGTCGATGACCTGCGCCTCGCGCTCGGGGCGGAACACCACCGAGCCTTCGCGCTTCTTCAGCTCGCCCACCGCCAGCGCCAGCGCGGCGCGGCGGTTCAGCAGCGCCAGCAGTTGCTTGTCCACCGCGTCGATCTGCCCGCGCAGCGCAGGCAGGTCGGCGGCGGGGCTGCTGTCGTCGGCCATCGCTGGTCTGCTGTTCAACGGGCGCGGCTCAAGGCCTGGCCGTGCTGGCCGCGCCAGGTGGCGGCGCAATCTCCAGGCGCCTGGCCATCGTCTGCTCCAGCGCGCGCACCTTGGGCTCGACGGCGGCGCGCGTGCCGGCCACCAGCTTCTCGCCCAGCGCCTTCTGCATATCGACGGCCAAGGCCTGGAACTTGCGGTTGGCGGGCGATTCGAGGATGGAGACGATCTGCTTCAGCTCGGCTTCGGTGAGCCGCTCGTCGAGAAGCGTGCCTATCGTCGATGGCGCCAGCTTGATGGCCTGCTCGCGCACGATGGGCGTCGTTTCGTCGGCGTACTTGCGCGCGTCGGCCTGGATGTCCCGGGCCGCCGCCTCGCGCTTGTCGGCCGGCAGCCGCTGCAGCGCAGGCCCGGCAGCCTGCATCAGTTGCAGCGCGGGTTGTTCGGCGAGCTGGCGCGCCATGGCTTCGATGCCCGGCTGCTGCAGTTGCAGGATGCGCGCGACCAGCGCCTTCTTGGCCGGCGAGGAGGGCAGGGCGGCGCCGGACGCGGCGGGCGCGGCGGGTGCTGCCGGTGCAGCAGGAGCGGTGGTCTGCGCGTGCGCGGCGGCGGCCATCGCCAGCGCCAGCGCCAGCGCCAGTGACAGGGGTTTGAACATCAAGGGTTCTCCGCGCCGGTGTCGCCAGCGTCGTCAGGGGGGTTGTTCGGATCGGTGCCAAGGTCCAGCGCGTCCAGCACGTCTGGCGCGGCGTCGTTCTCGACGATGCGTTGCAGGCCGGACAGCTTGGCGCCATTGTCCAGGGCGATCAGCGTCACGCCTTGCGTGGCGCGGCCGAGTTCGCGGATTTCGGAGACACGGGTGCGCACCAGCACGCCCTTGTCCGTGATCAGCATGATCTCGTCGGCCGGGCGCACCAGCGTGGCCGCCACCACCTTGCCGTTGCGCTCGGTCTGCTGGATGGCGATCATGCCCTTGGTGCCGCGGCCGTGGCGGGTGTACTCGACGATGCTGGTGCGCTTGCCGTAGCCGTTCTCGGTGGCGGTCAGCACGCTCTGGGTCTCGTCTTCGGCCACCAGCATCGCAATCACGTTCTGGCCCGGCTCCAGCGCCATGCCGCGCACGCCGCGCGCGTTGCGGCCCATCGCGCGCACGTCGTCCTCGTCGAAGCGCACCGCCTTGCCGCCGTCGCTGAACAGCATCACGTCGTGCTGGCCGTCGGTCAGTGCGGCGCCGATCAGGTAGTCGCCTGGGTCGAGATCGACCGCGATGATGCCGGCCTTGCGCGGGTTGCTGAACTCGTCCAGCGTCGTCTTTTTCACGGTGCCCAGCGCCGTGCACATGAAGATGAAGTGGCTGCTCGGGAAGGTGCGCGCCGCGCCGGTCAGCGGCAGCACGACCGTGACCTTTTCGCCAGGCTGCAGCGGGAACATGTTGACGATGGGCCGGCCGCGCGCGTTGCGCGAGCCCTGCGGCACTTCCCAGACCTTGAGCCAATAGACACGGCCGCGGTCACTGAAGCACAGGATCCAGTCGTGCGTGTTGGCAATGAAGAGCTGGTCGATCCAGTCGTCTTCCTTGGTCTGCGTGGCCTGCTTGCCGCGGCCGCCGCGCTTCTGCGCACGGTATTCGGTCAGCGGCTGGCTCTTGATGTAGCCGGTGTGGCTGAGCGTCACCACCATGTCGGTGGGCGTGATCAGGTCTTCGGTGCCCAGCTCCAGCGCGTTGCGCTCGATCACGCTGCGGCGGGCGCCCACCTTGGTCTGGCCGAACTCCAGCCGCAGCGCGGCCAGCTCGTCGCCGATGATGGTGGTCACGCGCTCGGGGGTGGACAGGATGTCCAGCAGGTCGGCAATCTGCGCCATCACCTCGCGGTACTCGCCGACGATCTTGTCCTGCTCCAGCCCCGTCAGGCGCTGCAGCCGCATCTGCAGAATCTCCTGCGCCTGGTCGTCGGACAGCCGGTACAGCCCGTCGGGCTGCATGCCGTAGCCGGCGGGCAGGCCTTCCGGGCGGTAGGCGGCGCGGCCGCCCGGCGTGGTTTCTTCGGCGCGGGCCAGCATCTCGCGCACCATCGAAGAGTCCCAGCTCTTGCTCATCAGCGCCGCCTTGGCCAGCGGCGGCGTCGGGCTGGTCTTGATGGTCTCGATGAACTCGTCGATGTTGGCCAGCGCCACCGCCAGGCCTTCCAGCACATGGCCGCGCTCGCGTGCCTTGCGCAGCTCGTAGGCGGTGCGCCGGGTGACGACCTCGCGCCGGTGCTCCAGAAAAATCTCGACCAGGTCTTTCAGGTTGCAGAGCTTGGGCTGGCCGTCGATCAAGGCCACCATGTTCATGCCGAAGGTGTCCTGCAACTGCGTCTGCTTGTACAGGTTGTTCAGGACCACCTCGGGCACTTCGCCGCGCTTGAGTTCGATCACCACCCGCATGCCGGACTTGTCGCTCTCGTCCTGGATGTGGCTGATGCCGTCGATCTTCTTCTCGTGCACCAGCTCGGCAATGCGCTCCAGCAGCGTCTTCTTGTTCACCTGGTACGGAATCTCATCGACGATGATCGATTGCCGTTGCCCGCGGTCGATGTCCTCGAAGTGGCACTTGGCGCGCATCACGATGCGGCCGCGGCCGGTGCGGTAGCCCTCGCGCACGCCCGAGAGGCCGTAGATGATGCCGGCGGTGGGGAAGTCGGGCGCCGGCACGATCTCCATCAGTTCTTCCACCGTCGCGCCAGGGTTTTTCAGCAGGTGCAGGCAGGCATCGACCACCTCGTTCAAGTTGTGCGGCGGGATGTTGGTGGCCATGCCCACCGCGATGCCGGTGGCGCCGTTGACCAGCAGATTGGGCAGCCGCGCCGGCAGCACGGTGGGCTCCTTCTCCGAGCCGTCGTAGTTGGGCGCGAAATCGACCGTGTCCTTGTCGATGTCTTCGAGCATCTCGTGCGCGATCTTCGACAACCGGATCTCGGTGTAGCGCATCGCCGCGGCGTTGTCGCCGTCCACGCTGCCGAAGTTGCCCTGTCCGTCCACCAGCATGTGGCGCAGGCTGAAGTCCTGCGCCATGCGCACGATGGTGTCGTACACCGCGGTGTCGCCGTGCGGGTGGTATTTGCCGATCACGTCGCCGACGATGCGCGCGCTCTTCTTGTAGGGGCGGTTCCAGTGGTTGGACAGTTCCTGCATCGCGAAAAGCACCCGCCGGTGCACCGGCTTCAGCCCGTCGCGCGCGTCGGGCAGGGCGCGCCCGACGATGACACTCATCGCGTAGTCGAGGTAGGAGCGCCGCATCTCCTCTTCGAGGCTGATGGGCAGGGTCTCTTTGGCGAACTGGGTCATTGGGGCAGCTTTTGCAGCGCGCGCATGCGCGGGCGTCACGCAGCGCTGGCGTGACGCAAGAGCCTTGATTCTAAGGGGGGCGGCATGTCGCAGATGCGCAACAGCCGACGCGGCAGCGGCGTGCGCAGGGGCCAAAATGCAGCCCAGCCGACGCCCTATGGCACAATGAGTTGTCGGTGGTAAGTGCCTGCGGCTGTGGACATTTGCCCAGATTTTCGAGTTTCGTTTTGGACGTTTCGCAGGCCTCTGCGGCTTTCCTCGAGAGGAGAATCATGAAGAAATTGAACAAGGTGGCGGTGCTCTTCGCAACTGCCGCACTTGCCGCCCCGATCACTGCATTCGCACAGGCGAAGTCGATCGACAACTGGCGTGCCGCCGATGGCACCGTCTGGAAAAATGGCAGCAATGAACTCTGCTGGCGTGATGCCAACTGGACGCCGGCCACCGCCGATGACGCCTGCGATGGCGCCATCAAGCCGCCTCCGCCGCCGCCGCCCGCTCCGCCCGTTGCACCGCCTCCGCCGCCGCCTGCAGCACCGCCTGCTCCGCCGCCCGCGCCGGTCCCTGTGCCGGTGCCTGTCGCCCCGGTCAGCGAGAAGGTCACCTTCGCTGCCGACGCGTTCTTTGACTTCGACAAGTCCGTTCTGAAGCCCGAAGCCAAGGCCAAGATGGACGACCTCGTCAGCAAGACCGCTGGTGTCAACCTCGAAGTGATCATCGCAGTCGGCCACACCGACTCGCAGGGCACCACGGGCTACAACCAGAAGCTGTCGGTCGCTCGTGCCAACGCCGTCAAGGATTACCTGACGAGCAAGGGCATCGAGAAGAACCGGGTCTATACCGAAGGCAAGGGCGAAAGTCAGCCTGTGGCCGACAACAAGACCACCGAAGGCCGCGCGAAGAACCGCCGCGTGGAAATCGAGGTCGTCGGTACGCGCACCCGCAGATAAGCTCCAGCCGCAAGCTGGTGCCTCTTGCAAACCCCGCTTCGGCGGGGTTTTTTGTTGGCGCTCTAGGATGTGCAGATGACTGTCAATGCCGATGCCCAGGAACTTGCCAAGTTCAGTGAGCTTGCCCACCGCTGGTGGGACCCGGACAGTGAGTTCCGGCCGCTGCACCAGATCAACCCGCTGCGGCTGGACTGGATAGACCGCCTCGCCGCGCTGCGCGGCAAGCGCGTGCTCGATGTCGGCTGTGGCGGCGGCATCCTGACCGAGGCGATGGCCCGCCGCGCGGCGCACGCCACCGGCATCGACCTGGCCGCCAGGCCGTTGGGCGTGGCGCGCTTGCATGCGTTGGAAGCCGAGGTCGGCAACGTCGAATACCTGGAGGTGGCCGCCGAAGCGCTGGCCGCCGAGCGGCCCGGCAGCTACGACGTCGTCACCGCGATGGAGATGCTGGAGCATGTGCCCGACCCGTCGTCCGTGGTGCGCGCCTGCGCCGGCCTCGTCAAGCCCGGCGGCTGGGTGTTCTTCTCCACGCTGAACCGCAATCCGAAGTCCTTCCTGTTCGCCATCGTCGGTGCGGAGTACATGCTCAATCTGCTGCCCAAGGGCACGCACGAGTACGCCCGCTTCATCCGCCCCAGCGAGCTGGCGCGCTGGTGCCGCGACGCCGCACTCGACGTGCAGGCCAGCAGCGGGCTCGAATACAACCCGTTCACGCGGCGCTACCGGCTGTCTGGCGACACCAGCGTCAACTACATGCTTGCCTGCCGGAAGGCCGCTTGACGGCGCGCACGCTTGGCGCCGTGCTGTTCGACCTGGACGGCACGCTGGTGGACAGCGCGCCCGACCTGGCCGCCGCCGTGAACGACCTGCGCCTCGCGCGCGGCCTGCGCGCGCTGCCCCATGAACAACTGCGGCCGATGGTGGGCAGCGGCGCGCGCGGCATGGTGGGCACGGCTTTCGGGCTGGCGCCGGGTGATGGCGGCTATGAGGCCCTGCGCGACGAATTCCTGGCGCGCTATGCGCAGCGTCTGCTGCAGGAGACCGTGGTGTTCGCAGCCGTGCAGCCGGTGCTCGACAGGCTCGACGCGCTGGGCATGCGCTGGGGCATCGTCACCAACAAGGCGCTGCGCTTCGCCGAGCCGCTGGTGGAGGGCTTGCGGCTGCGGCAGCGCGCTGCCGTGCTCATCGGCGGCGACAGCACGCCGTTCGCAAAGCCGCACCCCGCGCCGCTGCTCGAAGCGGCGCGGCGCATGGGCGTGGCGCCGGAGTGCTGCGTCTATGTGGGCGACGACCAGCGCGACATCGTGGCCGGCCGCGCAGCCGCCATGGCAACGGCTGCGGCCGGCTGGGGCTACCTGGGTGCTGGCGGCGGTATCGGCACCTGGGGCGCCGATACCGTGCTGGAAGACCCTGCCGCCCTCTTGCACTGGCTCGAACTGGCCTAAACTACGGCTCTTGGGACCGATCTGGCTTCGACGTGGGTACGGAGTCGGCGCGGGGCATGCCGAGCACCAGTTCGCTCGTTAATCCACTGGAAACAAAGTAACTGCGAACGATCAAACGTACGCCCTCGCCGCTTAAAACCGGTGAGC
>CAXTHW010000029.1:0-78102 GCA_964244245.1 uncultured Rubrivivax sp. | reverse complement strand
ACATCAAGACCGTGGTGGTGAGCTGCGGCACCTGCTACGACCAGTTGCAGGGCTACCAGTTCGAGGACATCTTCCCCGGCTGCCGCATCATCGACATCCACGAATACCTGCTTGAAAGAGGCATCGTGCTGCCGGCGCAGGACGGCGGCTACCTTTATCACGACCCCTGCCACAGCCCGATGAAGCTCCAGGAGCCGATGAAGACCGTCAAGGCGCTGCTGGGGCCCAACGTGTTGAAGAACGAGCGCTGCTGCGGCGAAAGCGGCACGCTGGGCGTCACCCGGCCCGACATCAGCACGCAGGTGCGCTTTCGCAAGGAAGAAGAACTGCGCAAGGGCGAGGCTGCACTGCGCGCCAGCGCCGCGCTGCCGGCGCAGGCCAACGTCAAGATCCTCACCAGTTGCCCAAGCTGCCTGCAAGGCCTGAAGCGCTATGAAGGCGACATGGCCAACGGCCTGCTGGAAGCCGACTACATCGTGGTCGAAATGGCGCGGCAAATTCTGGGCGAGGGCTGGCTGGAAGAGTACGTGGGGCTCGCCAACCGGGGCGGTATCGAACGCGTGCTGGTCTGAGGCAGCGCCGCACTGCGCGATCACTCATGACAGACTTCATGATGCGAAGCGGTTGCAACTTCTTGTAACGCTTCGATGATGCTGCGCCGCACCAACCCCACAGACAGGGGGTTGGCGCTTCCAGATGTGCTGCGTATAAATACGGTTACGTCGCCGAGCCTTGGCGCCTATCTGCACCACAAGGGAGTCACCATGAGATTGAAAGCTCTTTCTGCCGCTTTGCTGCTGGCCGGCAGTGCATCTGCATTCGCCGTCGGGCCCAGCACGCTCGGCCCGATCGACAACATTTCCGTGGTGATCGGCAACAACGTCGCCGCCGGCGTGTTCGTGGACACCTACATGTTTGCCATCACGAACCCGGGCACCGTCTTCGGCGGCGCTTTCCCGGTGTACATCACCAGCTTCTCGGCCGTGCTGCAAAGCCCGGTTCTGGGCACCATCGGCACTGATTCCAATCCGACCGACGGCTTCAGCTTCACCGGCCTGACCCCCGGCCTCTACGCGTTGCAGTTCACCGGCAGCGCCACCGGCTCCGCCGCAGCCTACGGCGGCGTCATCAGCACCGTCACGTCGCCCGTGCCGGAGCCTGAGACCTACGCGCTGATGCTCGCCGGCCTGGGCATCATGGGCTTCGTCGCCACGCGCCGCCGCTCGCAGCGCTAATCCTCCAAGCCTGCTGCCAGGCGTCAAGCGCGGTGCAAGCCGCGCTTGACGCTTTGTCGTTTCTGCCTGCTGTTGGACCCTGATATCCTGAAGTTGAACTGTGGGGAGTCTCCATGAACGCATTGTTCAAGACGGGTCGAATGACATCAGCCGAGTATCTGCATTGGGAGTCCGAGCAAGAAACCAAGCACGAATTCGTTGACGGTGAAGTTTTTGCCATGGTGGGCGTGCGCAAGGCGCACAACTTGATCACCGGCAACGCCTTCAGCTTCTTGAAGCAAGCGCTCCGGGGCCGGGCGTGCCAAGTCTTCTTCGCAGACCTGAAACTCCAGATCGACGAGCACTATTTCTACCCGGACGTGATGGCAAGCTGTGACCCGCGTGATACAGCCGGGCCCAACGACAAGCTGTCCATCAGCCACCCCTGGCTCGTGGTGGAGGTGCTGTCGGCCAGCACCGAAGCATTCGACCGCGGCGGCAAGTTCGCCTTGTATAGACAAGTCGATACGCTGACGCACTACCTGCTGGTAGAGCAGGGCCGGCCTGCTGCCGACCTTTTCTCCAAGAACCCCCAAGGCCAGTGGGTGCTGCAGCCCCTGTCGGCCACCGACACCATCCGCATCGAACAGCCCCACACCTTCGACTGGCCCGTGGCTTCGCTCTTCGAAGGCGTGAGCTTCGAGCCAGAAGCCCGGCCCGAGCCCGAGCCCGAGCCCGAGCCGCCAAACCCCACACAAAGCTGACGGCCCTACCGCGTCAAGGGCGGCCTTGCGCCACCCTGTCGGCAACAGAAGCCGGCGATACACTCGCCGCTGCCTGACACCATCACCGCAACCCGCATGGCCGGACTCAAGCCCAGCTCCCCGCTGCCCACCTCGCTGACCGTGCACCAGGCCTCCCGCGTGCTGGAGATCAGCTTCGACGACGGCGCGCAGTTCCGCATCCCCTTCGAGCTGTTGCGCATCTCTTCCCCGTCGGCAGAAGTGCATGGCCACGGCCCCGGGCAAGAGGTGCTTCAGACGGGCAAGCGCGAGGTGCTCATCACCCAGATCACCCCGGTCGGCCATTACGCCGTGCAACCCCGCTTCAGCGACGGGCACGACACAGGCATCTTCTCCTGGGACCTGCTCTACGCGCTGGGCGCTGAGCAAACCGAGCGCTGGCAGCACTACGAAGAGCGCCTGGCTGCCGCCGGCGTGACGCGTGACGCGCCGATGCAGGGCAAGGCCGCGGCGTCCTGCGCCAGCCACACGCACTGAGATGGCGCAGACCCACTTCGGCTACCAGAGCGTCGATGACGGCGAGAAGGCGCAGCGCGTGCGCGGCGTGTTCGACTCCGTGGCGCCCAGCTACGACGTGATGAACGACCTGCTGTCGCTGGGCATGCACCGCGCGTGGAAGGCCTACACGGTGGCGGTGGCCAACGTGCAGCCCGGCATGCGCGTGCTCGACATCGCGGGCGGCACCGGCGACCTGGCCCGCGCCTTTGCGCCGCAGGTGGGCGACAGCGGCAGCGTGGTGCACACAGACATCAACGAGGCCATGCTGCGCACCGGCCGTGACCGGCTGCTGGACGAAGGCTTGGCCCTGCCCACGGCCACCTGCGACGCCGAGCACCTGCCTTTTGCAAGCGCCAGCTTCGACATGGCCAGCCTGGCCTTCGGCCTGCGGAACATGACGCACAAAGAGCGCGCACTGGCCGAGATCTGCCGCGTGCTGCGCCCCGGCGGCCGGCTGCTGGTGCTGGAGTTCTCGAAAGTGGCGCCTGCGCTGCGCAAGCCCTATGACTGGTATTCGTTCACCGTCATGCCCTTCATCGGCAAGCTCGTCGCGCGTGATGCCGACAGCTACCGCTATCTTGCAGAGTCCATCCGCATGCACCCTGACCAGGCCGTGCTGAAGGGCATGATGCAAGACGCCGGGTTCGGCCATGTGGACGTGCACAACCTGGCCGCCGGTGTGGTGGCGCTGCATGTGGGCGTGAAATGTTGATGGGCGTGGCAGGGCTGGCAGGCCTGCGCCGCCATATCGCGGCGTCGGCATCTGCATCGGCCCGGCGCGTGGCGCGCCGGCCGCGGCCTGACCCGGCGGTCGAGGCCTTCCTGGCCGTGGCGCGGCAAAGCTTCGTCGGCCTTCAGGCCGCCTGGGACGCGGCCGACCTGCGCGCGCTGGAGGCGCTCACCACCGAGCAACTGCTGGCCGACCTGCGCGAGCAACTCGCGGCACGCGGCCCCGGCCCCAACCGCACCGATGTGCTGTCGCTCGACGCCCGTCTGCTTGGCATCGACGAGCTGCACGAAGGCTACGTCGCCAGCGTCGAGTTCTCGGGCCTGATCCATGAGCAACCTGGCGGCGAGCGGGCTGCGCCCTTCCGTGAGCTGTGGCTGCTGGCCAACTCCAAGGCCACCGGCGGCAACTGGCGGCTCGCCCGCGTGCAAGCCCTCATTTGACCCCCCAGGACGCGGGTGCGCGCGGAACCCGCGCTGTTGCAGCCACTCCACAGCAACGCCGACACGACACCCGCTACCGACACAATTTGTTGGCATGCTCCGGCTGCGTGACGTGGCGTCACCACTGGGTTTGCACGAGGGTCAGCGGTTACACTGCGCGAGCTTGCGCGCCGCGCCCGCAGGGTGGCACCACGGCGCGGCAAAGCGTCCCGCGCGGCCTTGTTTTCTTGCCCTGCGGCGGGCGCTTTTTGATCGACAACTGGGGACTGATCAATGGATTTGACGATGCACGGGCCCGCACGGCCGGCCACCCGGTGGCTGGCACTGGCTGCCATCACAGCCGCGGTGCTTCTGGCGGGCTGCGGAGACAAGAAAGAAAAGGCCAGCCAGACGGCGGCCAAGGTCAACAAGGACGAGATCACCGTCCATCAGATCAACTTCGTGATGCAACAGCAGCGCAACCTGCGGCCCGAGCAGGCAGACGCCGCCAGCAAGCAGATCCTCGAGCGCCTGATCGACCAGCAACTGGCGCTTCAGCGCGCCGACGAGCAAAAGCTCGACCGTGACCCGCGCGTGGTGCAGCAGCTCGAAGCCGCGCGCCGCGAGATCGTCGCCCGCGCCTACCTTGAAAAGGTGGGTGATGCCGCCCCCAAGCCCACCCCAGAAGAGATCAAGAAGTATTACGAAGAAAAGCCGGCGCTGTTCAAGGAGCGCCGCATCTACAGCATTCAAGAGATCGCCATCGAGGCCAAGCCAGACCAGGTGAGCATGCTGCGCGACAAGCTCGGCGCCTCGAAGAACATCAACGAGTTCGTCGAGTTCCTGAAGGCGAGCGACTTCCGCTTCTCAGGCAACCAGGCGGTGCGCGCCGCCGAGCAATTGCCACTGAACAGCCTGAACACCTTTGCGCAGATGAAAGACGGCCAGGCCATGCTGGTGCCTTCGGCCACGGGGGTGCAGGTCATCGTGCTGGCGGGCTCACGCAGCCAGCCGGTCAATGAAGAGCAGGCCCGCCCGGCCATCGAGCAGTTCATCCTGAACGAGCGCAAGCGCAAGCTGATCGAAGACGACGTGAAAGCCATGCGCGCATCAGCCAAGGTCGAGTACGTCGGCAAGTTCGCCGAAGGCGCAGCCTCTGCCGCTGCGGCCGGCACAGCGCCTGCACCGGCCCCGGCGCCCGCCCCGATGGCCGCGCCTGCCGCCACGCCCGCCGCCACGCCTGCGGCCCCGGCAGCCAGCGGCGCACTCAATTCCACCGATATCAGCAAAGGAATGGGCCTCAAGTGATGAACACCAGCTTCCGACACGGCCTGCACGGCCTGCTGCTCGCCCTGGGCGCGGCCACGGCCGTGCTGCCGGCACAGGCCCAGACGGCCGCCCCGGCCACCGCCAATGAATACCGGCTGGGCTCGGGCGACGTGATCCGCATCAACGTCTATCAAAACCCCGATCTGCTGCTTGAGACACGCGTCTCGGAAGCCGGCGTGGTGTCCTTCCCGCTGCTGGGCAACATCCGCCTGGGCGGGCTCACGGTCACGTCGGCAGAGAAGCTCATCGCCGACGGCCTGCGCAGCGGCAACTTCGTCAAGCAGCCGCAAGTCACCATCGTGGTGCTTCAGATCCGCGGCAATCAGGTCAGCGTGCTGGGCCAGGTCAACCGCCCAGGCCGCTACCCCATTGAGGTGGCCGACATGCGCCTCACCGACATGCTGGCCACCGCGGGCGGCATAGGCACCACTGGCGCTGACGTGGTGGTGCTCACCGGCACCCGCGCGGGCCAGCCTTACCGCATGGAAGTGGACCTGCCCACGCTGTTCAGCGCCGTCGGCCGCGCCAACGACGTGCTGGTGCTCAACGGCGACACCGTCTGGGTGGACCGCCAGCCCATGGTCTATATCTACGGCGAAGTGCAGCGCCCCGGCCCCATGCGGCTGGAGCGCAACATGACCGTCATGCAGGCACTGGCCACCGGCGGCGGCCTCACCCAGCGCGGCACCCAGAAGGGCCTGAAGATTCACCGCAAAACGGCGCAAGGCCAGATCCAGGTGGTGGAGCCGACGCTGGACGACAAGGTGCAGGACGGGGACGTCGTCTTCGTGCGCGAGAGTTTGTTCTGAGGGGCGCAGGATGAGTTTCGGACAGTTCTTCTCCATACTTCGCGCCCGCTGGTGGGTGGCGCTTCTGATCATCGGCGTGGTCGTCGGCGGCACGCTTCTCGTCAGCCTGCTGCTGCCCAAGCAATACAAGGCAGTGGCCTCGGTCGTTGTCGATTTCAAGCCGGACCCGATTTCCGCCGTGATGTACGGCGGCCTGGCCACCCCAGCCTTCATGGCAACGCAGGTGGACATCATTCAGAGCGACCGCGTTGCCCAGCGCGTGGTGCGCAACCTCAAGCTGAACGAAAACCCGCAGGTGCGCGCGCAATGGCAGGCCGACACCGGCGGTGAAGGCAGCATCGAAACCTGGCTGGGCGATGTCTTTCAAAAGCAGATGGACGTGGTTCCGTCGCGTGAAAGCAGCGTCATCACCATCAGCTACAAGGCGCCCGATCCGCGCTTTGCCGCTGCCCTTGCCAATGCGTTCGTGCAGGCCTATGTCGATACGGCGCTGGAATTGCGGGTCGATCCAGCGCGCCAGTACTCCACTTTCTTTGTCAGCCGCGCCAAGGAAGCGCGTGACGCGCTAGAGAAAGCGCAGAGCCGTGTCAGTGCGTTCCAGAAAGACAAAAGCATCATTGCCACAGATGAGCGGCTGGATATCGAGAATGCCCGGCTCAATGAACTGTCATCGCAACTCACCGCATTGCAGGCCATTTACGCTGAGTCCACCAGCCGGCAGACCCAGGCCCAAGGCGCACAAGGCGACCGTTTGCAAGAGGTGCTGAACAACCCCATCGTCGGCCAGTTGAAGGCCGACATCAGCCGCGGTGAGGCCAGGCTTCAGGAGTTGAGCACGCGCTACGGTGATGCCCACCCGCAGGTGCAGGAATCGAAGGCCAACCTTGCTGAACTGCGCTCCCGGCTCGACGCTGAAACGCGCAAGGTCACGGGTGGGGTCACCGTCAGCAACACCATCAACCGGCAGAGAGAAAGCCAGTTGCGCGCGCAACTGGACAACCAGCGGGCCAAGGTGCTGCAAATGAAGGCCGTGCGCGATGAAGGCATGGTGCTGACGCGGGATGTCGAGAACCTCCAGCGCGCCTACGACACCATCCAGCAGCGCTTCACCCAGACCAGCCTGGAAAGCCAGACCACGCAAAGCAACATCAACGTGCTGACCCAGGCCGTGGCGCCCATCGAGCCAGCCACGCCGCGCATCCTGCTCAACACGCTGGTGTCGCTGTTCCTGGGCACATTGCTGGCGCTGGGGGCCACCTTCCTGCTCGAACTGCGCAACCGCCGCGTGCGCAGCCTCGAAGACGTGGTAGGCGCGCTCGAACTGCCGGTGCTGGGCGTGATGCCCAAGCCCGGCAGCAAGGCCCGCCTGGGAAGTCGGCAGGTTTCATTGATGCAGCAGCGCCTGCTTGCGCCGCTACCACGCGTAGGCAAGGGGGCTTGATGGCCAAGTTCAGGGATTCACTGGCGGCTGATGTCGCACAGGTCGCAGAGCCGCCGTTGTCAGCGGCAGCGGCAGCCCCGCCGCGCTCCGGCGCGCCGGACTCTGCCGTGCATGACCGCTCCATCGGCGACATCATTGCCGAGCTGCGCAATCTCACGGCAGAGCAGGTCGAGAAGATTCTGGCCAAGCAGCACGAGAGCGGCATCCGCTTCGGTGAAGCCGCGGTCGCGCTTGGCTATGCCAGCAAAGAAGACGTTCTCTTCGCGCTGTCGCAGCAGTTTCACTACCCTTATGCGCCTGAAGAGCGCCGCACCGTCAGCCCAGAACTGGTGGCGCTGAACGAGCCGTTTTCAATGCGCGCGGAAAGCTTTCGGGCCATGCGCAGCCAATTGATGATGCGTTTGTTTGCGGCCGGTGAGCCGCGCCGTGCATTGGCCGTTATCAGCCCCGCCGTCAACGACGGCAAGACCTACTGCGCCGCCAACCTGTCGGTGGTGCTGGCCCAACTGGGTGGCCGCACCCTGCTGGTGGATGCCGACATGCGCGGCCCGCGGGTGCATGAGCTTTTCAAGGTCGAGAACAGGGCCGGGCTGTCGGGCATCCTGTCCGGCCGGGCTGACTCGCACGTCATCCAGCAGGTGCCGGGCGTGCCTAGCCTGTTCATCTTGCCGGTGGGCACCACGCCGCCCAACCCGGTTGAACTGGTCGAGCGTCCCGCGTTCGGGCTGTTGATGCGCGAGCTGGTCAACAAGTTCGACTACGTGGTGGTGGACACACCGGCGGCAGAGTACGGCGCAGACGCTTCGGTCATCGCGTCCCGTTGCGGCGCGGCGCTGATCGTCGCGCGCAAGGACGAAAGCCGCGTGGACAGCTTGCAGGAACTGGTGGCCAGCTTTGCAGGCAGCCCCGCCAAGCTGGCCGGCGTGGTGCTCAACGAGTACTGACGTGTCTGCCATCCTGCCCTCAGCGCCGAAAGGCGCAGCCAAAAACCAGGGCGGCGAACCGCCGAAAGCGGCCGCCCCTGCGGAACGCGCTGCGTGGCTGCCGGCGGGCGCCGACTGGCCCACCCTGGGCATGCTGCTGCTCGGCTTTGCCGTTCTCTACGTTCCGCTTTATGTCGATCTAAGCCGCACCATCTGGGCAACCGATGAGCAGGGCCACGGCCCCATCATCCTGGCGCTGAGCATCTGGCTGCTGTTTTCCAAGCGCCATGCGATTGCCGCTGCGCCCGTGCGCCCATTGCCGCTGCTGGGCTGGCCCATCTTTGTCTTTGGCGCGCTGTTGTACGTGCTCGGCCGCTCGCAAGACATCACCACCTTCCAGGCCGCGAGCCAGATTGCCGTGGTGACCGGCATGCTGCTGGTGTTTCGCGGTGGGCCTGCGCTCAAGGTGGCTTGGTTCCCCTTGTTCTTCCTGATCTTCATGATCCCGCTGCCGGAGGCACTGGTGGCAGCCGTGACAGCGCCTTTGAAATCGGCCGTGTCGGCCGTTGCAAGCAATCTGTTGCACCTGATGGGCTACCCGGTCGGCCGCTCGGGTGTGATCATGACGGTCGGACAGTATCAATTGCTGGTGGCCGATGCATGCGCGGGCCTCAACAGCATGTTCACGCTCGAAGCACTGGGCATGCTTTACATGAACCTGATGAACTACACCAGCGTGCGCCGCAATGTGGCACTGGCTGTGCTGCTGGTACCGATCAGCTTTGTGGCCAACATCGTGCGCGTGACCATTCTCGTGCTCGTGACCTATCACTTCGGTGATGAAGCCGGGCAGGGGTTCGTGCATGGCTTTGCAGGCATGGTGTTGTTCATGGCGGCCCTGGTGCTGATGTTGCTGGCGGACAAGATCATCGGCCTGTTCATTCCTGCCCGATCAGGAGACAAGCAATGAGCCTCACCGGCAGCCGCATCAAGTCCTTCGTGGCGATGCTCTTGATGGTTGCAGCGTTCACGGCTGCGCATGCGCTACGCCCCACACGCCACCTGACCGACACGCGCGTGCCGGTCAAGCTGGAGGCACTCTTTCCGCAGCAGTTCGGCGAATGGCGGGTCGATCTGAGCGGGCCGGTGCAGCTTGTGTCACCCGACGCAGAAGCCCTGATCAAGCAGATCTACACCGACACGCTCAGCCGCACTTATGTCAATGGCAAGGGCGGGCGCATCATGTTGTCCGTGGCCTATGGCGGTGACCAGTCGGACGCCACCAAGGCGCACCGACCCGAGGTGTGTTACCCGTCTCAGGGCTTCCAGGTCCTCTCCAGCCACGACACGATGTTGCAGACCAGCACGCACAGCGTGCGGGCCCGCCAGCTCGTTGCCAAGCTGGGGCAACGTACCGAGCCCATCTCCTACTGGGTCGTCGTCGGTGACCGCATTGCGCTGGGCAGCACCGACCAGAAGCTGGCGCAGTTGAGCTACAGCCTGCGCGGCGTCATTCCCGACGGCATGCTGGTGCGGGTGTCGAACATCGACACCGATGCACAGAGCGCGTTCAAGCTGCACCAGGACTTCATCCTCCAACTCTCGCGCGCCTTGTTACCCACGCTCGCCGCACGCGTCATCGGTCAGACCGGCGCTTGAGCGCTCGGCGCGCAAGTGCTGCACTGCCTCGCCTTGACCCCGCCAAGATCGGCTTCTCACCGTGAATGAACTGCTCCAGGGCTTCTTCATCGGCCTTCCGTGGGCACTGGCCGTGCTCATTCCCTTCGCCGCCGTCGTCGGGCTGTTGGTGGGAAAGCGCACAGCCTCGCTGTGGGTGGCCATCTATTACGTCCTGATCTTCTCCTTTCCGAATTCCTCGTCGTTCGGCGTCCTGGATGTGGCCGCTTCTTCCAACTTCTACGCACGCGCCACCGGAACGCTGTTCTTCTCGGCCATCAACATCATGCTGTTCGGGCTTGCGATCCAGGCCTTCGTTTCGCGCCGCATGCGTCTTGGCATCGCCGTGCAACACAACCTGAAGTGGCCGGCGATACTGTTCGGGGCAGTGCTGTTGGGAAATCTTCTCGTCGGCATGACGATCCAGCAGACCCGGTGGTTCCAGGTGATCGGCTACTCCGGGCTGGTGAACGTGGCCAACTTCATGCTGGCCTTCTATGTCCTGACGTCCGCGCTGCGCGAGCCCAAGGATCTGGAGCGCTTCGTCAACGTGTTGCTGTTCTGCGCCGTGATGCGCGGTTTGTGGGGCGTTGCCCGGTTTGTCGCGCTCGGCGGGGATCCGTCGAACTTCTACGCCAACTTCCAGGACATCCACGTCCGGATCACCTTCTTCGACGTGAACGACAGCCTGGTAGCCCTGCTGGCGCTGTTCGTGGTGGGCTGGCGGCTGGTCACGTCGCAAGCCAAGGGCGCGGGGCAGCGCGCCCTGTACTGGTTCATCGTTGCGCTCGAGTTGTTCATCATCGTCTTCTCCTACCGGCGGACCGCCTGGGGCGGCTTGGTTCTCGCCGGCCTGCTGTTCGCCTTTGCGCAACCGCGGGCACGCACGCGCAACTGGCTGCTCGCCAGCTACGTCCTGCTCGGCCTTCCTCTCTTGATGTACAAGCTGGTGCAGCGCTCGGGCAGCGCCACCAGTGGCCTCTCGTTGCTCGAGCGAGTGGTGCCCGACATCATGAAGGGCGGCAAGTTCACCTTCACTTCCGGCCGCTTTTCAGAGCTGTATGCGGCGTGGCAGTCCATCGAGAGCAGCCCGCTGTGGGGTCTTGGGTCGTGGGGCCGCTATGACGCCTTCCGATTCTCCGAACTGGCCTGGCACCACGGCGACTTCACCTGGATGCACAGCGGCGTCCTGCACCTCATGTTGAAGACGGGGCTGCTTGGCGTGTGCATCATGCTGGCTGTGCTGGTGTTGTTCTTCCGCTTCGTGGTCGTCAACCGGCGCACGCTCGACACCCGGCACCGCGGGCTGTTCTATCTTGGTGCCGCGGGCGTCCTGTTCATGTTGCCGGTGTGGTTGCTGGGCACGCCGGTCATCGAGTTCCGCACCATGCAACTGTTGCCCTTGTGCTTTGCCCTGCCGTACCTGGCACTCGCCGTGGCACGTGCCGAGCCCGCGAGCCCGGTCGTCGCGGAACCCAGACGCACGGCGGGTTGGGGCCTTGCGCCGCCGCGCCGGCTGCGTCCGCTGCTGAACCCGCAGACAGCGCGCATCTGAGCCGGCGGCTGCCGGGCGGCATCCAGGCCGCAGGCAGGCACCCGGCGTGCTTTGCTCGACACCACGCCCTTCCCTCGTCATGTCAACAACTGTCACTGCGCCGCACCTCCAGCCGATCGGCGATTCCTCCACCGCCCTTGCAATGTCCGCTCCAGCGCCACCGGGCTTTCATGCCAGAAACCGTTTGCGTGCGCTCTTGCAGTCCATCGGCGGGTCGATGTTCAGCAAGGTGCTGGCCATAGCCTGCTCACTCATCGCGGTTCCGATCGCGCTGGACTATCTCGGCAAGGAGCAGTACGGGCTCTGGGCGACCGTCACCTCCCTGGTCGGCATGCTGGTCTTCGCAGACCTCGGCGTGGGCAATGGACTCATGAACGCTGTCGCAGCGGCCAATGGACGCGACGACCCCCAGGGTGTGCGCCGCGCTGTGGCCAGCGGCGTCTCTGCGGTGGCCATCACCGCTGCGCTGCTGCTGGCCTTGTTCCTGCTGTCATGGCCCTTCGTCAACTGGAACGTCGCGCTCGCGGTGCCGGCTGACGCCTCCGGGGCGCAGGCAGGTTTTGCCGTGCTGGCGCTCATCGTGGTCTTCACGCTCAACATGCCGGTGTCCACGGTGCAGAAGGTTCAGTACGGAATGCAGCAGGGCCGCTGGGTCAGCGTTTCGCAGGGCCTTGCAGCATTGATCGGGCTGACGCTGACGCTCGCCGTGGTCCATCTCGACCTGGGCGTGGTCGGCATGGTGTGCTGCTTCACGGTGGCGGCGCTGGTCGCCGACGCGGTGCTCGGCGGCCTGTTCTTCCGCCGCCACGCCGCGATTGCACCAGGGCGGGCCGACTGGAATAGGGAGCAAACGGTCAAGTTGATGAAGACCGGCCTGTCCTTCCTGTTCCTTCAGCTCGGCGTGTCCCTGTGTTACGCCTCCGACAATCTGGTGATCGCCCAGGTCCTCGGGCATGAGGCCGTTGCCGAGTATTCGATCCACCAGAAGCTGTTCTCGCCGCTGACCTTCATGGCCGGTCTTGCGCTGATGCCGCTCTGGTCTGCATTCGGTGACGCCTCCGCGCGCGGCGACATGCGGTGGATCAAGAAGACGCTGCTGGTCACGTCCAGCCTGATGCTGGGCTTTGGCCTGGTGGGTGGCGGCCTGCTCTATGCCAGCGCCGACTGGCTGATGCTGCATTGGCTCAAGGGCCGCATCACCGCCGACCTCAGCCTGTGCCTTGCGCTGCTGCTCTGGGCGAGTGTCGATCTCACGGGGCGGGGCATTGCGATGTTCCTGAACGGCGCCGGCCTGCTCAAGCAGCAGATGGTCATCGTGGCGCTCTTCGTGCCGCTGTGCATCGGCTTGAAACTTCTCCTGGCGCGACAGTACGGCCTGCAGGGCATCGTGTTCGGCACCATGCTGGCCTGGCTGCTGGTGCACGTGCCTGCGTACACGCTGCTGCTGCGCCGCTGGGCCCGCAGCCAGCCGGCCACGCTGGCATCGCCGCGCTGAGCATGCGCATCGTCTTCGACGGCCAGGCGTTCCAGCTCGAAAACCGGGGCGGGATTTCACGCTACGTGGTGTGGCTGGCGGCGGCGCTTCAGAAGTTGCATGTGGATGTGCGTGTCGTCGCCCCGGTGCACCACAACGCCCATCTGCATGAGGCCTCCGGTATCCCGCGCAGCGGCCGCTATTTCGAGCGCCCGCTGCTGAACCGGCGGGTGGACGCGCTGATGAACCGTCTGCTGGAGCCGGCTGCGCTCTACATGGCGCGGCCGGACATCCTGCACGCCACCTATTACACGGGGCGCAGCACCGGCGGTGCGAAGGCCCGTGTGCTGACCGTGCACGACATGATCCACGAGCGCTTTACGCATTGGCACCCGCACGACCCGATCATGGCGATGAAGGCGCGCGCTGTGGCGCAAGCCGACCACGTGATCTGCATCTCCCGGGCAACGCAGCTGGACTTGTGCGAGTTGTTGCAGGTGCCTGAACACAAGACTTCGGTCATCTGCCACGGCGCAAACCGCCTTCCTCAGCCCTCGCTTGAAGCATTGTCCAGAGTGCCCGCTGAGCCATTCGTCCTTTTCGTTGGGCAACGCCATCGCCATAAGAATTTTGGCGTGTTGTTACGCGCTTTCGGCGCCAGCCCGCTCGGGCAAAGCGGCCTTAGATTGATCGCCTTCGGCGGTAAGCCTTTCAATGCTGACGAGTTGGAAGAGGCACGCCGTTGCGGCCTGGACGGAAGCCGGCTTGCGCGCGTCACAGGCGATGACGACCTCTTGGCTGCTTACTACAGCCGCGCCGTCGTGCTGGTCTATCCGTCTCTCTACGAGGGGTTCGGCGCGCCTTTGCTTGAGGCAATGGCGCTTGGATGCCCAGTGATCACCTGCAACGCCAGTTGCATGCCCGAAATCGCGGGCGACGCCGCGCTTTATTTCCAGCCGGGCGATCCGGAGGAGCTGGCCGTCACAATCGAAAGGCTGTACTCGAGCAGCGGGCTGCGACATGACATCGTGGCCGCCGGCCACCGGCGCGAAGCGCAATTCACGTGGGAGAAGTGCGCTTCGGAAACACTGTCGGTGTACACCAAGGTTCTGCAGCAAGGGCACTGAAGGAGGCAGCGATGTTCGAACAATCCAAAACTCTCCGGCGTGCCGCCCGCCTGATGTCTGCGACCGCCACGCAATGGGCTCAGGAGCACCCGGTGTTCGACCAGTTGCGCATCAACCAGGGCCGCATCCTTGCGATGCTCAACGAATCGAAGGTGTCTTGCAACATCCAGGATTTCGAATTCAAGGCATTCTCTCAGTGGGGCGAGGACGGCATCATCCAACACCTGATACGCGCCGTTCCAATTGCCAACAAGACCTTCATCGAGTTCGGCGTGGAGGATTTCCGCGAATCGAACTGCAGATTCCTGATGATGAACAACAACTGGGCCGGGCACGTCATCGACGGTTCGGAGGCCAAGGTTCGAGGGATCAAGTCGAGCTACTACTTCTGGCAGTTCGAGCTGTCGGCGCGGGCGGCGTTCATCACGCAGGAAAATATCAACGATCTGCTGCAGGAAAGCGGCCTGGACGATGATCTCGGAATCATGTCCATCGATCTTGACGGCATCGACTATTGGGTCTTGAAGGCCATCACGAAATGGCGGCCCCGGATTCTGGTGTTGGAATACAACGCCGTGTTCGGCGCTGAACGCAGCATCACCGTTCCCTACGATGCGGCATTCCACCGCACCGTAAAGCACACGTCGAATCTGTACTTCGGCGCCTCACTGGCGAGCCTGGTCGATCTGGCCACTGCGAAAGGGTATGCGCTGGTTGGCACCTGCAGCGCGGGCGTCAATGCGTTCTTCGTTCGCGCAGACCTTCTGCCTCCCGGCTTGCGTGCGCTGACGGCAAGGGACGGCTTCACGCCGTCGCGCACGCGCGAGTCCCGCGATGAGAACGGCACACTCACGTTTCTGAGCGGGCCCGCCCGGCTCGAACATCTGCGCGGCCTGCCGGTGCTGAACACGCGGACGCAGGCGATGGAAACGCTTTGAGACCGCAGCCGCCTGCCTTCAGCGTCATCACCGTCTGCTACAACGCTTTGGCGGTCTTGCCGAACACTTGGGCATCTCTGGGTGCGCAGCGTTCGCTTGCAAAGTGGGAGTGGGTGGTAGTGGATGGGGGCAGCACCGATGGTTCGACGGCCTGGCTGCGCGATCGAGCCCCGGATGTGTTCGTGTCGGAACCGGACAATGGCATCTACGATGCGATGAACAAGGCGGTGGCGCGCGCAAGCGGCGAGTGGGTGTACTTCCTGAATGCGGGCGATGCCTTTGCTGACGAAAGAGTGTTGCAGGACGTGTCGGATTTGATCGCAGCGTCGCCGAAGGCGGAAGTGGTCTTCGGAGACGTCATCTATTTCGGCGGGGCCGCCGAGCGCCGACGCCGCTTCTTCTGGTTGACCCGTCGGCGCCTTCTGTTCGGCGACCTTTGCCACCAGGCGGCCTTCGTGCGCAGATCGCTCTTCTCGCAACACGGCGGCTTCGACACCTCGCTGCGCTGGAACGCTGATTTCGACTGGTTTGTGCGTGTGTTCCGTGGTGGTGCGGCACTGCGCTACATGCACCGCGTGATTGCGCGCTTTCACGATGGCGGGGCGCATGTGCTGGCTGGTGACCGCACGCTGAACGAGAGAAATCGCGTACGGGCTCGGTACCTGCCTTTGCCGTTGTGGAGGCTCGGCAATCTGCTTCTTCGGGTGGAACTCCGACTGCGCCGCCTGGCCGGCCAGAGCATCTGACGCGCTGTGTTGCGTCGCCACTTTTCGCTGGCGTGCGCCGGTGCTGTTTTCATGATTGTCAGGAGATAACAATGGCCCGGCCTTGGCACCGTTTCATCAAGCCCATCATCGGGAATTTCAGGAAGCGCCGTGGCGAACTGGTGCTGCGCATGTTTCCGGAGCTGGCGTCGATGCGGGTGCTGGACCTTGGCGGCAGCGTCCATTTCTGGTTTGAATCAGGGCTGATCGATCATGTTCAGCAGGTGGTGATTTACAACATTTCGCGGTCGGAGGTGGACATCGCGCAACAGTCCAGCCCGAAGATCGTGTTCAAGTTGTACGACGGTCTGCACCTCCCGGAGGCCGACAAGTCGTTCGACCTGGTGCTCAGCAATTCCGTTCTTGAGCACATTCCACCTGAGCACCGCGATGCCGTGGCCCGGGAGATGGTGCGCGTGGGCAAGCGCGGTTTCGTTCAGACCCCTGCACTGGAATTCCCCATCGAGCCGCATTTCGTTTTCCCATTCATCCACTGGCTGCCACGCGCACTCGGCCGCTATCTGGTGCGCGTGTCGCCCTGGGCCTTGCTGTCACGCCATTCGGCCAAGGTGCAGGATGCGTACTTCGACGAGGTGAGGCTGCTCTCGCGCCGCGATGTTGGAAATCTCTTTCCGCAGAAGACGATCACTGCCGAACGATTCGTGGCGTTACCGAAGGCCTGGCTTGTCAGCTGGTAGCCCGGTGCGCAGACCACAGCCTGGATACCCGGAGATTGCACGACATGGCAACCACTGAAGCGGTGAGGCAATCGCCTGCATGGGCGATGTGCCAGCGTGCGAGCGTGCTCGTGGCGTTGACACTTCTTTCCTGCGCAGTTCGTGGCGCAACCTACTTCGTCGATGCTGCAGCCGGCAAGGATGAAGCCACCGGCACCGCTGCCGATCCGGCGGGGGGCGACGGCCCGTTCCGCAGCCTTGCACGGCTGCAGCAGATCCGATTGCAGCCTGGCGACCGCGTCTCGCTGCGGTGCGGCCAGAAGTTCGCCGGCCCGCTGGCGCTTCAGCTCGGCGGCCCGGCCGGTGCCGCTGGCGCGGCGAGCGCGCCGGTCGAACTCGTCGGGCACGGTGATTGTGGCGCGGGGCGGCTGCCGCTCATCGACGGCAAGCGCAGCGTCCAGCTCGAACAAGGCCCAGGCGGCCTCGGAACGCTGCGCAGTACGGCGGCTGTCACACAGTTGTTCCTGGATGGCGTGGCGGTGCTTCCCGCGCGCTTTCCCCGCGCTGCGTATGCCATTTTTCCGCCTGCCACGGCTCCCGAGCAGGAACGCATTCCTTTGTCCGGCACGCTGGCCGGCAAGGACTTCCGCGGCGCGCGGGCCTTCGTCCGCTCGCAGGAGTGGCTCATCGAAGAGCGTGCCGTGCTGGACGACCGGGGCACGTTGGACAGCAAGCTCGAGTACCCGGTGCGCCCTCGGGCGGGCGTCTATCTTATCGGCAAGCCCTGGATGCTCGAGGCGGGCGCAGAGGGCTGGGCGTACGACGCCAGCACCTCTCTGCTGAGCGTTAGCGGCGCCGCGCGCAAGCCCGTGCAGGTGTCTCTGGACGGGCCGCTGCTGCGTGTGGAAGGCAGCGGCTCGTTCACGATGGTCGGCATCGCGCTCGACGGCGCCGGCGGAGACGGCGTCAGTGTCCACCTGAACGGTACGGTGCGCCTCGATCGGGTTGCCGTGGCGCGTTCTGTGGTGAACGCCATTTCGGTTGCTGGCGCCGCCGAAGCGGTGGTCACGGCCTGCCAGATCGACGGCAGCGGCCGTGACGGCATCTTCTTTGCCGAAGTCAAGCGGGCGACGGTGCGCAATTGCCGCGTGACCGATGCCGGCACCTACATGGGCCAGCGGCCGACTCTGGCAGCCATCAATGCCCACAGGACGGATGCAGCGGCAATCGAGGAAAACGAAGTACGCAATTCCGGATACATCGGCATTCGCGTGTCCGGCGACGCCAAGGTCCGGCGCAACCTCATCGAAGACAGTTGCCGCAACATCAGCGATTGCGCGGCCATCTACACTTGGCGGCGCAATGCCGCCGACCGTCGGCCCCCCACTGAAATTGCGGGTAACGTGATCGTCGGGGTGATTGGCGACACCAGCATCAAACTCGGCGTGAACGACTACTTCGCCGGCATCTATCTCGATGAGTTCACGCGCGACACCGCAGTGCGCAACAACGTGATTGCAGGCGCTGCACAGGGAATCTACGTGCACAACGCGGTGCAGAACGCGGTCACCGGCAATGTGCTGGTCGGGTCGCGCGCCCGACCGGTGTTGGTGGGCGTCGAGGCGAGCCGCTTTGCCGGCGAAGCCGCAGACAACGACGTGCAACGCAACACGGTCGTGGATGGCAAGGTGCGTTGGCTGCTCCAGCGGACCGCGGGCGCCCGGCCCGGCCAGGCACCTTGGACCCTGCAACTGTCGCAGCCGGCTGCCACGGCGGCCACAACGGCCACAGCGGCAACGAGAGCAGCCGCATCGACCGGGGCTTGCGCCACCGTGAGCTTCGCCGATGGCAACAGCGTTGCAGGCAGTTCCCCGCTAGCCGCAGTCGCCGACTGCCGCCGCACTCCTTGACTCGCGGCGTGTTGGCCAAACCCCGCATCCTCTATGTCGGCTACTTCGACATCGCTTCGCTGATGGAACGCAGCCGGAGGGGCGACGCGCCGTCGAACCATGTGCATGCCTTGCCCGACCTCGAACGACACGGCTTCGAGGTGGTGGGCTTCGACATGGGCGGGCCGGAGAATGCCCGTGGCTGGGCAGCGCAGCGACGCGTGCTGGCGCAAAGCCGAGGCTGCCAGTTGATCCTGGCGCATGCCCACTACGACGTCCGCTGGCTGGCAGTGCTGCGGCGTGCCGGGGCCTTGAAAGTGCCGCTGGCTGCGTTCGTGCACACCCACAACGTCAAGCCCTGGCACCGGCTGCATCTGCCGGGGTTCGATCTGCTGCTCCCCGTGGGCGCTACCGGCGCCCGGCGGCTGCTCGACAACGGCGCCGAGCCGGCGCGCGTCACGCAGTTCCCCTATGGCGCAGACCTGCGCTACTACGCGGCACCCTTGCCGTGGCCCGATGCCGAGCCCATCGTCCTGAGTGTCGGTGTCTCCGGCCGGGATTTCGGCACGCTGGTGGATGCCGCCGCTGCGGTGAACGCCGCGGTCCATGTCGTGGGACGTGTCAGCAAGGAAGACGTGGCGCGCGCGCCTCCCAACATGACATTCCACTCGCACGGCAACTACGACCTCTCGTTCGAGCAACTGCTGGCGTTGTATGCCCGCGCGCGTTGCGTGGCGGTGGTGCACCATGGCACGGACCACCCGTTCGGCATCACGGCAATCGTCGAAGCGCTGGCCCTCGGCCGGCCCGTGGTGGCCACGCGCAGCGCGGGTTATGACATCGACGTTGACGCGTTGGGGGCGGGCAGGGGCGTGCCGGCCCACGATGCCGCGCTGTTGGCACAGGCCATCAACGGGGTGATGGCCCGGCCAGCGGAGGCACGTGCCATGGGGTTGTGCGGCAGGCGGGCGATCGAGTCGCAGTTCAATGGCGAGCGTGGCGCCGCGGTCCTGGCTGCTTCTTTCTCGGCCCTGCTGGAGCGGCCCCATTGAGCACACCGGCACGCAATCCTGGCGGCAGGGCATGAGGGTCCTGGTGCTCTCGCCCGACACCCCGTACCCGCCGACGCGCGGCGGACGGGTGGACATCTGGCGCCGCCTGCTGGCCTTGAAGGCCATGGGGCATCAGGTGATGTTGCTGTACCCCGTGGACACGTCCACGTTTTCCGTCAAGAGCCCGGACGAAGCACGGGTGCTGTCTGCCACGGTCGATGCGGTCTTGTCGTTTCCGATGGAGCGGAGTCTGCTGGCCACCGCAAAGCGGCTGCTGGGCCTGGGGCGCCTTCCGTGGCATGCCGCGACCCGGGCTCCGGCTCCCGCGCTGGCCGCTGCTCTGGGCGCTGCCGTGGACCGCTTCGCCCCCGACGTTCTGGTGCTCGAGGGGCCCTGGCTGGGCGAGCTGGCCAAGACCTTTCTTGCCGCGGGCGGGCGGCGCTTGCTCTACCGCTCGCACAACATCGAGCACCAATACCTGTGGCGGCAGGCGATGGTGGCGCAACGCTGGCGCGACGGGCTGGCCTGGCGGCTGGCCTGCATGGGGCTGAAGCGCTACGAGCTCGATCTGATGCGTCGAGCGCACACCGTGCTGGACATCTCTGCCGACGACATGCGCTTCTGGCAGGCGCTGGGCGTCCGCCACACCACCTGGCTGCCTCCACTGCCCGAGGCGGCGGGCGCCGATGCCGACGGCACGAGGCCCAGTGACATTCTGTTTCTCGGCAATCTGTCCACGCCAAACAACGTTGCCGGGGTACGCTTCCTGCTCGATGAAGTGATGCCTCTGGTGCATCGGCAACTGCAGGACCTGCGCGTGACGATTGTCGGCTCGAACCCCTCGCCTTCCTTGTCGGCCTACTTGGCCTGCTTTCCATTCGTGGACCTGCTGTGCAACGTGGACAAGCCGTCACGTTTCCTGCGTGGTGCAGCGGTCCTCGTCAACCCCGTGCGCTCGGGCAGCGGAGTCCAACTCAAGATGCTCGACATGCTGATGACGGACTGCCCCATCGTGACTTGCAGCCAGGGCGTGCGCGGCCTGCCCGCCAGCATTGCCGCGCTGGTGGAGGTGCATGACGATGCGACTGCCTTTGCCGACGCCGTCTGTGCTGCAGTCCGGCAGCCCAGCGTGGACGTGCCCCTGCGGGTGCACGCGCGCGAGATGTTCTCCGCACATGCGCTGCAGGCCGCGCTGGTCATCTAGGCAACGGCATGCGGCTGCTCATCGTCCATTCGTCTGCCGAACTCTACGGGTCCGACCGTTCGTTGCTGGACTTCGTGCGACTGCGCCCGCGCGGGCTGGACGCCGTCGTGATGCTGCCCGCACGCGGGCCGCTGCAACAGGCGCTGGAGGCTGCCGGGGCAGAGGTTGTGGTGGGCGAAGTGTGCAAGATCGAGCGTGCGCGGCTCACGCCTCTCGGACTGTTGCAGACCGCCGCGGCGGCCTGGCGGGCGGTGCGCTTTCTCAGCCGGCTGCACCGCCGCCAACGCTTCGATCTCGTCTATTCGAACAGCGTGGCGGTGCTGGGCGGCGCCCTGTGCGCCCGTCTGTGGCGCGTGCCGCATGTGTGGCACGTGCGCGAAATCCTCGTGGGCTCCGCTGCCGTGACGACCGTGTTCCGCCGCATGGTGGGCTGGCTTGCGGCCCGCGTCGTCTGCAACTCCGGTGAGACGCTTGCATGGATCCGCGGCCGCAACCAGCAGGAATCGGGGCGCTACGTGGCCATCTGGAATGGCTACGACCTGCCTGTCTCCCCGACCGACCGTCTCGGAGCGAGGCAAGACCTCGGCGCGAGCGCAGACGACGTGCTCTTCGTGCTGGTGGGTCGGGTGAATGCGTGGAAGGGGCAAGGTCTGCTGGTGCAAGCGTTCTCCGACCTGGTACGCACGCGGCCGGAGCTGCCCGTGCGGCTTGCCCTGGTCGGTTCTGCATTTGCAGGGCAGGAGCACTTCGAGCACCAGTTGCAGGCGGCGATTGCCGCTTCGGGCTGTGCGGATCGCATCTGCTGGCAGCGGTTTCGTCCCGACGTGGAGCAGGTGTGGGCCGCCGCCGACGTGGTTGTGGTGCCCTCGACGGACCCTGAACCGTTCGGACGTGTGGCACTGGAGGCGATGGCGTTCTGCAAGCCGGTTCTGGCGTCGGCCCACGGTGGCTTGATCGAGATCGTGCAGCACGAGGTCACTGGGCTGCTCGTGCCGCCCCGCGATGCAGCGGCGCTGACCGCCGCAATGGCCCGCTTGGCGGCCGACAAGGAAGAGCGCCTGCGGCTCGGCCTGGCCGGTCGCCGACGACAGCTTGCGCACTTTTCCGTCCGGCGCTACGTGGACCGCGTCGTCGCGCAGCTCCAGTTGGCGGTCAGCCCCCAACCGGTACAGGCACTGTGAGGGCCGTTCTGCGCATCCTCGGCACACGTGGCGTCCCTGCGGCCCATGGTGGCTTCGAAACCTTCGCGGAGCACTTGGCGGTGTACCTCGTGAGCCGGGGGTGGCGCGTGGTGGTCTATTGCCAGGGCGAGGGCAGCCCGGGCATTCACCATGACGTGTGGGAAGGTGTCGAGCGGGTGCACATCCAGGTTCCCGGCTCGGGGCCAAGGAGCACCGTGGATTTCGATTGGCGCGCCACTCGGCATGCTGCCGCACAGGGCGACCTGTGTCTCACGCTCGGCTACAACACAGCGCTCTTTTGCCTCCTGCTTCGCGCGCGCGGTGTGCCCAACGTCATCAACATGGACGGTATCGAGTGGTCGCGCGGCAAATGGGGGCTGGCGGCAAAGACATGGTTCTGGCTGAACGATTGGGCAGGCTGCTGGCTGGGAAACCATCTGATTGCCGATCACCCGGAGATCAAGGCGCACCTGTTGAAGAGAGTGCCCGCATCACGCGTCACGACCATTGCCTACGGTGCGATCGCGGTGGATTCCGCAGACCCCGCAGCGGTGCAGAAGCTGGGCCTGGAGCCCGGGCGCTACCTGACCGTGGTGGCGCGCGCCGAGCCTGAGAACTCGCTTCTGGAAATCGTCTCCGGCTTTTCCGCGGCCCGGCGCGGCCTGACGCTCGCGGTGCTGGGCAACTACGCGTCGGACAACCCGTACCACTGCGCCGTGCGGGCCGGCGCGAGCGACGAGGTGCGGTTCCTCGGAGCGATCTACGACAAGACGGTCGTGCAGGCGCTTCGCTTCCACGCCGCCGCCTATGTCCACGGGCACCAGGCGGGCGGCACCAACCCATCATTGGTGGAGGCACTGGGTGCGGGCAATGCCGTGATCGCGCATGGCAATCGCTTCAACCGGTGGGTCTTGGGCGATGCGGGGCGCTACTTTTCGAGTGCCGCCGAGTTTTCGCAGGTGCTCGACCAGCTGCAGGCAGCGCCCGACGAGCTGAAGAGCATGCGGACGCTTGGCCGCAAGCGCTTCGAGGAGGCTTTCACCTGGCCGATGATCCTGGGCCAGTATGAGGCCTTGCTTCGCCGCTGGCTGCCTGGCCCCAGGGGCGCGCCGGGGGCCGCACGCGAGAGCAACTCCGGTCGTCAGGAGCATTGAGGCGGTGAGGAAGGGCCCCGCCGCCGTGGTGGCGCGGAGCCCGCCTGTCGATGCTCAGCGCTTCCAGGGGCTGTCGGTCCGCGTGAACAGCATGCCCGTGCCAGTGGTCAGCGTCGTCGGCAGCGACACTGCGTTGCCGTTGATGTCCGCCACTTTGCAGGTCGAGGGCCAGCCCATGTCGCCGCAAGCCACTGTCCGGGGCGCATCGCGCGGCGCGGTGAGCACCGTCACCCAGTCGGCAGGCTTGGCCAGCGTGTAGCCGAGCAGCGGTCGCACCGAAACCGAGTCCACCGTGGTGGGCACCCCGTATGTTGTCATCTGGATGTTGGCACGGGCGACCGTCGAGGTCTTGGGCTGGAAGAACAACTCCTGCTGGATTGTGTCCCCGGCGCTGCCGGTTTGGTCATTGAAGGTCACGTAGAGGTCGTTCAGGACCAGCGAGTCCCATGGGCTGAGATTGCGCCCGATCCAGGGCCGCAGGCGTGCCGTGCCGGAATAGCCTGCCTGGTAGCGCAAGACATGGGGCAAGGAGGCGTCGATGGAGAACCCCGGGCTGTTCAGCATGTCGTTCACGCTGCTTGCGGTGTAGAGAACGCAGTTGCCCGTGCAGGCGGACTGACCTCCTGCGTAGCTGATGCTCCCCAACTGCGGGACATCCACCCGTGCTCCCCACGGGCTGATGCTGGAATCGAAGCCGCCGCCGGTGGTCAGCTCGGAACCGACGCTGGTGCTGTAGGCGGCGAACGTCGAGTTGGCGACTGCCCCACCCTCGCTCAGGTTCATCGACTTCCAGCCGTTTGCCGTCAGGTACAGGCTCTCCGTGGCAGAGCGCACCCACGCGCTCTCACGCCCGCTGCCGTTCAAGTGAACGATCTGGTTCTGGCTGAACAGATTGAGGCCGGGCGCCAGCGAGGCAAATCCGATCTTGTTGTTCTTGAACCAGATGGCGTGCGAGCTGCTGAACGTGGGCAGAGCCGGGTAGGTGCCGGTGGCCGTGCCGACGGGCGCGAGCTGGTTGTTGCTGAACAGGTTGCCGGTCATGTAGTCGGCATCTGTCATGTTCATGTTGGCCCACAGTGCCGTGCGGCTGGTCAGCCAGACCTTGTTCGAGCTGATGGTGTGGTTGGAGCCGTTGTGTATGTAGATGCCCATCGGCATGCCGTACAGGATGTTGTTGCGCACCGTGGAGCCGCGTGAGTAGTCATCGAGGTAGATGCCCACGACGATGTCTGACGCTCCACCCACCGCGCCTTCCATGTTCGGTGCCGCGCTCGCAATCCGGTTGTTCTCGATCAGCGACGACTGGTTGGTGGCGTGGCTCGTTGCGTTCGGGCCATTCCAGGTATAGACCGCGGCGCAATCAGACAGCCGCAAGCAGTATTCGGCGATGTCGTTGTTGATGATCGACGTGCCGCCGGTGCCAGAGAACGTGATGCCGTTGAAGCCAACACGCCTGACGTCGTTGCCTTCGATGCGCGCCCCGATGCCGCCTGCAATGCCTGCCTGCGGTGCGCCTGCATAGCCGATGGTGCCGATGTCCTTGGTGTGGTTGGAAAGGATGTCGGCATTGATGCCATAGGTGCCATAGATGCCGTACACCCAGTTGTTCAGGAAAGTGCTGTTGGAAACTGTCGCACCGCGGGCCGGTGCGGCAGGCGCCGTCCCGAGCTTGATCTGCACGCCGGAGCGGCCGTTCTCCGACGCATCGACGTACTTGACTGTGGCGGAGGGGACTTCATTGAGGAACAACCCGTCCACACGTGCGCGCGTCAAAGCCAGGTTCTTGATCTGCAGGTTGGCGCGGTTGACCACTTGCAGCGCCATATCTCGAACGCTGCCCTCGACCGATACTGCGTTCAGATTGGCCTGCGTCGCGCTGTCGGCCGGATAGACATAGAGCTTGTTGTTCACGGTATCGTGAAAGAACTCGCCAGGGGCGTCGAGCATCCAGAGCTTGTCTTGCAGCACGTAGCCGTCGCCGCCTTCCATTTGATTCGGCGTCTCCGTAGCCACAAACCCCATGGTGCCGTCACCGGTGCCGAAGGAAGCAATGGTGCGAGCGTCGATGAAGTGCGAATCAGCGCGCACCTGCACGGTGGCGCCCACCATGTCTTTACCGGCAAGGGTGGAGAGGTCAGACGCGCCCACGCGCAACTGCGTCGTCGAGACGGGGGATGACGGATGTGAGATGGCGTACTCGTGACCCACGCCACCATAGTTGGGCCATTGCGCCAGCCGAATCGTCTGGCCGTTGACGAACAAGCGGTTGATTTTCGGAGTGCCCGCCGGGACATCGCGCGACCAGACATTGCCGCTTTTCGTCCAGCCCCCCGTGAAGCTGTCGGCGCCGGTGATGGTGGCCTTGGAGACGCCGCAAGCGCCGTAGCCGGCAATGACCGTGTTGTCGAGCAATTGCGTCCACGTCAAGGTGAGCGACTCGCGCCACACGCTGCCGCAGCGCAGATAGATGTTCTGCCCAGCGGTCAGGCGCACGGCGACCAGTTTGCTCAGACTCTTCCAGGGCGATGCGAAGCTGCCGTCGTTGGCATCGTCGCCCGAGATGGAATCGACATAGAAGCCGGGGCCTGGCGCCGTTGCGGTGGAGGCATTGACTCCGAGTGCAAAGGCTTCGGTGGATTCCGGAACGGACGCGACCGGTTGGGTCAGGTCAACGGAGGCCGCAGGGGGCTCGGCTGCTGCCGGGGTTGCGCCCACGGGTTGCGCCGCAACCAAGGTCGAACCGGACGTCGTTGCTGTGCTGGGCGCTTGTGTTGTGGCCGAGCTTTGTGCGGGAACGTCGTTTGCCGAAGGAGCCGGACTACCACCGCCACCACCTCCGCAAGCTGTCAGCGCTAGAGCAGCAGCCATCAGAGGTGTGAGGGTGAGTGCGCGTCCGCTGGAAGCACGGTGCATGGGGCGAATCCTTCAGAACAAGCGTTTTCCGTCCCTCGCTCTGATGCGAAAGAAGCGAGTCGGCTTGGGTTACTGTGGTTTCGGTGGCGTCGTCTGACCAGCCATGACCGTGGCTAGCCCGACGTGACAGGAACCGAAAGGCGATGTTCTCTTTTTTCGGAGACCAAATCGCGTCACTTGAGAACCAGGCGGTAACGGCATGTGATCCGATTTCAGCGAATTAAACGGTTTCTGCGGCTCGACCGGTCTTTGATGTTGTAAGCGGAAGGATCACCGGTCAGCAGAATGCGTGTGCTGAGGCTCCCCTTTTTCCCTGGAAGTGTGCCGCGTGCGGGTGAGAAGCGCATCAACAATGATGCAATAGACTTCTTCTGATGTCCCGAAAACTGTGGTACTTCACCGGGTTTGAAGCCGTACTTTTGCTTACGCAGGAGCCTCGCGATCCGTAACTTCAACGGATGGTGCCGAAGCTTTTGCTGTAGTTTTTACTTACCACTTGACGCCATCGTGACGGGCGCCCGGCCCCGACATTGGCAGGTTGATCGGCTTCATGCTGCTGCGAGACATCGCTCACCCTGCGTGATACCTTGCGGCCATGCGCGTCACTTTCCAACAGCAGCGCGAGCTGCAAGCCGCTCTCAAACGCCGCTTCGGCGCAGGCGCCAGGCTCTGGCTGTTCGGCTCGCGTGTGTCTGACGCTGCGCGCGGCGGCGACTATGACCTGCTGGTGCAGACGCAAGACGCAGACGCCGCACGACTGGTCGATGCGAAGCTGGCGTTTCTCGCTGACCTGCACGGCACGCCGGCATTCGAAGGGGAACGCATCGACGTCGTTCTGCACTCGCTGCCGCTGGACCCGACAGGCAGCGCCATCCACCGGGTTGCGCTCAGCGAAGGGGTGGAACTGAAGTGACGGCTTCCGCCCGGCACAAGTTCGACGCTGCGCTTCAGGAGTGTGTGCTGCATGCATCGGTGTTGTCCGACGCGGCCGGGCATCTGCCGGTGGCCTTTGACGCCGCGCAGGTCGGCGGCATCGGTGTCGAGCAGCGGCGCGTTCTGGACCAAGTCGCCTACCGCTTCATGGAATTGCAGGACTGCCTTGGCGAGAAGGTGCTGCCTGGCATCTTGACGCTGACGCTAGACCCGCTGCCGCCGGATGCGAGCTTTGCGGAGAAGCTGCAACGCCTTGAGCGGCTGGGCGCTCTGGCCTCGGCCGACAATTGGCGGCTGTTGCGCGAAGTGCGCAATTCCTTGGCGCACGAGTACCCGGAAAACCCGGCGCTCCAGGCGGCTGCGTTGAACCGTTTGCTGCGCGGCGTGGGCGAATTGCTGGCGCTATGGGCCGGCGCCCGGCACTATGCCGAAACGCGGCTGCCGTGAGGCTGTTGTCGCTACGTCAGCCGCTAGCCAGCCCCGCTGAAAAGTCGGCATAGGCCTGTGCCAGCCCCACGTGCAGCGGGGTGCTGGCTGTCCAGCCGGCGGCGGACAGCAAGGCCACGTCCATCAGCTTGCGCGGGGTGCCGTCGGGCTTGCTGCTGTCATAGGCGATGGCACCTGCATAGCCCACGGCCTTGGCCACTGCGCTGGCAAGCTGTGCAATGGTGACGTCGTGGCCCACGCCCACGTTCACCAGCGGCGGCTCGAAGCGGCCGTTGACAGTTTCGTCCCTGCCCAGCAGCGCGCTGAAGCCCGCGTCGGGCAGGTTCATCAGAAAGACGCAGGCGTCTGCCATGTCGTCGCTGTAGAGGAACTCGCGGCGTGGCGTGCCGGTGCCCCAGACGGTGACGATGTCGTCGCCCCGTTCCTTGGCCTCGTGGAAACGGCGGATCAGCGCGGGTATGACGTGGCTGTTGGTCGGGTGGTAGTTGTCACCCGGGCCGTAGAGGTTGGTTGGCATCGCGGCCAGGTACTTGGTGCCGTACTGCCGGTTGTAGCTCCAGCACATCTCGATGCCGGCGATCTTGGCCAGCGCATACGGCCTGTTGGTGGGCTCCAGCGGGCCGGTGAGAAGGTCACGCTCGCGCATGGGCTGCGGCGCCAGTTTGGGGTAGATGCAACTCGACCCCAGGAAGAGCAGCCGCTGCACGCCTGACAGATAGGCCGCGTGGATGACGTTGGTCTGGATGGCCAGGTTGTCGCGGATGAATTCGGCCGGGTAGGTGTTGTTGGCCGCGATGCCGCCCACCCTGGCCGCAGCCAGGAACACATGGGTGGGCTTTTCTTGCTGGAAGAAGGCGCGCGTGGCGCGCTCATCGGTCAGGTCCAGCTCGGCGTGGGTGCGCAGCAGCAGCTCTGGTTGCCCGGCCGCCTGCAAGCGGCGCACGATGGCGCTGCCCACCAGGCCGCGGTGGCCGGCGATGTAGATGCGGGAGTTGGCAAGCGTCTGCATCAAGCCGCCACCCGCTCGTACAGGAACTGGCTGAGTTCAGTCCGCTCGTGTGCGTGTTCGATGGTGATTGCCAACATCTGCCCGTGCTGGTCTTCGTCGATGAGCGTGTTCTCATCCACATCGCGCGTGTTCGTGACAACACCACTGCGCAGCTCGATGTACAGCGTGTCGGTGTCTTCGAAGTAGCTGATCTTCATGGCGTGAATCCTCTGTCGAAGAATGCGTTGTGAACCGTTTCGCCATCGCTCAACAAGACGACGCGCAGAACTCGCCGCTCCGCCGCCGCGACTGGCGCCCACCGCCGAATTCGCCCGTTGCAAGCCCCGATCTACTCGTGGTGGTTGTAGGCCCTGAAGCCCGCCAGCGCCACAAGGCTGTCGCGCTTGGCGGCGCTGTAGTCGCTGTCCACCATTTCCTTCACCAGTTCTTCGAAGGTGGTGGTGGGCGTCCAGCCCAGCTTGGCCTTGGCCTTGCTGGGGTCGCCGAGCAAGGTTTCCACTTCGGTGGGGCGGAAGTAGCGCGGGTCCACGCGCACGATCACATCGCCCACCTTGCACTTGGCTTTGCCGCCTTCCACCTTGGCCACCACGGCATGCTCTGCCGCGCCTTCACCGCGGAACTGCACGGTGACGCCCAGTTCGGCTGCGGCGCGCTCGACGAACTGGCGCACGCTGTACTGCACGCCGGTGGCAATGACGAAGTCTTCTGCTTGCTCTTGCTGGAGCATCAGCCATTGCATCTGCACGTAGTCACGCGCATGGCCCCAGTCGCGCAGCGCGCTCATGTTGCCCAGGTACAGGCAGTCTTGCAGGCCCAGCGCGATGCGCGCCATTGCGCGCGTGATCTTGCGCGTGACGAAGGTTTCGCCGCGCAGCGGGCTTTCGTGGTTGAAGAGGATGCCGTTGCAGGCATAAATGCCGTAGGCCTCACGGTAGTTGACGGTGATCCAGTAGCCGTAGAGCTTGGCCACCGCGTAAGGGCTGCGCGGGTAGAAGGGCGTGGTTTCCTTCTGCGGCACTTCCTGCACCAGGCCGTACAGCTCGCTGGTGCTGGCCTGGTAAAAGCGCGTCTTCTTTTGCAGGCCCAGGATGCGTATGGCTTCCAAGATGCGCAGCGTGCCGATGCCGTCTGCATTGGCGGTGTACTCGGGCTCCTCGAAGCTCACCGCCACGTGGCTCATCGCGGCCAGGTTGTAGATCTCGTCGGGCTGCACCTGCTGGATGATGCGAATGAGGTTGGTGCTGTCCGTCAGGTCGCCGTAGTGCAGCGTGAAGCGCTGGTGGTCCACATGCGGGTCTTGGTAGAGATGGTCGATGCGGTCGGTGTTGAAAGACGATGAGCGGCGCTTGATGCCATGCACCGCATAGCCCTTTTCAAGCAGCAGCTCGGCCAGGTAGGCGCCGTCTTGCCCTGTGACGCCGGTGATGAGTGCGGTCTTGGTCATGTAGTGAGTGGCAGCGTGGACATGGCGCGATGGGTGTAAACCATAGCATTGTCGCCGTGACGCGCTGCCCGCTCCAGGCCGGGCCGTGCGGCGGATGCGCCATTTTCGTCATCTGCCAGCCCGTAAACTGCCGCGGGGTGATGTCTGGCGCCGCTTTGGTGGTGCCGCTAGCGGAGGGTTCACTTTGAAAGTCACAGTCGTCGGCACGGGTTACGTGGGGCTGGTCACCGGTGCCTGCCTGTCGGAAATGGGCAACCATGTGGTCTGCCTCGACGTGGACGAACGCAAGATCCGAATCCTCAACGATGGCGGCATTCCCATCCACGAGCCGGGCCTGAAGGAAGTGGTGCAGCGCAACGTGGCAGCCGGCCGGCTGCAGTTCACCACCGACATTCCCGCTGCGGTGGCGCACGGCACGCTGCAGTTCATCGGCGTGGGCACGCCGCCCGATGAAGACGGCTCGGCCGACCTGCAGTACGTGGTGGCGGCTGCCACCAACATCGGCCGCCACATGACCGACTACAAGGTGATCGTGGACAAGAGCACGGTGCCGGTGGGCACGGCCGACAAGGTGCGCGACGCGGTGCGTGCAGCGCTGGCCGCGCGCGGGCTGGAGATGGAGTTCGCCGTGGTCTCCAACCCCGAGTTCCTGAAGGAGGGCGCGGCGGTCGAAGACTGCATGCGGCCAGACCGCATCGTGCTGGGTGCCGACGACGAGCGCGCCATCCTGCTGATGCGCGCGCTCTACACGCCCTTCATGCGCAACCACGACCGTTTGCTGGTGATGGACGTGCGCAGCGCCGAATTCACGAAGTACGCCGCCAACGCGATGCTGGCCACGCGCATCAGCTTCATGAACGAGCTGGCGCTGCTGGCCGAGAAGGTGGGCGCCGACATCGAGCATGTGCGCAAGGGCATCGGCAGCGACCCGCGCATCGGCACCCACTTCCTCTACCCCGGCACCGGCTATGGCGGAAGCTGCTTCCCGAAGGACGTGAAGGCGCTGATCTACACCGGGCAGGAGAACGATCTGCCGCTGGGTGTGCTGAAGGCCGTGGAGGCCGCCAACGACCGCCAGAAACGTGTGCTGGTGGACAAGATCGTCGCCCGCTTCGGTGAAGACTTGACCGGCCGCTGCTTCGCGCTGTGGGGCCTGGCCTTCAAGCCCAACACCGACGACATGCGCGACGCGCCCAGCCGCGTGATCGTGGCCGAGCTGGCGCGGCGCGGCGCCTCTCTGCGCGCCTATGACCCGGTGGCCATGGACGAGGCGCGCCGCGTGATGGGCGACCAGCCGCGCCTGAGCTTCGTCACCAGCCAGGCCGAGGCGCTGCAAGGCGCAGACGCGCTGGTGGTCATCACCGAGTGGAAGGAATTCCGCAACCCCGATTTCGACGCCATCAAGGCAGCGCTGAAGCAGCCGGTGATCTTCGACGGCCGCAACCTCTACGAGCCGGCCTTCATGCGCGCGCTGGGCATCGAGTACCGCGGGGTGGGGCGCGGCGGATAATTCGCCCCTTGCTGCCGGAGATCACGATGGGCGTGCCTGAAAAAGCCGTGGCGTACATCGCGATGGAAGACTATCTCGTGCTGGAAAACGCCAGTCTGTTCAAGCACGAGTACCTGGACGGGGTCATCTACGCTGTGCACGGCGACACCGCGAGCGGCATACCCTGTGGCAGTCAAAACCACTCGCGCCTGATCCGCAACGCGCTCTACGCGTTGCACGGCAGGCTGAAGGGTTCGCCGTGCGAGGCGTTGGCCACCGAGATGCGCCTCAGGATCGATGCCGTGGACGCCGTCTTCTACCCCGATGTGCTTGTGCACTGCGAGCCATCGACGGATGGCGCAGACATCATGGAATTGAAGTCAGCGCGGCTGGTGATCGAGCTTCTCTCGCGGTGCACAGAGGTATCCGACAAGGGCGCCAAGCTGGCCGCCTACCGCCTGTTGCCCGGCCTGCAGCACATCGTGCTGCTGTCCAGCCTGGAAGAGGCCGCGTGGGAATGCCACCGCGTGCCGGCCGATGCTGCATGGTCGGCCTTGCAGCCCTGGCCGCGCGGCACCGATCTGGCGCTGGACGGCCTGGGTTTGAGCCTGCCCTGGGGCGAGATCTACGACGGTGTGGGCTTGCACTGAGGCTTGCCGCCGGCCCATGGTGCATAATGCGCTTGCGAACTTGCACAAGACCATTGTCTGACGGTCTTCTGGCTGCTGCCCCCTTGGCTTTCGGGCCCTTGCGTGGGCGCTGGTTGAAATCCCTGATCCGGTGATTTTCTTGCGTGATTTGCACTGCGACGGCATTTTGCTGCGCAGCTTTTTTTTGATTGGATTGTTTTAAATGACTACGCAAACTGGCACCGTGAAGTGGTTCGATGACGGCAAGGGTTTTGGCTTCATCACGCCGGACGGTGGCGGCAAAGATCTGTTCGCTCACTTCAGCGAAATCCAGGGTGGCACGGGCTTTCGCAGCCTGGCCGAAGCCCAACGCGTGCAATTCGAGGTGAAGCAGGGCCAGAAGGGCCCGCAAGCCGCGAACATTCGCAGCGCCTGATGTCGGCCGGCGGCCTTCGGGCCGCCTTCTGACGCAATGAAAACCGCAGCTTCGGCTGCGGTTTTCTTTTGTGCGGCGCTGTCTGCGCCGGTGTCCGCGCCGCTACAAGCCCGACAACAACGGGGCAGCAGCGTCCTTGGGCGCCACCAGCGGCGCGGCCACGCCGGCGGGCAGCGGCCAGGTGATGCCGATGGCCGGGTCGTCCCAGCGGATGCTGCCTTCGCAGTTTTGCGCATAGACGTCGGTGGTCTTGTAGAGGAAATGCGTGTCGTCCTGCAGCGCCAGGAAGCCATGCGCAAAGCCCTCGGGAATCCAGAGCTGGCGCCGGTTCTCGGCCGACAACTCGGCGCCGAACCAGCGCCCGTAATGCGGCGAGCCGGGCCGGATGTCCACCGCCACGTCATAGACGGCGCCCTTGGCGACGCGCACCAGCTTGCCCTGCGCATGCGGTGCGCGCTGGAAGTGCAGGCCGCGCAGCACGCCGGCCTGCGAGCAGGAGTGGTTGTCCTGCACGAAGCGGCGCGGTGCCGGCTCGCCCAGCGCAGCCAGGCCGGCCAGCCAGCGCGGCTCATTGAAGGCTTCCATGAACCAGCCGCGCGCATCGCCGAAGGCGGCGCCTTCCACCAGCAGCACGCCGGGCAGCGGGGTGGCCAGCAGCTTCACGAGAACACCCCTTCGGCAAGCACCTGCATCAGATACTGCCCGTAGCCGTTTTTCAGCATCGGCTGGGCGTGGCGCTCCAGCGCTTCGGCGCCGATCCAGCGCGCCCGGTAGGCGATCTCTTCCGGGCAGGCCACTTTCAGTCCCTGGCGCTTTTCGAGCGTGGCGATGAACTGCCCGGCTTCCAGCAGGCTGTCGTGCGTGCCGGTGTCCAGCCATGCATAGCCGCGCCCCATGATCTCGACGTTCAACTCGCCCTGCCGCAGGTACTGGGCGTTGACCTCGGTGATCTCCAACTCGCCGCGGGCGCTGGGCTTGATGGCCGCCGCAATGTCGCAGACCTGGCGGTCATAGAAGTACAGCCCGGTGACGGCGTAATTGCTCTTGGGATGCTTGGGCTTTTCTTCGATGCTCAAGGCGCGCTTGGCATCGTCGAATTCCACCACGCCGTAGCGCTCGGGGTCGGTGACGTGGTACGCAAAGACCGATGCGCCCGATGTGCGCGCATCGGCGCGCGCCAGCAGCGAGGCGAGGTTGTGCCCGTGGAAGATGTTGTCGCCAAGCACCAGCGCGCTGGGCGCGCCGCCGATGAAGCTCTTGCCCAGGATGAAGGCCTGCGCCAGCCCGTCCGGGCTGGGCTGCACGCAGTAGCTGAGGTTCATGCCCCAGCGGCTGCCGTCGCCGAGCAGGCTTTCGAAGCGCGGCGTGTCCTGCGGCGTGCTGATGATCAGCACATCGCGAATGCCGGCCAGCATCAGCGTGGACAAGGGGTAATAGACCATCGGCTTGTCATAGACCGGCAGCAATTGCTTGCTGATGGCCAGCGTGGCCGGGTGCAGCCGGGTGCCCGAGCCGCCTGCGAGGATGATGCCCTTGCGTTGCATGGTGTCCCTTCGGTTCAACGGGCCAGCACTTCAGCCAGCATGCGCTGCACGCCGGACTGCCATGTTGGCAGATGCAGATCGAACGCAGATTGCAGCTTGTGCGTGGAAAGACGCGAATTGAGTGGCCGCTGCGCCGGCGTGGGGTAGGCACTGGTCGGCACCGGGCGGATGGCGTCGGCCGCCACCTTGACGGCCTGCCCGGCGGCACGCGCCTGCTCGATGACGAACTGCGCATAACCATGCCAGCTCGTGCTGCCGGCGGCCACGCAGTGGTAGGTGCCGGCCAGGCCGGGCGCCGCCATTGCGCGGCGCAGGGCATGGGCGCTGACGTCGGCCAGCAGGTCGGCCCCGGTGGGCGCGCCGGTCTGGTCGGCGATGACGCTCAGCGTGTCGCGCTCGGCCGCCAGGCGCAGCATGGTCTTGGCGAAGTTGCCGCCGCGCGCCGCGTGGACCCAGCTCGTGCGCAGGATGAGGTGGCGACAGCCGCTGCTGCGGATGAGGTTTTCGCCTTCGAGCTTGCTGCGGCCATAGACGCTCAGCGGCCCGGTGGCGGCGTCTTCTTCGCGCGGCGTGCTGCCGCTGCCGTCGAAGACATAGTCGGTGCTGTAGTGCAGCAGCCAGGCGCCAGCGGCGGCGGCCTCGTGCGCCAGCACGCCGGGCGCCGTGGCGTTGACGCTGCGCGCCGCCTCGGGCTCGCTCTCGGCCTTGTCCACCGCGGTGTAGGCGGCGGCATTGACGATGACGTCCGGGCGCACCGCGCGCACCGTGCCGGCCAGCGCGGCGGGCTGCGTGAAGTCGGCGTGCAGGCCGCCTTCGGCAGCGGAACCCAGTGCGACCAGCTCGCCCAGCGGCGCCAGTGCGCGTTGCAGCTCCCAGCCGAGCTGCCCGTTCCTGCCCAGCAGCAGGATCTTCATCGGGCGCCGTAGTTGGCGTCGAGCCAGTCGCGGTAGCCGCCGCTTTGCACGTTGGCAACCCAGTCTGCATTGGACAGGTACCACTGCACCGTCTTGCGGATGCCGCTGGCGAATGTTTCAGCCGGGCGCCAGCCCAGCTCGCGCTCGATCTTGCGGGCGTCGATGGCATAGCGGCGGTCATGCCCCGGGCGGTCTTTCACATGGGTGATGAGCCGCGTGTAAGGGCCGGCCGCGCTGGGCGACAGCTCGTCGAGCAAGGCACAGACGGTGTGCACGATGTCGCGGTTGGGCTGCTCGTTCCAGCCGCCGATGTTGTACGTCTCGCCAACCCGGCCGCGCGCCAGCACCTCGCGGATGGCGCTGCAATGGTCGCCGACGTAGAGCCAGTCGCGCACCTGCATGCCGTCGCCGTAGATGGGCAGCGGTTTGCCGGCCAGCGCGTTGACGATCATCAGCGGGATCAGCTTCTCCGGAAAGTGGTACGGCCCGTAGTTGTTGCTGCAGTTGGTGGTGAGCACCGGCAGGCCGTAGGTGTGGTGCCAGGCGCGCACGAGGTGGTCGCTGGCCGCCTTGCTGGCCGAGTAGGGGCTGTTCGGCTCGTAGGGGTGGCTTTCGGTGAAGGCCGGCGCATCCGGCGACAGGCTGCCATAGACCTCGTCGGTGCTGACGTGGTGGAAGCGGAAGGCCGCCTTGGCACCGGGCTCCAGCGCAGACCAGTGGGCGCGCACGGCTTCCAGCAGGTTGAAGCTGCCCTCCACATTGGTCTTGATGAAGGCGCCCGGCCCGTGGATGCTGCGGTCCACGTGGCTTTCGGCGGCAAAGTGCAGCACGGCACGCGGCTTGTGCGTGGCCAGCAGGCTGTCGAGAAGCGCACGGTCGCCGATGTCGCCCTTGACGAAGACATGCCGCGCATCGCCCTGCAGCGACGCCAGGTTTTGCAGGTTGCCGGCGTAGGTGAGCGCATCGAGGTTGAGCACCGGCTCGTCGCAGGTGCGCAGCCAGTCGAGCACGAAGTTGCTGCCGATGAAGCCGGCGCCGCCGGTGACGAGGATCATGGTGTCACTTCCTCCCGTAGGTGTCTTCGAAGCGCACGATGTCGTCCTCGCCCAGGTAGCTGCCCGACTGCACCTCGATGATCTCCAGCGGCACCTTGCCCGGGTTGGCCAGGCGGTGGGTCTGGCCCAGCGGGATGTAGGTGCTCTGGTTCTCGGTGAGCATGATCACGGTGTCGCCGTTGGTGACCTCGGCGGTGCCGCAGACCACGATCCAGTGTTCGGCGCGGTGGTGGTGCATCTGCAAGCTCAGCGACGCACCCGGCTTGACCATGATGCGCTTGACCTGGTGGCGCGGGCCGCTGTCGATGCCGTCGTACCAGCCCCAGGGCCGGTGCACCTTGCGGTGCAGGGAGTGCTCGCCACGCTGCGCGGTGCCGAGCTGGGTGACGACCTTCTTCACGTCCTGGCTGCGCTTGCGGTCGATCACCAGCACGGCGTCCGGCGTTTCCACCACGATCACATCGTTGACGCCCACGGCACTGACCAGGCGGCTGGTGGCGTGCACCAGCGTGTTGGTGCTGTCGCTGACGATGGCGTCACCGACGCTGGCGTTGCCTTGGGCATCCTTCGGCGCCACCTGCCAGACGGCCTCCCAGGCGCCCAGGTCGTTCCAGCCGGCGTCCAGCGGCACCATGCGGATGTCGATGTCGCTGCCGGGGCAGCGCTCCATCACCGCGTAGTCCACCGATTCGGCCGGCACCTTGGCGAACTCGGCCTTGCCGGGGCGCACGAAGCTCGTGTCGGCGCTGCGCGCTGCCCAGGCCGCCTTGCAGGTGCTGGCGATGTCGGGCCGGAAGCGCTGCAGTGCGGCCATCCAGACGCTGGCCTTGAGCACGAACATGCCGGCGTTCCAGAAGTAGCCGCCGTCGGCCACATAGCGCTCTGCCGTTGCGAGATCGGGCTTCTCGACGAACTCGGCCACGCGGGGCACGCCGTCGCCCTCGGCCCGGATGTAGCCATAGCCCACCTCGGGCTTGTCGGGCGTGATGCCGAGCACGACGATGGCGCCTTCGGCCGCCACCTGCGCGGCGCTGTGCATCGCCGCGGTGAAGGCGGCGCCGTCGGCCACCGTCTGGTCGGACGAGATCACCACCAGCACCGGGTCGGCGCCAGTCTCCAGCGCCTGAAGCGCCGCCAGCGTGACGGCCGGCGCCGTGTTGCGGCCCACCGGCTCCAGCAGCACGGCAGCAGGCTCCAGCTTCAGCTCGCGCAACTGGTCGAGCACCAGGAAGCGGTGCTCTTCGTTGCCGACGATCACCGGCGCTGCAACGCGCACGCCGGCGCCTTCGATGGCCACCATGCGGGCGGCGGCCTGCTGGAAGAGGCTGGTGTTGCCGGACAGCACGAGAAACTGCTTCGGGAAGCCAGCGCGCGACAGCGGCCACAGCCGCGTGCCGGAGCCGCCGGCCATGATGACGGGTTGAACGGTGATGCTCATGCTTGGAAGCCGTTGGGGTTGAGTGATTGCCAGCGCCAACTGTCGGCACACATGCGGTCGAGGTCGTGCCGCGCCTGCCAGCCCAGCAGGCTGAGCGCCAGCGCCGGGTCTGCATAGCAGGCGGCCACGTCGCCGCTGCGCCGCGGCACCACGTCGTAGGGCACCGGCCGGCCGCTGGCGCGTTCATAGGCGTGCACGACATCGAGCACGCTGTAGCCGCGCCCGGTGCCGAGGTTGACCGTCATCGAGCCCGGGTTGTCGAACAGGTGGCGCAATGCGGCGACATGGCCCTCGGCCAGGTCGCTGACGTGGATGTAGTCGCGCAGGCCGGTGCCGTCTGGCGTGTCGTAGTCGTTGCCATAGACCTGGAGCCGCGGCCGGCGGCCCACCGCCACCTGGGCCACGTAAGGCATCAGATTGTTGGGCGTGCCGCGCGGGTCTTCGCCGATGCGGCCGCTGTGGTGCGCGCCCACGGGGTTGAAGTAGCGCAGGCAGGCGGTCTGCCAGCCGGGCTGTGCGGCGCCAAGGTCGCGCAGGATGGTTTCGCCCATCAGCTTGGTCTGGCCGTAGGGGCTGGTGGCCGTGAGGCGGGCGGATTCGGTGATGGGCAGCGACTCCGGGTCACCATAGACGGTGGCGCTGGAGCTGAAGACGAAGCGCCCCACGCCGTGGCGCTGCATCGCCTGGCACACGGTGACCAGGCCACCGATGTTGTTGGCGTAGTAGGCCAGCGGCTGCTGGGTGGATTCGCCCACCGCCTTCAGCGCCGCGAAGTGCACGGTGGCGTCGATGCGGTGGCGCTCGAACACGGCCTGCACGGTGGCCGCGTCGCAGACGTTGCCGCGCTCGAAGACGGGCTGTTTGCCGCCCAGTTCGTGCAGCCGGTTCAGCACCTCGGGCGAACTGTTGCTGAAGTCGTCGATGCCGACCACGTCGAAGCCTGCCGCCTGCAACGCCAGCCAGGTGTGCGACGCGATGTAGCCGGTGGCGCCGGTGAGCAGGATGGTGGCCATGGCTTGCGGCCTAGCGCAGCGTGAACTGCCCGTAGCAGGAGTAGGTGGTGTCCTGCAGGTCCGACGACAGCGGCGCGTCGCCGTTGCGCTGAAGGCGGCCGAGGTTGCAGCCCACCAGCACGCTGCGCAGCGGCGCCCAGGTGATGCCGGCGCTGAGGTTGGCCTCGCGCTCGTCGGACGTGGCGCGGTCGTTGATGCCCGTGGCCAGCGGCACCGTGCGGGTGAGCGAGCGCCGCGCATAGGTAAGGGCGGCGTTGACGGCGATCTTGCCGGTGACGTCGTAGTCGCTGCGCAGTTGCAGCGCGTTGGTGATGCGGCTGTAGTCGAGCGTGGCGTTGGAGATCTGGCTGGCCAGGAAGTAGGAGTCCTGGCTGGGGTCACGCGAGAGGTCGGCCGCGAAGCGCAGCTTGCCGGTGGGCCGCCAGTTCCAGCGCAACAGGCCGGTGACGCCGGAGAAATCGCGTTGCGTGGCCACGTCGTATTGCGTCTTGCCGAAGCTCAGCCGGGCGAAGTAGTCACTGGCGCCGGACGGCAGGTAGGCGGCCGTGAAGTCGATGTCGCGGCGGTCGTAGCTGTCGGCCTCGAAACTGCCGTTGCCCAGGGCGCGAAAGTGCGGGTACTTGCCGCTTGCGGTGCGCAGCGCCACGCCGAAGTTGCTCACCGCGCTGGGCTTGTAGCGCAGCCCGGCAGACACGCTGTTCTGGCGGAACTCGCGGCTTGCGTATTCGACCGCGGTGTAGTCCACGCTGCGCCAGCCCACGTTCACCTCGGCCGTCCAGGCCGTGACCATGCCGATGCGGAAGGCGGCGTCGAGCTGCTGGGTGGTTTCGAGGTTCTTCTTGGTCAGCACGCCGATCTCGACGTTGTTGAAGCTGGCCAGGTTGCGGTTGGCCACGGCCTTCACGTTGCCCGAGATGTTGTTGATGGTTTCCCAGTCGAGCCCGGCGGTGAGCGAGTAGCTCTGGTTGTTGTAGATGTCGTTGCTGGACAGCCGGTTGTTGCGCAGCGACACGTTGCCGAACAGCCGCTGGCGGCCGATGGGCTGGTCGATGCCGGCCAGCAGCGCGGTGGAATAGATGGTGTCGCTCTTGGACACGCCGGCCGGCGTGGCCTGGTTTTCGCTCAGCCGCAGCAGGTTGGAGTCATGCGCGATGGACTGCGAGACGCCCAGGTAGTAGGGGCTGGTCTCGGCATGGGCCTGGGTGGCGGCCAGAACGCCGGCCAGGGCGGGCAGCAGGGCGGGCAGCAGAAGCAGCGGGCGATGTCGGCGCATGGGCGGCTTTCGAGAGTCGGTGTGGGGCGGGGGCGGGCGGTGCGCTGGTGCGCTTGATCTCAGTAGGCGTTGTGGTCGAAGAACACCAGCTTCACGGTGCGCGCAATGATTTGCAGGTCCAGTCCCAGCGACCAGTTGCGCAGGTATTCCAGATCGTATTCGACGCGCGCACGCATTTTCTCCAGCGTGTCGGTCTCGCCGCGGTGGCCGTTGACCTGGGCCCAGCCGGTGATGCCGGGCTTGACCTTGTGGCGCACCATGTAGGCCTTGATCATCTGGCGGTACTGCTCGTTGTGGGCCACCGCATGCGGCCGCGGGCCGACGATGCTCATGCGGCCTTGCAGCACGTTGATGAACTGCGGCAGTTCGTCGAGCGAGGTGCGGCGGATGAAGGCGCCGAACGGCGTGATGCGCGGGTCGGCCTTCTTGGCCTGGTGCACCACCGGGCCGTCGTCCTGCGTGCGCATCGAGCGGAATTTATAGACGATGATCTCTTCGCCATCGAGCCCGTTGCGCCGCTGCCTGAAGATCACCGGCCCGGGCGAGCTGAGCTTCACGCCGATGGCGATGACCAGCAGCACCGGCGAGATCAGCAGCAGGATCCCCGCGCCCAGCACCAGGTCGGACACGCGCTTGACGAGGTCGTTGGTGCCGGTGAACGGCGTCTCGCAGATGCCCACCACGGGCACGCCGTTCATGTCTTTCAGGCGGCCCTGGATGATGCTGATGCCGAAGACGTCCGGCACGTAGAAGACCGAGGCCGTGGTGCCCTGCACCTGCTCCAGCAGCTCGACGATGCGCGGCTGCGAGCCCAGCGGCAGGGTGATATAGACCTCGTGCACGCCGTTCTGCCGCACATAGGGTGCGGCGTCGCGCAGCGTGCCCAGGCGCTGGCCGGTGGCGGCGTCGTCCACGCGGTCATCGGTGCGGTCATCGAAGTAGCCGGCAAACACCAGGCCGGCGTTGCCGCGGGCCTGGAAGGCGCGCGACACCTTGACGCCCAGCGCGCCGGCGCCCACCACCACGGCGGTGCGCTGGTTGCCAGGCAGCGCGGCACGGTAGCGCAGGAACTTGCGGCCGGAGAACACGGCCAGCCATTGCAGTGTGGGCGTCAGCACGGCCCACCAGAGGATGATGTCGGAATCGAAGAAGCCCAGGCTGCGCGTGGCGTAGCCGCACAGCGCCAGGATCAGCAGCAGGCTGATCCACGAGGTGCTGATATCGACGGCGGCGTTCAGCGGCCGGTCGTCGAAGCGGTTGCGGCCGGGGAAGGTGAGGGCGAAGATCAGCAGGCACAGCGTGAGGTCGGAGCGCACGATGGGCTCGTCGTACACGTACGACACCAGCAGATAGACCAGCACCGTGACCGTCGGCTCCAGGAAGGCAGCCACCAGCGAGGTCACCGACTGCGGCGCGCTGTAGAACGTTCTTTTGTAGCTTCGGTCTTCGAACATCGTGTGACGATAGGCCGCAGGGCAGGGCAACGATGGGCCGCGCAGCCCCGAAAAGTGAAAAGGGCTGTCGGGCCGCCCCCCTCCCAGGACCCGGGGACTCGCTGGCGCCAAGCCAAGATTGTCCCTCAAATGCCGGGCACCGCCGTGACCGGCCTGTGAACGAGGGGGGAGGCGCCGCTGCCTACAATCGCACAATGCTCCACACCTTGAACAGCGTGCTGGCCCCGGCCGTGATGGAACGCTTGACGCTTGTCGTCAACCATGTGCTGAACAGCGAAACGGTGGCCACCCAGCGGCTGAAGGCGCATGCCGGCCGCACCGTCGAGCTGGCCGCCAGCGGCTGGCCGGCCTTGCTGCCCACGCCGCCGGCCTGCGTGTTCCGCATCACGCCCGCCGGCCTGTTGGAATGGTGCGGCCCGCAAGGCGGCGCCGCGCCCGACCTGGCGGTGCGGGTGGACGCATCCAACCCGGCGCTGCTGCTGTCGCGCGCCCTGGGCGGCAGCCTGCCGCCGGTGGCGGTGGACGGCAACGCGCAACTGGCCGGCGACGTGAACTGGCTGATGCAGAACCTGCGCTGGGACGTGGCCGCCGATCTGGAGCGCATCTTCGGCCCGGTGGTGGCGCAGCAGTTGCACCGCCTGGGCTCGGCCCTTGCCGCCGGCATGCGCAGCGCGCTGCAAGGCGCGGGCGGGTTGCGGGACCGCCTGCGCCCACGCGGCTGACGCTGACGCTGCGGCATGCGCCACCTCGCGCGGCTGGTCTTCATCGTCCTCACCGTCCTGCGCTTCGGGCTGGACGAGGTGGCGCTGTCGGCGTTTCGCCAGCGCTGGGTGCGGCTGCTGGTGCGCCTGGTCACGATGGGCAGGCGGCTGGATGCGCCGCGCGGCGTGCGGCTGCGCCGCGGGCTGGAGCGGCTGGGGCCGATCTTCGTCAAGTTCGGCCAGGTGCTGTCCACCCGGCGCGACCTGCTGCCGCTGGACATCGCCGACGAGCTGGCCAGCTTGCAGGACCGCGTGCCGCCGTTTCCGGCAGCGCAGGCCCGGCGGCTGGTCGAAAAGGCGTATGGCCGGCCGATCACGGAAGTCTTCGCCAGCTTCGACGCCGAGCCGGTGGCCAGCGCATCCATTGCGCAGGTGCACTTCGCCACGCTGCACGGCGGGCGCGAGGTGGCGGTGAAGGTGTTGCGGCCCGGCATGCTGTCGGTCATCGACGACGACCTGTCTCTGCTGCACACGCTGGCGCGCTGGGTGGAGCGGCTGTCGGCAGACGGCAAGCGCCTGAAGCCGCGCGAGGTGGTGGCCGAGTTCGACGGCTACCTGCACGACGAGCTGGACCTGCTGCGCGAGGCCAGCAACGCGGCCCAGTTGCGCCGCAACATGGACGGCCTGAACCTGGTGCTGGTGCCCGAGATGGTGTGGGACTTGTGCACCCCCACCGTGATGGTGATGGAGCGGATGCACGGCGTGCCGATCAACCAGCTCGACCGCATCCGCGCAGCCGGCGTCGATATCAAGAAGCTGGCGCGCGACGGCGTGACGATCTTCTTCACCCAGGTCTTCCGCGACGGCTTCTTCCACGCCGACATGCACCCCGGCAACATCCAGGTCAGCTTGGCGCCGGCCACTTTCGGCCGCTACATCGCGCTCGATTTCGGCATCATCGGCACGCTGACCGAGGTCGATAAGGAGTACCTGGCGTACAACTTCATCGCCTTCTTCCGGCGCGACTACAAGCGCGTGGCCGAGTTGCACGTCGAAAGCGGCTGGGTGCCGCCGGACACCCGCATCGACGCGCTGGAAGGCGCCATCCGCGCCGTCTGTGAGCCGCACTTCGACCGCCCGCTCAAAGACATCTCGCTCGGCCAGGTGCTGATGCGGCTGTTCCAGACCTCGCGCCGCTTCAACGTCGAGATCCAGCCGCAGCTCGTGCTGCTGCAAAAGACGCTGCTCAACATCGAGGGCCTGGGCCGCCAGCTCGACCCCGAACTGGACCTGTGGTCCACCGCCAAGCCATTCCTCGAACGCTGGATGAACGAGCAGATCGGCTGGCGCGGGCTGGTCGAGCGGCTGAAGAACGAGGCGCCGCGCTATGCGCAACTGCTGCCGGAGCTGCCGCGGCTGCTGCACCAGGCACTGCAGCGCAGCGCCCGCGGCGCCGACTCGCCGCTGCTGCCGGCGCTGCTGGCCGAACAGCGGCGCACCAACCGGCTGCTTCAGGTGCTGATCTGGGCTGCGGTGGGTTTCGTCGCCGGGCTGCTGGCCACGCGGCTGCTGCAGCATCTCGGCGTTTAGCACGCCGGGCCGAGCCCTTACAATTCCGCTTTTCAAAACAAAGGTTCGGGCCATGCCGATCTATGCGTACCGCTGCGCATCCTGCGGCCACGCACAAGACGTGCTGCAGAAGATGTCCGACCCGCTGCTGACCGTGTGCCCGGCATGCGGTGCGGCCGCCTACACCAAGCAGGTCACCGCCGCCGGCTTCCAGCTCAAGGGCTCGGGCTGGTACGTGACCGACTTCCGCGGCGGCAACAACGCTGCCGCCAAGAAGGACGAGGCAGGCGACAAGGCGGCCGACGGTGGCGAGAAGCCGGCCGACAAGGGCGCAGAAAAGGGTGCAGAGAAAGGCGCAGAAAAAGGCGCCGACAAAGCAGTGGACAAGGCGGCCGACAAAGCCGGCGACAAGGGTGCAGCCAAAGCCGAGAAGGCCGCCGACAAGTCTGCCGCTGCACCGTCTCCGGCAGCGCCCGCGCCGCCGCCGGCTGCCGCCTCTTGAGCACCGCACCGGACAAGCGCGTGAAAAAGTACATCCTTGCCGGGCTGCTGGTGTGGCTGCCGCTGGGCATCACGATCTGGGTGCTGTCCTGGCTTCTCGGCGCGATGGACGGCGTCTTCGAGAGCGTGCTGTCGGCGTCGCAGGCAGTGCTGCCGCAGTCGTTCCACGACACCATCGAGCGGCTGCGTCATGTGCCGGGGCTGGGCGTGCTGTCGATGGCGCTGGGGCTGCTGCTGACGGGCGTCTTTGCCACCAACTTCGTCGGCCAGTGGTGGCTGCGCCAGTCGGACCGGGTGCTGAGCAAGATCCCCATCGTCAAGTCGATCTACAGCTCGGTCAAGCAGGTCTCCGACACGCTGTTCTCCAGCAGCGGCAATGCCTTCCGTGAAGCAGTGCTGGTGCAGTACCCGCGCGCCGGCTCGTGGACCATCGCCTTCGTCACCGGCAGGCCGGGCGGCGAGGTGGCGACCCATTTGCCCGGCGACTTCGTCAGCGTCTATGTGCCCACCACGCCCAACCCGACGTCGGGCTTCTTCCTGATGATGCCGCGCTCCGAGATGCGGGCGCTGAAGATGAGCGTCGATGAAGCGCTGAAGTACGTCATCTCGATGGGTGTGGTGGCGCCAGGCCCCACCATCGACCCCGCTGCCGTGGCGGCCGCCAAGGCCATCGAGACCGCGCGAAACTGACGGGGCTGGCCGCCCCGATCCCACACGATCCAGCGGGCGCGCGGCCGGTCCTGAAGGCTTGCAAGACAGCCTGCCTGCGACACCATCGCCACACACCGAAATCCGTTTGGAGTGATCCCATGAGAACGACCTATTGCGGCCTGGTCAGCGAAGCGCTGATGGACCAGACCGTCACCCTGATGGGCTGGGCCCACCGCCGCCGCGACCATGGCGGCGTGATCTTCATCGATCTGCGTGACCGCGAAGGCCTGGTGCAGGTGGTCTGCGACCCCGACCGCGCCGAGATGTTTGCCGCAGCCGAAGGCGTGCGCAACGAGTTCTGCCTGAAGATCATCGGCAAGGTGCGCGCGCGCCCCGCCGGCACCGAAAACGCCAACCTCACCAGCGGCAAGGTCGAGGTGCTGGCCTACGAGTTGGAAGTGCTGAACGCGAGCGTGACGCCGCCCTTCCCGCTGGACGACGACAACCTGTCGGAAACCGTGCGATTGACGCACCGCGTGCTGGACCTGCGGCGCCCGCAGATGCAGAAGAACCTGATGCTGCGCTACCGCGTGGCGATGGAGGTGCGCAAGTTTCTCGACGAGATGGGCTTCGTCGATATCGAGACGCCGATGCTCACCAAGAGCACGCCGGAGGGCGCGCGCGACTATCTGGTGCCCAGCCGCGTGCACGACGGCATGTTCTTCGCGCTGCCGCAGAGCCCGCAGCTCTTCAAGCAGCTGCTGATGGTGGCCGGCTTCGACCGCTACTACCAGATCACCAAGTGCTTCCGCGACGAAGACCTGCGCGCAGACCGGCAGCCCGAGTTCACGCAGATCGACATCGAAACCAGCTTCCTGGCCGAAGAGGAGATCCGCGCCATCACCGAGGGGATGATCCGCACCGTGTTCCGCAAGGCGCTGGGCGTGGAGCTGCCTGTCTATGGGCAGCTCACCTATGCCGAGGCGATGTTCAGGTACGGCTCGGACAAGCCGGACCTGCGCGTCAAGCTCGAGTTCACCGAACTGACCGAGGTGATGAAGACGGTCGATTTCAAGGTCTTCTCGGGCCCGGCGCAATCCAAGGGCGGCCGTGTGGCGGCGCTGCGCATCCCCGGCGGCAGCGAGATGAGCCGCGGCGAGATCGACGCCTACACAGAGTTCGTCAAGATCTACGGCGCCAAGGGCCTGGCCTGGATCAAGGTCAACGACGCCGGCAAGGGCCGCGAGGGCTTGCAGAGCCCGGTGGTGAAGAACCTGCACGACACCGCCATCGCGGAGATCATCGCCCGCACGGGCGCCCGCAACGGCGACCTGATCTTCTTCGGCGCAGACAAGGCCAAGGTGGTGAACGACGCTTTGGGCGCGCTGCGGGTGCGCATCGGCCACAGCGAGTTCGGCCGCACGCACGGGCTCTTCGAGGACAAGTGGGCGCCGCTGTGGGTGGTGGACTTTCCGATGTTCGAGTACGACGAGCAGGGCGAGCGCTGGAACGCGGTGCACCACCCGTTCACCGCGCCGAAGGACGGCCACGAGAACCTGATGGACACCGACCCCGGCGCCTGCATCGCCAAGGCCTACGACATGGTGCTCAACGGCTGGGAACTGGGCGGCGGCTCGGTGCGTATCCACCGTGCCGAGGTGCAGAGCAAGGTCTTCAGCGCACTCAAGATCACGCCTGAAGACGCCAAGCTGAAGTTCGGCTTCCTGCTCGACGCGCTGCAGTACGGCGCACCCCCGCACGGCGGACTGGCCTTCGGGCTGGACAGGCTGATCACGCTGATGACGGGCAGCGACAGCATCCGCGACGTCATCGCCTTCCCGAAGACGCAGCGCGCGCAATGCTTGCTGACCGGCGCGCCCAGCCATGTCGATGAAGCGCAGTTGCGCGAATTGCACATCCGGCTGCGCAACCCGGCAGCGGGCGGCTGAGCGCCGGGGCGGCAGCGGTGGAATGGCTAGAATGGCTATTCCACCGTCGCCGAAGAGTGCTCCATGACACTGACTGCCACCGAGGCCAAGAACCGTTTCGGGCAGGTGCTGGAACAGGCGCAAAAGCGGCCCGTGGTGATCCACAAAGCCGGCCGGCGCCACAGCGTGGTGATGTCGGCCGAGCACTACGACAGCCTGCCGGCTGCCGGGCAAGCAGCAGCCAACGGCGAGCCGGGCGTGGCCGGGCGGCAGTTCTACGAGAAGTACAGGGACTGGGTGGACGAGCAGAACGCCCACTTCGAGGCACACGGCATCTGGAACGAAGAGCTGCGCGCCTGGTAGCCACGCCGTTGGCTGCTGGTGCATTGCCACAACGGATGGCACCTGGCTTCCACATTGCCGGCGAATGGCTGCTCTTGAAGGCCCATGAGGCCGGTACCGTGCCAGGCCGCGCGCTGCGCGGGCCGGTGGCTTCTTTGCGCAGCGAATCGCACCGCATCGTCGATGCGCTCGACGCCGTCGTCAGCGGGCTTCGAGCGTCTTGCCCGTGAGCCGGCCGCCCAAGATTCCCGTCTCGGTGCTGGTCGTCATCCACCAGCCGGACGGACAGGTGCTGTTGATCGAACGCGCCGACCGCCCGGGCTTCTGGCAGAGCGTCACCGGCTCGGTGGACCGCATCGACGAGCCGCTGCAAGACACGGCCCGGCGCGAGGTGGCCGAGGAAACCGGCATCACCGGCGGGGCGCTGCGCGACTGGGCGCTGTCCAACGTCTATGCCATCTACCCGACCTGGGCGCACCGCTATGCAGCGGGCGTCACACACAACACCGAGCATGTGTTCGGCCTGACTGTTGCGGCCGGCACGCCGGTGACCTTGAGCCCGCGCGAACATCTGCAGTTCGCCTGGCTGCCCTGGCGCGAGGCGGCAGACCGCTGCTTCTCGCCCAGCAATGCAGAAGCCATCCTGCTGCTGCCGCGCTTCCTGCCTTGAACACCGCCCTGTGATGAACCGGCTCAAACCCCTCAATTCGACGCTGATGCCGCCTGCCAACGGCGGCGGCGCACTGCGCGTGGCCACCTACAACATCCACAAGGGCGTGCGCGGCGTCGGCCGCGCCAAGCGGCTGGAGATCCACAACCTGGGGCAGGCCGTCGCGTCCTTCGACGCCGACCTGGTGTTCCTGCAAGAGGTGCGGCTGTTCAACACCCGCGAGGCGCGGCAGTTCGAGCGTACGTCATTCGGCTGGCCGGCGCAGGGGCAGGCCGACTTTCTGGCACCCGAAGGCTATGCCGCGGCCTACCGCAGCAACGCCGTCACGCGCCACGGCGAGCATGGCAACGCGCTGCTGTCGCGCTGGCCGATGGGCGACGTGGGCCACCATGACGTGAGCGACCACCGCTTCGAGCAGCGCGGCCTGCTGCATGTGCCGGTGCAGTGGAACGGCGCAACGGTGCATGCAGTGGTGGCGCACTTCGGCCTGGTGCACAGCAGCCGCGTGCGCCAGGTGCAGCGCCTGGCCGCCTTCATCGACGCCGTGGTGCCGCCGGGCGAGATGCTGGTGGTGGCCGGTGACTTCAACGACTGGGGCGAGAAGCTCGACACGCCGATGGCCGGCATCGGCCTGCAACGCGCCGTGCCGCCCGATCCGGCCCGTGCCGGCCGGCTGACCTTTCCGTCGATCGCGCCGGTGTTCGCGCTCGACCGCTTCTACCTGCGCGGCCTGCGCTGCGTCTCCACCATGGTGCCGCGCGGGCTGACCTGGGCCCGCATGTCGGACCATTTGCCGCTGGTGGCCGAGCTGGAGCCGGCCTGATGGCGCGGCCGCGCGCCGCACCGGCGGGCGCAGCGCCTGCCGACGACGCGCTGGCCTGGGCCTGGGGCGGCGTGCAGAAGGCGCGCTTCGTCGGCGGCAACCAGATCCGGCTGCTGCAAGGTGGCGACGCGCTGTTCCCCGCCGTCTGCGCCGCCATCGACGCAGCCGAGCACGAAGTCTGGTTCGCCACCTACATCTTCCACGACGACCCGGCGAGCCGCCGCGTGGCAGACGCATTGATCGCCGCCGCCCGGCGCGGCGTGGCGGTGCACCTGGTGGTGGACGGCTTCGGCTCGCTGGCCAGCCTGCACACCTTGCGCGGCTGGCTTCAGGGCGAGCCTGTGCGGCTGGAGGTCTTCCGGCCGCTGGACCGCTGGTACGCCTGGCTGCAGCCTGGACAACTGCGCCGCCTGCACCAGAAGCTGTGTGTGGTGGACCAGACGCTGGCCTACGTGGGCGGCATCAACGTCATCGACGACCGCAACGACCTGCGCCACGGCTGGAGCGAGGCACCGCGGCTGGACTTCGCGGTCGAGATGCGCGGCCCGCTGGTGCAGCAGGTGCACCTGACGGCGCGTGCGATGTGGTCGCGCGCCAACCTGGGCCGCGGCTGGCGCGGCGAGGTGCGGGCGCTGGCGCGCAGTGCCGCGCCGGTGGACCGCACGCTGGCGCTGGTGCGCCGCCTGCGTGGCAGCAGGCAGCGCAATGTGGAGGCGCCGAGCGGCCCGGTGCGCGCCGCCTTCATCGTGCGCGACAACCTGCGCCAGCGCCGCGCCATCGAGCGCAGCTATGTCGATGCCATCCGCGGCGCGCGCCAGCGGGTCGATATCGCGGTGCCCTACTTCTACCCCGGCCATGGCTTTCGCAGCGCGCTGCGCCAGGCGGCGCGGCGCGGCGTGCAGGTGCGGCTGCTGCTGCAAGGCAAGGTCGATTACCGCATCGCCGCGCTCGCCGCACGGGCGCTCTACGACGAGCTGCGTGGCCGCGGCGTGCGCATCTTCGAGTACACGCCGGCCTTTCTGCACGCCAAGGTGGCGGTGGTGGACGACGACTGGGCCACGGTGGGCAGCTCCAACATCGACCCGCTGTCTCTGCTGCTCAATCTGGAGGCCAACGTGGTGGTGCGCGACGCCGGGTTTGCGCAGTCGCTGACAGCCTGCTTCGACGCCGCGGTGGCGGTGTCGGCCGAGGTGGTGGTGCTGCCCGCCGGCCGGGGCTGGCGCGGCTGGCTTCAGCGCGGGCTGGTGGCCTGGTGCGCCAACGTCTATCTGCGCGTGGCCGGCATCACCGGGCGTTATTGACGGTGGCCGGAGGCTTTAGCATCGGCGCACTGCAAGGAGGCTCACCCATGGTTCCCATGTCCCAAACCACTTCCATCCGCTTCGGTCTGTCCGCGCTCGCCGTCGCGGCGTCGCTGCTCGCAGCATCGGCCCAGGCCAAGACGCTGGTCTATTGCTCCGAGGGCTCGCCGGAAAACTTCACACCGGCACTCAACACCACCGGCACCAGCTTCGACGCCGCGCGCCCGGTCTATGACAAGCTCACGCAGTTCAGGCGCGGCAGCACCGAGGTGGAGCCCGCGCTGGCCGAAAGCTGGACCGTGTCGCCCGACGGCAAGGTGTTCACCTTCAAGCTGCGCAAGGGCGTGAAGTTCCACAGCGCAGGCGGCTTCAAGCCCACGCGCGACTTCGACGCCGACGACGTGCTCTTCAGCTTCGAGCGGCAATGGAAGGCAGACCATCCCTATGCCAAGGTCTCCGGCGGCAAGTACGACTACTTCGCCGACATGGGGCTGAAGGACGACGTCACCGCCATCGAGAAGCTCGACCCGCTGACCGTGCGCATCACGCTCAAGCGCGCCAACGTCACGATGCTGGCCAACCTGGCGATGGACTTCGCCAGCATCCACTCGGCCGAGTACGCAGAGATGCTGGCCAAGGCCAACAAGAAAGAGCAGCTCGACCAGGTGCCGGTGGGCACCGGGCCGTTCAGCTTCGTGGCCTACCAGAAAGACGCGGTGATCCGCTACAAGGCCAACCCGGCGTACTGGGGCCCGGCCAGCGAGAAGGCGCTCGTCGATGACCTGGTGTTCGCCATCACGCCCGACCCCACCGCGCGCTACAGCAAGCTGAAGGCCGGCGAATGCCATTTCGTCATCGCGCCGCGCCCGGCCGACCTGCCCGAGATGCAGAAGGACGCGTCGCTCACCGTCATCAACAAGCCCGGGCTGAACATCGCCTACTGGGCCTTCAACACGCAAAAGCCGCCCTTCGACAAGAAGGAAGTGCGGCAGGCCTTCAGCATGGCCATCGACAAGGCCGCCATCATCAAGGACGTCTATCTGGGCGCAGGCCAGCCGGCGAAGAACCTGATCCCGCCGACGATGTGGTCGTACAGCGATGCAGTGAAGGACTACCCCTTCGACGCCGCCCGGGCCAAGGACATGCTGGCCAAGGCCGGCGTGAAGACGCCGCTGGACGTGGACCTCTGGTACATGCCGGTGCAGCGCCCGTACAACCCCAACGCCAAGCGCATCGCCGAGATGATGCAGGCCGACCTGGCCAAGATCGGCGTCAACGCCAAGCTTGTCACCTACGAGTGGGGCGAGTACCGCAAGCGCATGCAGCAGGGCGAGCACATGACCGGCATGCTGGGCTGGACGGGCGACAACGGCGACCCCGACAACTTCTTCTTCCTGCACGGCTGCGAAGCCGCGCGGCCCGGCGGGCAGAACCTGTCGAAGTGGTGCAACAAGGAGTTCGACGGCCGGCTTGAAAAAGCGCGCGCCATCGCCGACACCAAGGAGCGCACGCGGCTCTACCAGGAGATGCAGCAGATCGACCACGACGACGCGCCTGACTTCAAGATCGCGCATTCGGTGGTCTATGAAGTGATGCGCAAGGAGTTGACCGGCTACAAGCAGAGCCCGTTCGGATCGCACCAGTTCAACGGGGTCGAGCTGAAATAAGGGCCCGGTGCGGTGCATTGCACTACACTGCAATGCACCCACCCACCGCGAAGGCTGCACGATGACGCCGACCACGAAAGACACCCAGGTCACGCTGCGGGTGCCGACCGAGCTGAAAGACCGCATCGAAACCTATGCGCAGCTCACGGGCCGCAGCAAGAGCTACGTGGCGATGGAGGCGATTGCCAGCTACCTGGACTGGCGCACGCCGCAGATGGACGACCTGAAGCAGGCCGTCGCTGCCGCCGACAGTGGCGACTTCGCCGACGCCGGCGACGTTGCGACGGTGGTGTCGCGCTTTCTGCCCGCCAAGCCGCGCAGCCGCCGCCCTGCATGAAGCTGCGCTGGACCAGGCGCGCACTCGACGACATGCGACGCCTGGCCGAGCGCATCGCCAAAGACAAGCCGATGGCCGCCACCGCCTTCGTCGAAGAGATGATGGCCAAGGCAGAGTTGCTCCAGGCCCAGCCTCTGCTCGGCCGCACCGGCGCGCTGGAAGACACCCGCGAACTGGTCGTGCACAAGAACTATCTGCTGAGCTACCGTGCGCGCGGTGACGAGGTGCAACTGCTGCAGCTCTGGCCCGTGGCGCGCCAACGCTGATGCTGCGCTTCCTGCTGCGCCGTGTGGCGCTCACCGTGCCGACCTTCATCGCGCTGATGTTCGTCACCTTCGTCGCCATCCGCCTGGTGCCTGGCGACCCGGTGGAAGTGCGCGTCGGCGAGCGCGGCATCAGCGCCGAGCGGCTGGCGATGTTTCGCCACGAACTGGGGCTGGACCAGCCCGTGTGGAAGCAGTTCGCAGACTATGTGTGGCAGCTCCTGCATGGCGACTTCGGCAGTTCGCTGGCCACCAACCAGAAGGTGCTGACGGAGTTCGCCGCGCTGTTCCCGGCCACCATCGAGTTGTCGGCGGCGGGCATGCTGCTGGCGGTGCTGCTGGGCATTCCGGCCGGCACCATTGCGGCGGCCAAGCGCGGCAGCGTCTATGACCAGACGCTGATGGGCCTGTCGGTCACCGGCTACTCGATGCCCATCTTCTGGTGGGGCCTGCTGCTGATCATGTTCGTGGCAGAGCGCTGGGGGCTGACGCCGGTGTCGGGCCGCATCGACCTCATCAAGTACTACTTCGAGCCGGTCACGGGCTTCATGGTCATCGACGCCTGGCTGTCGGGCCAGGCCGGCGCGGTGAAGGACGCGCTGCACCATCTCGTGCTGCCGGCCATCGTGCTGGGCACCATTCCACTGGCCGTCATTGCCCGCATGACGCGCTCGGCGATGCTGGAAGTGCTGAACGAAGACTATGTGCGCACCGCGCGCGCCAAGGGCCTGCCGGTGTGGCGGGTGATCGGCCTGCACGCACTGCGCAACGCGCTGATCCCGGTGGTGACCATCATCGGACTGCAGGTGGGCGCGCTGATGGCAGGCGCGGTGCTGACCGAGACCATCTTCTCGTGGCCCGGCGTCGGCAAGTGGCTGATCGAGTCGATCGCCCGGCGCGACTACCCGGCGCTTCAGGGCGGCGTGATGCTGATCTCGTCCATCGTGATCGGTGTCAATCTGTTGGTCGATCTGACCTACGGCCTGATCAACCCGCGCATCCGCCATGGCTGAAGTGGATCACCCCCGTAGCGCCTTCGGCGCTCCCCCTCCAGGGGGCGACGCTGGTGGACCGGCGGAGCCGGATCCACGGCGTCTGTTGGGGGGTGGCGCGGATGCGTCGCCGTTGCTGGCCTTCTGGTCGGCGTTTCGCGAGAACCGCGGGGCCTTCGCCGGCTTCGTCGTGCTGCTCGTCATCGTGCTGCTGGCCATCACGGCCGACGTGGTGGCGCCGTATGCGCCCAGCGAGCAGTTCCGCGATGCCGTGCGCGCGCCCCCGGTATGGGCCGAAGGCGGCAGTGCGCGCTTCGTGCTGGGCACCGACAGCCTGGGCCGCGACATGCTGTCCAGGCTGATCCACGGCGCGCGCATCTCGCTCTTCATCGGCATGGCAGTGATGGGCGCCTCCTTCGTGATCGGCGTCGTGCTGGGCCTGGCCTGCGTGTCGTTCGCGGGCCGGCTGGGCATGGCGGTGGACACGGTGGTCACGCGGCTGATGGACCTGATCATGGCCGTGCCCAGCCTGGTGCTGGCCATCCTGGTGGTGGCGGTGCTGGGGCCCAGCCTGACGAACACCATCGTCGCCGTCAGCATCGTCACCTTGCCGCGTTATGTGCGTCTGGTGCGCGCTTCCGCGCTGGGCGAGCTGGGCAAGGACTACGTGATTGCCGCGCGCGTGGCTGGCGTGCGGCCGCTGCGGCTGATGTTCCGCACCGTGCTGCCCAACTGTCTGTCGCCGCTGATCGTGCAGGCGGCGCTGGGCGTGTCCGACGCCATTCTCGAAGCTGCCGCCCTCGGCTTCCTGGGCCTGGGCGCGCAGCCGCCGACGGCGGAGTGGGGCACGATGCTGGCCGATGCGCGCGAGTTCATCCGGTCCAACCCCTGGATGGTGACCCTGCCCGGGCTGGCGATTCTGGTGACCGTGGTGTCCATCAACCTGATGGGCGACGGGCTGCGCGATGCGCTGGACCCGAAGATGCGGCGCTCCTGAAGCCGGCACGACGATGAGCCTGCTCGACATCCAGGGCCTCACGGTCCGCTTCGCCACCCGCCACGGCGCCTTCACCGCCGTCGATGGCATCGACCTGACCGTCGAGCCCAACGAAGTGCTGGCCATCGTCGGCGAATCGGGCTCGGGCAAGTCGGTCGCGATGCTCGCCATCATGGGCCTGCTGCCGTGGACGGCCACGGTCACGGCCGACAGGCTGGTTTTCGACGGGCAGGACCTGCTGGCACTGTCGCCCAGGCAGCGCCGCGCACTCGTCGGCCGCGACATCGCCATGGTGTTCCAGGAGCCGATGTCGTCGCTGAACCCGTGCTTCACGGTGGGCTACCAGATCGCCGAAGCGCTGGCTGCGCACCTGCCGCTGGGCCGCGCCGAACGCCGCGCCCGCGTCATCGAGCTGCTGGAGCAGGTGGGCATCCCCGACGCGCCACGCCGCACGCGCGCCTTCCCGCACCAGCTCTCCGGCGGCATGTGCCAGCGCGTGATGATCGCGATGGCTCTGGCCTGCCAGCCGCGGCTGCTGATCGCAGACGAGCCCACCACGGCGCTGGACGTCACCATCCAGGCCCAGATCCTCGACCTGCTGCTGGGCTTGCAGAAGCGCACCGGCATGGCGCTGGTGCTGATCACGCACGACCTGGGCGTGGTGGCCGAGACGGCAGACCGCGTCAGCGTGCAGTACAGCGGCAGGCAGGCCGAGACGGCGCGCGCCGCCGACCTCTTCTCCGACCCGCACCACCCCTACACCGCGGCCTTGCTGGCGGCGCTGCCGGAGCATGCCCACGGGCGCAGGCTGGCCGCCATTCCGGGCATGGTGCCGGGGCAGTTCGACCGCCCGCAGGGCTGTTTGTATTCGCCGCGCTGTGCCTTCGTGCAGCCCATCTGCGCCACGCCGCCGCTGCCGGCCGGCGCTACGCTGGGCCGGGCGCTGTGCCACACGCCGCTGGTCGGCGGGGTGCCGACATGACGGTCACAGCCGCCACCGTGCTGGAGGCCGAGAACCTGCACCGCCACTACCCGGTGCGCCGCGGCATGTTTGCCGCGCCGGCCGTGGTGCGCGCGCTGGCCGGCGTGTCCTTCCGTGTCGAGGCCGGCAAGACGCTCGCCGTGGTGGGTGAATCGGGCTGCGGCAAGAGCACGCTGGCGCGCGTGCTGACGATGATCGAGCCGCCCACCGAGGGCCGCTTGCTCATCGACGGCCACGACGCAGCGCACGCCACCGAGGCCGAGCGCAGGCTGCTGCGCCGCGCGATCCAGATCGTCTTCCAGAACCCCTACGGCTCGTTGAACCCGCGCCAGACGGTGGGCAAGGCGCTGATGGAGCCGCTGCTGGTGAATGCGGGCCCGGCCAGCGGCGACGCGCCGGCGCGCGAGGCAGCCGCGCGTGAGATGCTGCGCCGCGTGGGCCTGCGTGACGAGCACTTTGCGCGCTACCCGCACATGTTCTCCGGCGGCCAGCGCCAGCGCATCGCCATCGCACGCGCCTTGATGCTGCAGCCGCGCGTGCTGGTGCTCGACGAGCCGGTGTCGGCGCTGGACGTGTCCATCCGCGCCCAGGTGCTCAACCTGCTGGCCGATCTTCAGCAGACGCTGGGCGTGGCCTATGTCTTCATCTCGCACGACCTCGGCGTGGTGCGCCACATGGCTGACGACGTGATGGTGATGTACCTCGGCCGCGCGGTCGAGCAGGGCACGCGCGAGGCCGTCTTCGGCAGCCCGCAGCACCCCTACACGCAAGCCCTGCTCTCGGCCACGCCCACGGTCGATGCCGCCACCCGGCGCCAGCGTGTGGTGTTGCAGGGCGAGCTGCCATCGCCGATCTCGCCGCCGCCAGGCTGCGTGTTCCACACCCGCTGTCCCATCGCGCAGGCGCGCTGCCGTGAGCAGGTGCCGGCGCTGGCGCCGGTGGCCGGCCGGCTGGCGGCCTGCCTGGTGCGGCAGGATCAGGCCGCCGGCTCGCCGTAGCGGTTGCGTCCCGGTGTGCCGCGCAAAAAGCCGTTGTCCAGCAGCATCCACAGCCAGCCGATCACCGGCACCAGCGCCAGCAACACCCACCACGCGGACCGGTCGCGGTCATGCCAGCGCTTGGCCGAGATGGCGATGGCCGGCCACAGCAGCAGCAGGTTGACGATCAGGTCCACGTCGTCGCTGCGCAGGCGGGCGATGTCCAGCAGCGCGCGCAGCAGCAGCCCCAGGCCACTCAGCGCCAGCACGCCATAGAGCCAGAAGGTGCGCCGCGCGATACGCCCGCGCGGGTTCAGAAAGATCTGCAGCGGCTGCGGCTCGTCGGGCAGCAGCAAGTGGTCGCGGTCCATGGCGGCATTTTGCGTGGCCGCGGCGCTGTACTCTTGCGGCTGCTGCCGAAACCCCACACCACATGCCAGCCGCCCACAAGAACGCACCCGGTCCGCCCGCCATCGACCTGGCGCTGCAGGGCGGCGGCTCGCACGGCGCCTTCACCTGGGGCGTGCTGGACCGGCTGCTGCAAGAAGACGGCATCGCGCTCGACGGTGTGTCGGGCACCAGTGCCGGTGCGCTCAATGCAGCGGTGCTGGCCACAGGCTATGCCCGCGGCGGGCGGGCCGGCGCGCGCCAGGCGCTGAGCCGCTTCTGGCTCGACGTGGCCAGCGGCGGCGGCTGCTTCGGCGGCGCACCCGGCGGGAACGGCACGAACGGCTTCAACGCCGCGTTCAACCCCTTCGGCCTGGCCGCCTTCAACCTCGACTTCAATCCCGCCTACGCCTGGGCCAACCAGTTCCTGCACAGCTTCAGCCCGGCGCAGTTCAACCCCTACGACCTCAACCTGCTGCGCGACGTGGCGCGCCGCCATGTCGATGACGAAGCCATGCAGCACGGCCCGCTGGCGCTCTTTGTCACCGCCACCGCGGTGCGCAGCGGCCAGCCGCGCGTCTTCAGCAAGACAGAGCTGACGCTGGAGGCGCTGCTGGCCTCGGCCTGCCTGCCGCAGCTCTTCCGCCCGGTGGTGATCGACGGCGAGCCGTATTGGGACGGCGGGTATAGCGGCAACCCGGCGATCTGGCCGCTGATCTACAACACGCGCGCGCTGGACATCGTGCTGGTCAAGATCAACCCGCTCGTGCGGCCACACACGCCGGCCACGGCCGACGAGATTGCCGACCGCGTCAACGAGATCACCTACAACGCCGGCCTGGTAAGCGAAATGCGCGCCATCGACTTCGTGCAGCGCCTGCTGGCGCAAGGCGCGGTGGACGACGCCAACTACAAGCAACTGCGCATGCACATGGTGGCCGACGACGAAGGCCTGGCGCCGCTGCACCCGTCCAGCAAGCTCAACACCGACCGGCGCTTTCTCGAAGACCTGCGCGACCTGGGCCGCAACGCCGCCGAGCGCTGGCTGGGCGCGCACCGCGCCGACCTGGGCGTGCGCTCGTCGCTGGACATCCGCGCGAACTTCTTGCAGCGGCCATGAGGTGATGCGAGCGATGCTGGCGGCTGCGATTGGCGCGTTGCGGAGAGTCGGTACTTGGCATCCGCGCTCGATCTTCGGGGCGAAATCAGGCCGCCGGGGTACTCTGCTCCGCTCATGCCTGGGGCCAAGGCCCCAGGCATGTGCCAGGCACAAACAGTCCCCCGGACTCCACCGGCACCGTGGCTGTTCAATCCAAGCGTGCCACGGCTGGTGCAGGCCAAGGGCGTTGGGTGGGTGGCGTAGCGAAGTAAAGGAGGAGAGACAGGCGCAGCCTGGCTCGGGGGACATGAGCGGAGCCACCCACCCGACGGCCTTGGCCTCCGCCATGATCGATCGAGCGCGACCATCCACAACGGGCCACCCGCCCACCAACCGCAGCACCATGCCTGCGACCCACGACCTCGACCCCCCATGGTGGACAGCGCTGACCTCGTGATCCAGCGCCCCGAGGGCCTGTACTGCCCGCCGGGCGACTTCTTCATCGACCCGTGGCGGCCGGTGGCGCGTGCCGTCATCACCCATGCCCATGCCGACCATGCGCGGCGCGGCCACGGCGCCTACCTGGCCACGGCCGACAGCGCCGGCGTGCTGCGCGCGCGGCTGGGCGACATCACGCTGCAGCCGCTGGCCTATGGCGAGGCGGTGGTCATCGATGGCGTGCGCGTCAGCCTGCATCCTGCCGGGCATGTGCTGGGCTCGGCGCAGGTGCGCATCGAGCATGGCGGCCGGGTCTGGGTGGCGTCGGGCGACTACTTCGTCAGCGGTGTGCAAGACCACAACAGCACCACGCCGCCCTTCGAGCCGCTGCGCTGCCACTGCTTCATCACCGAAAGCACCTTCGGCCTGCCCATCTACCGCTGGCGGCCGCAAGCCGAGGTGCTGGCCGATATCGACGGCTGGTGGCGCGGCAATGCAGAAGCCGGCCGGCCCAGCCTGCTGATGGCCTACAGCTTCGGCAAGGCGCAGCGGCTGCTGGCGGGGGTGGACGCCGGCATCGGCACGATCGTCGTGCATGGCGCGGTGCAGCCGCTGAACCAGGCCTACCGTGCTGCCGGCGTCGCGCTACCGCAGACGTTGCTGCTCGACGAAGTGGCCGACAAGACGCTGTTGCAGCGCGCGCTGGTCATCGCGCCGCCTGCCGTGCACGGCAGCGCCTGGGCGCGCCGGCTCGGCGACTTCAGCGACGCATTCGCCAGCGGCTGGATGCAGTTGCGCGGCGCGCGACGGCGCCAGGGCGTGGACCGCGGCTTCGTGCTCAGCGACCACGCCGACTGGCCGGGCCTTCAGCGCGCGATTGCAGCCACCGGCGCGGAGCGCGTCATCGTCACCCATGGCTACGAGGCGGTGATGGTGCGCTGGCTCCAGCAGCAGGGCTTGCAGGCCGGCAGCTTCCACACCGAGTTCGGCACGCAGGACGACGAGTCTGCCAAAAGCTGAAGCCGGGCGCTGCTGCACACTCGAAACCATGCCCCGCATCACCGGCCTTCGATCGCCCGCCGCAAGCGCCTTGCTGGCGCTGCTGCTGGCCGCCTGCGGCGGCGGTGGCGGTGGCGGTGCCGATGCGCCGCCCTCGCCGCTGGTCAGCGGCGAGGGCGCCTACGACGACCCGGCGGCCTATTCGTCGCAGCCAGACGCCGCCCTGCCCGGCGCGGTGGAAGCCGCCGCGGTGACGCACCACACGCTGTCGCTGGGCGGCAGCGTGATCGCCTACACCGCCAGCGCAGGCCATCTCATCGCGCGTGATGCCGCCAGCGGCGCGGCGGAAGCGTCGGTGTTCTACGTGGCCTACACGGCAGACGGCGCCGGTGCCGCCGGTGCCGCCGGTGCCGCCACCCGGCCGGTGACCTTCTTCTACAACGGCGGCCCCGGCTCGGCCAGCGTCTGGCTGCACCTGGGCTCGTTCGGCCCGCGGCGGCTGGTGACCGGCGTGCCGGCCACCACGGCGGCCACGCCCTTCGCGCTGGTGGACAACGCCGAGTGCCTGCTCGACCAGACCGACATGGTCTTCCTGGATGCCGTGGGCACCGGCCTGTCCGAGGCCATCACGCCCTACCGCAACAGCAGCTTCTGGGGCGTGGACGCGGACGCGGCGCTGTTCCGCGACGCCATCGTGCGCTGGCTGGCCGCCAACGGCCGCGGCAGCTCGCCCAAGTTCCTTTACGGCGAAAGCTACGGCGGCCCACGCACCGCCGTGCTGGCGCGCCGGCTACAGGATGGCGGCGTGGCGCTCGACGGCCTGGTGCTGCAAAGCCCGGCGCTGGACTACAACAGCAACTGCGGCGTCATCGGCCAGGGAAGCTGCGGCGCCAACCTGCCCACCTATGCGGCCATCGGCGCCTTCCATCGGCTGAGCAAGCCGGTGCCGGCCGACATCGACAGCTTCATGGCCGAGCTGCGCGGCTTCACCACCAGCCGCTATGCACCGGCGGTGGCGGCGTTGCTCACCGGCGCGCCGGTGCCTACCGATCTGCCGCCGCTGCTGGCCGGCTACACCGGCATCGGCGCGGCCACCTGGGCCGGCCACTTCAACCTGGGCCCCGACGCCTTCCAGACCAGCCTGATCCCGGGCAGCGTCACGGGCCGCTACGACGGCCGCATGGTGGCGCCGCTGGGCAGCGCGCTGGCCAGCGAGGGCGACCCGTCCAGCACCTTCATCAGCGCCTCGTTCGCGACCGCAATGGCAGGCCACCTGCGCGACACGCTGCGCTATGGCAGCGCCTCCACCTACGTGGTGCTGGGCAATGCCATCCAGACCTGGGACTTCAGCCACGCAGGCCGCAGCCTGCCCGACACCGTGCCCGACCTGCAGGCCGCGCTGGCACAGAACCCGGCGCTGCGCGTGCTGGCCGTCAGCGGCTACCACGACCTGGCGACGCCTTTCCACGTGACCGAACTGGACCTGGCGCGCATGGGAACGCAGCCGCGGCTGCAGATCCGCAACTACCCCGGCGGCCACATGAGCTACCTGGACGACGCCACCCGCGTGCGCCAGAAGGCCGATCTGGCGGCGTTCTACCGCGGCACGCTGGCGGCGGCGGCGGCGGCGGCTTCAACGCGCACGGCGGCCCCGGCATTGGCCCACGCGCTGGCCGCCGCCGGCCCGCAGGCCGACCGTGCCGGCCTGCCGCCGACGCGCCGCCAGGCGGTGCCAGCGGAGCCGGCCTTGCAAGCCCCGCTGCGCGACCCCTGGGTGCCGCCGCGGCCGCAGTAGGCGCCCGGCGCAGGCATCCGCAGGCCCTCGCAAGCATCCGCCAAGCATCCGCCAAGCAAGCACCGCATGCAACGCTTTGCCGAGCTGTTCCAGGCGCTGGACGCCAGCACCGCCACCGGTGACAAGGTGCGCGCGCTGCGCCGCTACTTCGCGGCGGCGCCGCCGGCAGACGCCGCCTGGGCCGTCTATTTCCTGGCCGGCGGCAAGCCGCGCCAGGTGGTGCCCACGGGCTTGCTGCGTGAACAGGCCTGCCGCCTGGCCGGCATCGACGACTGGCTGTTCGAAGCCTGCTACCAGGCCGTGGGCGACCTGGCCGAAACCATCGCCCATGTGCTGCCGCCGCCTGCGCGCGCCAGCGACCACGGGCTGGCCTACTGGGTCGAGGAGCGGCTGCTGCCCTTGCGCGGCCTGGCGCCGGCCGAGCAGGCGGCGCGCGTCGCCGCGGCGTGGGACGAACTCGACACCGGCGGCCGCTTCCTGCTGCTGAAGCTGATCGGCGGCGGCTTCCGCGTGGGCGTCAGCAAGCTGCTGGTGCAGCGCGCTCTGGCCGAGCATGCGGGGCTGGACGCCAAGGTCGTGGCCCAGCGCATGATGGGCAGCACCGATGCCCGCGCCACGCCCAGTGCTGCCGGCTTTGCGCGGCTGGTGACGCAGGAGGCCACACCGGCGCTCGATGCCGGCCAGCCGTATCCGTTCTTTCTGGCGCACGCGCTGCAGGCCGCGCCAGAGACGCTGGGCGACACCGCCGACTGGCTGGTGGAATGGAAGTACGACGGCATCCGCGCGCAGCTCGTCAAGCGGGCCGGCCAGGTGTGGATCTGGTCGCGCGGCGAAGAGCTGGTGACCGAGCGCTTCCCGGAGATCGTGGCCTCGGCGGCGCAGTTGCCCGACGGCACGGTGCTCGACGGCGAGGTGCTGGTCTGGCTGGCCGGTGCTCAGGCGCCATCGCCCTTCAACCTGCTTCAGCAACGCATCGGCCGCAAGACGCTGAACAAGAAGGTGCTGGCCGATGCGCCGGTGGTCTTCGTCGCCTACGACCTGCTCGAAGAGGCCGGCGTGGACCTGCGCGGCAGCGGCCAGCACGCGCGCCGCGGGCGCCTGGAGGCGCTGCTGGCCGGCACGCCGCTGCGCCTGTCGCCACGCGTGGTGGCGGCCGACTGGCAGGGCTATGCGGCACTGCGCCAGAGCGCGCGCGAGCGCGGCGTGGAGGGCTTCATGCTCAAGCATGGCGCGGCGCGCTACGGCAGCGGCCGCACCAAGGCAGACGGCACCTGGTGGAAGTGGAAGATCGACCCGCTGTCGGTGGACTGCGTGCTGATCTATGCGCAGGCCGGCCACGGCCGCCGGGCCAGCGTCTATACCGACTACACGTTCGCTGTCTGGAGCCGGCCGCCGGCCGATGCTGCCGAGGCGCAGGGCGTCGTCGAGGCCATCGCGCGGCGCGAGCCGGCGCCCGACCTGGCATCGGGCGGCTTGCAGCTCGTGCCCTTCGCCAAGGCCTACTCGGGGCTGACCGACGAAGAGTTCACCGCAGTGGACCGCGTGATCCGCGCCAACACGCTGGAGAAGTTCGGCCCGGTGCGCAGCGTGCGGCCCACGATGGTCTTCGAGCTGGGCTTCGAGGGCATCAACGCCAGCAGCCGCCACAAGAGCGGCATTGCGGTGCGGTTCCCGCGCATGCTGCGCATCCGCCACGACAAGCCGCTGCATGAGGCCGACTCGCTCGACACGCTGAAGCAGTTGATGACGCTTTCCTGAGCGTTCGTCGGCGTTTGCCGCAAGCCGTCGCAAGCCGCTGTCAACGCAGGGTAGGGCTGCCTACAGTCCACTTCATCGCAACGTTGCAGCCCACCCCGAAGGAGCCCACCATGAACCAAGTCCACACCGCCAAATTCGCCGCTTTCGCCCTGTCTGCCCTGCTCACGCTGGCGATGCTCGTCAGCATGGACCACCTGGCCACATCGCAGCCGCCTGCCGGCCTGCTGGCCCAGGTGGCACACGCGCCGGCCAATAGCTGAACCGCGCGGCAACGCTGCGTTTCTTTCTCAAGAGCCCCGCCCTGGCGGGGCTCTTCCCATTCAGCCCCGCCCTGGCGCGGCTCTTTCATTGGAGCCGCGCTCCACCGCCGTGCTCCAGGCAATCAACACCAGCAACGCCGCCTGCACCGGCAGGCGCAGCCACAGCAGCCATGTCGGCACGCCGAACAGCTCGGGCCGCTGGAGCATGAAGATGTGCGCAGGCGTCACTGCCAGCGTCAGCCCGAAGAGGCCGATGCCGGCGGCACGCCGCGTGGGCTGCCACAGCAGGCCGGCAGCGCCCAGCAGCTCCAGCACGCCGCTGGCCAGCACGGCAGCGCGTGGCCAGGGCACCCAGGGCGGGACGATGCGCATCTCTGTCTCGGTGGCCGCAAAGTGTGCGATGCCGCCGATGAAGAACCACAGGAACACGACCGCAAGGCCGGCGCGTCGGCCGCGGCTGCGGCCTGGCATGAAGAGTTCAGACATGCACCGTTGGGCCGGCAATGATGGTCCCGGGCCGCTGTGGCTCAGGCCGCCGATGCAGCCAGCGCCACGCCCGCCAGCCGGGCGATGTGGGCCACCAGTTCGTCGTCGGCGTAGGGCTTGCCCAGCAGCAGCGTGACGCCGGCCTCGTCGGCGGTGCTGCGCAGGCGGTCGTCGGCCGATGTGATCATCACGATGGGCAGTTGCGCCGTGCGTGGGTCGGCGCGCAGGCGGCGCGTGAGTTCGACGCCGTCGATGCCGGGCATCTCGACATCGGTGATCAGCACCTGCGGCAGCTCGCCGGCCACCATCTGCAGCGCCTGTTCACCGTCTTCGGCCAGCGCCACGCGGAACTGGTGCTTGGCCAGCAGGCGGCTGGTCTTCACGCGCACCACTTTCGAGTCGTCGGCCAACAGCACCAGGGTCTGCTCGGGCGTGCGTGTGGCGGCGCTGGCGCGTGCGGCTTCTGCCTGCTGCGCGGCTGCGCGCGCGGCCTGCTGCGCCTGGGCTCGCGCTTCGGCCTGGGCACGGGCTTCGGCCTGGGCTCTGGCTTCAGCTTGCGCCTGCGCGGCCTGGCGCGCTGCTTCGCGCTCTGCCTCTTTGCGCTCTGCGGCGTCGCGCTCTGCGGCCAGGCGCTCTGCCGCTTTGCGCTCTGCCGCTTCTGCCGCACGCCGGTCGGCGGCGCGCTGTGCTGCGGCCTGCTCGGCGGCCAGATGGGCGGCGCGCAGCGCAGCTGCTGCTTCGGCCGATTCACGCTCGGCGTCCGTGCGCGCCTGCCGCTCGGCGGCGCGGGCGGCTTCCAGCAGCGCAGCGGCGGCAGCATCCGCGGCCGCATCGGGCGAGATGGCGGTGGGCGCGAAATCCGCCGTGTCGCCGTCGGCGGCCTGCGTCGTTGTCTGCGCCTGTGCTTGCCACCCGGCCTGCGTCTCCGCCGGCGCAAGGTCCGCAAGGCGCTGCCGCCGCGCCGCGCGCCCGGCCAGCCACCAGGCCAGCAGCGCCAGCGGCAACAGCAACAGCAACAGCAACAACCACCACACCAAGCCCGCGTCGTTCATGTCGATTCTTCCTTCCGGCCAGCATAACGTCGGCGCCGGCCGGCCGCGCCTGTCGTGCCAGCGCGCCGTGAACTTCCCACGCCGCACGACGTTGCGTCGTGCCGCGCTTGCCTCCAGACCGAAGCCACGCGCTCGGCCCGATCCGCATCCGCACACGGGCTCAAGTCAGCTCGGCCTGTAGCCGATAACAGGGGCCAGAAAGCCCCGCTAATGCCAGCCCGGCCGCCGCGGCCGGTGCCTAGCATCCCGTGGGTCTGCATCCTCCTGGAGCCGCATGGTCTCCGCTGCTGCCATGCCCACCGCCACTGCTGCCGCCGACCCTGTCGCAGAGCTGATCGCCACGGCCCGCCAGGGCCAGATGCCGATCGCCCTCGTGATGGACCGTGCGCAGGCGCTGCATGCCGGCGGCGACAGCGCGGGCGCGACAAGGCTGTACCGGGCGTGGATCGACAACACCGAATCGCCGGTGCGCCATGTGGCCTGCTTCAACCTGGGCACCATGCTGTCGGGCCTGGGCGACAACACCGCTGCGGAAGCCGCCTACCGCCAGGCGCTGGCGTCGCAGCCCGGCTTTCCGCCGGCCCGGCTGAACCTGGGCCATTTGTGCGAGCGGCGCGGCGACAGCGCCGGTGCGCTGGCCGAATGGCAGCGCGTGATCGACACCACGGCCGACCTGCACCCCAGCACCTTCGAGTTCCGGCTGCACGCGATGAACAACAGCGCGCGGCTGCTCGAATCCGTGAAGCGCTACCCCGAGGCCGAAGCGCTGATGCAGGCCAGCCTGCTGTTGCGGCCGACGCAGTTCGACGTGATCCAGCACTACGTGCACATCCGCCAGCGCCAGTGCGAATGGCCGCTCTACGCTCCGGTGGGCGAGGTCACGCCCAACCAGTTGCTGGTCGGCACCTCGCCGCTGGCGATGATGAGCGTCACCGACGACCCGGCCGTGCAGTTGCTCGCCGCCCAGCGCTTCGTCCACGAGCGCGTGCCCAAGCCGCCTGCCGCCGCGCTGCATGCCGCGATGCCGCGGCGCAGCGGCCGCATCAAGATCGGCTATCTGTCGGGTGACCTGCACCACCACGCGGTGGGTCTGTTGACGGCAGAACTCTTCGAGCTGCACGACCGCAGCCGCTTCGAGGTCTTCGCGTTCTGCTGGACGGCCGAGTCGGACTCGCCGCAGCGCAAGCGCATCGTCGCGGCGGTGGACCACCATGTGCGGCTGGCCGGCGTCGATGACCTGACGGCGGCCAGGCTCATCGCGCAGGCCGGCATCGACGTGCTGGTGGACCTGCAAGGCATCACCAGCGGCGCCCGCCCCGCCATCCTGGGCCACCGGCCGGCGCCGGTGCAGGTGAGCTACCTGGGCCTGCCAGGCACCTCGGCGCTGCCCGGGGTGGACTGGATCATCGCCGACCGCTTCGTGATGCCCGACGCGCTGCTGCCCTACTGCACCGAAAAGCCCATCCACCTGCCGCACTGCTACCAGGTGAGCGACCGCCAGCGCGAGATCGCGGCCAGGCCGCAGCGTGCCACCTACAAGCTGCCGCAAGACGCCTTCGTCTTCTGCTCGTTCAACAACACCTTCAAGTTCACCGCCGAGGTGTTCGCCGCGTGGATGCGCATCCTGGCGCAGGTGCCCGGCAGCGTGCTCTGGCTGCTGGCCGACAACGCCCCGGCGCAGGAGAACATGCTGCGCCAGGCCGACCTGCATGGCGTCGCACGTGAGCGGCTGGTCTTCGCGCCGCGCGTCTCGCCGCAGGAGTACCTGGCGCGCTTTGCGCTGGCCGACCTGATGCTGGACACCTTTCCGTACAACGCCGGCACCACCGCGAGCGACGCCTTGTGGATGGGCACGCCGATGGTCACGCTGGCCGGCCGCAGCTACATCGCGCGGATGGCCGGCAGCCTGCTCACCGCCGTGGGCCTGCCCGACCTCATCACCGAGACGCTGGCCGACTATGAAAAGCTGGCCGTCGCCATCGGCCGCCAGCCCTTGCGCGCTGCGTCCTACCGCCGCTACCTGGAAAACGAAGGCCGGCGCTCGCCGCTCTTCGACGTGCCGCAGATCGTGCGCGACATCGAGACCGAATTCGAGCGCCTGGCGCTGAAGCACCGCGGCGTTTGACCCCAAGCCACCGAGCCGATGCAGGAAGCAGCAGCCCCGTCCACCGATGAGCGCCAGAACGCAGGCGCGGCGCCGTCGTGGGACATCGAGAACGATGCGCTGGCGCACGCGATCTCCTGGCTGACGCGCCACCACGGCCGCGAGCGGTCGCCAGAGTCGCTGCTGGCCGGGCTGCCGGTGCATGGCAGGCTGGGCCCCGACCAGGCCTTGCGCGCGCTGCGCGAGGCCGGCTTCAATGCCGGGCTGGTGCAGCGGCAGATCGCCGAGTTGCACCACCTGCTGCTGCCGGCCGTGCTGCTGCTCAACGGCGGCGACGCCTGCATCGTGCTGGCCCGCCAGCCCGGCGGCGCCAGCTACGACGTGGTGATGCCCGGCCGCGAAAGCCATGCCTGCAGCGCCACCGAGGCAGAGCTGGCGGCCGAGTACACCGGCGTCTCGCTGGTCGCCACGCCCAAGCCCGGCAGCACGCCGGCACACGACGACTCGCCGCTGCTGGCAGACCCATCGCAGCACTGGCTCTGGGGCACGCTGCGGCGCTTCATCCCGTACTACCGCTCGGCCCTGCTGGCCGCGCTGCTGAGCAACGTGCTGATGCTGGTGACGGGCCTGGCCACCTCGGTGATCTTCGACAAGGTGATCCCGCACCAGGCCTTCGTCACGCTGTGGGCGCTGGCCACCGCCAGCGCGCTGGCGCTGGTGTTCGACCTCGTCGCGCGCCAGTTGCGCGCGTATCTCATCGATCTGGCAGGCCGCAAGACCGACCTCATCGTCGGCGCCGCGCTGTTCCGGCAGACGCTGGGTGTGCGGATGGAGCACCGGCCCGCATCGGCAGGCGCCTACGCGCACACGCTGGCGCAGATCGAGGTGGTGCGCGAGTTCTTCGCATCGGCCACGCTGGCGGCCTTGTCGGACCTGCCCTTCATCCTGATCTACGTCGCGATGGCCTTCATCGTCGGCGGCCCGCTGGGCTGGGTGCTGGCCATCGCGATCCCGGTGCTGATCCTGATGTCGGCCGTGATCCAGGGCGCGCTGCGCCGCGCCACCTCGGCCAACATGCAGCAGCAGGCCGATCTGCACGGCGTGCTGGTGGAGGCCGTCGAAGGCATAGAAGACCTGAAGGCTGCCGGCGCCCAGGGCCGCTTCCTGCGCCAGTACGAGGAATCGACCGCCGCGTCGGCCACGTCGATGCTGCGCTCGCGCAGCATCACCGCGTGGACGACCAATTTGTCGGCCGTCTCGCAGCAGCTCGTCACCATGGTGATCCTGGTCTGGGGCGTCTATCTGATCAACGACAAGGTCATCACCGGCGGCGCACTGATCGGCGCGGTGATGTTCGCCGGCCGCGCGGTGGCGCCGCTGTCCAGCGTGGTGATGCTGGCCACCCGCTACCAGGGCGCGCGTGCCGCGATGCGCGCGCTCGACAAGGTGATGGCCACGCCGGTGGACCGCGAGCCCGGCAAGGTCTATGTGCCGCGGCACGAGCTCAGCGGCCGCATCGGGCTGGGCGAGGTCGGCTTCGCCTACCCGCACAGCGGCCCGGGCGAAGCGCCGCAGGTGCTCAAGGGCGTGAGCCTGCGCTTCGAGCCCGGTGAGCGGGTGGCGGTGCTGGGGCGCATCGGCTCCGGCAAATCGACCATCCTGCGGCTGCTCGCCGGGCTGTACCAGCCCACCGCCGGCATGGTGGAGGTGGACGGCATCGACCTGCGGCAGATCGACCCTGCCGACTACCGCGCCCGCGTCGGCTTCGTCTCGCAGGACCCGCGGCTGTTCCACGGCAGCCTGCGCGACAACGTGCTGCTCGACCGGCCCAGCGCCGACCCCGGCCGCCTGCCCGACGTGGGCCAGCTCACCGGGCTGGACCGGCTGGTGGCGCAGCACCCGATGGGCTGGGACCTGCCGGTGGGTGAGTCCGGCGGGCTGTTGTCCGGCGGCCAGCGCCAGCTCGTCGCGCTGAGCCGCTGCCTCGTCACGCGGCCGCAGATCCTGCTGATGGACGAGCCCACCAGCTCGATGGACGCGCAAAGCGAGGTGGCCTTTCTGCGCCAGCTCAAGACGGCCTGCGGCAACTGCACGCTGGTGATGGTGACGCACCGCCCGGCGGTGCTGGAGCTGGTGACGCGGGTGGTGGTGGTCGATGGCGGGCGTGTCGTGCTCGACGGCCCGAAAGACCAGGTGCTGGCCGCCCTGTCTGGCGCGCGCCCGGCAGCCACGCCGCAGGCCAGCGTGCCGGGCAACCTGCACATGCACCCGTCGGCCCGGCCGATGGAACGCGAGGCCGCCGTATGACCCGCCGTACAGCCCACCGTATGTCCCACAGTACGACCCCGGTGCAGCATGGCCGGCGCTGAAGGCAAGGCCAGGCTGCGGCCCGGCGACATCGCCTTCCTGAGCGCCGTGCGCGGCGCGCAGGTGATGGAGGCCGCACCGGCCGCGATGTGGACGGTGTATCTGATGCTGGCCGCGCTGGCAGTGGCCGTCGGCTGGGCGTCGCTGGCAAAGGTGGACATCATCGCCAAGGCCAATGCCCGCGTGGTGCCAGACGGCCGCGAGCAGGTGATCGCCAGCCTGGAAGGCGGCATCCTGCGCGAGCTGATGGTGCGCGAAGGCCAGCAGGTGGCCGAGGGCCAGCCGCTGGCGCTGCTGGACCCGACGCGCTTCGAGGCGCAGCAGGCCGAGGGCCAGGCCAAGCGTTTGTCGCTGCGCGGCGCCGTGGCCCGGCTGCACGCCGAGGCCAGCGGCAAGCCGCTGGTCTTTCCGCCCGAGGTGCAGGAGGCAGCGGCGGTGGTGAACGGCGAGACCGAGTCCTACCAGGCGCGCCAGCGCGCGCTGAACGAGGCGGTGGAAATGAACCGCCGCAGCATCGGGCTGCTTCAGCGCGAGCTGGGCGTGGCCGAGGCGATGTCGGCCAAGGGCCTGATGAGCGAGGTGGAGGTGATGCGCGTGCGCCGCCAGGTCAACGACCTGAGCCTTCAGACGCAAGAGCGGGTGAACCGCTTCCGCCAGGAGGCCAGCGCCGAACTCGTGAAGCTGCGCACCGAGCTGTCGATGATCGAAGAGCAGATGGTGGTGCGTGACGACGTGCTGCGCCGCACGACGCTGGTGTCGCCGGTGCGCGGCGTCATCAAGTCGATCAAGGCCAACACGCTGGGCGGCGTGGTGTCGCCGGGTGCGGCGCTGATGGAGATCATGCCCATCGGCGCGCGGGTGCTGGTGGAGGCGCGCATCACGCCGGCCGACATCGGCTTCGTCAAGGTGGGGCAGAAGGTCGAGATCAAGCTGTCGTCCTACGAGTACACGGTCTATGGCGGGCTCAAAGGCAGCGTGCAGTCGATCAGCCCCGATGCGGTGGGTGACCCCGAGCGCGGCAATGGCGAGACGACGTATTACAGGGCGCTGATCCGCGCAGAACGCAGCACGCTGAAGGCCGGCGCCAAGCCGCTGAACGTGCTGCCCGGCATGACCGGCTCGGTGGAGATCCGCACCGGTGAACGGTCGGTGCTCGGCTTCGTGCTGCGGCCGATGCTGAAGACGCAGGAAGCCTTCCGCGAGCGTTGATGCGGCTCTTGCGCGGCGCGCTTGCAGCCTGCCGCAGCGGCGCCGAAATGCCGCCCGAAGCACGCTGAATTCCCTGGATCAGGCACCGAGCCGGCAACGCACACTGCGCTCTGCATGGAGTTTCCCGCGATGCCACGTTTCCGCCCGTTCTCTGCCCTGCCTGCTGCACGCGGCGCCATTGCCGCGCTGGCCGCTGGCATCGCCTTCTCGGCGGCAGCGCGCTGTGTCGATGAAGAAATGGCCGACCCGCCGGCCAGCCCCGAGGCCGCCGCGCGCATCGCCGTGGCCAACCCGCGCGGCGAGCTGTCGGACATGGTGCGCGAGGCATTGGCGCGCAGCAACGCCGTCAACGCGGCGCAGCTCGTGGCCGAAGCAGCCAAATTCGACATCGAGGAAGCACGCGCTGGCAAGGCGGTGCAGGCCGCGATGACCGGCGGCCTGGGGCCGGCCGCCACGCAGGCCGGCACGCTGACCGAGACATCGGCGATGCAGGCGCGCGCGTCCATCAGCGTGAGCCAGTTGCTCTACGACGGCGGCCGGGTGGACCGCCTCACCGACTGGCGCACCCAGCTCGCCGAATCGGCGCGCCTGGGCCAGCTTTCGCTGCGTGAGCAACTCGCGCTCAGCACCGTGGCGCTGGCGATGGAGCGCAGCCGCTACCGGCTGCAGGCGCAGATCTACAGCCAGTACGCACGCAAGATGTCCTGCCTGGTGGAGGCACTGGAAACCATCGTGCGGGCAGACCGTGGCCGCGCCAGCGAGCTGGTGCAGGCCAGGAAGTCCCAAGCGCAGGCCGAGCTGTCGCAGGTGCTTGCGCAATCGCAGATGCGCCAGGTGGAAGTGCGGCTGCGCCGCCTGGTCGGCGACGGCCTGCCCGGCGTCGAAGGCCTGTCCACCGTGCTGCTGGGCGTGCCCGATCTGCCGGCGCTTCAGGCCGACGTGGAGCAGAACAACGACATCGCGCAACTGTCGGCGCAGGCCGCCGCCGCCAACAAGTACGCCGCCGCCATCGAGGCCGGCGCCAAGCCGCAGGTGAGCTGGACTTTCGGCGGCAGCAAGGCCGCGGGTGCCGGCGGCAGCCTCAGCGCCGCCAACGCACGCAGCGGCTCGCTGGGCGTGGGCATCGCGATCAACGTGCCGCTGCTCAACCCCGGCGTGGGGCCTGCCACCGACGCAGCGCGCAAGCGCGCGCAGGCCGCCGCCTTGCAGCGCGCCGACCTGGTGGAGGCGCGGCTGTACCGCGTGGCCGAGCTGCACGAGCAGACGCTGTCCACCTTCGACCGCGCGCGCCGCGTCAGCGCGGTGCTGCGCGACAGCGACCAGGTGCGCAACTTCACGCTGCAACAGTGGCAGCAGCTCGGCAAGCGCTCGTTGTTCGACGTGATGGGCGCCGAGAGCGAGCACTACAACCTGCGCGTGTCCTACGTCAACGCCATCCACGACGGCCAGCAGCTCAACGCCATCCTGCTGTCGCTGGGCCGCGGCGTGCTGGAGTGGCTGCAATAGCAACGCCGCCGCCTGCCCGCGACAACCGAACCCACCACTTCAAAGAGCACCCATGGACGCAAGCACGGACGCCGTGATCAACAAGATGCTGGACCTTCAGTTCACCGCCGGCCGCTCGGCCGACATCCAGGTGGACTGCGCCGATGCCAGCCTGCACCGGGTCTTCTCGCGCATCGTCGAGCAGTGGACCAAGGTGGGCGCGGTGGAGCCGCATGCGTCGGTGCTGTCGGACAAGCGCTACCGCGCCAGCAGCATCCACGAGCATCTGGCCGAGTTCCGCGCCACCGGAAAACATGGCATCGAGCAGCTCGATGCGCTGGCAGCGAAGAACGAGGTGAAGGTGAACTTCGGCAACCTGTTCGAGCTGGGCTGCGGCGTCGGCCGGCTGACTTACCACTTCGCCAGCCGCTTCGACAGCGTGCAGGCCTGGGACATCTCCGAAGGCAACCTGGCGGTCTGCCGCGACTACCTGCGCGAAGGCGACATCCGGAACGTGCAGACGCAGTTGATCCGCCGCATCGAAGAGTTCGACGGCATCGCGCCGATCGACGTCTTCTACTCGCACATCGTGCTTCAGCACAACCCGCCGCCGCTGCAGTTCTACCTGCTGAACAAGATCCTCTCTCGCATCAAGCCGGGCGGTGTGTTCATGTTCCAGACCGTGACACACCATGACCGTTATGCCTTCGACGTGGATGCCTACCTGAACTGGCAGCACACGCAGGACTTCGAGATGCACTGCCTGCCGATGCGCCATGTGATGCGCTGCATCGCGGCCAACGGCCTGAGCATTCTGGACGTGCAGCTTGAGCGTGCCGGCGGCTTCGGCCTGGTGTCCAACACCTTCTTCGGCGTCAGGCCGCAGTAGCGCGCGGCGCCTGCCGGCCGCGTGAGCGCCATGGACAACGCGCCCAGCCTCGTCATCACGGTGCCGGTGTACAAGCCGCGGCTCAATCTGCTGGAGCAGTTCTCGGTGGACCGGCTGGTGGCCACCGCGGTGGGCCGCGTGATCGTCTTTTGCGCGCCGCAAGGGCTGGCGCTGGACTACTACCGGAGCCGCTATCCAGCCTTGCGCGCCGAGCGCTTCGATGATGGCTTCTTCGCCTCCATCGCCGGCTACAACGCGCTGCTGCTCAGCGCTGCCTTTTACCAGCGCTTCGCCGACTTCGACTACCTGCTGGTCAGCCAGACCGACGCCCTGCTGCTGAAGGACGACCTGGACGACTGGATGCGCCGCGGCCACGACTACATCGGCGCGCCCTGGCCGCACGGCATGTCGCTGACGCTGGGCGCGGGGGCGGGCGGCGGCGGCGGGGCGCAGAAGATCCAGGCCTTCGTCGGCAACGGCGGCTTCAGCCTGCGCGCGGTGCGCAACAGCATCGCCATCCTGCGCGACGCGGCGGCGCTGCACGACTTCTGGCGTGCCAGGGCCTTGAACGAAGACTGCTTCTTCGCCTTTGCCGGCGTGATGACGGACCAGTTTTCGGTGCCCGGCGCCGAGGTGGCGTCGCGCTTCGCGCTGGAACTGGAGCCGGCGCGCTTTTATGCCGCCAACGGCGACACCCTGCCCACCGGCTGCCATGCCTGGTGGAAGTACGACCTGCCGTTCTGGCAGAAGGCCTTCGTCGCGCACGCCGGCTGAAGCTGCGCACAGCCACAGGAACCCGTGCCATGCACAACGCCCCTGCCAGCCTCGTCATCGTGGTGCCGGTGTACAAGCCGCAGCTCAACATGCTGGAGCAGTTTTCGGTGGACAACCTGCTGGCCCGTGCGCCGGGCCGCAAGATCGTCTTCGTGGCGCCGCAGGGCCTCAACGAGCGCTACTACCGCGAGCGCTTCCCAGGGCTGCCGTTCGAGCGCTTCGAAGACCGCTTCTTCGCGTCGCTGGCCGGCTACAACGAGATGATGCTCAGCCCGATGTTCTACCAGCGCTTCGCCGCGCACGACTTCCTGCTGGTGCACCAGACCGACGCGCTGCTGTTCAAGGACGACCTCGACGGCTGGATGCGCAGCGGGCACGACTACATCGGCGGGCCCTGGCCGCAGGGCATCACGCTGGACGCCATGGTGGCCAACGCCAGCCTGTACAGCGACTCGGCGCTGCGCCTCTTCGTCGGCAACGGCGGCTTCAGCCTGCGCTCGGTGAAGAAGTGCATCGCCGTCATCGCCGAGGCCGCCGAGCTGCACTTCCTTTGGCGCACGCGCTGCCTCTACGAAGACTGCTTCTTCGCCTTTGCCGGCGCGATGACGCAGCAGTTCTCCATCCCCGGCGCCGACGTGGCATCGCGCTTCTCGCTGGAATGCCAGCCGGCGCAGTTCTTCGCGGCCAATGGCGGCGTGGTTCCCACCGGCTGCCATGCCTGGTGGAAGTTCGATCTGCCGTTCTGGCAGAAGATCATGGTGCTGGCTGCGCAGCAGCAGCCGGCCATGCGCGAAGCTGCGCTGGCGGCCTGACGCTGGCGGCGATGGCGCCCGTCAAGCGGGCTGCAAGGCCTTGTCGGCCCGCGGCGCAAAGGCCGGCAAGCGGGCGGCCGCCTGCAGCAGCAGGGCGGTGTTCAAAAACGTGCTGTTGGAGGTCTTGATCACCCGCGAGCTGGCCAGCAGCAGCAGGTCGATGATCGCGTCCTCCACGCTGCTGCCGCTGCGGTTGACGTTGCAGGCATAGACACGGCCGCTGTGGTCGGCGGCCGGTGCGTTCCAGCCGCCGCTGACCAGCCGCTCGACGTAGGCGCGCTTCGGGTACACCACCACGTTGGGCAGCGCGGCGAAGCGCTGCTCCACGCTGGCATCGTCGGAGCAGACGAAGAAGCGCTTGTCCTGGCACTTGGCCACAAGGTCGAACAGGCTGTTGTCGTCGGCGCCGTTGGCGCCGAAGTCGGTCTTGCGGATCTGCACGCCGTAGTAGTCGGCCAGCCGCTGCTGGCTGATGAAGTCGTTGGCGCGCTCCCGCAGGTGCTGGCGCAGGCACAGCGAGCGCACCGTGCGCAGCACGCTCGCCATCTCGAAGAAGGCGGGGATCAGCGGGGTGTGGAAGTGCACGTCCTTGTCGCTGCGCGCCAGGTAGGCCAGTGCGTCGGCCAGCGTGGCGGTCTGCAGCGGCGATGCGTTCTCCACGCCCATCTTCAAGTGGTCTTCGGTCATGAAGAACTGGAAGGCGTGCTTCTCCGGCACGTAGCTCGCCAGCTCGCGCTCGACCACCTGCGCCGGGCTCTCGAACAGCTCTCCGTAGGCGGCGCCGCACCAGTTGTTGCGCGGCCAGACGACCACTGGCGCCAGGCCGGCATGCTCGGCCAGCAGCAGCCCGGCAATGAGGCCGTTGAAGCGGTTGCCGAAGCCGCCATCGCAGTAGATGTGCAGGGATCGCATCGTCGGGGTCTCGCGGGTTGGAAGTCATGCGGCGCAGGCGGCCGCTGTGCTGGTGCCGGGGCTGCTGCTGGGGCTGGTGCTGGTGCTGACGCCGCTGCGCTCGCGCGCCAGCGCCAGCAGTTCGCTGGCCGGGCGCCGCCAGTCCAGGCGCTGCACCAGCGCCTGCCGGGCAGCGTCGAAGGCGGCATCGCGCTGCACGCCGCGGCCCAGCAGCATGGCCTCCATTGCCTGCACGGTGGCGTCCGGGTCGGGCTCCTGGTAGCGCGCGATGCGGCCGCCGCCGGCGTCGTCCAGCGTGGCCGGCGTGCTGTGCACGCGCAAGGCGACGCCGGCATCGCAGAAGTCGTCGGTGGCGCCGTTGCCTGTCACCACCACCGGCGTGCCGCAGGCGATGGACTCCAGCACCGGCAGGTTGAAGCCTTCGGCGCGGTAGGGCGACACGTAGCAGTCGGCGCTGCCGTACAGCACGCGCAACTGCTGCTGGTTCAGGTTGCCGGGCAGCGACGAGATCGACGCCAGCGTCTCGCCGCTGAAGCGCTCGGGGTACTCCTGCCACAGCTTGGCCAGCGTGGCGTCGATGCTCACGCCGTAGAGGTTGCGCTGGTCCTTCAGCACGAGGCGGATGTTCTTGTGCCGCAGGCGCAGCGTGGCATAGGCCAGCAGCAGCACGTCCAGCCCCTTGTTCCACAGCGCGGCGCCCAGGTTCAGGAAGACGAACTGGCCGCCGTCCAGGCCCAGATTGCGGCGGCTCTGCGCGCGCTCGTCGGCGTTCAGCGGGTGGAAGGTGGCGCTGTTGACGCCGTGGCTGACGACATGCAGCCTGTCGGCCGCAAAGCCCCAGTCCAGCAGCCGGTCGCGCGCCCAGCGCGTGGGCGTGACGATGGCGTTGGCGCCGCGGGTGAAGGCGTCGGAGCGCTCGGCGCCGGGCTCGAAGCTTTTGCTGCTCAGCCCCATCTCGGTGACCATGAAGCTCAGCGTCGGCGTGCTGCCGGCGCGCGCTTCCGGGCAGTGCGCGCCGGTGCGGAAGGGCGAGCAGATGCGGTAGATGCAGTCCACAGCCGCGCCGCCCGGCTCCGCCAGCGCGGCGATGCGTGCTGCATCGTCGGGCGCAAAGCCGGGGTCGTGGGTCTTGCTGTTCCAGTGCGCCATCGCAAACGGCAGGTCGCGGTGATAAAGCTGCACGCCAGGCAGGCGCAGCAGCTCCAGGATCTGGCACTGGTTGACCAGCGCGAACGAATGGTTCACGCCGCGCCAGCCTTCGATCAGCAGCCGCGTCACGCTGCAGCCCTGCGGTTGCTGGCGACGAGAAGTGCTGCGCTGCTGGCCATCGGATGCGGTGCCCGTCGTTGGTTGGCGGGTCGGCAGGCGCCTGCCGCCGAAAAGCGACCCAGTGACGCGGATTGTCCGGAAGCAGCCGCCGGCTGCACCCGTGGATAAGGCGGGCGAAACCCGGCCAGATGCAGCGAGGCCCCGCGCCGTGTTGCGGCGTGGGGCCTCGACAAGCATCGCCTCCGCAGCCCATGCGGGCCGCGCGGCTTGCCCGGCGTCAGATCAGCGGCGTCTGGCGATGCTCGTCGTCGAGCAGACTGCGGTGCTGGAAGGCGGCGTGCAGCAGGCCCGGCGAGCCGCCCATGTCCGTCTTCTGCGTCGCCGCATGCTCACCGCCTTGCAGCAGCTCCGCTGGCGGCGCGGCCAGCAGGTCGCCCAGCTTGGGCGGCGGTTCCGCCGCCTTCTCCTTGGCGAACAGCACGTCAGACATCTCGTGGCTGCTGCCGTCGGCCTTCCTGTAGCTCGACACCATGCCGATCAGGTTGCCGTTGTCGGTCTTGCTGCCGGTCACGTGGCTGAGGTCGAGTTCGATGATGCCGAAGTCGGCCAGGCCATGCAGTTCGCCCTTGTCGGTCTTGCCGTCGTGGTTGCCATCCACCCAGAGCTGGATGTCCTTGAAGTGCGCATCGGCCGCGCTGATCTTGCCGTCGTGGTTGGTGTCCTCCATCGACAGGGCCGCGAAGCCGTGCCCTGCGCGTCCACCATCGGCCGTCTTGGTGGCAGTGCCGTACAGCTCGGTGCCGTCGTTGATCACGCCGTCGCCGTTGCGGTCACGCACCAGCAGTGCGTCGCCGCCTGCCACCCAGCCCACCTTCTGGCTGCTGCTGCCGGTGCCGGTAAGGTCGAAGTGCACCCCGTTGGCGGCAGACAGCGTCTGGATGCCGCCGCCGTCCAGGTCCAGCACGATGGGCGTCACACCCAGCAGCGCGTTGACCTGGTCGTTGCTCATCACATGGATGTCATCGCTCTGGAAGGCCGCGTACTGCGTCATCGTCATCGAAGCGATGTCCGCCGTGGTGAGCCCCGCGATCTGCAGCGTGGTGAAGGCGACGATCTGGTCGGTTGTCAAGGCGTGTGCCTGGGCGGCCGTCAGCGAGTGGATCTGGTCGGAGCTGAGCGCCGCGAAGTCCGATGTCGTCATCGAGACGACCTGGTCTGTCGTCAGCCCGCGCACCTGGGCATTCGACAGGCCTTGCACCTGCGCCGAGTCCAGCGTGCTGAAGGCGATGGTGCTCATCGCGCCGATGCTCGTCCAGCCGATGGAGGCCAGATCGTCGGTCGTCATCGCGTCGGTCTGCGCCGATGTGATGGCGCCGACCTGTTCACTGGTGAAGGCGACGAAGTGGGCCGTGGTCAGCGCGTTGAACTGCTCGGAGTCCAGCACCGCGATGGCCGACGATGCCAGCACATGGATTGCCGCGGTGGACAGCGCCGCCAGGTCGTCCGAGGTCATGGTGTCCACCTGCGCCGAGTTCAGCGTGGCGGCCTGCGCGGTGGTGAAGGCGGCAAACTGGGCCGTCGTCAGCGCGTTCAACTGGTTGGAGTCGAGCACATCGACGTTGGCAACAGAGAAGGCCTTGATCGCCGCCGTGCTGAGCGCCGCCAGGTCGTCACTCGCCATGAAGTCGGCCTGGTCCGACGTGATGGCAGCCGCCTGGGCGGAGGTCATCACCGCGAAGTGGGCCGTCGTCAGCGCGTTGAGGTCCGACGAGTCGAGCGATGCGATCTGGTTGGTCGCCAGCGCCAGCACTTCGGCGGTGGTGAGCGCAGCGAAGTGGGACGAGTCCATCCCTGCCAGCGCTGCGGTGGTCAGCGCGCGGATGTCGGCCGTGCTGAGGGCGACGAGGTCGTCCGTTGCGAAGGCCGAGGTCTGGGCCGACGTGATGGCAGCCGCTTGCGCCGTGGTCAGCGCAGCGAACTGCGCCGTCGTCATCGCATTGAACTGTGCCGAGTCGAGAACGGCAATGTCGGCCGTGGACAGCGACTTGATGTTGGCGGTGGTGATCGCCGCCAGGTCATCGGTGGCGATGCCGTCGGCCTGGGCCGATGTGATGGCGCCGACTTGCGTCGATGTCAGCGCAGCGAATTGCGCGGTGCTCAGTGCGTTGAACTGGTCGGAGTCCAGCGCGGCCATCGCTGCGGTGGACAGCGATTTGATCGCCGTGGTGCTGATGGCACCCAGGTCGTCACTCGCCATGAAGTCGGCCTGCGCCGTCGTCAGCGCAGCGACCTGCGTGCTGGTCAGCACCGCGAATTGCGCCGTCGTCAGCGCGTTGAGGTCGGAAGAATCCAGCGCAGCGATCTGGTTGGTGCCCAGCGCCACGACCTGCGCCGTCGTCAGAGCCGTGATCTGCGAGCTGTCCATCCCCGCCAGAGCCGCGCTGGTCAGCACGCGGA